>DATKMH010000048.1:0-104158 GCA_035541975.1 Occallatibacter sp. | reverse complement strand
TCGTTGGGACATTGATACACCTCCGGTCGAGTCGTCGAATCTGACGGCTGCATTCATTCCCAGCAAGGCTGGCTTAACGAGTAACGGCGGCGGCGGCGGCGTAGAATCCACGGTCATCCCCACTGCGCCGGAAGGAATGTTCTTCCCCGGCGATTCGGGAGTGGCCCGCGGCATCGTAACCACTAAGTTCCATCACATTGCGCCGCGCATCGGTTTTGCATGGGATCCGTTCGGCGACGGCAAGACTGCTATTCGCCTCGGCGCCGGAATCTTCTATGGCACCACCAGCGGCAACGAATGGAACCAGCCCGGCAATGCCAATCCCTATGCGGTGCGGCAGACCTTCGGTTCTGTGCATTCCGCTTCAGACCCCTACAACCCGAAGATGATAAACGGGACTGCGTCGTCGTTCCCCAACGGAGATCCCTTCCCATACACATTCGACCCCAAGAGCCCGCGTTTCCTGCTTCCTGCCAGCATCGAGAGCATTGGAACAAATGTCCAGTGGCCCTACATCTACCAGTTCAACTTTGCCGTGCAGCGGCAGTTGCCATGGCAGGTCCAGCTGACGGCGGCCTATGTGGGCACCATCTCGCGCGATGTTCCCACCATGATCGACGGCAACTATGCTCCCTATGTGCCAGGAATCACCGGTGAAAACTCAGGCTCGAGCGGAACGGGCGGCTACAACGCGCGGCGGCCTTACGACCAGAATGCGACCGGGACCGGAACACTCGGCCAGAACATTTACCTCATCACCAATCAGACGGCTAGCTATCATTCGCTGCAAATTGCGGCGGGCCGGCCTCTTGCGCACAACGTTATTGTCAACGGCTACTACGTATGGAGCCACGCCATTCAAAGCTCTAACGAGTCTGCAATCGGACAAATGACTGCTCAGGACTTCGCCAACCTGTGGGAGGAGAAGGGGCCGATGGATGCCGACCGGCGCAACGTCTCCAACATCTCAGGCACGTGGAAGATTGACTACTACCACGGCAGCAACTTTGTGATGAAGCAGGTCGTGAACGGATGGACAATCTCACCCATTTGGGTGATGCAGAGTGGGCAGCCGTTCTCAGTCACAACAGGCTCAAACAAAAATGACGATAGCGCCAACGCGAACCGGCCGGACTTCGATACGGTTCATCCTGCGAGCGCGTTTCTTGATCCGCACCGCAACCGCAAGCTGGCAGCCGCACAGTGGTTTAACACTGCTGCATTCGTCAACAACGGCCCGGGCATCGCCGGCGGCATTGGGCCAGGCGGCGCCGACGGCAACGTACCCCGCGACTACCTGCGGGCTCCGGGCTACCGCGACGTGGATCTGGGACTCTTCCGCGACTTCAAGGTTGAAAACTTCACCCTTCAGCTGCGCGGCGAAGCCACCAACATCCTGAACCTTGTGAGCCTGTCAACACCCGGAACGAGCGGCCCGCCTCCCACCGATGGTGCGGCGCCATCCTCATCGGGCTTCGGCGTCATCACGGCGGCATCAAGTCCGCGCATCATCCAGATCGGCGCGCGGCTGACCTTCTAGCAAAACCTGCGCAAAAACTACGGCCGGATGCGATCTCGCTTCCGGCCGCTTTCGTTGAATGGGAAACAGGCAACAGGGAACAGGAATCAGTGGTCAGCGGTCAATGACCAGTGGCCAGTGATCATAGGGACGTGATCCACAGTAGCGGGGACGCGGGCTTCGGGGCCGGGCGCGGCCGGCACAAAGCCGGCCCTCGACAGGTCGTCCCGGGCTGGGGCCAGCACGCTGGAGAGGGCTATTTGCCGAAGCGCGATTCTGTCGATTTGGCGATAAAAGCGAACAAATAGGTCGAAAAATGTCGACGGAGAATCTGTAAGTTGTTTATTTACTATCGTTTATGAAATCGGTCCGGACCCCCCCACCCAAAAACGATCATTATTTATTTTCAGGGCTGCCCGGGCTTCAGAGCCACTTTGAATGAGCCGAACCGGTGAGCCAGACGGGCGGCCCTGAGGGATGAGCCGATGGTCTGCGCCGGCGTCGGGGCCTGCGGAGTGCTTCTTGTAGGCAAAGTTCCAGGCGCGCATGCAGTGCTTGATGGCGCGTTCACCGGCGTTGAGTTCGGATTCGTCTGGCATAAGTAGCACCTTATGATTTAAGGATAGCGATTTGGTGGAAATAACCGGCAAACTTCAGAAATCTATTTGTGCGAGTGTTTTCAGCGGGTTAGGCCGTTTTGAGGGGTGGGCGGCACTTGACAAGGAAATTTGGGGGTTGGGAAGAGCCGGGGACGGCCCTTGGGTCGGGGGTGCAGATCCTTCACTCCGCTCCGCTGCGTTCAGGATGACACCGCTGTGAGCGGTCGCTGCCGTGACGGCGCGGCGCGGCGATTGCCGGCAAGGGTTGGGTCGGATGAAATTCTGAACGGCAAATGCAGATTCTTCACTCCGCTACGTTGCGATCAGGATGGCACCTCTGCGGGTGCGGAGGTCAAAGCCGCGCGCCGGGCTGCGCGTGTGCGCAGCGCGCCTGCGGCGATGACGGCGGCCGCGAGCACCAGAAGAGTGGTGTGGCTCATGAGGACAAGCGGCTTTGGCGTTGGGGTGACGGGCGGCTGCATGAACGCATGTACCCCATAGAAAAGCGCGCCGCCGGCGCCCGCGCTGAGCGTGTGCAAAGGCGTCCATCCCTCGCACCGCGAGAACAAGCCCAGAGCAACCAGAAAAACCAGATCGACGCCGAACATGAGGAAGACGGCGGGCCAGTCCCAAAATGCCGGAGCGAAAAAGACCGCAGCGCCGAGGATAAATGCAATCGCGCCCATGACCCAGGGTGGCGGCACGGGGCCGGGATTGCGGCGGCCGGTGGACTGGCTGCGGGAAGCGGGGGGAATAAGGAACGCAGCAGCGGCGAAGAGGACCACAAACAGAGCCGACACCAGAAGCTGCGCGCGCGAGGCGCGGAATGGATCGTGATGGAGCTGGTACGTGGTGCTGAAGAAGGCGCCGATGGAAAAGAAAACGGCGGCGACTGTGAGGCCCACTTTGCCGAGCCAGGGAGCGGGGACGCGCGAGGGCGAGAGCCCGGCTGCGGGCGATGCGACCCGAACAGACGATGAGACGCCGGCGGCGGACGGGAACAGGCCTTCGACCAGCGCAATGGAAACGCCGATGCTCCAGAAGGGATGGACGTTGAGCATAAACAGCGTCCACCAGGCGCTGATGCCGAGCGAAGGAATCCAGGCGTGCGAGAGCAGGGTCATGCCGAGGTAATGCGGGTTGAAGAGGGATTGCGTCGTGAACGCTTCTTCGATGATGGCGTAGGCGCAGCCGAGGAGCAGGATCGAAGGCCAGCCGCGGCCGGTGCGGCGTGTCAGTTCTCGAATAAGCAGCGCCCCGCCGCCGTACATGGGCATCATGACCAGGAGCGGCCAGAGAAAGGTGATAGAAAAATCGCCCAGCAGATATTCTGCCACGAGGGGCGCGACGACGAAGAGCGTGACGGCGGCGAGGATGTTGCGCTGTGAGTAGGGCATTGGAGCCTTCTTCCGTGTTCGTCGAGTCGAATGCGTGGGTACTTCGTTTCAAAGACGGAAAAGCAGATTCTTCGCTCCCCACCCCCGAACCTACCCCAAAGAGCTGCGCTCTTCGGGGCCCTTGGTACGTTCGGGGGCCCGTTCGCTCAGAATGACAACTCTCCTTCTCGTATTCCTATTCGTGGTGCTTCTCCTTCAGCTCTTTTTGAGGACCGCTGCAGAGGCGCTCTTTTCTGCAATGAGGCCTATGCGGGATCGAGCCCGTAGAGCGTGCGCATGGTGGGAATGCTTGACCGGATTTTGTAGCCGACTGCGCGGCCCAGAAATTTTGTGACCGCCTCAAAGCGGAGCAAGGAAGCCTCCCGATTGTTCAGATCGAGATCGAACGCGGCAAAAAGCCGGTCCTGATCTTCCTGCGGCCAGTTCTGGTAGTCGTTCCAGGCCTGTGTGTCGCCTTGCCGCACCGCCTCGTTGCCGCCGTGCGCATATTCGGCCTGCTGCATCCACTGCTTTGTCAGGTCCTGAGCACGCTCGCTGGCCGGGTCGAGGTCGATGTTGGCTTCGATTTCGGCGAAGATTTTCCGCAACGTGAGCATGTGCTTCTTCACTTCTTCCGCGGGTCGTTCGCGAGCCAGACGCTCTTTCTCGATCCAGGCCTGCTCGGTGTAGTACTTGCGCATGGAGTTCTGTTGTGGCTGCATGTCAATCACCTCAATGATTTTTCTCAAGATGGATGCATCGGTGGTTTGCCCGGATCGAATGACTTTCTCCGCAGCCTCAATGGCCACGGTGGCGCGATCGATCAGGCGGCGCTTTTCCGCCAAGGCTTCGCGCTGCATGTGGAGCGAATCGGAGAGCGAGAGCGGCCCGTGCTTCAAGAGCACCTTGATCTCTTTCAGGGGGATGCCGAGGAATTTGAGCGCGGCAATCTGTTCCAGGCGCTCCAGATCGCGCAGCTGGTACACGCGGAAACCGGAGCTGCCACGCTGCGGCTGGAGCAAGCCAATGCGATCGTAGTGGTGCAGCGCGCGCACGGTTACGCCCGCGAGCTTTGCGAATTCGCCAATGCGATAGGTGGTGCTCATTGCGTCAGGACCATAGTCGGCCCTGACGCAGGGTCAAGGTCAAGCAGAGAATTGGCGCTCCAACTCGCTGAAGGGCTTTGGCGGTTTATCGGTGGGTGACTTTTCCTGAATTATTAGCCCCGGTCAACACAGTCTTCCGCATCAGCCGGTATTTGCCACCGCTGAATCGATAGAGTTCAGTCCAATTCTCCGGTTTGACTGGGTGACTAGGTCCCTCCCAAGACGTACCACGGGATGTGACTTCGATGTCGTAGTAGCCGCTCGACTTTTCAGCTCCATTTGAGGCTGGGAGGAATCTGAATGTCGCAGACGAACTGTAGAGTGGGGGACTTTTAAGTTTGTCGTCTGGATCAATCGCGCCGTTGTCATCGCTTTCGCTCTCGATGCCCCAGACATTTTCGAACGTGTCCCCGCGGGGAATCAATAGCGATTTGAAGGAAGATGAGAATCCTTGTCCTTCATCATCGGACGAGAGAATCAGACCATGTTTTTCAGGGCCGACCGCGACAAGTTCGACGGACGGCGGTTCGCCCCATCCACCTGCGAACTCGATGGCTGCCTTTGCACTTTCGAGCGTCCATCGCTGGCTCTTCCAGACAAACACGGCCGCTGCGATGGCAGGAGCGCAAGCGTGGCAGTTGTATTCGCCCTGCGGATCGTTCGCAGGTTTAGCGCTGGCAACGATATAGAACCGGACGGCGCCGCCCTCAGAAACCTGATCCGAGAGAACTACCGACACTGCGACCTTTGCATCCTCTTGCGTGCAGGGCCATCCCGCGTGCATTCCTTTTGACATCTGTTCCTTTGTGCAAACCCATTGGGCCGTCTTGGTCGTCGGCTCATATCTGTGGTAAAGCTGCTTTAGCCCCTCGTCAGGAGAGAAAGGAGTTTGACCGAGCGATGCGATCGTTGAACAAAGGAATATGAAGAGGGAGCTCGCGATTCTCATTTTCTAATCATTTCAGCTCTACGAATCAGCGCGGAGACATCGTAGCACGGAATTGTTGTCACGCAGCGGTAGTTTCCGAACGCAAAACGGCCACCCCGAAGGGTGGCCGCTGAGGTTTTGATTCTCGCGTGAACGCTAGCGCTCGTTCTTCCAGTTCACCAGGTCGCCGAGCGTGGTGGTTGAGCTGGAGAGCGGCTGCTTGCGCGGCTGCTCGGGTTTTGAGCTTTCGCGGGCAGGACGTTCAACCTCGTGGCTGCCGGAGGTGCGCAGGCTGAGGCCCACCTTTTTCTCCTCGACATTGATCTTGATGATCTTGAAGTCGTGTTCCAGGCCCTGCTCAAGCGGGGAGTGGCCATCGACGGGATCACCGGCCTCGGAGATGTGGCAGAGGCCTTCGACGCCTTCGGCAATCTCAACGAACGCGCCAAACTGAGCGGTGCGCAGAATCTTGCCGTGAACCACGTCACCCACGCGGTGCGTGGCGAAGAAGCTCTCCCAGACATCGGGCTGCAACTGCTTGATGCCCAGCGAGAGGCGGCGGTTTGCGGGCTCGACGCCAAGAACGACAGCCTTGACCTTTTCGCCCTTTTTCACCACCTCAGACGGGTGCTTGACGCGCTTTGTCCAGCTCAGGTTTGAGACGTGGACGAGGCCGTCGATGCCGTCTTCGATTTCGACGAAGGCGCCGAAATCGGTGAGGTTGCGGACGCGGCCTTCGACGATTGCTCCGACAGGATATTTTTCGACCAGGCTCTCCCAGGGATTCTCGAGAAGCTGCTTCATTCCGAGCGAAATGCGGCGATCCGCAGGATTGACGCTGAGCACGACGGTGTCGACTTCGTCGCCGGGCTTGACCAGCTTGGAAGGATGCTTGAGGCGCTTGGACCAGGTCATCTCAGAGAGGTGGACCAGGCCCTCAATGCCTTGCTCGAGCTCGACGAACGCGCCGTAGTCGGTGACGGACAGGACGCGGCCGTGCACCTTGGCGCCGACGGGGTAACGCTCGCTGGCGTCGAGCCACGGGTCGGGCGTCAACTGCTTGAAGCCGAGCGAGACGCGCTGCTTTTCCTTGTCGAACTTGAGAACCTTCACCTGGATCTCGTCGCCGACGTTGACCAGGTCGCGGGGATGAGTGAGTCGTCCCCAGCTCATATCGGTAATGTGCAAGAGGCCGTCGATGCCGCCGAGGTCAACGAACGCGCCGTAGTCGGTGAGGTTCTTCACCGTGCCCGTGAGGACGGCGCCCTCTTCAAGGTGTTCCATGGTGGCGGAGCGTTTGGTGTTCTGCTCTTCCTCAAGGATCTCTTTGCGGCTGACAACGACGTTGCCGCGCTTTTTGTTGAGCTTGATGACGCGAACCTGAATCTGCTGGCCGAGATATGTATCGAGATTGCGGACGGGACGAATTTCAAGCTGAGAACCGGGAAGGAATGCCTTCATGCCGATGTCGACAGTGAGGCCGCCTTTGACGCGGCTGACCACGGTGCCAATGACCGGAGTCTTCTCGTTGGCAGCTTTTTCAATGGTGTCCCACACGCGCAGGCGCTGAGCTTTTTCGTAGCTGGCAAGGTAGCCGCCCTCGGGCTCCTCGCGCTCGATCACGACGTCAATCACGTCGCCAGGCTGGAACTTGACGGCTCCGGTGTGGTCGACAACCTGCTCGAGAGGCACAAGTCCTTCGGACTTGAGTCCGACATCGATCACCAGATATTTGTCAGTTTGCTTTTCGACCTTGCCGGAGACGACTTTGTCTCCATAGGCCTCCACCGCGGCGGCTTCAGCGGCTTGCTCGCGCTCAAAGGCGGCGAGGGCAGATGAGAAGTCGTCGACAGGCTCGGATGCCGGCGCTTTGGTTGCCGGCTGAGCGGCATCGGCCGCGGGCGGCGCGGGCGCGGAAGCCTGTTCTGTCGCGTCAGCGGCGGGTTGGTTGAGCGCATCGGCGTCCAGCGAGCCGGTTTCGACAGCAGAGGAGTTGTCGATGCTCGCGGTGGAAGGGTTGGACGTGGATTCGTACGACGGAGAATCAAGCTCGGTCGCAGGGTCGAGTGTAGGGGTTTCCAATTCGGTGTTCAGGGTTATGCTCTCGGTTTCGGGATTGAGGACGTTTGCCATTACAGGCTACTCCGGGACTGCATGCTCCAGTGGAGGGATTGCTCCCGCCGCTGGGTGGCTTCCGCGCCGTTCCGGTCGCCTTTAGTCCCTAGACTTGCCCTCGCGCCGTTTGACGCGCCGGTTCTGTCATCCGAAGGAAGCAGCGTTATCCCCAATGTGTTGCATTGGGTGAATCGCGGCTGGTTTCCTTGGGAAACGCCGGCAGGCAACGGCAAGCTGGGAGGGCGGCCGCAACTCACTGCAGGAATCCGCGCAGGAAGCTACGTCTTTGAGTGTAGCAATGTCGGCAAGTGAGCGCAAATTCCGTTTGCGGTTGCGAAGGGCCGAGGCCTGGTGGGACGCGGACTGCGGGCGAACGCGGGCGAACAGATGGGAGTTGAGGGTTGCGGGTTAGTGGAGACGCGAAGGAAGGTGCAGCGAGGCTTCTATACTGAATCGGACTGATTGGACGGTACAGATTTGGAGAGGCGGGGGATGGATCATCTTTGGACTCCGTGGCGCAATGCCTACATCACCGGGACAGAAGAGCGGGCCCGGCGCGGTGTTCCCGCGGCGCTTGAAGCGTGGACCGGCGACCTGGGATGCGTGTTCTGCAATCTGATCGCTTCAATTGACTACGCAATTGCCAATGGAATGGATCGCGAGAAGGCGGAAGCGGCGGGCGGGCTGGTTTTGCGGGCGGAGCGTTGCTTCATTTGCCTGAACGCGTTTCCGTATACGTCGGGTCACGTGATGGTGATGCCCTACGCGCACCTTGACAAGCTGGCGGCGCTGCCGGTGGAAACTGCACACGAACTGATGGATCTGGCGCAGCGGACTGAACGCGCGCTGGACAAGGTCTATACGCCCCACGGGCTGAACTTTGGCATCAATATCGGCCATGCGGCGGGAGCGGGCGTGGCCGGGCACCTGCATCTGCACGCCATGCCTCGCTGGATCGGAGACACCAGCTTTATGACCACGGTGTCTGAAACGCGCGTGCTGCCTGAGGATCTGGAGACGACGTGGAAGAGGCTGCGGGCGGCGTTTCAGGAACAGGGACGTAGCCGCTAGGGACGTAGGGACATAGGGACGTAGGGAAAAAGGACGTAGGGACGCAGGGACGAAGAGAACAGAGACGCGAGGGAGCGGCGGAGGCCACTGTTCAGTTTTCATGATTGCTCTGTATGATGGGTGGGCCGGGAAGAAGGCCGAGGGGAAACGATGAGGAGATTGATTTCAATTTGCGCAGGATTGGCGATGACGCTGAGCGCCGCGACCGCAATGGCCGCGGATGTAACGGGAACCTGGACGGGGGCGGCGACAACCCCGGACGGATCGAGCATGCAGATCACGTTCACGTTTAAGCAGGACGGCGCTGCGTTGACGGGAACGGTGCAGGTGGCGGGCAACGATCCCATCGCGATCACGAATGGCAAAGTGGACGGCGATAAGTTCACATTTGACGATTCGTTCAACGGCATCACGATTCACCACGACTGCACGGTGGATGGCGACACGATCAAAGTGGTGACGAAGTCGGACAGTGGAGATTTCCCAGGGATACAGATGACGTTGACGCGGGCAAAGGCGGCAGCGCCGGCGGCTCCGGCAGCGCCTGCGGCACCTGCAACTCCGCCCGCGCCGCAGCAGTAAAGCGGGGTCAGCGGGGTTAGTCGAGATAGGGCGAAGAGCCCGCGCTAGGATTTGGTGGTTGCGGGCTCGTCGGCTTCTGCGGCGAGAGCCAGCGTGGGCTCATCAAGAGCAACTGCGTCGACGGCGGCTGCGTCGAGCAGGCTTTGCGGCAGGGACTTGGTGGTTCGCACGCCGAGGTCTTTCAGCATTTCAACCTGGCGCACAAGATTTCCGCGGCCTTCGCTGAGCTTTTTCATGGCCTGCGCGTAGCTTTGATCGGCGGCGCGAATGCTTTTTCCCACGGCTTCAAGATCGCTCACGAATCCGACAAACTTATCGTAAAGCTCGGCGCCGCGATCCATCACGTCGCGGACGCTGCGCGACTGCAGCTCCTGCTGCCAAAGAACGTTGACGATGCGTATGACGTAAAGCAGTGTCGTGGGCCCCACAAGCAGGATTCCTTGTTCGTAGGCGTCGGCCCAAAGCGCGCCGTCGTTTTGCAATGCCAGCAGAAATGCCGGCTCCACGGGAACGAACATCACCACGAAGTCAGGGCACTCGAGCGCTGGCAGGCGGTTGTAGCCCGCTTTTGCAAGGCCACTGACATGGCCGCGCATGCTCGCCATGTGCAGCTTGAGGCAGGCGCCGCGCGCGGCATCGTCCGCGGCAGCCGTGTAATCGGTGTATGCGGAAAGAGAGACCTTGGAATCGATGACGAGGTGCCGACCGCCGGGCAGATAAACGATGACGTCGGTGCGCGCCGATTTTAAACGTTCTCCACTTTCGGCCTGCAGGCCGCTGAAGGTTTGCTGAAAGCTGTATTGCTCGCCTTCGCGAAGGCCGGCTTTCTCAAGCAGATCGCGCAAGATGAACTCGCCCCAGTCGCCTTGCGTCTTGGCTGACCCGCGAAGAGCCGTGGCCAGGCTTTGCGCGTCGGTGGAAAGTTTCTCGTTCAAGCCGCGCAGCTGCTTAAGCTCAGCGAACAGCTCCGTACGCCCGACGAGGTTGTCTTTTTGCGCGGCCTCCACTTTTATCTGGAAGTCCTGAATCCGCTCGCGCAGCGGCTTGAGCAGGTTCTCCAGTTCCTTTTGGCTGCCTTCAGCGAACGTCTTCGAGTTTTCTTTGAGGATTTCGTTTGCGAGCACCTTGAATTGGTGCGTGAGGCGCTCTGCATTGGCTTTTTCGTTGGCCAAATCCGACTCCAGCCTGCTGCATTGCCTCGTCAGGTCGAGAATTTGGCCGTCGCGCTGCGCCAATTGCGTCGCCGAGGTGTTTTGCGCATCGGCCAGCTCGCGGTTGCGTTGCTCAAGGATGGATTTTTGCGATTTGGCAGATATTGCAGAGAGCAAAAATCCAGCGATGAGTCCCGCGACTGTGGCGACGGTTGCGATGATCCAGAGCGGCATAGTGAATGATGGCCTCTTCGCCAAATATACGCCCTTGGGTTGTGCATTTCGCGGGGCGCTGTTGACCACGGGACTGGCGGGTATTATTTCCTGTTTCATCAGTGGTTTCCCACCGCGGAGACGCCTTTACACCCCAGGGTCCTGCCGGTAGACTTGAAGATTCGGGGCCATGCGCAGAATTCTTGGCGCGGTGGTTGTCATTTCCCGCCGTGGGCCGGTATCGTAGGCACGCGGGCTGTGGTTCTAGTTTCCCGAAGCGTTTTCCTAAGTTCCCAATACCACGAGGAGAGGTACGCATGGCTGTTGAAGAAAAAGTGAAGCAAATCATCGTCGAGCAATTGCAGGTGGACGAAGCAGAAGTGACGCCCGGCGCCAGTTTTCAGGAAGATCTGGGCGCTGATTCGCTCGACGTCGTTGAACTGGTGATGCAGTTCGAAGAGGCGTTCGACATGGAGATCCCTGACGAGGACGCAGAGAAGATCAAGACTGTGAAAGACGCCATGGACTACATTGAGAAGAACGCGAAAGGCGGCAAGTAAGCGTTGACCCAGGCAACCAACCGCAGAGTGGTAGTTACAGGCCTGGGGCTAATCTGCGGTGTAGGCAACACCGCTCCCGAGGTATGGCGGCAAATCCTGGCCGGCGCCAGCGCGATGGCGCCGATCACGGGCTTTGACACCACCGGATTCCCGGTTACCTTCGCCGCCGAGGTTAAAAACTTCGACCCCCTGCAATTTGTGGACAAGAAAGAAGCGCGCAAGATGGGGCGCTTCATTCACTACGCCTTTGGCGCAACGCAGGAGGCGATGTTGCAGTCAGGGCTGAAGGTGACGCCGGAAAACGCCGAGCGCGTGGGCGTTTTTATTGGCTCGGGGATCGGCGGATTCGAGGTGATTGAGCGCGAGCACAACAACATGCTCGCGGGCGGCCCGAGAAAGATGTCGCCCTTCTTCATTCCCGCGGCGATTGTAAACATGGCGGCGGGGCAGATCAGCATTCGCTATGGCGCGCAGGGCCCGATTTCGGCGACAGCTACCGCGTGCGCCACCAGCGCCAATTCCATTGGCGACTCCGTGCGCATGATTTTGCACGGCGACGCGGACGCGATGATTGCCGGCGGCGCGGAAGCGGCGGTGACGCCGATGTCGGTGGGCGGATTTGCCGCTATGCGGGCGCTCTCAACGCGCAACGACGAGCCGACGCGCGCCAGCAGGCCTTTCGACAAGGATCGGGACGGATTTGTGATCGGCGAAGGTGCGGGGATTCTGGTTCTAGAGGAGCTGGAATTTGCGCGCGCGCGCGGAGCGAAGATTCTTGCGGAGGTGATTGGCTACGGCATGAGTGCCGACGCGTATCACATGACGGGGATAGCGCCCGAGGGCGCAGGAGCGCAGCGCAGCATGCGCGCGGCGCTGAAGGACGCGGGGATTCGTCCCGAGGAAGTGGGATATATCAACGCTCATGCAACGTCGACGCCGGCGGGCGATGGCAACGAGTCGCTGGCCATTGAGAAGGTGTTTGGCGAGCACGCGCTGAGCCACAAGCTGAAGATCAGCGGCACGAAATCGATGACCGGCCATTTGCTGGGCGGCGCGGGCGGACTGGAAGCGGGCATCACGGTGCTGGCGCTGGTGAACCAGCAGATTCCGCCGACCATTAATTTGGAGAATGTCGACCCCGAGTGCCGGCTGGACTATGTGCCCAACAAGGCCATCGCGCACAAGTTCGATGTCGCGTTGTCGAATTCATTTGGGTTCGGCGGGATTAATGCGAGCCTGATCATGCGGCGGTGGGAGTAGGGCAGGGACGTAGGGGCAGGGACATAGGGACATAGGGACGCAGGGATCAGGGATCAGAAAAACAAACTTCATTGCCCGGCTGGGATGGCCGGGCTTTTGATTTTAGCGACAGTGTATTAACTGACGCGCGGATTTGTCAGGTCAGCGTGAGCGACGGATCGGCGGTGAGGTCGGCGGGTGCGAAGTTTTGGGCAAGCAGGCGCGGCCAGGCTGCGGCGGCGATCATGGCGGCGTTATCGGTTGAGAGCGCGAGGGTGGGGAAGGCGACATGCAGGCCGCGATGGGCGGTTTCGGCGGTGAAGCGCTCGCGCAGCTCTCGGTTGGCGGCCACTCCGCCGGTGACGAGGATGCGACGGACGCCGAGCGATTCGGCTGCGGCGAATGTTTTCTTGATCAGGTCGCCGACGACCGCGTGCTGAAAGCTGGCGATGAGGTCAAGCGTGGGCTGCGAGCAGAGGGCGAGCGCCTCTTCGCGAGTTTGCGGTGGGCGAAAGTTGGACATCACGTGGCTGACGCGGGCCTTTGCTTCGGCGCGCAGGCCGTGCAATTCGACGTAGCGCAGGACCGCAGTCTTGATTCCCGAAAATGAGAAGAGGAAGTGAGGGTCCAGACGCGCGATGGGCGATGTGCGCGCGCCTTTGGTGCGTGCGGCTTTGCCGCCGAGGTGAGCCTTGGTTTTGATCTGCGCGAAAGAAAATGGGACGGCCTCAGGGTTGCCGAATTTCGCGAGAGCGTCGATCCACGGGCCGCCAGGATAGCCGAGGCCGAGCAGCTTGGCGACTTTGTCGAATGCTTCGCCGGCAGCGTCGTCGACGGTGCGGCCGATGAGGGTGTAGGACCAAGAGCCGTTGGCGGGCTGCGCGAGAAAGAGGTGCGTGTGTCCGCCGGAGACGACGAGGGCGAGGGACTGGTCAGGACTGACATTCGTGCCATCCCCGGTCCCCAAATGCGAGGGACCGGGGGCACCCTTCCGCGGTGCGTGGCTTGCACCCTCTCGTTCCTGCAGCAGCACCGCGTGGATGTGGCCCTCGAGATGGTTGACGGCGATGAGCGGCAGCTTGTTGGCGAAGGCGAGAGCCTTGGCGTAGGTGATGCCGACCAGAAGTGCGCCGGCGAGGCCGGGGCCGGAGGTAACGGCGACGGCGTCGAGATCGGCCAGGGTGAGGTGCGCTTCAGCGAGCGCGGCACGGACGACGGGGACAATGGCGCGAAGATGCTCGCGGCTGGCTAGCTCGGGCACGACTCCACCGTAGCGCGCGTGAGTGGAGATTTGCGAGGCGACGACAGAGGAAAGCGTGCGGGCTCCGCGCTCGACGATGGCTGCGGCGGTTTCGTCGCAGGACGTCTCAATGCCGAGGATGAGGCCGGAGCGGGGCATGAATCCAGTTTAGTGGTCCCAACTAATCCAAGAAGCGAGCTAGGAAGTCGGGCGTGGGTTTTCCGGCATCTCATCCCTGAGCGATAATCGAGCCAATGATACGGCGTTACAAGTTCGCTGCCTTCTTTCTCGCTCTTGCCGTGAGTGTCACGGCGCAAGACATCCCCCAACAACTGCACGGTAAATGGCTCATCAAACGGATCGTGCCGACGACAACAATCTCCTGTTGGAGTTTCAAGGAGGCTCAACGGATTGTCGGAACAGAAATCGATTACTCAGCAAACCGTCTGCGCTGGAAGGACAGAGTGGCTAGCGATCCCTTGGTTGAGGTTTCGGAACTAAGCGCGGTGGAATTTCAACAGGAGTATTCAGGAGGTGGCGCGAACGATTCACAGGTCAACTTTGGCCAACTTGGAATTCGTTCACATTCGGTCACACGAATCAAATTGACCCATCCCGACATCAAGCCGATTTGGGGCAGCTACGAAATCCCGGGCGAGGAAGTCCTAGTCAAGGACAAGAACACGATCATTTTTTCTGTCTGCAACGTTTACTTTGAGGCTCGTCGCGAATCAGTGTCGCGCGCTTCTACAAAGTGATCTTTAGAGGCGGAGCAAGTGCAGCAGATTTCCACACAATTCGAAGCGGCGCTGAAGATTGTGGATACGCTGCGCGCGCGCGGATACGAGGCGTATTTCGCGGGCGGATGTGTGCGCGATCTGCTGCTGGGGCGCGAGCCGGCCGATTACGACGTGGCGACGAACGCAACGCCCGACGTTGTGCTGGAGATGTTTCCGCGGACGTTCGCCGTGGGCGCGCACTTTGGCGTGGTGCTTGTGGCCACCTGCGGTGAGGCAGACGGCGCTTGCGCGTCTGAAGCTCCGCGGGAGAGCGCTGAGGAGGAGGCCGTTCGATTCGTGACGGAGGTGGCGACGTTCCGGTCGGACCTGGCGTATTCGGATGGCCGTCATCCAGATGCGGTGCGTTATACGGAGACGGCCGAAGAGGATGTGCGGCGGCGCGACTTTACGATCAACGGGTTGCTGCTGGATCCCCTGCGGGGAGGCGGAATTTTGGATGAGAGTCTTGCTGATCCGAAAATACTCCGCGGGGCGGTACTCGATTATGTCGGCGGGCTGGCGGATTTGGATGCGGGCGTAGTGCGCGCCATTGGCCGCGCGCCCGAGCGATTTGAAGAAGATCACTTGCGCATGTTGCGTGCTGTGCGCTTCGCGGCGCGGTTTGGGTTTGAGATTGAAGCGGAGACGAAGCGCGCGATTCGGTCGCTGGCGCCAAGAATTCACGCGGTGAGCCGCGAGCGCGTGCGCGATGAACTGACGAAGATGCTGACCGAGGGGCATGCACGGCGCGCCTTTGAGCTGCTGGATGAGACGGCGCTGCTGAACGAAGTGCTACCGGAAGTGGCGCGGATGAAGGGCGTGGAACAGCCGCCGCAGTTTCATCCCGAGGGCGATGTTTGGACGCACACGCTGATGCTGCTTGAGCAGTTGGAGCCGGAGTGCTCGGAGACCCTGGCGTGGGGAGCGCTGTTGCACGACGTGGGCAAGCCGCCGACGTTCAAGCGCGCTCCGGATCGGATTCGCTTCGATGGGCACGTGGAGGTGGGCGTTGCCATTGCGGGGGAGATTTGCCGGCGATTCCGATTTTCAAACGAAGAGGCGCGGCAGGTGGTGGCGCTGGTTGAAAATCACATGCGTTTCATGGATGCGCAGCGCATGAAGGAGTCGACGCTGAAGCGGTTCTTCAGGCTGGAGCGATTTGAGGAGCACCTTGCGCTGCACAAGATGGATTGCCTGGCCGGCAGCGGTTACCTGGAACATTGGGAATTTGTGCGGGAGCGTTTTTTGTCGACGCCGGCGACGATTGTGCGGCCGAAGCCGCTGATTACGGGGCGGGAGCTGATCGCAGCGGGCTATGCGCCGGGAAAAGGCTTCCGCGAGATGCTGCGGTTGGCCGAGGATGCGCAACTGGAAGGAATTGTTACGACGGCGGAAGACGCGCTGAAGCTGGTGCGGGAAAAGTTTCCGCTGCCAAGCGACTAGAAGCGCATGCGCAGGCCGAGCTCGATCTGGCGCTCGCGAAAGAAGTCGGTGGCATTGATGTCGCGCGGCTGGCCGAAGGCCGCGATGGGTGCTGCGGCCCCCGGCAGCGGCGTGGTTCCGCAGCTGGCGTTGCCCACGGTGTTGATGGTGAGAAAGCAGAGCGTAGGCATAGTGCCGGATGTGCCGCTGTTCTCGATGGAGTAGCCGGTGGTTTCGAGCGCGGTGACATTCTGATGGTTGAAGAGATTGAACGTCTCGGCCATCAGTTCAAGCTGGCGCATCTCGCTAAGGTCGAAGCGCTTGGCGAGGCGCAGGTCGGCCTTCCACGTGTTGGGATAGCGGAAAGTATTGCGGCCGATGTTGTAGAAGCGGCCGTCGTTGCCTTGCCCGTAGACGCGATTGTCGCCGCCAGACGCATTCATGCCGGGTCCCAGGCCCGCAATGACGCTGCCGGTCAAATCGAATTTCTCGGCGAGCGCGCCCGAGGTGCGCATGGTGTAAGGCAGGCCGCTGCGGAACTGCCCGATTCCTGAAAGCGCCCATCCATCGGCAAGCAGACCGGGAACGCCGTGCAGCTTCCACGGAGCTTCAAGAATGGCCATGACCGAGGCGGAGTGACGCACGTCGAAATTGCCGGTGCCGTACTCCGCGCGGAAGTTGGCGGGATCGAGCACATCGCTGCCGGCCAGGAGCGTGGTCTCGTTGGGGTTCCAATCCATGGCGTGCGCATAGGTGTAATTCGCGTGGAAGCCGAGTCCCCTGCGGCCATAGCGGGCGATTTTGATCATCACCGCTTCATAGGTGGAGTTGGCGCGGCTCGTGATTTGTGTGATCTGCTGGTAATCGCCAAAGAGGCGGCCGCACTGGCTGGCGGGATTGAGCTGCGCGCCCGCCGGACATTGCTCGAACGGCCATGACGCGTAGAAGGGCACGGTGATTTGCGCGGCTTTGATGGGTCCCTTGCCAGCGGGATCTTTCACAGCGTAGGTGATGGTATTTGGATTGACGGCAGGATTGAAATTGGTGTCGACCGAGATGGGCAGACGGCGACCGAGCGAAAGCATGGCGGCGGCAGTGACCATCACGTGGGCGGGAAGCGACTGTTCGATGGCGGCGGTGGCCTGGTGGATCTCGGGATTGCGAAAACCGGGCGCGAAGCCGACGGCTCCCGGAGCGACGAGACTTGGTGGTTCGCCTGAAAGGACGTAAGGAAACGGCGGCGCGCCGCCCGCGCAATGCTGGCAATCGTCAGATGGTCGCATGAAAAAATTTAAATCGCCTTTGAGCGAGCCGGTTTGCGTAAGCGCGGTCTCGATGGTGGAATTCTCCGTGCGGCCGTAGTACATGCCGTAGCCGAGGCGGAGGACCGGCCAATGATCGCGCGCTTTTCCGATAGCGAGCGAGACGCGCGGTCCCCAATTGTTGCCGAGGCTGGGAAGGTGAGCTGTGAGCGGGGGCTGAGGATTCGCAAAAGTCGGCGCGGTCAATTCGGGGTTGGCCAGGGAGGCGATGGGAGGCGGCATCTGCTCGCGCTCCCAACGCAAGCCCACGGAGAAGACCATCAGGCTGCTCAATTGCCATTGCGCAGTCGCATAGCCGGCCCAATCATTGGTGCTCAAGTGCCAATCAGTTGGACCCATAGTTTGCGAGTACCACGAGTAGCAGGGCTGGCTGCCCCATTTCGTATTGGTGGTCCCGCAGTTGTGCGGATTTTTTGGGTCGAGCGCGTCGGCGAGGCCGTATTTTTGGAAGGCAAGAGCGTCGGAGATGAAACTGGCGACGGTGGAGTAGGAGTAGGAGCCTGTCTGGTTGCGGAGCTGAGTGACTGCGTCGGAGTTATGGTCGAGCTCGAAACCGGCGCGGAGCAGCAATTTGCCGTGGACCCAGTCGAGCATCTCCTGCGCGTGAAAGAGTCGCTCATCGGGGTAGCTGCCTTGGCCGAAACGCGCAGGATTGCCGATGGTGAATCCATAGCGTGAGTCGATGGAGATCTGCGGCAACTGTCCCCAGGAATTCGCGTTGAGGAAAGGCTGCTCAAAGCTCGATGGAGTATCGGCACGCGCGCTGAGGATGGCGCGGCCCGCCGAGGCCTGCGTGACCGCGAGCAGATTAGAAGTGACATAGGCCTCCCACCGCGCCATGAGCCACTGCTGGCTCGCGTAGCTCGATCCATAACTATGGCTGCCGTAGACTTCAGAAACGCGTGTGAGGCCGCCGCCCGGCGAGCTCTGGTCTGCACCGATGCCTTCGAGCGTGAATTTGTGGCGCTCGGCGGCTTGCCAATCGAGGCGGCCAAAGCTGACCCATTGCGCGGATGCGCGAGGTGCGGGCCCGAGCAGGGCAGCCAACTGCTCGAGACCCGCGGGCGCATGGCCCGATGCGGCGAGGCCCATGTAATCGTTCCAGGCCTGGTTCTGGCTTTCTCCGAGTTGCGCGCTGAGCAGAGTGACGGACGCGCTGGTCGGCTCCGGCTGAATGAAGAACTCCGTGGGGTTTTTTACGGTGGATAGGCCGGGGTCGTTGCGATGGTTACTGTCGAGCGCGGCGAACCAGAATAGCTTGTTGCGCAGGATGTCGCTGCCGATGCCGAGTCCCGCGACGGTTTCATGATCGGGAGGCGTGAAGGGAACGGAGTTGAAGGTGGGGCTGGCGATTGTGCCGGTATTCTGCACCCATTTGGTATATGGGTTCTGCGCGCCCCAGGTGTTTTGGCGATCGAAGAAGAAGCCTTGGCCGTGCAGCGCGTTGCCGCCGCTCTCGGTGCGAATGGCGGCGCGGCCGCCGGCGGAGCGCATGCCCTCCGCCTCCACATTGCCGGCGGTAACGGTGAGCTCGTGGACGGCGGATTCGCTTACTGCGATGCCGCGACCTGCCGTCCAGCTTTGGTTGCCCGGCTCCGCCGCAGAGTTTTGCGGGTCTGCGGCGCCGGCGGAGGAAGCATGCTGCGCTGAAGCTCCGAAAGCGAGGCCGATGCTGGCGCCGTCGACTGTGACTTCGGCGGATTGCTGCGAGCCGCGATAAGCGGGCTGAGAGGAATCGGTTGCGGTGCCGGCGGTGGGCGTCGAGAGCAGGAAGTCCTGCCAATGGCGGCCGCTTGCAGGCAGGGTTTCAAGCTGGGCAGCGGAGACGTTCGTGGTGACGGCGGGGGTGACGGGGTCGGAATGCGGCGATGTTGTCGGCGGCTCTGGCGACGGTGCGGTTGCGATGCTGGAGGAAACGGCTGCTTTTACGAGGAGGAAGTTCGACGGCAGGGCAACCGTGGTGGGTGCAGGCGCTGCGCCCGATTTCAGCGGGAAGAGATTCGGTAGTTTGAGGGACAGGGCGAGCTGCGCGGGCGTAGATTCGGTTTGGAGTGTGGGGCGCGACGGCAGAGTGGCGACGTGTGCCGCAAGCTGCGAGCGCAGTGGAACTGCCGGCGCAGGAGAAGGGGCAGGCGCGGATGCCGCGTGGCCTGAGGCGAGGGCGGAGACTGGAGGCGCGATCGGTGGAGGCATTGACGTCGATGAGATAGGCGGTGCGGGACTCCGGATCACATCTGGAATGGGCGAGGCCGTAAGTCGGAAGGACCGGATCGGTTCGTCGCTGATGGAAGCGACAAGGGGCGGAGTGGACGTGCTGATACGGGGGTGAGCGAAAACGGACGCGGTGGGCGCAACCGTTGAGAGGCTCGGGACAGATGCCTCAACCAGCGCCGGAGCGACCGGAGTGAAGTCCATCGCGGCCTGGATGCGCGCTTCATTGCCTCCGGTGATGAGAATTCCTTCAAGCCGGCCGTGGCCCAGGTTGGCGGCATCGGCATCGAGCGTGTACTCGCCGGCATAGAGCGAGGCGAAATGGAAGGCTCCGTTTTTGGCGGTGGTGGTGCGGGTTTCACCTCCGGTGGATTGATTGCGGAGCACGATGGTGACGCCGGCGAGGGGAGCCGAGCGCAGATTGGTGAGGCGGCCGGCAAGAGAGCCCGATTGAGGAGATTGAATCTGGACAAACTTGGATGAGGAGAGATCGGGCTGACCGGATTGGGCAATGGCCGCGGCGGTCGCGCCGAGGCATAGGGCTACCCCACCGACATCCAGAATCCGCTTCCGCAGGGTCGTATTCATCGCCAGCGCCGCTCAATGCAGATGCTGGGTGAAAGGACAAAGGACGGACCGGTTCGCTCTGCGGCGAGTGCGGAGTGAAGGCGAAAGCAGGCGTTTTTCCCCGCTCTCAAAAGCTACAAGTGAAGATTGGCTGCGATTCTATGCCTGAAAGGCGCGGCTGGAAAGTAAGCTGTGTCACATTCGAACGATTTTTGTGGCACTCGTTTCGATGCACGGCAGGCCGGCTTAGAGGAACGGTTCGGTAGACTGAGAAGATGGCGGCGGCGTTGCCAGTTCGCCTGTGTGTTCCGGAGCAGATGGGCTGGTTAAGCTTCAAAATCCATGTTTATCGATGAAGCCAAAATTCGCGTGAAGGCCGGGGACGGCGGCAACGGCTGCATGGCCTTCCGACGGGAGAAGTTTGTGCCGCGGGGAGGCCCATCGGGCGGCGATGGCGGGCGCGGCGGCGACGTGATCATGGAGTCGAGCCAGCGGCACAACACGCTGATCCACTTCCGCTATAACCCTGAGCACAAGGCGCAGCGCGGCGAGCATGGAATGGGTTCGAACTGCACGGGACTCGATGGCCGGTCGATTACGTTGCAGGTTCCGGTGGGGACAGCGCTCTATGACATGGAGACGGGGGAGCTGGTGCACGACTTCCGCGAGCCGGACGAGCGCATTGTGGTGGCGAAGGGCGGCCGCGGCGGCCGCGGCAATCAGCACTTTGCCACAAGCACGCACCAAGCTCCGCGCGAGCACGAGCTGGGCAGGCCGGGCGAGGAGCGCGCGTATCGGCTGGAGCTGAAACTGCTGGCCGATGTGGGGCTGGTGGGATTTCCGAATGCGGGCAAGTCGACGCTGATCTCGCGCATGTCCGCGGCGCGGCCGAAGATTGCCGATTATCCTTTCACGACGCTCGAGCCGAACCTGGGCGTCGTGACGGTCGGCGAGGAGCCGGATCTGGAATCGTTTGTGGTTGCAGACATGCCGGGGCTCATTGAGGGCGCGCACTTGGGTTCGGGCCTGGGCACGCAGTTCCTCAGGCACATTGAGCGCACGCGCGTGCTGGCGCACCTTGTGGATGTGTCGGACGCGTCGGGAAGGCCCGATCCCGTGGAAGACTTCAAAGTGATCAACAATGAGCTGGCCAGCTTTCAAGCTGGGGACGAGCATCCGCTAAAGGACAAGCCGATGATCGTGGTGGCGACGAAGATCGACGCGGCGAACCCGGAAAAGCTGAAGAAGCTAGCGGCGCATGCGAAGCGGAAAAAGCTCGAGTTCCATCGCGTGTCTGCGGTGACGGGCGAGGGAATCGAAGAGCTGAAGTGGGCGCTTGCCAAGCGTGTGCGGCCCACACCAACCGCGTAATTCGCCGCCGCGTTTTCTATTCGATCAGGAAGATTTTCCCTCTCACAAGCGAAGCGATGTGGCCGGGGTGGCTGCCGAAGCGCTGCCGATTCGCTATGGCGTCAGTGTCTTCAAATATGGCGGAAGTGGTTTTTAGCTTGAATCGCGGTTCGGAACTTAATGTGCATCCAACTGCATATCTGGGCCGAAGCGGAAGCCGGCCGAGCTGAATTGCCGGAGGTTCTCGGGACAATGAAGAGCAATCGGATTCGATGGTGCGCGCTTTCGCTCGCGCTCGGATTTGCGCTGGTGCTCGACGGGCGCTTGATCGCATCCCGCGCGGTGTTCGCTCAGGAGCGACCGCCGCAGGCGAACCAGCCGGCACACGAGCCCAGTGAGGACGCGAACCAGGGTCCGAAGCAGGCCGCAACCTTTGCCGGAACCGTGGTGAAAAACGGCGAGCACTACGATCTGCGCGACTCATCGGGCGAGACGTTCAGGCTCGACGACGCGGCGCGCGCCAGACCGTTTACCGGAAAAACGGTGAAAGTGACGGGCGAACTGAATGCGCAGAGCAAAGTGATTCACGTGGAGAGCATTGTGAGCGTGGAGGGATGAACGAGGTCGAGGGTCTCATCCCGCACGGCCGGTTTTCAGAGCCGGCTTAGATAAAGCACGAACTTATTTATAGGAACGACGCCGATGCGGAGGAGAGAAGAAAGCGCCTTTCCTCCGCGGCGGCATTATCTGATGGTTCTCGTGACTGACTGGGCTGGGGCGCCCAAAACGAAGACCTGGTCGGGAAGGGGCTTTGCTCCCTCCGGATCTTTAGGAGTTTCTCTTCCTCTTCCTACGCAGCCGTTTGGCGTTGGCGAGGATTTTTTCGGCGACAAGCTGTGGCACAATGACAGCGCGGTGATTTGGGTTCGTGCGATCCCACCCTAGCGAAGCTAGGATGGGGCACCCATTTTCCGTGCTGAGTGCAGAAAGAGCAACTGCAGATCCTTCGACTCGTCCCGCCTGGGCGGGACTTCGCTCAGGATGACAAGTCGGGGATTGGATTAGGTTCGTGCTATCCCACCCTTGGCGCAAGAACAGATGCGCGCCAAGGATGGGGCACCCATTTTTCCCACCCTAGGCGCGAAAAACAAAGACGCACAGAGGGTGGGGTACCGGGTTTATGGGAAATGGATAGGAGTGCTGTCCCCGGTCCCCAAATGCGAGGGACCGCGGCGTCAGGCGTTGGGCGGATGGGTTGGCGGGAATCATTTGCCGTGCGGCGTCCACAAGGCCTCCATCTGCTCGAGGGAGCGGCCCTTGGTTTCGGGCACCATGGTGGCCATGAGCAATGCGGCGACGATTCCCATCGCGCCGTAGATCCAATATGCGAAGCCGTGCTTGAAATGCTCGACGAGATACGGGTTCTTATCGAGGATGGGGAAGGTCCAACTGACGAGATAATTGGCAATCCACTGAGCCGCTACGGCAATGGCCATGGCTTTGCCGCGAATCTGGTTAGGAAAGATCTCGCTCAAGAGCACCCAGGTCACCGGTCCCCAGGAAACGGCGAAGCCGGCAGTGTAAACCAACATGCTGACGAGCGCGAACTCGCCTCTGCCGCCGAGCCAGAATGTGGTGCCGAGAGCCGTCATGCTCACGGCCATAACCAGCGCGCCGATAATCTGCAGCGGTTTGCGGCCGAAGTGATCCACGGTAAAGATGGCGACGCAGGTAAAGGTGAGGTTTACGGCGCCGACGATGATGGTCTGGAAGAGGGAGGCGTTCGTGGTGAGCCCCATGCCTTTGAAAATATCGGTGGCGTAGTAAAGTACCACGTTAATGCCGACGAATTGCTGAAAGACCGAGAGCATGATGCCGATTAGGATGACCAGCACGCCAAAGGAAAAGAGCTTGCCGGAGTGATGCTCGCTGAGAGAGACGCGGATTTCAGAGATTTCCTTTTCGGCGTCCTCCTTGCTCACCAGTCTGGCCAGAACGGCACGGGCGCCGGACTCATTGCCGCGGAGCATGAGGTAGCGTGGAGTTTCGGGAACAAAGAAGAGGAGAATGAGAAAAAGGCCGGCGGGAATGGCTCCGGACAAGAACATGTAGCGCCAGCCGATGGAGTTGAGCCAGAGGTCGCCGCTGCCGGCCTTGGAAATGCCGAAGTTGACGAAGTAAATGACCAGCATGCCGAAGATGATGGCGAACTGGTTCCAGGCGACGAGGTTGCCGCGAACGCGGGGCGGCGCGATTTCCGCGATATACATGGGCGAGAGCATGGAGGCAAGGCCGACGCCGATGCCGCCGATGATGCGGTAGGCCACGAAGGCTGCCATAAAGCGCGGGCCGCCATGGCCGATGGGAGCGAAGGGAAATTCCGGGGCCGACGCACCGATAGCCGAGATGAGGAAGAGCACGGCGGCGATGATAAGCCCACGCTTACGCCCGATGTGAGTGCTGATCCATCCGCCAATGAGGCCGCCGATGATGCACCCGATGAGCGCGCTTGACACCAAAAAGCCCAGCAGTGAGTCGGCGGCGTTGGCCTGCGCGGCGCTCGATAGATCGGTGAATCGCGGGTCGATGAAATAGGCCTTGAGGCTATCGACGGCGCCGTTAATGACGGCGGTATCGTAACCGAAGAGCAAGCCGCCAAGCGTGGCAATGATGGTGAGCAAAACAACGTAGGGATTGAGTCGTGACATGGGCTCCTTGTGGGGAATCGGGTGATGTTTTCGCACGTCTAAATGTAAGGTGCGGGCAACTTGAAAACAACCGCACAGCTTACGGTGCATGTTGGAGTTTTAGGCGCCTCGGCTCTAAGCATCGAGGGTGCGGCGCCCAGGGTTGCTGCACTGGCATGCGGAGTGCGGTCAAATGATTGCAATCGGCGGTCCTGCCGGGGACCGCACGGCTACTCTTCTTCTTCCTCCAAGGGGCGCTTTGCGTTGGCGAGGATTTTTTCGGCGACCAGTTGCGGCACGATGTCGTAGTGGTCCACTTCCATGCGGTAGCTGCCTTTGCCCTGCGTCATGGATGTGAGCTGCGTGCCGTAGGTGAGCATCTCGGCCATGGGAACCTGGGCGTTGATGACCGTGGTGCGGCCACGGGTTTCCATTCCGCCCACGCGGCCGCGGCGGCCATTGAGATCGCCCATCAGCGCGCCGGCAAATTCATCGGGCGCCTCGATTTCGACTTTCATGATGGGCTCAAGCAGGCAGGGCTTGCATTGCTCCATGGCTTTTTTGAATGCGAGGCGGCCGGCGGTTTTAAAGCTGAGCTCGTTGGAATCGACGTCGTGATAGGAGCCGTCGAAGACGGTGACTTTGAAATCGACGACGGGGTACCCGGCGAGATAGCCGCGCGCAGCGGTTTCCACAATGCCCTTTTCGACTGCGGGGATGAAGTTGCGCGGGATGGCGCCGCCAAAGACTTCGTTGCCGAACTCGAAGCCTGCGCCGCGAGGCAATGGCTCCATGCGAATCCAGCAGTCGCCGAACTGGCCGTGGCCGCCGGACTGCTTTTTGTGGCGGCCCTGCGCCTCGGCCTTGGCGCGAATGGTTTCGAGATAGGGTACTTTGGGCGCCTTGAGAGAAACTTCGGCGTGGTAGCGCTTTTTGAGGCGGCTGACGATGGCCTCGATGTGCGGCTGGCCCGCGCCTGCGATGAGGAACTCGTTGGTCTGAGGATCGCGGTAAAAACGGATGAGCAAGTCCTCTTCCATGAGCTTGTGGATGGCGGGCGCGAGCTTGTCTTCGTCGGCGCGCGATTTAGGCTCGATGGCGTAGGTCATGGCCGGCTCGGGAGGCTTGGCCATGTCGACCTGGAAGTCCGCGCCCTTGGCGCCCAGCGTGTCGCCGGTGAGCGTGTCGCGCAGCTTGCCGACAGCGCCGAGATCGCCGGCGTGGAGCTCGGCAACTTCGACGGGCTTACGGCCCTGCATGATCGATAGGTGCGAGAGTTTTTCCTGGCCGCGGCGGCCGTAGTTCTCGAGCGTGGCATCGTTTTTGATCACGCCGCTGATGACTTTGAAGAACGTAATGCGGCCGGCAAACGGGTCGGACATGGTTTTGAAGACAACTGCGCCGGCGGGGCCGGCGTCGTCGACCTTGCGCGTGACGGCGGGCGCGTCGGCAGCGGCGTTGGGAGATTTGCCGACGATCGGCTCGCGCTCGATGGGCGCGGGCGCGTAGGTCTTAATGAAGTCGAGAAGATGATCGAGCGCCATGTTGCTGAGACCGCTTGAAAAGAGCACGGGGAAGATGCGGTCTTCGCGGATGGCTTCGTGGAGCGCGGCGATCAAGTGATCTTCGGGGATGGTTCCTTTTTCGAAATACTCTTCCATCAGCTCGTCTTTGCCTTCGGCGACGAGCTCAACGAGAGCTTCGTGGCGAGCCTTGGCATCGGCAGCGAGCGAGGCGGGAATTTCAGCGGAGACTTTGCCGCGGCCATCGCCGCCGGGCGTGTAGGTGTAAGCCTCCATGGTGACGAGATCGACGACGCCATGAAATCCCTGCGCGTCGGAGATGGGCAACTGGACGGGAACGCAGTTGCGGCCCCAGCGCTCGTTCAGGTCGTCCATGAGCGCGCTCAGGCCTCCGCCGCCGCCGGCCTTGGGGTGATCCATTTGATTGACGAGGACGATCCGGGGAACGTTGGCCTCTTCAGCAAAGCGCCAGACGCGCTCGGTGACAGGCTCCACACCGGATTGGGCATTGATGACGACGAGTGCGGATTCGACGGGAAAGAGCGCGGCGCGGGCTTCGTGGGTGAACATGTGGAAGCCGGGTGTATCGACGAAGTTGATTTTTGCGCCCTGCCACTCGGCAAAGGCGACGGCGTTCTGCATGGTTGCGCCGCGGGCCACTTCTTCTTCGTCGTAAGCGGTGACGGCCGAGCCATCTTCAACACGGCCCTGTGTGGGAGTCATTTTGGCGGCATGCAGCAGAGCGGCGATGAGGGTGGTTTTGCCGCTGTGCGCATGCCCCACTACAGCTACGTTGCGGATCTCACTTCCCTGGTACGTTTTCATGGAATCACTCCTGGACGATGTTTTGTGGAAGTGCGGGCGAGGACGCCCACACGACAGCCGGCCGGGAGGCCGGCGCTACAAATTGCGATTCTGGCGACTCGAGAAGCAGATTCGACTCGAAGGCTGAAGCAAAGGAGCAGGGATTGAGGAGGGACGCCGGGGGCGGCGTTCAGGGGGCCGGATTGCCGGGCTCGAGCTCCCGGTCGGGCGTCATCCTCGTCCATGCGAAGAGTCTTCCGGGGCGCGGCTGGCGGGTCATGAGGGGTTCCGCCGTGCGCCTCTTTCTCGAAAGACGGATGCTATCACAGCGAGAGTGTGAACGTCCTGTGACGGGAAGTACGGTGTACGGTGGGCGGTGGACGGTGAGCGGGTGCACGAGGTCCGAGCGCGCTGATTGATGGGTGCGAGCGCTTAGAATCGTAGGGTGGAAAGAGTTTGAGTTCGGGTGAAAGAAGGGATCGGGAAAATGGCGGGACGGGTTCGCGGTTGCGTGGTTGGAATGGCAGTTCTGATTTTGGCGGCAGGTGTGCTGGGGGGTCAGGCGACAAACGGGGCGGGGCAGGGAACTCCGCCGGCGCAGGCGCCTGCGGGTGCGCCGGCCGCTGCGCCGACTGCACCTGCGCAAGCTCCGGCCGCCATGCCGGGATGGATGATGCCCACGCCGCACCAGAATGCGCCGCTGGGCAAGTTCGAGCGCTTCCCAGGCGACGGTGAGGGCGCGTACAAGACGGGCCACTACCGCGATCTATTTGCGGAGCAGGGGCACACCGCTGCCGAGACCCACGCCAAGATCGAGAAGGCGTTTCAGCAGCTTTTTCACGGCGACGGCCAGGAGGAGCGCGTCTACTTTGAGACCGGAGCCAACGAGAACGGGACGCTGGCGTATGTGACGGACTGGAACAACAACGACGCGCGCACTGAAGGCATGAGCTACGGGATGATGATTTGCGTGGAGCTCAACAAGAAGCGCGAGTTCGACGCTCTCTGGAATTGGGCGCATACCTATATGTTGATCACCGACCCGAAGAATCCGTCGGTGGGGTACTTTGCGTGGTCAATGAACACGGATGGAACGCCGCGCTCGACGGGGGCGGCTCCGGATGGGGAAGAGTATTTCACGATGGCGCTTTATTTTGCGGCGCATCGCTGGGGCAACGGCAAGGGAATTTACAACTACCAGGCCGAGGCGGACAAAATTCTGCGCGGCATCCGGCATCATCCGGTGCTGACGGGCACGGGGCCATTCCGCATTCATCCTGACGATCCGCCGTTTGTGCAGCCGGATCATCCGTGGCCGGGGCTGAATACGGATCGCATGGAGGAGGAAGCGAAAGCGGCGGGACGTCCGTGGCCGCCCCAGTTTTATCGCTTCATGCGCGGCGGACCGCAGAAGGAAACCATTGGTCCCATGGTGGACGAGGCGCACAACATGATCAAGTTTGTGCCCAACTGGCCGGATGGCGTTACGGATGCGTCGTATCATCTGCCGGCGTTCTACGAATTGTGGGCGCGGTGGGGACCGGTGGAGGATCGCGTGTTCTGGGCGACGGCCGCGGATGTGAGCCGGGACTTTTTCAATCGCGTGACGGGGCCGGAGACGGGGCTGACGCCGGACCGGAGCAACTTCGATGGAACTCCGGTGGTGGGGCGCGACGGGACGCCGGTGCCGTTCATGGCCGATTCGTGGCGCAGCGTGAGCAACTGGAGCGTGGATTATTCGTGGTGGAAAAAGGACCCGCGCGAGACAGTGCTGAGCGACCGCATTCAGAAATTTTTCTTTGGGCAGGGAATCGACAAGATCGTGGATCGCTACACGCTGGACGGAAAACCACTGAGCAGCGGTCATCCGACGGGGCCGGTTTCAACAACGGCTGTGGGTAGCCTGGCGGCGACGGACGGGCCCACGGCCAAGGCGTTTGTGGATGCGTTGTGGAACGAACCGGTTCCGAGCGGAGAGCTGCGCTACTACGACGGGATGCTCTATCTGATGAGCATGATGCACGTGAGCGGCGAGTTCAGGATTATCGAGAAGACAGTCAATAGCCAATAGCCAGTAGCCAGTGGCCATTAGCTGTTAGCGATTAGCTCATTGCGGATAGTTTGCAAAGTCAATTCCCAGGTCTCAGAGTCGAGACCTGGGGCACCTACGGTTCTGCCGATGTGCCAAGGCAATGGGTCCGGCGCGACTGTGGTACAGTTTGCTCACGGTTCCCCATTCTCCGTTCCTATCCTTCTCGCTGAAAACCGTATTCCGCACGAGGTGAGCGCCCATGGCCGCTGCCGGTTCCGCGCACGAGCTGTATACCGCGACGGGAGCGCCGGCGGATGAGGCTGCGCGCCTGAAGTGTGTGGGCGAATCCGCGCAGCGCAAGGCGGGCCTGCGCCTGCTGCCGGTGATTGCGATCGGCTACGGCCTCGCTTACATGGACCGCATCAACATTAGCTTCGCCTCGCTGCAAATGAATCATGATCTGCACTTCAGCGCGTCGGTTTACGGATTTGGCGCGGGAATGTTTTTCATCGGCTATGCGCTGTGCGAAGTGCCGTCGAACCTGATGCTGCTGCGCTTCGGCGCCAAGCGCTGGCTGGCGCGCATCATGTTCACCTGGGGATTGCTGGCGGCGGCAACGATGTTCGTGCGCACGCCGCTCGAGTTCAACGTGTTGCGGTTCCTGCTGGGCATGGCGGAAGCCGGGTTCTATCCCGGCGTTGTCTATTACCTGACGTTGTGGTTTCCCGCGCACATGCGTGCACGCGCGGTGAGCCGATTTTATGTTTCGCTGCCACTGAGCTCGGTGGTGATGGGATCGGTGGCGGGATGGCTGCTGGGACTCGGCGGCAAACTTGGGCTCTCAGGCTGGCAATGGCTCTTTCTGGTGGAGGGTCTGCCGACAGCGTTTTTCAGCCTTGTGATCCTGAAGATGCTGCCGGACAATCCGGCCAAGGCGGCGTGGTTGACTGCGGAAGAAAAGTCATGGCTGCAAGGCCAACTGAAGGCCGATGGCGAGAAGGCGCACCTGGGGCACAGCGCCGGTGTGATGCAGGCGCTGCTGGAGCCGAAGGTGTGGATGATCGGCGCCTACTTCTTTTTTATGCTGATCACAAGTTACGCATACAGTTTTTCAGCGCCGGCGATCTTGGAGGGAGTGACCGGATGGAGCGTGACATATGTCGGCTATCTGGTGGCGTGCATTGGACTCGCGGGGGCCGCGGGAATGCTGCTGAATAGCGCGCACTCCGATCGTAAAGGTGAGCGTGCGTTGCATTGCATCGTTCCGTGCCTGGTGATTGCGGCCGGGTACTTGACAGCGAGTTACGCGAAGGAGCCGTGGATGGTTGTTCTCGCGCTGACCGCAAGTTTCACCGGGTTCATGGCGATGCTGGGTCCGGCCAATGCAGTTCCCATGCAGTTTCTTGCCGGGCGCGCGGCAGCGGCAGGCATCGCCGCGATGAATACGATCACCATGTTCAGCGGGTTTGTGGGGCCGTACTGGATGGGCGTGATGAAAGATCGTACCGGCAGCTACGATGTGGGGCTGCGTGGATTGGTGGTGCCTGCCTTGCTTGCGGCCGGAACGATGTTCTTGCTAACGCGCAGCCTCGCGCGGCGGCCGGTGGCGGCTGGAGCGAAGTTGGCGGAAGAAGCGGTGTGAAAGCTCAATGGCGCCGCGGAGGCAACTTTTCCTCAAGGATTGAGACAGCTTCTTCGACAAGTTGAACGTCTTCATTTCCTGGGTCGGCTTCTGCGGAAGAATCCGCCTTGTATCCCGCGGTCTTTCCGGCCAGGAATGCATCGAATTCGTCGAGTCCGGTCATCAGGTCGTGAAACATTTTTGTCATCTCTCACCAGGATATTTCGTGAAGATTAAATTCCCACGAGGGCTTCGACAGGCACAAAATCCGGGTCGAGCGAATTAGGTTCAGTCGCGGCTGAGGGGCTCTCCGAGCTGGTAAAGGCTGGCTTTGGGAAATCGTCATACGTTCGACCATCGAGCATTCTTCCTGATAGTTTTTTTCTTTTGCCACCCCATTGTTTGAAGAAGAAAGGTACTCTGTCCCTTTCGCATTGGCTCTGTATCGACCTTACCCAGTCAATCTTCATGAGGCGAGCGCCCGGACCACTTTCGCCTCCGACGATTGCCCATGAGATACCCTTCAGGTTGATTTTGCCGAGGTCTTCCAACAGGGGTTCGATGGACAAGAATCGCACGGCGACAGGAGTGTTTTGAAGCCTGCGGAGTCTTGGTAGCCCGTGTTTCTTGTTTTCGACGCTCACGCCCCACCAAATATGCTGCATCTTCGCGAAGGAACGGAGTGGCCCGGTGAGAAGCTTTGACATACGATCATGTCGCTTCGTAAGGATTTGGAAGATGTGCCAATTGGCCTTTTCCATCACCTCGCACACACTGGCGATGTAGTCGTCGGGAACATCATCGTGAAAAAGATCGCTCATTGAGTTGACAAAGATCTTGCGGGAGTTTTTCCATCGGATCGGGTCGGTCAGCTTCTCAGGAACGAGCCGGACGTCGAAACCTTGTTCAAATGGGTGACCGGGAACACCGCGAAAACGCTCGGCAAATCTTTCGGCATAGCAGTGCTTGCATCCTGGGCTGACTTTTGAACAGCCGCGCACCGGATTCCACGTAGCGTCCGTCCATTCGATCGATGTGCCGAGCGACATGTTGACCTCCTTCTAAAACGGTAGAGAACGCTGGGGAGTTGACGAAACGAGACATTTCTTCCACAAGTCATAGGCTCTTGGATGCTTTGAGAACATCGCGATGTAATACAAGGGAACATTCTTGTCGTGAGTCTTAACTTCCTTCATCAGATGTAATGGCGTCTCCAAATAGCCTACCTCGGACATGCTCCTCGCGAATTCCATTGCAAGAAATCTTGCAAAATCCTCGTGAATATCTGCTCTCTTGTTCCATCGCTCGCGCCACGTCACATTCCCAATCATTCGATCGATCTTACTGTCAGGCTGAAGATAGCGTCCGACATTGCGCTTTGCATCCATCTGTAGTGCTAATAGGCAGAGGAAATCAACTCCATGTGCGGACCTCGATATGGTCTTAAGGTCGTCGATGTTGAAATCGCAATCAAAGGGATCGACAAAACATAGAGCTAGGGATTTTGCTGGAATTCGCGAGCAAATCTCTTTGATATGTTCTTCGAACTTTCCGGGAATCAGTTTTGACTTGAGATGCGAATAGCTCCTCTCGACACGGGCCTTCAATGCAATAAAGCGCTCGGGGTCGCTTTCGCAAAATATATAACTGTCGAACGGAGCATCAACGGACAATGCAATGAGCGGTGATCCAAGAAGGACTTGGCTGCGACCTTTTATCCGGCACATTCCAGCTCCCGCGTAAAGATCCACGTACACCCTGGCCCATTTGTTCTTCATCGCTGATGAAAAAATCTGGCAGTAATTGCGAATCAGATCAAACTTGTCTTCAGTCCAAGGGCCGAGATCATCCGGGATCAATAGCCCATCATCTTCGCCCAGAAGGGTCTTATTCTCCATGGGCGCAATCATACTCCCCTGAAAAGCAAATAAAAAGCGAAACTTGTGTTGAAGGGGTCTCACGAGTACCGGCTGCGCACCGAAGGATATCTCTTTGTGCGCTAAAGGCTTGCGGCCGCCGACAAAATCTCTTCCACGTCGACCCATTGCGTGGGGTAGTTGCCGGTGTAGCAGGCGGTGCAGTAGCCGACCTTCTTCTCACCTTTTTCCTCTTCGCGGACTGACTGAAGCAGTCCTTCGAGAGACAGGTATGCCAGCGAATCGGCCTCGATGAACTGCCGAATCTCTTCGATGGAATGATTGGCGGCGATGAGCTCGCGTTTAGAAGGCGTGTCGACACCGTAATAGCAGGGCGAGATGGTGGGTGGGCAACTGATGCGGAGATGGACTTCCGTTGCGCCGGCGCCGCGGACCATGCGCACGATTTTGCGCGAGGTGGTGCCGCGAATGATGGAGTCGTCAATGAGCACCACGCGCTTGCCGGCCAAAAGATTGTGCACAGGATTGAGCTTGAGGCGGACGCCAAAGTCGCGCACGCGCTGCTCGGGCTCAATAAATGTTCGGCCGACGTAGTGGTTGCGGATGAGGCCCATGCGGAAAGGCAGGCCTGCTTCTTCAGCGTAGCCGAGCGCGGCTGTCACGCCAGAATCGGGGACGGGCACGACAACATCGGCAGGAACGCCCGACTCGCGCGCGAGCCGGCGGCCCATCTGGTCGCGCGACTCCTGCACCCAGCGGCCGAAGATGCGCGAGTCGGGGCGCGCGAAATAGACGTGCTCAAAGATGCAGCTCGACTGCGGCACGCCGCTTGCGTATTGGCGGCTGGTGACGCCGTCTTCTGACACCATGACCAACTCGCCGGGAAGCACGTCGCGGATGAATTCCGCGCGCAGCAGATCGAAAGCGCAGGACTCGGAGGCGAAGACGATGGAGTCCGGGCCCTCGGCATTTTTCATCCGGCCCATGGAAAGCGGGCGGAAGCCGCGCGGATCGCGCGCAGCGAAGATGCGGTCGCGGGTCATCATGACGATGGAGAATGCGCCCTCAACTTGCGAGAGCGAATCGGCGATGCAATCGACCAGCGAACCGGAATGCGAATGCGCGATGAGCTGGACGATGATTTCAGAGTCAGAAGTGGTTTGGAAGTAGGCGCCCTCGCGTTCAAGGCTTGCGCGGAGATTGCCAAGATTAACCAGGTTGCCGTTGTGCGCAATGGCGATGAGGCCCTTGGTGGAGTCGACGCGAATGGGCTGCGCGTTGAGAAGCGCCGAGTCGCCGGTTGTGGAGTAGCGCGTGTGGCCGATGGCGAGATTTCCAGGGAGCTTGGAGAGCACGTCGTCAGTGAAGATTTCAGAAACCAGGCCCATGCCTTTGATGTTGGCGAGGCGGTGCCCGTCGGCGGTGGCGATGCCGGCAGATTCCTGGCCGCGATGCTGAAGCGCATAGAGAGCGAGATAGGCTTCGCGGGCGGCATGGGGATGGCCGTAGATGGCGACGACGCCGCATTCTTCGTGAAGCGTGTCGCCTTCGGCGACCGTGGATCGTGGATCGTGGATCGTGGACCGTGAACCGTGGGTTGTGGAGGGTGAACGGTGGACGGTGGTCAGTTGCTGCGCGCGAAGGGATCCGGAAATGTCGGCGACGCCATGGACTCCTTGAAACAGCAGCCGGCTCATGCGATGACCTCGCCAGTGCTGCGCGCACGGCGGGGCGCGGCTTCGCCGCAAATCGCCGGATTCGTTGCGACCGTCACGCGGGCACCTCATTACGAAGATTCGCTTCCAGGGCTGAGGCCCAAAGAGAATGGAGTTCGGCGAGGGGAGCGGAGATGAACGGTTCGCCGTCGACTGTGATTTCAAGGCGGTTGCCGCCGGTGATGCCGATGCGCGCAGAGAAGAAGTTGTGCTCGCCAGCGATCGCGTCGATTTCTGAAACATTACGGGGATCGGTAGTGACGAGGACCGTTGAAGCGGGCTCGGCGAAGAGGCCGAAGAGCGGATGAGCGAGGAGCGACGGGTCCTGCTCGACCTTGGCGCCAATGCCCAAAGTAAACGAGGCCTGCGCGAGGGTCACGGCGATGCCTCCGTCGGAGATGTCGCGCGCGGAACGGATGAGCTTGCGCCAGGCGAGAGTGGCGAGCATGTCGTGGAGGCGTGCCTCGGCGTCGAGATCGAGCGCTGGCGGAGTGCCCCAGATCTTGCCGAGAACGGCTTTGGCGAATTCGGAAGATCCAAATGCGATGAGATTTGCCGCGACGTCGGCGTCGGATGCGTCCGGCTGCGCGTCGGCGCGCGGCCCGTGCTCCAGATCGGGCAGGGGATACTGGCTGATTGGCGGCGGATTAAGCGGAACTTTCAGGCTCGGATCAGGCTCTTCGCCGCGCGGAATCGGCCAGAGAAGAACAATCGCGTCCTTTGCGCGCGTGAAGTGCGCGGGGACGGCGCGCGTGACGTCGTCGAGAATGCCGACGATGCCGAGAACCGGCGTGGGATAGATTCCTTCTCCGCGCGTCTCGTTATATAAGGATACGTTTCCGCCGGTGATGGGCGTGCCGAGCGCGGTGCAAGCTTCGGCGATGCCGTCGATGGCGGCCGAAAGCTGCGCCATGATCTCCGGCTTTTCAGGATTGCCGAAGTTGAGGCAATTGGTCGCGGCGGCGGGCGTTGCGCCGGTCATGGCCACTTTGCGCGCCGCTTCGGCGACGGCGTGCATCGCGCCGAGTTTGGGATCGAGCCATGCCCAGCGGCCGTTGCCGTCCAGTGCCATGGCGAGGCCGCGCGCGTGACCGGCAGCCCCGGTGCCCTTGATGCGCATCACGCCGGCTTCGCCGCCCGGGCCTTCAACGGTGTTGGTTTGCACCATGCTGTCGTATTGCTCGTAGACCCAACGCTTGGAGCAGACGTTGGAACTTGAGAGCAGTGCCTTCAGGTCGGCGGTGTAATTGCGATCTTTGGCTAAGTCGGCGAGAACTTCGTCCGAAGGATCAAGCGCCACCGGCGCCTTCCATGTGCCGACTGCCCGATGGTAGAGCGGAGCATCGTCAGTGAGAGATTGATTGGGAATGTCGGCGACGAGCTCGCCGTGGTGACGAATGCGGAGGCGCGGCTCGGGTTCAACGGTGCCGACGATGACCGCATCGAGTCCCCACTTTGCAAAGACGCGCAGCACTTCGTCTTCGCGGCCCTTTTCCGCCACGAGCAGCATGCGCTCCTGGCTTTCAGAAAGCATGATCTCGTAAGCGCTCATGCCGGTTTCGCGCTGCGGTACGCGATCGAGCTCCACGTCGAGGCCGACGCCGCCGCGCGCGCCCATTTCGCAGGTTGAGCACGTGAGGCCGGCCGCGCCCATATCCTGAATGCCAACGATTGCGCCGGTCTGCATAGCCTCAAGGCAGGCTTCCAGAAGAAGCTTCTCCATGAACGGATCGCCAACCTGGACGTTGGGGCGCTTGGCCTCGGTGCCCTCGTGGAATTCCTCGCTGGCCATGGTGGCGCCATGAATGCCGTCGCGCCCGGTCTTGGCGCCTACATAGATCACGGGGTTTCCGGTGCCACTGGCTTTGGCGTAGAAAATCTCGTCCTTGCGGACGAGCCCGAGAGCGAATGCGTTCACCAGCGGGTTGCCGCTATAACAAGGCTCAAATTTGGTTTCGCCGCCAAGGTTGGGCACGCCAAAGCAGTTGCCGTAGCTGGCGACGCCGCTGACGACGCCTTCGAGGATGGAGTGATTTTTATGGCGCTCACGCGCTTTTGCGTTTTGGTTCGGATCGGTGGCAGGCTCTGGATGCTTACCGAAGGAGGCGCGGTCATCAATATCAGGCCCGTCATTACCAATAGGCCCGAAGCGCAGCGAGTCCATGACGGCAAGCGGCCGCGCGCCCATGGTGAAGATGTCGCGCAGGATGCCGCCGACGCCGGTGGCTGCGCCCTGATGCGGCTCAATGTAGCTGGGGTGGTTGTGCGATTCAATTTTGAAGGCACAGGCCCAGCCGTCGCCTACGTCGATGATGCCGGCATTTTCGCCCGGACCCTGAACCACGCGATCGCTTTTTGTGGGCAGGCGCTTGAGATGGACGCGGCTGGATTTATAGGAGCAATGCTCGCTCCACATTACGCTGTAAATGCCGAGTTCCGTGAGTGAAGGGGTGCGGCCAAGTGCCGCGAGAATGCGTTCGTACTCCTCTGCAGTGATGCTGTGTTGCGCAAGCAACTGCGGAGTGACGATGATGGGCTCAGGAACGACGGCGGCGGAGAAGCTAGTCATCGCTGATGTCTTCATTCTCGCACAGAGGTGTTCGCGAGAGGGCGCCCAGCCAGTGTGGAAAGCGACGCTGATAAGCCCTGCAATAAAGCTTGGCCAAATTCTGCAATAATGCTCCGGCAAAGCGGATTGCAGATCGTGGCCGCGGCCAATCCAATCATTTGAAGGAAGAGAAATCTTCAGGGACTCAGCCGAAAAGTGGCGAGGGGTCACCGGCCTCCTGGCACGCAACGGGAAACATGTAAGATAAAAACATCCCAAGCCGGGATGGCGGAATTGGCAGACGCAGCAGACTCAAAATCTGCCGGCCCTTGTGGTCATGGGGGTTCGACCCCCCCTCCCGGCACCAGGCTTTTTTAAGACGCAGCCGAAGGTTTCGAGCCGTTGGCAGCGAAAGCGAGTGGTAACCGGACAATCGCACGAGCACCTGCACGGTTCTCGCGGTTCATGAGCGTTACGTCGCCGCCATGGGCGCGAGCGATCTGTTGGGCGAGCGCCAGACCGATGCCGCTGCCTGTCGCTTTCGTGGTATAGAACGGAACGAAGAGATTTTCCGGGTTGGCAATACCTAACCCACAGTCTTCGATTACGAGCAGAACACTCTCGGCTTCCACCGACCAGCCTGCACGGACCAGCTGACCGCCGTTTGCGATCGAAGCATCGACGGCGTTTGCCAGAAGGTTGATCAACATCTGTTCCAGTTGATCAGGATCGGCATTGAGCGTCACCGTCGGACCGGGCTCGAGTTCGATGGGCAGGCGCTGCTCCAAGATGGTTACGCGCTCTACCAAAGGACCCAGCGGTACCGGCCGCAGCGATGGCTTAGGCAACTGCGCAAGCATGCGGTAAGACTGCACGAACCGATGCAGTGCGTCCGCTCTGCTCTCCACCACTCCCAGGCCGCGACGAAAGTCGTTTACTGTTGCTTCGTCGCCGGCGAGCCCATCAACTCGTGACAAGAGGCTGCCCGCGATCGATTTGATGGGCGCCAGGGAATTTGAGAGCTCGTGGCCGAGCACGCGGATCAGGCGTCTCCACGCGGCCTTTTCCTCTTCCTGAAGCGGTACGCTCACGTCGGCGAGAAGCAGAAGAGTGTGCGGCACTCCCTCCTGACGAAAGGCGGCTTTCCGGATGAGCCATCGCGCAGAATTTCCGCCAAAGGGCCGAACCGATTCGTCCGGTGCTGAAAGCAGGTCATCGAGCCCCAGCTCATTTGCGGTGTGGTCGAGGCATCGGGTGGAGGGTCGATCGAGCAGTTTAAGTCCGGCGTTGTTTACCAGGCGGAGCCGGTGCGCACGATCGAAGGCAAAGAGCGGCGCCTGCATCACCTCGAGAATGCGCGCCAGCAGGGCGGTCGCATCGAGTGAGCGAACCCGCTGTTTCTGCAGCAGGTCGGCAAGCGCATTGATCTCGGCGGAGAGTTCGCCGAGTGCGTCACCGGTAGAGGCGCCGCGCGCGCGGAATGAGTAGTCGCCCTCGCGAAGCGACGAAACCACGTTGGTGAGCGTTTGCAGTGGACGAACGAAGCTCTCGACCAGGGCGGACGTGACGATGGCCAGATAAATCAGCAGGGAGGCGACAAGCAAAAGTGCAGCCAAATGGTCGAGCTCGCGCTGATAGAGAAAAACACCAAGAAGAATCAGCGCCGGCAGGCACAGCAGCAGCGAATACATCCATATTCGGCGGACGAGTTGGCGCCGGCGTTTGCGCGACTTTGCTTCATAGGCCATATTTTTCCATGCGCCTGTAAAGCGCGGCACGGCTCAAGCCCAGTGATTCTGCGGCCTGCGAGATGTTTCCATCGCAGCGCCGCAGCACCTTGCGGATCAGGACAGACTCCATTTCGTCGATGCTCATGTTTTCGAGCGGCGTCGCCGGCAGGCGCGCGTTGCCGATGGAAAGGTTCGCCGGCTCGATCTCCTCGCCACTCGATAGCAGCAGGGCACGCTCAATGCAGTGCTCGAATTCGCGCACGTTGCCGGGCCACGCATATTGCACCAACTGCTGCATGGCTGCCGCAGAGAACGCCACCGCCTGCTTGCGATAGCGAGTACGAAGCCGGGAAAGAAAATGCTCCGCCAGCAATGGAATGTCTTCGCGCCGATCGCGCAGCGGGGGCAAATGAATTTCCACGGTGTTGATGCGGAAGAGAAGGTCTTCGCGGAAATTGCCGGCTTGAACTTCATCATGCAGTTGAGCATTCGTAGCGCAGAGCAGGCGTACATCCACGCGCCGCGTTTGCGACGATCCAACCCGCTCCAGTTCGCCGGTTTCAAGGACGCGCAGCAGTTTTGCCTGCTGGCGCATCGGCACGTTGGCAATTTCGTCAAGGAAGAGCGTTCCGCCGTTGGCCAGCTCAAAGCGTCCCACGCGGTCGGAGCGCGCATCGGTAAACGCGCCTTTCACATGGCCAAAGAACTCGCTCTCAAATGTGCCTTCCGGCATGCCCCCGGCATTCACCGTCACCAGCGACATGCGCGAGCGCTGCGAAGCGGCGTGCAGCAAACGGGCGACGATCTCCTTGCCGGTGCCGTGCTCACCGGTGATGAGGACGTTCGCGTCGGAGGGGCCGACTTGGGCAATCAGTTCAAGCACCGGCCGCATGGATGGCGCCGAAGCCACAAACTCCGGCATACCCTCGGCGCGAAGCAGCCGGTTTTCAAGTTCGAGCTGCCTTGCGCGCCGCAACGCCTGATGAAGCTCGGCATGGACGCGGATGAGCGAAAGCAGCCGCTCATTTTCCCAGGGCTTCTGAATAAAATCGCGCGCGCCCCGCTTGATGCTTTCAACGGCCAGGCCAATGTTTCCCCACGCCGTCATCACAATCACGGGCAGGCGTGAATCAAACTCCTGGATTGCGGCGAGAAGATCGAGGCCTTCCTGGCCTGACGTCGTGTCGCGCGTGTAGTTCAGATCGATGAGAGCGACATCGTAATCTCGCTCACCCAGGGCCTCCATCAAAAGGCGCGGCGAGCGCACGCAGTCTACATCGATGCCTTGAGGCTTAAGCAGCAGTTCAACAGCCTCCAGGACGTGCGCTTGGTCGTCTGCGACCAGAACCCGAATTCTGTCCTGCTTACTGGAAATGGCTTGCCTCCTCACATTTCTTCGAACAACCCGCAGATACGAAGCACGCGGTTCTGCGCCGATGATCTACGGCTCGTGCGACATGACTCCCATTTTCGCATCGTCGATCGAGATTCCGGTTTGCTGAAGGGTTTCTCCTGTAGCCCGGTCAATGTCCACCTTTGCCTTCTCGGCGGCAGTTTGTGCCCCTACAAGAGCCGACTCGGCGAGTGAGAGGTCGTGCTCGGCGGTGAGCGTGTCGCTGCTCGACATCGCTCCCAGCTGCTTTTCCTGCTGCGCAATATCGAACGTATGCTGCGCCAGGTCGCGAGCTTTTGTGGCGGCATCCACGCGTGCCTGCGCCTGCTGCAACGCGAACAACGAGTTTCGCACGTCAAAGCGGATGCTCTTCTTTTGCTCCTCGAAGGTGATCTGGCGCTGCCTGAATTCGAGTGCGGCCCTGAACTGATCGGCCTTGGCCACGCGATTCCTGAGGTTAATCGACAGCGTCATTCCCACCTGATATTCGGGCGAAGAGTAATTGAACGTGTTTTCGAGCATGTTGCCAAATCCTGTGGGCAAGTTCGAGGCGCATTGCTCGGGCGAGAGAGAGCAGTAGGGATTCTTCGGGCCTGCGGTGCCGGCACCCGAGTAAAAGCCGTACGCATTCAAGGTAGGCAACAATTCGCTCTTGATGGACCGAAGGCTCATCTCCGCCACCTGCATCGCGATTTCGTCCTGCGTAACGTCAGGCCGGTTTTTTTCCGCTTCTGCGATCAGGTCGTCGATCGATCTGGCAGCATTCGGATCGGGCGGTCCGCTCTTGTCGAGCGGGATGACCGGCATCTCGTCGATGGCTTCATCGTCGGTTTTAGTCAGCGCGTTCTTGAGAAGCAACTCGTTCAAGCGCAGGTTGGCGCGGGACACGGTAAGGTCGCCCTCGCTGGATGCAACGTCGGACTCGTCTTTGTCCACCTGCACGGCAGGAATGGCCTTAAGCTGGAGCTGCTTCTGGTCGTCCTGAAGTGTTCGCTGCGCAAAGGCCAGGGAATGTTCCCTGACCTGCTCGTCCTGGTAAGCGTTCACAAGATCCCAATAAATATTCTCGACCTGCGTGATGGTAGCAATCACCTGGGCGCGAAATGCGAGATCGGTGATCTGCAGGTTCTTTTTCGCGATGTGCATGTAGCGCTCATTCGTTGAGACGCCGAAGCCGGCCAGAAACTGCTGGGTGAAGAGCACGGTCAAATTCGAATAGAGATTCGGATTGATCGCTTCATAGGAGTTGTTGTTCGCGTTGCGCTGCCCGAGATAATTGACGTTCACGCTGGTTCCGAGGGGAAACGCTTCAGAAAAGTTGCCCAGGCCCTGGATCTGATTCTGCTTGCACGTGAGGCAGCCATTCAGGAAGCCATTGATTTCCTGTACGACCGTGTGATCAACGTATCCCCTAAAAGTTAAGTAGGGATCGAATGAAGCGACCGCTGTACCGGCGCCAAGCGTGGAGGTCACGATGCCACCGGCTCCGGCCGCCGCCGATCCTGAGCTTGCACCGCCGGAGCTGGAACCTCCGCCCGAGAAGCCTCCCTGGGTAGAAGACTGAACAATTCCGGTATTCACGCCGTTGGCGCTGCCGCCGGCCCGAGTGCGCGCGTAGTCGGTTTGCGCAATCGGGAAGTTGTAGCGGAAGTAAGCGAGATCGAGATTATTCTCGATTGCGAGGGCGATGGCATCGTGCAGGGAGATGTAGAGTTTTCCATCGCGGATCAAGGTCTGGAGGCGCGGTGAATTGGTTAAATCGAGCGGCGGCGCTTCGCTGGCCCGATAGGGCGAAAGCGGATTATGCGAGTGCGGAAGCTCGACATGGAAAGGGGGAGGGCTTGCAACCGAAATGCGGGCTTGTTGCATCTGCTGCGCCAGAGTAGGTGGCGGCGGCACGGTGCCGGCCGTGGCGGGTGCGGGAGCATCAGGCGCTGGCTGTGTCGTCTGCGAGTTTGGCGGAGCGGATTGCGCTTGCGGAGTTTCGGCAGCAGCCGCCAGGTTCAGTTGCACCACCAGCATTGCCGCGCAAGCTAAAAGGATCGATTTGTATTGGCGTGAATTCATTTGTTTGTCTCTTACTGGTCGCGCACGGTCGTCGATCACTTGACCTCCGCGGCAGCTGTCTGAAAGGTTTCGTCGCGCGTCATCCATCCGTCCCGCAGTTCGACAATGCGCTTTCCATAGCGCGCGTTTTCTTCGGAGTGAGTGACTTGGACAATCGTCGTGCCCTGCCGGTTGAGGTCGCGAAAGAGTTCCATGATCTCGCGTGCCTGCGTGGAATGGAGGTTGCCGGTCGGCTCATCAGCCAAAAGTAATGCCGGTGCATGGACCACGGCACGGGCGATGCCCACCAACTGCTGCTGGCCGCCGGAGAGCTGATTGGGGAACAGATCCTTCTTCGCGACCACTTGAAAGCGGTCGAGAATGTCGGCGACCATTCCCGCGCGATCCTTTCCGGGAATGTTTTTGTAGGAGAGCGGCAGATCGATGTTTTCCGCAACGGTCAGGTCGTCGAGCAGGTGATAGCTTTGGAAGACCATGCCGATGCGCTCGCGGGCAAGATCGCCCCGTTGCTTGCGGTTGAGCGTGTGAACTGCAGTTTCGCCGAACCAGTATTCGCCCTTCCATCCGTCGTCGAGCATGGCGAGTATATTGAGCAGCGACGATTTGCCTGCGCCCGACGGCCCCATGATCGTTACGAAATCGCCTTCGCGAATCGTGAGCCCGATGCGGCGCAACACCCATTCTTCGGTGTGTCCCGTTTTGTAACTGCGTTCGATGTTCTTCAGTTCGATCATGGCGTTTTCCAGTTGTTAGTGATGAGTGGTCAGTGGTTAGTTGCCGAAATGCTTGTCCATTATTCGGTTCTCAGAGCCTGCACAGGGTCGAGACGCGATGCACGCCACGCCGGCGCCAGGCAGGCAATTGCGGCCACCAGCAGCAATGTTCCAGTTACCGCGGCGAAGACCATCGGATCGAGCGGCTGCGTTTCATAGAGCATGCTGCGCATCAGGCGCACCGTCGCTGCGCTCGCCGCAAGGCCCAGTACCAAGCCTGCGAATGCCGGCCATAACCCGTCGACCAGCATCAAGCGCAAGACCTCTTGCCGCTGCGCTCCCAGCGCGATGCGGATACCTATCTCGCTTGTGCGCTGCGCAACGATATAAGAAAGCACGCCGAAGAGTCCGACAGCAGCCAGCAGAAGAGACAGCAGAGCGAAGCTCGAAAGCAATGTGGTGTTGAAGCTCTGGTCGAGTGTGGATTTTCCCAGCAGTTGGTCCATCGTCAGAACGTCTGCAACCGGCAAGTCGCGATCCATGCCTTGAATCACACGTTGCACAGGCATCGCAAGCTGTGCCACATCGCGGCTTGAGCGAATAACGAGCGCTCCGTAGCTCTCGGTGCCCGTATAGATCGGATAGTATTGGATCGCCGCGGCCGGCTCGCCGATTGAATAACGGGTGTCGCCGACCACGCCGACGACGATGCTCGAATTCACGCCCACGGTCTGCTGTTCGGAGAAACGAATATGTTTGCCAATCGGGTCCTCACCCGGAAAGAACTTTCTGGCGAAGGATTCGCTGATGATCACCTCATCGGCATGGTCGAGCATTTGTCCATCGTCGAAGGTGTGTCCACGAAGAATGGGAATGCCCATCGCCGCAAAGTAGCCGGGGTCGCTGTAACGATAGATGGCGAATTGGGCCTGTCCCTGCGGCAAGGGAGGATCCTCGACGATCTTGAAGGACTCATCGCCGTAATACCCCTGTCCCGGGACGGCTGTAACAAAGCCCGCGGCTTCGACACCGGGCAGCGTGCGCACTCGTTCCAGGAGCGTCGAAACGAAAGTGGCTGCGGCGGGTCCCGGCGTCTTGTATCGTGCGTAAGGCAACGACAAGCGCATGGTGAGCACATTGTTTGTCGCACACCCCATGTCGGTGGTGCGCAGCCGCTCATAGCTCTTGATCAGCAAGCTGGCGCCGACGAGCAATACGACCGTCAAGCCAACTTCGGCGGCAAGCAAGATCTTGCGAAGCTGTGCGCGCTGCTTGCCCGCGCTGTGCATGTTCGAAGATTCGTGAAGCGTCGTCAGCACATTTTTGTTGTCGGCATTGAGGGCCGAGATCAGCCCGGCGACGAGAGCGCAAAGCGCCACCCGGCCGACAGCGAATGCCGCGACGACGCCGTCGATATGAATGGAATTGGCCCGAGCCATGTCGTGACGTATGTTCACCAGCCACGATGTGGCGCCGTAAGCGAATGCGAGTCCTGCGGCGCCACCCACGGCCGCGAGCAGGAAGCTTTCTATCAGGTGTTCGCGAAACAGGCGCGTGCGGCTGCTGCCGAGCGCGGCGCGAATCGCCAACTCCTTGCGCCGTGCCGCGGCTCGCGCCACCAGCAGGTTTGCCACGTTGAGGCATGCAATCAGCAGCAGGCACGAGGTCGCGGCAAGCAGCACGTAAAGCGGACGCTGAATCGGTCCCACCATGTGCTCAAGCAACGGACGGCTGTTTGCTGAGAATGAGACAAAAGGATTGTCGAGATGCGCATCGTGCAATTGACGCGTGATGACAGCCAAATCGGCTGTCGCCTGCTGCGGCGTGACGCCCGGCTTCAGTCGCCCCACCGCACGATACATATGGTTGTCGAGAGCTGAAATCATTCTTTCCGGATCGGATTGGTACACCGGAATCCAGATTTGCGTCGTAGCTTCCGGGTATTCGAACCACGCAGGCATGACCCCAATCACGGTGTAAGGCTTGGCGTCGATGTAGACGGTTTTGTTCACAACGCCGGGGTCGCCGCCAAATCGCCGCTTCCACAAACTCCAGCTCAGGACTGCGGTGCCATTTGCGCCAGCAGTATCGTCTGCCGCAGTGAACCCGCGGCCCAGCGCCGGCTCCACTCCAAGTGTCGAGAAGAGGTTCGATGAAACTTCGGCATTCTTTAGAGTTTCCGGCAGATCACCGCCCGATCCTGAAAGCCCAACTTCCGTAACACGACTCAGGGCAAGGCTGCTAAAGGAGTGGTTCTGCGTGACCCATGCCGCATAAATGCCCCCGGCTACATTGTTGTATGCATATTCATCCCCAACCAGCGTTTGCTCGTAGAGCATCAGCAGCCGGCTCGGATCTTTGAACGGCAACGGTTTTAGCAGCACGCTCCGAACCACCGTGAACAGCGCCACGTTGGCGCCGATCCCGAGGGCCATCACCAGGATGGCCATCAAGGCGAACCCGGGCGCGCGCTGCAACCGGCGCACCGCATAGTGAAGATCGTGAAGAAGAGTGTTCATTCCGGTTCCACCTGCTTTGTTATTCCGTTCTAAGCGCCTGCATGGGTTCGATAGAGGCCGCGCGGCGTGCGGGCAGCGCAGAGGCGAGGCCAACCATCGACGCGGTGAAAAAGGCCGCTCCCAAAAGCGTGAGCGGATCGAACGTGGCAACGCCATAGAGCTGACTCTGGAACAGGCGCGCCACAGCGACCGTGCAAGGCAACGCTATGCCTGTGGCGATGGCAGCGATCCAGACCATCTCGCGAAAAACCAGAAGCACCACAGCCAGACGCGGCGAACCGAGCGCGATGCGAACGCCAATCTCTCGCGTGCGCTGCTCGGTGGAGTAGGCAAGGACGCCATAGAGGCCCACGGCAGCAAGGATCATGGCAAAAGCCGAGAACCCGACGGCGAGAAAGGCAAGGGCGCGCTCGTCGTTCGCGGTGCGGTCAATCTGGGCCTCCATGGTGCGCAAGCCGTCGACGACCAGGGTGGGATCAAGCTGATGCATCGCGTTGCGAACTGAAGCGGAAAACAACTGCGGCGGGCGCGTGGTTTGCAGGTAGACGGCAACGCTCCGGGGATGCTCCACCTGAAGGTACGGCTGATACACCGCGGGACCAAGCGGCGTGCGCAAGTCAGTGTGGCGAATATCGCCGGTCACGCCCACGATCGTGATGTCGAAGTTGGCGCCGTTTCCGTTTCCAAAAGCCATCTGGCGGCCGATGGCATTTTGCGGCGAACCATAAAATCGCTTTGCCAGGGCCAGATTGACGACAGCCACTTTGGGGCGGCCCTTGGTGTCGGCTTCGGTGAACTCGCGTCCGGCAAGGATCGGCTGGCGCAGCGTGGCGAAGTAGTCGGGCGTGATCTCCGATTGCTCAAAGTCCATATTCTCGTCTTCGGCCGGCTTGTATCCCTGAATGGAGAAGTTGGAAGAACTGGTGTCGCCCGAGAGTTCCGGATCTGTGGAGGCGGCCGCGACTACAACGCCGGGAATACGGCGCAACGACTCCAGCGATTCCATCACGATCTGCATGGTTCGGTCTTCGCCATAGCCGGAACTGGTGGGGTCGAGATTGAAGGTGAGCAGGTGCGTGGTGTCATAGCCGACTGGCGCATGAAGAAGATTGTCGAGTGTGCGGACGAAAAGACCCGCGGCGCCGAGAAGCAGCACGCTGAGCGCGATCTGCGCACCGACGGCCGCCTTGCGGAAACGCTGCGAGGCGCGCGTGGCTGTGCCGGCGCTCACGCGCAGCGAGCCGGCAAGATCGGGCCGGAGGAAGTGAAAGACCGGGGCAAAGCTGAAGGCGACCGTCGCCAGGAAAGACACGGCAAACGAGAATAGGAGAATGCGCGCGTCAATGGAAGTGGAGTAAGGTTCATTGCCCGGGTCGGCGCTGGCGATGAGACGGACCAGCAGGGTGGCGGCGACCGGCGCCAGAGCGAGCCCTGCCCCGGCTCCGGCGAGACCGAGCATGCCGCCCTCGACGAGAAGCTGCGAGATGATACGACCGCGTTTCGCGCCCAATGCGTAGCGCATCGACATTTCGCGGGCGCGGCTGGCCGCGCGGAGCAGCAGCAGCGTGGCCACGTTAATGGAGCACAGCACGATAAGCAGGCCCGCCATGCCCATGAGGATATAGAGGGGCTTCTGGAGGTCGGTGCGTCCCGGTAAAAAACCGCGGGAATCGTCGAGCACCTGGATGTGGGAATTCTCCACAAAGTTGCGGCGGAAGCGCTCGGTCGTTGACTTAAAGGCCGTAAGCTCAGTGGCGCGAAGCGCACGCCAGAGAGGGTCAAGACCGGCCTGAGCCTGGGAGATGGTAACGGCGGGCTTGAGACGCGCAACAAGCGTAAGCCACGCCGAGCGATGATCGTTAAGGTCGTCGAGAGGAACACGCCAAGGAATGGCGATGCCCACCATGGTGATGGGAACGAATACTCGAGGCCTATATCCTCCGATGGCGGAATCAAAGTTTTGCGGAGCCACGCCCACGATGGTGAAAGGGTGCCCGTTGATGAGCACGTCCTGGCCAACAATATTGCGGTCACCGGCAAAACGCGACCTCCAATAACCATAGCTAAGGACCACGACCGGGTTAGCGTTTTTCGCGGTTTCATCTTCCCTTGTGAAGAGCCGGCCGAGCGCAGGCCTCAGCCCCAGCAGTTGGAAGTAGTTTCCGCTGACGACCTCGGCATCTTCATTCTCGGCCTGATTGCGCCACGAGACGCCCACGTAACATTTATCGGCGGCGAGTATCCCCTGAAAGAACTGGTTCTGGTCGCGCAGGTCCTTGTACATGGGATATGAAAAGTAGTCGAAGGAATCTCCGCCGAAGCTGCTCTCGGATCCTTGAAAGGAACCGGACCAACGGAAGCGAACCAGCTCTTTGGGATTGCGCACTGGAAGCATGCGGAGCAGGACCTGATCGAAAAGCGTGAAGATGGCGGCGTTTGCGCCGATGCCGAGAGCAAGGGTAACCACGACTGTAATGGCGAACCCCGGCGCCTTGCGCAATTGGCGGAGAGCAAAAGAAAAATCCTGCAGCAGCGAGTTCATGATTGATCCTCCTCCCCGTTCGCCATTACTCCGTTCGCAACGCCTGCATGGGTTCGATAGAGGCCGCGCGGCGCGCGGGAATGAACGCCGCCGCAGCTGCGAAGACGACCAGCATCAGTGGCGCGCCCAGCAGCGCCGACGGGTCGTAACTGTCAACGTTGTAGAGCATCACCTTCATCAAGTAGCCCACGTAAAGCGCAGCGGGAATCCCCAGCACAAGACCGATGAGGATCTGCCAGAGAGCGCCACGCATCACCATATTGACAACGCTGAACCGAGTTGCGCCCAATGCCATGCGGATGCCGATTTCACTGGTACGGCGCGCCACAAAATAGGACATCACTCCGTAGAGGCCAACCGAGGCGAGTACCAGCGCCAGCAGCCCGAACAGGCCCGTCAAGCGCGCGGCCACGCGTTGTTCAGTGAAATTGCCGTTCAACTGATTGCCGAACGTGCGCAAATCCTGAACGGTTAAATTGGGGTTGATGCCGGCAAGCGTGTTGCGCACTAATGCGTCAACGTTGGGCGGCGTCGCGTGGAAGTCGAGAATGATGGCGTTCACGAACATGGAGCGCGTCTCGGCGCGGGTCAGCCCGTCCTCTTTGTAGCCGGTGAACTGCTGGGTGATTGGGCGCAGAAAGACCGGGTGCGCCTCATCGCCCGGGTATTGAAGATTCATTTTGAAATTGCGAAAGACGCCGACGATCTGAAACGTTGCAGAGTATTTTGGCAGGTCGAAGCCGAACCGGCGACCGATGGGATCCTGGTTGGGGAAGAACTTTTTTGCGAAGGACTGGTTGACGATGACCACCTGCGGCGTGGCATTCGTGTCCTGGTCAGTGAAATTCCGGCCGCGCAGGATTGGCACTCCGATCGAATCCAGGAAGTGCGAGTCGACGCGATCCCAGGTCGTGTCGCAGTTGTCACCATGGCGCGGCGAGGGATGCCCCTCGGGAATCGCGCAATCGCTCCAGTTATCCCCTTCAAGCGGGCTGTAAAGCGCAAGGCTTGCGTTGGCGATGCCAGGTAATGAGCTGAAGCGGTCCTGAATCTCGCGGTAAAGTGCGGGCAACGTATCGACGGTGTAGCCGGCCCCCTGAGGATCGAAGTGCATCACGTAGCGGTTTTGCGTGGCGACACCGAAGTTCTGGTTCTCAAGATTGCTGAGCGTTTTCGTCATCAGGATGGCGCCAGCAAGCAGAACCACAGAAAGCGCTGCCTGAAAAATCACCAGGGCCTTCTGCGGCAGAGAAGAGCGATCGCGCGTGGTGCGGCTCACTCCGCGCAGGGCTTCCGCGGGTTGCGCATGGAACGAGAGCCATGCAGGAGCAGCGCCAAACAAAGCGCCGGTGAGAAGCGATACCGCCAGGGCGAATGCCAGCACTGCCGGCGATGGACTGGCGCTGATGGCGATGTTTTTGGCGTCCGGAAAAACGAGCGCAAGAATGGCTTGCGAGCCAGCATAGGCAACGACCAGGCCGGCCAAGCCACCGACGCAGCTTAAGACGATGCTTTCCGTAAGGATTTCGCGCAGGATGCGCCGTCTCCCAGCGCCCATCGCTGTCCGCAAAGCAATGTCCGCGCGTCGAGTAGTAGTGCGAGCCAACATGAGGTTGGCGATGTTGGCGCAGGCAATGAGGAGCACGAGAGTTGAAAGAGCCATGAGCATCTTCAGGCCCGTGCCCGCCTCGTTTTGCAGGCGCTGGATGCCACCCCCGCCGGGAGTGACAACGACATGCATGCGCGGAATCAGCGCCGCTCCGCCGTTTGCAACCAGGTCGGGACGCGAAAGCAGCCATTGCCGCAGCGAAACCGTCAATTCGCTTTGCAACGCAGGGATGCTTGTGCCGGCACGAACCCGGCCGAGCAAATAGAGCCAGTGCGACTCAGGCTCGTTGAGAATTGAGTCGCCGGCCTCTATATAGGGCTCAGTGTGGATGGGAATCCAGAAAGAGGGCGGCGTATCGCTGACGCGGTCGCCATAAAAACCGGGCGGAGCGATGCCAACAACGGTGAAAGGCTTGGCCTGGATATAGATAGTTGAATTGAGAATCGAGGAGTCGCCGTTGTACTCACCCTGCCATGCCGCATAACTAAGCACAACTGCGGGCGGAGCAGAAAGCGAGTCGTCGTTGTCATTAAAGAGCCGGCCCTCATAGGCACCGAGGCCGAGCGTGGAGAAAAAATTACCTGAGACAAACTGGCCATGCAGCGATTTCGCCAGGTCGTTGCCGCGGCGCACGCTCCACGACCACTCGCCGGCCTGCGTGGCGGCAAGCTCTTCGAACTGAGGAGCCGATGCCTTCAGGTGCTGGTACAAATCATAGGAGAAGATCGAAAAGTCGCCGGTTTGCGAAGCATCTTCAGGGAATCCCCCATCGACGCAGCACTGGTTGTTGTCGCCGATTCGATAGAGTTGCGATGGTTTGGTCACGGGCAGCGAGCGAAGCAGAATGGCGTGGACCAGCGTGAAGATCGCGGTGTTGGCTCCGATGCCCAGCGCCAGCGTGAGAATCACGGTGAGCGAAAAACCGGGCGACTTGCGCAGAAGGCGAAGCGCGTGACGAAGATCGCGCAGCAGGCTGTTCATCTTTTCATCTCCTCGTTTGTTTGCGATCGTCGACAATCAGTTCGCTTGCGCGGAAAGCTTCATCTCACTCTTCGCGCAAAAGGATCAGGGGGTCCACAGCGAGCGCGCGGCGCGCCGGAATCCAAGCCGCCAGCAGGCCGAGCAGCAGCATCGTGAATGTGACGCCACCCAGCACAACCGGATCTTTCGGCGTGGCCTGGTAAACGATCGAAGCCAGGACGCGAGCACCCAGCACTCCTAACACCACGCCCGCCGCCGAGCCGATGGCCAGCAATCTGAGGGCCCGTCCCAGCGCCGTGCTAAGGATTTCGCGACGCCCCGCACCCAAAGCCACGCGAATCCCTAGCTCACGCAGGCGCTTGCTCACAACATAGGACGCCATACCGAAGACCCCGGTGATGGCCAGCATCGCGCCCAAGAATCCGAGCACGCCAAGCGCGACCGTGGCCACGTGCGGGGTGAACAACGCCCCGTCCAACTGCTGGATCCACGACATGATCGATAGTGGCAGGCTCGAATCCAGCCCATGCATCGCGTGATCGAGCGCCTGGGCTATCTCCTGCGGGTCGCGTTGCGAACGCACCACGAGCCATGTGTTGGTACCAGGGTGCTGCTGGAACGAGAAGAACATCGCAAACATCGGATCCTCGCTGAGAGTGCGATACTTGCCGTCTTCCACAACACCGACGACCTCTGCACGATTCCCGCTCCAAAACTTGAAGTGGCCGCCAACAGCTTTCTGGACCGATCCAAAAACCTTCTCCGCAAACCGGCGATTGATCAGCGCAACAATGGGCGCGTTGCTGTTATCGTTCAGCGTCAGATCGCGGCCAGCCAGCAACTTTGTGCCTGAGGCTTCAAGATAGCCGGGCGAGATGACGTAATTCATGGCGTCGCCGACGGCATTTGTCGGCCTGTAATCGGTTGTGGAGTCGGCGAACACGTCGGAATCGTCATTGCTGATTCCGAGCGGAACATTATCGACAGTTCCCACAGATGTCACGCCGGGGATCGCCGCTGCGGCATCGATCATGCGCCGCTGCATTTGGGCCGCATTTTCAACGCTGTAGCCGGACATGCGAAGATCGCTGTTTACCAGCATGACGTTTTGCGGTGAAAAGCCGTAGTTGCCGTTGAGCGAACGCATAAGGCCTCGCATCGCGACAAGCGACGATGTCACCAGCAGAGCGCAGATCGCAATCTGAACGACAAGCAGAACGTCGCGCAGCATAAACTTCTTCACTCCACCGCCTGCCGAGCCGGTGCGAATTACCTGCCAGGGATCGGCGCGCAGCACTTGGCCGACAGGCACAACACCAAAGAGCAGACCGCTCACGATGGCCAACAGCAGAGCGACCGCGTAGGTGCGAATATCAGGATTAATGGGCACGTTAATCGGCACGTCGCGCAAGGGATTCCACGCGCTCAAAACGCGCAACAAAAACAGCGCGCCAGCCAGACCAAGCGCTCCGCCGGCGGCTGAAACAAGGAGGGCTTCGGTCACAAGCTGCCGAAGAATCGTGGCCTTGCGCGAGCCCAGAGCCAATCGCACCGCCACTTCCTTGGCGCGATCGGCTGTGCGAGCCGCGAACAGGCTGCCGAGGTTGGCGCATGCAGCCAGCAGGATCAAACCCGCGAGCAGCATCATTCCGGCCATGAACGCGCGCGCCGGCTTGCCCAGCATGTCGCCAGCAAGCCCCGGCCGAGCCAGACTCAACTGCATGCCGTCGTCAGCCGCAGGGTAGGTCTTCGCGAGCCACGCCCCGATCGAGTTCAGGTCCGAAGTAGCCATTGCGGGAGTTACGCCCGGTCTCAGGTGGCCGATAATCCAACCGGAGTTGGCGCTGCGATATTGCAGATTGTTGCTGCTCATCACCGTGGGCTGCTCGACCAGCGGAATCCACATGGCAGGCGCAAAAAATAGTTCGGTGCCGTGGAACTCCGGTGGCGCTACGCCAAGGATCGTGAATGGATGCTTGTTGATATCGATTTGCCGGCCCACCACGCCCGCGTCTTGGCGGAAATGGCTGCTCCAGTAGGCATAGCTCAGGACGACGTAAGGCGCGCTGTCGTAGCCTTTTTCATCCGAAGCGTGATAGAAGCGGCCCAGATATGGCTGAACTTCGAGCGTGTCGAAGTAATTGCCGCTTGCCAGATAGGGCCACGCCGTCGAAGGGTTCCCGCCAGTGTCCACACCCACCTCGCCGATGATCATGTACTCGGCCAGGCTCGCGAACGTGCGGTTACGATCGCGAAGATCGATATAGTTCAAATACGCGTGCGACGGAATCTGAATGTTGTTGTATTTGCGTTGCAGTTGATAGAGACTTTGGGCATCAGGAACATTCACGGGTCGCAGGATCAGCGCATTCAAAACGCTGAAGACGACCGCGTTGGCGCCGATGCCGAGCGCCAGGGTAATGATCGCCGTGATGGTGAAGCCGGGCGATTTGCGCAACTGGCGAGAAGCGTAGCGAAGATCGGCCAGGATCATGATTCCGCCTCCGCTTCATCCTCCAGCTTCTTCATCTCTTGTTCGCTCACGACCTTGCCGTCGAACAGGTGAAGCTCGCGTCCGGCGTGGCGGGCGAAGCGCGGATCGTGCGTGACCATGCAGATTGTGGAGCCCTCGCGATGCAGTTCGCTGAGCAGGCGCATCACGGCCTCGCCGTTTTTCGAGTCAAGATTTCCGGTAGGCTCATCGGCCAGCAGAATGGAGGGTGATCCGGCGAGAGCGCGCGCGACGGCTACGCGTTGCTGTTGGCCGCCGGAGAGCTGCGCCGGGTAGTGGCGCATGCGATGCGCCATGTTTACACGCTCGAGCGCCTCTTTCACTCGACGTTTGCGCTCTGCCGAAGGCATACCGGCGCGGTAGGTGAGCGGCAACTCGACATTCTCTTCAACGGTGAGGTCACCGATCAGGTTGAAGCTTTGAAAGATGAACCCGATCTCCTGGTTGCGAATCCGCGAGCGTTCGCTGAAGCTCAGGTTCTCCACCGGATTTCCGTTGAGCATGTAACGGCCGCTGCTGGGAGTGTCGAGCAAGCCGAGAATCGACAGCAGCGTGGACTTGCCGCAGCCCGAGGGGCCAGACATAGCCACATACTCGCCTCGTTCGATTGTCAGGTGAATGCCGGAGAGCGCATGCGTCTCCACCTCGTCTGTGTAGAAAACCTTCGTCAGGTCCTCAATCTCAATCAGCGTTCCGTTGCTTGGCATTGCGATTCTCCCGTCCTAAGTTCTGGTTCCTGGATCTTCATTGGCGCTTGTTTCGCCGTCCTTTGTCCGCCGTTGATTCTGTGAACTGCCAACTTTGAACTGCAACCTCGCTTCTTACTCGAGCCGAATGCGATCGACGTTGTCCCAGCGCGACATGTCGGAAAGAATGACAGTGTCGCCTTCCTGCAAGCCCTCCAGCACCTGGATCTCATTGACCGAGGCGCGGCCGACCTTGACTGAAACGCGTGTGGCACCCTTGCCGTCAGGATCGACCCTGAACAGGCTCAACGTAGAATCCTCGTTGCCCAAAGCCGGCCTGCCCACATAAAGCACATCTTTCAGCCGCTCCAGGTCGATGGTTCCGTCGACGCTCAACTGCGGAACCGCTCCCGGAGGCAGCGGCCCATCAAGTTCTACGTCAACGGTGCGCGTTCCGTTCACGACCGAGGGGTCAATTCGGGTTACATGTCCCGGGATGACGCCGTTATGCGTATCGATTGAGGCAGGCAAGCCAATTTGGATGTCGCGGGCCTGAGTTTCGGCAATCTGCAGAGCGGCCTTGAGCTTGTCGCGCTGGATCACTTCCGCCACGCTGGTTCCGGCCGATACGTGCTCGCCAACCTGCACAGGTGTGGCTAGGGGCGCCAGTGTCCCAGCAATGGTTGAACGTACTTCGAGGGCCTGCGCCTGCTTCTGATAAAGATCCAGCAGGGCCTTTGCCTGATCGATTTTGGTCTTCTGCGAGGCGAGCTGAATCTGAATTGCTTTCTGATTCACATCGAGTTGCTGCTGGCTCAGGTCGTGTTGCGCGGCAAGTTGATCGGCCGTACTCTTCGATTTCTGGTATGCGAGACCCGAGATGACGCCGAGATCGTAGAGCGCCTTGTCGGTCTGCGCCTGCAACTGGTCCTGTGTGTAGTCGGCATTCACCTGGGCCGCAGCGGTCTTCTTATCCATCAAGGTGCTTTGCAGCTGGGCCTGCAGGCTCTTATAGTCGGCCTCGGCTGCGACCAGACCGAGCCGCGCGTTCAGGAGCTCCTGCTGGAGCTGAGGATCATTGAGATCCATGATGACGGTGTTTGGAGTGACCTGCGCCCCGGGCAAGATGCGAATGCGGACCACGGTCGCGTCAGTCTGGGCGGGAATGAGTTCGATTGAATCTTCACGCGGGGCGAGCATTCCGGTTGACGACCGCACCTGGCGGATCATGGGACCACGCTTGACAGTGTCGGTCCAGATGGTCGATCGATCCACGGTAGGCGCGGCGGGCTTCAACCTTGAAACGCCAACAGCCAATAGCGCGACCAGGATCAGGCCTGCTGCGAACCACAAGATCACCCTGCGTTTTTTCTTCTGCTTGATGTCTGGGCGGGCAATATCCATTTGCCTGATCAGGTAGCACGCGACCCGCCAAACCTTGGCGATCACAGATCATTGAAAACAAAAAGCTTCGTGGACGCGCATTTCTGTTCTTCGCGTCGCAATTGACCGATGCAGATAACCGAGTGTTCGATTTCGGACAGGTCGGCAATCGTTTCCAGCTCCAGCAACCGCGCGCGGGAGACTGAGAATAGAGGCTCAAAAAGCAATCCCCCTCCGCTGAGAACCGCGAAGGGGAATTGCGTGCTGAAGCGAAGTCAAGCGGAAGTTGGCGAAAACGATTTGGTTACCACCTGTCCTCTGATCGGTGGCAGCTGCCAACGCCCTTATCGATATATATTCCAGCCGCATTCGGTGCCGGAGATGTGGGACCGTTGGCTAAGGACGTCGGACCCGCCAGTGCCGACTCGTAATCCCATGCGTAGCCGTCCGGATATAGCTTCAGGCCCATCACACCCCAGTAGTCCCCGGAATACGCCTCGAGATTCTGTTCATTGAAATTCACGTTGCCGGTGGGGTCTTCCATGTTTGTTTCGCCTGCGCCGCTCGTGACTGGAGTGATTACGATCGGATCGAGTGTTTCGCCCCCGGTGCCCACGGTGAACTGCCGTATGCCATGCCTTGGATCGTAATTTCCATTGGGATCGAGCGGGCGGTAGCGGGCATAAAGATGGTCGTGTCCATTCAGCACCAGATCGGCTCCGTGTTGGTAGAGCAGTTCCCAAAAGGCCTGAGCGGTCACACCCTCTTCGGTGAGGCCGTTGGTAGCGCTGAAGGTGGGCTGATGCCAGTACGCGGCTGTGCACGCGGAATGGTTCGCCTCGAGATCCTTCTTCAGCCATTCCAGCTCGGCGGCAAACCAGGAGCCGGTGGGCGAACAGCCGCCCGGCTGAGTTTCGCATTCGATGTTGAGCGAGATGATATGCCAGGAGCCGAGGTTATAGGAATACCAGCCATCACCGACTCCGACCGGGCCGCCGGCCGGAAGTGTCTCTCCAACTCCACCCGTTTCCTCGAAGTGGCCCGCCTGCCCATCAGGCCGGGGTATAGGTTGGGGGTTGGGTGTGGTAGCGGCCGGATAGCCGCATCCAGTCATCGATGACGGGCACGGGTCCGCGAGAGTGGTCGTGATCGGCTGCCCTGCGGTATTGATCTGGTAGCCGTTGAAGTAGGAGAAGTATCCGTAGCCGGCAACGCCGGCGGCGCCATGCTCGTCATAAAATTCGTGGTTGCCGGGCGCTGGCCGCGTGATCATTTTGAAAGCGCCGTAGGTCAAATCGTACGAGTTCTCGAAGTCAGAATATTGGCCTACCTGGTATTGCAGATCTCCGAGGATCGCGACGAGGTCGGGCTTCATCGTCTCAATCTGATTCGCAGTGGCCTCCTGGGACTGCCAAAGAGAGGTGGCGGTGTAGGGGGCCTTGGGTGTGCCGCAAGTTTCGTTCCCCTTCTCACCGGGCTCCGCTTCGCCGGGCTGGCAGGCTACGTCGCCAACCACTGCCAGGACTGGAGAGCGTCCGATGGTTGCGTAGGGCCAATTCCCGTCTGGCGCCGGGTAGGCGTAAGGCCACTGATTGTTCTTGGAGTCTGGGTTCTGTGCGTTGGCCACGGCTCCAAATACCATGACCGAGGCGGCCGCTCCCATAAACACAGCGGCGCGGATCCTTCTCCGGATCGTCTCCATGCAGTTTCTCCTGTTCGGACTTTTGGGGAATGCTTGCTTCTTGGGGAACGCTTGCTACCGAGATGCGATTTTCACCCTGCAGTATTTCGCACGCATGACAATTGTGTGAAAAAACGTAACGCCGGTATGCGCTGAGGTTTCACCATCGAAGACGCGCTTGATGCCCAATCCTCAACGCGCTTTTTACCTTCAAGGTGGGAACCAGCGTACCGGCCACCGATGTCACAGATAGCGAAACAGCGCCATGAATCCGAAGTCCATGTGCTGCTGGATATGGCAGTGAAACAGCGTCAGGCCAGGCTGGTCGGCGACCAAATCGACCGTTGCGCGCCCAAACGCGGGAACGATGACCGTGTCTTTCCTGACTCCCGCCGTCGGCTTGCCGTTGATTTCGATGAGCTCGAAGGTGTGCCTGTGGAAATGGAGCGGATGGGAATCATCGCTGCGATTGTGAAACACGATGCGGTAGCGGCGGCCCTGCCGGAGCAGGAATTCCCGTTCATGTGGATATTCTTTGCCGTTCACGAGCCAGTGATTGATTCCGCCAGCCCCGCCGGGTATTTTCTCGAACACCATGTCGATGGTCTCGTCCGGCACGGGATGCGTTATTGCGGTCGTGCCAAAGATGGTGTAGTCCCAGCGCCACTTCGGGGGCGGAGTCCACTGCGCGCGCTGCTGCCGATTGGCGTATTCCACCACGACACCCATGCCTGATTGGCGTGCGAGATCGCGGATTTCCCCGAGAATCCACACGCCCGGATTATTCATCTCTACGACCGCGTCCACACGCTCGCCGGGAGCGATCTCAACGACATCTACCAGCTGGGGCGTCGGAACCGGATTGCCGTCGAGTGCGATCACCTGAAACTTGTGGCCGGGCAGAGCCACGCGATGAATTTGTGCGGCACTGGCGTTGAGCAGATGCATCAGCACGTGCTGCCCCTGCTGCACCCGGATCGGATCTCCCGCTCCTAGTGTTTTGTCGTTGATTGAATAGAGCGGGGCGGTGACTTCGAGCCCGTTCTGACGCAGGTCTGGACGCCTGGGTTTTTCGGGCATCGGATCGTCTGGATCGGGCGCCATTTCATCCTGATCCATGGTCGACAGATAGTATTCCCACTCACGCAGCGCCAGAAAAACTTCCTGGTCGTAGTGGCCCGGGTCGTTCGGCGGGTCGATCATCAGAAAACCGAACTGGCCGGTGTAGGTGCCGCGATGCAGATCCAGCATGGCTGCAGTGTGAGAGTGATACCATCGCGAGCCGGATGGCTTGGCGACGAATTGAAAGCGCCGCCTGCCGTGAGGCGGCACCGGTGGCGAGCCTTCTTCCGCCACTCCATCCGCTTCAGGCGGCACGAACAGGCCGTGCCAATGAACATACTCCGGAACGTCTGTCTCGTTCACAACGTCGACGGTGACGTGCTGACCTTCGCGCATCCGCAGCAGCGGACCCGGGACCATGTTGTTGTAGCCGATCGTACTGACGACAACTTGCGGAGCAAGCTCGACAATCATCGGCGCGATCTGCAAGGTGAAATCCGCGGGATGCCCAGGGGCCGCTGGTTTTGGCACCGCCGGCCCCATCGGAGCCATTCCATGCTGCGACGGCCCTGCAAGCTGCTGTCCGATTGCCGGCCGCAACTTGACTGCCCCGGTTGCGACGATCGTTGCGCATCCAAGCCGTACGAAGTCTCTTCGCCTCATGCGATCCCCATCCCAACCGTCGTCGATTTGCAGGCGAATGCCTTAATGGCGAGTTCCGACACAAAAGTCTCCCGATTGTATTCAATCTTCATGCCAAGGCTTCGCTTTTTAGTTGAATTCTGGGCAAAATCCCCGGAGATGCCCTCGACGACGTCAGTGTGGCCGCCCCGGCAGCACAAAGTGTTCTGAGCAGCGCGGCTCATAAGAGTCGCCCGGCACCTTGATGGGGCTGTCATAGGGCGCGGGTTTGCCGTCGATCAGCCGCTGCGAGTAGAGGGCTCGCGCACCGCAGCTGCAGTAGGCCATACATTCGGTAATGCTGCCGCCGTAGGCATTCACAAGCCAGGTCAGATTCAGCATTTCGCCGAAAGGGAGCGCGCGGAAGTCGAGATCGAGGCCGGCAACAAGAACATCATGACCCGAGTCGAGCAAGTATTTGACGAAGATGAAGAGATCGCTGACAAATTGGCCTTCGTCGATGGCAATGCACTCCACGCGCTTGCCGATTTTCTGCTCGGTCTCGCGGACTGAATCGAGTACCGCCCAGGGATTAGTGGCGGGGAATTCGACTGCGCTCATCTTGCCGCCGCCGTTGGGATTGCGGCTTTCAACCACGCCGGGACCGCCCTTGGTGTCGTCACTCGGCTTTAGCACCACGACGTATTGCTTGGCGTATTGGCGCCGCATTTCGGCGCGCCGCTGCAGCTCAGCCGTTTTATTGCTGCGCATCGGTCCCATCATCAATTCAAGCTTGCCTTGCACGCGCGATTCTCCTGGCGTGAGCCAATAGTGGCTCAGAAAAATGAAAAGTGATTCGCTTCTATCCGGTTCTTCATCATAACGCGGCGCGTTGACCGAATGCAGTGGCGGATTTTTGGCAGCGTGTCCGGTGAGCGTCGCAGGAGTTGAACGGAAACCGGTGCCGACTATCTTTTCGCCGCTCGGATTTCCGCATCGACGGCCGCTTTCATCACGCCGCAATCGCCGAAGAAGCGAACAAGATCGCTGGTCAGCGTTGCAGGCCCGCCGGTCAGCGCGGCGGCGCTCGGACCATTCGATCCCATTGGCAGGTCTCGCGGCGAAACGGATGTCATGCGCATCGCGCCCCCGCCCTGCGCGTCGAGAATCAACGAAGTGAGCTTGTGCGCCAGTGGAAGCGGAAAGCTCTCTGAGACGAAGACCAGTTTTCCGCGCGTGGTGATCACCACCGGGCCCTCGTCCGTCGAGTAGACCTGTTCAACCGAGCCTGCGCCCGTGGAAGCGGGAACATCATTTGTGGTTTGCAATTGGACGCTCGAGTACTTTCGCGCGAGGTTCTGGCCATAAAGCCGTGTAAATACCTGGGCGGAGTCGGCGTTCTTCCAAACCGAGAGATAAAACAGTCCGATGGATTTCGTGCTCGCCTGCTCGGCGGGGGTGGTGGCAGTTCGCAACTGCCCCGCCCAGTAAAGACCACCGTCCCACGCGGGCGTTAAGTCGCGCGCCGCATTGTCGCCGCCAAAAAGCTCAGTGATGATGTGCACGTCGAGCTCGCCAATCTGGCCAATGTCATAAGGAACGTAATCGGCGTCGACGAGCGGATGAATGTTGGGCAGCAGCGGAATTGAAGGAATGCGCTTCTGCTCGTAGACGCGTGGATTGATAATCTCCCAGCTCGACGACGGTGGCCGGTCGAGCGCGCCTGCAAAGGCCGCGGCCTGGCCCTGGTCCATCCAGATGTCCTGTTCAAAGCTCAGGCCCTCGCGGTAAGGAAAGAGCATCGATTCCGAAAGCAGCAGCGGCGCGCGCGCCATCACTGGCGAATCTTCCGTCGAGTTCATCTGCGAGCGAACAACATCCATCACTTCCGGGTCCTTCACCAGGCTTTTGCCCAGCGGCTTCAGGATGTAGTCCATCTGGACGGCCACGGCTTGCCCCTCGGCAACCGCGTCCCGGGCGGTATCCATTTCGTCGCGTGCCAGGTGATCCTGGTCGCCGGCCGCGTCCTTTGACACGTCGTCGGGCGTCTGGTTGTCCCATTTCTCCAGGCCCACATATTGATCCTGCAATGCGTGAGTCAGCTCATGCGCCATCACCGGCTTCTGCTCATCCGGATCAACCCAATCCAGAATGTTCACTGTTTTCGTCTTCGAATCGTAGTAGGCTTCGATCTGTTCCTTCAGCAGCGCAAGCAGGAACGGCTTTAGCTCAAAGTCGTGGTCCAGCAGGCCGAACTTCTTGAGGATGATTTCGTCGCGCTCCAGACGCTTGGCGCCCTCATCTTCGTTGAACTTCTCGTCGAGATAACTTTCCACAGCTGCGCGGGTGGTAAGAGTCCGTTTCACGGTGCTTTTGATCGGCAGGCCGGTTTCGTCGGAGGAGAACTTGATGAGCTCGTCAACCAGCGCGAAGAGCTGCTGCGCCTGTTCCGGTGTAATGTGTGTGGCGGCTTTGGGCTGACCGTCGTTCGGAGACTTAGCCGTTCCGGCCGGCGGGACAGGCGCAGCCGGGGGAGAAGCGGGAGCGGACTGCGCTGCAGCTGCCGATGCCACCGAAATCACCAAGGCCGCGATTCCCCAACGCCCGCATTTCGCGGCTTTCATGTGCCAATTCCTCATTCGTTCTCCTCAGCCGATTGGATGCGGATCTCGATTCATGGGCCGGGTTTCAGCATCTCACTTCAAGGCTATAATCAGGATGCGGCTAGACGCCAAAATTGCGACTTAGAAACAGGCCTCCTTCCGCGGAAATGCTCCCCATGCCCGACACCGATCTTGCTGCAAATTTGCAGGCCACAGCGCTGTCTGTCCTGCTTGAATCTTCACGTACATCGCACGAGTTAACTGTTTACCGCGGCGTATTGACCCCCGCAGAGTTGGACGCGCCGGAAACGGAAACGGCGGCGCTGGCAACCGGGGCGGCGATCCACGATCTCGGCTGGATGCGCCGCGTGGCCGTTCGCGGAGCGGATCGATTTCGCTGGCTCAGCGGAATGGTCACCAACACCGTCAACGATCTCTTTCCCAACTCCGGCGCGTGGAACCTGCTGCTCAATGCGCAGGGTCACATCCAGGGCGATCTCACGGTGTGGCGCGGCGGAGAGGAAGCTTCTCCGAAGCGGCGCAGCGCCACCTCCGCGTCGGCCGTCGGTGGCGACCCGTTGCTGGGAACCCCATTCGCCGGCGAATCCGAGCTCGAGCTGGAGATTGCCGCAGATCAGTTTGAGAAGCTGCTGGCCCATTTGAACAAGTTCATCATTATGGACGATGTGGAACTGGTTGCGCTCGGCGAAGAACAGGTGGGCGAAGCCGGTTCGGAGACCGCCATCGGCATGACGGGGCCGCAGGCCGGCGAAGTGCTGGAGCGAGTGGGCATACCCGTCCTGAGCAGCACAATGGCGGGCACAACCGTGGAATGGAACGGCTGGAATCTGCGAATTCTGCGTACTCACGGCGTGCTGGCCCAGCACTACGAATTCTGGTTGCCATCGGCCGGTTTGGCAAAGCTATGGTCGTGCCTGCGAACCGGCGGAGCGACGCCGATTGGTTGCCGCTCGCTGGAGGCATTTCGCGTCGCCGAAGGCATTCCCGCGTACGGCGTGGATATGGTGGAGCGCGATTTGCCGCAGGAGACCTCGCAAATTCGCGCATTGCACTTTGCCAAGGGTTGCTATCTCGGGCAGGAGATTGTGGAAAGAATTCGCTCGCGGGGAAATGTGCATCGCCATCTGCGGCCGCTTGAACTTACTGGCCCTGTTCCCGACGTCGGCGCGGAGTTGCCTCTCGAAGATGGCACGGCGGCGGGCCACATCACCAGCGCCGCCAAGTTGCAGCTTCCAGCAGGGCCGCGCACGTTCGCGCTCGGCATGATCCGCTCGGATGCCGAGGAGCGCGCCCAGCCCTTCACTTACAAAGTGGGCGCTGCAGATGGCACCGCTCGAATCCTGGAGGCCCCGCCGAAGCTTGTCGAACGCCGCAAAAGCTGAGCCATTCCGGGCAAGGATGAGAAACTGAAGATATGAGCGATACGCCGAAATTCGAAGTAATCGACCGTCGCAAGATCAAGGCGGAGGAAGAAAAAGAGGGCGCACAGTCGGCGCCCACGGAGCCTGCGCAGCCAGCCGCTGCCAAGCCCTCGGAACCCGCGCCGGGCCCGCGCCTGGTTGTGAATGAATCGCCGCGCGAGCGTACTGAGGAAGCAGCGCCGCCAAAGGAAGCGCCGGGCGCGACTGCAGAGCCAGGCTTGTTGGATGAGTTGCCGCCGCCGCCCACGGCCGCCGAAACGCACCAGCAGAAAGCTGCCTACGATGCGTCTGCGCAAAGGCTCGAAGACCTGATTCGTGCGCAGAATCCTACTGTCGGCCCGCAACCGCCGGTTGGATTCGAGCACCTGGTGCAACAGTTCTACGTCACCGCCATGCTGCAAATGGGAGCTGGGACGCAAGAGGGCCAGCGCCCCCGCGTGGATATTATGGGCGCTCGCGCAACCATCGATCTGCTCGGCGTGCTGGCAGAAAAAACACGCGGCAACCTCACGCCCACCGAAGATCGAATGCTTCAGACGGTGCTTTTTGAAGCGCGCATGGCGTTCCTTGAGCTGACCAGCATGATGAGTGCGCCAACCGTGCCGCCCGCTCCGCCGGCGAAAAAGTGAGTGGATGCGGTGAAGCCGTATGCCGTGGTTCGTGAACCGCGATCAGCCATCGATTATTGCCCGGCATCCTGCCACGGAGCACGATCCACGAATCACGTTCCACCGTTCACAAATTCATGCAAGCGACGCTCACATTCTTAGGAACGGGAACCTCGATGGGGGTTCCCACGCTGGCATGCAAGTGCCAAGTGTGCACGTCGCCCGATCCCCACGACCGCCGCCTGCGCCCGTCGATCCTTCTACGGTGGACGGAGCCCGCTTCCAACACAGAACGGATCGTGGTCATCGACACTGGGCCCGACTTCCGCGAGCAGGCGCTCCGCGAGCATCTTACGCACGTCGATGCTGTGCTCTATACCCATGGCCACGCCGACCATATTCTCGGCATGGACGATCTGCGCCCGTTGAGCTTTATTGCTGCAAAGCGTGGCGGGCCAATTCCCCTTTACGCCGATCGTGAAGCCGCAGAAACGCTCGAGCGTACATTTGCTTACACGATTTCGCCGCAGGCCACCTATCCGAATCGCGCGCGCGTTCAGATCGTTCCGCTCGCCGCCCACAACCTGGTGCACGGTGTCGATTTTGTGCGCGTCCCGCTCATGCATGGCGAACAGGCCATCGCCGGATTTCGGTTCGGCAACGCGGCCTATATGACCGATGTGAGCGAAATTCCCGAGGAGAGCTTCGCGCTTCTCGAAGGGGCTGAGGTGCTGGCGCTTTCGGCATTGCGTCATACGCCCCACCCCAGCCACTCCACCGTCGAACAATCCGTTGAATGGTCGCGGCGAATCGGCGCAAAGCAAACCTGGTTCACGCATATCTCTCACGATCTCGGCCACGAAGAAACCAATCGCGCACTGCCTGCGGGCGTGAAGTTGGCGCACGATGGGCTGACGGTGCCGGTGACGCTATGAGCGCCGATCGCATGCACCAGAATTCCAGTGGCGGAGTGACCGCTTCGGCCCGTGCGTTCACGGTTTTTCGCTCGCTCAACGAGATTCCCGCCGGCTTCGGCCCCACTGTTGCCGTTGTGGGCAATTTCGACGGAGTTCATCTTGGTCATCGCGCGATTCTTGGCGCAGCAGCCGATGAAGCGCGAGCGATCCGCGCGCGCGCCATCGCAGTCACCTTTTATCCGCACCCAGAGCAGTTTCTGCGCCCTGCGCGCGCACCGCGCCTCATAACGCCTTTGCCCGAACGATTGCGTCTGCTTTCGGGAACAGGAATCGACGCCGTGCTCGTTTTGCCTTTCGAAGACGGCCTGGCCCATCTTTCGCCGCGCGAGTTTGTCGAGCGAGTCCTGATCGGCGCTCTTGGTGTGCGCAGCATGCACGAGGGCAAGAACTTTCGTTTCGGTCACGGAGCCAGCGCAGGCGTTCGCGAGCTGGCCGCAATCGGCAATGAGCTTGGATTCGCCGTCCACGTCCACCCGGCGGTGCGCGTACACGGACTCGAGGTTTCAAGCTCGGCCATTCGCTCGCTCGTCAGCGAGGGAGACGTGCGCCGCGCGCGTTGGATGCTCGCGCGTCCTTTCACGATGCTCTCTACTCCCGCATCGGGACGCGGCATCGGTTCGCGGCTGCTGGTTCCGACCGTAAATCTCGCGCCCTACGATGGGCTGATTCCAGCCTTGGGCGTCTATGTCACATGCCTCAAAGTGAATGGCCGCGCATTCCAGGCGGTCACCAATGTTGGCAATCGGCCCACCTTCGGCGAAGCATCTTTCGCCATTGAATCGCACATCCTCAATTTTGAGCCCATCGATCTGGATGAGACCCCTCCGCTCGAGCTCGAGTTTCTGCTTCGCCTGCGGGGAGAACAAAAGTGGCCCTCGCCCGACGCGCTGAAAGCGCAAATCATGAAAGATGTCGGGCGCGCGAAGCGTTATTTTGCATTGGCCAAGGACTCGAAATCCGAGCTTTAACGCCTTGATTCAAACGGTTGCGGACCGCCCGGTCAAATTGACTTCGCACCACACCGGGAATAGAATCCTCTTAACATCCTCCTCCGCCAGGAATCGCCCCAAGTCGAGTCAATTGCCCCCGTTTCCCACACTTGAGCTGATTCGGCCATATTTTACGTCGAGATATCGGAGCACGCCGTTCATCGTCCTAGGGCGAAATGACCCCCACATAGGGTTCTATTAAAAAAGAGCGGCGGCTCAAGGAAAGGATGTCCTATTTGAATTCCCCAGGTTTGAACGAAGTAATCAACGATCCCCGCGTGCAGGGACCCGCCAGTGACCGCGCGCAGGTTTTGTCGATCGCAGTCATCGACCCGAATCTTGAGCGCCGCAATGTAGTCGCCGCCGTTCTCTGTGGTCTGCGATCGACTGAAGTGGCGCCGAGAGTGACAACTCTCTCGACCATCGACGACTTCCGCGCGCTAGCGAAACAGGATTTTGGCGTTGTCATGGTGGCCGCCGACGGCAAACAGGAAGCCGTCATGTCGGTTATCGAATCCATTTGCCGTGCTGGCTCCGGGGTAGCGATGGCCTACTCGGAATCGACCAGCCAGGACTTGCTAATCCGCTGCATGAGAGCCGGCGTGAGGGAATTCTTGATCTACCCGTTCGCGCCAGGCGTGCTCGAAGAGGCTTTCAACCGGGCGAACAGCCGCGGCCTGCTCGCGACCGAGGCGAAAAAGATCGTGAGCAAGTCGTTCGTGTTTCTCGGGGCGAAAGGGGGCTCCGGAGGCACCACAGCGGCGTGCAACTTCGCAATCTCAATGGCCAGGGATTCGAAGAGAGATACGCTCTTGATCGATCTTGATTTGCCTCTGGGAGACGCAGCCCTCATTCTTGGAGTCGCGGGCGAATTCTCAACGGTGGATGCATTGCGCGATCCCGACCGTCTCGATCCGATTTTTTTGAGGAAGCTGACGGCGCAACACAGCTCCGGCCTGTTTGTTCTTGGCGCGCCGGGCCAGTTTGCCAGGGTCAGCGTGGCCCATGCGGCGATCAATAGGCTGCTTGAGGTTGCCTGCAGGACGTTCGAGTATGTGGTCATCGATGCGGGTTCGCGCTGGGACTTGGCGGAAACCCGCCTTTTCGATATCGTATCGACGATTTATCTTGTCACGCAGGTTGGCATCGCCGAGCTGCGCAACTCCAATCGCCTCATTACAGGCTGCCTGCAGCCTTACGCGCACAAGCTTGAAATTGTGTTGAACCGGCACAAGGACGACCTGTTCGGTATCGAGGTGCAGGCCATCGAAAAGGCCCTTAACAGGCAGGCGCAGTGGCGGATTCCCAACGATTATCCCGCCGTCCGCGAGATGCAAAACACGGCGACGCCGTTGGCGCTTAAGGAGTCAAAAATTCAGCGCGCGATCCAGACGATGGCGCAGATCGCGTCAGGACTTCCGGCCAGTCAACAACAGCCAAAGAGAAAGAAGTTCGGCCTCTTCGCGATGGAATCAGGGGCTTGAGCGGGGCGCGGGTCTAGCCGCGCCAGCTTGTGGCAGTCACGGGGTGCGCTGCCCGGCTATCTGATGTCCCGGCTCCGGCTTCGCGTCGGCCTGATCGAGCGAGGCTCCATCCTCATCGCCCGGAAACTGTTCATCGTCCTTGCCGGCAATCGCCGCGCGCATAAAGTCGATCCAGATGGGCAGCGCCGTCACAGCGCCCGTTTCCTTTTCTCCGAGCGACTCGCGGCTGTCATTGCCAACCCAGACGCCGCACGTGACCGATGGCGAAAACCCCAAGAACCACGCGTCGGTGAACCCGCTCGTGGTTCCAGTCTTTCCCCCCAACGGATGATTGAGCTGCTTCGCCGCGGCGCCCGTGCCATGCTCGGTCACGCCTTCAAGCAGCGTCATCATGGTTCGCGCTGTCGGCTGGTCGAGAACCTCGTCCACTGCGGGCGTCTCCTGCCACAATGTGATTCCGTCAGCGTTCGAAACTTTGCGGATTAGGTGCGGCGCCACGCGAATGCCATCGTTCGGAAACACCGCGTACGACGCCACCTGCTCTTCCAGCGTGATCTCCACGGCACCCAGCGCCACCGGCAGGTATGGAGGAATGTTGGAGGTGACGCCGAAGCGATGCGCGACATCGATCACTTTGCGAATGCCCACTCGCGCAGCCAGCTTCAACGCGGGAATGTTCCGCGACTCCGCGAACGCATTGGCTACGGTCATCGCACCCCGGTAGTCGTTCTCGTAGTTGTGCGGAACATAGTCGCCGAAACGCACTGGCCCATCGACAATGGTGTCGTTCGGTTTCACGCCATCTTCAATTGCCGCCGTGTAGACATAAGGCTTGAAGCTCGATCCGGTTTGCCGCTCGGCCTGCGTGGCGCGATTAAAAACGCTGACTGCGTAGTCGCGTCCGCCCACCATCGCCAGCACGTCACCGCTGGTGTTATCGATCGCGAGCAGGGCGCCCTGCGTGCCCGAATCCTCTTCGAGCGTCGCGCGGCGCTCGCCGCTCTCCGACTCCGCAGCCATGCGCACATAAATGATGTCTCCGGGCTTGGCGAGCGTATCGCCATAGCGTATGCCGGTCCACTGCCAGTCGGCCGGCCGCAGCAAAATCTCCGATCCCGGCTGATTCGGCGGCCCAATGCGCGCGTGAATCTCCAGCGGAAGCGCCCGGGTTACCAGCGCATGAACATAGTCGCCGGGCCCCGGCATCACAGCCCAGTCCGGATGACGATAGTTCTCGAGCGTCTGGTCGCCCGCGAGGATATTTTCGAGTCTGCCGCGCCAGCCGTGCCTGCGCTCATATGCGGCCAGCCCTGCGACGACCGCCTGATTTGCTGTTTTCTGCAAATCGAGATCGAGCGTCGTTTCTACCCGCAAACCGTCTTCGTGCACTTCCTCTGCACCGAATTGCTTATCCAGCTCTTCGCGCACTGCATCCTGGAACCATGGCGCTGCCAAGCCGACGGGTTGCGCCATGTGCAATCCTAGCGGGGCCGCACGTGCCGCCTCAGCCTGCACATGTGTAATCACGCCGTCCGACTCCATCTCGCTCAGCACCAGGTTGCGGCGCTTCAACGCGCGCTCTGGATTGAGCACCGGCGAATACGCCACCGGCCCCTTGGGCAATCCCGCAAGGAGCGCCGCCTCGGTCAGCGTCAAATCTCGCGCGTGTTTTGAAAAGAAATACTCCGATGCGGCTTCGAATCCGTAGTTTCCGCTGCCCAGATAAATCTGGTTGCCATAAAGCGTGAAGATCTGTTCTTTGGTGAATGCGCGCTCAATCTGGATCGCGAGGTAAGCTTCCTGAATTTTGCGCATCGCCGTGCGGTCGGACGAGAGGAACAGATTGCGCGCCAATTGCATGGTAAGCGTGGAAGCGCCCTGCGCGCGGCCATGGCTGCGAATGTCGTGCCAGGCGGCGCCGGCAACGCGAAAGACATTGATGCCCCAATGGGATTCGAAATTCTTGTCCTCGATCGAAATCACAGCCTGTCGCAGCACAGGCGCGAATCCGTCGTAGCCAACGACCTCGCGCCGTTCAAGCGCGAACGAGCCGATGATGCGCCCCTTGCGATCGTAAAGGTCGGTGATCGTTGAGGGTTGATAGTGCTCGAGATCCTGAATTTGAGGAAGATTCACTGAGTAAACGAGCGTGAGTCCGGCGAGCGAACCGGTGATGGCCGACAGCAGCACGAGCGCAACAATCGCGGAACGCCCAGCCAGTTTTCGCCTGGGATGCGCCGGCAGCGCAGGCCTTGAGGGTCGGCGCACCCGCACCAGCGGGCGCGAGTTGACGCGCTCCCTCGGGGGCGGATTGGACGTAGTCGCCAAGGCGGGACTGGCCTCAAAAAGGGCAGACCTTCCCTTACGGGCGCGGGAGGAGTGCTGCATTAAGGCTAGCATCGGATTGCTGAGGAAAATCCGATGCCGCGCACCGATGTAATCGCTTGGTCAACTTTGGGAAAAGAGGCGGGAAAGCGCGCGGAAAAACGCGCCCGAATCGGGCAGAAAAACGGTGCGACTGGGAACGCCAAGCGTTTATCTTTGGCGTTTGCCGGTTGCTTCGAGGCTATCCGTTCTTGGCCTTCAAGAGCGACAACGCCTGATTCAAAGGCGCGTCGCCATTCGAAGCCGGCATGGGCTCACCGTCGTCTTCGGGAGAAGCAACGACTACATTCGGCGTCACGGCTTCGTCCTGAATCTTCTTGCCGTCAGGATCCTCGTATTTGGCAACCGTGAGCATCAGGCCTGCGCCGTCGGGCAGGTCGATGGTCTTTTGCACCGTGCCCTCGCCGAACGTGTGCTCACCCACCACGTCGCCGCGCTTCAGGTCTTCAATGGCGGCGGCAGCTATCTCGGGCGCGCCATAGGTGCCGCGATTTACCAGGACGGCAACCGGCGCGTCAGTCAGGAACAGCGAAGGATCGGCGTTGAACGTCTGCAATGGAAACGTTTGGCCGACGAGCGAAGCCAGCGTTCCCTGCTTGATGAAGAAGTTGGCCAGGCGCACGCCCTGTTTGGGATCGTCGCCGGTAGTGTCGCGCAAATCGAGAAGAATCTTCTTGCCCTTTGCGGCCTTAATGCGCGCCGCGATATCGTCAAGGCGGCCTGCGCTCAAAACGCCTGGCTTCAGATACAAAATGCTCGCATTCTCATAAAACTGCTCGCCGAGCGGCGGCACATTGAGAGCTGCACGCGTGAGCTTGACCGTGTCGGGATCGGGTTTGAACGGCCGTACGATCGAAAGCGTGACAGTGGTGCCAGGCTTGCCCGAAAGCATGAAGCGCATGATGGCCAGCGGCAGATCGTGGGTTGACTGGCCGTCAATGAGATCAATCACGTCCCCATCGCGCATATGTTCCTGATCGGCAGGCGATCCGGGCAGCACGTTCACGACAGTCGCGTATCCGAACCGCTTTGAAATCGTCAGCCCTACCTGCGCGTTGTCTGTTGCGGGCCGGTCCTTGTAGATCTTGTATTCCGCGGGCGTCAAATAGCTCGAGTCAGGATCGAGCGAGTCGAGGAGTCCGTGCAACGCGCCGGTAGTCACGGCCGGAATATTCGGCGTGGTCACGTAGTAGTTCTGAATCTTGCGCAGAACCTCAGCATAGACGCGCATCTGCTTGTAAGCAGCGCCCTGTTCGTCGTCGGCGCGCACGCCGATGTAGCCGAGCTCGCCGAGAAAATAGCTGACGAAGACCCCAGCAAAAATTACCACCGCAATCACGAGAACAAAGCGCCTGAAAAATCGGGACACGCACACCGCCAGGGCGGCCTCAAGGGGAAGCAAGCCGCGCACAATCTATAGACGCAATCATATCGCAATCAGCGTTCGAAAAAGGCCGGGCGCAGGCAGACGGTTGTAAACGAAAGTGTTAAATGGGGCTGCAAAAGCGAAGGAATGAAAACCGACCAACAGAATCGGCATGACGGAATCGCCACATGGAGTCGGTCACCGGGTCAGGTCGAAGCCGATCGTCAACCGATTGCCGCCGGGGAGCCGCTCATAGGCGAGCGATCCGGAGAACTTGCGCATTAGTAAAATGCCGCGGCCTCCGGGGCGAAGATAATCCATCGGCGATGAAGCGGGCTGCTCTTCGGGAATTGAACCGGAAACGGGATCGAACGGCGGCGCCTGGTCCTCAATGACAAAGAGGACCTCATGGGCCTTCGGCGAGACGCAGTCGACGGAGAGCGTATGACCGGGCTCTCCGTTGTATCCATGCCTGATGACATTCGAAATCGCTTCTTCAAGACAGAGATGCACGCCAAAAAGTGCATCCTCGGGGATGGCGTATTCCAGAGCCAGAGCCTCGACCCAAGGCCACAGCAAGGCCATGTCGTCGAGCTGGCTTTTTAAGGTCAGCCGCGACGGGGGCTTGGCGATGTCTTTTTGAGGCATGGCCGACACCGGGGAAACGAGGGTGCTCATTGAAGGGCTGCTAGCGCGTTGGCCAGATCGTGGTGAACCGGCAGAATCGCGTCAATACCACTGGTTTTCAGAACCGACTCCACCATCTCCGTCGGCGCAAAAAGCACCACTTTGCCGCCCTTGCTTTTCACCGCCCGGGCAGGCAGCACGATCGATCTCAATCCCATGGAACCAAGGAACGTGACTTTCTGCAAGTCGATCAGGAGTTTATTTGCACTGCCCGCAATCAGATTCATCTTCATGTCGACCGCCGCGGCGCCGGCGAGGTCCATGCGACCGTCTAGCGCGACCCGGGTGACTCCGCCGTCCAGTTCCTGCGTGGAGAGTTCCATTTCCGTCCCTTTGCATTTATTGGGTTTGCTGAATCTTCGAACCCGATGCTACGGGACAAATGTGACAGTTCTGTTACAAACGGAAAAGTTCAGAAGAGACTGGTAAGGCTGGTCGAGAACGAAATCTGCAGGACCGCATCCTTAGCGATGGGCACGGTGATCTTCGACGCCGGATTGTCATCGACCAGGAGCTGCACCTTCATTGTCTTGGTCTTCTTGGCCTTGAAGTCCGAGCTCACGGGTTTGGAATTCCACTTCTGCCCATTGCTCTCGAACGACACCTGGAACTGCTGCATCCCGGGCGGCGCATACAAGTTGTCCAGACTCGTTCCATCCCCGGTGATGAAGTGCAGGTAGGGTTGATTGTTCATCGAAACGTTGAAGGGCAAGCCTTTGGGGAACTTGCTTACATCGATCTTGAGCTTGCCGTTTTTGTTCGGGTCGGCCTTGCGCGGATCGAAAGCCGCGACCACGGGCGCTGGAGTGGGTGTTTGAGGCTTCACGGGCGCGGGATTCGTTGTCGTAGCGGGCTTGGCCGGTGAAGGTGTTGGCACCGTGACAACGGCAGGCTGCGGTGTCGGGGGTTTTGGCGTCGTTGACTTGCCCGGCGCAGGCTTCACGGCGGGCGGCTTCGCCGTCTTCGAATTGCTGGGCGGAGGCACTGCCGTCTTGGCTTCCGGGGCGGGCTGCTTCTCTGGCTCAACCGGCAACGGTTCTATTTCTTTTGGAACCGGAATCGGCTGCGGCGCAGGAGGAGCGACCGCCTCCTTTACAGGCGGAGCGGGCGGCTTGCGATGCGCATACCAGTACCAGCCGCCGCCAATCGCCGCACCGGCTCCAACAACACACAGAAGTCCGATGGCAAATACGCTCTCAAACTTCTTAGGTGCCGACGGTTTTACAGGCTTTGCAGCCGCGGGGCTGGGCGCCTGCCGAGGGCCGGATTTATCGGCCGTGACTACAGGGGGCACGGGTGGCGCCGACGGCGCGGGCTTCAGCGAGGCAGACACTGGCCCCGGCCCCAGCGTTGCATCACCGGCAACCGGAGCCGCCGTCTGCAGCAGGCTCGATGTGGGGCTCATGCGCACCGTTGCCAAATCCTGCGCCAGTTCCTCGCCGGTCTGGTAGCGATCCGCGGGGCTCTTGGCCAGGCACTTCAGGATCACCGCTTCAACCCGCGCAGGAACCGCGGGATTCAGCTTCGACGGCGGAATCGGCTCTGTATAAACCACCTTGTACGAAACAGCCGTCATGGTCTCGCCGGGAAATGGCTGTTCGCCGGTTGCCAGCGAGTAGAGAATCACGCCCAGCGAAAACAAGTCTGCGCGGCCGTCGATGGGCGAGCCAGTGAACTGCTCAGGCGGCATGAAAGACGGCGTGCCCAGCAATTGCCCGGTGGTGGTAATGTCGCTCGATGCCAGCTTGGCAATGCCGAAATCGGTGATGCGGGGACGCTCGCTGCCGTAGACCTCCTTCGAGGTCATGAGAATGTTCGCCGGCTTGATATCGCGATGAATCACGCCCTGGCGATGCGCATAGCCGAGCGCTTCGGCAATCTGCTGCCCGATTTCGCAGACGCGATCGAGCGTGAAGCGCTCGCCCTTTTTCATGGCGTCAGAAAGCGTGCGGCCTTCGACGAATTCCATCACCAGGAATGGCGCGCCCTGATCCTCGCCTACGTCGAATACCGGCACAATGCCGGGATGCGCCAGCACGCCGGACGCGCGGGCCTCGCGGTAGAAACGGGTCCGGTATTCTTCGCTTTGAGCGCCTTCGAGCGCGGTTGTATGGATCGTTTTGAGGGCGACAATACGGCCGACTGCGGGGTCTTTGGCCTTGAATACACTCCCCATCGCGCCGCGGCCGAGTTCCTCGACGATCTCATACCTGCCAATGCACTTGGGGACGCCCATGCCGTGAATTGTACCAACCCGATGCAACGTTCTTCAGACGATTCCGAGGAGAGGTTTTCGGCAGACTGGAGTCTTCCCGCTGGAGCCTGGCACGTCCACGAAGGGCTTACGCCGCCTTGCGGTATCGCACCACGAGTAGTGTCAGGTCGTCTGACTGCTTCGCGCCACGGGTGAACGCCCGCACGGCATCGAGAATCGCCTGCTGCAGCTCAACCACTGACGTGTCCACCCGGCCATCAAGCACTTTGCAAAGTCCCGTTACCTCGAACAGTTCATGATCGGGATCTTCGGCCTCTGTCACGCCGTCACTAAAGAGAACGAGCGTGTCTTCCGGCTCAAGCTGCAACTTCGCTGATGGATAATCCGCCTCCGGAATCAGGCCCACGGGGAACGATCCCTCGGTGTAAAGCTCGGTTACTTTGCCTTGCCGCAAGAGCAGCGGCGACGGATGTCCCGCCTTGATGTACTCGAGGACGCCATCCGCGCCTACCATACCGATGAACATTGTGGCGTATCGGCCAACCTCGGAGTGCGTGCAAAGGAAGCGGTTGATGTGGTTGAAGACCCTCACGGGATCGGCGCCCATCGTCATTCCCGACAGCGCGCCCTGCAACATCGTTGTCAATAGCGCCGCGCCCAGTCCCTTGCCGCTCACATCGGCAATCAAAATGCCCGTGCGATCCTCGCTGACCGGAACCACATCGAAATAGTCGCCGCCCACTTCATGGCAGGGATAGTGAACGCCGCTCACCGCGAGATGCGGAAAGTCGTTGAGCCCGTGCGGCAGTAGCGCCTGCTGAATGGTGCGCGCAATCGACAACTCCTGCTCGAGCCTCTGGCGCTCGCGTTCCCGCTCCACGAGGCGGGCGTTATCCATGATGCTCGCGGCCTGAACGGCGAGCGCGTCCAGAATCTGCCGGTCGAGCGCGGAAAACGCCGCGATGCGACGCGAGTCAAGATAAATCAGCCCAAGCAGTTGGCCTGGCTCCAGCTCCGCACCCGTATCCACCGTGGAGCGCGATGAGGCGTATAGCGGAATCGCAACCACCGCGCGCAGGCCCTGGATCACGATGCTTTCCGCCGCCTTCAGATCAAGCCCTGCCAGGTTCAAGTCTTCGGTGATCACCGCCGATCCCTTGCTGATCGCCTGGTTGATTGCCGTCTGGCTGGGATTGAGGTTTTCCGGGGGCAGGTTCTCGGCTTTGTTGCTGCGCGCCTGGTGAACGCGTAACGAACCTGATGCGTCCGGCACGATCAGAAGCCCGCGGTCGGCGTGAGTGACAGAGATGGCGTGATCGAGCATCGTGCCCAGCACTGCATCCAGCGGCAGTTGAGAGTGCAGAAGCGAGGTCGCTTCCAGCAGCAGGTTCAACTTGTTCAGGCCGCCTGATACCGTCGTATGCGCGAAGTCTGAAATTGTGCCAATGCGCGTGAGCAGGTTTGCCACCGAATCGTGTGCGCTGAGCGCAGGAGTGGTCGCCGGCGGATGAAAGACGATCCGGTAGCTGTCTTCAAGGCCGAACGAGATCATGTCGCCATCGTGCAGCGAATGCTCCTGAACCTTGATGCCATTTACGAAAATCCCATAGCGATTGCCGCGATCATGCAGAATGTGCGCGCCCCTGTCAGCCACAATCGTTGCGCAGCGGCGCGATATTCGCCCATCGTCAAGATGCAACACGTTATCGCCTTCGCCGCCGCGCCCGATATTAAAGGGCTCCTGGGTGACAGCGACCTTCTCGCGCGTGCCGTTTGGCGCGATGACTTCGAGCACCGCTTCAGTCTGTGGGGAATGTACTTCCATGGGAATTAGCGTGGGCAAATTGTAACATGCAGCATCCGCAGGACTTTGAGGCTCTTACGCGATTTTCTCGGAGAAACGCTCGCGGAGAACCCGCCTGAGAAATTTTCCGTTATGATTCTGCGGCAGGCCGCCGGCATCGAGAATCCAGATATGACGCGGCGTTTTGTAAGGGGCAAGACGCGCCCTGCACCAATCGAGCAGATCTGTTTCACCCGTCGGAGCGCCGGGCTGCAACTCCACCGCGAGGGCGGGAATTTCGCCTTTTTCCTGGTGCGGTAATCCGAAAGCAATGGCGCGAGCTACGGACGGATGGGCCAGAATCGCCTCTTCAAGCTCGCGAACATAGACCGAATATCCGCCGGACTTGATGACATCCTTGATGCGACCGACGATTCGAATCAGGCCGAAATGATTGCGGGTAGCCAGATCGCCGGTGCGCAGCCAGCCATCGCTGGTCAACAGGCCGCTACTTGCGGTCCGGTCTTTCCAATAGTGAGGTGCAAGGCCGCGACGATGAATCTGGCATTCGCCGGGCTTTCCCGCGCGTACGCGCCGGCCATTTTCATCGGCGATGCGAACGCGAAATGGCGGAACAGGGAAGCAGAGTTGGCCGCTACCGGGAAAGAGTGACAGCTCGACCCCCATCATCGCCAATCCGCCGAGTTCGACCATGCCGTAGCCATTCAGGATGACGGGAGGAATGCGCCGCCCGCCGGGAAGGCGAACGAGAGCTCCGAATTCGCGCAAGCGCGTGCGGACCTCCGATGGCAAATGGTCGCTCGCTGAGAGCCATACGCGCAGGCTCGCCAATCGACGCGGATCGGGATTGCTGTTGACCACGCGAGCAAGCATCGCCGGGACGCCGACAAAAGCCGTCACGCCAAAACGCTCCACAAGGTCGATGGCTTTCTCGGCATCGAATCGTTCGAGGAAGCATCCCCGGATGCCGGCCATCAAGCCGTAAAGCGCAATGCTGACAGCCATAATGTGCGACCAGGGCAATGCAACCAGAGCGAGGTCTCTGTGACCGAGGAAAAGCCCGGCAAAGACCGTCGACGAGCGCGCACCGAGAAGGGCGCGACTTGAAAGAGCCGCTCCTTTGGGAAATCCGGTGGTGCCCGATGTGTGAAAGACAGCAACGGTGGCGGCGGGGTCGATTGTGGTCGGGGGAAATGCCGGGCCATCATCCCGAACGCGGACAAACCCTTCGAGGGTGTCCGCCTCACGGTCCGACTGGATCCAAGCTCGGACGTGAAGCGCGCTTCGATCCACGATGTTGCGTTCGAACACCGCCTTATCGGTGACAAGAATGTCTGTCCCGCTCTCGGCTAGGATGCGGCGCACCTCAGTGAGAGACAGTTGAGGATTCAAAGGGACGGCTATGCCACCGGCGCGAATGATGGCCAGGAACCAATGGAAGCAGTGATGATCGTTGGAGCAATAGACAGCGACCGGCTCGCCGGGGCGGAGGCCGATGGAACGGCGAAGAAAGCCATCCATCTCGCAAATTGCCGCGTGCAGATCGGAGAGCTGGAAGTTTCCTGTTTCAGTGACAGAGACTTGGGAGTCGCCTTTGCGCCGCAGGAGTTCATCGACGAGATTGGCGACCGTGATGCTACGGTCGCGAGCCAGCCGAGTTTGAAGGATCAGGCTCATTGTGCCGGAACTTCCTTGCGTCCCCAATCGCTGGCCACGCAATAACGCAAGAGGCGGTCGAGATAATCCATCACGGGCGGCGGGCAAATCCCCACTGGGCCGAGGAGGCGCTCGGCATTTGTGGTATCGAACTGCATGCGCATGGTGAAGTAATCGCGATAGGCTGCGCCGTCGACCAATACCCGCCGCTTGCGTCCCCAAAGTATAAGAGACAGCAAAGGCCTTACTGCCGCAAAGAAAATCTTAGGGTCAACAAAACGCGGCTCGCGAACTTTGAAGTATTCCGCGGCGCGGAGCGCAACCCGTTCGATAGTGGCACTGCCATTGGGTCCGGCGCAAAGGTGAACGGTTGCGCCCACGGCTCTTTCGTCAAACGCGAGCTGGGCGACGGCCTTCGCAACATAATCGACCGGGACAATATCCAGCACTGCATCACGGAAACCAGGTACGGTTCGCCAAAGCCTCCGCGAGTAGATCTTGAGCGGCCAATACAGCATTTTGAAGCTGGCGGTGACGCCTGTTCGCGAATCGCCCACGATGATGCTGGGACGCAGGATGAGACAAGGCAGCTTGCTCATGCGAGACCGAACCAGAGCCTCGGCTTCAGCTTTGGTTTGCTCGTAGGTGTTGCGGAAATGCTGCCCAACATCGAGTTCGTCCTCGCGGATCAGGCCGACGCGCTCGCCCGCCACGTACGCGGTGCCCACATAAGCGAAACTTTTGACGTTTGGCATGCGCTCAGCGAAGTCAAGCATTTTGCGCGTGCCGTCCACATTCATTTCCCGCGCTTCTTCCAATGAGTGATCAAAGCGCACGGTCGCGGCACAATGAATCACGCGCGTCACACGCTGAGCGAGATCGGGCATGGTTGCGGCGTCCAAACCGCAGTTGGGCTCGCTCACGTCACCGGCGTAAACCTCCACACGCGACGAATCACCCGATTCGACGATCGATTCAGCGCGTTGCGCAGGGGTTTGGCCGGAACGTGGCCGTATGAGCAAGGCGAGCCTGGCGTGAGGTCGGCGCTGCAACAATTCGCGGACCACCTGTGTGCCCAGAAAGCCCGTTGCGCCAGTGACCAAGATCAGTTCTTCTTGACTCATGTGAATGGCAGAACCCATGCGCGTTTGACAAAGAAACCAACACCGTTTAGACGTGCGGGTTCCTGCGAATGGGAAAGCCTGCGCTGATTATATTTGGAAACTGCCCGACGCGTCAGTTTCTGTGCCGATGATTGTGGCCCTGAAAATGACGGTCGCTTCATTCTTTCGGATTGCGTGCGCATCAATGGACATCGACTGAGAGGTCGTCGACACGATGCTGTCCTTTGCAAGCGGGCGCCGGCTCAGGGTGCTAGAGTGGTCTGGTTTCCGGATTCCATTCCTGAGGGTTTTTTCTGTTGCGGGGCATTTTCGCGTTCTTCGTCGGAGCCTTGGTGATTGCGAGCGGCGTGTGCGCCGGTGCGCAGATTCAAGCCGCGCCCGTGCCCGATGAGATGCGCAACAGCTTCTTTGCCGTGGCAGTGAACAACCAGCGCGTGGATGTAGCTCACGCCGCTTCGGACTACGAGTTTCTCAACTTCGATACCACCGGGCCGGCGGATATTTCGATTACGGCAGCCGATCCGCACTTCTGGGACAGCGGCGTGGACATCGAGCCGTGGCGGCTGGGCCTGCGCCCGTCGCATCCCAAGGGCGAGCCGCAGACCATCCGCTTTCGGATTCCCGGTCCCGTGAAGCTCTCGATTTCGCGGCCGGGGGACTTCCTGAATCATGCGCGGATGCTGTTTGTGTTTGCAGATTCGCCGGCGGCTCCCCCGCCAGCGGGAGCCAACGTCACCATCGTGCCCGCGGGAGTGCACCGCGAGAGCCTCAATCCGAAGAGCGGCGACACCATTTATTTCGAGCCGGGCGCGTACGTTTTTGGCAGCCTGAATCTTTGGCAAGTGGAGAATGTGAAGATCCTGGGCCGCGGAACGATCGTCTATAGCGGGCCGCAGGATCCGAACGGCGACACTGGCTGGTATCACCAGCGGGACTGGCATTGCATCGTCGCCGACCAAGCGCACAATGTGGAGATCGACGGCCTCACCTGCATCATTCGCACGCGGACCTGGTCGATCCAGATGAAGGATTCGACCGGGTTCCGGTTTGACGATCTGCGGGTGATCGCGGGCGATGCGGGCAATGCGAACCAGGACGGCATGGACTGGCTGGGCGGAGGCGACACCGTTGTGAATCACTCGTTCTTCCGCGCGTCGGATGATGATCTGGCTGCGCTCGGCAACTGGGACGGCTACACGCAGGCCGCATTGACCGCGCCGGGCGAAGGGGTGAGCAACATCCTGGTTGAGAACACAGAGTTCTCGACGAGCATCTCCAACGTGGTTAGGCTGGGCTGGCCGCAGAAGATCTACGACCTGCACAACTTCACGCTGCGCGACTCGGATGTTCTGCACGCGGGCATTGGGTCATGCGGGCAGACGTTTGGGCTGCTCGGATTCTGGGGCGCGAACGGCGCAGGCGGTGACCACTCCGGCGTGACGTTTGAGAACGTTCTGCTCGACAACTGGTATTCGCTGGCGCAGATGGAGCAGGAGAAACCGAGCCTGCACGGATTCGCATTCCGAAACATCTGGGCGCTTGATCAGCCGCCGCTCGCCGAGTCGACGATGATCGGCGACGTGAGCGACGTGACGTTCGACAACGTGAAGTACGGGCAGGCGCGCGTGACTAATGACGCTGCAATGCCGCTGGCGGTTTCAAGCGGGGCGGCGAAGCCAACGTTCACGCCCGCGCCGGCGCTGGTGGCGGCGTTCAGCGTGGAGCCCGCTATGATTGCGCCGGGAAAGACGGTGACGCTGACCGCGGAGGATGCGCCGGGGGCGCAGTACACGTGGCTCTTTGGCGATGGAACGTCGGCGCATGGACGGCGGGTGCGACATCGCTTCAACGATGCGCTGGGTACCGAGCTTGATGGGAAGAACGGCGCGGGACGATTCCGTGTGCTGCTGCACGTGACGGATAAGGCGGGCCACGAGGATTGGGCCGCGCAGGGAGTGGTGGCGGTTGCGGAGTGGCATGATGCGATCAGTTCAGCCACGCAGAGCGCGCCGGGTTTGAGCTGGAAGGCGTATGCCGGATCGTGGACCACGTTGCCCGATTTTGCGGGCATTGAGTCGCAGTCTAGCGGAGTCTCGGCGGATCTCACGGTCCAGCTGACTGCGATGACCAACGTGGCGGTTCCTCCCGCGGCTGACACGCTCGCGCCGCATGCGACGGTCTGGGACGGATTCATCCGGATTCCGGCGGACGGCGGCTATACATTCCATCTCATGGATCGCGATGGGGCCAGGCTCATGATCGATGGAATGGAAGTGGCGAAGACCGGGCCGGCGTTTGGGTTGGTGTGCGGGTCGCCGGGCAATGCGGTGCGCTACGATCGCGGGTCGCTGGGCTTGCGCGCGGGGCTGCACAGGATTCATGTGGAGGCGCTGAACACGTCGAGCGCTGGCGCGCCGCGCCTGCGGTGGGAGGGGCCGGGGCTGGCGCTGGGCGACGTGCCGGGGAGTGCGTTGTCGCACTGACGAGAGCTTAGTGCCAAGATGTTACTACAAAAATACTATTAATTTTATGGTAAACTTGCACTGAAATTGGTGCAGTGTCTACTGAAAATAAACGATTTAAGTGTTTATCAATTGTACGATCCCCCGGAAAAACAGAATTATTTATTTTTCTGTTTCTCGTGAATGTTTATTGTTTGTGCAACACACGGGCGGTAAATAAAGTCCGGGGCGCAGGGCTGGCTGAGCGGGTTGGTGAAATGTTGCATATACGACAAGTATAGAGATTTTGGGGAAATTACCGGCAAACTTGGAAGGCAGGGACATAGGGACGTAGGGACTAGGGAATAAAGAACTTGAGGGAGGCGCGCGGATTTATTTTTGGCGGCAGGGCTTGACAACGCGCAGGGCGGAAGAAGAGGGGGCTAGCGGCAAGTGGTTTGAGGAGCGAGATAAGGCGAAGCGAGTTCTGCCGATTAGCAAGTTCGCCGCGCCGGTGGCGCGTGCTGGCGAGTTGGCAGGTTGGCGGGTGATGTTCCGCTCGCTCATCCCGCGAAAGGCGCGGGATGAACGGGGTACAGCGCGGAGGTGGAAACAGGGCGGCTGAGGATGCCAGGGCTGTTTCGGCTTAGCCCAGGGCGTCAGAGAAGAGGCGCACACAGCGGCCGCCGACGATGACTTTCTCGCCGGCTTCAATGTTGGGAAAGGGGTCGTCGAGGTCTTCAGTGTTGAGGACGTGACACCACGGCGTTCCACCGGGTGGAGGAGGAAGCGTGAACTCCACACCTTCGGCCGACGCATTCACGAGGATCAAAAAGCTCTCATCGAAGATGGGAAGCCCGTCGTCATTGGTGATGGCGAGGGTTTTCCCGTTCAACATGACGGCGAGGGCGCGATACCAATGGGTATTCCAGTCTTCATCGGAGAACTCATTGGCGTCGGCGTTGAACCAGGAGATATCACGGACTACGGAGCCGCGGATCACCCGGTCCTGAAAGAACTTGCGGCGGTGGAGGTTGGGGTGAATGCGGCGCAGATGAATGAGATTAGAGGTGAAGTCGAGCAGTTCGCGCTGGCAAGGTGCGAGGTCCCAATTGAGCCAACTGATCTCGTTGTCCTGGCAGTAGGCGTTGTTGTTTCCATGCTGGGAGCGGGCGAGTTCGTCACCGGAAGATAGCATGGGCACGCCCTGGGAGAGGATGAGGGTGGCCAGAAAGCTGCGCATCTGGCGCTGGCGAAGGGTGTTGATGGCCTTATCTTCGGTAGGCCCTTCGGCGCCCATGTTCCAGGAGTCGTTGTTGTCGGAGCCGTCGGTGTTGTTGTCTCCATTCGCCTCGTTGTGCTTGTGGTTGTAGCTGACGAGGTCGGCCAGCGTGAAGCCGTCGTGGGCGGTGACGAAGTTGATGGAGGCGTAGGGCCTGCGTCCATCCATTTCATAAAGATCGGAAGAGCCGGTGAGGCGGTAGGCGAAGTCGGAGAGCAGGCCCGCGTCGCCTTTCCAGAAACGCCTGACGGTGTCGCGGTATTTGCCGTTCCACTCCGCCCAGAGCACGGGGAAGTTGCCGACCTGATAGCCACCCTCGCCGACGTCCCAGGGCTCTGCGATCAGTTTCACGTCGGCGAGAGTGGGATCCTGGTGGATGGTATCGAAGAAGCCCGATAGCTTGGACACGGCGTGGAGTTCGCGGGCGAGGGTGCTGGCGAGGTCGAAGCGGAAGCCGTCAACGTGCATCTCCGTCACCCAGTAGCGGAGAGAGTCCATGACCAGCTTGAGCACCTGGGGATGCATGACGTTGAGGGTGTTGCCGGTGCCGGTGTAGTCCATGTAATAGCGGGGATTGTCGCTCACGAGGCGGTAATAGTTGGTGTTATCGATGCCTTTCATTGAGAGCATGGGGCCCATGCGGTTGCCTTCGCAGGTGTGGTTGTAGACCACATCGAGAATGACCTCGATTCCGACCTTGTGGAGGGACCTGACCATCTGCTTGAATTCGACGACCTGGCCGCCGGTGTCGCCGCAGGAGCTGTAGCGCGCCATGGGAGCGAAATAGCTGAGGGTGTTGTAGCCCCAGTAGTCGCGTAAGCCGCGATCGATGAGATGTCCTTCGTCAATGAAATGGTGGACGGGAAGCAGCTCAACGGCGGTAATGCCGAGGCGCAGGAGATGCTCAATGCTGGCTTCAGAAGCGAGGCCCGCGTAGGTGCCGCGGAGCTTTTCGGGGACAGCCTGATTCAACATGGAAAAACCGCGGACATGCATTTCGTAAATGATGGATTCGGCGAGCGGTATTTCCAGAGGAGCGTCGTCGCCCCAATCGAACTGAGATTCAACCACGATGGATTTGGGGACGCCGAAGGCGGAATCCTGATCATCGCGGACGGTGTCATCGCCGCTGGCGACGTTGTAAGGGAAGATGGGGGCTTTCCAATCGACGTCTCCGGCGAGGGCTTTGGCGTAGGGATCGACAAGCAGTTTTTTGGAGTTGAAGCGGAGGCCTCTTGCGGGATCCCAAGGGCCCTCAACGCGGTAACCGTAGCGCTGGCCCACGCGAATATTGCGGACCAAGCCGTGCCAGACGAAGGCGGTGCGCTCGCGGAGATTGATGCAGTCGGTCTCGTGGCCGGATTCATCGAAGAAGCAAACCGACACAGCGGTTGCATGCTCAGAAAAGAGGGCGAAGTTTGTGCCTTTTGGAGTCGCAGTGGCGCCCAAGGGATAGGGCTTGCCGGGCAGCAGGGTTCGAATCATTCACCGGGCCTTTTTTCGTTGAAGTTGCGACCGTGCCCTTAGTGAGATGCCAAAGCCGACGAAGGTTTGCGCGGGGTTTTGAGGAAGCGGGCGATTTGAAGAATCCAGGGCCGCAGGAAGCGGCCCGGGGGGTGGGGGGAGGGAGGGTGTTACTGAATGCGAACGACCGTGCGGATCTGGAAGTTCCCGATGTTCGCGAGGACATAGTAGCCATCGATTATGCGCCACTCGTAACCGCGGGGCGGGGCGCTGAGATGGTAGTCGCGGTAGCTGATGCGCTCGCCGCGATCCCAGTCGTCGCGATTGAGGCGTTCGCCCCTTCTCCATTCTTTGTGCTCGACGTAGTGGTGGTTGTCGCGATGGTCCTGAACGTCGGCGTGGCGGTCCTGGTCGCGGCGATCCTGATCGCGGTGGTCCTGATCCTGTGCGGAGGAGTGGTCGTGATGGTCCTGGTCCTGCGCGGCCGGGTGGTCATCATGATGGTCCTGATCCTGGGCGAAGGCGACGCCTCCCAGGACGCTCGTAGAAAGGAATGCGAGCGCTAAAGCGGTGTGGCGGAGTTTCATGGGGATACCTCAGGTTGCTAGGATGCCGGGGCGAATGGTGGACGTTGCTTGGAATTGATGGGGTGAAAAGATTTATTCATGTGGATTTCGCAGGTTGCTCGGCTAGGGACGGATGTAGGGCGGCGACCGGGGCGACAGGATGGCGGTTATGGGAGCTGGGTGACGTCCCAACCGCCGCCGAGCGCGCGAATGAGGCTGACGCTGGCGGCAAATTGCCGGCTGGCGATGTTGACCGCGGTGACCTGGTTTTGCAGCAGGGTCTGCTCGGCGGTGAGCACCTCAAGATAACTGGTGGCGCCGCCTTTGTAGCGATTGTTGGAGAGGTCGAAGGAGTGCCGGGCGGAGTCGACGGCGCGCTGCTCGGTGGCCGCTTCCTGTTCCAAAATTCGCAGAGATGAAAGCTGATCTTCGACATCGTTGAAGGCTTGGAAGACGGTGTTGCGATAGGCGTCGGCCTGAGCCTCGTAATTGTGGCGAGCCACGTCGGTGAGGGCGTGGCGCTGGCCGGCGTCGAAAAGGAGCTCGCTCGCCTGCGCGCCGAGGCTCCAGAGAGAGCTGGAACCCTCGATCCAGGAGCCGGGACTGCTGCTCTCAAAGCCGCCCGTTCCGCCGAGGGTGATGGTGGGATAGAAGGCGGCGATATTGATGCCGATTTGGGCGTTGGCGGCGGCGGCGAGACGCTCGGCTTGAGCAATATCTGGACGGCGCTGGAGGAGCTGCGAAGGGACGCCGGTGGGAACCTGAGGCAGCGCGAGCGTGAGCGGGGACGGCGGAATGCTGAAGCCGGGAAGGCTTTCGTTGGCGAGGGTGCCGATGGCGTGCTCGTATTGCGCGCGGGCGACGCCGAGATCGACGAGCTGGGCGCGAACGGTTTCAAGCTGGGTTTGGGCCTGGGCCACGTCGACTTCAGTGGCGACGCCGCCGTGGAAGCGCTTTTCCGCGAGGTCGACCTGGTTCTGGAGGTCGGAGACGGTGTCGGTCAAAAGCTGGATTTGGGAGTCGAGGCCGCGAAGGGCGAAGTAGTCGGTGGCCATTTCGGCGTGGAGGGTGAGGGCGACGTTGGCCTCGTCTGCGGCGCTGGCCTGGGCGTTGGCGCGGGCTTGCTCGACGGCGCGACGGATGCGGCCCCAGAAGTCGGGTTCCCAACTAGCTTGGCCGGCGATGACGAAATCGCCGGAGGTGGTGGAGCTGCCGGGCTGGGCCAGTGGACGGTTGGCGGAGATGCGACTGCGGCTGATGGCTGGGCCTGCGGAGAGCGTGGGAAAGAGATTGGCGCGGATGGCGCGGACCTGAGATTGCGCGGCGAGGTAGAGTTCCATTTGCTGGCGGAGCTGGACGTTGTCGGAATCGATGCGGTCTTCAAGCTGGTTGAGTTGCGGGTCCTGATAGATTTGCCACCACTTGCCCTTGAGCATTCCGTCGGAGGGGTTCGCGGGCTGCCATGCGCCGCCTTGCGGATTGGGCGGAGGGACGACGACGGTGGATGCGCCGGTTTCTTTGTAGGCGGGCGGGGCGGTGTAGTTGGGGCGGTTGTAGTTGGGACCGACGGGCTTGCAGGCGGAGAGGAGGAGGCAGGGAGCGAGGGAGCAAGGGAGCAGGAGAAGCAGGGAGCGAGGGAGCGAGGGAGCAAGGGAGCGTGGAGGACGCGGCTGAGGGTGGGTGGAGCGTGAGCGATCGCCCGCAATCCCGCCCATCCCGCGAAAGGCGCGGGATGGATGGGGCACAGCTCCGGTGTCGTTGGGGAGCCGGCCGATGGTGCCGGCGCTCGGGAATTCCGGCACAAGCATGACTAGAGCCCTCCCGCGGAAGACTGCGAATTTCCGGGCGAGACGACGGTAACTTTTTCGCCGTCGATAAGCGAGTCGGGCGGATCCTGGACGATTTTGTCGCTGGCATTGAGGCCGGTGATGATTTGCACGGTGGCGCCGTCGTCTTCTCCGATTCTGACCGGCACGAGATGCGCGACGGCTCCCTGGCTGTCTTCAGTGACGGTGGCGACCTGCATTCCCTGGCGGCGGAAGATGAGGGCTGAGCTCGGGACGATGAAGGTCTGGACGGGCGCCTGCGTTTTGAAATGAATCTCGGCCATGGAGCCGGGCATGAGCTGGCCGGCGCGATTGTCGACGTCGATCTCGATGAGCAGAGTGCGGCTGACGGGATCGATGGCGTCGGCGGTGCGAACGAGGGTTCCCGGGAAGGTTTTGCCGGGGTACTCGGGAAACACAAGATCGACTTTCATGCCGCGCTTGAGGGTTTGCGAGTAGATCTGCGGGACGTTGGTGTAGACGCGCAGAGTCTGGAGGGCCTGCATGTGGAAGAGCTCAGTGCCTGCGCCGGTGCTCGAGATGAGCTGGCCGGTATCGACCTCGCGGGCGGTGACTACGCCATCGAAGGGCGCATAGACCTTCTCAAACGATTGCAATTGACGCAGCCGATCGAGATTGGCCTGTGCGGATTTGACTGTGGAAGCGGTGGCCGCGGCCTGGTTGATGAAGGTATCGGTGTCCTGCTGCGAGACGGCGTTGGATTTGACGAGATCGGAGTAGCGCTGGGCCTGAAGGTGCGCGTTGTTGGCGTTGGCTTCGGCGGTGGTGAGATCGGACTCGGCTTGCGCGACCTGACGATCGAGCTCGGGAGTGGAGATGACGGCGAGCAGATCGCCTTTTTTAACGCGCGCGCCGATGTCGTAATACCAGTGATCGAGGTAACCGTCGGTGCGGGCGTAGATGGGCGAATCGGTGTAGGCGGTGACGTTGCCGGGGAGGATGAGCAACTCCATCGGCTTGCCGGGCTGGGCGGGCGCGATGGAGACCGTGGGCGCGGCAAGCGCGTTGGTGCGCTGGGCAAGGACCGTGCCGGAATGCAAATGGCGAATGATGCCGACGGCGGCGATGACCGCGAGGACGATGAGGACGACGACGACGACCGTGACGGCCCGGCGCGGAGACGGGCCTTCGGGATGGGCGTCATGATGGGCGGCGGATTGAGAGTGCGAGTTCTGATCCTGAGGCATAGCAACTACTCCGGTGTTGAATCGAATTCGTCGAAACGCGCGGCATCGGATTTGTCTTCGTGTTCGTGCTCGCGCTTGCGGCGGCGCTCGAGGCGGCCGTGAATGAAGGAGAAGAACGTAGGAACAAAGAATAATGTGGCGACGGTAGCAAGGAGCAGTCCGCCGATGACGGCGCGGCCGAGGGGAGCGTTTTGCTCACCTCCGTCGCCGAGTCCGAGGGCCATGGGCACCATGCCGATGATCATTGCCAAGGCGGTCATGAGCACGGGGCGGAGGCGGACGAAGCCGGCGTCGAGAGCGGCGCGGCGCGCATCGCCAACGAGGACTTCAAGCTGCTCGCGCGCGAAGCTGACGACGAGAATGGAGTTGGCGGTGGCCACGCCCATGCACATGATGGCGCCGGTGAGCGCGGGCACGCTGAGACGGGTTCCAGTGAGGAAGAGGAACCAGACGATTCCGGCAAGGGCGGCGGGAAGGGCGGCGATGATGAGAAACGGATCGAGCCAGGATTGGAAATTGACCACGATGAGCAGATAGACGAGCAGGACAGAGAAAGCGAGGCCAGTGAGGAGGCCAAAGTAGGACCTGTACATGGTCTCGCTCTGGCCGCGAATGATGAACTGCGAGCCGCGAGGCAAATCCTTGCGGTGGTTGTCGACGATTCTTTCCACGGCGCGGGTTACGCTGCCGAGGTCAGTGCCTTCCACGTTGGTGTAAATGTCGATGACGGGCTGGATGTCGTAGTGGCTGACTTCACCGAGCTCGGCGCCGGGAACGATGGAGGCTACATTGCTGAGCACTTGTACCGGTTTGGGCGCGCCGGGTGCTGCGGTTGAAGCGCCGGGGGGCTGGGCTGGAGCGATGCTGCCGAGGGGGGCGGCTCCGGGGGCTCCCGTAGAAGTGCTGGAAGAAGGCGCGTTCATGGCGGCGCTGGTTGCGGAACTGGTGATGGGAAGGCTTTCGAAGGCCGGCATGTTGTCAAGCCGGTACTGCGGGGCCTGGATCGCAATGTTGTAGGTGACTCCATTACGGGGATCGAGATAGAAGTTGGGGCTGGTCTGGAAGCTGCCGCTGAGCGCAATCAGCAGGCTTTGGGCCACGTTCTGCTGCGTGAGGCCTGTTGCCGCGGCGCGCGTGCGGTCAACATTGACTGTGAATTTGGGATAGTTGAAGGGCTGCTGGATGCGCGCGTCGGCAGCGCCGGGCACGTAGCGGACTTCATTGAGCATGCGCTCGGCCAGCGCGCGGTTGGCGTAGAGATTGGGTCCGATGATTTGAATGTCGATGGGCGCAGCCAGCCCGAAGTTGAGAATCTGGGTGACGATGTCGGCGGGGACGACGTAGAACGTGACGCCGGGATAGTCGCGGGTGAGCACCTGGCGAAGGCGCTCGAGATAGGCATCGCTGGAATGATGTTTCCGGGTCAACTGCACCTGGATATCGGCGTCGGAGGGGCCGACGGGAGCCGAAGTTGAATAAGAAAGATTGAGCGAGGAGTAAGGCAGGCCAATGTTGTCGAGGATGGTGGCGACTTCGTTCGACGGAATCTCCTGGCGGATGGTGGTCTCGATATGGTCGCAGAGGGCAGCGGTTTCCTCGATGCGCATACCGGTGTGCGCGCGGACGTGAATGATGAACTGGCCGGAGTCAACGGAGGGGAAGAAGTCCTGGCCCAGGAATGGGGTCAGACCGAGTGAGGCGACCGCGAAGGCGAGAAAAAGGATCAAAAAAACTCCGGCATGATCGACGCACAAAATGAGCAGGGCGAGGTAGCTGCTGCGAAACCTGGCGAACCCGTGTTCGAATCCTCTTTGAAAGCGAACGAACGGGTTTCGGCTGGCTTGTTTTCTCGCGTCCTGCGCATCGTCATGTTCGCGGAGCAGGAACTTGGCCATCGTGGGCACGAGGGTGCGCGACAGAAAATAGCTGGCGAGCATGGCGAAGACCACGGCCTCGGCCATGGGCACGAAGAGATAGCGCGCAACGCCGCTGAGCAGGAACATGGGGACAAAGACGATGCAGATGGCGAGCGTGGAAACGAGCGCCGGCGTTGCGATTTGCGCGGAGCCCTCCAGAATGGCTGCTTCCAGCTCGCGCCCCGTTTCAAGAAAGCGGTTGATGTTCTCGATGGCAACGGTGGCGTCGTCGACCAGGATGCCCACGGCCAGCGCCATGCCGCCGAGTGTCATGATGTTGATGGTTTCGTGCAGCGCGTCGAGCAGGATGAGGGAGCAGAGAATCGAAAGCGGAATGGAAACAGCGATGATGATGGTGGAACGGAAGCTGCCCAGAAAGACCAGGATCATGATGGCAGTGAGGCAGGCCGCAATAATGGCTTCGCGGACCACGCCACTGATGGCGCTGCGCACGAAGATCGACTGATCGGACAATGCAGCGATTTTCAATTGCGGGGGTAATTGCCCAATGAAGCTGGGATTCGAGAGAATGTCGCGCACGCTCTTGATGATGTCGAGCGTCGAGGCCGAACCGGTCTTGAGAATGTTCATCATGATGGCGCGGCGACCGTCGACGCGCACGATGTTGGTTTGAGGGGGGCTGCCGTCGCGGACGTGCGCCACGTCGCGGACGTAGACCGTGGCCCCGTTCACGGTCTTGATGGGCATGTTGTCAAGGGCACTGAGAAGAGTGGGTGCGGAATTGGTCTCGACCTGGTACTCGAACTGGTCGAGCTTGATGGTGCCCGACGGAGCGATCACGTTTTGTGCCGCGATGGCATTGACCACGTCGGCTGGGGACAGTCCCCTGGCCTCAAGCGCGTTCAGATTGAGATCGACATCGATCTCGCGTTGCTTGCCTCCGTAGGGAAACGGCGTCTGCGCCCCCTCTACGGTGGCAAGCTGGATGCGAATGGTCTGGGTGGCGATATCGTTCAACTGCGCTTCATTCAGTCCCGGCCCGGAGAGACCGAGCTGCAACACAGGAACGCTGGAAGCGTTGTACTGAATGATGAAGGGCGGATTGGTCCCCGGCGGCAATGAGCGAAGCTGTACCTGGCTGATGGCACTGACCTGGGCGACGGCCTGACCGATATTCACCTGGGGATGGAAATAGATTTTGATGAGTGCCTGGCCGACCAGCGATTGCGATTCGATGTGGTCGATATCGTCGACCGTGGTGGTCATGCCGCGTTCGGCACTGCTCGTAATGCGGTTCGCCATTTCTTCCGCAGACAAGCCGGTGTAGTGCCATACGACCGTGATGACGGGGATATCGATGTTGGGAAAGATATCCGTCGGCATCGATTCGATGCTGTAGACGCCGAGGATCAAGATCAGCAGCGCGAAGACGACGAAGGTATAAGGCCGCCTGAGCGCAAGCCGGACAATCCACATCATAAGGCTGGTATTCGCTCCTCGGCCGGCGAACTGGCGGCGAACGAGCCGATGAAAGGCTTGCCGTCAACCGCGGCCGCTAACGGGGCCGGTTTTGAGCTTCAGTACGGTGCGCCGGCTCCACGTGCACCGAGCCGGAAGGCGCAGCAGCACCACTCCGGCCGAGCATTTCAATGAACATACTATGGTAGCTGATCGACGAAGAAGGTGAGAACGGACACAGAAGTTCGCGCGCCGGACACCGGCCCATTTTCATAGGACGAGCTTTGCCCTGAAAAAGATTCGGCTTTGGGGTTGAGGGCGGATAAGAGAGAGTGTCGTGATTCGGGGTCGCGCGTCTAAGGAACATACCGCCAAAGAGCGGAGTTGAGCGAGGTCTCCGGATCCGCACAGGTGGCCGGCTTCGAGGCGCGGCAATCCAATGGAGTCCGGTAGACTGTGAAATGGATTTCGCAAAGAGAATTCTGCATTTCTGCGGCGATGAGTGCGGCGGGGAAGCGGTGGCGAGCATCGCTTTTAGCGGATTTAGATTGAGTCGAAGCTGGATGGCCAGTTTGGGCTCCCCGGAAGTTTGGGGAGGGTGGGCGCGGTCCTGTAGAATCGATCTTTCCTGAAGGAACGATCAAAGCGTCCGAGGAAGGACCGGAATCAAGAGCGAATGAGGGTGTGCAAATTCTTCCTGTGAACAATGGCAAGAAAGAGTTTTTGTGCTCGGCGCAGGGGTCAGACCCGGTGAAGACCCGGCACACTTTCAGGGGCGCGCCGTGGGCCGTGGGGCGAGTGGCGAGATTCCTCATTCTGGCGGTGCTGGCGGCCTGTGCTGGCGCGGCACTGGCGCAGACTCCGGACACGATCGATCAGATTCGCGTTATCGGCAACCGGCGGATTCCGAAAGAGACGATTCTGGCCCGGATGTTTACGCATCCCGGTGACACCTACGACCCGATTTCGATCGAGCGCGATTTCAACTCGCTTTGGAACACGGGATATTTCGACGATCTGCGCATCGAGCGCGAGGATACGGAAAAGGGCATTATTCTGGATGTCTTTGTTCGCGAGAAGCCGACGATCCGCGACATTATTTACAAGGGCAACAACTCGATCACCAACTCCGACATTCTGGATGCATTCAAAAAAGACAAGGTCGGGCTTTCGGTGGAGAGCCAGTACGATCCCACGCGCATCCAGCACGCCGAAAACGTAATCAAGGAATTGCTGGCCGAGCATGGGCACCAATTCGCAACCGTGAAAGCCGACGTGAAAACGGTTCCTCCGGCCTCGGTTCAGGTGACCTTCAACATCAAGGAAGGCCCGGTGGTGAAGGTGGGCCGAATCACATTTGTGGGGAATGAGCATCTCAACGCGCTTTATTTGCGGCGCTCGATGAAGAACCTGAAGCCGATCGGCATTCCTTACTCGATTGTTTTTGAGGATCTCTTTCCGCAGACATACGACTCTTCGAAGCTCGAAGAAGATACCGAGCGCGTACGCCAGGCTTATCGCGACAAGGGCTATGCCAACGCAGCCGTGGAACAGCCGAAGACGCAGATTCGGGACGAGGGCGGACTGAATTGGTTCACCTTCAGGCCGCGGACGGGCAAGCGGATCGACATCACGATGACGATCGAAGAGGGCGGCCGGTACCGGTTGGGTTCGATCACCTTCACGGGGAACAAGGAACTGAACAACACAAAGGCGCTGCGCGGAACCTTCCCGATTAAAGACGGCGACTGGTTTAACGCTTCGGAGATCGCGAAGGGGCTGGAAAATCTGAAGAAGGCTTATGGCAGCCTGGGCTACATCAACTTCGGCGCGATTCCGAAGGTTAGCTACGACGAACAGAAGAAAACCGTGTCGCTGAACATCGACATCGACGAAGGCAAGCAGTTCTACGTGTCGCGAATCGAGTTCACGGGCAACACCATCACGCGCGACAAGGTGATCCGCCGCGAGCTGATGCTGGACGAAGGCTCGGTTTACAACTCGCAGTTATGGGAATACAGCTTGCTGCGGCTGAACCAGCTGGAGTACTTCGAGCCGTTGAAGGTGGATCAGGATTCAGAGGCGCACCAGGATCCGGATAACGGAACGGTGGAGCTGTTGTTGAAGGTGAAAGAGAAAGGCAAGAACTCGATCGGCCTAAACGGAGGCGTGAGCGGCTTGTCGGGCGCCTTCCTGGGGCTGAATTACTCGACGAATAACTTTTTGGGATTGGGCGAAACGCTGAGCGTGCAGGCGAACCTGGGCAGCGTCAGCCGCACGTTCCTGTTTGGCTTTACGCAGCCCTACTTCCGGAATCGCCCGATCAATATGGGCTTCCAGATCTTCAACAACAAGCAGGACTACAACGCGGCAAAGAATTACGAAGCCACGACGGGCGCATCAGTAAATTTGAGCGCGGCGGAGAGGTCTCTGACGCAGAACTACAACGTGGGATCGGACGGCTTGAATTTCTCACTCAGCTATCCGTTAAGAAAGCACGCATTCCAGCGCATAGGCATGACGTATTCGTGGACCAAGTCCACGATTACCGCGTTCAGCACGGCATCATCGACTTTCTTCCAGACCATCTCCTTCCGGTCGGGTGTGGAGGGATCGAATCCGCTGGCGGGCATCATCAACAGCAATCTGTCGCTCACGTACACATACGACACGGTCAGCAATCCCTACCGTCCGCGCGAGGGCAAGCAGTACACGGCGTTTGTGCAGACTTCAGGCATTTGGGGCAGCGTTCGCTACGTAAATCCCGTGGTGGCTTATAAGCAGTTCATCCCCATGCACTACCTGAAGTTCTCGAAAGAAGGGCGCAACGTGCTGGCGTTGCGTGCGCAGTTGGGATACATCCAGGGCTACGGCGGTGACGTGGCGCCGCCGAATAACCGCTTTTATGCCGGCGGTGAGCAGGAGCTGCGCGGATTCGATGTGCGCGGCGCCACGCCTTATGGTTACGTGCCCACGCGCGTGAACTTCGAGCTGACCAATCCCGACGGAAACTGCGTGCCGCGCGACCCGACCAATCCGCAGGACAACCAGTGCATCCAGGTGCCGTTGCCGGTTTACGGCATTGCGTCGATTGGCGGCGATTCCGACCTGACTGCGAACGCCGAGTATCGGATTCCGGTGGTGGGGCCGTTCATGTTTTCGTTCTTTGACGACTTCGGCCTGGACGTGGCGACCAATCACAACCAGTTGAAGCAGAGCCCCCAAGGATTCGCGAGCTTAACGGCGCCACTTTATGGGTGTCCGGTGTACAACAACGGATCGTGCCAGGGCGGCATACCGGGAAAGGACGTGGGTTTCCGTCAGAATATTCACCCGGTGGCGGGAACGAATCTGGTTCCGCGCATGTCGCTGGGCGCCGAGCTTTCGGTCATCATGCCGATCATCAATGCACCGTTCCGGCTCTATTACGCCTACAACCCGCTGCGGCTGTTTGAGACTCCCTACTGCAACGACGTGAACTATGGCCAGAAGCAACTGAGCTGCTCAGCAGAGCTGATCACGCGCGCCATGTTCCCGCCGGGCGGCGCAGGCGATTACACCTATCAGGAAGCGATTGAGTCGTACGGCGCGCAGAACGTCTTCCGCGAACCGCGCAAGACGTTCCGATTGACAGTATCCACCACTTTCTAGTGGCCGACTGTGTTTGACGCTCGGAATTCGGAATCCTATAATCCCCACTAGTTCCCGGCGATGCCTCCGTGCGTGTGAATTGAGACAGGCTTCAGGCCGGGCGGGATCCCAAAAGCCGCGAGAGATGATGCGGCAGGAGGATTCCGCGCCGGCAGGACTGGCTCGCGGGAGTTCCGAAGGAGTTGTGGAATCGCATGAATCGTTTGCCCTTGTACGTTCTTTTGTTTGCCGCAGCTGTGGTGATTCCGGCTGCCGGCCAAACTTCAGCCCCAGCCGCACAACACGCCGCAACAGCCGCTGGCCCATCGAAGGTTGCGGTCATCGCGTTTCAAGCGGCGGTGAGCCAGACCAACGAATTCCAGCGGGATTTTGCGGATCTGCAGAAGAAGTACGACCCGAAGCGCCAGCAATTGAAGACACTGTCGGACGAGATCGACACGCTGTCGAAGCAGTTGCAGGATCAGGGACCGCAATTGAGCGAAGAGGAGCGCATCAGCCGCGCGCGCACCATCGACGACAAGAAGAAACAGCTGGACCGCGAGACGCAGGACGCGCAGAGCGACTTTCAGGGCGACTTGCAGCAGCTTATCAACCGCGTGGCCCAGAAGGTGGGCACGGTGATGACGGATTACGCAAAGAAGGAAGGCTATACGATCGTGCTCGATGCGGGCGACCAGCAGAACGCGACAGTGCTCTACGCGGTGCCGTCCACCGATATCACCAAGGCGATCATCGATGCGTATAATCTGAAATCGGGCGTACCGGCGCCGCCGCCGCAGAGCGCAGGCCAGGGCCAGCCAGCCGTGGATGCACCGCAGCCGCAGCCGGCTCCGGCGCATTGAAGACAGGGGTCAGTGATTAGTGGTTAGTGGTAAGCATGGTGCAGCGCTGCTTTTGGTGCTGGCTGTTCACCGAGTGCCGACCCCTGTATAATCGCAAGAGTTCCTGCTGACGTTTCCGTTCGCGTCCTTTTCAATCCTGCGCCCTCCGGCGCGGAGTTTCCGTGGAAAAGCGTGAGGTTTGTCAGAAGAGTCAGGCGCGTTGTCGCGTCTAACCGAGGAGCCGAACAGGAATTCCGAAGGAGTTTTTAGAAACCCATGAAACGTTCGCTAGGATTGATGCTGCTGCTGGCCACGAGTGCTCTGATGAGCGCCAGCGCACAAACCACGTCCGCGCCGGCCGCAGCGCCCGCGGCCGCCGCCGCTCCGGCAGGCCCCGCCAAGATCGCCGTCATCAACTTTCAACTGGCAGTGGCACAAACCAATGAAGGGCAGCGGGATTTTGCGGATCTGCAGAAGAAGTACGCGCCCAAAGAAGCATCGCTGAAATCGCTGAGCGACGAGATCGATGCATTGAACAAGTCGTTGCAGGACCCGGCCGCCAACCTGAGCGACGTGGAGCGCGCCAACCGCACCAAGTCAGCCGAGGAGAAGAAGAAGCAGCTGGATCGCGAGACCGAAGACCTGCGCAACGACGGGCAGCAGGACATGCAGGATCTTTATACTTCGCTGGCCTCGAAGGTGTACGACGTGATGCAGGCCTACGCCGAGCAACAGGGATATACGCTGATTCTCGACGTCTCGCAGCAGCAATCACCCGTGCTCTACGCCAACACGGGCAGCGTCATCACCAAAGAAGTTATCGACGCCTACAACGTGAAATCGGGCGTTCCGGCCCCACCGGCGCAGCCCGCGGCGTCAGCCCCGGCCCCAGCGCCCAAGCCAAGAAGCTTGACGCCTTCCACGCATGCGCCGGGGACAGCGCCCTCAAGCCACTGAGGAGCGGATCCATATGTGCGCAAGGGCCCCGGGTAACGGGGCCTTTGCGTTGGTTTCCGCCTGCGGGCCTGATGTGGAAAATTTTGTGGATATTTCCTGAAACCCCCGCCAAAAAGCCCACGATTCTCTTGTTGTCATCTTCAGCCTGTTTTTGATAGAAGGTGTAACTCTTTGTTTTTGAAGGGAAGATAAGGGGATCGGCTGAAAGGGAGCCGAGAGGCGGCAAAGCTCCCGCATTTTGGGGCATTTGCGTCGGTTTCCACAGCGGGCGATGAATTTCCAGTGACAAAAAACACAGTGACCTAGTTGTTTGGCATCACTTTTGCTGTTCTTCGCCGACGCGGAGGACGGCCAGGAATGCCTCCTGGGGGATGTCGACTTTGCCGATGCGCTTCATGCGCTTTTTACCTTCTTTTTGCTTCTCGAGGAGCTTGCGCTTGCGCGTGATGTCGCCGCCATAGCACTTGGCGAGGACGTTTTTGCGCAGGGCGCTGACGGTTTCGCGGGCGATGACCTTGGCGCCGATGGCGGCCTGGATGGCGACTTCAAATTGCTGGCGAGGAATGAGCTCGCGCATCTTGGAGACGAGGGCCCGGCCGCGCTCGTAGGCGTGGTCGTGATGGACGATGATGGAGAGCGCGTCGACGGGCTCGCCCGCGATGAGGATGTCGAGCTTGACCATGGGCGACTCCCACTCGCCGGCGAGTTGGTAGTCGAGCGAGGCGTAGCCGCGGGAGATGGACTTGAGGCGGTCGTAGAAGTCAAGCACAATCTCGTTCAGCGGCAGCTCATAAGTGAGCATGACGCGCGTGGGAGTCACGTACTCAAAGTTGATCTGCTTGCCGCGCTTTTCTTCGACGAGCTTGAAGATGCCGCCAACGTACTCCTCGTTGGTGAGGATTTTGGCGGTGATGACAGGCTCGCGAATGCTGGCGATTGACTGTGGCTCGGGCCAGCGCGAGGGATTGTCAACGGCGATCTCGCTGCCGTCAGTGAGCGTGATGTCGTAACGCACGCCGGGCGCGGTGGTGATGAGGTCGAGCTCGTATTCGCGCTCCAGCCGCTCCTGAATGATCTCCATGTGAAGCAGGCCGAGGAAGCCGCAGCGAAAACCGAAGCCGAGGGCGACGGAGCTTTCGGGCTCGAAGAAGAAGGATGAATCGTTGAGGCGCAGTTTTTCGAGAGCGTCGCGCAAGAGTGTGTGCTCGTGGGCGTCAACGGTGTAGAGGCCGGAGAAGACCATGGGCTTGATGTCTTCAAAGCCGGGCAGGGCGTGTGCGGCGGAATGGGCATCGTCGGTGATGGTGTCGCCGATGCGCGTGTCGCCCACGTTCTTGATGGTGGCGGCGAAGAAGCCGACTTCGCCGGCGGAGAGCTCGCCGATTTCGACAGGCTTGGGGCACAGCACGCCCATCGACTCGATTTCGTAGGCCTTGCTGTTCGACATGAAGCGAATGCGCTGGCCTTTGCGCATGGTTCCCTGCATGACGCGCGTGAGAACGATGACGCCGCGATAGGCGTCGAACCAGGAATCGAATATGAGGGCCTGGAGCGGGGCGTCGGGATCGCCTTTGGGAGCGGGGAGGCGATGCACGATCGCTTCGAGGACTTCTTCAACTCCCTGGCCGGTTTTGGCGCTGACGGGTATGGCGTCGGTGGCGTCGAGGCCGACGGCCTGCTCGATGTCTTCTTGGGTGCGGAGGATGTCGGCAGAGGGGAGATCGATTTTGTTGATGACGGGAATGATTTCGAGGCCGTGATGAATGGCGAGATAGGCGTTGGCGAGAGTTTGCGCCTCGACGCCCTGGCTGGCGTCGACGACCAAGAGCGCGCCTTCGCAGGAGGCGAGGGAGCGCGAGACCTCGTAGCTGAAGTCGACGTGGCCCGGTGTGTCGATGAGGTTGAGCTGGTAGGTCTGGCCGTCGCGGGCTTTATACATCATGCGGACGGCATGGGCTTTGATCGTGATGCCGCGCTCGCGCTCGAGATCCATGTCGTCGAGGATCTGGGCCTGCATCTCGCGATCGGTGACGGAGCCGGTAAGCTGCAAGAGCCGGTCGCTCAAGGTCGACTTGCCGTGGTCGATGTGAGCGATGATGGCGAAGTTGCGGAGGAAGCGGGCGTCCATGGGAGCTTTCGGAGGGTTTGCTTAGGGTATACGGCGCACATTTTGCGCCGGGCGCGAGGCGATTTGTCCCACTTGGCATAGCTTATCATCGGCCTAGTGGGCATAGTGCGGACTGCAGTCTCACATTTGCGCGGTTGGTTGCGTCTTTTGGTGGAGATGCATTGGAGTCGAAGGACGGCGACGCGGGCGTTGGCGGGGACAGGAGCGCTGTTGCTGATTTTGACCGGCTGCACGCCGACCGGCTCATCAGGATCGGCAGCGCCACCGAAACAGGCGACTGCACCGGCGCTACCGGCAGCCGCGCCGGTCCAGGTGGCTCCCGCGCAACCGCCGCCTACCGTGGAAGAGCAGCGCGTGAAGGTGCTGATTGACCAGGTTGAGACGGCCTACGCGCGTGGCAATGCCGACTACCAACGGGGCTCGCTTGCCGAAGCGAAGACCGAGTTCGATCGTGCGGTCGATTTGATGCTCTCGAGCGGAATCGACATCAAGTCGACGCCGGCGCTCAATGATGAGTTCGAGAAGATTGTGGACCAGGTGAATGCGCTGGAGATGGAAGCGCTGAAGCAGGGCAACGGCTTTGTGCCCAAGGAAGAGCTGACGCCATCGGAGGCCGCGAGCGACATCACGTTTGCATCCGATCCGAACCTGGTTGCGAAGGCGACGGCCGAGCTGCCCACGACCAAGTCGGACCTGCCGCTGATGGTGAACGATTACGTTGCCACGTACATCAACTTTTTTGCGAATACGCAAAAGGGCCACAACACGCTGATGCATTCGTTCGAACGCAGCGGGCACTATAAGGCGATGATCCAGCGGATTCTGGCTGAAGAGGGCGTGCCGCAGGACCTGATTTACCTGGCCGTGGCGGAGTCGGGATTTCAGCCCAAGGCGATCGACCGCAGGTCGCGTGCGGGCGGCATGTGGCAGTTTATGCCGGGCCCCTACTATGGCCTGACGCGAAACGCGTATGTAGATGAGCGCTTCGATCCTGAGAAGTCGACACGCGCCTATGCGCGGTATATGAAGTTTCTTTATAGCGAGCTGGGCGACTGGTACCTGGCGATGGCCGCCTACGATCATGGGGCGGGCAACATTCAGCATGAAGTGGCAAAGACCGGGTACGCGGATTTCTGGGAGCTCTACAAGCGCAACGAGCTGCCGCGGGAGACGGCGAACTACGTGCCGGAGATTCTGGCGGCGATCATCATTGCCAACCACCCCGACCAGTACGGCTTTACCGACGTAACGCTTGACCCGCCGATCCTGACGGATACGGTGACCATCAACTACTCGATCGACCTGCGGCTGGTTTCGGACTTGGTGGGGATTCCGGTGGATGAGATCGAGGCGCTGAATCCGAGCCTGTTGCGCATGGTGACGCCGCCCAACGCGAGTTTCGATTTGCACTTGCCTGCGGGAACGGAAACGCTGTTTGACGAGCGGGTGGCGCTGATTCCGGAGGCGAGGCGGAACTCCTGGCGCTACCATACGGTGGCCGCGGGAGATACGCTGGCGTCGGTTGCGGCGGAGTACCGGGTGCCTGCGAGTGAGCTGGCGGAGGTGAACCAGCTAGCGCCGGGCGACAGCCTTGCGAACCTGACGGGGCTGGTGGTGCCGGTGCCTCCGGCGCCTGAGCCCCTAGCTGCACGGCTTTATACGGCTCGCCGGGGAGACACCCTGGTGACGATTGCGGATCGATTTGGGGTTTCGCTGGCCGAGTTGCGGCGCTGGAACGGGATTCCGTCGGGCATTCGGGTTGCGCCCGGCAGGCGTTTGCACATCGCCGAGCCTACGCCTGTGAGGACGTCGACCAGGCGGCGGCATGGGGCTGGGTCCGGGGCGACGCGGGCCGGTGAGGGGCATACAGAGTCGCGGACGGGGGTGGGCGAATCGGGGCATGGGGAGGCTGGGAGCGCGCCCGGTAAGACGACGACACACGCCGGCCAGAGCAGAACCCGCTCCGGAACGAAGACCGGCGAGCACACGGCGAAGACCCGAACGACGACCGAGGGTGGGGCCGGCCACGCGACCCCGCACAGGGGGACCCACCAGCCGACTCATAAGGCGACCCGGAAGTCGGATGCTTCGGGGAAGAGCTCGCAATAGAAATCAACTCGCAATAAAAATTGGCCGCGACCCTTAATCCATGCTTGCGTTTTTCTTGTGTTTAAGGGCAAGCTAGGGCTACAATCGCTTGCGCGAGCAAAACCGCATTGACTGCTCTGCGAATGGTGAAGCACAGCGGCATTCCGCTGGAGGCAATCGGATGGATGATGTGTTCAGGATGTACGCGATGAGTGACGGCGACCCGTTTGGGAAGCCGGGTGACCTGGACCCCGGACAGGTCGAGGCATTTGACGACGAGGAAGATGAGCTGGAGACTTCCGGAATCCTTACCTCCTCTGATGACGATGTTATTGGCGAAGAGACGATCGTGGCGGTTGTAGCAACGCCTTCGGCGGCACCAAAGGCGAAGAAGCCAGCCGCGAAGAAGGCACCCGCAAAGAAGGCACCTGCGAAGAAGGCGGCGAAGAAAGCAGCCAAGAAGGCGCCCGCAAAGAAAGCAGCGAAGAAGAAAGCTCCAGCGAAGAAAGCCGCAAAAAAGAAGGCGGGCAAGAAGGCGTCTGCCAAGAAGGCGGCGAAGAAGGTAGCGAAGAAGAAGGCGCCGGCGAAGAAGGCGGCGAAAAAGGCAGCGAAGAAAGCCAAGAAGGCCGCGAAGAAGAAGGGCAAGAAGAAGTAATCGCTCGGCTGTTGCAGCAGCGCCGGAAGCGGTGCGCGGTTTCGCATCCCTTCTCTGCGCATCGAGTGACAAGCAAGAAAAGGCCCGGATTCGTCCGGGCCTTTTTGCGTTGAATCGCGGCGATGATGCCGGATCAGGAAGCTTGGAGCTGCTTGAAGTGGTGCTGATGGTGGCGAAGGTAGTCCTCGATAAGGAAGCGCAGAGTGACCGGGGCATCGCTGCCGACGACGCAGCTTGAGGCAAGGCGGTCTTCGGGAATTTGGTCGACTGCGGCCATCAGGATTTCGTTCTCCGTCTGCCACCAGCGGAGAAGAGTGTCCCACTGCTGGCTGCCGTAGCCGTGCGCGAGGACCCAATCATCCTGGGCATAGCCGGGGCCGGCGTAGGCGCCATCGATGGCGGCGCGGACGAAGCGCTGCCGATTATTGGTCGCCGAATCGATGAGGTGCCCGACGATCTGCTTCCGCGTCCATCCGCCGGGCCGCCAGGGAATGTCGGCAAGCGACGGTGGAAGGGCAAGGAGAGCCGCGCGCAGACGGTCTAGTTCAGCGCGGAAATCGCAAGCCAGTTGAGTGGGCATCGGCTGTTCCTTGCATCGCTTGGTGCAGTGGCAGCCAGCAGGCAAAGGCCGGCTGCCGGCAGCTGGAGGCTCTACGGGATCGCGGCGAGAACATCAGAGGCCGCGGTGTTGGGGTTGACCTTGACCCAGACCTGCTTGATTTTGCCCTCGGGATCGATGAGGAAAGTGTTGCGATTGGCAATGGTGATTCCGGCGAATCCGCCCAAAGAGCCATAGGCGCTGACGACCTTGTGGTCGGGGTCGGCGAGCAGATGGAACGTGAGCGAATCCTTGGTGCAGAACTGCTTGTGGCTGTCGACCGAATCCACGCTGACCCCGAGGATGACGGCGTTCTTGGCGTCAAACTGCGGCAGCGCGTCCTGGAACTTGTGCGCCTCAATGGTGCAGCCGGTAGTCATGTCCTTGGGATAGAAGTAGAGAACCACCCATTTGCCGCGGAAGCTATCGAGCGAGATGGACTCGCCGGTTTGCGAGGGCAGAGTGAAGGTGGGCGCGGTTTGGCCGACGGCGGGCATGGTCTGATCGTCGGCGTGGGCGGTGACGAACGGCACGGCAGCAATCAAGAGCACAACCGCCGCCACAATTCCAATAAGAAGATACTTGTTCATCTCAAACCTCCTGAAGGCAGGAAACTGGGAATAGGAACGTAGGGACTAGCAACAGCAAACGGCAAATAGCAGGCCGAAAGAAACCGAGAGAGCAAGGGAGCGAGTGGCAAACTGGGAGGACGCTCCGAAGCGCCATGCGGCGCTTCATCATTATCAGCGGGGAGCCGCGAGGATGGCAATGCCGGCCTGGGCGGCGCGGCTAAGCAGGGCATCGCGATCGAAGAGGAGGGTGCGGCCGGACTCGATGGAGAGGCAGGTTGCGCCGGCGCGAATCATGGTTTCGATGGTGGAGATGCCGATGACGGGGACGTCGAAGCGCATGTCCTGATTGGGTTTGGCAACCTTGACGACGGTGAGGCGGCGTTCCAGTGTCGAAGCCGCGCCTTCCAACGATTCCATGAGGGTGCCGGCACGTTCGATGGTGGCGTCGGTGCCTTCCATGGCTTCAACGGCGACGCAGGCCTGAGCGGCGACGACGACGGTCTGGCCGATGTCGAAGGCGGCGAGGGCTCGAGCCACGCTGAGGCCGTAGTCGATGTTGAGGCGCTCGCCTTCGTCGGGCGCGCGATTGGTGAGCACGCCTTCGGTGGCGAGCAGCGGCTCGAGGAATGAAGTGGAACTGATCAGTTCGATGCCTTCGTCGGCGAGGACTTTGGCGATTGCGCCGAGAAGAGCGTCGGTGGAGCGGGTGCGGAGGTTGAGGAGCAGCTTGGCGAGGCGCCAGTCGGGACGGATGGAGGAGAAGATTTGCTTGTGCTTGACCTGGCCGGCCATGACGGCTTTGGCGACGCCGGCTTTCTGGAAGGTTTCGATGAGGCGCGAGAGCTCGCCGAGAGAGAGCCAGTGGACAGTGATTTTTTCGTCGCAGGCGGCGCGATGGTCGATTTCGGGATCAGTCTCTTCGCGGATGGCGGCGACAACGACGCAGTGACCCTGGGCGCGCGCCGCGTCGAGCAGCAGGAAAGGGAAGCGGCCATTGCCGGCGATGAGGCCGAGGGTCATGATTACTTGATCACTCCGCGCTCGCTGGATTCGATGAATTTGACGAGGAGGGCGACGTCGTCGCCCGGAAGCTCGCGCATTTTTTCGAGGGCCTGGGTGGTGTTGAGTTTTGCGGCGAGGAGGAGGCGGTAGGCCTTTTGCAGAAGCTTGAGGCGGTCGGGCGAGAATCCGCGGCGCTCGAGGCCGATTTTGTTGATGCCGAAGGCGCGATTTTCGCGGCGCGAGGATGTGAGCGAAAACGGCAGCACGTCCTGAGTGACGATGGTGCCGCCGCCGATGAAGGAGTAGGCGCCGACGACGCAGTGCTGGTGAACGGGGCAGAATGCGCCGAGAGTGACGTGGTCCTGAATGGTGACGTGGCCGGCGAGGGTGGCGTTGTTGGCGAGGATGGAGTGGCTGCCGACCTGGCTGTCGTGGCCGATGTGGACGTAGGCCATGAGCAGGTTGCCGGAGCCGAGGCGCGTGACGCCGCCGCCGCCGGTGGTTCCTCGGCTGATGGTGACGCACTCGCGGATGGTGTTGCCGTCGCCGATTTCGGTTGCGGTGGGCTCGCCCTTGTATTTGAGATCCTGCGGCGCCATGCCGATGGAGTCGAAGGGATAGAAGATGTTCTTTGCGCCGATGCGGGTGCGGCCGTCGATGACGACGTGGGAGATGAGGGCGCAGTCTTCGCCGAGCTCGACCTCGGGCCCGATGGTGCAATAGGGGCCTATGGTGCAGGAAGCCGGGATGCGCGCGCCTGCGGCGATGACCGCACTGGGATGGATGCTCACTGGGCTGCCTCGGCTGGCGCCGTGCCCTCCTTCGATTGCTGAGGGCTCGCCGGTTCCTGCCTGCGCGGGACGATCATGCAGGTGAGTGTGGCTTCGCAGGCGAGCTTGCCGTCGATGTAGGCTTTGCCTTCCATTTTGCCGGCGCGCGGGCGGAAGCTGACGACGGTGACCTCGATGCGGATTTGATCGCCGGGAGTGATGGAGCGGCGGAATTTGGCGCCGTCGATGCCGGTGAAGACGGCGAGTTTGGAGTGGCGGTCTTCGAGCTCAGAGAGCAGCAGAACGGCGCCGGCCTGGGCCATGGCCTCAATGACCAGGACGCCGGGCATGATGGGCGCGCCGGGGAAGTGACCCTGGAAAAAGGGCTCGTTCATCGTTACGTTTTTGATGGCCACGACGCTCTTTTGGGGCTCGAACTCGAGCACGCGGTCGATGAGGAGAAAAGGGTAACGATGGGGCAGGAAATCCATGATTTCCTGGATGGTCAAGGTCATGCGACGGCTCCTAGAGAGCGGTGGGAATGTGGGATGAACGCTCGTTGGGATTATAAATAGGCGCACGCGGGGATCAGCAGGAATTGGCTGGCTGACGCGTTTCAAGAACAGCCGAGAGGACGTTGAGGCAGCCGCGTTATAGTAGCGCTAGTTGTTTCCCCTCTCCGAATTTGACCCGAAAAACCCATGGCACACGACGTCTTCATCAGCCATTCTGCGAAGGACAAAGTAACCGCGGACGCAGTGTGCGCAATGCTGGAAAGCGAGGGCATCCGCTGCTGGATCGCTCCCCGCGACGTGCTGCCGAGCATGGAGTGGGGCGAAGCCATCATTGACGCTATTGAGCAGTGCCGGATCATGGTGCTGGTTTTTACGGCCAACGCGAACGCGTCGCCGCAAATTCGCCGGGAGGTGGAACGGGCGGTGAATCACGGCGTCGCGATTTTGCCGCTGCGCATCGAGAATGTTCTGCCCGCGAAAGCGCTGGAATACTTTATTGGGAACGTGCATTGGCTGGATGCGTTGACGCCGCCGATTGAGGCACATCTGAAGAGCCTGGCGGGAACGATCAAGATTTTGCTGGCGCGGACGGGGCCTGGCGCAGTGCCGGGACCGGCCGAAGAAGGCAAGGCGCTGACCGGCCTGGAGCATAGGCCGGATGGGGAAGCGGAGCATAAAGCTGGCGCGCGTGAGTCGGGAACGGCGCCACGGCGCTTTTGGAGCGCGCGGGCGTGGACATGGGCCGCAGGAACGGTCTCGGTGCTGTTGCTGGGTTTGGTTTTTGTAGGGGTGCACTCGACTTGGGTAGGGCAACCAGCGCCGGTTGGTTCACCTGGGGCACCTCAGCAGCCGGGCGCGGCGCCGAATCCGGGTTCAACGCAGCCGCCCCTGGGTGAGCCGACGGGGCCGATTTCGCCGCTAACGCCGGGTGTTGCCAGGAATACGAAGCCCACCAGCACCGGACCGGGAGGGGCGGGAAACAATGCGAGCTTGAAAGCTGCGATGAATTCCTTTCAGAGCGGACTGGGCAGTATCGGGACCGTGAGCTTTACCGTGTTCACTAAGAACACGGCCAATGGAAGCGCGGGCCAATACACCGAAGTTCACCGAGTCACGAACGTCGTCGCCGACCCTGCCCATTGCCGCGTCTCGTGGCACGTGACGGATTGGCAGAACGGCGCGGCGAAGCCTGTCATGGACAAAGACGCCTGGGTTATGTTGCATGACGTCACGAGCGTTGTCGTCGAGCCCCAAAGCCAGTTCCTGACAGAGAACAACGCTGC
>DATKMH010000047.1:0-29973 GCA_035541975.1 Occallatibacter sp. | reverse complement strand
AGCTAGTCCGATGATCTTATGGCTGCAACACGGACCGAGCCGCAACCACCAGCCTACTGTGCGACGCCCTTTCACAGCCCATAGGCAAAGCCGTGGAGGACGGCTGCTTAGTTAATTAAGCAGCAAGTGCCAGATTATCGTTGGCAACTTTTGTTTTGCAGGCGATTACGGGTGCCCACACCCCGACATGCCTCCCATGCCGCATTCGATCCCGTCGAAACCGTGACGCCCCCATCTTGGATCCCAACGACGAAGACCAGCCGCCGGGATGCTCAGCGGCTCTTCATTCGATGATCGAAGAATGCCGCCGGGTGCGCACAGAGCCGATTGGCTCGTGCTGCATCGTTCTATTTTACGCCGAAAACTGACTGTAAACCTGCAGGCGCGGCTGAAGCGCGACCTGCCTAAAAGTGGTAGGCGAGGCCGACGCCGGCGCGATAATGCTGTGGCCCTCTCGATCCCGCTCCCGGCTCATTGCTGTTGCCCAGGTAATCGACTGTGCCCCGCACCTTGAGCCCTAGAAAGATTGGCAGGTCAGCGCCGCCGCCAAGGGCGTAACCGACTGCATTGTAAGACGAAGATGGAAACGTGGTGAGGGTTGCGTTCTGATGCAGAAATCCGCCAAGGCCGTGGGCGAACAGATAGAATCCCAACGCATGAACGGTGACGCGCGGCCCAAACATTGCCTGCGTAACCTGCTCGGAATAGCCGTTTGAATTCTGGCTGTAATGTGAAACGTCGCCTTCGATTCCGACAAAAGGAATCGGCTTGACATGCACAGCGGCCTGCCAGCCGTTCATGCCCGAGGTATTCGCAGCATAGAGATTTGCGCCGACGCGGCTGTAACCGAAATAGACATCGCCTTTGTCCGCGGCCCGCGCGCGCGTTGGCTGAGCGGCCAGAACCAGCACCGCCGCGAACATGGCAGCCAAATAAAAAGACTTCATGATTCACGCTCCCTGCAGGAAGTAATTCAAGTGCACTCTGAAACCGGAGGCACACCTCCTTCGATGCAGAAGATCGCGCAACAAGCAGCGCTCAGCGGCTATTGCTTGCTCAAGTCGATCTGCTCGTATTCATGCCGCGCGATGCCGGCGCGAATTTGCGCAGGCGTCCAGCCGGCCTTGGTTTTGTAGTAGGCATAAAAACCTTCCGCTGCGCACACGTCACACTCGGTGGAGTGGGTGGTCTCGTAGCAACTGTGCAGGCTGGTGTGACCCAGGGAGCGATCGCAGCGGCAGTTGCACGGAAGCTGATAGATTACCGCGGGAATTTGCGCGGCCAACTGGTATGCGCGCACCTGCCAGTGATAGCGGAAGTTCGGGCCAGTCAACTGGGCGCCATGAAGAATGGGCGGCAGCGCATGAATATTAAGCGGAGCGGAAGGATGATAGGCGGGAACGTCGTCGGCGGGATTCGTCCACTGCGCATAGCTGGCCGCCGTGAGCGCGAAAACCGCCACGGCCCAGAGTGAGTGGCTCTTTAAGAATTGCTTCATGATGGTGCCTCAGCTTTCATAGTAAGGCAAACAGAACTGGCCTGGGATCGGTCGGCCGAGCCCGGTCCCCAAGGTGTTCACGTGAAGGTGTTGGCGGCCCGATCCCCCTCCCCCCACATAACGTCTTTGCGCATGATTCAGGCGCGATTGAGGTTAGGGATGGCAAATGGTGCAAAACCCTCTTTTGCAAACGTTTGCCGACTTAATATTGAAAACAAATGGCTTATTTCTCGGCCACCGGTTTGGGGCTGCTGTTTTGAGCCAAGAACACAAGCGGCGGGATGAGTCGCCGCCCCTTTTCTGATCGCTAAAGCCAGTATGCGCCAAACAGGCATAATTGCCGGCAAACTTGGAGAGAAAAAAGTGAAGGAGTGAAATAGTGAATAAGTGAATTGGAATGAGATCGTTGCATGGCTCAGATGCCGTGGAGTCCCTGCGGCGGGGGCCTTGAAAAGGATTGTGGTGACCCATGGGTGGGCCAGTTTGCCTTTCGACGGGCATTGGAGAGGGCGGCACAAAAAAAAGACGGCACGAACGTTTTGCTGTTCGTGCCGGGAGGCCAGTGACGCAAACTACTCCCGGCTGGGAGAGGATTTAACCGTCTCCGCAACCGGAATAAATACACGATAGCATAGATTGAGGTAAATGCAAATACAAAAATCAAAATTTATTTGTAGTGCGCTCGGTAAACCAAATCAGCGTTTCCGCATCTAACCCCGGCCACAAATTCGCTCCTTGCGGCCGGTCACTGCGGTGGCCACCTCTTTAGAATGAGACGCTTTGGGCGCGTGAGACGAAGTGTAGGGCTTCTCGCCGCGCAGGCGAGGGTTGCTCTTTCTTGCCGAAGCCAAAGCCAACTGATGTGGGGAGAGGCCGAAAAAGGGGTCAATGCTGAGCCTGGCCGCTTTTCCGCTCAGGTGGTCGTTTGGCGAGCTGCGCCTCCCTCCAGATGCGAGGGATTGGAGTGGCAACTTCCTATAGGCTGAGCGCGCTCTATGGCGCGAGCCCCTGAACCTTGGCGGCCAAGTCGAAGTCCTTCTCGGTCAGCCCGCCCTCAGAGTGCGTAACCAGGGCCAACCGCACGCGGTTGTAGCGGATATCGATGCCGGGGTGGTGACCGGCTTTTTCGGCGGCCTCGCCGACCTTGTTGACGAATGCGAGGGCGGCAACGAAATCCTTGAATTCAAAGCTGCGGACAAGCTCGCCGGATTCGATCTTCCAGCCCGGGAGCCTCGCGAGGCGGGATTGAGCGGCATCAGGGGAAAGGCTAGGCATGGGGACCTCCTGAAACAGTTAGCAGTTTACGGACTACAGTTCTTCGCTGCCGACAGTGGTCAGTTGACCATCATTGCCTGAGATGCGGCAAGGGCCCGTTTCAGCCGCGCAATGCCGAAGGAACCGGGAGATCGGTGTTGGCGGTGACGGCGGAGTGGCCGGACCGTGCAAAGTAGAACCAAAGCAAGGCCGAGAAACCCAATGCCAGAACCGCGAATGAAACGATGGCCGGATAGAACACAGGAAACGCTCCCATGCGGCCCATCCCGTACATGATGACCGCAAGCTCCACGCTCATGATGGCGAGCAGCGCCAGCAAGGCCGGCGCAAGCGCGTAGCCAGCCGGCTTGCGCCGAAGCAGTAGAACCGCGGCAATCGACAGCGAAGGCAAAAGGAACGCGAGATCGAGGATGTGAACGTAGTTCACGGGTTGATTGGCAGCGACGATGCTTTGCGGCACAATGCCATCCATGAGCGCGCCGACGTCTTCGCGCAGATCGAAGATCACCGTAGGAAGAACAAGTACCAGGAACGTGGAGGCGATGGTCTTTCGCGGGGCGTGCGGGGCATAGGCCTGCGCGACCTGCTCGAGCGAGATCAATGGAATGCTGAAGATCGTGGCGTAAAAACACAGGCCGAGCGTGGCGCAATAGACGAACACCATGGCGTTGAAGTGGACGCCAAAGGCATAGATAACGAAGTTGTAGAACAGATATCCTTGCGTGCCGAGCCAGATGAGGCGAGCGGGCGCTGATCCCCGAAAAGCCATGATGCCGCTCGTGAGCAGAACCGGCACGACAACGAACAGATCCACGATGTCGCTGGCGATGGCGCCGCTACGCGAATAGAGCGTTTCGCGTGCGTAGGTTGCCGGCCACCAGATTCCGGCAATCGCTGTCAATGCGACTAAGAGCGCGATCGAGACACTGCTCCACGGGATTGGGTCGTGCGAATGTTTGGAGATCATGGAGGCAGATACGCGGGTAGGGCTCGAGAAGTTCAGGAAAAGCACAGGCAGTTTCAGTCGCGTGCAGCGGATGGAACCTGGAAATCGACGCCGGCGATGCTATTGAAAAGCTGAGTCGCGGCTAGGTTGATCTGGTCGAGCGGAATCCGCTCGTAGTGGTGAGAGAAGAAGCAACTGCAGATACTTCACTTCCGTCAACCGCCAGGAGGTCTCCGGTCGTTCAGAATGACAACTCAATCTGAGGCTACGAGGCGGCCTGCGAGCGAGCAAGCTCGAAGGTGGAAAAGCGCATATGCTGGCCGCTGATTTCGGAACGCAGCTCCTGCCACAGCTCGTTGGGAATCTTGAGGAAGACTTCGACGACGGCGGGATCGAATTGCGTGCCCGAGCAGCGCAGAATTTCTTCGCGCGCGGAGTCGAAGCCGCGAGCCTTGCGATAAGGGCGGTCGCTGGTGATGGCGTCGAGCGTGTCGGCCACGGCAAAGATGCGCGCACCGATGGGAATTTCGCGGCCGGCCAGGCGATTGGGATAGCCGTTGCCGTCGTAGTGCTCTTGATGGCAGAAGACGATTTCAGCCGCGCCGGCGAGGAACGGAATTTTGCGCAGCATGTTATAGCCGCGGGCGCAGTGCTCGCGCATCAACGCCTGCTCTTCCTCGGTGAGCTTGCCGGGCTTGCGCAAAATGTCGTCGGGGATGGCCATTTTGCCGATGTCGTGCAAAAAAGCTCCGCGCGCGATGATCTTGATTTCCTCGGGCGGAATGCCCATGGCTCGTGCGAGGGCGATGGCATAAGCGGTTACGCGCTTGGAGTGGCCTTCGGTTTCGGAGTCCTTCAGATCGAGCGCATCGCCCAGAGCCTCAAGCGTCACGTCGTAGGAGTGCTCCAGATCTTCCATGGCGTGGCGCAACATTTCGGTGCGCGCGCGCACCATCTCTTCCAGGCTCTGGTGATAGTTTTGCGTTTCTTCAAGCGCCTGGCGATGATTAAGAGCGCGCTCCACGGTGTTGAGAAGCTGGTCGCGCTCGAAAGGCTTGAGCAGGTAGTCGTAAGCGCCGCGGCGCATGGAATCGATAGCCACGCTGATGTCATGTACGGCGGTGACCATCACGACGGGAAGATTGGGCTGCAGGGCGTGGATGCGCTCAAGCAATGCGATGCCGTTCACATCGTTCATCACGATGTCTGTCAGCACCAGGTTGAAGGTGTTCATTTCCAGAACGTCGAGTGCGTCGCGGCCGTCGCAGGCCTGCTCAACGGTATAACCCTCGCGCTCCAGTGCTGCGGCAATCATGGTGCGGACGGAAGCTTCGTCGTCGACGACCAGAACGCGCGCCGGCTTACGCGCACGAGCGTCGCCTTCGTTTCGCGGGCTTCTCGCTGTGCCCATCGTCTTCACGTCTGCCAAAGATAGCGCCAAAAGGCAGCCTCCGTTTATTATGCCCGCGCGGTCCGCGAAACGAGATGAATCTTTAAGGGCCCCTGCTGCACACCTGCTCGTTTTTAAGACCTCGTGCGAATCCGCATCTACCGCTCCGGCAACTGCGCTTTTCACTTTGACGCTGATGCCGGCTTAAAGGTCCACAAATTTAACGAGATATTGCCTGCACACATTCGCCGCCGGCCCATAGATACAGTGGTCGGTGGCAACTCTTTTGGTGAGAGTACCATCCGGGTTACCCTGTCTCAATCACCCGAACGGGGCACCGTGGTGCGACGAACCTGTAGCATCAGCGGACCACGCGGGGCATCACCCTGAGCCGGCTTTAACGGCCGTTTTTTGGCTCTCAGGATTGCTTTGGGGCGCGCCTGGCTCGGCGCTCGCGGGCCCAGCCTTCCCTTGTGATTTGCGGACTCCGGCTCACGGCGAGGGCGTCTGCGGGAACGGCTTTGGTAATGCAGGAACCTGCGCCGATGTAAGCTCCATCGCCGATTTCGACGGGCGCAACCAGTGTGGAGTCACTGCCGACGAACGCGCCCTTGCCGATGCGCGTCACATGCTTATTTACGCCGTCGTAGTTGCAGGTGATAGTTCCGGCGCCGATATTTGCGGCTTCGCCGACCTCCGCATCCCCGAGATAACTGAGGTGGTTGGCTTTGGCCCCTTTGCCGAGGCGCGTTTTTTTGAGCTCTACGAAATTGCCCACATGTGCGTTTTCGCCGACATGGTTGCCTGGGCGCAGATGCGCAAAGGGCCCGATGCGCGCGCCGCCGGCGATCGTGGAATCCTCAAGCACGCAGCTTTGCAGAACCTGCACGCCATCGCCGAGGGTGCAATTTTCGACGACGGAAAACGAGCGGATGCGGCACTCGGCGCCGACAACAGTGCGGCCAAGCAACTGCGCGTACGGCTCGATGACGGTGCCTGCGCCGACTTGAACCTCGGGATCGATGATGCACGTGTCGGGGCGGGAGATGGTTACACCGGCGGCGATGAGGCGCTGGACGGAATCAGCGATCGGGACGCTGCTCAAAAGCCCCTGAGCAGAACCGGCCCGCGCTTGCAGCGCCGTTTCTGGTTGACTCGCGTGTGGAGCGCGCGCCAATTCCTTGCGAATCTCATCGAGCCTCACTCCACGTTCCTCGAGAATTACCGCCGCGAAACACTTCTCCTCTCGCAGCAAGCCCAGGAGAAGATGTTCTGTGCCGATATGCTTGTGACCCAGGCGTTCTGCTTCCTCGGCGGCGCAGGTCAGGATTCGCTTGCTCTCATTGGAAAGCGGCAGATCGACGCTAGTGGAGGTCTTCTCGCGAATGACGGTGTGCACTTTGATCTGCTCCACAATCGATTCGAGAGGGTTTTCCGGGTGCAGAAAACGATGAGTCAGCGCCTTGTCTTCGCGAATGAGACCAAGCAGCAGATGTTCCGCCTCAATGTAAGGCGAACCGAATTGGCTGGCCTCGTAGCGGGCGAAGAAGATCACGCGGCGGGCTTTTTCGGTATAGCGTTCGAACATAATGTTCTCCTGTCTTACTTTCCCACGCCGGCCGACGATGGCCGGGCCGCGGGTTGCGGAATTGCGATGTCGATCGGGATCGGCTGCCCCATGCCGAGATCGGCCAGCGGCGGCTTGATCTCCGGCGCGTTGCCGACCACGAGCACGGCGAGCTTATCGTGGTGAATATACTTTTTGGCTGCGGCGGTTAGATCGGCGAGCGTTACCTTTTCGAGCGCAGCGTGATAGGTCTCCATCGTGTCGGCGGGATAGCCGTAGAACTCGAGCCGCTCAGCCTCGTCGAGAACTTTGTCTTTGGTGTCGTAGCGAAAGAGGAATGAGTTGAGAATGTCGTCTTTGGCGCGCTTCAGCTCATCCTCAGTGAACGGGCGCGAATTGAGCGCGGCGATTTCTTCAAGCGCGAGCTTCGTCGCGTCCACGGTTTTCTCGCTGCGCGTCGCCAGTCCAACCTGAAACGTCCCGAGATGATCGTAAGGGAGGCCAAACCCTCCGCCAACATCATAGGCCAGCGCCTGCTCGGTGCGGATTTTTATAAAGAGCCGGCTGCCAAAGCCTCCGCCGAGAATCTCATTCATCACTGCAATGGCCGCGAGATCCGGATTGCGGCGATCGATGCCGAGACCCACGATCTGCACATTTGATTGGTTCACGTCTTCTTTGTCGATGAAGTAGACGCCTGGCTTCGGCCCGGGGAATTCATCGTGGCGCGGCGGCTCGGGCGTGACCGCCGGAAGGCCTTCGAATGCGGCGCGCACTTTGGCCTCCATCGCCGCGGGATCGAAATCGCCATAGATGCCAACGATCAGCTTTCCTTTGATCGTCCGTTCGTGCCACGCTTCCAGATCGCCGAGAGTGACGGCACCGATGGTTGCGAGCTCAGGTTGGCGTGTGTAGGGGCTGTTCGCTCCATAGACCAGCTTGGCCGCTTCGCGGCCGGCAATTGCATCCACGTCATCGTTGCGGCGAACAATCGCTGTGGCCTGCTGCTGCTTCGCGAGCTCAAGTTTTTCCTGGCTGAATTTGGGATGAAAGAAGAGATCCATCGCCAGCGAAAAGACCTGGTCGGCATCGCCTTTCAGCGAATCCCATGAGATCGCGGTGGAATCATCGTCGCCGTCGGTTTCAATGTGCGCGGCCTTCGATTCGAGCACATCGTCCATCGCGTCGCCGTTCATGCCTGCGGTACCGCTGGTCCGCCAGGTTTGCGAGTAGAGCCCAACCAATCCCGCTTTAGCAGGATCTTCGTCGCGCGAACCGCCATGGACGAGAACCGAGCCGTAAATGAACGGCAGCTCGTGATCTTCCTGCAAGAAAACCACAATCCCGTTCTTCAATTCGATCCGCTTTGGCTGTTGCGGATGAAAAGCTCGTAGAGGCGGAATGGGAATCTGTTCCCATGGCTTCGCTTGCTGCGCCGGCGACGCGATCGGAATCATCGAGGCCAAGAGGAAGATCGCGGCAAACACCGCCCGGCGTCGACCCAGCAGCGCTCGGGCCTGTTCACTGATCACTGACAACTGGGCACTGTTTGCCCTCATTGCGCGCCCCCGCCTGTTTTGCCGGCGTCGGCCGGTTCGGTATCGATTTCGGCGCTGGTGCGGTTTGTGTCCACAAAAATCTCATTAGCCACGCGGCGAATGTCTGCCTTGGTCACTTTGTCAATCTTGTTCAGGCGAAGAAATAGCTCGCGCCAGTCTCCGTAGCGCGTCTGGTACTCTGCGAGCGAATTGGCGAGTCCCTGATTGTCGGCAAGCCCTCGCAAAAGATCGGCGCGAGCGCGAGTCTTGTACATCGCGAGCTCCGCGTCGGTTACATCGGTAGATTTCAGCTTGTCGATTTCTTTGTGAATTGCCACGCGCATCTCGGCGGGAGTGTGGCCCGGCAGCGGTTCGGCGTAAAACGCAAACAAGCTGGGATACTTCTCGCCGGGGAACGGTGTGTAGCCTTCGGCCTCGGCGGCAATCTGCTGCTGTTCCACAAGGCTGCGATAGAGGCGCGACACGCGGCCGTTGGAGAAGATGTCGCTGATGGCATCAAAGACTGCGTCATCGGGATCGTGGTAGCTGGGACGGTGATACGCCTCCATATAAACAGGCTGAGATTGCTCGCGAATAACGACCGTCTTCTCTGCGAACTGCTTTGGCTCGACAGTCGTCATGTCCTCCGGCTTGGCGCCCGCGGGAATGCGGCTGAAATATTTTTCCAGCATCGGCAGATCGGCTTTGGGGTCCACGTCGCCGACGATCGCGACGACAATGTTGCCGCCAACGTAATACTTGCGGTGGAATGCCATCGCCTCAGTCGCTGTGATCTGGCTGACCTCGCTCGGCCAACCGATGTCGCTGCGGCCATAGTTGTGCGCCACATAGGCCGTCGCCAAGAGCTGCTCCTCAAGCCGTCCGATGGGGTCCGAATCGACGCGCATGCGGCGCTCTTCCATCACCACATCGCGCTCCTTGTAGAATTCGCGCGGCACCACGTCGGACAACCGGCTCGATTCCATCCACGCCCAAAGCTCCAGCCGATTCTCGGGCATCGACCAGAAATACTGCGTGTCGTCCAGTCCAGTGCCCGCATTCAAATCGGATGCACCGTTGGCCTCGGCAACCTCGGTGAATTGGTTGGGAATGACATATTTCTCCGCGGCGGCCTGCGCGTCAAGAAACGCCTGATGCAGCGCAGCGAGCTTCTTTTCGTCGCGGCCCACCTGCTTCAAATACTCGGCCTCGTAGGCGTCGTTGGCCGCCTCGACCTTGGCGAGCGCGACTTTTTCGTCGGCATAGTCGGTGGTTCCGATCTGGCTTGTGCCTTTGAAAGCGAGATGCTCGAACATGTGGGCAGTGCCGCTTTCGCCAGTCGGATCGTTCACATCCCCCGCATCGACGAACGTGGTGTAGCTGAAAACCGGCGCATCGTGCCGCTCGCAAAAAATAAGAGTGAGCCCGTTGGGAAGCACTTTGACGGTGATGCGTTTTTCGAAGCTTTGCAGATCCTGGGCCGATACGGCAGGCAGAAGGACCGCCAGGCCTAGCAGGAACGAAAGAAGCCACAAGACGGTCGAAATGCCCGGGAATGACCTTCGCTGCACTCAACCCTCCTGAAAGCAGGAAACCAAAATGACTCGGATTCGCTCTCTTCAAAGCTATTGCGCCGAACCAAAGCCGTCAAACGCGAAAACCGCGCCGAAACAGGCAGGCGCCCACTCGTGCGGAGCGTCGAAAAACTCACCGAAGGTATAATCGGACCCATGGCGGCGGGTACGCACAGCACAGAGCAATTGAGCCAGGAAGCAAGCGAGCTCGTAAGCGTGGCGGCAGATGCCACGGGCCTGGATGCGGCGGCCGCGACGGAAAAGTTGCGCGCGCTTGAAGCGCGGATTCGCGAGCTAGGAAGCCTGATGGTCGCTTATTCTGGCGGCGTGGATTCGGCGTTCCTGGCGGCCACGGCGCATCGCGTGCTCGGCGAGCGCATGTTGGCAGTCCTGGCCGACTCACCCTCGCTTGCGCGGCGCGACATGGAGCAGGCTTGCGCGTTTGCGGCCTCGCTTCGGATGCCGCTGAAAGTGGTCGCGACTGACGAACTCGATCGCGAGGACTATGCGCGCAACGATGCGAATCGGTGCTTCCATTGTAAAGACGAGCTTTTTCTCGTTATGCAAAAGCTGGCCTCCGAGTCAGGCTTTGCTCACATCGCCTACGGAATGAACGCTGACGACACGCGCGATTATCGTCCCGGCCAGCGCGCAGCCGAGCAACACGCGGTGCTGGCGCCGCTCGCCGAGGCTGGACTCACAAAACTTGAAGTGCGCGCGCTCGCGAAGGCCGCCGGATACCCGGTGTGGGATCGCCCGGCAGCGCCTTGCCTGAGCTCGCGCGTTGAATACGGCCGCACCGTGACGCGCGAGGTATTGGAGCAAGTCGAACGCGGCGAGGAAAGCTTGCGGCGGCTTGGCTTTCGCGAAATGCGCGTGCGCCATCATGGCGAACTGGCGCGCGTGGAGATTGCGCGCGGCGAATTGCCGCGGGCACTGACCTTGGAGATGATGGACGCGATTACGGCGGCGCTGAAGAACGCGGGATTCAAGTATGTCACGCTCGATTGCCAGGGATTCCGCTCTGGGGCAATGAATGCGGTGCTGCCGATTGAAGTGCTGAAGCGGCGCGGCACGTAAAGGCAACCAGCAGCCGACAGCCAATCGGGAAAAGGGGGCCGCAGGCGCGTACCATCGCGGCCAGCCGCGCGTATTACAATCACAAGGCGATGCGAATCGGATATCTGGAGTGCTTTTCCGGAATCAGCGGCGACATGCTGCTGGGCGCGCTGGTGGATGCGGGCGTGCCCTTCGATCTGCTCGCAGGGTCGGCTGCCGCGTTGAACGTCGGCGCGCATCTCACAATGCGCAAAGTGAGCCGAAGCAGCCTGACTGCCCTAAAGGTGGACGTAGTGTCGGCCGAAGCAGCAAAGAACCCAAAGGCCGAAGAGAAGGAACATCGCCACGACCACTCGCATGACCACGACAGCCACGAACATCATCACGATCACGGCGATCACGCCCACGAGCAACACGACCACGCTCCGCACCGATCGTTATCGACGATTCTTGGCATCATCGATGCCGCCCCGCTCGCGGCATCGGTAAAACAGCGCGCGACTCGCGCCTTCCAGTTGCTGGGCGAGGCTGAGGCGGCGATCCATTCCATTCCGATTGAAAAAGTGCACTTCCACGAGGTCGGCGCCGTCGACACGATTATCGATATCGTCTGCGCAGCGGTGGGATGTGAAGCACTGATGGTCGATCGCTGGATGGCTTCGCCGCTGAACGTGGGCAGCGGCACGGTGAAGTGCGCGCACGGAACGCTGCCTGTGCCTGCGCCCGCTACGTTGTCGCTGCTCGGCGATGCGCCTGTTTATGCCGCAGGCATTCCCATGGAGCGCGTGACGCCGACCGGCGCCGCGCTGCTGCGCATGCTCGAAGTAACTTATGGCACGCTCCCCGCGATGAGCGTGAAGGCACGCGGCTATGGAGCCGGCGGGCGCGACACGCCGGGCGAGCCGAACGTCTTGCGGATTCTGGTTGGCGAAGCGCAGGAGGCCGCCGCGAACAATGCGGGCATTGCAATCATCGAGACGGTGATTGACGACGCGACTCCGCAGTTGCTGGCCTACGTGAGCGAGTTGCTGCTCGAGGCAGGTGCCTGGGATGTTTACCGCATGCCGGTGCAGATGAAGAAAGGGCGCATCGGAATCCAGATGACAGTGCTCTCAAGCCCGGAGACGATGCCCGCGCTGCGCGACCTGCTGCTGCGCGAGACCACAACGATCGGTCTGCGCTGGCGACTGGAAAACAAGATGGCGCTCGATCGCGAATTTCTTGAAGTCGACACGGAATGGGGCAAAGTGCGGATCAAGATTGCGCTCTGGCCCTCGGGCGAGGTGGCAAACGCGTCTGCCGAATATGAAGTGTGCCGCAACATTGCGCGTCGCCACGGCGTTCCATTAAAGCGCGTAATGCAGGAGGCGATGCGCGCCTACGCAGAGACGCAGCGCGCCGCGTCAGAGGAAAAGGTGCGCTGATGGATCGCTCGCAGATTGAAGCGGTGCTCAACGAGGTGCGTTCAGGGTCAACCAGCGTGGCCGACGCGCTGGAGCGCCTGCGTAATCTCCCCTTCGAAGATCTCGGCTTTGCCAAGCTCGATCATCATCGCGCGCTGCGCACCGGAATGCCGGAGGTGATTTTCTCCGAGAGCAAAACGCCCGCGCAGGTGGCGGCGATTTTTGCGCGGATGGCGAACGCGGGCGGAAACGTGCTGGCTACGCGCGCTTCGCGCGAAGTGTTTGAAGCCGTGCGCGGCGCGGAACCGCGCGCTGAATTCCACGAATTGTCGCGAGCCATTACGCTCAAGCAAATGGATCCGCCAGCCGGCAAAGGCAATGTGGCAGTGGTCTGCGCGGGAACGAGCGACCTGCCCGTGGCGGAAGAGGCTGCTGTAACGGCGCGGCTGATGGGCAACACTGTGGAGCTTGTGGCAGACGTGGGCGTAGCGGGCATTCACCGCCTGCTGGCGCAGCGTGAAGTGCTCACCTCCGCTCGCGTGCTTGTGGTCTGCGCGGGCATGGAGGGAGCACTACCCACGGTGGTTGCAGGACTCGTGAATGCGCCCGTGATCGCGGTGCCCACCAGCGTGGGCTACGGCGCATCGCTGGGCGGCGTAGCGGCGCTGCTCGGAATGCTCAACACTTGCGCGCCGAACGTGTCGGTAGTCAACATCGACAACGGATTCGGCGCGGCGTGCATCGCTTCCCTGATCAACCACCTGTGAAGCGGCGCCTTTGTCCGCGCCGCCGCCACGATCGTCGGGCCGAACTAGAAGCGGATTGTCGGGCCAAACGTGATCCGCAGGTTGTTATACGTGCCGCCGTTCAGGTAGACCTCGTCGCCAGCTTCCGCGCGTATTCCAATCGGACCCGCGAAGCCTTCAATTCCGCCGCCAGGATAAAACGCGAGGTGCGTTCCCGGATTCCCAACGCCGGCAACCGCTCCGGTGAACTGGGAACCCGTCACCGTTCCCGAGTTAGCCGTGCTGAAGTCAATGAATCCAACTTTGCCCGTGACAAACACGCGGAACGGGCCGCCGCCGCCAAATTGAAATTTGGGACCGAAAAGGCCGGTCAGTGGACGCACGCTGGTGGTCACCACGGTGGTGGTCGTTCCATTGGGATAAGTGGTCGTAAAGTCCTGCGCGAAGTCGTAGTTCATTTCTGCCTCAAGCGCAACCCAGGGGTTCGCATTGAAGGCCACACGCCCGCCGACGCCGAGAAAGTTCGCATGATAGGTGCTGGTAGGTGCGAAGCGAAAGTAATCGCCATAGATTCCAATTTCCGCGTGATTCAATGTGGACGAATTGGAGGCGGGAGCAGTCTGAGCCGCCAGCAAGCCGGAAAAGGAAAGACCAATGCCAACGCACAGTGCAACGAATCCATGAATAAGTTTCATTTCTAAACTCCTAATGAAATATCTGCTTCTAAATCGCAGGGCTTCCTAAGGATTCGCACTCTATGCCTGCGAACCTACGTGAACTCTGATGCCGCGGCGTTGCGCGAGGTTGACTCAGCAAGGGGCGGGCTGCATGCGGGTGCGCCGGCAAAAATCGAACGGCTTGCTCTTCAGAATGTGCGGGCGGATTTGGACGGCAACAACCAAGACGGTGCCGCGTCTAATGCGGAATCAGAAACGAGTCAAGCCGTGAGCGCCGCTTCGTAGTTGCGTCACGAACGATCGCCTGTCGTGCGCCGGACTGCGGGGAAATCCTTCGCTCAGGGCCGATCGTAGAAACGGAAGAACAGCGACGGCTTGGCTACCGTTTCCGCACGGGCAACGAGAGAGCCGGCTTGCGCATCGCTGAGCGGCGTGAACTCGCGCGCGAGGTTCACATTCTCCTCGAGCTGCGCAATCGTGTCGCAGCCGATGATGACCGTGCTTACTGGCCGCGAGAGCGTGTAGTACATCGCCTCGCGCATGGTGAGCGTGCCTGGGGTGGGCGCCGGAACCATCCCCTCCCACATATTTTTCTGGTCTTGGAGCGAGGGTGGTGTCCAGGTTGAGAGAAGCCGCCCGCGCGCGGGCACCTTCATGCCGATGATGCCCATCTGGCGCTCGACCGCAAGGGGCAGCAGGCCGGAATTGAAGCTGTAGAAATGCGGATCGGCGGCGTTCATCGCCATCAAAATCGTGTCGAACGGATAGCGATAGATCCCTTCCATCAGCGCCTCGGGCCGATAGTGGCCCGTGAGGCCGAGGAAGCGCACGACCCTCTGCTCCTTCATCTCAATGAGCGCTTCCATCGCGCCGCCTTTGGCGAACACCTCATTCACATCGGTCATGGTGCCGATGTCGTGAAGCTGCCACAGGTCCACGTGATCGGTCTGCAAAAGTTCGAGCGACTTCTCAATCATGCGCATCGAGCCGTCGCGCGTGCGTTCCTTGGTTTTGGTGGCGAGGAAGGCCAGGTTGCGCCGATGCGCCATCACCTTGCCCACATACTGCTCGCTCCAGCGCTCGGGCCCGCCGTAGATCGACGACGTGTCAATGTAGTTCACGCCCAGGTCGAGAGCGCGCTCCACGATGGGCACGGCAACATCGAAATTGTTCGGCTTTTCAAGAGATGCCTGGCCGCCGAGCGAAAAAATTCCGACCTTGTAGCCGGTCTTGCCCAGGTTGCGTGTGGGCATGGCGCCCGGCGTCACGGGATTCGAAGGAAGCGCGGGCAAGGTCTTTGAGGCGTCGGCCATTGCCGTCTGCGCGAGCAATGCGGCGGTTACCGCGCCACCGGCTTTCAGGAATTCGCGACGTCCTTGACGGCGCGCGGAGATGTCCGTTCGATCCTTCATGCTTTCCTCCCGATTTTCCCTGTGAACCCATCATATTCCCGGCAGGCGGCGGAAAGAAAACCTCCCACGCGGAGCCCGAAGGCCGAAAGCCGGAGCACTATTCGCGCGCGCAGCGAAAATTTCTGTGGCGCAAACTGCGTGGCGGCCTTTAATCTTTCAGAACGCTGGCCCCCGGAAAGAGGAAACAATGTCGACTGGTTATCCACCGCCTGCGGGCGATCCCTATTCCCAGAATCCCTATCCCCAGAACGCTTATCCGCAGACTCCATATCCGCAGCAATATGCGCCGCCTGCCTACCGGCTTTATGACGTCGCCGCCATCGCCATCGCCGCTTTCTTTGGCGGTCCTCTGGCGGGCGCTATTTTGATGGCATCGAATTATCGCAAACTCGGCCAAGGCAACAACGCTATGCTCGCGCTGGTCCTGGGAGCAGCGGGTTCCGCGGTGGAGATCTTCTTGTCGCTCAAGTCAACGGCAAGCCCACTGGTTGCGACCGTAGTGTTATTTCTCGCTACGGCGGTCGCCGGCCGGCAATTACAGGAGCAAGCTGTCAAAACGCATGTGGCATGGGGCGGCCAACTCTACTCAAAGTGGCGCGCTTTCGGTGTGGCTATTGCAACCATCGTGATCCTGGGCGGGGCGCTTATCGGTTACCTCGTCTATACAGGACAGTGGCAAACGTTCGGCGCGCAATATGGAATTGGGCAGCAGACGGTCACGATCGGCACAAAGGACCAGGTGATCTACTCCGGCACGGCGACCAAGGATGAAGCTACTGCCCTGGGCAATGCGCTGAAGACTGCGGGATACTTTCAGGATCGCGGCGTGAGCGTGCTCCTGAACAAAGGAACCGGCGGCACTACCATCGGCTTCGTAGTTCAGGATGGGGAATGGAACCAGCCGAACGCAATGTTGCAGTTTGCAGACGTTGTCTACAGTGTGGCTTCCACCGCGGGCGGCTTGCCGGTACAGTTGCAACTGCTGAACGGCTCACAGGCTGTTGAGAAGTCCGGGGCGGTGGGCGACGTGGATTTCGGCGGCGGCGACGTGGTGATTTACGAAGGCACTGCGACCCAGGCAAATGCGCAGGCTCTCGGCCAGCAACTGAAAACGCTGGGGTATTTCACAGGCAAGGGCGCCAACGTATTTGTGGCCAAAGACAACGGAACCACACTTGGTTTCGTCGTTGCCGACGGCACCTGGGACAATGCCAGCGACGTGAGCGACTTCGAAATCATGGTGCGCGGCGTGGCTTCAACAGTCGGGGGCCTGCCCATCGACCTGCGACTGCTGAATTCAACTCTCGTGGATGAAAAGGACGAGACTGTCCAGTAGCAAGACCGCTCGAGGATGCTGCGTTCTCGGCAGTCATCAAAAAAAACCTGGCCCCACGAACGATGACCTGTTCGTGGGGACCCCGGGTCTGGGACGAGCGCGATTCCCCGGTCTCAAAGGCGAGACCGGGGGCACCGGTTGTTACGCCTGCGGCTGCGAATTCTGCCGCTCGTGGTGACGATGCGCGCGCCGCTCGGCAAGCATCTGCTCAAACTGCTGCTTCTGCTGGTCATTCAGGACTGCCTCGATCTTGGTGTTCGTGTCCTGCATGATAGCGTGCGCCTTACTGTGGCGATCCTGCACGCTCAGCGAAGTGTCGGCGCGCAGAGTCTGCATCTGCTGTTGACGCGCTGTCAGGATGGGCGTAATCTGCGCCACTTGATCGCTCGAGAGGTTCAGCCGCTTGCCGAGATGCGCGGCAAACTGGCTGGGATCGAACTGGCGATGCCGATAGCCGGGCTGCCCTTGTGTCGCCTGAGGCGCATTCGCGGCCGGCGCCTGACTTGAGTCGACGTTCGAGTTTGGCGCCTGCGCGAACATCACGCTCGCTGAAAGCAGCGCGCCCAGAATGATGGTTGCCTTGGTACGGTTCATTGGTTTCTCTCCCTCATGGCCTTGATGATTCTCACCGGCCGTTGCGTGTGTAGACACGGCGGCGTAAGAGAAAGTTTCGAGTGGGAAAGGGAGGGTCAACCATGGGGTTGAGGGGTTAACTCGTGCAGGAAAACGGTGCGTCTACGGGCGGGGTTTGCGCGTCTAACAAACGGGCTCAGAGCCTAGTGACAGTCCGGGCTTAGATTATCTTTGCAGCAACTCATGCATTTCCCTCCACTGATAAATCTGTAGTTTTTCTGTTTGATTCTTTGCGGACTTAATCATCGCTCTTGCGATGTCTGGCCCGCTCATTCCCCTGTATTTATCGGCTTTCCACCTCAGGAGAGGATTCAGTGCCGGCCAAGCCCTCATTAGTGCTCCTTCCAGCAGCGAACGTTTTTCTTTCCTGTTCCCGGTGATCATTGAGGGACGAAAAATATGCGTATGGTCGAAATTGTGCGCGATTATGTCCCGCTCGGTCTCGCCCTTGGTCCGCACATAGAAGAGCCTCGAATTGGGGTTGGCGCCAATAGCTGTGAGTAGAAAGACCGATTTCGCCCCTCCTTCCTTTGCTACCCGTGCAGCCAGGACCGGATAATCGTGATCCACCTGGTAGTACTCTGCCTCGTCGGGCGAGTTTGCTTTGGTGGTGCCGAGTGTAATGAAAACTTCTTCTGCGGCAATTCCCGACATCATATCCGCAAACGAGGAGTAGTCGCCTATCAACATTCTTAGCTTTGGGTGAGTGATACTCGAGGGTTTCCGAATCACGGCGGTCACCGATCCGTAGTCGGGACTTTTCAAGAGTTCGCCTAGAAGATGCGAACCAACGAATCCGGTAGATCCAAAAACAATGGCGCTCTTCATTTGGCGAGGTTCTGCCCACTGGGAGGCTTTCGAAGGAAAAGGCCGCGCATTGCGCGGCCTATTTGTTCAGGATGACACACTCAGTCGGATTGGGCTGCCTCAGCCGGCCTTCTCAAGCAGACACAGCGACAAATCGCGGCGCTCCACCATGTCCTTGGTGATTTCGAGATCGCGCACGCGCTTGTTCGAGGGCAGGTGGTACATCAGGTCGAGCATCAGTTCTTCCAGAATCATGCGCAGGCCGCGAGCGCCCACCTTGCGCGCCATGGCTTCGCGTGCCACCGCCCAGGTTGCCTCGGTGGTAAAGTGCAGGCGGACATTCTCGTATTCGAACAGCCGCTGATATTGCTTGAGGATGGCGTTGCGCGGCTTGGTGAGGATTTCGATGAGCGCGGCTTCGTCGAGCTCGTCGAGAACGCCCATTACCGGCAGGCGGCCCACAAACTCTGGAATCAGGCCGTACTTGATCAGGTCCTGCGGCTCGGTTTTTCTCAGCAGCTCGGTATCGCGGTGCGACCGCGTGGTCGCCTGATCGCCTTCCTCGTCGATGGCGCGGAAGCCGAGTGCCTTCTTGCCGACGCGCCGGCCAACCACGCGCTCCAGGCCCACAAAGGCGCCGCCGCAAATGAACAAAATATTGGTGGTGTCGACCGCCGTGAACTCCTGGTGCGGATGCTTGCGCCCGCCCTGCGGAGGCACATTGGCCACAGTGCCCTCGAGAATCTTGAGCAGCGCCTGCTGCACGCCTTCGCCGCTTACGTCCCGAGTAATCGACGGGTTTTCGTCCTTCCGCCCGATCTTGTCGATCTCGTCGATATAAATGATGCCCTGCTGCGCGCGAGTCACGTCGCCATCGGCGGCCTGCAGCAGCTTGAGGATGATGTTCTCGACATCCTCGCCCACGTAGCCCGCCTCAGTGAGCGTAGTGGCGTCGACGATCGCGAACGGCACATCCAGCATCTTGGCCAGCGTGTGCGCCAAAAGAGTTTTGCCGGAGCCCGTCGGGCCGATGAGGAGAATATTCGACTTGGCCAGCTCGACTTCGTTGCCGCGGGCCTTGTTCATCTGGATGCGCTTGTAGTGGTTGTAAACCGCGACCGCGAGCTTCTTCTTCGTCTGGTCCTGACCGATGACGTAATCGTCGAGGAAGGTTTTGACCTCGGTGGGCTTGGGAAGATGGCCGGCCGTCGTGGCGGGAACCTCGCCGCTGCGATCGTCGTCGAGAATGGAGTTGCAAACTGCAACGCACTCATCGCAGATATAGGCGCGTGGATAATCGCTGGGCGAGGAGATGAGCTTGGCTACCGCGTCCTGCGATTTATGGCAGAACGAGCACCTCAGCGCTTCCTCCGGCCCTGTGCGCGTCTTCATGGTTTAGGTCTCCCCCTGAAAGAGTTTAGTCCAATTCCCGTTTTCCGGCTATGCGGCCGGTCAGGTTCGTGGACGATCGATAATCTCGTCCACGATCCCGTATTCCTTGGCTTGCTCGGCATTCATAATGAAGTCCCGTTCCACGTCGCGCTCAATGCGCTCGAGTGGCTGCCCCGTGTGGCGGGCGATTAAATTGTTGGTGATCTCACGAATACGCAGGATTTCGCGCGCGTGAATGTCGATATCGGTAGCCTGGCCGCTCAGGCCGCCCATCGACGGCTGATGAATAAGAATGCGGGAATTGGGTAGGGCGAAGCGCTTACCTTTGTTACCGGCGAGAAGCAGGAAGGCGCCCATGCTGGCGGCCTGCCCAATGCAATAGGTGACGACGTTGTTCTTGATGAACTGCATGGTGTCGTAGATGGCGAGCCCGGCGGTAATCGATCCGCCCGGCGAGTTGATGTAGAGGGAAACGTCTTTTTCCGGATCCTCGCCCTGCAAAAAAAGCATCTGGGCGACGATGAGGTTGGCCACCTGGTCGTCAATCGGGGTACCAAGAAAGATAATGTTGTCGCGTAGCAAACGGGAGTAGATGTCGTAGGCGCGCTCGCCCCGGCTCGTCTGCTCAACCACCATGGGTACCAATGCCATGAACTACAGCTCCTAGCCTTCAGCTCTCAGCCTTCGGCTTTTGTGTGCTCAATCGGTAATGTTTTCCGGGTCATTCGCTTTGGCGCCCGGCAGTCTGCCCCTGGGTTATGCCGGCAGTCGTTCATACAAAATCGAGGCCGTCTTGTCCCGTCTGAGCTGTTCCCTGATCCTAGCCAGACCGCCGTCTTTGGTCAATCGCCCTTTCAGGGCATCCAGCGGCTCGCGTGTCTGGATCGATACTATCTGCAGCTCTTTATCCACATCTTCGTCGCTCACCGTGATGTTCTCCTCGCCCGCAATGCGATCGAGCAGAAGATTCGTTTTCACTTCGGCCACGGCGCTGTCGCGTTGCGCAACACGTAGCCGCCCGAAGTCGAGCTTGCGCATCTGGTCCGGCTGCATGCCCTGCGCCGCCAGCGCACGCAATCCGCGTTCCAGCCGCGTGTCAATCTGGTCCTGAACCAGCGACTCGGGAACCGGAAAAGTAAACTTCTCATTCAGCGCGGCGAACAGGTGGTCCTTGGTTTCAGCCTCAACACTGCGGCGTTTGCGCGCGCTGAGGTAATCGCGCACGCTCTTTTCGAGATCGGCGTAAGTCTCGTAGCGGCCAAGCTCCTTGGCAAAGTCGTCGTTGAGCTCGGGCAGAATGCGCTTCTTGATCGCCTTCACTTCCACGTCATAGGCGACGGTTTTTCCGGCCAGTTTGGCTTCGGCATAGTCGGCTGGATAGATGACCTCGACCTTCAGTTCCTGACCAGGTTTCGCGCCGCGCAGAGCGTTGGTGAAGGCCTCGACGGTGTCTTTGCCGCCGATCTCAACCAGAGTGTCTTCGCCGCCGATGGAGTTGGCATCGGCAGGGGCAGCCTCAGCGGACTTCGCCTCATCAGCCTGCGCATCCGCCGCGCCTTCAGCGACAGCGGCTGCTTCATCCTGGATTTGGCCCTTGTACGTGATCTGCGCCCAATCGCCATCCTGCAGCGCGCGATCTTCTTCAACCGGCTCGACCGTTGCGCGCGATTCGCGCAGGTGCCCGATCTCGTGCTGGAACTCTTCTTCCGACACTTCAACCGAAGGCCTTGCGACTGTGACGTCCTTGTAGCCGTCGATCGAGATTGTTGGTAAAACTTCGAACACCGCCTTCGCGTGCAGCGGCGCGCCCTCTTCAAACGTCAGCTCCGTCACCTGCGGCTGGCCCACGGGACGAAGATTCTGCTCACGAACCGCTTGGTTGAAGCGCTCCGGCAGCACCGTGTCAATCACTTCCTTGCGGATCTCCGCGGCGAAGCGGCGGCGGATGACGTTCTCCGGCACCTTGCCCGGACGGAAGCCCGGAATCTTGGCGTATTTGCGATAGCCGTTAGCCACGCGGCGCCACGCGGGCGCAACCTCGTCCGCCGGAACGTCGATGATCAACTCACGAGTGCATTCGGGGTTCAGGACCGGGCCGTGCTGGTGAGCCGCTTCCGCGTGGTCGTGTTCGTGCCCGTGTTCGTGTCCAGCCTCGTTGTTCTGCTCTGGGCCTGTCGTCTCTGGCGTGCCTTCAATGGTGCCGCTGGAACTCAAGATTTTCGCCTTCCGTGCGCTTGTGCGCCGTTATGGCCGGGAGTGTTGACGCTTAACAAGATAGCGTGCTGCCTGGCCGGGGAATCCCTGCATTTATGGTACGGGGGTTTGGGGAGGGGGTCAAACCGCGGAGCCATCGGCAATTTGGGCCACCGAGGACGACAAAAACTACTGCTCGGCGAGTTCCGGCTTGCGCACGTAGGGCAGGAATCTTGGATGCGCGGCGCCGCACTGCGCATAGTTGGCGCGCGCTTCCCTGAGGCTGAGCTCCCCGTTAACCGTCAAGCGCACATCTGCGGCGTCGTTGTCTTCCTGGCCGTCGTCTTCCCACCAGCACACCGGGCAAAGCTTCAATGCCCCCGGCGCCTCGAGAGTTTTGTATCCGCAGCATGGACAACGGAAACGCACTGCGGCCGTGGCACTCACACCAAAATGGACGGAAAACCAGGTGACCGGATTACGAGCAGCCAGGTGCATACTCGGTTTGTCGACAACCGCGCCGCGATGGTTTACCCCTGGCCAGATCGTCGCATGACGAAGGTCACCGGCGTTCTCGTTTCGCTGATGGCGTCACCGCTTAATTGGCCGGCGCCCGATTGAGTGCGACGTACCCCGGCCCGGGCGAAACGTTTGAGTCGCTGCCCCGCACATTGCCGCTCGAGTCCACCCAGTAATAGTCGTAGTTCACGTCATCGGGAATGTCGTATTGAGCGCCGGTCCGGGGATCAACCATGGTGTGGACGTAGCCGTTCTTCAGGTCCCAGCTGCCCATGATGATGTTGGAGATTTCGGTATTGGTCCGCGTGGCAATCTGCGAAACCTCTGCCGCGGTCTGCGACTGGCGCGCCAGCCACTGCGGGTTAACCGTGAACGTGTTCACCATCTCCGCCAGCACGTTTCCGGCCGCGTTAGCAATGGCAGCCGGCGCCACGAATCCCGTCATTGAGTCTGCGTACCACAACGCTGTGTAGGCAGTTGTTCTCAGCACGGTCACTCCGAGAAACGCATATGCGGTCATCTGCATTCCGTTACGCTGGCAACTGAAGGTCGCATCTGCGTAGGTTTCGCTCATGCCCGCCGATGTGGCGACGGTCTCGAGCTGCTGCGCCACGTCTGGCCGCGCTCGGTTCGAGGTCACCTTTACGCCGGTACAAACATCTTTCAACTGGCGCGTGCCCCACGAGACAACGTACTGCTGCGATGTTTGCAGCGGCTCGACGATGTAATAGGTTCCCGACGCGTTGTAGACGCTGCCGGGCGCGAAGCCGACCATTGGCGTGGCGTAGGCAGGCTCGTTGGGATCGCCGATGTCGAGAATGGTGTTGCCGTCGGGCGAAACCGCATCGGCCCATGCGCGAAATTGCAGGGCGTCGTATCGCTTCAGGCCGCCCGTGTCTTTCCAGCCGGCGGGCATCTGCACCTGGAACGCGCCTTCGTTGGGATCGGTGAGAACTTGCCAATGTTGCACCACGGGCATGGCCGCTACGGGCTGGCTGCCGCCTGGGGCTGGAGGCTTGAATCCCCCGATTGTGCCGCCCGTGGCCTGGGCAGCGCAGAAACTTCCCATCGAAACAAGACAGAGAGCAACGATTACCTGGCGCATGGCAGACCTCTGAGAAATGCAGATGTGCGTGCGGGGGACTTGTGGGGGACGCGGCGATTATAACCGAGAACGCACCGACCTTCGGCGATCCAGACGGGCTACTTACTATTGGCTATTGGCTATTCGCTATTGGCTACTCACTAATGGCTATTGGCTATTGGTTGTCCGCTATTGGCTATTAGCGATCCGGCTATTTGGCTATTGGCTACTGGCTACTGGCTATTTGCCGTCTTTACGCTCGCCCGGCGAACTCGCGCGTTTCGGTATAGACCTTCACCTTTTCGCCCTCCTGAATGAAGAGCGGAACCTTGATCTCGAGGCCCGTCTCGAGGCGTGCATGCTTGGTCACGTCGCCCGATGTGTTGCCGCGCGCTCCAGGCTCGGTGTATGCGACTTTGAGCTCAACCTGAGCAGGCAGTTCCAGGCCAATGGGATTGCCGTTGAACTTGTGCAGCTTGATCAGCGCGCCTTCCACCAGAAACTCCAGCGCGTCGCCGACCATGCTCGGGGAAAGTGTGTGCGTGTCAAAGGTTTCCTGATCCAGAAAATGCGAGCCCTCGCCGTCGCTGTAAAGATACGACGATTCGACAAGTTCGAGGTCCGGCTCCTTAAACTTTTCGCCGGCCTTGAAGGTCTTGTCGAATACGGCGCGCGTCAGCAGGTTGCGCATCTTCAGCCGGACCAGCGTCTGGCCGCCGCGAGCCGTGGGCGTGGAGATTTCGGCTTCAAGGCAGTAATAAGGAATGCCTTCATGCTCGAAGACCATCTTGCGTTTCACGGTGATTGCTTCAATCAGTGCAGCCATGGGTTTCCCAGAAAGAAAGTTCGGTGAGGCGATGGGCGCCGAGGGCGCTTTGCCAGTCCCATTCCAGTATAAGTAGGCGGATGACGTAGCAGCGCAAGGCGCGAGAGCGCGAGCTCTCTTTTGGATGGCGGTCAACCGCATCCTCATAGGGTTATGATGGATGCCAACTTGACTGTAAATGCGGGGAGCGCGATGAAGTGGCGGAGGGGATTGGTTCTTGCCGGTGTCCACTTTGTTCTTGCCGTGCCTTTAGTCGTCTCCATAGTGATTCCGCGCTACTCATCTGAAAAGATGCACTCTCAGAATTCGCACTTCTCTCTCCGACTCACCGCATATCAGGAGGAGGGGCAGACGGTGGGATTCGTTCCAAGTTGCGAGGAATGGCGCTCTCAAGCATGGCAAGAAAAAATCTTAGTATCCTCGGAACTCCCTGCCGCCGTTTTGTCGGGGTGGAACTCCGGTTGTCCAGCCGGTTGGACGTTCGCCGGGATGATCGGGATTGATATTCAGCACCATACGCGAGAGAAGGAGCTCATTTCTTCTACAGCCTTCTGCCTGCTGATTGCATTTCAGTGGCTAATGCTCGGCGCATCGCCACTGGTTCAGCCGCAGAGATGGTGGCTTGAGCCCGGCGCATGCAACACAGTGTCGACATTGATTGTGGTTTTGCTCTTAGCAATCGGGGAAGCGCTTGCGGCTATCGGGATCGGAGTTGGCCTCGTGGCCGCAGGCATAATAGCCTTTCTACTCTTGCTCCTCATCCTGTTCACATGGCTGGTTTGGCTGGCATTGCTGCTATGGAAGACCATCAAGGCTGCCTGGAAGCTAGCAACCTCTACTCGACGGACACCCGAAGACCACGCAATCGAGCAATGAAGATGGGGCTCCAGGCGTCCTGTCGGCGAGCTGGATGCTACACCGTCGGCAGGTGCATTCAGGCCGCTAGCCTTCTTCCGCTTCGCGCAGCTTGGCGATCACGGTGAAGTCTTCAAGCGTGGTCACGTCGCCCTTGATTTCGCCGTGGGTGGCGAGGTCGCGCAACAAACGGCGCATGATTTTGCCGCTGCGGGTTTTGGGCAGCGCTTCAGTAAAGCGAATATCGTCGGGCCGCGCCAGCGCGCCGATTTCCTTTGTGACCCACTTGCGCAGCTCGTCTTTGAGCGCCTCGGAGGGCTGGTTGCCGCTCTCGAGCGTGACGAAGGCGGCGATGGCCTGACCCTTAAGATCGTCCGGCCGCCCCACCACCGCGGCTTCCGCAACTTTCTCATGCGCCACGAGCGCCGATTCCACTTCCATCGTCCCGAGTCGATGCCCCGAGACGTTAATCACATCGTCGACGCGCCCCATGAGCCAGAAGTAGCTGTCAGCGTCCTGGCGCGCGCCGTCGCCGGTAAAGTAGCAGCCAGGAACGTCGGACCAGTACGTCTTCTTGAAGCGCTCGGGATCGCCATAAATCGTCCGCGCCATCGAGGGCCACGGCCTGCGCACCACGAGCAGCCCGCCCGATCCCGCAGGCACCTTTTCGAAATGTCCATTGGCATCAGGTCGCGTGACCACTTCAGGCTGAATGCCGAAAAACGGCCGCGTCGCCGAGCCGGGCTTGGTTGCGATGGCGCCCGGAATCGGCGTGATCATGATGGCGCCGGTCTCGGTTTGCCACCACGTGTCCACAATCGGGCAGCGGTTGCGGCCCACCTTCTCGCGATACCACATCCATGCTTCAGGGTTGATGGGCTCGCCGACGGTGCCGAGCAGGCGCAGCGAGTCGAGCTTGTACTTATCCACAAACTCGGAGCCCCATTTGATGAACGCGCGAATGGCTGTGGGCGCGGTGTAGAAAATCGTGACACGATGATCGTCCACGATCTTCCAGAAGCGCGAGAAATCGGGGAAGTTCGGAGCGCCTTCGTACATCAGCACCGTTGCGCCATTCTGCAGCGGCCCATACACAACATATGAGTGGCCGGTCACCCATCCGATATCGGCCGTGCACCAGTAGATGTCATCGTCGCGCAGATCGAACACATACTTGCTCGTTAAATACGTCTGCACAGCGTAGCCACCGGTGGTGTGCAGCAGGCCCTTGGGCTTTCCCGTCGAGCCCGAAGTGTAAAGGATGTAGAGCGGGTCTTCGGAGTCCATGTGCTCGGCGGGGCACTCGGGCGCGGCCTTGGCCACCAGGTCGTGCCACCAGTGATCGCGGCCGGCCACCATCTTCACTGGCGAACCCGTTCGTTTGTAGACCACGACGTGCTTCACGGTAGGGCAGGCGGGCATGGCCTCATCCACCGTTGCCTTGAGCTTGATCTCGTTGCCACGGCGGTAGCTCGTGTCCTGCGTGATGATGGCGACGCAACTGCAATCTGCCACACGGTCGGCGATGGCGTTGGCCGCGAATCCGCCGAAGATGACCGAATGCACCGCCCCGATGCGCGCGCAGGCCAATAGCGCGATGGCCAGCTCAGGCGTCATGCCCATATAAATGGCCACGCGGTCGCCCTTCTTGATTCCGAGTTCCTTCAGCGCGCTCGCGAAGCGCTCAACTTCTGCCAGCAGCTCGGCAAACGTTAGGCGGCGAATCTCGCCTGGCTCGCCCTCCCAGATGATTGCGGTCTTTTGCGCCCGCGCGCCCAACGCGTGCCGATCGAGGCAGTTGTAGCTCAAATTCATCTTGCCGCCGACGAACCACTTGGCCCAGGGCAGGTCCCAATCAAGCACCTTGTCCCATGGCTTGAACCAATGCAGTTCCTTCGCCACGCCCGCCCAGAATTTTTCGGGGTCTTCGATCGATTGTTTGTAGAGGGCTTCGTACTCGGCGAGGCTCTTGATGTGGGCCTTGGCGCTGAACTCGGCGGGAGGGGGAAAGACGCGGTTTTCGCGCAGCGTGGAGTCGATATCCCGGTTGGCAGCGAGAGGGGTAGGCGTCGAAGACATGCAGGGTCCTTAGGGAAGAGCGTTGGATAGGTACCGCGCGGCGCTCGGAGACGGCGCTCACGCAGAAGAAGCCTCGGCTCAAACTTTATCGGGTGGGACATGAGTGACGCAAGGGATTAGGGGTCAGGAACAGGGAACAGTTTTCTCACACCGGGCCGGATTGCGCCGCATCACAGGCCCCGAATCGAGACCCAGTGCACCCGGGAATTTTCTTCACCGGCTCCTTGACAGGAGATTGAAGAGATCATATACTTAGATAAATTTCTAATTACATGAATGGCTAATTAACCATGAGCACCAACGAAGCATTCAAGGCGCTTGCCGATCCCACCCGGCGGGAGATTCTTGCCCTGCTGCGCCGGGGAGAGATGACAGCAGGGGACCTGGCGGAACGGTTCGACATGACCAAGCCCTCCATGTCCCATCATTTCGCGGTCCTCAAGGAAGCCGACCTCATTACCAGCCGCCGCGAAGGCCAGCAGATCTGGTATGGGCTGAATACCACGGTCGTGCAGGACTTGATGGCTTGGACGATGGACCTGCTCAAAGACGGGAATCACTCGAAAGGAAAAAGATTATGACAAGAAAACTTCTCATCTTCGAATTGCTGATGATTGCGGTTGCCATTGTCGTGACGGTTTTCCTTCTTCCGCAACTACCGCCGCGCGTAGCCACGCATTGGGGCATGAACGGCCAGCCCAATGGCTTTTCGCCCAAGAATGCTTTGTGGATCTTTGGCCCCGGACTCCTGGTCTTTATCCTGCTTCTGGGCGCCTTGATGCCGTGGCTCTCGCCGCACCGCTTCAGCATTGAAAACTTTCGCTCTACGTACAACTTTATCTTGCTCGCCGTTTTCCTTTTGATGGCTTATTGCTACGCGATCATCCTCTGGACCGCAACCGGCCTTCACATCGATGTTGCACGCTTTGTCATCGGGGCCGTGTGCCTTCTCATTGCGGCCATCGGCAATGTGCTGGGCAAGGTGCGCCAAAACTTCTACGTTGGCGTGCGCACGCCCTGGACGTTGTCCAACGAGCGAGTGTGGCACGCGACGCACCGGTTTGCAGCCAAGTGCTTCGTGGTTGCGGGCCTGCTGGGACTCGCAATGGCCATGATCGGCGCGCAAATTGTGCCAATTGTCGTGATTCTGGTCGGTGCGTTTGCCCCGGTCATCTATTCGCTGGTTTTTTACAAACAGCTCGAACACCGCGGAGAGTTATGAGTCGCGATCCGCGCCACGTTGGGGACGCCCAAGTGCGAGAAGCAGCGGCTTAAACTTTGGCGGGTGCGGCGCAGCCCCCGGCAAATGAGCTCGCGCCGGGACTGCCGCGGCGGGTTCTGCTAGCATGGTCGGCTTAGAGGGAAGACCATGAAAGCACACGCCATTCTTTCTTTGCTCTTATCGTTTGCTTTGCCCGCGGCCTTCGCTCCCACGATCCGCGCGCAGGCGCCGCAGCAACCTGCGCAAATCCAGGGCGACTGGCAAGGCACGCTCTCGGCCGGCACCGTGCAGCTGCGACTCGTTTTGCACATCACCGCGGGCAAAGATGGGGCGCTGGCCGCCACGCTCGATAGCATCGACCAGGCCGCCTATGGCATCCCGGTCAGCGCCATCTCGCTCAACGGCTCGGCGTTCAACATGATCGTGGATGCGGTTCACGGCACTTATACCGGCGCGGTAAACAAGGACGTAAGCGAGATCGATGGCACCTGGTCGCAAGGCACGCCGCTCCCTCTCGACTTCCACCGCTCTGCCACGCCGCTGCCTCCGCCGGCTCCGCCCAAGCCCGCAGCGCCGACCGATATCGACGGCACATGGACAGGCACTCTCAATACCGGCGCGACCCAACTGCATGTGATCTTCAAAATCGTCAACACGGTGGACGGCCTGACGGCACAGATGCAGAGTCCCGACCAAAGCCCCATCTGGATCCCCGCGAGCTCAGCCACCCGCGTGGGCGTCACGCTGATAATCGCTGTCAACAGGATTGGGGCGCAGTTTGAGGGAACCATCGGCGGAGACCATCAATCGATCGACGGCTCCTTCACGCAAGGCAATGCCAAAATCCCGCTGCTGCTGAAGCGGCTGAAGGAATAAGGCAAGCGATCGGCGCCAACACCTTACCTGCAGTCGTGTTCACGAACGATCAGTGCACCAGCGGCAGCAGACTCGAGTAATCGTCCGTCCACACGCGCATCCCCGGCTTGTAAACCGGCGCCTTGCCCGCGGCTGCCACCTCCGGCTGCCTGAAAAACGCCACATCGTCCGACACCAGAACCCAGTAGGCGCTGTACTCGCCACGCTCTTCGTTAGCCCCGCTCGAGAAGCGCATCGCCGTCATTCCCACAGACTGCGCCAGCAGCACGATCGCCGGCTCCAGATCCACGTGCTGATTCGAAATGTGAAAGGCAATCACGCCGCCCGCCGCCAGGTGCCTGCGATAAAGCTCAAGCGCCTGCGCCGTGAGCAGATGCAGCGGAATGGCGTCGCCTGAAAACGCATCGACAACCAGCACGTCGAATCCCTGCGGGCTTTCTCTGCTTAACGAAGTCCGCGCGTCGCCCTCGACCACCGAAACTTGCGCCTGCGATTCGCGGATGTAAGTAAAAAAATGCCGCGCGATCGGCTCGACCGCCGGATTGATCTCGTAAAAGCGGATGCGATCGCCGGGCCTGCCATACGCCGCAATCGTCCCTGCGCCCAGCCCAATCACGCCGATATTGCGCGGCCGCCCTTCGCAGCAAAAGTCGAGCGCCAGGCCCACGCCCGAGTCCGGCGCATAGTAGGTCGTCGGCGTCTTTCTCTCAGCGTCCGTCCCAAAGACCTGCGTACCGTGTTCGATGGTGCCGTTGGTCAGTGTGCGAACCACTGCGCCCGTCACCCCGAAACTCTGCTTCACGCGCAGCGCCGCGTAGAAGTTGCGCACCGCGAGCATCGTTCCGCGCTGGTAGGCGATGTGGATCCAGATGCAGAGCACCAGCATCATGATGCTGGCAGCGGTCCACAGCAGCCGCTGCGGCCAGCCCGTGCGCCACGTGGCAACGAGCGCCAGCAGAGCGGTGACAAAAAATGCGACGGCCACGTCGTAGTTGAAATCGAAGAACAGCGGCGCCACAATGCCCACCAACAGCGACCCCAGCGCCCCGCCCGCGGCAAAGCACAA
>DATKMH010000046.1:0-52560 GCA_035541975.1 Occallatibacter sp. | reverse complement strand
TGCCCGCGTTGTTCACCAGGATGTCGGCCGCGCCGAAGCGTTTCCAGGCTTCATCGACAAGGCAGCGATCGTCGCTGGTGTTGGTAACGTCCGCGCGGACAATCTCGCCCTGGCCGCCTGCCTGCTGGATGGCACGCTGCGTTTCATCGGCGCCGTCCGGATTGCCGATGTAGTCAATGATGACCTTGGCGCCTTCGCTGCCGAGCCTTTTTGCAATTCCCTGGCCGATCCCCGAGCTTGCTCCTGTGACGATCGCGACCTTCCCCGCCAATCCCTGCATGATGACTCCGAAAGATGTTTTCTAGCTCATCAATTCAATTGGATGCGAGCTCGAGCGCAGCGAGCATCAGCGGGAGGCTCAGGATTCGTCTAGGGCATCGCAGGGTCGGCGACACGATTCGTTTAACGGGCGTTCACACTCTGAGGCTTCATCGCCAGCTACGATGAGGTGAGCCGAGTGGCTCGCGAGGCGCGAGCTTGCGTTACGCGCAAACAGATGAGATTACGTGAGATATGCGTGCACGAGATCGATGGGTTCTTCGGCGAGTTCAAGAGCAATCTGCGCATGGGAACCGTTGGTCAGGTATACATACCCAGGGGGTATTGACGCCCTCTTGTCTCCAACCATAATGCCCTCCCGAACCCCCAAAACGGTGATGCGCTTGTTGTGCGCTTTGGCGTCAGCATCGCTGGCTGCTCCGGCAGGACGGGCAACGGCGCAGGATTCGCCTAAGTTGACGGCTGTCCCCCGCCCGCAGCAGGTGGCCGTCAGTCACGAGAGCGATCCAATGCCGAGCCAGGATCGCGTCTCACTGCCAGCGAGTGATCATAGATTGGCTGGACTTGCATGGGCATCGGCCGAGAATAACTCGGATACCGGTGGAGGATCCGGCGATGGCGGACCGACGCCGCCGCCCGAAGCCGATACCCTGACCATGTTTGCGCATCCCGATGGGACTCGTTACTGGATCTCGGGCCAGGCAAACAGCATTCTTCAGATCCACGGCCATTTTCATTCGCCCTATGAGGGGGCGAATAGCCTGATCGACGATTTCGAGGAGAAGGCGTCAGAGGTCGGGACTTTGTACCTCGGATATCAACTGTGGCCTAACAGCAGATTCAATACAGATCTGATTGTCGATTTTGAGAATGCAGGCGGGCGCGGAATTTCTCAGGCGCTGGGACTGGCGGGCGAAACGAACGTTGACGTCGTGCGCAACCCGACCCTGAGCAAAGCGCCCTACTTCGCTCGCGGGGAGATTCATCAGATCATCGGGCTGACCGACGAAATGGTCGACCAGGGTCGCGGACCGCTCGCGCTGGCCACCAAGGTGTCTGCAAGACGCTTCGAGATCAGGATCGGCAAAATGACTCTTCCCGATACCTTCGATGTCAACTCCGTCGGCTCCGACAGCCATTTGCAATTTACAAACTGGACCATCGTCAACAACGGCGCATGGGACTACGCTGCGGATACGCGCGGCTACACAGTGGCCGGAATTCTGGAGTACGACGACAAGGTTTGGTCGGCGCGCTACAGTATCGCCGCGATGCCGACGGTTGCGAATGGCATCGATCTCGATTGGGCGATCAGCCGCGCCAACGGACAGAATTGGGAATTCGAACTGCGGAAGGGGCTGTTTGGCCATTGGCTCAATCCGAAACGGGAGGGCGCCGTTCGCGTACTCAGCTTTGTGAATCATGCGCACATGGGCGATTACCGTGAGTCGGTCAATGAGTACCTGGAGGGCAAGGTTGCAGTTCCAAGCATTATCGACACGGAAAGAAACGGCGCGGTGAAGTACGGGTTTGGGCTCAATACAGAACAGGAAGTGACAGACGGCCTGAGGCTATTTGGGCGCTTTGGGTGGGACGAGGATCAGCACGAGTCATTTGCCTACACTGAAGTTGGGCAGACGATTGAATTCGGCGGCGACTACAACGGGCAAAGCTGGCATCGCGCGAATGACAAAGTGGGGGTCGCGTTTGTTTCCAACGCCATCAAGCGCGACCACCAGAACTATCTTCACTATGGCGGGCTGGGCTTTCTGCTGGGCGACGGCAACCTGCGCTACGGGCGCGAAGACATTCTGGAGTGGTATTACAACGTTCATTTCTGGCGCGGGCTCTACGGGATGATTGGCGGCACCCAAATTGCGCAACCGGGTTACAACACCGATCGCGGACCGGTGTATGTGGGAACGGTGCGGGCGCACATCGATTTTTGAGCGGCAGGGAACGACGGAACTACGGACCGAGACAGCGGGAACTCTGCAATAAGGATCTGCGAAACTCGCGCGCCTACTTGCCGGGCTGGGGCTGTTGCTGGCTCTGCGACTGGTTTTCGAGGGTGTAAATCACTTCGCCAGGCTTGGCGTAGTGGAGTTTTTCGCGTGCCTCGCGTTCAATGGCGTCGGGATCGGAATTCAGGCGATCGATGCGCTGACGCATCTGCGCATTTTCCTGCTGCAGATCCTTGATCTCCTGCTGCAGCGCCTTATCCTCCGTACGCTTTTCGTGCCACACTGATAGCCCGTGCTCTCCGTAGACGACATGCCATGTGACCAGGAGCGCAAGAGCGATAGCAACAACCGTGCCGGCCGGCCGCCAAAGGCGTTGCGTCCAATCCTGAGCCCAGGCGCGCAAACGATGCGATCGCGCCGTTTCTTGCTTTGCGCCGGATTGCTGATTTCTTGCTGGCATAGTCTCCAAGTTCGTCTGCGCGATTGCGGATGACCTAGGCCGACAGAACAAACCGCTCAGCCGCCGAGCGCAGGGCATTCATATCTTGCTCGTTCCGTGCTTCCGTGTAGGCGCGCACCACCGGTTCTGTGCCCGAAAGGCGGTAGCAGACCCATGAACCATCGTCCAGGATCAGCTTGAGCCCGTCGGTCCGGACGACAGAGACAACTTTGCGTCCGCCCAGCTCCTTTGGGTCGGCCTTCAACTTCTCAGTGAACGCGGCTTTCTGCTCCGCGGTCAAGTGGAAGTTCTCACGAACCGGGAAATAGGAACCAACCTTGTCAAAAAGAGCGCGGAGCTGCACCGCGAGGCTCGTGCCGCGCGACGCCACCATCTCTGCTACAAGCAGGCCTGCAATAATGCCATCCTTTTCGGGAACATGGCCGCGGATGGTGAGTCCGGCAGATTCTTCTCCACCAATGGCGATCTTGTCTTGATCAATGAGCGCGCCAATATATTTGAAGCCCACCGGAGTCTCATAGAGGGGAACCTTGTGGTGTTCGGCCAGAGCATTGATCAGGTTGGTCGTGGCCACGCTCTTTGCCACGCCGTTCTTCCAGCCCCGCGTCTCAACAAGGTAGTCGAAGAGTAACGCGATGATGTAATTCGGCTGAATGAAAGTGCCGTCGCTGTCGACAATGCCGAAGCGATCGGCGTCGCCGTCGGTTGCGATCACGAGCGCCGCGCCGATGTCCTTCATTTTTTTCTTTGCGGCGTCAAGCAGTTCGTCGGAGGGTTCCGGCGCGTGGCCGCCGAAAAGAACATCGCGGTAGTCGTGAACGGTTTCGACGGTGACGCCGGCCTGGCGGAGCAAATGGCAGGGATAGCCGCGTCCCGCGCCCCAGAATGGATCGTAGACCACTCTGATGCCCGATTTGGCGATGGCTTTAAGATCTACCAGCTCGGCGAGGCGGCTGAGGAATGCGGGCTTCACATCGACGGTTTCGAATGAACCGGTGGCGAGCGGGCTGGGCACGTCGTGGCCCTCCCCTTCCAGTTTCTCGATGGCTGCTTCAATCTGCTTTGTCACCTCCGGCAATGCGGGCGCGCCGTCGGGCGTCGAGTACTTGATGCCGTTGTACTCGGGCGGATTGTGCGAGGCGGTGAAGTTGATGGAGCCTGATGTCTTGAGCGTGCGCACCGCATAGGCAATGGCGGGCGTGGGCGCGGCTTCGGGAATAACGATGGGCGTAATGCCGGCGGCAGCGAGCACTTGTGCGGCTTCAGCCACAAAGCTCTCCCCAAGGAAGCGCGGATCGCGGCCCACCAGCACGCGGTGCGGTGCGGGGAGGGTTTTGACGTAGGCGGCAATTCCCTTGACCGCCCGCCTGATGTTGGCCACAGTAAACTCGTCGGCCACAATGGCGCGCCAACCCGAGGTGCCAAATTTGATCGCAGTTGCCATTCGCTCACTCCACGCGGCGATTGTTGAAAGCCGCAAGGACCATACTGCAACACCGAGCCGGGATGGGCAAGTGAACAGAAAATGAACATGCATGCGAAAAAACTCGAGCGGAAGCTTCGGCATGCCGTCTTTGTTGGATAGAAGGCGCCCCGGAAACACGGAATCTTAAGCCACACGGCGGTCTTCAGGACAAAAACTTAGGGAGGTAGCCATGGAATGGATGAGAATCATCAGCGGGAGAAGTGTACTCTTTGCGGCCATCGCGCTAGCATGCTCAATGGCGCCTGCAGCGACAAGCGTGCACGCGCAAAGCAATCCAGCCGAAACGAAATCCAGTGAGCCGAATCCTGCGCCACTAGCCGCGCCGGAAACGGTGCGGACCTTTTTTCTAGTCGATACCGAAAGAAACGACTTCAACGATATTCAAACCGACCTGCGCAACGTCGTGCCAAGGGCGAAGATCTATGGCATCCAGACAGAGAACGCCATTACAATCCGCGCCACGGCAGAAGATATGCAAACCGCGCAGGCGCTCATTTCCGATCTTGACAAACCGCGGAAGCTCTACCGGCTCACGTTCACCATTACTGACATCGATGGCGGCAAGCGCGTGGGATCGCAGCAATTCACGCTGCTTGTGAGCCCGGGCGAGAAATCGACCTTCAAGCAGGGCAGCCGCGTCCCCATCACAACGGGGACGATTGCGGGGCAGCCTGAAGGCACGCAAATGCAATACCAGGACATTGGATTGCATATCGAAGCGTATCTAAGTGGATCGCCGGACGCGATCAATCTGCGCACCAAAGTCGAGCAATCAAGCCTTGCGGAAGATAGGCCCGCAACATCCGCACAGGATCCAGTGGTTCGGCAGACGGCGCTTGACGAATCTGCGGTCTTGTCGCAAGGCAAGCCGCAAGTTCTCGGGTCGCTCGACATTCCCGGAACGGCGCGGAGCCAGGAGATTCAAGTGATGGCGGAGCTCGTCCGCTAATTCAAGGAAAAACTCCTTAAACCTTCGTGCGGAGCCGCAACGCCCTTCGGGTTCCGCACACGCCTCAGATTCAGCACTCAACGGAAGTTTTCAGGTGGACCGCCTCTTCGCTCGCAGGGTTCTGGCGTAAAGTGGTGGCAGAATCACCGCATTCGTGGAGCGCACCATGATCGAAGCAACGTCGACGGCCCGGATTGTGATAACCACCGCGGCGAGCGCGGAGGAAGGAAACCGGCTGGGCCGCGCGCTCGTTGAAGAGCGCCTGGCTGCATGCGCCACTCTTCTTTCTCCGGCTCATTCGATTTATCGCTGGCAAGGAAAAATGGAATCGTCGGCTGAGACGCTGCTGATACTTAAAACCGCCGTCGACCAATTACCCGTACTCGAAGCTCGACTCCATGAGCTGCACAGTTATCAAACTCCGGAGTTTCTGGTGATCAAGATCGACGCGGGAAGTCACGCTTATCTTGAATGGCTGCGGGCGAATCTGGGTGCGTCACAGGGTACCGAAGTGTAAACGAACGTCATAAGCCGAGCCGACCCTCTGCTATCCTTGTGGGGGTCTGTACCCATGCGCTGGCTTCTTGTCGTTTTCCTCGTGTCGCTCGGAGCGCTGCTGATTGCGGCTGCGGGGGCTGCTCGTCATGTCCTGCTTCACCGGGCCAAACCGGGGAACAAACCGCCCGCGGTTGCCGATTCCCGCGAAAGGCCGGACCTCGAATTGAAATCCTGATAATTTGGAATGAGATGAATGAGCCGAAAGTTTCGCCGGCGAGTTCATTCTGAAGGTGTGGTCATACACTAAGCACTGCCAAAACATTGAAGGACGCTGGCAGTTTGTTGCCGAAAGGATCTCCCCAGACGTGAGCACTGGAACCACGGATATTTCAAACGCAAAGACACTCGAAATTTCGATCGCCCACAGCCCCGATTCCGACGATGCATTCATGTTTTATGGTCTGGCGACGCAAAAAGTCCGTGTGCCCGGCTACCGTTTCAATCACACTCTGTGCGACATTGAGACGCTGAATCGCCGCGCGCGCGAAGAGGCTTTCTACGATGTCACAGCCGTGAGTTTTCATGCTTATCCCTATGTGCAGGAGAATTATGCGCTGATGGGCTGCGGCGGCAGCGTGGGCGAAGGCTATGGGCCCATGGTGGTGTCGAACCGCATGCTCGATGTAAGCGAATTGGAGCGCATTCAGGTTGCCGTGCCGGGTACGCTGACGACAGCCTATCTGACGCTGAAAATCCTGAATCCGGCGATCAAGACTGTGACGGTTCCATTTGACCGCATTATTCCCGACATTCTGGCCGGGAAGTATGAGGCTGGCCTCATCATTCACGAAGGGCAGCTCACTTACTCCACCAGCGGGCTTTTCCGAGTCATCGATCTTGGCGGCTGGTGGCGTGAGACCACCGGGATGGTGCTGCCACTGGGCGGAAACGCGATCCGGCGCTCGTTGGGCGCAAAAGCTCACAAGGTGATTTCGAAGGCGCTTCGGGACTCCATCCGATATGCGATGGAACACCGCGAACCGGCTCTCGAGTACGCGATGCAGTTTGCTCGCGACCTGGATACGACGATGGCGAGCCAGTTTGTGAGCATGTATGTGAATGAGCGCACACTGGACTATGGCGCCGACGGCCGCGAAGCGATACGGAAGCTGCTGACGATGGGCCACGAACGGGGGATTATTCCAATGGCTCCAAAAGTGGACTTCGTCGATTAGAGCGATTTCCGGGCCGAAGGCAAAGACTCTCGAAGTGATGATTCTGTCCAAAAGTGGATACAGTACCTTCAGTCCAAAGTCGCCCCAAAGGTAATTCCTTCGATCCAATGGCCTCTTCTCATTTCTAAATACTTTCTAATCTCTGCCGATGTTCCAATCAGGAGCATGGTCGGGATGGCATCGCACGAATCTCCTGTTCTGCTGCTGGCGTCGCACGATCCAGTTCTTCTTCGCACCTTTGGATCGCTGCTGCAAGCAACCGGCGCGCATGTAGAGGTAGTTCTTTCAGCGGAAAAGGCGCTGGCCTTTCTTGGCCGCGGAAATCAACCGTCACTGTTCATTCTCGATTCGAGATTGCCCGACATGCCAACAGGCCAATTTCTGGCAGCCGCGCGGGCAAACAGCACGGGCCCACACCTCCCCATTGTCCTGATTGCGGACACTGTGTCGCAGCAGTGGGTCGATCGGCTGGCAGATGGCGCCATCGATGATCTCATCTTGCGCGCCGCAGAACCTGCGTACTGGCAAGTCCGGATCGATCTGATACTGCGCAGCCGGCAGATGGCGATCGAACTCGAGTCGCTGCGCGACACAGCTATCCGCAATGCCCAGTTCGACCGTCTTACCGGGGTCTACAACCGCGAAACCATGCTTTCCATGCTGTTTCGCGAGTCGGACCGGGCGCAGCGCACGAATAATGCATTTTGCCTCGTGCTTCTCGATATTGACGACTTCGGGCACTGGAATTCGCGCCTTGGTGTGGACGCTTGCGATGACCTGCTGTGCCAGGTGGCCAGCCGAACGGGTGCGCTCTTGCGCAGCTACGACCTGCTGGGAAGGCCCGGAATGGATGAATTCTTGATTGCGCTCCCGGCCTGCAGCCCCGCCAGCGCCATGGTCCTCGGTGAGCGTCTGCGCGTCGACGTGTTCGCTGTGCCGTTTCGCGTGGCGGGCGAAGCCATTCGCCTGTCTGCGTGCTTCGGGATTGCGAATAGTCGCAGCCGCTCACCGGTAGTGGTGTTGCGGGAAGCGGAAAGAGCTCTCGAATGGGCCAAGGCAGCCGGGCCAGAATCGATCCAGTGTTTCGGGAGCCAGCAGGAACCCGCTCCCTCGCCGGTGAGATTTCTTTCTGACAGCTCTGGCGACGATTTGCTGGCGTGGTAGGTTCGTTCTTCCTGGGTCGTCGATTTCGTTTGTCACGGACGCAGCGGGAGAAGCCAATCGACAGCGAGAAGGCGCAATCAGTGCGCCGCGGCGGTAACGGGTTCCGGTTCCAGAAATTCCTGGAATACATCGTTCGAGAGCAGGCGTCCGCGCGCTGTGAGCCGAACTCGAGATCCATCCGAAATCAGAAGGCCAACTTCAACCAAACGGTCGACGGTCATTAGGACGCGGGCAGTCCTGTCAGCGCCAAATTCAAGCCGGAGCCGGTCGAGGGATACGCCCTTATTCATGCGAAGGCCGAGAAACCATGCCTCCTCGAATTGGCGATCGCGCGAAAGCCAGGAGATTTCCGGTGATGAATGGCCTGCCAGGTAGGCTTCCAGGTCATCGGTGGTCGTTGTGCGAACAACGGAGCTGCTTTCGAAATGATCGGACGCGGCGCGGGAAGAGAGCGTGGAACGCCTCGTGTTCGCCCGGAGCATCGACGACGCATCCAGACCGACGCCGAGATACGGGCGCCGCAGCCAGTAGCGCAGATTGTGCCGCGATTCGAATCCGGGACGCGCGAAGTTTGAGATCTCATATTGACTGAGGCCGGTGCTCGCAAGCCGCTCGATGGCGCGCTCATACATGCGGGCAATGGCATCATCGCCCGGCACAAGCTCGGCACGGTAACGTGATCTATGCTGCAACAGCTCGCGCCCCAGCCGCGAGTCTTCGTCAACTTCCAGCATGTAGACGCTCGCGTGCGGAACGTCTGCGCCAACGAGCGCGGCCAGTGTATCCTCCCATGAGGCAAACGTCTGTCCTGCGAGCCCGGCAATCAGGTCGATACTCAGGTTCGTAATTCCGGCGGCGCGAAGGCTTCGCAGATCGTCTTCAACGATCGATCGATTGTGAAGGCGTCCGCTCGAATGTGCTTCCTCGTCCACAAAGGACTGCACGCCTAGGCTCACGCGGTTTACGCCGGCTGTCATCATCGTTTCCAGCATCGCGGCCGGTAGTTGGCCCGGCGCGCATTCCACGGTAATCTCGGCATCAGGATGGACGTTGAAGTTTGCTCGGATCGAGTCAAAGATCAGTAGCAACAGCTCGGGCGAGAGCAGGGTCGGCGTTCCTCCGCCCAGGTAGATCGTATCGACCTCGCGCGGCAGCTCGGCTCCGATCTCCGCAGCCCACGGATTCGCACGCCCAATATCTTCGACCAGGCGATCCACGTAGCGCACATGGTCCGTGGCCGGATACACGCCCGAAGCAAAGTTGCAGTACGTGCACTTGGACCGGCAAAAAGGGATGGAGAGATAGATCCCGAGCGCGTTGTCTGCGGCGCTGCACATGAAAAGATTGTTTCATGGCGCAGAGAAACGGTGCTTGTGCAGCTCAGATGACGACAGCGTGTCCCGCACTTTTGTCACCTGAATGGGCGGCGACACCAAGCAGAAAGCCGAGATCCCGCCATCGGCCGTTGTTGCGTGTTTCGCTAGGCCTTCATGCCATCATGGAATAGGGAGCTGCGAATTTGAAAGCCTGGCCGGTTTTTGCCATTCTCGTAATCCAGCTCATTCTGCTCCTCGCCCATTCATTCATTGGCTTAACCTGCGCGGCTTTCTGGCCGGGTCTCGGGGCACCGGTGATCGCCGACCTGCGCGTTACGCTGCTGGTTTTGGCATTTACGTTTGTCGTGGCTTCTTTGTTGTCGTTCCGCTTCAGCAATCCCGCGGTCCGGCTCTTTTATTGGCTGTCCGCCGTCTGGCTCGGCTTCCTCAATTTCTTTTTCTGGGCCTCGTGCGTTGCCTGGATCGCATGGTTCGCGCTTCGCCTTTCGCATCTGACAGAACATCCCGCCGATTTTCGCGGACCTCTGTGCGCCGCTCTCTACGCCGTCGCCGCACTGATGGTTTTCTACGGGCTGATCAATGCGCGGGTCACTCGCATTCGTCGCTACTCCATCCGCCTTCCGAACCTACCCGCATCCTGGCGAGGCCGCAAGGCAGTCCTCATGAGCGATCTGCATCTCGGGCCCATCAACGGCGCGCAATTCTGCCGTCGCATGGTTCGCAAAGCTGCGCAATTCGAGCCCGACATCGTTTTTATACCCGGCGACCTCTTCGATGGCGCGCACACCGACCTGGACCGGCTGCTCACACCCTTCCATTCGTTCAACCCGCCGCTGGGCATTTATTTTTCCACGGGCAACCACGAAGAATTCACCGACCCAAAGCCATACATCGACGCGATCACACGCGCAGGAATTCGCGTGCTTGCTAATCAGGCGGTGAATCTGGACGGCGTGAATGTGGCCGGCGTGCTCTACCGTGATTCCACCCACATCCTACGCATGAAGGCGTTCCTAGACGGCCTGCATCTTGACCGCACGGTGCCCTGCATTCTGCTAAACCACGCGCCCACGCGCCTGCCCCTAGTGGAGCAGGCCGGCGTCAGCCTTCAGCTTTCCGGCCATACCCACGGCGGACAGTTTCTTCCCTTTACGTGGATCACCCGCAGCATCTTCGGGCGCTTCACCAGTGGACTGCAGAAATTTGGCGCGCTGCAGGTTTACACATCAGCCGGGGCGGGGACCTGGGGCCCTCCCATTCGCGTCGGTACACAACCCGAAATGGTAGTTTTCACGTTCGAATAGCGGAACGACCCGTATTCTGTTTCTGCAAGGCGCTGAAATTCAGGAGAAGACTGTTTGGGCACTCAATCGCCGTTGCCGAGGCCTTCCGTCGTTCGCACCAGTCTCACCGGTTTCGATCTGCTGCTGAATCCCCGCCTGAACAAGGGAACAGCTTTCACTGAAGAAGAACGCGACGCATTTGCTTTGCACGGCTTGCTACCACCCCGAATTGGCACGCTCGAAAGCCAGCGCGAGCGCCGCAAACGCGCCCTCGACTGTTGGGAGACAGCGTTTGAAAAATACAGCTACATGCGCGACTTGCAAGATAGCAACGAAACGCTGTTCTATTCGCTGATTGCGCATCATATCGAAGAACTGCTGCCCATCGTCTATACGCCTGCGGTGGGCGAAGGTTGTCAGCGCTTTTCTGAAATCTGGCGCAAGCCGCGCGGACTGTTTTTGAGCTATCCCGATAAAGATCGCATCCCGGAAATCCTTGGCCATCCTCGATATGACGAGATCCGCTGCATAGTCGTAAGCGATGGTGAACGCATTCTCGGGCTCGGTGACCAGGGCGCGGGCGGGATGGGGATTCCGATCGGCAAAATGGCGCTCTACACCGCGTTGGGTGGCATTCCGCCAGAACATTGCCTGCCCATGCTGCTCGATGTGGGAACGGACAACGAAGCGCGGCTTAACGATCCCATTTACATCGGATGGGAACACAAACGAATTCGCGGGCAGGAATACGACGATTTCGTTGAAGCATTCGTAACCGCTGTGGAGCGCCGCTGGCCGCACATCCTTTTGCAATGGGAGGATTTCGCCGGCGCAGACGCAGCACGGCTGCTGGCGCGATATCGCGATCGGCTCTGCACGTTTAACGACGACATTCAAGGCACCGCGGCAGTGACCACTGCGACGCTGCTGGCGGCGGTGAGTGCCACCGGCGTGCCGCTCAGCAAGCAAACGTTCGCGATGTTTGGTTCGGGGTCGGCCGGCATCGGTATCGTCAACCTGCTCATCGCCGCTATGAAAGAGGAAGGATTAAGCGAAAAGGACGCGCGCAGCCGCTTCTATGCATTCAATCATCTGGGACTGATCGTGGAAGGCGGCGACGGGATTCGGCCCGAACAGTTGCCGCTCGCGCGGACCCGCGAAGAAGTCGCCGGATGGAAGCTTGACGGGCAGGGGCGTGGCGCCATTTCGCTGCTTGACGTTATGCGCAACGCGGGCATTACGGTGCTGGCCGGCGTCAGCGCGCAGGCTGGAGCGTTTACCGAGGAGATTGTGCGCGAGATGGCGCGGCACACTCCACGGCCTGTAATCTTTCCCCTGTCGAATCCGACTTCGCAATCGGAGGCAGCGCCCGCGGACCTGCTGCGTTGGACCGAAGGCCGCGCTCTCGTGGGAACAGGCAGCCCGTTCCCGCCCGTCGAGGTAAATGGCAAGCTTGTCCATATTGCGCAGGTGAACAACTCATATATCTTTCCCGGTCTCGCGCTGGGCATTCTGGTTTCGCGAGCGAGCCGCGTGAGCGATGGAATGATCATGGCGTCTGCCAAAGCCCTCGCGTCGATCTCGCCGGCGCGAAGCGACGTGAATGCTCCCTTGTTGCCGCCAATCGCCGATGCCCGCAAAGTGAGCATGGTGGTTGCGGAGGCGGTGGGCAAGCAGGCGATCGTGGAAGGCCTCTCGCCGCTGCCGGATGAAGAAGTTCTGCGCAGCCAATTGCTCGATTATGTTTGGGAGCCGGTCTATCTTCCCTATGAGCGGCAAATTTAATGCCATCAGCCCGCGCGCCTAGTCTACGCCTGGTGGAACCGCTTCAAGCAAACGCTTCCACGTTCGTTGATTCTTGCGAAAGGCCTTTTTCAAGTCCTCAAGAATGCGGTCGAAGTCGGAATTGGTGCGCAGGTTGTTCCACGCGGGATTTTTCTGGAACCACGGATAATTCTCGTTTCCCAAATAGATAGCGCGACGCAGCCAATGAAGGGCCTCACTCGAGTCGCCGTCGACGGCAAAGTATGTGGCTAGGCGATAGGCCATCTCGCTGTCGGCTTCGGCAGCAGCTAGGGTATCGTCTTTCAGCAGTGCGGCTCCTTGATCGCGCGAGCCCGCCTGCACATAGCAAATAGCGAGTGTGGGCACAGCAATGCGCAGCGATGGATCGTCGGCGATCACTCTCTCCAATGTTTTGATCGCCTTATCGAGATTTCCCAGCCGCATCTGCTGGTAGCCCGACGATGTGCGGAGCAGCGGATGGCGCGGCTCCAGCGCGAGACCTTTCTCCAGTTCATCACCGGCCAGCTCGATCTGATTCTGGTAATGGTAAACGCGGGCGCGATGGTTGTAGAGAATAGCGGCGTTGGCGGGATTCAGCTTGAGCGCGCGGCTGAACTCGCCTAGAGCTTCGTCATAGATCCCGTCGCCGCGGAGCGCGAGACCTGCCACCATATGTACATTCCAATCGTTTGCCGCGCTGCCAAGTAATTCCGCAATCCCGTGTCGTGCGGATTCTTTTTCGCCGCGCGAGAGCAACATATAAATGCGGTAGAGATTGGCTTCGGTCGACGCAGGATCGAGCCTCAGCGCCTCATCAAATGCGCGGCGCGCGTGCATCACATGAATCTGGCCGCCGAACCCGTGGCGCGCGTACTGCAGCTCGGCGATTCCCAGGCCGCTCCAGCCGGCGGCAAATCCAGGATCGGCCCCGGTGACGCGCGTGAAGAGCGCGTGCGCTCGATCGAGGTCTGCGAGCGCACCCGTGCGCACCATGAATGAACTCAATAGTGCCCGCGCCTGTAAATACCTCTCGCTCACCTGGCCGGGCAGCGATCCATCGCGCGCGGCGGTTCGAGTGGCGTCGGCGCCTTGGCCGACGCGTGCAGATTCAATTCCGTCGGCGGCGCCCATTCCGCGCAGAGTAGCGAAGACTTCGTTGGAGATCTCCGATTGCACGGCAATCAAATCGAGAGACGGCACGCGAATCGATCCGCCGGTGCGCACGCTCTGCGACGCCACGTCGAGCAGTTGCCAGTTCAGGTCGAATCCGCTCTCGGACCGCACGAAGTTGCCTGCGAGGACAAAGTTGACGAATAACTTTGTGCCGACTACAAGCGGATCCATCTGGACCCAGGGCTGAGTGCCGGCAAGCGGCATCAGCGTGCTCGATGGACGCACAACCAGGGATGGAATTCGCGCCAGACGGGCCGCAATGGCATCGGCCAGGGCAAATCCGTAAAGCGGTGCCGCTTCCGTTGCGCCGACATTCGCAAAGGGCAGCACCACCAGCGAGTTTTGCGTCTTTTGCTCCGCGGCCGATTCGCGAAACCGTTCGGCCAGCATGGAAAGCAATCCGGTCGTGCGCTTCTCGGCCTCGGTTCCCGTGGCGGGCAGGTTTGTTGCCGTGTCGCCGGGAAGAATTCCGGTATCGATGCGAAGCGCCTTCATGATGGTCTTCAGGCCTTCGCGAACTTCCACTGCCGACGCAATCCGTGTACCCGGATTCTTCTCCAGGCACGAAGCGATCAGGCTTTTCAGCTCAACCGAGATGCCCGGGACAATCAGATTCAAATCGTCAGGCTCAAAAAACTGGATAGCACGAATGGCCTGGAAATCTTCAGCGTCGGCGCGGGCAAATGGATGACGTCCGCTTGCCAGCTCATAGAGGATCACTCCCAGCGCCCACACGTCGGACTGCACGCTTGAGTGTCCAGTGACAAATTGTTCCGGCGCCATGTAACGGATGGTTCCGCCCCGGGCGGTGTAGGTTGAGACGGCGGCTTTATCACTTGACTGCGCAGGTTTTGCAGGGTCGAAGCGCGCATCTTCAGGTGTCAGGCGGCGAGCCAGGCCAAAGTCCAGAATCTTCACCAGTCCGCCGACGGTCAGCATCACATTTTGCGGCTTCAGATCGCGGTGAAAGATGCCCAACGCATGGGCAGCCTGCAGACCATCGGCAATCTGAATTCCTACCGATAGAACGAGCTGCAACGTTGCCGGGCCCCGGGCAATCAGCTCATCCAGCGGTTGGCCGGGCACATATTGCATGGCGATGTAGGCCTCATCGCCGCTTTCGCCGACTTCATAGATCGCGCAGACGTTAGGATGCTCGATGGCCGAGGCCAGGCGCGCCTCATGCAAGACCGTCGAACGCATCTGCTCCGCGGTCAACAGTCCGGTGTGGAGCATTTTGAGCACTACGGGGCGCTGCAGGAGCGTGTCGTTGGCCGCGTACACCACGCCGCTGCCCCCAGCGCCCAGGCGCCGGAGAATCTCGTAATGGGCAATCGTCTTTCGCTTCATTGCTCATTTCAAGAATAGCTTTCATGGCGTAAAGATCGTCTCAGAATCAGCTCTTCGCCGGGCCATCGCCGATCTGTTAACGTCGAATTGACATGAACAGGCTGTTGGATTTTGCGGACCGCAGAGCGCGCTTTTGTGCGCTGTCGCGTGAGGACGTTCGACCACGTGTGCTGGCGATCGCCGTCGCGCTTTTGGCGTCCGCAGCTGCTTGCGCCGCGCAGCAAAAAGCTCAGTCGCCACCCCCGCAAGCTCCACAACAACCCGTGCCCACTGCACCTGCTCCCGATCCAGCGCCGTCGACAACTTCGCAGCAAGTTGGAGCCGATGCTCAGGTTCACACTGGAACCAGCAGCGGCCTCGACACAGAAGCTCGCTTGCGAAATCTGCTCGCTGACCACCAGTACATGCGCGTTCAGGCTCAGCTCGATCAATTGCCTCCAGAAGCAGCGCAGTTCTATCGCGGCATTCTGGCCAATCGATCGAACCAATTGCAGCAATCCGTCGAGCTCCTTGAGCCGCTGGTAGATGCCGTAACGGCGAGTGGTGACACAGAGCGCGAGAAAATGCTGCGCATGACCTTGGCCGAAGACTACCTCCGCCTTGGTGATTGGACGAAAGCCGCGCAAGCATATCAGATCCTCGATGATCGGTTGGGGGCAAAGCTGACTCCCGGCGAGCAGGACGAAATTGAGATGCCGCTTAAGATGCTGCCGCTCGTCAAAGACAATCCACCCGTCACGATTGATCCCTGCGAACCGTTCAGGCTTCAGGTCAGCAACGACCCTCTTGGACTGATCGATGTGCCTGTATTTATCGATGCGCGGTCGCACAGTTGGATGCTCGATCCCACTGCGCCGTTCAATCTGATCTCTCGCTCCATTGCGCAATACGTGGGCCTCGAAATCTCAGAGAATTCGGCCACGATCCGCACTTTGACTGGACGCCCCATCGAAGTTCATTCGACTGTCATTCCGCGGCTCACCATCGGTGGCCGGCTGACGTTGCACAACGTCACGGCATTCGTCTTCAAGGACGACGATTATTCTTTTCCCGATTCCGGCTATCGAGTGGAGGGCGTGCTCGGGTATCCTGCGCTCGCGGCAATGGGAAGAATCACGGTCGCAGACAATACAATCCAGGTCGATCCCGCCAAGGAGGCCGATGCACCGGCAGACCAGGATCGCCTGAATACTGGCGCGCAGTTTTATCTCGATGGCGATGAAATCATCGTCGCTTTGGGGCGAACATGGGACCACGCAACCGATTCAGATTCGCAAGCCGCAGCTTCGAGCAGTGCGAGCGATAACGACTACCGTATGTTCGCGATTGACGCGGGTGGGCAGCAAACTTATCTCACATCGCGCTGGTTCAACGAGCACGCCGCGGAGTTTAACGGTAAAAAGATGGAGCCGTTCTCATTCCCCGGCATGGATTCTGGACCGCGCTCGGCGTTCGTCGCGGAAACTGTGCCCCTGGCAATCGGCAACAAAACCGTCGAGCTCCATTACATTCCTGTGCTCCCGCAACCGCTTGGATCTGCAGCACGCGACGATGTTTATGGCGTGATCGGGATTGACGGATTGGACCAGCTCAACAGCTATACGTTCGATTATCGGACTATGCGATTCAGCGCAACGAGCGAATGACAGCGCGGCGATTAAGTCGACATCGCGCCAATTACTATTCTTGTTTTTTCGCTTTTTCCAGTTTCATTTGGCCGCGGCGGCCCAAGGTGAGAACGACGATTCCAAAGACGAGCAGCACAATACCCCACCACAAGTTTGCGTCGATTCCCATGCTTTTCGCGTAGTTGTTCACGTCGCCACGCGTCGATAAGCCAAAGGCGGTCAGAATTGTTCCAATCAATGTGAACAGCATACCGATCGAAACGCGGGCATCGTAAAACATCGTCGCTCCTCCTCCCTCCTCAAATCAGAATCAGATTCACGACAATCGCCAAAACCAGGATGGCTGCAGCCATCACTTCGGGCCGCTTGTGCCACTTCGCATTTTTCGGCGGCCGCACCGATGGTGCGTGCACAAGCCCGATAAGCTCTGCTTCAGGACGCGCCTTTGTAAATAGACTCACCGCCGTCGCCACAACCAGACTCAAAAGAAATGCCAGCAGCGCAATTTCGAGGCCGAATATCAGATCTTTCGACGGATGAACGAGAGCGGCAATCCATCCGCCATGACTGCCCGGATGATCTCCCTGCGGCAAACCGAGGCCATGATACAGAAGAGCCGCGACCGCGCCTGCAGCCAATCCCGCAAAAGCGCCCTGATCCGTCGCTCGCTTCCAGAAAACTCCCAGTAACATCACGGCGAACAGCGGAGCGTTTACCAGCGCGAATGCCAGTATCAATGCATCAAGCAAACTGTCAAATCGCATGGAAACGCACGCCGCACCAAAGGCAAGCAATACTCCGCCCAGGGTGGCCCAGCGAGCCATGCGAAGCAGAAGCTTGTCTGAGGCCATCGGGACGAGCAGGGTCTGAAAAATGTCGCACGTGAAGACCGTGCTGAACGACGTGACACTTGCAGCTACGCCACTCATCAAGCAAGCCAAAAGCGCCGTCAATCCGAGACCCAGAAGTCCCGTCGGAAGGAACTCAAGCATCGCGTTCGGTGTGGCCATTGCATAGTCGAGCTCGGGCCGGCCATCGGCGGCAATCAGTGGTTTTCCATCCGCGCCGGTCTTTGCAGGAACAAGGCCTTTTCCGGCCTCTGCTGCCGGCGGCACGACAGTAATCTCGTGATAAATCACACCATTTTCGTTATGAATGACGATCGACGTGTGCGGGGTGGGCAAGGCCACGGCAATCAGTCCCGGAAGCACCGCGACAATAGGCACGAAAATCCGCAACCCAGCCGCGATGATGGGGCTCTTTTGCGCCGCGTCCACATCTTTGGCAGCCATCGCCGTCTGCAAGAGCCTGAAATCCGCGCACCACATTCCTCCTCCGAGCACGAGGCCCACGCCCAGCAATAATGCGATGCCGCCCAAGGGATGCGTGGCCGCGTGGCCAGGGGCTGAGGTTTGCGATAGGCCGTGCAGCAAGTTTCCCGGAACCGCAGCTTTGATCCCGCTCCAGCCCCCAACTCTCTTAACTCCCAGCAGCACGGCAGGCAGCAGCCCGGCAACGACGAGGCAGAACTGCATCGCCTGGTTGTACATTGCAGCGCCGAGGCCGCCGAGCAAAACATAAGCCAGCACCAGGGCCGCTGGCAGGGCCATGGACAGCAGCAAAACTCCGATAGGCGGAAGGTTCAAAGCGGTGCTAAGCCGGTCGAAGACATGCAACGCGACAAATACACGGCCCATGGCGTAAAGCGCGATGCCGGCGTTGAACAAGACCATCGCAGAAAAAAGAAATGCATTCAGCACTCGTGTTCTTTGGTCGAAGCGCAGGCCAAGGTACTCAGGAATCGATCGCGGAGCAACATGCGAGCCTTTTTCGGTGGATCCGGCAGCGCGGGAATTTGATCCATAAAACACCGGCACGAAGAAGAGGCCCGCGAAAAGCATCGCAGGAATCGAGCCGAGCGCGATCCATCCCATGCTCGACAAGCCAAAGCGTGCTCCTGCTGCGCCCATGCCCAACACTTCCTGTGATCCGAGGCTCGCTCCCAGCATGGCGATTGCGCACAACCAGCTGGGCAGCGCGCGCCCAGCCTGCATGAACTCCTTGCTCCCCGTCATTGCAGTTTTAAGTGAGAATCCCGCGGACAACATGAAGAATGCGTAGATCAGCAGGACGAGGGAGTCTGTGGCTGAGAGATTGGGCACGAACGATTCCTTCCATCCTGATGGTACAGAACCGGATTGGCCTGCTGATCGGCTCGAAGATGATTCTGGTCCTGTGCCCCACGCACGTTTTTTATTGCCGCGCAGAAAAACGGCGGCAGGGAAGACCCCGCCGCCAGGTGTTCAATTAGCGCTGCTGCTATGTGAAATGCTTAAGCTTCCATCCCGTTCACTCTCAGTCAAATCGTTCAGCCGGATGAACACGGCCGACGTCCTGGACCTTTATTGCTGCGTGCCCGAGCCCGGAGCCGGCGCTGGCGCTGGCGATTGCTGCGGAGCGCCATCCGGCGGAGGCGGCTGCGGCCGACGGAATTGGCCATCCGGCCGACGGAACCGATCACCCATGCCCGGCCGATGCCCGTCATCGCCCCACTCGCCGGGACCACGCTCCCGCATCCGGTTCTGATGCATTGCCTGAAGCTGTTTCCACTGCTCCGGCTTCAACTGCATGCGAATGTCGAGCAGGAAAAGCGCGTTCGCTTTTTCAAGATCAGCGCGAGCGGCAACAACTTTGTCGATCTGCGCCTCGATTGCCGCACGGTCGGGAGTATCGGCCTTCATCAGAGGAATCATCGCCACCTCTGCCTTGCGCAGCGTCGCCTCTTGATCGATCAGCTTCATACGATGGTCCTGCAGAATCCCATCCATCGCCTTGCGCTGATCGTCGGTCAGGTTCAGCTGCTTCACCACCTCAGGATTGTTCCAGAAATGTCCATTGGCAAACCCGAATGAACGTTCCATTGGTGGGCGATGCTGTCCGAAACCACCTGCCATGCCCGGCCCATTAGGTCCTTGCGCAAAAGCCCAGCTGCCTGCCGTTAGCACTCCCGCGATCGCCAAAATCAGTCGCACAGTCTTCAAAGTCCTCATCGTTCTCCCCTGTCAAGCGTGCGAACGAACTTTGTCGCACGTTCACTTGTTCTTTCTCGTTTCGCCTAAAGAAGCGTCAATTTGCTCCGCCCGTATCCATCAATTGCGCCAGCGGCTCCATCGCTGCCGGAACCTGTCGCGAAACGTCGCTGTCTACCGTCGCCAGCAGATTCTCGTCTTCCTTGGCTCCGGCTTTAACCACCACGACAGGTTGGCCTGGAACTACCGTCGCCGTCACTGGCCGTTCCGCGACCTTCTGCTGCCGCGCGGCTTTTTGCTCGGCTGCCTTAATGGCCGCGATTCGTGCTGCCTCCCGTCCCGCATGATGCTCATAAAGCGTGCCTGCCACGCTCGCCGCAGCAAGCAGGCAACCCAGGGCCCAGCTTGCCGCCATCCGCCATTTAAGCTGCGTGCCGAGGCGCGCCGTCCGTGGCTGGCTGTAGGCCGCTTCACTCCAATAATCCACGCTCGACTTGAAGTGCCTCAGTGCATCCGCCACGATTGGATCGTCCACTTCTCCCGCCAATTTGTTTTCACTGATCATCGTGTTCCTCTCAGCTCGGCGCGCACTCTTCCCAGCGCTCTCGATAAATGTGCTTTCACCGTGCCTTCGCTCAATCCCGTGGCCTGCGCGATCTCGGCCAATTCCCGCTCTTCCACGTAGCGCAGCAAGAAAACCGTTCTCTGTCGCTCGCTCAGTCCTTCCACTGCTTTCCAAACCTGTGCTACTCGCTCGCGCGCCAAAATCTGTTGCTCCGCGTTTCGCTCGCCGTTCGGCAGCCACTCGCTGGCTTCTTCAATACCCACCGCGTTGGCCTGTGTTTGCCGCCAGAATTGCAAACGCCTGTTGCGCCAATGGTCCTTCTGCAGGTTGATCGCGATCCGCATCAGCCACGTCATGGCGCTGGAGTCGCCGCGAAAGTGCTTCCAATTCCGGTGCGCCTTGAGGAAGCACTCTTGCGTGAGCGTCTCCGCCAGATCTACGTCCCTCAGAGATGCAAGCAGGAAACGAAAGATCTGTGGCCGGTGGGTTTCGACAACGCGCGCAAACTCGAGCGCAGAGATTTCCTCTTCCGCGTCCGCTGTCATCGGCTTAACGGCCGTCCCGGCTGCCATCGATTTGGTAGACGCGACCATGCAGCGCAAGTTTACAACCCTCCAATCATTTTGGCCCTAAAGAGCTATAGGGCCAAAGCGGAGACCGGAGACTGACGCTGGAACCGGCGAATGCCAGGCATTTCACGCGCCAAACTTCGCGGCTCCATTTGCGATCTGCGTGACCGTGTCTGCCCATGGCGCGGAAAATCATCGTTCCGCGCAACTGTATAATTCGTTGCGGTGGAGCGCGCCTTGCTGCGCGTTCCGGAATTGAATGTGCCGGCAATCTTGCCGCTCCAGCTTGGGGCATCAAACTTGAGGAGAAACAGATGATTTCCCGCCGAAAATTTGTTGGAAATGTTGTGCAAGGGCTCGCCGCCGGTGCGGCGGCCTCAGCGTTTGGATCTACGGCGAAGAGCTACGCGCAGATTCTCGGCGCCAACGACCGGCTGAATTTTGCCATCAACGGTCTCAACGGACGCGGACACGCTCATCTCGCTTCTCTGGCGGCAAACAGCAGTGGCGCGCGCGTCGCATTCATCTGCGATGTTGACTCAGGCATCCTCGGCAAGTTCGCGGCTGAAGCCAAGCAGAAGCTCGGCTATGAACCCAGAGCAGAGACCGATTTCCGCCATGCTTTGGAGTCGACGGACGTCGACGCGATCACCATCGCCACTCCCGATCACTGGCACACACCGATGGCGGTGCTCGGTCTCAAAGCCGGCAAGCATGTTTACGTTGAGAAGCCGTCGAGCCAGAATCCTCGCGAGGGCGAGTTGCTGGTTGCTGCGCAGAAAAAATATGGAAAGCTCGTCCAAGTTGGCGATCAGCAGCGATCGTCCGATTACACGATCCAGATGATGGAGAAGATCCACGGCGGTCTCATTGGCGACGCCTACATGGCGAAGTCCTGGTACGCCAATACCCGCGGATCCATGGGCATCGGCAAGCCCGCGCCCGTGCCTGCCTCGCTCAACTGGGATCTCTGGCAGGGCCCGGCGCCTCGCAGCGAGTACAAAGACAACATTCAGCCCTACAATTGGCACTGGCTACGCCGCTATGGCACCGGCGAGACGCTCAACAACGGCACCCATGAGGTGGATGTTTGCCGATGGGCGCTCCAGGCCGGCATTCCCCAAGCTGTGACCTCGAGCGGCGGACGCTACCAATTCAAAGACGACTGGCAATTTCCTGACACAACCGTCACCAACTTTGAATACCCAGACAAGCTCATCTCGTGGGAAGGTCGATCGTGCCAGGGCATGCGGCTCTACGATCGCGATCGCGGCTCGGTGATCATGGGAACCAAGGGTTCCGTTGTTATCGATCGCGCCGGCTACGACGTTTTTGACTGGAAGGGCAAGCAGATTGACACCTATCGCACCGGCAACAAATCCTCGACGGGCGATCTGCTCAGCGCCGACACCATGACCGACGCGCATTTCGCCAACTTCATTGCGGCGATTCGCGGCCAGCAGAAGCTCAACTCGCCGATCGAAGTCGCAAATGTTGCGGTCACGATGCTTCTGCTGTCGAACATTGCCTGGTTTGTCAACAGGTTGTTGCGGATCGATGTCGAGACTGCGCACATCCAGGGCGATCCTGAAGCAATGAATTACTGGGCCCGCACCTACGAGCCCGGTTGGGAAGTAACGGTCTAAGAGTCGACGAGTCTTAACCGCTCATCCTCGGCGAAGGCCACACAGCAACGGAATCGAAGAATCCGCATCGTCGAATCGCCGCTTGATGCGAGCATCCAAACCCTGGGAGAATGAAAATGCCGACCTCTGCCTCATCATCCGCCGCTGCGCAAGCAGGGACCATCACGCTCGGCGGAGACTTGACGGTCAACCGCATGGGATACGGCGCAATGCGCATCACCGGCGATGGAATCTGGGGCCCGCCTAAGGACATCGATGCGGCGCTCGCCACCCTCCGTCGCGCAGTCGAGCTGGGCGTCAACTTCATCGACACCGCCGACTCTTACGGTCCCGATGTGTCGGAGGAACTGATCGCGCAAGCGCTCCACCCTTATCCGGATGGTCTCGTCATCGCGACCAAAGTTGGATGGACGCGGCATGGCCCCGGAGTTTGGCAGCACAATGCCAGCCCCGCGCATATCAGGCAAGCCATCGAAGGCAGCCTGAAGCGTCTGCGACTTGATCGAATCGACGTTTACCAGCTTCATGTCCCTGATCCCGCCGTTTCTTTCGATGCCTCTATGGAAGCGCTGGCGAGCCTCAAAGAAGAAGGCAAAATCCGCCACGTCGGGCTCTCGAATGTGACGCTTGAGCACATCAAGCGCGCGGAAAAGATCGTCCCCATCGTCAGCGTGCAGAATCGCTATAGCTTCTCCGACCGCGAATGGGATTTCGTCGTGGATTACTGCGCCGCCAGCGGCATGGCATTTTTGCCTTGGGGGCCCATGGCTCAGGCCCGCCAGGCGAACGAAGTAGTAGCAATGATTGCAGCCGCGCGGAACGTTTCGACCGCAGTCGTCTCTTTGGCGTGGCTGCTGCGGCGTTCACCGGCGATTCTGCCCATTCCAGGCACGGGCTCAGTGAAGCACGTTGAGGAGAATGTCAGTGCGTCAGGATTCCAGCTCAGCAACGCCGAGTTCGCTGAGCTCGCCGCGGTTATCCCCAAACCTTTTTGGCTGAGGGGATGAGATGTTGGCGCACATCGAACCGCCTTCGGCTCTAGTGCCTCACGGCTCCTTGCGATGCCGCCGGTTGTGCTCTGCACCGCGCATCAGAAACACAAGCGGGATGTTGGCCAGGAAGAAGATCCCCATCAGATAAAACGCGTCAGAATAGCTCAGCAACGCTGCCTGTTGCTGGAGCTGGCCGTAGATGAGGCCGCCAGCCTTGTGCGAAGCGGAGACAGGATCGACGCCCTGACGGACCAGGAAAGGCGCCAACTGCGCGAAGGCCTGCTGGCTCGCCTCACTCGACGCCGTAAGGTGATCGCCGAGCGTTTGCTGATGAAACTGGGACCGGCGCGCGACAAAGGTCGTCACAAACGAGATGCCTACGCTGGAGCCAATGTTGCGCATAGTGTTGTAGAGGCTCGTGCCATAACTCGTCTCCGCCTTCGGAACCGGGCTCATAGTCAGCGTTGTCAGGGGCACGAAGAGAAAGCCCAGGCCAAAGCCCTGTACGATCTGAATCCAGAAGATGTCCCACGTGCCGGAATCGAGCGTCATGTGCGCATAGCTGAAGAAGCAGAGGCTGGCCAGTGCGAATGCGAAGACCAGCATCCAGCGCGCATCCCACCCCTTTCCCAGCAGGTAGCCCACGATCGGCATGCACAGCGCGGTACCGATTCCCCGGGGGCTATTCCAGATTCCCGCGGTTGTTGCTGTCCATCCGAGCAGGGTTTGCATAAACAACGGCAGGAGGACCAGACTGCCGTAAAGAACGAAGCCCATCATGGTGGCCAAAGCGACACCGGAGGCGAAGGTGCGCGAGCGCAGCAGGGCGAAGTGGACAATGGGATCCTTCGCGTGCAGTTCGCGCCAGACAAAAGCCGAAATGCAGACCAGCGCAATCGCGCACAACGCGCCAATCAGGTTTGACCCGAACCAATCTTTTTCCTGTCCCTTGTCGAGCATGATCTGCAGGGCGCCCATGCCGACGGCCAGCATGCCGATACCCCATGCATCGACACCAAGCGAACGGCGCCTCAGGTAATGCGGATCGACGACGTATTGCGAAATCAGGAGCAGGCTCAGGACGCCGACCGGCAGGTTGATGAAGAAAACCCAGCGCCAGGTCCACGTGTCGGTAATCCAACCGCCCAGCGTGGGGCCGAGAATCGGCGCCGCAATAATTCCCAGGCTCCAGAAGGCCATGGCCTTGCCTTGCTCTCTTCCCGGGAATTCTTCAAGCAACACAGCCTGTGAAAGCGGTTGCAACCCGCCGCCGGTGAGACCCTGCACAACCCTGAAGATAATCAGGATGGGCAGATTGGGCGCAAGCCCGCACAACAAACTCGACAGCGTGAAACCCGTCACGGCGAGCATAAGCAGCCGCTTGCGGCCAAAGATGCCGGCTAACCAGCCGGTGATGGGCAGAATAATCGCGTTGGCCACCAGATAGGAGGTCAGCACCCACGTGGCCTCATCCACACTCGAAGAGAGCGAGCCCGCGATGTGGGGCAGGCTAACATTGACAACTGAAGTATCAAGCAACTGCATCACGGCGCATGACATGACGGCGATAGCTGTCATCCAGCGGTTCGGGGGGAATGCCTGGATGTCGAACGAGGCACGAGCCGGCTTCGCGCGAGGGCCCGGGGCAACCGCAAATGAGCCGGGATTCGAAGCGGCGCCCGAAAAGCCCGGAATGGTGAGATTAGCCACGATTGCCTGCTGTCTGCCGCCTGTACGACAGGACGCCAGGCGGCGCGGATGAAGAGCCGCTCTTGTCAGCCGGAGGGTCGGCGGCAATGCACTTTGCTCGCAAAGCCAAGCCTTTGCGCTCTCGCGTCATCCGTTCGGCGCGAGCAGGCCTCAATCAATCGATAGCAAAACTAGTCGAAGATTAGGCCCAGTTTACTGCACAGTGAATTAACGCGCTATCCAGTCCCCGGTGGCGAAGGCATAGACAATGCTGCTACCCCTGCCTCGGCTGTTGATTCTTTGGGCTTGCTCTGCGGAAGGATTTAATCTGGTTCGAGAGATCCTATGCTGCTCGAATCCCTTCGCAAACAAGTTCTTCGCGCCAACCAGGAGATCGCTCGCCGCGGTCTCGCCCCGCATACCTTCGGCAACGCGAGCGGCGTCGATCGCTCGGGCCTCAAGCCGTTGGTGGTCATCAAGCCCAGCGGGGTCGATTACGCCGCACTAAAACCCGAAGACCTGGTTGTGACCGATCTCGACGGCACAATTGTCGAAGGCTCGCTCCGGCCATCGAGCGATCTGGACACGCACACGCTGCTTTACCGCGAGTTTCCTCAAATTGGCGGCATCGTTCACACACATTCCGAATTTGCCACGGCGTGGGCCCAGGCGTGCCGTCCCATTCCTTGCCTCGGCACAACCCATGCCGATTACTTCCACGGTCCGGTTCCTGTCACCGACCCGCTTTCTGCCGAAGAGGTAGCCTCGGGTTATGTCCGGAACACCGGTGCTGTCATCGTGCGCCGTTTTCGTTCCGAAGACCTCGACCCGGTGGCCGTCCCAGGCGTGCTGGTGGCAGGCCACGCGCCATTTGCATGGGGCAAAGACGCGGCGGAAGCCGTGGAGCATGCCGACGTCCTCGAATACATCGCCAAGCTCGCGTTTCGTAGCGTGCTGCTGGGAGCGCCGGAGAAGGGCATTTCGAGCCACGTTCTCGAACACCATTATTTGCGCAAACACGGCCCCAAGGCCACCTATGGGCAGCGCTAACGACATTTCTGGCCCGGAAGCCCTTTGTTTTCGAACAGGTTGTAGGCTCCCGCTTCGATTTGCACGTTTATCCATTTTTCCATAGGCAGATTCTCTTCCGCGGATATGACCTCTTGTTTTTTGCACCGACGCTGTGATTTACTTCACTTTGGGTTGACATTTTTGTCGGCTCAAAAGTCCATATCATGATTGTTCTCAAATGATTGGACCGGCCATCCAGCGGCAGCACCCTTTCCCATCCACGTGGCAACGGAAGTGCTAGCTAAGTAATCGCAGTCGAGCCCTGCTCATGGAGACAAGTCTCTTTAACCGCGTTCAGGCGACGCTTCTGGCCTTGGCCACAGCGGCGCTGTTCGTGTTGGCGATTCTGAATGTCCTTGAGCAGAGGCAGTATCCGCAGCCGGACGATGGAGTGTGGTGGGCTGAAGCCCAGGGTGGCCTGCAAGCCCAGAAGGTACTCCAAGGCAAGCCCGGCGAGCGCGCCGGAATCCAGGTAGGTGACTTGCTCACTGGGGTCAGCGAATCGCCCACCGCCGATGTGTCGCCCGTAAAGGTGGTTGCCGACCTCGAGCGGGCCCTATACGCTACCGGACCCTATGGGCAGGTCTACTACTCCGTTACCCGCGATGGAATTCCCCTGGATGCGCCCATCAAGGTCATTCCCGACCCGGCGGACCATAGTCTTGAATTCGGCCTTCGCTTCATCGGCCTCATCTACCTAATCATCGGCTTCTACGTGCTCTTTCGCCGCTGGGGCGCCCCTCGGGCTACGCATTTTTACCTCTTCTGTCTTGTTTCCTTCGCGTTTTACGCGCTGAAGTACACCGGAAAACTCGACGCACTGGATTGGGGCGTCTTCTGGACGAATGTGGTGGCCGAAGCGCTGCAGCCGGCGCTCTTCCTTCACTTTGCGCTCAGTTTCCCCGAAGAGCGCTTCAAGAATCTGCGTCGCCGCTGGCTGCTGCCGCTCGTCTACGCCCCCGGGGCTGGCCTGCTTGCCCTGTGGCTCTGGTCGCTCATGACGCGTGAAGCCACCAAGCTGCTGCTCGACCGGCTTGACCAGATTGCCACGGCATACGACGCTATCTTCTACGTGTGCGCGGCGTTGCTGTTTCTGCGCAGCTACAGCCGCGCAACCACGCCCCTGCTGCGCCAGCAGTTGAAGTGGGTCACGCGCGGCACGCTGCTGGCGGTTCTTCCGTTTACGTTTTTCTATGCCATTCCCTATCTGCTGCACCTGAATCCGCCGCAGATGCTCACGAACCTGGCGGGCTTGTCGCTGGTGTTTCTGCCGCTCACCTTCGCATGGGCCATCGTCCGCTACAGGTTGATGGATACGGATCTGATCTTCAAGCGCGGCGTGGCCTACACGCTGGCAGTAGCACTCATTGGCGGCGGCTATTTTGGCATCATCGCCCTCATCGCGCTTGTGGTTCACGAGCGCTTGCCCGACACCATGAAGGAATGGGCCCTGGTCGTCGCGATTCTGGTAACGGCTGCGGTCTTCGAGCCACTTAAGCGTCGCATTCAGGGTTGGGTCGACCGCGCCTTCGATCGTCATCGCTACGACTATCGTCACGCTCTCGTCGAGTTCGGCCGCGGTCTCGGTTCCGAAACCGATCTTCCCGCGCTACTCAACTCCATCGTCGAGCAACTGCCGCGCACTCTGCTCGTCGCCCGCGTCGCGATCTTCCTTGCCGAAAATGGCGAGGGCCTCCGCTTAGCGGCTTCGCACGGCCTGCCGGCGGATGTGAGCGCCGGGCAAGGAAATCTGTCGCTTGGCTTCCTCGACTTTGACCGCGATACGAAACATTCGCACATTTTCTTTGAGAACGCCCAAGCGGTTCTGCATCTGCCGCCAGCCCAGCAACGTACGGCTGCGCTCCTTGATCTCAATTACTATCTGCCCTGCCGTGTGGCGCCGGTTCAACTTGAGAACGGCCACGCCGCCAGCCGCACAATTGCCGTCATCGGTCTGGGCCGGACGTTGGGCGGCGATTTTCTATCCAGCGAAGACGTTGAGCTTCTTGAATCGCTCGCTGGCTACATTGGAATCGCCATCCAGAACGCCACACTCTACGCGCGACTCGAAGAAAAAATTACCGAGTTCGAGCGGCTCAAGGAATTCAACGAGAACATTGTCGAATCCATCAACGTCGGCATCTTTGCCATCGATCTCAACGATCGCATTGAAAGCTGGAACGCACAGATGGAGGCGATGTACGCATTCAGCCGCGCCGAAGCCATCGGTCAGCCGCTTCGTGCCGTATTTCCTTCGGAATTCATCGACGCCCTGGAGGGCTTCCGCAACGACCAGGGCGTGCACCATCTCTACAAATTCCGGCTGACTACCCGCGCCGGCGAGTTGCGCACCGCGAACATCGCCATTGCGCCGCTGCTTTCGCGCAACTTCGTTCCCGTGGGCCGCATCGTTCTTGTGGACGACATCACCGAGCGCGTGGCACTCGAATCGCAGCTTGCCCAGGCCGATAAACTCAGCTCCATCGGGCTTCTCGCTGCCGGCGTTGCCCACGAAATCAATACTCCGCTCGCTGTCATCTCTTCCTACTCCCAGATGCTGGCCAAGCAACTGCGCGGCGACGCTCGCCTGGGCCCGGTGCTCGACAAAATCACGCAGCAGAGTTTTCGCGCTGCTGAAATCGCCAACGGCCTGTTGAACTTTTCGCGCACTTCGACCACCGAATTTCGCTCCACCGATCTCAATCAGGTGGTTCGCGACACGCTCTCGCTGCTTGAGCACCAGTTCAAGACCGCACAGATCCTTGTCGATCTCGATCTGGCAGAAGATCTCCCCCCGATCCACGGAAACCCGGGCAAGCTGCAGCAGGTGTTCTTGAATCTGCTGTTAAATGCGAAAGACGCCATGCCCGGCGGCGGACGGCTGCGGGTCGCCACGCTGGTGAATGGCCACGTCGAGGCCGTGATCACCGACTCCGGGTCCGGCATTGCGCCCGAGCACCTCAAGCGCATCTACGATCCCTTCTTCACCACCAAGAACATGCCGGGCGATCGCCGCGGCACAGGGCTTGGCCTGTCAGTTTCATACGGAATCATTCAGGAACATGCCGGCAAGATTCACGTCGAAAGCGCGGTGGGTTCCGGTACAACCTTTCACCTCGAGTTTCCCCTTCTAAGGAATTCTGTCCATGCCTGAACACACTACAGAGGACGCCCCGCCTATGAACGCGACCATTCCCGCGCCCTCGTTCGAGAACGGCTCGCCCGCCGCATCCATTCTGGTCGTCGACGACGAGACCGGAATCCAGGAATCGCTCGAGGTATTGCTCTCCCTCGAGAACTACACCGTTAAGACCGCGGCCAACGGCGAAGAAGGCCTCCGCATGCTCGAAATGGCGAGCTTCGACCTCGTCCTGCTCGATCTGGCGCTGCCTGGCCAGAGCGGTCTGGAACTGCTGCCACAATTCAAGGAACGTCAACCCGATGTCCCGATCATCATGATTACCGCCTACGGGACGGTGGACAATGTCGTCGAAGCCATTCGTGCGGGCGCGGAAAACTTCGTCCAGAAGCCGTGGGACAACGAAAAACTTCTCGCCGACATTCGCTCCGCAATTGCGCGGCGTCGCGCCGAAGAAGAAAACCTTCAGCTCAAGCGGACTCTCAAGCAGCGCTACAATTTCGCCAACATTGTGGGCAAAAGCGACTCCATGTTGCGCGTCTTCGATCTTGTGGCCCAGGTCGCGCCCAGCCGCTCCACGGTCCTCATTCAAGGTGAAAGCGGAACCGGCAAGGAGATCATCGCAAAGGCAATCCATACCAATTCGCCGCGTCGCGACAAGCCGTTCGTGCCTATCAACACGGGTGCCATGCCCTCCGAGCTGCTTGAATCCACGCTCTTCGGCCACGTCAAGGGCGCGTTCACTTCAGCCGTCGCCTCAAAAAAGGGTCTTTTCGAAGTCGCCAACGGTGGCACGCTCTTCCTCGACGAGATCGCCACCATGGGGCTCGATACGCAGTCCAAAATCCTGCGTGTTCTGCAAGACAAGCGCTTCATGCACTTGGGCGGCATTCAGGAGATCCAGGTCGACGTTCGCATCCTCGCCGCCACCAACGTCGATCTGCGCCAGGCGGTGCGCGACGGTCACTTCCGTGAGGATCTCTTCTATCGCCTCAATGTGATCACGGTCGACCTGCCGCCGCTGCGCGCACGCCGCGAAGACATTCCGCTGCTGGCTCAGCACTTCCTCGATCTCTACGCCACGGAAAATAACTTTGGCCCGCGCAAGCTGTCTGCGGACGCCCTGCGCGCTCTCATCGATTACGACTGGCCTGGCAACGTCCGTGAGCTCGAAAACGCCATCGAACGCGGAGTCGTGCTCTCGTCCGGACCCGTTATTGGCGCAGAACTGCTCCCCGGGCACATCACCGGCCGCAGCTTCCAGGACGCTCTCCTTGAGCACAATCCCAACTCTTCGCTCTTCGACATTCTCGAAGTCATCGAGCGCCGCATCATCATTGAGAAACTCGAGCGCTGCAATTGGAACCAGACCGAGGCTGCCGAGCAATTCCGCATCCCGCTCTCTACGCTGAATCAAAAGATCAAGCGCCTGAACATCGAAATCCGCAAAAAGGGCAGGGAATAGAGAGACAGGGATTAGCGACAGGGAATTGGGAAAAACCCCGTTTCGCTCTCGTTCAGTTATTTGCTGAAAATCGGCCACCAGATCCAGCAACTGTGAACTAACTACGAACTACGAACTGCGAACTCTGAACTGCAGATGCCCTTCTTCCTCTTCAAATCCGAACCCGGCGTCTACTCCTTCGACGATCTTTTGCGCGATGGCGAAACCGTCTGGGACGGCGTAACTGCGCCCGCGGCCGTGAAAAACTTGCGCGAAATGAAGGCGGGAACGAAGTGGATCTTCTACCACACCGGCGACGAGCGCACCGCCGTCGGCACAGGCACAGTCGTCAGCGTTGACGCCAGCGACCCCAAAGTCCCAATCGTTCGCGTTAAGGCCGGCAGGCGACTTAAGCATCCCAAGACACTCGACGAGATCAAAGCCCCCAAATTATTCCACAAATCGCCGCTCCTCACCATCGGGCGCCTATCCGTCGTCCCGCTCACCAAAGAGCAGTGGGACTGGTTTTTGGCGTGAAGCCGATAGCGCGCGGGCCCCGAAATGCCAAGAATTGCGCCGACCCTATGACCGCGCCACCACCCCCAGCGGCCACACCGTCTTGCCATTCACTTCGTTCAGCACCTGCGCCAGCCCCGTATAAATCGCCGACGCTCCACAGAACAATCCAACCCAGCCCGCGGCCTTCGTGATCGCCGCGCTTCCTGCAACCTCGCCCGCAGCCAGCATGAAGAACAAAATTGTCAGCGTCGCGAATACAACTTGCAGCGCGCGATTCAGGCGCAGTGTTCCAAGGAACAGCACCAGCGTGAAGACGCCCCACGCGGCCAGGTAGAAGGGAATCGAATCTCCCGACGGTGCGGTCAGGCCCAGCCCCGCATGCGGCAGCGCGATCAGCGCCACTAGTGTCAGCCAGAACATTCCGTAGCTGGTAAAAGCCGTGCACGCAAAAGTGTTGCCCTTCTTCCACTCCATAATTCCTGCGATCACTTGCGCCATGCCGCCGTAGAAAATCCCCATCGAAAGGATCATCGTGTCCAACCCGATGAATCCGGCGTTGTGCAGGTTGAGCAGCACGGTGGTCATTCCAAACCCCATTAGGCCAAGGGGCGCGGGATTTCCTGTTCTGTCAGCGACAGTCGTATCGGGCATGAACGTTCTCCTTCAGCGGGGGAGGGGAAATGATTTGGACATGAACAGGGCCACCGATTTCCGACCGGTTTCGAAGAGGCCCCTTGAATCGGAGGGAATTCTAGCATGCCCTTTGCACGGCGCGCATTAACCTTCTATTGATCCTTACCCTCGAGCCATGCCTTCGTATTCAGCAATTGCCGCTGATCGAGCGCCCACACTTTGCCCGTCAACTCATCCGGCGCCCGGCCCTCGCGCGCCGACTTTTCAAATTCGCTGGCCATCGCCTGCATCTTCGCGTCAAGATCGTCGACGAAATTCAGCACCAGTGCCTCGGGAATCATCGGCAGCTTGGGCGACCCGAACTCGAGCTTGCCATGGTGCGACAGGATCAGGTGCAACACCAGCGTGCGCAGTCGATCTGGAAAATCCGGCAGCCCCGCGATCGTTTTCTCCACCAGGTCCACGCCCATCTGGATGTGCCCCAGCAAAATTCCTTCCGTGGTGTAGTTGAATCCCGTGTCCCACGCGAGCTCGCGAATCTTTCCAATGTCGTGAAGAATCACGCCCGTCAACAGCAAATCGCGATTGAGCATGGGATAGTGCGATGCAACGCGGTCGGCGAGGCCGAGCAGGCTCACCACGTGCTCCAAGAGTCCACCCAGCCACGCGTGGTGCAGTTGCCGCGCCGCAGGCGCTTCGCGATAAGCTTCAGCAATCGCCGGATCGTCGAGCAGCGTATCAAGCAGGCGCTTCAGATGAGGATTCGTAATGCTCGCGATTACAGCTTCGAGCGCGGTCCAAAGCACAGCCACATCACATGTGGTGGCGGGCAGCATATCCTTCTTGTCTGCCTCGCCGTCAAGCGCCTTCCGCAGCTGATCCACCTTGACCTGCGCGCGATCGTCGAAGCGCGAGATGCAGCCGCGCACCTTGACAAGGTCGCCCCGATCGAATTCCTTCGCGATGCGCGGATCGCCGAGGTCCCACACGCGCCCCTCGATCTGGCCCGTCTTATCGCCGAGCGTCAGGTTCAGGTAGGGCTTATTCTGCTTGGTGGTTCGCTGCTGCTTGGCCAGAACGAGAAAGAAGCTGTCGAAAAGCTTGCCTTCGTCAAAGCCCATCAGATCGGCAATATAAATGTCTTTCATTCTGCCGAGAAGATTAACTCGAAACCTGTAACTCTGCCAAAGGCTCAGCGCGCTGAACAGCGCACTACCATCAAAAACAGCCCGCGCCCAGAGCGAATTCTCCAGGCCCGAGCCTCTGATGCAGAGCGCTATTGCTGGTTCTGCTGCGGTTGCGGAGCCTCAGGATGATCGGATGGGGCGGGTGCGCCTGCCACGGGAGCGATGGGCGTGGGTTGCTGCACGGGCTTCGGCTGTTTTTCTTCTTCAGACTTTTTCTTGTTCGCCAGTCGGGTCTTCTCGCCAGTCGCAGTCGCAGTCTTTTTCCTCTTCTTCGAAGAGTCGCTGGAAGGTCCGAGTGGTGCGGACTGGGTCTGCTGGTCGGCAACTTCAGCCGCGCTGGGCGGAGGCGCTCCAGTCGAGCCAGCCGCTGCTCTGTTAGCCTGCGGCTTTGGCGTCTTCGGCTCGCGCGCTCGCGCACTGAAGCGCGTTTTCTGTGTTGGCGCAACCGGCTCCAGCGGATTAGCCGGCTGGTCGGTGTTCGAGGCTGTTTCCGGATTCGCTGTAGTTGCGGAAGTCGTCGCTGTATCCGGCAACGCGCCGGCATTCTCGGTTGCTGAATTAGTTGACGCGGAGGGCAGCGTTTCGCGCGGCGCCTGACCAAACCGGATTTTTTCTTTCTTCCCAGGCTTCTCTGTGTAAGCCTCTTCCTTCTTGCTCGTCTTTTTCTTTTTCCTGGCGTTCGCAGATGCTGGTGTCGTGCCAGCCTGATTGGCCGTTTCGGCCGGCGGAGCTACTGAACCTGATTTATCGCGGAACGTGTGCGTGCTCTCGCGGAAACGTGTCCTTTCCACCTTTGCTTTCTTTTTTGGCGCCGGCGGCACATACGTGCTGAAGCTGATGCTGGGGTGCAGCTCCGCATACGTCGCACCGGTATCCACATATCCCGGCTTGATCCAAATCGCAGCCTCGTTGCGCATCTTGTCCAGGTATGCGCGAATGGCAGGATCCATCAGCGTCATGTAGTAGGCCTGCTCGACGTCTCCTTCCACGTCCTTGAACGGCCGCGGCCCACCAGGGGTGTGCTGTACCACTTTCAGAATGATGTAGCCCTGCCGGGTAAGAATCGGATCGGTGTATTGCCCCGTCTGCAGGTCGAATGTCTTGTCTTCAAGCACCTTGCCAAGCTGACCACGCTTGTACTCGCCAAGGTCGCCGCCCGAGGCGGCCGTCGATCCGTCGCTGAAACTCCGCGCCAGCTGCGCAAAGTCGCCGCCAGAATGGAGCCGAGCCTCGATATCGTCGGCCTTTGCCTTGGCTGCAGCAACTTTTGCCGGATCACTGGCTCCATCGGGTCCGGTCGAGATCAGGATTTCGCTCAGCCGCTCACTTTCCGGCTGGTTGTAATCCTGTTTGTGTTCTTCGTAATACCGCTCCACCTCGCCGGGCGTCATCTGGATGTGTTCGCCCACTTCTTGCCGCATCACATCCTGGGTAATGATCTGGTTGCGGATGCCGGCTTTGAAGTCTTCGAATGACACGCCCTGCTCTTTAGCGGCCTTTTCCAGGTCGTCGATGGAATCCAGGTTGTATTGCTTGCGGATCTCGTCGAGGCGCTTGACGAGGTCTGTCTCCCCCGTGATATTCAGTTCCTTGCCCTTGGAGAGCCACAGCTGCTGATCGATAAGATTGCGCAGCAGATCTTTACGTTGCGTCGCCATCTCCTGCATCGAAGCGCCGTGCTGCTGGCCTTCCTGGTCCAATTCGCTTTCCGCGCGATCGTAATCGGACTTCGTGATGATCTGATCGTTGACGCGGGCGATGATGTCCTCAACCACCGAGCCGCCATAGGGGCTTTCCGGTTGGTTGACCTGGGCCGGCGCCAAAGTTGGCCACGCTGCCAGCAAAGTTCCAAATGCGAACACCGCAACCGTTCGAATCATCCTGAAATTCATAAAATCCACGCCCGGCCGGGTGGCTGGAGCCTGCTTTTTTGCCGCCTGATACATAGACGTCATTGTAAATGCCGGGAGAGCGAAAACGGAAAGTGCGGATTCGAATCCGCGTGCCTTTCGCCGCGCGACATGCGAACCAAAATGCGCTGCCAAAATGCAATCCTTGGCGGCCAACACCGCGGTAACCGGGCTACCACTCTGGTTACCTCTGCGTCAAATGACTGAGTGCTATACTTTAGCCGAAGACGGCCGAGCGGCCTCAATGTGAGCGGCTCATCTCCATGGCCTTGCCGGTACCCGGGCAAGGTCAAGTTTTATCAGGCGATATCCAAAGGATTCCCGGATTTCGTTCGCAGGTGATAGAGATCCCGCTTTCAGGCTCCTGCCGCATGAGCCATCTGGAGGTTCCGTTTGCCCATGAGTCCCCGTGCCCGTCGCGCATTCTTCGCTGTAATCCTTTTTTTTACCGTCTGTGCGGTGGCCGGCACCATTGTCGAGCGCCGCGTCGGCGCGCAGTCTTCGCAGGATGAAAGCCAGCTTCGCGACAGCCTGAAGCAATTCACTGACGTGTATGCGGTGGTCGAGCAGAATTACGCCGAGCCCATCACCTCCGACAAGGCAGACGACGTTATCTACGACGGTGCGATCCCAGGCATGTTGCAAGTGCTCGATCCCCATTCCCACTTCTACGATCCCAAAGCGTATGCGCGGCTCCGCGAAGATCAAACCGGCCACTACTATGGCGTGGGCATGGTCATTCAGCAGCAGAATGACTCCAACGGCAAGAGCAAAGTCTACGTCGTCACTCCCTACGAGGACACGCCTTCGTTCCGCGCCGGCATCCATCCCGGCGACCAGGTCGTCGATGTTGACGGCAAGTCGACCGACGGCTGGACCTCCGATCAGGTCGCGAAGGCGCTTAAGGGCCCGAAGGGCACGCACGTTCAGGTCACAATGTCCCGCTATGGGCAATCGAAGCCGCTCGTTTTCGATCTGATTCGCGATGAGATTCCGCATCCTTCGATCGATTTAAAATTCGAAATTCGCCCCGGCATCGGTTACATCCGCCTGACACAATTCCAGGAGACGACCGGCCAGGAGATGGAAGACGCTATCGCCGGCTTCGGCGATCTCAAAGGTCTTGTCCTCGATCTGCGCGATAATCCCGGCGGCCTGCTCAGTCAGGCAGTCGACGTGTGCGACCACCTTCTCGCAAAGGGGCAAACCATCGTTTCGCAGCGCGGTCGCGCTTACTCCGATCAGAACTACGTTGCCACGCACGGCAACGACGGTAAAACCTTCCCGATCGTCGTGCTCGTTAATCGCGATACCGCTTCGGCTGCGGAGATCGTATCCGGCGCGTTGCAGGACCATGATCGCGCGCTCATTGTGGGCGAAACCACTTTTGGAAAAGGGCTGGTGCAGACCGTCTACAACCTCAGCGAAGACTCCGGCCTTGCGCTCACCACTTATCACTACTACACGCCATCGGGCCGCCTCATCCAGCGAAACTACGCGGGCGTTTCGCTTTACGACTACTACAACCGCGCGGGTTCAGGGCCGAGTCCGGATTCTTCAAGCCGCGAAGTCAAGCTCACCGATTCCGGCCGCACGGTCTATGGCGGCGGCGGCATCACCCCCGACGAGAAAATCGTGTCGCCCACGACCAATCGTTTCCAGGATGAGCTGGCTTACAAGGATGTCTTCTTCCACTTTGCTCCGGTTTACGTGGCTACGCACACCGTCGACAAGAACTTCCAGGTTGATGAAACCGTCATGAACGACTTCAAAAAGTTCCTTACCAGCCAGAACGTAGATTGGACAGACGGCGACATCGATGGAGTTTCCGACTGGCTGAAGGCACAAATCAAGAAGGATATTGTTACGATTCAGTTCGGCCAGCTCACCGGCTTGCGAGTGATAACAGATTGGGATCCGATGGTTCAGAAAGCGCTCACCTACATGCCTGAAGCGCAAGCGCTCGAAGACAATGCTCACAAGGTTCTTGCAGAAAAAGCGCAGGCGCGCGCTGAGGGCAATCCGACGGCAGCCACGCAGCCCTGAGCACTCTTCTCTGTTGTCAAGTGAAAGCAAAAGGCCATCCCGAGTTCGGGATGGCCTTTTGCTTGCGAATCAACTGAGATGATCGCGCCGGCGCGCTTCGTGCAAAGCTGTCCCAACTTCCAGGCGCGTTCCGGTGAGACACGTCGCCCGGCTGTTTTCTCGGCCGCGGCACGGATCTCTAACTTAAGCCGCCACTATTTCTGCGGAGGCGGCGGCGTAAAGATTTCGCGTTTGCGTCCGGGTTCTGGTTTCGGCTTCGGCTTGGGAGCCTTCTTCGCTTCTCGCTTGCCTTTGTCTTTGTTTCCCATGCAAGCAAGCATGCCACAGTTGGTCTGCGGCTGAAAAGAGTGGGTTGTGGGTAATTCGCTGCCCGCTATAGGCTCTTCAGATACCCCATAATCTCCGGACTGGTCCACTCCTGCGGCCCGACCATTTTCCGGCGGATGTAGCCTTGGCGGTCAATGACGTACGTCTCGGGCCACATGTCTGTGTGATAAAGATTCGCCACCGACTGCGAGGGATCGCGAACCGTGATCAGGTCCATGTGATGCTGCATGATGAAGCTCGAATACGCGGCGGGATCGTCATCGATGCTGACTGCCAGAATCGCCAGATTCGGATCCTCATGATGCAATGCTTCCAGCGAAGGCAGCTCCTCAACACATGGCATGCACCAGCTCGCCCAGAAGTTCAACAGCACAACCTTGCCGCGATAACTTGCCAGGTGCAGGGTCGAGGAACCGTCGGTAACCGTGAAGTCGGGCGCTACTTTGCCGGTTTGCGCGGGATGCGAGCCGCGATTGCACGCGGTCAGAATGACAACGGAAAACGCCAGCGCTAGGGTCAGGATTCGAGGAAACCGCACATCTTTATAATACGGAGCGTGACTCCGGAAGAAAATGGTGCGCCTGAATGAGCAAGGATGATACGGAGCGAAGCGGGTCGAGGACGTGGAAGCCGGTTCTTGGCCTGGCCGATCCGTCCGACGATTCGGCCGCCGGAGCTGACTGGCGTGACTGGGCCGGCAAAACCGTTCCCGGCACCGTTTTCGATCAGCCCGAACCCGACCCGCTTATCGAGCTGACGGTCATCGTTCCCGCCCGCAACGAAGAAGACTCGCTCGCCGAGTGCCTGCAATCGCTGGTAAGTCAGTCCGAAGACATCTTCGAGCTCGGCCGCGATTGGGACCTTATTGTCGTCGACGATCACTCCACCGATCGCACTGCAGAAATCGCCCGCGGTTTCGCAGGCGTCACCCTGCTCCCGGCCGGCAAGCTCGAGCCCGGCCAACTGGGTCGGGAGTGGACAGGGAAGGCCAACGCCATTTGGACCGCCGCACGACGCGCCCGCGGTCGCTGGCTCCTGTTTACCGACGCCGACACAATCCACGAGCCTGGCGACCTCCGCCGCGCCATTCACGAAGCCCAGCGCAACAAAGTCGGCATGTTGAGTTACTCGCCGCGCCAGATCGTGCGCGGGCTGGCGCAGCGTTCGTTCATGCCTCTGGTCTTTTCCGAGCTGGCTTTGGCTTATCCTCCGGCTAAGGTCTCCGATCCCGGCCAGCGCATCGCCGCTGCCAATGGCCAGTTTCTTCTCGTGGAGCGCGAGGCTTACCGGCGCCTCGGCGGTCATCCCAGTGTGGCGGGCAAGGTCCTCGAAGATGTAGAGTTGGCCTTCCTGGCGAAGCGGCGCAAAGTGGGTCTGCGCTTCCGCTACGCCGACGACGCGGTATCGGCGCGCATGTATCGCAGCACCGGCGCCATGATCGAGGGCTGGACTAAGAATCTCAAGCTGCTTTTCAACAACGCGCTCGCGCTCGCCGTTTTCCGGGCGCTCGATTTTCTTCTTCTTTTTGGACTGCCAATCCTGGCTTACGATCTTTGGAACGCGCACTTCGGGACCCACGCCCTGGAATGGCTCGGCGCAGGATGGGTTCTCGCCTTGCTCTGGCTGCGCACGCTCTTCCGCTTCTATTCGCGTGTTGCCAAGTCCAACTTCCCGTTCCTCGATTGTGCCCTGGCGCCCCTCGGCCTGCCTCTTTTTGTCGCACTGCTTTACCGCAGCTGGTTTCAACACCGGATTCTCAAGCGCGTAAGCTGGAAGGGGCGGAGCTACGCCCAATAAGCGAGCTTCCTTGCGAGTTTTGAGCCATTCGGAAATAGTGGCCGGTTTTTTCGATCCTGCTGAAATTCACCTTGGCTCCATGAAACTTTAGTCAAACTCCCGAATCTTATCTGTGAGGCCAGCAATGATCTTTCTAACGCGGCGGGCGACGTTCTCCGCATCGCATTATTACTGGAATAACTCCTGGTCGACGGAGAAAAACGAGCACGTCTTCGGCCGCTGCGCGAATCGCAATGGCCACGGACACAACTACACGCTCGAGGTCACTGTGGCAGGCGAGCCCGACGCTGTGACCGGTTTCGTCATCGATCTCAAAGGTCTCAAGGACGTGATGGAGCGCGAAGTCTTGTCGGCATACGATCACAAGCACCTGAATCTCGATGTGCCGGAGTTCAAGCATGCCAACCCGACCACGGAAAACATCGCTATCGCTGCGTGGAACCGGCTTGAACCGGCCGTCAACGCCGCGGGAGCAGCGCGCCTGAGCCGCATCCGCGTCTACGAGACTCCGGAGATATTTGCAGAGTATCGAGGCGAAGCATGAAAGCGTATTTCGGCCGCCGCTACATGATCAGCGCAAGCCATCGGCTGCACACGCCGGCGCTCAGCGCTGAAGCGAACAGCGCGGCCTACGGGAAGTGCAATAACGAGTACGGCCACGGCCACAACTATTTTCTTGAGGTCATGGTGGGCGGGCCAGTGGACGAGGAAACGGGAATGGTAATGGACCTGGTCGAGCTTGACGGAATTGTAGGGGCACACGTGATCGATCGCTTCGACCACGCCAACCTCAATCTCGATCCGCTGTTCGCCGATCGCGTTCCCACCACCGAGAATTTCTGCACCACGGTCTTCGATGTGTTGCAGCAATCATTACCCGCGGGCCGCCTTGAGCATGTCCGCGTCGAAGAGACAGAAAACAATTTCTTTGAGTGTTCGTCGAGAGGATAAAACGACAATGGCGCAGCCAATTGCGGTAACAAAATCCGCGCATCGGGTTGTCGAGACTGAGGTAGGCCTGTCCGGCTTCACCACCCAGGAGATGTATCGCGAAATCCTGAGCCGCCTGGGCGAAGACCCCAGCCGCGACGGCCTGCGCGCTACACCGGAACGCGTGGAAAAGGCCATGGCCTTCCTGACCAAGGGCTACGATCAGGACCCTTCGCGCGTCCTTCATGGCGCGCTGTTCGACGTTGACTACGACGAAATGGTCATCGTCAAGGACATCGAGATGTTCTCGCTCTGCGAGCATCACATGCTGCCGTTCTTCGGCAAGGTGCACGTCGCATACATTCCCAAGGGAAAAGTCATCGGCCTCAGCAAGATTCCCCGGCTCGTTGAAGTGTTTGCGCGCCGTTTGCAGGTGCAGGAACGGCTGACGCGCCAGATCGCTGACACCATTCAGGAAGCCATTCAGCCGCAAGGCGTAGGCGTAGTCATTGAGGCGCGCCACCTGTGCATGATGATGCGCGGCATCGAAAAACAGCACTCGTCCACAGTCACCAGCGCCATGGTGGGCTGCTTCCGTCAAAAAGAAACGCGCGCGGAGTTCCTATCGCTGGTTCGACAAAATAGTGCGCCGACAGTCTGACTGCAACCGTGCGGACTTATTTTTTTCGAAGTCAGAATCCGCGCTTCAGACCCCCAGAGCACGTGGCGCTGACAGATAACGGCCGCGCAGCGAATTGGCTTCTTTGAGCGCTTGTTGAAACCTGCGTCCGGTCGTCTCTGAGATCCGTTTCAAGAGCGCCCCATCGCGCTCGGGATTCAGAATCTCGCCCGCAATCTCCTCCAGTTGGTGCCAATCGTGCCAGTCGCCGACGCGCCGCTGCACCAGTCCCAAAGCCTCGCCCATATCGGAATTTGCCTCGTCCGAAAGCTGCAGGATGTATCGCAGCTCCTTCACCTTCAGCCGGAATTCGTGAATGTTCTCGGCGTTGAGAGGCGGCCATTCGCTCAGCGTGCGCACAACATTCGCCGCCGCGCTATGGATCCCCGCTTGCGCGCCTCCATCCGATCCCTTCGTAGCTGTCTTTTCCGTGTGGTTCGCCACAGCGCGGATCCGCTTCGCGTACTCTTTCAGACTCTCCCGTACCGCACTTCGCCGCCGGCCAAGCACCCGCCTCAACTCGTCGGCATTCTGCTTGCGGGCAATGTGCAACTGCTCCACCAGCCGGGTTAGGGAATCGCCTGGCATGGAACGCGCCAGCTTGCGGGCGTTCGCGATCATCACGTCCATCTCTCTTACGCCGCCCGCGGCCTTGCGGACCGGCTCGATGGCCTTGAGCAGGCGCCGTTCTTCTTTTCCGTCCGCCTGCGCCAGAACCGCGACAATGGCCTCCACCCTCCGCACGGTCGTGCGCAGCTTGTGCACCTCTTCGATCGGAGGATCATTTGGCAAGCGCTTGAGCGTTTTGCTCAATTCCAGCACTGCCTTGCGTGCACGTTTCAGTTCTTCGGCCATCTCTCCTGTCAATTCTAGTGGCGCACCCAGTGTTGGCAAGCGCACGCGCCTTGGAGCAAACCAGATAAAGTGATCATGTGAACGGGCTTCTTGTCATCGATAAACCCGGCGGCATCACCAGTCATGACGTCGTCGATCGCCTCCGCCGCATCACCGGCGAGCGTTCCATCGGCCATCTGGGCACTCTGGACCCCATGGCCACAGGCGTTCTTCCGTTGCTGATGGGCAAATTTACCCGCCTGGCGCAGTATTTCTCGGCCGCACAAAAAAGCTACACGGGCAGCATTCGGTTCGGTTTCGCAACCGATACCTACGACGCGGAGGGAGACCCCGCCGGGCCTGACACCTGGCCCAATTACGCGCAAACTCTCACACTCGACCGCATGCGCGCTGCCGCCGCGCGTTTTCATGGCGAGATCGAACAAATGCCCCCGCCGTTCTCAGCCAAGAAAATCTCCGGCAAACCCGCCTACAAGTTGGCCCGCCAGGGCAAGCCGGTCCTCCTCAAGCCCGCGCACATCCACATCGAAGCCTTTGCCCTCGAATCCCTCGAAGGCTCCGAAGCTACTTTCACCATCGACATCAGTTCTGGCGGCTATGTGCGCTCCGTCGCGCACGAACTCGGCCACGACCTGGGTTGCGGCGCGCGCCTCAGCCGCTTGCGGCGCACGCGCGCCGGCATGTTCACTCTGGCTCAGGCCCACACGCTGGACGAGCTGCAAGCTTTCGCCGGAGATGCCGCGGCCCTCGATAGCCTCTGCGTCCATCCCCGCACTTTGCTGCCCGAAATACCAGCCGTCACCGGCGATACGTTGGCCTTGGGCCGCCTGCGCAATGGCGCCCAGGCAAACCTGCCGGAGTTCTCAGGTGCCCCACTTGTCAAGGTCTTCGCCGGCCCGCGCGATCTGGTCGGAATCGCTCGCCGAGTTGCGGGTACCCTCTTTCAGCCGGTGGTTGTGATGGGCTGACTGCATCCAAACAGGTCGGCGATACCCGCCTTCATGACGTCCCGCTTTTCCTCACGCCCGTGACCCCTCTCGCCTTAAACTAAAATTTTGCTGTCTTTATCAAGGAGCGGACTCGCCATGCCCTATCCCGCAAATTATCGCTATACCCGCGAGCACGAATGGATTTCGGTGGAAGGCGCCATCGGCTCGATCGGCATCACAGATTATGCGCAGAACTCGCTGGGAGACATCGTCTACGTCGATGCGCCCAAGGTCGGCGACACGGTGTCCGCCAACTCCACCTTCGGTTCCGTCGAAAGCGTCAAAGCCGTCAGCGATCTCTTCTCGCCTGTCAGCGGCAAAGTCACGGCCGTCAATGACGACCTGAAAACGGCCCCAGACAAGATAAACGAGAATGCGCACGAAACCTGGATCATCAAAGTGGAGCTTTCAAACCCGGCCGAGGTGAATACACTGCTCGATGCCGCCGCCTACGAAGCCTACATCGCCGAGGAAACGAAATAGTTCGTAGTTCGCGGCGCTTTGAATATGGATCGGAACTGTGCAATTGAATCTGCGAACCGGCTTTTAGCTTGATGCTAGAGGCTAGGAGCTAAAAGCTAAAGAATGCGCTACCTCCCCAAATCCGACGAAGAACGCCGCCAGATGCTCGCCGAAATCGGCGCAGCCTCCATTGACGATCTCTTCTCCGTGATCCCGGCCGAATATCGCCTTGGACGCGACCTTTCAGTACCGCGCCAGCAGGCGGAAAGTGAAATCTTGGCATATTTCCAGGAAGCCGGCCGCAGGAACGCCACCGATTACGCCAGCTTTCTCGGCGCCGGGGCCTATCGCCACTACCGACCGGTGATCATCGATGCGCTCGTGCAACGCGGCGAGTTCCTCACCAGCTACACGCCTTACCAGGCTGAAATCACGCAGGGCACGCTGCTGGCCATCTTCGAGTTCCAAACCATGATCGCCGAGCTCACCGGCATGGACGTGGCCAACGCCAGCATGTACGACGGGTCCACCGGCGCTGCCGAAGCCGTGATGATGGCCGTGCGCGTCACCGGCCGCCACAAAGCCGTCGTCGCCGCTACCGTCCATCCCGAATACCGCGAAGTGCTCGCGACCTATGCGACGCATCAGGGCCTGCCAACCACCATCGCCGGCTACGATCATGAAACCGCGCGCGTTAACCTTGAGGCGCTCGATGCCGCCATTAGCGCAGAAACCGCTTGCGTTCTCGTCCAAAGCCCCAACTTCTTCGGCGTGATTGAGGATATTCCGGCCATCGCCCAGATCGCACACGCCAAAGGAGCGCTGCTCATCGTTTCCGTTGCGGAAGCCATCTCGCTCGGCGTCATTCGCCCGCCTGTTGAAGCCGACATCGTTGCCATGGAAGCACAGTCGTTCGGCGTGGCGCTCAGCTACGGCGGTCCGTTCTGCGGCGTAATTGCGGCTAAAGAACAATTTGTGCGGCAGCTGCCGGGCCGTCTCGCCGGCCAGACGGTCGACGGGGCAGGGAACCGCGGGTTCGTGCTCACCCTCGCCACGCGCGAGCAGCACATTCGCCGCGAAAAGGCGACCTCGAATATCTGTACCAACCAGGCGCTCGTAGCCCTCATGGCCACAATCTTCCTGGCGGTTTACGGAAAAGAAGGCATGCGCGAGCTCGCCGAGCACAACCTGGCCAAAGCCGATTACGCCGCAAAAGCGCTGTCTTCGCATTCGGGCGCGAAGCTTCGTTTTCAGGGCGCGCCGCGCTTCCACGAGTTCGTTCTGCAAACGGACGAAGCACCCGGCGCGTGGAGCCAGCGGCTGCTGGCAAACAAGATCGTCGGTGGCATCGAGCTGAGCCGCTGGTATCCGGAGCTCGCAAACTGCACGCTTTGGTGCGCGACGGAAGTGGTGACGCGAGAACAGATCGACAGGGCGGCTAAGGTTCTCGCTGCGCAGCCGGTGGAGGCGTAGAAGATGTCAACGACAACGAATTCGGCCGGCCCCCACACCCTTGGCAAGGTCCGTCCCCACCAGACGCAGAACGAAGCCCTGCTCTTCGAAAAATCCTCTCCTGGAAAGCGCGCTTACAAGTTGCCGCCGCTGGACGTCCCGGCCGTCGACGTTCCTTCTCGTCTTGGAGAAGCGCGTCGCCAGAACCCGCCGGCGCTCCCCGAACTGAGCGAGATCGAAATTATCCGCCACTTCACGCGCCTCTCTACCTGGAACTATGCCATCGATCTCGGCATGGACCCGCTCGGCTCGTGCACGATGAAGTACAACCCGCGCGTCAACGAGGTTGTTGCTCGCATTGAAGGCCTCGCCGAAGCCCATCCATACCGTCCCGAGTTCCTTGCGCAAGGCATCTTGGAAATTTTCGATCTACTGCAGCGCTGCCTTCTCGAAATCACCGGCATGGACGCAATCACGCTGCAGCCCGCGGCCGGAGCGCATGGCGAGTTCACCGGCATCCTTCTCACGCGCGCCTGGCACCAGTCGCAAGGTAATCCGCGCAAAACGGTTCTCATCCCCGATTCCGCGCACGGCACCAACCCGGCAACCGCCGCCTTCAGCGGCTACACAGTCGAGAATCTCAAATCGAACGCCGACGGCGGCATCGATCTTGAAGCGCTCGCTCGCCAGGTGAATGAAGACACCGCCGCGCTCATGCTCACCAATCCATCAACACTCGGCGTTTTCGAATCGCAGATTCACCGTATCGCCGATATCCTCCACGCCAAGGGCGCGCTGCTCTACATGGACGGAGCCAACATGAACGCGCTTGTGGGTAAAGTCCGTCCCGGCGACTTTGGCGTGGACGTGATGCACCTGAATTTGCATAAGACGTTCTCCACGCCCCACGGCGGCGGCGGGCCCGGCTCCGGCCCCGTGGCATGCAAAACGTTTCTGGAGCCATTCCTACCCATCCCAGTCCTCGTCCGAACCGAGGACGGTCCGAAGGACCCCTGCCCGGATGCTGGCGATTGGGAAGACACCAACGCGGAGCCCACAGCCGACGGCTGCCCGCCCCTGTTTCGCGCGCCAATTCTCAAATCCGATGGCGAGCGCGTCGGCGATTCCGAGCCCTTGCCGCTGCACCCACTCGGTGGGCCGCTGCGCTGGGATTACGACCGACCCCTATCGATTGGCCGGGTGCGCGCCTTCTATGGCAACACCGGAATGTTCATCCGCGCCCTCGCTTACATTCTCGCCAACGGGCCCGATGGGCTGCGTCAGACCACTGAAGACGCCGTGCTCAACGCCAACTACATCCGCAAAAAGCTCGAAGACATATACGACCTGCCTTACAAAACGCCTTCGATGCACGAGGTTGTCTTCAGCGACAAGCGGCAGGCAGCTCTCGGCGTCAGAACTGGCGACATCGCCAAGCGGCTCATCGACTACGGCTTCCATCCCTACACGGTCAGCTTTCCGCTTATCGTTCACGGAGCGCTGATGATCGAGCCGACCGAAAGCGAATCGCGCGAAGAGCTCGACCTGTTCATCGCGGCCATGCGGTCAATTGCTCGCGAGGTCGAAGAAGATCCTGAGACTGTCAAGACGGCACCGCATTCCACGCGCGTCTCCCGCCTCGATGAGGTGCAGGCAGCGCGCAAGCCGATCCTCCGCTGGAAACCAGCGCAATAGGCACCATCGCCGCTATATACCCCACTGCTTCCGCTCACCTAAACTCTCAAACAGAGTGGCAGGCGCTCCTCCATCTCCGTCGTCGAATTATCGTGGTCGCCTTGCGCCTTCGCCCACCGGCTACTTGCACGTCGGCCACGCTCGCACCTTCTGGACGGCGTTTCAGCGCGCTCGCGAGGCTGGCGGCACGCTTGTTATGCGCATGGAGGATCTCGACCCCGACCGCAGCCGCGCCACCTACGCTGAAGCTGCTCTCGACGATCTGCGCTGGCTCGGAATCCGCTGGCAGGAAGGCCCTGACCTCGGCGCCCCCGATAAATGCGGCCCGTTCGCGCCCTACGTCCAAAGCAAGCGTCGCCCTATCTACCTCGACTTCTGGCGCCGCCTCTTGCGCACTGGCCGCCTCTTTCCCTGCCGTTGCTCGCGCAAGGATCTTGCCGGCGCGCTCACCGCTCCTCATGAGCGCACACAGTCCGCGGCCGCGAGCGGCAAAATCGACAGCGACGACGACGAGCCGATCTATCCAGGCACTTGCAGGCTTTTCATGGGGGGCACGCCGCAGCTTCCCGGCCCCACCGCCAGCGAGTTCGAAGACCCCTCCGGTGCTAACTGGCGTTTCCGCGTTCCCGACGGCGAGGTCGTCGAATTCATCGACCTCAATCTCGGCCCGCAACGCTTCGTCGCCGGTAAGGATTTCGGCGACTTCGTTGTCTGGCGCCGCGGCAATGTTCCCAGCTACCAGCTCGCGTGCGTAGCCGACGATGTTGCCATGGCCATCACCGAAGTTGTCCGCGGTGCCGACCTGCTCAAATCCACCGCCCGCCAGATCCTGCTCTATCGCGCGCTCGGCATCGACCCTCCCGCCTGGTACCACTGCCGCCTGGTGGTCGATCACCACGGCCGCCGTCTCGCCAAGCGCCACGATGCCCTCAGTCTGCGTGCTTTGCGCCAGCGTGGCCTCACGCCCATGAACATTCTTTCCGCCCAGTTGCCCATCGAGCCGTAACCCCTCCCTCGCTCTGCATTTCCTCGATCGCAGCCCATTCTTCAAGCGACCTGCGACCCATGGCCACGATGCTTTACCATCGTTGACGTAAGAAGCGGCCCTCCCCACATGTTGTCTGGGAGTCTTCGCCATCTTCGTAGGCCATGCCAGAAGAAGTACAACTTCGCCTCAATCCGCTGCGCAGCGCGCCCAATCTGCTCACGCTCATGCGCATTTGCATGGCTCCGTTTCTCGTGGCCGCCGTCCTTGAGGGCCACTATCTGGTCAGCTTTGGCCTTTTCGTGGCCGCCGGACTTACCGACGCCTTCGACGGCCTGCTGGCCCGCGCCCTCAAGCAGCGCTCCATGCTCGGCCACTATCTTGATCCTGTCGCCGATAAGCTGCTGCTGAGCACGCTTTTTCTGGTTCTCTTTTACAAAGGACTCATGCCCACCACCGTCACCGTCCTCGTTTTCGGGCGCGACGTCGGAATCCTGCTGGTGGCCGCCATTCTCTACGCGGCGGTCGGGCGTCGTGAGTTCCATCCCAGCGTATTTGGCAAGGCCAATACGCTTGCGCAGATCGCGGCCGTGGCAGCCGTTCTGCTGAGTCAGGTTACTCCTGGTTGGTATTGGGTCTCTATTGCCCGTGAAGTGGCTCTCGGCGCAACCATCGCGCTCACCGTCGCTTCGGGCCTGCATTACGCCTGGCTGGTCTCGCGTCGCACTCCAGCTCCAGCCACCAATGGAGTCGTGGCCAAATAATCGTTCGGTGCCCTGGCCGCCACGATAGCCAATTGCAATTGGCTGCGATTTACGAATCGTCCTTCAAGTCTTCCGTTCCAGCCGTGTCTTCAATCTCCATGTCGCGAAATTCTTCTGAATCGAAAACCTCGCCACATTCCAGGCACTCGACGAACTCCGTGTCTTCGTGCCGGGAAACGATTCGCACTTTGGGGTGTCTGCAGGCCGTTGCCATCGTTCTGTTGAACCTGTAGCTCCTACGCCGCTTCCGATGACTTCGCCGCTCCGGATCGGTGAAGGCCGCTCTTACTGAAGTTGTTTCCAGTTGAGAGTCTTCGTGTCCGGGGATGGTTGCTCAGAAGTGGGCTATAGGTGCTCTATCCGCCAGATTGTAGCCGTCTTTCGCCCAATTGCAAACTCAATTTTTGGTAATCGTCGTGGCTTTCTTCCGTGCTCCTCGGGCCCGTGTTCGCCAACTCGCTGCTTGAAGACAACTTCAACCGGACGTATACTGAATACGGACCTAAGCGGTCGCATATTGCATGCTAAAGCTCACCAAAAAAGCGGATTACGGGCTGATGGCGCTCAAATATCTCGCCGAGCACCCTGAAACACCCGCCCTCAGCGCCAAAGATGTGGCTGACGCCTATGGCATCCCCGCCCAATTGCTGGCCAAGATTCTGCAGCGCCTCACCAAGGTGGGCCTCCTCCGCTCTCATGCGGGAATGAACGGCGGTTACGCCCTCTCCCGCGACGCACGCCAGATTTCCGCCTTCGAGGTCATCCACGCCATCGACGGACCGCTGTTCATCACGTCGTGCTTTAAAGGTGCCAAATCCTGCGATCTGACGCCGAGCTGCACCATCAAGGAGCCCTTGGCGCGCGTCAATGAAACCATCGCCGGAGTCCTGAAAAGCATCAGCATTCAGGATCTTGCCGAGCGCGAGCCGGCTGCTGGCAAGGCTCATGAGGCGCAGGGCCTGGTCTCGCTCACGCTGTAAATCGCTCGCAAGTTTTGGAGCCACGTAGAGAAGCAGGATCGCCGGGCCAGTCCGGCGAATTAAATTGTCAGTAAGCTCGAAATGCTTGACCAAAACCTATGGCAGAAATCGTCACTATCGGATCCACTCCATCGCCCGACGCCGTCACCGCGCAGCCTGAGACCTCATCCGGCCTGCAGGTCACTCCCAGCGCCGTCAAGCGCATCCGCACCATCCTCGCCAAAGAAGGCATCTCCACTGAGGAGGGCGGCTTGCGGCTCGGCGTAAAGGGCGGCGGCTGCTCAGGCCTTTCCTACGCCATCGGCTTCGACACGCATCCGCGCGACAACGACAATATCTTCAAGTTCGAAGATGTCCGCGTCTTCATCGATCCCAAGAGCTTCGTCTACTTGCGCGGCATGACGCTCGACTACGAAGAAACGCTGATCCGCCAGGGATTCAACTTCCTCAATCCCAACTCCTCGCGTTCATGCGGCTGCGGCTCGTCGTTCTCCGTCTAAGTGCTGAGTCTGCCACCGATCGTCAATCACTAATCACTAACCACTCATCACTGTTTCAGCGCCTTCTCAATCCCCGCCTCCGCCAGCGGCGCCATAATCGCGTACCCGGCCGGCAGCGGATGTACTCCATCTCTGCTCAGCGACGGCGGCAACCCGTCGCGCTCATCCTTCATCGCCGAGTGAAAATCCACATAAACATGCCCATGGTCGGCCGCGTACCTCTTCATCCACGCATTGATCTGGTCGATCTTCGGAGCCGGCGTCAGCCCCGGCGACCATGAGTAGTCGAACGCGGGCGTAATCGAGCACAGCACCACGCGAATCCCGTTCGCCTTGGCCAGCTCAGCCATTGACGCGATGTTTCCCTCGGTCTGTTCCAGCGTCATCGGCCCAGTATTTCCCGCAATGTCGTTGGTCCCGGCCAGAATCACCACCACCGCGGGCTTCAGGTCGATCACATCCTGCCGAAAGCGCACCAGCATTTGCGGCGTCGTCTGCCCGCCGATCCCGCGATTGATATATGGCTTCCCGGGAAATGATTCATCCAGATTCCATCCCTGCGTAATCGAATCGCCCATAAAGACGACGCGGTTCTCGCCCTGCTTTGGCGCAGGCAGCATCGCATCCGCCTCCTTGAAACGGTTCAGCCCGCCAAAATCCACCAGCAGTTGCTGATCATGCTCGATCCAATACGCATTGTTAGGGTGTCCGTCGGGCAACGTCTGCGCCGGAGCTGCCGCAGGCGTCGCCGGCGCCGAAGTTTGCGTCGCAGGCATCCCGGTTTGCGGGGTGGTCGATTGTGCCTGCGCGCTAAGCGTCGCGCCCGCGAACAACCCGGCCACTGCGACGCTCGACAATACTCCCTTCAAGATTCTTCTTCGGTTCACGACTTCGCTCCCGGCGGCCACTCGTAGCCATCAGCCTCCGCCACGCTTTCATCCCGGAAACGATTGTAGGCAATGCGGCTCATCCCGGCCACTCGCGCTCCGAATCACGGCCCACACCGATGCACGATAAAATCCGTGTATGCCCCCTACGGCAGTCTCCTCTGAAATTCTCACGAAATATGAGCCCGTCATCGGCCTCGAGGTGCACGTCCAGCTTCTCACCGCCACCAAGATTTTCTGTAACTGCGCCAATCGTTTCGGTTCCGAGCCGAACACCAACATCTGCCCGGTTTGTATTGGCCTCCCCGGGGCGCTTCCCGTCCTCAACGCGAAGGCTGTCGAGTTTGCCACTCTCGCATCGCTTGCCCTCAACTGCGAGGTCCGCGAACAGTCGATCTTCGCCCGCAAAAATTACTTCTATCCCGATCTGCCCAAGGGCTATCAGATTTCGCAGTACGACAAGCCGCTCGCCGAGCACGGCTTCATCGAGGTGCCAACCTCCTCCAAGACCAACAAAAAAATCGGCATCACGCGAATTCACATGGAAGAGGACGCCGGCAAAAGCCTCCACGATGGATTCTCCGACTCCGCTACCCGCACTTACCTCGACCTGAACCGCTGCGGCACGCCTCTGATCGAAATCGTCAGCGAGCCCGACATTCGCACTTCCGACGAAGCCTTTGAATACCTCACTCGCCTCAAGGAGATTCTCCTCTATACCGCCGTTTCCGACTGCAACATGGAAGAGGGTTCGCTCCGCTGTGACGCCAATGTAAGCCTCCGCCCGCGCGGCCAGGAAAAATTCGGCACCAAAGTCGAAGTCAAAAACGTCAACAGCTTCAAGTTCGTTCGCGCAGCCTTGGAATATGAAATCGAGCGCCAGGCCGAAACGCTCGATTCAGGCGGCCAAATCACGCAAGAGACTCGGCTCTTTGACGCCAACGAAGGCCGCACCTACTCCATGCGTTCCAAGGAGCAGGCGCACGACTACCGCTATTTCCCCGAGCCCGATCTGCCGCAGCTCATCGTGTCCACGGAATTCCTGTCCGAGACCAGAAAGAAACTGCCCGAGCTGCCGGAAGCGCGCCGCGCGCGCATGATCGCCGAATACGACCTCAGCACGCAGGATGCGCATACCCTCACCGCCTCGCGCGAGTTTGCCGATCGCTTCGAATCCGCCGCAAAAACCGCGAGCAATCCGCGCCGCGTCGCCAACGTCCTTCTCAGCGAGGTCGGCGGCCGCCTCAAAGCGCTCGGCCTGGAGCTTGATCAGTCACCTGTGACCATGACCGGAATCGTTCTCGCCGCCGATTTGCTCGACGCCGGAACCATCAGCTCAAAGCAGATGAAGCAGCTTTTCGATGTCTGTTTCGAGAAGGACCAAGACTTCGGCACCGTCTACGAGCGCGAAAAGCCGCAGCAGATCACCGACGCCTCGGCACTCGAAAAACTAATCGATGAAGTGATCGCCGCCAACCCCAAGCAGGTGGAGCAGTATCGCGCCGGCAAGAAAACCATGGCGGGATTTTTTGTGGGTCAGGTGATGCGCGCGTCCAAAGGCCAGGCGAACCCGGCGCTGCTCAACGAGCTGGTCACAAAGAAATTGGAAGGTTGAAGCTCAGGTCTCAGAATGAGTCCGAAATCTGGTTTTAGAATGGGCCGAAGCCTGGCATCTCTCAATCGCCGCACAAAGTTGTGCCAGTCGCCTACTTCAGCTTCAAATCCGTGATGAAGTCTTTGCGCGCGTCCCACGAACTCACGGTCTTCGTCGCGCTCTTTCTAGAGTCCTTCTCGGCCCACAAGTCGAAATCGGTGCTCATGTCTACCTGTGCAAAATGGAAATGTCCGTCGGCCGTTGAATCAAAACTGCGGATAGTCTTGGTTTTCTCGTTCTTTAGAAAGACCAGCGCGCCGGCAACAGGCGCAGAACTCGCGTCCAGCACGGTCCCCGACACGGTGCGCATGCCGATATTCTGGGCCGCTGCAGTCGAAGATAAAAACGTGCTCCGCGATCCAGCCAGAAGCGCTCCGAATGCAAGAAAACTCATCATCGTTGCAGCCAGCACCCCGGCTCTGCTCATTCTTACTCCTCCTCTTCCTCTTCGAAGAGACTGACCTCGTCTTCAATACCTTCTTCTACGCGTGCCAGCTCCAGCGGTTCGACTCCAACAACCTCATACTCCGTCCCGCATTCCTCGCAGGTTATCACGTCGCCCTCTTCCACTTCG
>DATKMH010000045.1:0-123468 GCA_035541975.1 Occallatibacter sp. | reverse complement strand
CGTCACGTCTGATTCCGGAACCATCACCACGTGGTGGGCGCGCTACGTGCCGGCGCTTCGCGGACAGCGGCACAGTTGCTCTGGAAATCTCGCCACCATGGCCTGCGGCCTTCCCTATGCGATTGCAGCCGCCGTTGCATACCCCGACCGGCCCATTTATTGCATCATCGGCGATGGCGGATTAAGCATGCTCCTCGGCGAATTGATCACCGTCGCCGCCTACAAGCTGAACATCAAAATCATCGTCATCAAAAACAACACGCTCGGCCAAATTAAATGGGAGCAAATGGTCTTTCTCGGCAACCCTGAATATGCCTGCGACCTTTATCCCGCTGATTTTGTCGCCATCGCGCGCGGCGCCGGCATCGAGGCGGTTCGCATCGAAGATCCAGCAGAATGCGGAAAACAGCTCGATGCCATAGTCAACCAGCCGATTCCCGCGCTTATAGAAGCCGTGGTCGATCAGTTTGCTCCGCCTTTGCCGGCAAAGATAAAGGCATCGCAAGCGTTGAAACTGGCAGAAGCACTGGTGCGCGGCGAGCCAAACAGCTCAAAAATTATCATGACGAATCTTCACGAGACCGTCCGCGAGCTCGTCTAGGGTCCGACGTGCGGCATCTGGCTATGAATGTCAGGGTTTGATCCCTGACGGAAGCCTCTTCGTGGCCTCGCATGATTGATAGAGCCTGTTCTAGGCTTCCCGGCGCTGCGCTTCCAATTGCCGGTTACTTCTTAATACGTCTTCAATCGACCGGAGGAATGCGGCCGGGGTCTTATCGAGACTCGCATCGGCAAACGATAAGGGCCCGTCGAGTGCAGTGTCTGAGACGCGGACGATGGGAATTCGAGAGCCCGACGCTCGAACCGCGCCAGTCAGGCGCTCGCACTCCTTGGCAGTGAGCGAGTGGCAGAGGACGATGACATCGTAATCTCCGCCTTTGAAGAGACAAACCGCCTCTTTGACCGAAACTGCAGACACAACCGAATATCCCGCGGAACGGAGTACCAGTTCACGCGTCTCTAACACGCTGGGATCTGAGCCCACCGAAAGAACGAGAGCTTGTGGCAATGTATGCCCCCTTTGTTTGTGAAAAATCGTGCTCGCGTTCTAAATCGTTCAATTACGTCTGAAAAACATCTTTAACGCCTTTTTCCTCAGCTCCACGCTCCTGCATAGACATGTTGGTTTTCAGCAACTGCATTCGGCGAAAGTAGGCAACCATTACTTCTGTGTTATCTGTGCGTTACATGCAATAAGTTCGGCCATCACATGAGCGAACCGTTACTCGCATCCAGGACTATTTGGCCACCGATTGATCGCTTAGTCTGTCCTGCATCGAACAGTCGTTCTCCGAAATTAGGAATAGGATCAAGTCACATCTAGATACGCTCTGGCCACCTCTGTGACGGCACCTCCGCGCATTCAGATGCGAAGTCGCTCGTGCTTCGCTGCGCAAAGGAGCCTCATGTTACCGCTCGTGTCTCAGAAGCCGCCATTCAAAAACCGAGTGTTGGCGATGCTATCTCCCGCGGACATCAGTTGTCTTTCTCCTGAGCTGGTGCCGACTCACTTCAAACTGAACCAAAGCCTCTACGAGCCGGGCGAAATGATCGACACCGTGTATTTTCTTGAGGACGCCATCGCCTCGGTTGTCGTCACGATGGAGAATGGCAGCACCGTCGAAGTCGGCCTGATCGGGCGTGACGGCGTCGTCGGCTTGCCGGCGGTCATCGGGAGCGGCTACGCGACAAACCGGACTTTTATTCAACTTCCTGGATCCGGTTTCACGCTAAAGGCCAAGATTTTAAGGCGGCTGGAGGAGTCATCTGCCAAATTGCGCTCGTGTTTGCATGTGGCAGTTCAAGGGTATCTCGCGCAAACTGCGCAGACCGCAGCGTGCAATCGCGTCCACGAGCTTGAAGAACGCCTCGCTCGTTGGCTGATGATGTGCTCCGACCGCCTTCAATCCAACGACATCCCAATCACGCACGAGTTTCTGGCCATGATGCTCGGTACCCGCCGCAGCTCCGTCACGATTGCTGCAGGTATCCTGCACAAATCCGGGCTTATAGCCTATTCGCGGGGAAGCGTAACCATCAAAAACCGCGACGGATTGGCACACGCCGCCTGCGAATGCTATCAATCCGTCCAGCAGGAATATCTTCGCCTTGGCCTTCTGTGAGCCCAGGAATTATTCTCGGCGCGCGCACCGCTGCTGAAGCCGCGTGGCAAGCTCAATAAGATCGGCCGATTCCTCACTGTCAGTTATAGCTTGCCTGAACCGCCAGCGGATCCGGAGAGTTCGCTGAACTTGCGCCGATGATTGTTTCGTTTGCGGCAGGCGAATTCTCGTCAGACATCTCGGTACCCGGAAGGAAGACCCTGAAGCACGTTGTGCATCGTCCCCCCCGGCGATAGCTTCTAAACGTGATCCGGCCGCTGTACTTCTGCACAATCCCCTGGCTGATCCAGAGACCCAACCCCGTTCCCTTCGTCGATTTGGTGCTGAAGAACGGCTGGAAAATCCTCGACGCATCCTGCGCCTGAATTCCGGTTCCCGTATCCACAACTGAAACCACAACCCCACGCTTTTCCGTGGTCCAGTCCGTCCCCATCCGCACTTGCACCCTCAGGTCGCCGCCTTCCGGCATGGCTTGAATCGAATTGCCCACCAGATTCAGGAACACCTGCCGCAACTCAACCGGGAATCCATGCACGAAACTCGGCGAGAACACTGACCGGTGCAGCTTGATTCGTTGATCCTGCAATGCTCGTTGCTGCAACGTCAACACGCTTTGCACCAGGTCTGGAATCGCCACTGCAATCGGCTGTTTCGATTCGCGGTAGAAGCTGAGCGTTTGCCTTGTAATGTGGCTCACCCGCCGCAACTCCTCTTCAGCCAACACCGCGCAGTGGCGCGCTTCATCGTCAAGAGATGCGTGGTTGCGAAGGAGATAAACCAGATTTGTGATCGCCTCCAGCGGATTATTGATTTCGTGCGCTATGATGCCTGCCACGCGGCCCATGGCTGCCAGCTTTTCTGTTTCGCGCAGCGCCTTTTCGGCGCGCAGCTGGTCGGTAATGTCCCGTCCTGTTTCCAGAATTACATTCGAATCCCTGTTCAGTGTCTTGCGATACGCCACCACGATTTCCGATCCATCCTTCGCGGTTTGGGCAAGATTCCCTTCCCACCAGCCGCGGTCGAGCAGCGCCGCTTCCACGTCCGCTCTCGAGACTGGATACTTGGTCTTCAACATACTGTGAAGGTCCTCGCCCACGATCTCCTGCTTCCGCCATCCGAACATGTTTTCGGCGCCCGAATTCCAGAAAAGAAGCTCGCCATCCCAATCGCGAACCATGATGGCCTCGGACGCGAGCTCGACCAGCTCCGCGAGCATGCGATATTGCTCCTGGCTCTTTTCCAGCTCCGCGGTCCGTTCCTGCACTCGTTGTTCCAGCCCGCGATTCAGTGTTTCCAGCATCCGCGTTTTGCGGTGCAGCTCCGCGAAGATGCTGATCTTGGCCCGCAGCACTTCCGGAATCACCGGCACGGAGATGTAATCGACCGCGCCGCTGCGGTAGCCCTGAATTCGGTCTGAATCGGTGAGGTGAATACCGGAAATGAAGATGATTGCCGTCTTCTGGAAGCGCGGATGCTGGCGGATGACGTCTGCCAGTTCGAAGCCGTCCACATCCGGCATGCTGACGTCCATCAGGACCACAGCAATGTCGGTTTTCAGCAGAATATTCAGCGCCTCGGTGGCCGAAGAAGCTTTGATGAGATTCTCGCCCAACTCCGCCAGGATCACTTCGTAGCTGAGAAGCTTCGAAGGCTGATCGTCAACCATCAGGATGTTGATTTTTTCGTCGGGCGTCATTGCTCCCTCTTCCAGGTCTCGTTCAGATGTCGATCCAATCGGCAATCAGCGGTGAAGCCAGACACGTAATGCTGACAGAAGTTGGTCCGTGTTCACCGGCTTGGCAAGGTATTCCGATGCGCCGGCCTCCAGGCACCTTTCGCGATCCCCCTTCATGGCCTTGGCTGTCAAGGCGATGATCGGGAGGCGTCGCAACGCGGAGTTTTGGCGAATCACCTGCATCGTTTCGTAACCGTCCATTTCCGGCATCATGATGTCCATCAGGACAATCGCCAGGTCCGGCGTCGATTCGATTGTCTCGATCGCTTCGCGCCCGGTTCCCGCAGAAAGCACCGTCATCCCGCGCCGCTCAAGAACGCTGGAGAGCGCGAAAATATTCCGCACGTCGTCATCGACAACCAGCACCTTGCGCCCGGCCAATGCGTCGTCGGATCGGTGCAGGCTTTCAAGCATCTGCTGTTTCTCGATCGGCAGATCGGTGATCACGCGATGGAGAAACAAGGCGGTCTCGTCGAGCAGCCGCTCCGGCGACTCCACTCCTTTCACCACAACGCTGCGCGCCAGCGTGTGCAGTTGCGCATCCTCGTCAGGGCTCAGTTCCCTTCCGGTGAACACAACCACTGGAAGATCTTTGAGCTTCGGCGAATCCCGCAATTGTTCCAGAACCTCAAATCCGGTCATGTCCGGCAAACGCAAATCGAGCACAACGCAGTCATAGTTGCCGGATTCAAGCGTCTCCAGCGCCTGCTTGCCGGAATCCGCCGTGTCGATGTCAATATCGTCATACCCAAGAAGCGTCCGAACGCTCAGTTGCTCAGCCGGATTGTCCTCGACCACAAGCAGCCGCTTACGCCTTGGTTTTGAGTACTCGCGGATGCGTGTGAGTGCTGAGTCAAGGTCTTCGGTGGTCGACGGTTTCGTGACAAACGCGAACGCTCCGCGCGAAAGCCCGTGGTGCCGATCTTCATCGAGCGTGAGCATTTGCACGGGAATGTGGCGTGTCGTCGGATCCAGCTTGAGCCGATTCAGCACCGTCCAGCCCAACATATCGGGCAGGAAAACATCGAGTGAAATTGCTGCCGGATGGAATTCGTGCGCCAGCGTCAGGGCTTCGCTTCCCGTTCCCGCCACAAGAACCTTGAACCCCTTATCCCGCGCCAGATCCAACAGAACGCGTGCATAGTGCGGATCGTCCTCAATAACGAGGAGCACTGCTTCACCTTCGGCGATATTGGCCCGGTCATCTTCCACGCGCGATTCCTGCTCCACAGCAGTCACCGTGCTCAGGAACACGGGCATCGGCGTTGAGGAGTTCTTCTCGTTCTTAGGAAGATTCGGTGCAGCCGGCCCAACATAGGTCTGCGGCAAATAGAGCCGGAAGCTGCTTCCCTGGCCCGGCGCGCTGGTGAGTTGAATCTCGCCGCCAAGCAGGCTGGCCAATTCGCGGCTGATGGCAAGACCCAGTCCCGTGCCGCCGAATTTGCGGCTCGTGCCTGCATCTGCCTGCTGGAACGCTTCGAAAATAATGCGCTGCTTCTCCGGCGGAATTCCGATACCGGTATCGCTCACTTCGAATGCGATCACCGAGCCCGCGCCGCTCAGAACCGGATGCCCCTGGCTCCATCCCCCCGCCGCGCGCGCTACATTAAGGTGCACTGTGCCATGCTCCGTGAATTTGAAGGCGTTTGAAAGCAGATTCTTGAGCACCTGCTGCAAGCGCTTCGAGTCCGTAACCAGGCTCTTGCCCATCTGCGGATCGACTGTGACTTCAAAGTGCAGCTTGCGGTTTTCTGCTTCATGCCGGAACGGCCGCGACACCGCGTCGACGAGCGCTCCGAAAAAGACTTCCTCAGCTTCGACCGAAACCGTTCCCGACTCAATCTTCGAAAGGTCGAGAATGTCGCTGATCAGGTTCAGCAAGTCGGTGCCTGCGCCGTGGATGGTGCGCGCAAATTCAACCTGCTTCGCCGACAGGCTGCCATCCGGATTGTCGGCGAGCTGCTGGCCCAGAACCAGAATGCTGTTGAGCGGCGTACGCAACTCGTGCGACATGTTGGCCAAAAATTCCGACTTGTACTTCGACGTCAGCGCAAGTTCCCTGGCCTTCTCTTCCAAAGCGCGCCGTGCTTGCTCAATCTCCTGGTTCTTGCGCTCCACCTCGTAATTCTGTTCTGCCAACTGCTGCGCCTTTTGCGCCAGCTGTTCGTTGGTCTGTTGCAGCTCTTTCTGCTGAGTCTGCAGTTCGGTAGCCAGCTGTTGCGACTGCTTCAACAGGCCTTCTGTCTGCATCGTGGCTTCAATTGAGTTCAGGACGATGCCGATGCTGGCCGTGAGCTGCTCAAGGAACGCCAGATGCGATGCAGTAAAAGCGCTCAGGCTCGCCAGCTCAATCACCGCTTTAACGCGGTCCTCAAAAAGCACCGGAAGCACGATGACGTTCTTTGGCGTGGCCTTAAACAACCCGGATCGGATCGGCGCGGTTCGCTTTGGAAATTCGGTGATAAGCATCCTGCGCTTCTCTGAAGCGCACTGCCCCACCAGCCCTTCGCCGATTCTCACTTCGGCGACATAACCTTCTGGCGTGTCGGCGTAGGTCGAAAGCAGCACCAGAGTTCCCTCGCCCGATACCGGTTCGCCGCCCATCCGATAGATCACGCCCTGCTGCGCATTCACCAGCGGAGCCAGCTCCGACAGCAGCATTCGTCCCACAGTCGAAAGATCGCGCTGCCCTTGCAGCATTCCGGTGAACCGTGCAAGGTTCGTCTTCAACCAGTCCTGTTCCGTGTTGCGATCGGTTGTCAGGCGCAGGTTGTCGATCATCGTATTGATGTTGTCTTTCAACTCGGCGACCTCGCCGCGCGCCTCCACTTGAATGGATCGCGTCAAGTCGCCCTTGGTCACGGCCGTCGCCACTTCGGCGATAGCACGCACCTGGTTCGTCAGGTTGTCCGCGAGCAGGTTCACGTTGCCCGTGAGATCTTTCCAGGTTCCAGCGGCGCCCGGCACGTTGGCCTGGCCGCCGAGCCTTCCTTCCACGCCCACTTCGCGGGCGACTGTCGTCACCTGGTCGGCGAACGTCGCCAGCGTGTCGGTCATGTCGTTGATGGTTTCTGCCAGCGCGGCAACCTCGCCCTTCGCATTCACGGTGAGCTTCTGCGCCAGCGCGCCGTTGGCCACAGCGGTCACGACCTTCACAATGCCGCGTACCTGCTCCGTCAGATTCGCCGCCATCACGTTCACGTTGTCGGTCAAATCCTTCCAGGTTCCTGCCACGCCCGGAACCACGGCCTGGCCGCCAAGCTTTCCGTCCGTGCCCACTTCGCGCGCCACACGCGTTACTTCGGCTGCGAATGCGTTTAACTGATCGACCATCGTGTTGATGGTGTCTTTCAGTTCGAGAATTTCGCCCTTCACGTCCACCGTAATCTTGCGCGACAAGTCGCCGCGAGCCACGGCCGTCGTCACTTCGGCGATGTTTCTCACCTGTGCCGTCAGGTTGCCGGCCATCGCGTTCACTGAGTCGGTCAAATCCTTCCACGTTCCAGCCACTCCGGGCACGTTGGCCTGGCCGCCCAGCCGTCCTTCCGATCCCACTTCGCGTGCCACGCGCGTCACTTCTGCAGCGAACGAGCGCAGCTGCTCGACCATGGTGTTCAGCGTTTCTTTCAGCTGCAGAATTTCGCCATGCACGTCGACCGTAATCTTGCGCGAAAGGTCGCCGTTGGCAATAGCCGTCGCCACTTCGGCGATGTTTCTCACCTGTGCCGTCAGGTTGCCGGCCATAAAGTTCACCGAGTCGGTAAGATCCTTCCACGTACCTGCGACTCCCGGCACCTGCGCCTGTCCGCCAAGTTTGCCGTCGGTGCCCACTTCGCGCGCCACGCGCGTCACTTCGCCCGCGAACGCATTCAGCTGATCCACCATCGTGTTAATGGTGTTCTTCAGCTCCAGAATTTCGCCCTTCACATCCACCGTGATCTTGCGAGACAAGTCGCCGCGGGCCACGGCCGTCGTGACCTCGGCAATGTTTCTCACCTGGGCCGTCAGGTTGCCTGCCATTGAGTTCACAGAGTCGGTCAAGTCCTTCCAAGTTCCCGCGACGCCGGGGACGTTCGCCTGTCCGCCAAGCCGACCTTCCGTACCCACCTCGCGAGCCACGCGTGTCACTTCGCCGGCAAAGCGGTTCAACTGGTCCACCATCGTATTAATGGTTTCTTTCAACAGCAGAATCTCGCCGCTCACGTTCACGGTAATTTTCTTCGACAAGTCGCCGGTCGCAATGGCCGTCGAAACTTCTGCAATGTTTCTCACCTGGCCTGTCAGGTTGCTGGCCATTGAGTTCACTGAGTCGGTGAGATCCTTCCACGTTCCCGCCACGCCGGGCACTTGCGCCTGTCCGCCGAGCTTGCCATCCGTACCCACTTCGCGCGCCACGCGCGTCACTTCGCCGGCGAACGCGTTCAGCTGATCGACCATCGTATTGATGGTGTCTTTCAGCTCGAGGATCTCGCCCTTTACGTCCACCGTAATCTTGCGCGACAAGTCGCCGCGGGCAACGGCGGTCGCCACTTCGGCAATATTTCTCACCTGGCCAGTCAGGTTGCTGGCCATGAAGTTCACGTTGTCCGTCAAGTCTTTCCATGTTCCAGCCACGCCCGGAACCAGCGCCTGCACGCCGAGCTTTCCGTCGGTACCCACCTCGCCCGCCACGCGCGTCACTTCGCCTGCAAACGCGTTCAGCTGATCCACCATCGTGTTGATGGTGTTCTTGAGTTCGAGAATCTCGCCCTTCACGTCCACCGTGATCTTGCGCGACAAGTCGCCGCGAGCCACGGCCGTCGTCACTTCGGCAATGTTTCTCACCTGGGCCGTCAGGTTGCCGGCCATCGAGTTCACTGAGTCGGTCAGATCCTTCCACGTTCCAGCCACGCCCGGCACGTTGGCCTGGCCGCCCAGTCGACCTTCGGTTCCGACCTCGCGCGCCACACGAGTTACTTCGCCGGCGAACCGGTTCAGCTGGTCCACCATGGTATTCAGAGTCTCTTTCAGCTGCAGAATTTCGCCGCGCACGTCCACCGTAATCTTCCGCGACAAATCGCCATTCGCGATGGCCGTTGCCACCTCGGCAATGTTTCTCACCTGGCCGGTAAGGTTGCCAGCCATAAAGTTCACGTTGTCCGTCAGATCCTTCCAGGTGCCCGCCACGCCCGGCACATTGGCCTGCCCACCGAGCTTGCCTTCTGTTCCCACTTCGCGCGCAACGCGCGTCACTTCGCCGGCGAATGCGTTCAGCTGATCCACCATCGTGTTGATCGTGTCTTTGAGCTCGAGAATTTCACCCTTCACGTCGACGGTGATTTTTCTTGAAAGGTCGCCGCGGGCCACGGCCGTGGTCACCTCGGCAATGTTTCTCACCTGGGCCGTCAGGTTGCCGGCCATGGCGTTTACTGAGTCGGTCAAATCCTTCCATGTTCCGGCCACGCCCGGGACCACCGCCTGGCCGCCCAGTTTTCCATCCGTTCCCACTTCGCGCGCTACGCGCGTCACTTCCGAGGCAAATGATCGTAGCTGATCGACCATCGTGTTGATGGCCTCTTTGAGCTGCAAAATCTCGCCGCGCACGTCCACGGTGATTTTTCTTGAAAGGTCGCCACTGGCAACGGCCGTCGCGACTTCAGCAATATTTCTCACCTGGCCGGTCAGGTTGCTGGCCATCGAGTTCACTGAGTCGGTCAGATCCTTCCACGTACCGGCCACGCCGGGCACCAGTGCTTGGCCGCCCAGTTTGCCATCGGTTCCCACTTCGCGAGCCACGCGCGTCACTTCGGCCGTAAACACGCCAAGCTGCTGGATCATCGTGTTCACAATGCTCGCCGAGCGCAGGAACTCGCCTTCCAGCGGTCGTCCGTCCACGTCCAGCCGAACGGTTTGCGTCAAATTGCCCTGCGCGACTGCGGCAATGGCGCGCGTAACCTCAGCAGTCGGCCGCAGCAAATCCTCCACCAGTGTGTTGACTGAAACTTCCATGTCGTCCCAGGCGCCGCGCCGCTTCTCTACTCGAATCCGCTCCCGCGTCTTGCCCTCTTTGCCCACCGCCTGGCCAACACGCTTCAATTCAAACGCCATCTGCTCGTTGGCGATGACGATCTCGTTGAAGTTATCGGCGATCTTTCCAGCCAGACCGGTCCACGAGACGGGCAAGCGCACGCTGAAATCGCCATTCTTCATCGTTTGCAGGCATTGCAGAATGGTGGCCAGGTGCTCAGGCTCCGAATGTTGCCCGTTTGTCGCAGGCAAATCGGCTTTTGGTATATCGGAAACCGGCAAAAAGTCTTGTCCGGCTTTACCGCGGCTGGGCTGCTTTACGGAGATTTCCAAAGTAGTAACTCCTGTCGGAGGGGAATTTCCTATCGACCATTGGCATCGACGCGTCGACACACTTCTGGGGATGACGAGTTGATGCGCGCTTTTTTGCTAAGGTTGCTCGTCTAGGGTGGTGCCCAGCATCCGTCCAGGATTCCGCCCCCTGGCTAAAAGAAAGCCGGGGAAACTTGGACCTCCATACAACAAGCTGGCCGGAATTCTGCATCAAAGCAGCTAGTTGCGGGTAGCCCGGCCCTTCGACCGGCTCATCTCAGGAGATCTCCAAGCCCCATCGCGTCGCCTAATTCGTTCGATCATCGTGCCCGACCCGATCTGTGCGTTCTGTTGATGTTCCACAATTGACTTAAAGGAAAAGCCGGGAAAACCGGTACCAGGAGCCTTGGAGAAGATGCAAACGAGCCGTGGCGTTGTTTACGTCGTCGATGATGAAAGATTGATCGCACAAACATTGGGAATGATCCTCACACAATCTGGATTCACGGCCAGCGCCTTCGAGGACCCATATCGCGCTTTGGAAGCGGCCGCAGCCGGCCCCCCGCCAGATCTCCTCATTTCCGACGTCGTCATGCCGGGAATGTCCGGAATCGATCTTGGCGTTCAGTTTCGCCGCGACTATCCAAGTTGTAAGGTCCTGCTCTTCTCAGGCCAGGCTGCAACAGCAGACATGCTGGCAACCGCAAAGCAGCAAGGCCACGAATTTGAGGTTCTCGCCAAACCGGTCCATCCCTCCGACCTACTCGCGCGCCTGCGCTCTTTAACTTAGATCCCGATTCACAATCGAGAAGGCTTACTGGGCACCGTGAAATCGTCGTCTGGCTGCGTCGGCCCACAAAACGCTCGCCGCCCAGTCAGCAGATATGCGCGACATCTGCATGGGCGGCGATTTTCCCCGATCGAATCCAACCTTGATTAGCTCACGCTTGCGAGACGACGGGCGCGCCGATGGGCGAAAGCCTGCTCGCGCGAGTTGACGATGACCCCACGGTTGTCAGATCGAACTGCTTCCCCAGGAGGCGTCTGATGCTCGCTGCAAGTCCGGCCGGATCTTCCTGGAAAATTGCGTCAGGAAAAACACCCTGTTCCCAAGGAATAGTGGCCAGCGACACAATCGGAATTCGCGATCCGGAAGCCCGAATCAGGTAGGTGAGCCTTTCGCGATCCTGCTGCGGAAGTGCCTCCCCTAGGATCATGAGATCGAAATCTCCGTCCTGAAACATGCGAAACGCCTCTTTGATCGACGTTGCTGACACAACGATGTAGCCCTCTGACCGCAAGAGCGCCTCACGTGCGTATAGGGTCGAGGGGTCCGGGCCAACCGAAAGTATTAGAGTTTCCGCCATATTCAAAATCCTCTTGTGTGCATTTCCCGCGAGGGTCACCGTCTGCGTCATTCTCGGACCCGCGTCCGCTACTTTCCATCCAGTGGCAAGATTTTGCTTTGGACCTAGAGTATTAGGGCAGATAGGCAGATGCTGCATTTCACCGGGCGGTTGGTCGAGATTTGAAAAGTTTCGAAGAAAATTTATCGCTTACGATGTAAGCAAAAACTCTGTCGCCCTCACGCAAATCCAGAGGCAACTCCTTTGAAGTCCCCAAATAAGATCAGAACTCTCGCAGAACAGCGAGATGCAGGACGCTGCATTTATCTGGGCCTTGATCGCGAGGCGGCATCCCAGTCCCCGCGTCCTCAGCGCTCAAGAAAACCCCGCCCTACCGCCCCGCATCTTTCAAATGAAGAGACTGCTGCTTCCATGGTGGGCTCCGGCGCGCTGGATAAGCGGCCAGCCTTCAAGTGTCCTGCGGCCAACCCGTGGCGGCGGTGATATCCCCCGAGGTCCCGCATGCCATTGCCTCCTCAAAACGGTCGCAGGCGAACCGTGATTGAGGCGGTCTCCCCTCAAATCGACGCGGGCCGTCATCCCATCTGCCGGGTCGCCGGTGATGAAGTCGTCGTCACCGCAGCCATCTTCGCGGATGGAAAAGATGCCGTCGCAGCGCGCCTCCTCTTTCGTCATTCGAACGATCGCCACTGGTCGTTTGCGCCCATGCAGCCTACTGGAAACGACCTTTGGCGCGGGGCATTCCGCGTGGACAAGCTCGGGTTTTGGCGCTATACCCTTCTTGCCTGGATCGATCATTTTGCCACTTGGACTGCCGAACTGCAGAAGCGAATCAGCGCGCAAAATAATCCTGCCGCGCCCGACGCTGCACCGCAGCCGGATGCGGCGCTGAATGCCGGATCCAAATCCGGCGAACAGGACATTCCCCTCGCGCTGCGCTCCGGAGCAGTTTTAATCCACGCAGCCGCGCAGAGAGCTCCGGGTCGCGATGCGAACCGCCTGCGCGAATATGCACACCGGCTCGAAAAGCTCGCTAACGAAAACAGGGAGCATTATGACGACCCGTGCGACGAGGAACTTCTCCGCCTCATGGATAAGTACCCCGACCTGTCGAACGCGACTCGTTACGATGACGAGTTACCTGTCTGGACCAATCGCGAACGCGCGCGATTTTCCTCCTGGTATGAACTCTTTCCCAGATCTGCGTCTCCAATCCCCGGCAAACACGGCACCTTCCGAGACGTCGAAAGCCAATTGCCCGAAATTGCTTCAATGGGATTTGACATCGTCTACCTGCCGCCGATCCATCCCATTGGTCGTTCGTTTCGAAAGGGCCCAAACAACACCACAGAAGCTCCGAGCGATGCGCCCGGCAGTCCCTGGGCCATCGGTGACCGCGCAGTCGCCGTAAACGCGCCGTTGGGCGCGCAGGCCGCCGGCGATCTCGGCGGCCACAAATCCATCCATCCACAACTGGGAACGTTCGCCGACTTCGAAAGCCTTGTCGCCTCCAGCAAATCGCGCGGCATTGAAATTGCCCTCGACATCGCTTTCCAGTGCTCACCCGATCATCCCTGGGTTAAAGAACATCCTGAATGGTTCTCTATTCGGCCTGACGGATCGATCCAGTACGCTGAAAATCCTCCCAAGAAATATCAGGACATTTATCCGCTCAATTTCGAGTCTCCCGATTGGCGCGCGCTTTGGGAGGAGCTTTATTCCGTCTTCGAGTTCTGGATTCAGCGCGGTGTTCGAGTCTTTCGGGTCGACAATCCTCACACCAAGGCGCTGCCGTTTTGGGATTGGTGCTTGAACGGCCTGCGCACAAACTACCCGGACGTCATCTTCCTCGCCGAAGCGTTCACGCGCCCGCACGTCATGTATGCCCTGGCCAAGCGCGGCTTCACGCAGTCGTACACCTACTTCACCTGGCGCAATTCCAAGGCCGAATTACAAAGCTACATGGAAGAACTGACGCACCCGCCCGTCAGCGAATCCTTTCAGCCGAATTTCTGGCCGAACACGCCCGACATCCTTCATAAAACGCTGCAGGAAGGCGGCCGGCCAGCCTTCATGCAACGAATTATCCTGGCTGCCACGCTCAGCTCGAGCTTTGGCATCTACGGCCCGGCATATGAGCTTGCAGAAAATGCTCCCGCCGCTCCGCCCAGCGGAAGAAGCGAGTCGGAAGAGTACCTCAACAGCGAAAAATATGAAATTCGCCAGCGCAATCGCAACGCGCCCGGCTCCCTCGTGCCGCTCATCACCAGTCTTAATCGCATCCGCCGCGAGAATCGCGCCCTGCAATCGAATCTTTCCTTGCACTTCCATTCTGTCGACAATCCGCAGTTGATTTGCTATTCCAAATCGACGCCTTCCTTCGACAACACGATTCTCGTCGTCGTCAATCTCGATTCCTTCAACGATCAGAGTGGATGGGCAATTCTCGACCTCGGCGCGCTTGGCTGCTCCGGCACCGAGAGTTTTCTCGTTGAAGACTTGCTCAGCGGCGCCCAGTACACCTGGCGCGATCGCAATTATGTTGCCCTCAGGCCCGGCGTCCAGCCGGCCCACATCTTTCGTGTAAACCGAATCCAATAAATGTGGAGACATTTGTGAGGAGAGATCGCGCGTGAAGAAGATCGCAAGCACAACCGATCCTCTCTGGTTTAAAGACGCGGTTATCTACGAGCTCCACGTCCGCGCGTTTGCCGATTCGAACAATGACGGCATCGGCGACTTTCCCGGCCTGCTCTCGCGCCTCGATTACCTAAAGGAGCTTGGAATCACCTGCATCTGGCTCCTGCCCTTCTTCCCTTCGCCTATGCGCGACGACGGATACGACATCTCCAATTACAACGATGTCAATCCGGCCTACGGTACGCTTAGCGACTTCAAGGCATTCCTCGACGCAGCTCACCATCTCGGCCTGCAGGTCATGATCGAACTGGTCGTCAATCACACCAGCGATCAGCATCCTTGGTTCAAAGCAGCGCGGCAGGCGCCGGCCAATTCGCCCGAGCGCAACATGTACGTCTGGTCCGAGACGCCCGACAAATACAAAGACGCGCGCATCATCTTTACTGATACCGAACAATCCAACTGGGCCTGGGACGACACCGCCAAGGCCTACTACTGGCATCGCTTTTTCTCTCATCAGCCGGATCTGAATTACGACAGCCCGCTGGTGATGGAAGAAGTTCTGAAAGCCATGCGCTTCTGGCTCGATATGGGTGTCGATGCGCTCCGCATCGACGCTATTCCCTATCTTTGCGAGCGCGATGGAACCTCCTGCGAAAATCTGCCGGAAACTCACGCCGTCGTCAAAAAACTACGCGCGGCCATCGATGACGGGTACGCCAATCGCCTCATCCTTGCTGAAGCCAACCAGTGGCCCGCTGACGTGCGTCCCTATTTCGGCGAGGGCGACGAGTGCCACATGGCATTCCATTTCCCGCTGATGCCGCGCATTTACATGGCGCTTCGCCAGGAAGACCGACTGCCCATCACTGACATCATGGCGCAAACTCCTCCCATTCCCGACAACTGCCAGTGGGGTCTTTTCCTGCGCAATCACGACGAGCTCACACTCGAAATGGTCACCGCGGATGAGCGTGACTACATGTACTTCGCCTATTCCGCCGACCCGCGCATGCGCATCAATGTCGGAATTCGGCGCAGGCTTGCCCCGCTCGTCGATAACAATCGTCGCCGCATCGAGTTGCTGAATTCTCTACTTCTCAGTTTTCCAGGCACGCCCATCCTTTATTACGGCGACGAAATCGGGATGGGCGACAACATCTATCTTGGCGACCGCAATGGCGTCCGCACTCCCATGCAGTGGACCTCGGACCGCAACGCAGGGTTTTCCAAATGCGATCCGGCGCGTCTCTATCTCCCGGTCGTCATGGACCCGATTTACGGCTACCAGGTCGTCAACGTCGAAGCACAGCAGAGCGATCACTCCAGCCTGCTGCACTGGACGCGCAATATGATCGCCCTGCGCAAGCTCTTTCAGGTCTTCGGTCGCGGCGCGCTCACATTTCTCAATCCATCTAATCGCAAAATCCTCGCTTACCTCCGCGAACTCGATCAGGGCGATGGCTTCCGCGAAACCGTGCTCTGCGTCGCCAACTTGAGCCGCTTCGCACAGCCCGTCTCGCTCGATCTTTCTGCCTATGCCGGCTGCGAACCGGTTGAGATGTTGGGCTATGTTCGTTTTCCAACTATTACCAACGAACCTTACGCGCTCTCGCTTGCCCCATACTCATTTATCTGGCTGGAGCTGCAGGCCGCCACTCCTGCTGAAGAGCTGACGCCTGAAGTTGAAGTCTCCGCCCGCGGCTCGGCAGACAAAGTTGAAGTCCCCGCGCAGCCCGTCTTCGCCGACGGATGGACCCAATTCATTGAATCCGGCGGCGCAGCAATTCTCGAGGGAGCGCTGCTTGACTGGCTCCCGCGCAAACGCTGGTTCGGCGCCAAATCGCGAAAAGTCCAGTCGGTGCGAATCCGCGATTGGGTCGAGCTTGTTTCGGACGACAAAGCCGCGCATTCGCCGGATCCTTCCCAGCCCCGAATCGCTGTTCCTTCCGCTCTCTTCTTCTTCGAAGTGACTTACTTCACCGGTCCGCCCGATGTCTATCAGATCCCCCTCGAAGTCAGCACGGAATCCGCGCTCGATGAAATCACCGCGCACCAGCCTGAAAGCATCCTTGTTAGATTAACTTCTGGCTCAGGGCCGGCGATCCTGCATGACGCAACCGTGAGCGAGGACTTTCATCATGCGCTCCTGAATTTAATTGCGGCGGATGCGACTCTCCCGCTTCAAGCAGTTGACAATCCCGCGCGGACGGCGGAGGACGGATTCAATGACACGCCCTCGATCCCCGATGAAACGCAATTGGCCGCAGCCGTGGTTGCTCCCGCGCCGCTCACCGCCCAGCCCGGCGAAGCCGCTGCTCCGCCGCGGACTGAAATCCCTGTCGCCCCGTCTGCCGAATCCGCAAGATTTCAGCCTCGCGAGTCTCCGTCCGCAGGGTTGCCATCTCATGCCGGCAGCCATCTCGACGCCCGCGCATCCACCGCGCTTCCCCCTGTTCTTGCGGCCCAGCGGCTCCCTTCCCACGTCATCTCGGCGGAGCAGTCAAACACGTCTATCATTTTTGGCAAGCAACTGTTTCTCAAAATCTATCGCCGGCTCCAACCGGAAGAAAACCCTGACGTCGAAGTCGGCCGCTTCCTCACCGAGGTCGCTCACTTCAACAGAATTCCGCCTTTTCTCGGCGAAATTGCAATCAGCTCAAGCGGCTCCGCCAAGACAACCACTGCACTGCTCCAGGGCCTGGTGCCGAACCAGGGCGACGGTTGGCAATGGTTTCTCCAGGAACTGACACTCTGGCTCCGCACCGCGACCCGCAATCCTGCGCCGCAGCATTCACCTGACCCAAATTGGCTCAGCGAACCTCAGCACATTCCCGTAGCACTGCAGACAGCTCGCAACACGCTCGACGCCGCAGGCCTGCTAGGGCGCCGCACCGCCGAGCTTCATCTCGCTCTCGCCAACAGCACAAGCGTCAGCGCATTTATACCTGAGCCGCTCACCAGCGCCGACCTCGCTTACGACGCAGCGCGCATTGAGGCGCAAATCAAGTCGGCGCTCGATGCCCTGAAGGTAACTCTCCCCAGCCTCGACGATGCCACCTGCGACCAGGCGGCCCTGCTTCTATCCCGCCGCCCTCAGCTCATCAACCGCGCGCGCTCCATTCAGTCTGTCGCCTCCGCCGGCCAGCGCATTCGCATTCATGGTGACTATCATCTCGGCCAGACATTACGCGTCGCGCCAGCCGGCAGCGCCGCCGAATCGGAGAACTGCGCCGGAGACTTCGTCATCATCGATTTCGAAGGCGAGCCGGCTCGACCCATCGAAGAGCGCCGGCGAAAGCAATCGCCCCTCAAAGACATCGCCGGCATGATGCGTTCATTTGCCTACGTTGCGTTTTCAGCAGTCGATCGCTGCTGCACAAGCGACACCGCTTGCGATCGCAGCTCCCTCGTCACATGGGCTCAGGAATGGCAGGCCGCCGCAACATCTCAGTTCCTTTCGTCCTACCGCGAGGCCATGGCCGCCAAACCAGATCTGCTGCCTGCGCCCGCTGAAGCGCAAACTCTGCTCGACGCTTACCTGCTTGAAAAAGCTTTGTACGAATTGCTATATGAACTCGATAACCGCCCTTCGTGGGTCTGGATTCCGCTCACGAGCATTTTGGCCTTGTGGAACTCGAGCATCGACTATGCCACCAATCAAGCGAACCCGGCCGCCTGAGGACTAATCCCAGAAAACGATGGCAACAGCGAACCAATCTCTCGACCACGCCCAGACCGAAGAAAAAATCGGGACCGATCTCCTTGTGCTCGTCACGGCCATGGCGCCTGAGCATTTTAAAGGCGTCCTTGCGAATCTCGCCTCAGCATTTTCTCCCACTTCGTTCGTCATCGCCACGCAAAACGAATTGCCGGTCGACCTTTCGCCCGACTTGCGCATCGTCCCAACGCCTCAGTCAAACGCGGGATGGGCAATCAAACCCTCCGACTTTGTGAATGCCGCACACAGCGGCCGCGAGCACGGAGCAAAAGCGTTTCTCATTCTCGGTCCCGAATCCGATTCGCTCAGCCCGCTTGCGTTGCGCAGCCTTGCCGATGCTGTCCTCGCTGCATCGGTCGATCTGGTCCTTCCCCATTATTCGCTTCCGCCAAATGCAGGCCTCATCAATTCCGCAATTCTCTACCCTCTAACGCGTGCCGTCTTTGCTTCCCGAGTTCGATTCCCGCTTTCCATCGATCTAGGCATGTCATCGCGAATGGCTGAAAGGCTTGCTGCCGTTGCGGAAACGACCTCCGCGTCCAATCAGCCCGACGCTCTTTTGTGGCCGGTTAATGAAGCTGTCGCAGCCGGTTTCACCGCCGATGAGGTCGACGTCGGCACGCGTGCCATGCCGCAGCCTTCCGATCCCGACATCAACTCCATCCTTGCATCCATAACGGGTTCGCTCTTCGCGGATATTGAAGCCAAGGCGGCTCTCTGGCAGCGGCCGCGCAAGCCTCCACTATCGCGGCGAACCATGTCGGCGGAAATCAGCTTCTCCGATACGTCCGCGGATGTCGCGCGCATGGTCGCGGCGTTTCAGCTCGCCAACGCAAACTTGCAGGAAATATGGTCGCTCGTTTTGCCTCCCAACTCCCTGCTCCAGCTCCGGCGTGCCTCGGCTCTCGATGCCCAAAACTTTCGCATGCCCGATAACCTGTGGGCACGAATCGTCTATGACTTTCTGATCGCGTACCGGCTTCGCACCATTAATCGCGGCCACCTTCTGGGAGCGTTGATTCCTCTCTACCTCGCGTGGGTCGCCGGACATTTCAACGTAATAAAAGCGGGGACTCCGCCGGAACGGCACATTGACGCAGTTGCCGCGGCATTCGAAGCGGACAAACCTTATCTCGTCGCTCGCTGGCGGTGGCCAGATCGGTTCAACTCATAATCACTCTTCGCGCCTCAATCGAATCTTGATTCGGGCGTGACGGTGAGGAGGACATCCAATGCACACCCTGATCAACATTGTGGCGCAGCTGGCAGCTGAAAGCACGACGACGCAGATCTATAACGAAAATGTGTCAATCTCTCGGCACATGTCTGATGCGCTGCATCAATCGCTCTATCGCGTGCTGACTCTATTGATCGCCGTGCTCCCCGGAATTCTTGCGTTCTTTGTTGCCCTGCTGCTCTTTGCCATCGCGGGCGTCATCATCTCCTGGGTCCTTCGTCGCGGTCTTACCTGGGTAAAATTCGACCAGAGAGTTTCTCGCAAAGCCGGAACCGACTGGGCTCCCTCCAGCTCACCAACGGAAATCGCAGCGCGCACTTCTTTCTGGATGTGCATTCTCCTCGGGCTCGTCATCGGCGTATCCGCCTTCGACACATCCTATGCATCCGGCGCCGCGCCCGCCATCTCTTTGCTGCCTTATCTCACCCATGCGATCGGAGCCGCAATTCTGCTTGTTGCGGGTGTGCTCATCGCGCGCTTTCTCGCCCGCTCGGTCCTTATCAGCGCCGTCAACGCGCAACTCCAGTACGCGCGCGTCCTGTCTCTCGGAGTAAAGTGGCTGGTCCTTGTTCTCACTGCCGCCATGGTGCTCGATCATCTTCAAATCGGAGAGAGCATTGTTGAGCTCGCGTTCGGCATCCTCTTCGGCGGCATTGTCCTTACCCTCGCTCTCGCAGTCGGTCTCGGCTCACGGCACCTTGTCAGCCGTTCTTTAGAGAACCGCGTTGAGCACACGGGAGACCGGCCGCACGTGCCGGATGAAACCACAACTGCAGCCCACCAGATCAGGCATTTCTAGCCTGGGGTCCGCGCACTACTGCAACGGAATCGGGAGGCAGCGATAATTCTCCCTCGTCCAATCGCACCGTACTCTTCGACGCCATCAGAAGCGCGCTGTCTTGGAGTCCCGCGAAGCTCTGCTCACGATCGCCCAGATTGCAAATCACCGACACATCTCCGCGATCCATCCGCAGCCATCTTGCCTGCTCATCGAATGTCACCCGCGTATTACCCTCCGCGCCGTCGTTCAGCGATGACGTGCTTCGGCGAATCCGAATCAGCTCCCGGTACCAAGCCAGCATGTCCCCATGCTCGCCGGAGTTCACTTCATCCCAGCGCAGCTTTGAAGCCTCGAATGTTGCCCGATTTTCCGGATCCGGAATCGATTCCGGATCCCACCCAAATGCGGCGAACTCTTTCTTCCTGCCTTCAGAAACCGCACGCGCCAGTTCCGGATCATCGTGGTCTGCAAAGTAAAGAAACGGTGTCGATGCCGCCCACTCTTCGCCCTGAAAAATCATCGGCACAAACGGACCCAACAGATAAATGGCCGCGGCAATCTTCGCGCGCTCCAGGCCAGCCTTCTGGCTGATCCTGTCGCCAACCGCGCGATTGCCCACTTGATCGTGCGTCTGAATGTATCCAAGAAATCGCTGCTGCGGCAGGCCAACAATCGGCCGTCCGTGAATACGCCGGCGGTAGCGCGAGTAGATCCCGTCGTACACAAACGTGCTCTGCAGCGCTTTCGCCAGCTGCTCCAGCGTGCCAAAATCCGCATAGTACCCCTGCCTCTCGCCTTCATTCAGCACCGTGAACAGCGCATGATGAAAGTCGTCGCTCCACTGCGCATCGATCCCCAGGCCGCCATCTTCGCGTGGCGTCACAATGCGCGGATCGTTCAGGTCGCTCTCGGCAATCAGCACCAGCCGCCGCTGAAGCGCGCCTCCAAGTTCCTCTACCTCCGAAGCGAGCTGTTCAAGAAAGTGAATTGCCGAACGGTCCACGAACGCATGTACAGCATCGATGCGCAAACCATCGATGTGATGCTCCCGCAGCCACATCAGCGCGTTATCGCAAAAGAACCGCCTCACCTCCGCCGACCCCGCATCTTCAAGATTGACCGCACCGCCCCACGGCGTATGGTGCGACGAAACAATGTACGGCCCGAATTTTCCCGTGTAATTGCCGCTCGGCCCAAAGTGGTTGTACACAACATCAAGAAGCACCGCCAGCCCAGCTTCATGCGCCGCATTCACAAACCGCTTCAGCCCGTCCGGCCCTCCATATGGTTCATGTACCGCAAAGAGCGCCACCCCGTCATAGCCCCATCCATGCTCTCCTTCGAAAGCGTTCATGGGCATCAACTCCACATGCGTCACGCCCAACTCTTTCAGGTAGCCAAGCTTTCCAGCCGCCGCGTTCAGCGTTCCCTCCGCTGTGAATGTCCCTACATGCAATTCGTAGATGATCGCGCTCGCCAAAGCAGGCGGCTCAAACTGCGCATCGTTCCAAGCAAACTCCGCCTGGTCGTAAATCCGCGACAATCCGTGCACGCCATGCGGTTGCCACTCCGATCGCGGATCTGGATAGCATTTCTGATCGTCATCCAGCAAATAACAATAGTCTGTTCCCGGCTTCGCGTTCTCAGCCTCGCCGCTCCAATAACCGCGATCGTCCGGTCCGCGCATCGCATAGGCCGTGCCGCCGGCTTCCACTGCAACTCGCCTCGCAAACGGAGCCCACACCCTAAATCGATGCATCCGCTCCTCCGTTGCGCGCCAGCAGCGCCACTGGAAACTTCCGAAGCAACTGCTGCACCCGCACGCTTCCTCCGTTCACATTTTCTCCTGTGAACACATTGCTCCAGCTCCCCTGCGGCAATTCGATCGTCGTCGATCCAAACCCACTGCCAAGCTTCACGTTCCACCGCGGAGCCGCAACCGCAACCGAATCTCCCCGTGAGAATGCAATCAAATGCTCTCGCTTCGGCCCCTCAACCTGCAGCGGCTTGTAGGGCGCCTTGCAGCCAAACCATTCAGGCTTCTCGCGCCGCAGTTGCAACGCCTTGTAGAGCACCCAAAGCTTCGGCATTCCGCAATCCATCCGCGCCAAAATCTCCTCGGTGCTCATCCCGTTTTCAAGTTCCGCAAGCATCGCCACTCTCTTGTCATAATCCACCGGCCCGCGATTGTCCGGGTCGACTAACCGCAAATCCCACACTTCGCTTCCTTGATAAGTGTCCGGAACCCCCGGCGCTGTGCACTTCAAAAGTGTCTGCGTCAGGCTGTTTATTCTCCCCGGCAGCAATACTTTAGCCACCATCTGTTCAAGCTCCGCAACAGACTCACTCGAACCTAGAATTCGCTCGATGAAGAGTTTCAGCGCGCTTTCGAACTCTGGATTCTGCTGCGTCCAGCTCGTCTGCTCCTTCGCTTCCCTCGCCGCCTTCTCCATGTAAGCCGAAATGCGCTCGACACTGATCGGCCATGCGCCAATCAGCGTCTGGTAAAGGAAATACTCGGTGTTTCGATCCGGCATCTTCTGCGTCTTGAACTGCTGGTTCCTGCGCGCCCATCGGTGCAGCGTCGCCCGCCAATACGCGGGAATCTCGGTCAGCACCGCCAGTCGTGCGCGCACGTCTTCCTGTCGCTTAGTGTCGTGCGTTGAAAGCGCATTCATGGTTCGTGGATGATTGGCATGCATCCGCGCGCAATACTCATGAAACTCCTCCACGCCGATGCCGCCCTGGTCCGGCGCGCCGCCCACTTCATTCAGCCCAATCATGCGGTTGTAGCAATAGAACGCCGTATCCTCCACGCCCTTGGCCATCACCGCCGACGTGAATTGCTGAAAGCGCAGCAGAAATTCCGATTCCACCGGGCCACGCGCGCGCAACGCAAGAACATCGCAGATAAAGTCGAATAAGTCGGAAGAAAGGTCGGATCGCTGCTTCTTCGCGATTGCAACTGCGTTCGAAATTTCTCTGATGTCATCTTCGGTAATCTCATCGCGCGCCGGTGCAACATAGGTTCTGTAAACCGCGACGCTCGCGGCCACCTCGCGAATCGCTCGCCTTATCTCCGCCCGCGTGTAATCACGGCGATCGCGATTGTTCTCGCAAATCTCCACAAAGAGCTGCGCCAGCCGGTTCACATCGCTGCCCAAAGCTTCATGCTCCACGTTCAGTTTCTTGGCATGAACCATCGCGTCGAAGTCCACCTTCTCGCCGCCAGTAAAGTTCGCGTAGATCTCGGTTAACTCGTTCAGCCCGTCGCCAGAAACAAGCAAACTGTTGCAGGCGTTCATAAAGTCGTACCCGGTCGTGCCGTCGATCCGCCAGCTAGCGCGCAGCGTTTCTCCGCGCTCCAGGATCTTTTCCGCCACGATCCAGCCATTCGGCGTCCCCGCCCGCAACCGTTCGAAGTAGAGCTCCGGATCTCGCAGGCCATCGGGATGGTCCACGCGAACTCCATCCAGCACGGCCTTTTTCAGCCACTCCATGATCCGGAAATGGGTTGCGGCAAACACGCGCGGCCGTTCCACGCGCACGCCGATCAGCGTGTTCACGTCAAAAAATCGTCGATACCCCAACTCCTGGTCGGCGGTTCGCCAATATGCCAATCTGTAATTCTGCTGGTTCAACAGCGAATCCAGCGCATCCAAGTTCGTGTTTAATTCGTCAACTGCGCGCGCAATCGCCGCACTTAGTTCCGGCTGTTCCTGCGTTGCACGGTCAAGCAGCTCATAAAGAATCGTCTTGTCCCGATGGCGGGCCGTAAGCACTTCCTCTTCGGTTGAATCCGGTGCCGGCAGGCGCGCCAGGCTGTCCGCAATGAATCCAAGAATTGGCGCGCTCACAAACTTCGCGGCCATGCTCAGCGGAATTGCCAGTGACCGCGGCGCCAATGGAAAAGCATTGTCGAAGTAACGCAACTCAAACGACGGTCGGTCAAACTTGACCTTGATCTCGCCGGCGCTCAGCACGCGTCCATATTGATCGCCCAGCACGGGGATCAGCACCTTGTTCTGCAGCTTCACCTCAGATGAATTCCAGTCGACATCGAACCACGCAGCGAATCGGCTCGATGGTCCGTTCTCCAACACGTCCCACCAGTACGCATTCTCCTTGCCGGTCTTCATGTGGTTGGGGACAATATCGAGAACCTGCCCAAGATCCAGCGCGTCCAGCGCGCTGCAGAAACGCGTATGCCCCTCTTCGCCGCCCAGCTCCGGATTTACTGCCTGGGGATCGACGACGTCATATCCATGCATGCTGCCGGCTGCCGCCCGAAGGTAAGGCGAGCAGTAAACGTGCGAGATGCCTAGCCTTTTCAGATATTCCGCAACCCTCGCGGCATCATCGAAGTTGAACGCACGATGAAGCTGAAGCCGGTAGGAAGACGAGGGAGATCTTGGCATAATCGGCTTTCATCTTGTCAAGTTAGATTGGCGCCGTAAGCGTGTCTATTCTTTGGCTTAGATGACCTCTTGCTCCACGCGGGATGCTCCCGGCATCGGCTGCCCTCTGCCCCGGCGATTACGATTGCTTTTGGCAGCCAACTTTCCGCGGCCCGCTCTCAACTGTGGCCCCATAAGCCTCGCCCTTGTAATCCGGGGCGCTGGACCATCTGGAACTAGGTTTCAAGGCGTCTGGAAGGTCCGTCATCAGCTCAATCTCGATCACATTCCGATGGGCCCCTCGGCGCTGCACGACGACAACATGATTCTCGATTGCAACAACGGCTACAGCCAAAGTGGATTCGGGCATCCCAATTGCAAAGGCGGCATGGATGCTTCGCACATCATCGAGAATCTTTCCAAGGACTTTCCTGTGCGCAAATTGAGTGCCGTGGTCCGAGCTATCTAAACGAAGAGTTGATTTGCGCACGAAGTGTTCGGGCCGCCGCTCAACCGGATGACGGTGTGCTCACACATCGGGGCAGCTGCCGCGGGTCTCAAGGTTCTATGTCATAGATTGTCTGCACGCAGGATGGGATGGCGGAAACGTTTGAATATCTGCGTCAAAGAGATGCGATGCCGCAAGCGGCACTCAATTCCGCTTGTCAATCCAAGATCGACAATCGGCTACTGGCTATCGGCTGTCTTTCAGCTCCTTGTTCCCTAATCCCTGTTCTTCGGCCTCGGCCATCGCGCTTCAACGATCGTCCCGATGCCGCCGCGTGGACGAAACTCCCCCTTCACCACCGCCCAAACCGGCTTGCACGCCTTCACGATGTCTTCCAGGACCTGATTCACGATATTTTCCTGAAAAATTCCGAGATTTCGGTAACTGAATAGATACTCTTTCAGCGATTTCAACTCCAGGCAGCGATCGCGCGGCATGTAGCGAATGGTCAGCACTCCAAAGTCAGGTAGCCCGGTCTTTGGACACACCGATGTCAACTCAGGATCGTCAATCTGAATCTCGTATCCGGGGAACTGATTTTGCCAGGTTTCAATGGCCGGAAACGCAAAGTCCAACCCGGCCTTGGCATGCTGTTCGGTGTATCTCGGTTTGCCCGCCATAGCGCCATTGTAGCCACTCCAAACGCCCGGGCGCGACGCAGTTTCTCGCATTTTCCCGCGACTCGTGCCTCGTTTTTGAGTCTTATATACTGATTCAGGTTCATTGCATGGCTGAAGCAAGATCGCAAATAGACCGCCGCTGGCTTTGGGCCGGCGCTGCTGTTGTTCTTATTGCGGTATTTTTCACGGCGCGCTATTTCTTGCGCGAGCGCCTGCCCGTCCGCGTGGCGCCCGTGGTGCATGCCGGCCTGGTGAATACCGTCAGCACCGACGGCCGCGTTGAGCCGACGGTGAATTATCCGTTTTACAGTCCGATTTCGACCACAGTGAAGGCCGTCTATGCGCAAGCAGGCGATACGGTTCCCGCAGGCAAACTGCTTGTGACATTGGACGACACTGCCGCAAGAGCGCAGGTTGCAAGCGCGCAAAGCGCAGTGAGTCAGGCACAATCCAATCTTGACGCCGTGAAAAACAACGGCACGCAAGCCGAGCGGCAAGCCTCCGCTGCAGAAATTGCGCAGGACAAGCTGGCGCGCGATCAGGCGCAGCACGATCTCGACGCTTTGAACAAACTTGCCGCAACCGGCGCAGCATCACCCGGCGAGATCGCGTCAGCGCGCGAACGCCTGGATTCTGCCGAGGCAAGCCTGAACGCCGCAGAGCAGAGCGCGCATCATCGTTTCTCAACCGGCGACATCACCCGCGCGCAGGCAGGTCTGGCCGATGCCGAAGCTGCTCTCGCTGCGGCCGAGCATGTGGAATCGCAAACGCAGATTCGCGCGCCTATCACCGGAACCATTTACAGCATGGACGCTTCACCGTCGCAATTCATCGCAGCCGGCACGCTGATTCTCCAAATCGCCGACCTCAAGCACGAGCGCGTCCGCGGTTTCTTTGACCAGCCCGACCTCGGAAAGCTCGCAGTAGGACAGCCGGTCGTCATTCACTGGGACGCCAAGCCAGGCGAAGAATGGCATGGCCACCTTGTGCGCCTTCCCTCCGATGTCGTCCTTTACACCACGCGCAACGTGGGTGAGGCACTCATCGATTTCGACGACTCCCAGGACGGTTTGCTGCCAGACACGAACGTCACCCTCATCGTTACCACTTCCAACATGCCAGACGCGCTGATCATGCCGCGCGAAGCACTCCACGAGCAGAACGGAAAGTACTTTGCGTTCAAGGTCGAAAACGGCGAGCTGAAGCGCGTTCCGATCACGATTGGAACTCCGAACCTGACCCAGGTGCCGATTCTTTCTGGACTCAATGAGGGCGACATGGTCGCCATCGGCACAACCAATGGAACCCCCTTGCAGCAGGGTGTGCCCATAAAGGAACAACAGTGATGCGCATTCGTTTGTCGGCGATCGCACTGGCAGCGGCTTGCCTTGCATCGGGTCCGGCAAACCGCATCTCCGCGCAAATCTCCGCCACAACGCTGGCCCAGGCCAACGCCGATCTGCAAACCGGCCAGGCCGACGCCGCACTTGCGTTGCTCACATCGCCGCCAACAACAGGTGCCGGAGCCGCCGAAGCTCAGAATCTTTTGTGCCGCGTTCGATTTACTCTCGCGCAGTTGCCTGAGGCCGCCGCCGAGTGCCAGCAAGCGGTGAATCTCGATCAGCAGAATTCCGACTATCACATGTGGCTCGCCCGCGTTTTGGGCCGCCAGGCCAGCAGCGCAAGCTTCCTTTCTGCATTTGGAATCGCCAAGCACTCGCTCTCCGAAATGCAGACCGCAGTCAAGCTCAACCCGCAAAACGGCCCCGCGCTTTCTGACCTCGGCGACTACTATGCTCAGGCTCCGGGCATCGCCGGCGGAGGCACGGACAAGGCGCAGGCTATCGCATCGCAGCTCGACAAAGTGGACTCGGCCAGGGCGCAGCAGCTGCGTGGCGACATCGCCATAGCAGCCAAGGACTACACCACTGCCGAAAACGCCTATCGTAATGCGGTCGCTGTAGCCAGCGAGCCGGCCGATTATTGGAGCGTGCTGGCCGACTTCTATCGCAAGCGCCAGCGATGGACCGATCTCGACGCCGCCATTCAAAACTGCATCGCCGCGGTCGCCAAAGACAAAAATGCAAGCTTCGCCCTATACGACGGAGCGGGCGTGCTCATCGCCGCTAAGCGCAATCCCGCGCTCGCCGCGCAGATGCTTCAGAATTATCTGTCCAGTTCCGCATTGAACGAACAGGCGCCCGCGTTTGTTGCCCACATTTTGCTTTCGCGACTGAAGCAGCAGCTTGGCGATGCTGCAGGCGCCCAGGCGGAGCTCGCCGCGGCTGCGCAGTTGGCAAAAGAGTTTAAACCTTCGCAGGCTTGAAACTTTCATGGCACACTCGAGCTTCCAGCTCCGGAAAATTCGGCTCATGGCGATACCAGCCGTAGCGCTCGCCGCCGCAGCCCTCACTGCGCGTGCCCAGGTTTCGCTCACCACCGTCGTTGAGCTTGCTCAAAAAAACAGCGCTTCCGTGCAATTGGCAATCGCCGACGTGAACAAAGCTGCGTCTCAGCTTTCAGAGAGCAAAGACGCGTTCGTGCCTTCCATCTCTTTTGGCTCCGGTCTGCCCGCATTTCGCGAAATCGGTTTCACCGGATCATTGCCGACGATCTGGGATGGCAGCGTGCAGTCCATGGTCTTCAGCTTGCCGCAGCTCAAATACATTCAGGCGGCGCGCGCCGGACTTGAATCCGCGCAACTCAATCTGAAGGATGCAAAGGAGCAAGTCGCTCTCGATGCATCCACGGCCTACGTCGAGATGGACGTAGTAACCAGCGAGCTTAATGCCGTCCACGAGCAGGAGCAGGACGCCGACCGGCTTGTGACCATCGAACAGCAGCGCACCGACGCCGGCGTCGATCCAACTGCTTCGCTGCTACAGGCAAAATTAACTGCAGCGCAGCTCAAGCTAAGCCGCTTGCATCTCGAAGCCCGTTCCGCGACACTTGCCGAACAGCTCGCGACGCTCACTGGCCTTCCCATTGGATCCGTTGTCCCCGATCACTCCAGCATTCCCGAAATTCCCGCGGTCACCGCGCGCGAATCCGCCATTTCAACGCCCGGTTTGGACGCGGCAGCACAGCAAGCGCGCGCAAAGGCGCTCATCGCCAAAGGCGACCGCGAGCGCCTCTGGTTGCTTCCTGAGATCGGATTCGGCGCGCAGTACAACCGTAATACGACACTGTTGAACAGCATCGGACAGTATTTTGTCACTCCCGGCAACACCGGAGTTCTCCCCGCCAACAATTTCAGCAGCGGTTTTTCCATCCGCGTTCATCTCTTCGATCTCGGCCTGCGCGCCAAGTCACGAGAATCTGCCGCAGACGCTTTGCGCGCCAAGGTCGAAGCCGAGCAAGCGCAGCAGCAGGATGACGTCGAGATCGTTCAGCTCAACGCCTCCATTCGCGAGCTCGAAGCCGAAGCTGAGGTCGCCAGCCTGAAACAGCAGATTGCCGAACAACAACTGACGAGCGTGACGGCTCAACTCGAATCCGGCAATGGCGCCGCGGGCACACCCGGCGCGCCGCCCCAACTGTCGCCCACCGCCGAAGAACAGGCCCGCATCGACGAGCGCCAGAAGTATGTCGAAGCGCTCGACTCCGGCATCGACCTCAGCAAGGCCCGCCTCGATCTGCTCCGCGCCCTCGGCCACATGCAGGACTGGCTGAACGAGCTTCACACCAAATAGCCGAGATCCACGCCAAATAGGCAAGGCTCAGGCCGGCCTGTCCGCGGCAGGTACCCATCGAGCAAACCCTCGCCGCGCATCAGAAAGTTCTTTCATAATTCACCGGCTGCGCCTGATTCTGCATGGTTTATCGACACAGATTTCCTGAAATTTCAGCAATTTACGACGCTTCGAGATTCCCCGCAACGGCGTCTAATTAAACAATCTGAATGGTAGAATGAAGGTGATGCCGATGCCTCTGAAAACCCTCTTCCTCAACCCCCCTTCGTTCGAGAACTTCGATGGCGGCGCCAGTTCGCGCTGGCCTGCCACCCGCGAGATCGAGTCCTACTGGTACCCCGTCTGGCTCACTTATCCTGCCGGCCTGCTCGAGGGCTCGCGCCTGCTTGACGCGCCTCCGCACCACGTCTCAGCCGAGGAAACCATCAAGATCTGCAAAGACTACGAATTCCTCGTGCTCTTCACCTCGACAGTGGGATGGGAGGGCGATCAGCGCCTTGCCGAGGCCATCAAAGCGGCGAATCCGTCGCTGCGCATCTGCTTCGTCGGGCCGCCGGTTACCACCGATCCCGACCGCGCACTCAACGAGTGCTCCGTTCTCGACTTCATCTGCCGTCGCGAGTTTGATTTCTCCGTCGTCGAGTTCGCGCAGGGCAAGCCGCTCAGCGAGATTCTCGGCATCAGCTACAAGAAAGACGGCAAGATCGTTCACAACCCCGATCGCCCGCAGATCGAAAATCTCGACGCGATGCCGTGGGCCACGAAAATCTACAAGCGCGACCTCGACGTCACGCGCTACAACGTGCCCTTCCTGCTTCATCCCTACATCGCGCTTTATTCAACGCGCGGCTGCCCGGCGCAGTGCACCTTCTGCCTGTGGCCGCAGACCCTCAGCGGTCATGCGTGGCGCAAGCGCTCCGCTGAGGATGTAGCCGCCGAGATGAAGTGGGCCAAGGAGAACTTCCCCGAAGTGAAGGAATTCTTCTTCGACGACGACACCTTCAACATTCAGAAGCAGCGCACCATCGAGCTCTGCGAAAAACTCAAGCCTCTCGGTCTCACCTGGAGCTGCACGTCCCGCGTCACCACCGACCGCGAAACTCTTAAGGCCATGCGCGAAGCCGGTTGCCGTCTGCTCATCGTCGGATTCGAGTCCGGCGATCCGCAGATTCTCAAGAACATCAAAAAGGGCGCAACCGTTGAGCGTGCCCGCGCCTTCGCCAAGGATTGCCACGACCTGGGCCTCACGATTCACGGCGACTTCATCCTCGGCCTTCCCGGCGAAACCAAGGAGTCGATCCGCAACACCATCAACTTCGCCAAGTCGCTCGACATCGAAACCATCCAGGTTTCCATCGCGCACGCCTATCCCGGCACGGAATTTTATGAGTACGCAAAGGCCAACGGCTTCATCACCAACGAAAAAATGGAAGACGGCGGCGGCCATCAGATGGCGCACATCGAATATCCCGGCCTGCCCACCGATTACGTAATGGAGATGGTGCACCGTTTCTACGACGAGTACTACTTCCGTCCCAAGGCGGCTTTCCGCGTGGTGTGGAAGGCGATCGTGAACCGCGACATCCCGCGCCTCTACGTCGAAGCCAAATCGTTCCTGAAGCTGCGCGCGCAGCGCAACCGGCAGGTCAAGGAGACGCGCAGGCAACAGACCACGCCGACCGCTCCCGCCGGCGCCGGCGCGTAATACCTTGAATCGTTCCTCGGGATTGGGTGCCCCACCCTCGCGACGTTTTTGTTTTTGTCGCTAGGGTGTGAGTGCTCCTCCACGAGTGCGATTGAATCCGATCCTTCGAAAACGAATGTCCCACCACTCACTTTCGCCGCGCCAATACCTGATCCTGGGGCTGGTCTCTCTCTGCGCTCCGCTCGGTGACAGCTGCCTGGCGCGCGGCATGACGGCGATGCCTCCAATCTCTCTCGCGCACCCCGCCGCTCTCGCGGCCGCGGTTTTCACTCCGTGGATCGGCGCCGGAATCGCGCTCCTGATCGCCTTCTTCGCCAGCTATCTCACAGCCCTATCGTGGGCCGACCTCACCTTCGTCCTGCCAGCAACCGCGTTCGGCAACGTAATTGTCGTTGTCATCTCCCGTTTCTGGCTTCACGAGGCGGTTTCACTCGAACGCTGGACCGGAGTGGTTCTCATCACGCTCGGCGTCAGCTTCGTCGCGCAAGGGCCGGCGCTCACCGAGCGGCCTGCTGCGGAAACCACGCCGCAAGAACTGGCAGAGCCAGTCACAACGGAGGTGCAGCCGCGATGATGCTCGCAGCCCAGGCCGTCGCCGTAACTCCGAATCAGTGGACTGCTGCCGCCATGATCGCGGCTATCGTGCTGGCTTCAACGGCCGGAGAAGTCCTCACAGCCGCGGCCATGAAATCCGTTGGCGATCTCGACGAGATTCGCGCGCATTCGGGGCTCGCCGGCGCCATCCGCGCGGTCCTCACTTCCCCGCTCTTTTTTCCCGGCGTTTTCTTCCTCGCCCTCGGATTCTTCTCGCTTCTATTCGCGCTCAATCACATGAACTTGAGCTTCGTTGCCCCAGCCAGCGCCTCGCTCAACGTCGTCACGAACGCCATCGCCGCCAAAATCTTCCTCAAGGAAAATGTAGACCGCCGCCGCTGGGCCGCAGCCGGCCTCGTCTGCATCGGCGTCTATCTGCTGGCGCACTGAGACGCCTCCTTTTCGAATTCTCAACCGCCAGGTCAGCCGCCCCCTTTTGCATTCTTTGAGAAACTCTGTCTTTCAGCTTCCTGAGCAAGGGACGAAGCGAGCGTCAGCACAAACAGACACAGCATCGGATAGCTAAGCAACAAATTCAAATTAGAGAGACTCTGCCGGTGGTCATTCTGCAAATGAAAGAACTGCCCAAATGCAAATTCGAGTGGTACCCAAAGCAACGAAGCGAGAAGAATCCATGGCCAGGCCCGCGCCAGCGCATGGACCAGACCAAATGGACTTAGCGATTGCCTTTTCTTCAGCGGCATGCCGATGCAGCTCGCAGCAATGCAAGAAACAATCAGGAGCGAGATCGGGCCGAACCCGCCGCCCACAAGAAGCAGCACCACCGACAGTAGCGCCAAAACGGCCGCGCCGCGCTTTCCTCTCATGAATCGGCTCGACCAAACACAGATCGCGAGGCCGCAAAGCATTGCCGCAATTCCGGTTGCCATGTAATTCGGAATGAGCGTCATCGCCGGCTCGTGTCCAAAGGGAAACGGCAGCTCCCATGAAGCGGCAAAAATCCTCACATGTGCAGGCGCTCTGTTCCCCTGGAGAGTTTCAAAGAATCCGTGCTCCACGCCGAGCATCCCTGCATAGATTCCGTAAACAGCCGCGGTCCAGCCGAGTGCATTGCGCTCTTTGCTTAGGCTCTCGTTATTCTTGGCGTTGGCCCGATGCATCGTGATCCTCCTCATTCTTGCGGAAGAAAGATCGTGAACCCAATATCCACTCCTGTTAGAGAAAGCGCATGAATCCCCGCGGCTTCAGATCCTCCACCCGAAACCTCCGCCGCTCGCCAGCCGCCACGCAGATCGCCTCGGCCGCCAGGTGTCCGCTTCGCGCCGCGCTCTCCATCGTCGAAGGCCAACCGGTCTGAATCCAGTCTCCCGCCAGAACGCAGTTCGGCCACGGCGCTGCCGATCCGGGCCGCCACGCATCAATCCCCGGCGGCACTGTAAACGTCGCCCGCACTTCTTTCACCAGCACAGCTTTTTCCAACTTCGCCGCATGAACGATGGGAAAAAATTCGGCGAGCTCTGCCACGGCTAACGCAATCGCGTCGTTACGTTCGCGGGCCGCAAACGCCTGAGACGCGCTGATCACAAGCTCTAGATAACTCCCCTTCGACTTACGCCACGGCTGCAACCGGCTCTTGTTATACATCCAATGAATCTCGCGGTCGAGCAGCACGGCATGATCCAAGTCCGTGATCTCGCGGTCGAACCAGAGGTGCACGCTACAGATCGGCCCGTGCTGTTGCCGTGCAATCTGCCCCGCCAGTTTCTCCACGCCCTCCGCCGGCGGCATCAGCGGCACCAGTTTTTCCATCGCCTCAAACGGCACCGCCAGCACAAGGTAATCTCCAACCACTTCACCTGCGCGCGTCGCAAGCGTCCACTGCGAAGTCTCTTCATCCCAAGCCGCGCCTTCAACGCCCGCATTCAACACCACATCGCCGCCGTGCTCGCGCAGAAATCGCTCCGCGCCGGAATAAAGCTCGCTCAGCGGAACAGTGCTCATGCCCATCGCACCCGCGGCTGCGGAATTCAAAAACAGCTCGCGAATCACTTTAGCCGCATAAGGCAGCGCGATCTCGTCCACGTCCGCATTCAGCGCGCTCGCAATCACCAATCTCCAAAACCGATTGATCGCTCCGGGCGTCTGCCCATTGCGCTTCAGCCACTCGCCGAGTGTCTCGCCGGAATCGGCGGCAACGGGCCGCATAAAAGCCCGAAACGCGCGCATCAGCGCTTTCTTGTCCTCCCGCGAAAAAGCAGGAGCAGCAAGCAAACTCGGCAACCCGTGCAATGGTGCGGGCAGCCGGAACGGACCCCATCCAAAGGGTCGAAGCGCGGAGCGCCTTTGGCCGCCCGGCTCAATCATCGTCATCGTGTCTGTCCAGTGAATGCGATCCGCCACACCGATCCGCTCGTAAAACCCAATCAAATTCGTGCAGCAGCCGAACAGTACGTGTTGGCAATTATCGATAACCTCGTCGACGCCCGGATGACGATACGAGCTTGCGCGGCCGCCCAGATAGCCTCTGCGCTCGACGAGGCGCACCTTGAGTCCGCTCCATGCAATGGCGCACGCCGCGCTCATGCCGGCCACGCCGCCGCCCACCACAATCGCCGTTTTTGCCTCGTCAGGCTGCAACCGTCTCCTCACTCCGTACTGTCAGAAACACTTCTCCTATCATCGCCGATTGCGCCATCTCTCACGCTGCTATCATCATGAAAGCGTCATCGCGGGCGGTTAGCTCAGCTGGTTAGAGCACTTCCCTTACAAGGAAGGGGTCCGGGGTTCGAATCCCTGACCGCCCACCATTGCATGGCGCAGCCGCTCGCTAGGCTGGCCCGCAAAGGCTGCCATCATCGATAGCCGCCAACTCGCCTGACACGGCCGACACCGCTAACTGCGCCAGCCTCGCTATCTGCACTTGATAAACTCACCCAGTGGGCGCTCTCATCATCAACGCCGACGACTTCGGCCTCACCTCCAGCGTCAATCGCGCCATCATCGAGCTCCACACCGCGGGCGTCGTTACCAGCACATCGCTCATGGCCCGCGCCGGCGCCACCGACGATGCCATCGCTCTCGCCCTGCGCACTCCCACACTCGGCGTCGGTTGCCACGTAGTTCTTGTCGACGGCGAGCCCGTGCTCCCGCCCGAACAAATTCCAACTCTCATCGATCTCCGAACCGGCCACTTTCCCGCCTCGCTCGCAACATTTCTGCGTCGTCTCTTCTCTGGCCGCATCCGCATCGCTGAAGTCGAAGCCGAAATCTCCGCGCAAATCGCGCTCCTCCAGCAGCGCGGCCTCCGCCTCACGCACGTCGACACGCACAAGCACACGCACGTCTTCAGCCAGATCCTGCGGCCGCTTCTCCGCGCCGCCCACGCCGCCGGAATTCGCGCCGTGCGCAATCCATTCGAACCGCATTGGTCCACGCGCGCCACGCGCCGCGCCCATTGGATGCGCCTTGCTCAGGTCGGCGCACTCCGCTGGCTCGAGCCCGAATCCCAGCGCATCATCAGGGAGGCGGGCTTCGTCACCACCAGCGGCACCGTCGCCGTGGCCGGAACCGGCATTCTCGACGCCGCAACTCTCCGCTCCCTGCTGCGCGCGCTCCCCAATGGCAATTGGGAACTCGTAACGCATCCCGGCTACCACGACGCCGATCTCGATCGCGTCAACACCCGCCTGCGCGCCACGCGCGACGTTGAGCGCGAGGCCCTCGCTGTCATCAAGGAGTTTCCCGCGATCCAGTTGATCTCATTTGCCGATCTCGCGAGATTTTAACTCTGCGCCTCGCCAGCAGCGCCGCCCCCCAAAAAACAAACCGAAGATTAAAGAACAATAATTTCAGGTTTCCGTTTCGTGGTCGATAACGTGATCAGCATCGGTGCAGTCGGTTCCATTACTTTGCGAATGCCCGTCGGGGCAAACAAAGTTTTGCGTTTATTCACTCGAGAAATGGTAAGGAACCGTTTCGGGCACCTTGGAGAACACCCCCAATGCAAGATCAGGATCAGAACGGCTCCCTGCAAGATCAGGACGTGATTCGTGAGTTTCTGGTCGAGAGTCATGAGAATCTCTCGCGCCTTGATCAGGAACTGGTGGAACTGGAAAAACACCCGCAAGAGACTGCGTTGCTGGCCAGCGTCTTCCGCACCATTCACACCATCAAGGGCACGTGCGGCTTTTTCGCATTCTCCACGTTGGAGCGGATTACCCATCAGGCCGAGAACCTTCTCAGCCAGTTGCGCGATGGGAAACGGAAACTCACGCCGTCTCTGATCTCGCTCATCCTGGAAACGGTCGACGCGACCCGGAAAGTGCTGGCTTCCATCGAAGCCAGCGGAGAGGAAGGTCCGGACCAGTTTGGAGAGCTGGCAGAGCGGCTGCGCCAGGCAGCGCATGCGCCGACGGACGCCGGCAACGAGCCCGCTTCCGGTTCAGCGCCCGCTCCGTCGCCAGAATCTCAGGGCGAGAACGTCTCCTGCGAAACCCCCGAAGCGCTTAAAGCCGAGAAAAATGGCGCCAAGCCGTCCGCCGTGGCCGACGCCAATATCCGCGTCGGAGTTGGGCTTCTGGACAAGCTCATGGACCTGGTTGGGGAGTTGGTGCTGACCCGCAATCAGATCCTGCAATTCAACACTGAACGCGAAGATGCCGCTCTCAATAACACTTCCCAGCGCCTGAACCTCATCACCACCGAGTTGCAGGAAGGTGTGATGAAGACACGCATGCAACCCATCGGCATGGTCTGGAACAAGCTGCCGCGCGTGGTGCGCGACATGGCAGTGGCAATGGGAAAGCAGATTGAGCTGGAGATGGACGGCGCCGATACCGAACTTGACCGCACCATCATCGAGGCCATTAAAGATCCGCTTGTACATCTGGTCCGCAACTCCTGCGACCACGGCATCGAACCGCCTGAAGTCCGGGTGCGTGCCGGCAAGCCGCCGCAGGGAAAACTTTCCCTTCGCGCCTATCACGAAGGCGGCCAGGTCAACATCGAAATCGGCGATGACGGAGCGGGGATCGACGTCGCACGGGTCAAGCAGAAGGCACTGGAAAAGGGTCTTCTGCGATCCGAACAGGTTGAGAAGCTCAGCGATCGCGAGGCGCTGAACCTGATCTTCCTCCCCGGCTTCTCCACCGCGCAACAGGTCACGAATGTTTCCGGGCGCGGCGTCGGCATGGATGTGGTGAAGTCCAACATCGAGAAGATTGGCGGCGTGGTCGACATCTTCAGCCGCACCGGCGAGGGCTCGACCGTCAAGCTCAAGATCCCTCTCACCCTGGCCATCATTCCCGGCCTGGTGATTATGAGCGGCGGGGAACGGTTCGTCATTCCCCAGGTCAGCCTGCTCGAGTTGATTCGCCTCGAGGGAGACTCTTCGGACAAGCACATCGAGCTGGTGCACGGCACGCCGGTTTATCGCCGCCGCGGCAGCCTGCTGCCCATTGCTTACCTCAATCAGGTGCTGGACCTGCAATCGGCCGAGCGCGCCGAGGCGGTCAACATCGTGGTCCTGCAGGCAGAAGACAGGCAGTTTGGGCTTGTGGTGGATGGCATCAACGACACGCAGGAGATCGTTGTCAAGCCGTTGAGCAAGCAGTTGAAAGGGCTCATTGAATACGCCGGTGCAACCATCATGGGCGACGGGCGCGTGGCCCTTATTCTCGACGTGCTGGGCATAGGGCAACTCTCCGGAGTGCTGGCCGAATCCCGCGAACAGGCGCGCACGGCAGTCGAGCAGAAGTCGCAATCGGACCTCAAGCAGCAGCGGCTGCTCCTGTTCCGGGCCGGTTCCTTTGAGCGCCTCGCCGTTCCGCTGTCTCTTGTCGCCAGGCTCGAGGAGTTTCCTTTGAGCTCCATCGAGTCCGCGGGCGGAAGCCAGGTGGTGCAGTATCGGAATCGCATTCTTCCACTGGTGTCTCTGCGGGCGCTGCTCGAACCGGATGTGCCGCAACAGCAACAGACACTCGATCCCCTTCAGGTGGTGGTCTTCAACGACGGCGACCGCAGTGTGGGAGTAGTGGTCGACCAGATACTCGATGTCGCCGAGGAGGCCGTGGTCGCGCGCCAGAAATCGAGCCGCAAGGGTCTGCTCGGCTCGGCGGTGATCTCGAAGCGGGTCACGGACTTTCTTGATCTCAACGAAGTCATTCACATGACCTCGGGAAGCTGGTTCCAGGGCACAGGCGGGTCCGGGACCGGCAAAACCGTTCTCGTCGCCGAAGCTTCGGCGTTCTCGCGCGGCGTGATCCGCAGTTCCCTCGACATTGCCGGTTACCGCGTGATCGAGGCCGCGGATCTCAATGAGACGAAGCGCGAGATGGAGCGGCAGCCGGTGGATGTCGTGCTTGCCGCGCTGGATCTTCCACCCCAGGGTGGCGCGGCTGTTTGCGCGGCACTGCGCGAGCGGCCCGAGTGGCAACGCGTTCCCGTTCTGGCGCTGGCTGATTCGGCCGCACAGGTCAAGTCGTCCGCCGCGCAGGCCTTCAACGACTGTCAGGATAAGTTCGACCGCGAGGCGCTGCTCGAAGCGGTGGCGCGGCTGGCATCGGCGCGTGACACTGCTGAGGCCGGCACCGCTTTTACCGAAATGCAACTGGCCTCTGCAGCAGAGGGGAGATAACCCATGACGAACGAAATCGCGTCCGCGAAATCCGATCTTGCCGAGAGCGGCGGACAGTTTTCTACGTTTTTCGTGGCCGACTTGTTTTTCGGCGTGGATGTTCTTCGCGTTCAGGAAGTATTGCGCTTCCAGCACATGACCCACGTACCGAAAGCTCCGCAAGTCATCGAGGGGCTGATCAACCTGCGCGGACAGATCGTCACCGCAATCGACCTGCGGCGCCGGCTCCGCTTGCCGCCGCGCGCCGGAGACCAGATGCCGACCAACGTTGTCATCCGCACCGACGACGGCGCCGTGAGTTTGCTCGTCGACGAGATCGGAGACGTGCTGGATGTGGATGCGGCGACCTACGAACGGCCTCCGGAGAATCTCGATCCGGCGGCGCGAGAGATCATTCGCGGAGTTTACAAGCTGAAAGACCGGCTGCTGGTGGTGCTCGATACCGAAAAAGCAGTGGAGATTGCGGCCTAGAGATTGAAGCGAGGCAATAAGAGTGGCTTTCACGTTCTTCTTCAGGGATCAGCACGTGCTGGAGCGCGTGGTCGAGCTTTGTCTGCCCGCCATGGCGGGGCGCCGTCATCCGCGTGTCTGGGATGCCGGGGCAGCCACGGGGCAGGAGCCGTATACGCTCGCCATCCTGTTTGCAGAGCGCATGGGACACTTCGCCTTCAACAATCTTCGGATCGACGCCACCGACGTAGAGAGCACGGGCCAGTTTGCCGGGATCATTGAGGCCGGGCTGTATCCGCAGGAGGAGTTGTCGCGCCTGCCCGATGGAATCCTCGAAAAATACTTCGAAACGAACGGCAGGCCTGGTCGCTTTCGCGTCATCGAGAAGGTCCGGCGGCGGGTCTCGTTTCGAACGCACGACCTTCTGTCGTTTCAGGAGATCGGTCACGGATACCAGTTGGTGGTGTGCAAAAACGTGTTGCTGCATTTCGGCCCCAAGGAAAGGGTCGAAGTGTTGAAGATGTTCTGCCGCGCCCTGGAACCGGGAGCATTCCTGGCAACAGAGCAAACGCAGGAGATGCCCAGGCAGGCCGCGCCGTGGTTTGAGCGCGTGGCTGGCGACGGACAGCTGTTTCGCAAGATGGAGAGCGCCGCATGCGCGGCGTAAAGAGATCAACAGGACCGGCAGGCGAGAAATAAGGATCGGAGGGAAGACAGGAATGAATTGGTACAGGAACATGAAAATCGGTGTCAAGCTAATCCTTTCATTCATCATCGTCGGCGCGATTACCGCATTGGTCGGCGTGGTGGGCATTCACAACATGGGCAAGATCGCCGACGCGCAGAGTCGCGCATATGACAACGAGACGATGGGCATCGTGCACCTGAAGCAGGCGGATGTCGATCTCATCCTCATGGCCAGGGCTGAGAAAAACCTTCTCCTTTCGAGCAGCGAAGCCGAGCGTGAAAAGTACAAGGAAGCGATCTCGGGATTCCAGGCGAAGGTCGGCCAGGACATCGAACAGGCGCGGCCGCTGATCTACACCGACCGGGGCAAACAATTGCTATCGGAGTTCGACCAGGCATGGCAGGCGCGGGAGGAAGTTGTTGAGCAGATCGTCGGCCAGGCAGAGAAAGACCAGCTCGTCCAAAAGCGGGCTTCGGTCGAGCTTTCCTTTGGTCTTGGCCGGCAGAAGGCGGATGCAGCCGAGAAGGCACTCGACGATCTCGTCGAATTGAAGGAGAACAACGCGCAACTCATCGACCAGTCTTCGCAGCAGGCTTATCGCAGCAGCCGGCTGTTCATGATTCTCCTGGTGATTGGGGCGATTCTGGCGGGTTTGGGATTGGGGTTCACGATTGCCTCGACTATTTCGCGGCCATTAAATCAGCTTGCCGATGCCGCCAAGCATATTGCGCAGGGCGACGTCGAGCGGGACATCGATTACCGGTCGGGAGACGAACTCGGCATGCTTGCGGATTCGTTCCGCGACCTTACCGGATATGTGCGCGGCGTGGCCGAGGGATTGGAGCGGATGGCGAAGGGCGATCTCAGCCACCGGGTGGAATCGAAGTCGGAGCGTGACATGCTGGCAAAGAGTCTGCAAGTCACTTCGGATTCCGTGAGGGCGTTAGTGGCGGATGCCGCCACGCTGGCCAAGGCGGCAGTAAACGGTCAGCTTTCCACCCGGGCCGACGCCACTCGCCACCAAGGCGAATTCCGCAGAGTCATCGAGGGCGTCAACGAAACCCTGGATGCGGTGATCGGTCCGCTGAACGTATCGGCCGAGTACGTGGACCGGATTTCAAAGGGAGACCTCCCGCCCAAAATCACCGACACTTATCACGGCGACTTCAACGAGATCAAAAACAACCTGAACGCCTGCATCGACAACATAAAGGCGTTGGTTACAGAAACCGACAACCTGATCGCGGCATCGCGGGAAGGCAGACTCTCCGAGCGCGCAGATGCCGCAAAGCACCAGGGTGAATTCCGCAAGATTCTCGAAGGCATCAACGAGATGCTGGACGCCATCCTGCTGCCCATCGGCGAAGGCAATCGCATCCTGGCCCAGATCTCCGCGGGCAAGATCGACGAGCTGATCGCGCAGACCTACAAGGGCGACCACGAGAAGATGAAGCAAGCCGTGAACAACGTGGCCACAGTACTGCAGGGCCTGCAGAAGGAGTTGACGCGGCTCACGGTTGCATCGCGCGAAGGGCAGCTGTCGGAACGCGGCAAGCCCGACAAGTTCCAGGGTGCCTTCGCCGGCATCGTCGACGGCGTGAACGAGATGCTCGATGCCATCCTGCTGCCTATCGGCGAAGGCAATCGCGTGCTTACGCTCATTCGCGGCGGCAACCTCCGCGAGCGGGTGGAGATCGAATGCAAGGGCGATCACGCCAAAATGAAAGACTCGATCAATGGCGTGCACGCGTGGCTCACCGAATTGATCGCCTACGTCACCAAGGTGGCCAACGGCGATATGTCGGCAATCATGTCCAAAGCCTCTGACAAGGACCAGATTTACGAATGGCTGATCCTGCTCAAGACCAATATCAACAACCTGATTGCCGACATCGACCAGCTGGCAAAGGCGGCGGCCGAAGGTAAGCTCGGCGCGCGCGCTGACGCCGCCAAACACCAGGGCGACTATCGCAAGATCGTCGAGGGGATCAACAGGACTCTGGCAATGGTAGTCGAGCCACTCAAGCTCTCTTCGGAGAGCGCGTCGGCGCTGGCCTCGTCATCTGAGGAATTGGCTGCGGTGAGCCAGCAGATGGCCGGCAACGCGGAAGAAACCGCGACGCAGTCCAATGTCGTGTCGGCCGCCAGCGAGCAGGTTTCGAGAAATGTTTCTTCCGTTGCTTCGGCCTCCGACCAGATGCAATCGTCGATCCGCGAGATCGCCAAACACGCCAACGAATCGGCGCGAGTGGCGAAGAACGCGGTCAGCGTGGCCCAGTCCACCAACCAGACCGTGACCAAGTTGGGCGAATCGAGCCAGGAGATCGGCAACGTGGTCAAGGTGATTACCTCAATCGCGCAGCAAACCAATCTGCTGGCTTTGAACGCCACCATCGAGGCGGCGCGGGCCGGCGAGGCGGGCAAGGGCTTTGCGGTGGTGGCCAACGAGGTGAAAGAACTTGCCATGCAGACCGCCAAGGCCACCGAGGACATCAGCCGCAAGATCGAAGCCATCCAGGTGGATACCAAGGGCGCCGTCACAGCCATCGAGGAGATCGGCGCGGTCATTAACCAGGTCAATGACATCTCCAACAGCATCGCCTCGGCTGTGGAAGAACAAACCGCGACCACCAATGAAATCGGTCAAAGCGTAACCGAAGCAGCCACAGGGGTGGGCGACATTGCCAAGAACATCGGCAGCGTGGCCCTGGCTGCAAAAAACACCACCCAGGGCGCGAACGATACCCAGAAGGCTTCGCAGCAGCTCAGCCATATGGCGGCCGAGCTGCAAAGAGCCGTCTCCAGGTTCACGTTCTGATCGAACCAACCGTCACGGACGCGGCTTGAAGGACCGAAATCGTCCTTCAGGCCGCGCCCGATCGCTCGCGAGAGAACTGCAGGTGACTGGATGGCAAAAGCATTGGTCGTCGACGATTCACGGGCCATTCGGATGCTCCTCGTCAGGACCTTGAAGCAGATCGGGTATGAGGTCCAGGAGGCTGCGAACGGCAGAGAGGCTCTGGCAATCATTGAAGCCGGGAACAGCGGGGTAAATCTGGTTCTGGCGGATTGGAACATGCCGGAGATGAACGGCCTGGAATTGCTGAAGAAAGTGCGTCAGAATCCCGCGCTCTCTTCGCTCGCAGTGGTCATGGTCACCACCGAAACCGAAATCGAACAGATCGCGGAAGCCATGCAGGCTGGAGCGAACGAGTATGTGATGAAGCCGTTCACTCAGGACATTCTCGTGGAGAAGCTCGAGCTTGCGGGAATCCGCCCTTGAAAAGTGCGCTATGGCCGCGTTGAACAAGAGAATTCTTCAGCCTGGAGAGCGAATCCGTGTACTGGTGATCGACGATTCCGTCGTGATTCGCCGCCTGGTCACGCATGCTCTCGAGGAAGATCCGGAGATTGAGGTCGTGGGAACGGCGGCGAACGGCGCCATCGCGCTGCAACGCATACCGCAGTACAATCCCCACCTTCTCACGCTGGACATCGAGATGCCGGAGATGGATGGCCTCGAGACGTTGCGGCACCTTCGCCGCCACTATCCTCAACTGCGCGTCATCATGTTCAGCACGCTCACCGAGCGCGGCGCGGAGGTGACTCTCGAAGCTCTGACGCTCGGCGCCAGCGACTATGTAACGAAAGCTTCCAACGAAGGGTCGCTCGATCAATCCATGGCGCGTTTGCGCGAGGAACTGATCCCAAAGATCAAACAGTTTTTCGTTCTGCCACGACGAAGCGGCGCAGCCGCAAAGCCCCAACCTGCGCAGGCTCAAGCGGCCTCGCCGTTCTGGCGCCCCACACCGGCTCCGGAGATCTCGAAGGTACGCCCCAGAGTCGTAGCCTTCGGAGTTTCGACCGGAGGGCCGACAGCTCTCGGCGCCATCTTGCCGCAACTGCCGGCCGATTTTCCTCTACCGATTCTGATTGTGCAGCACATGCCGCCCCTGTTCACGCGGTTTCTTGCCGAGCGTCTTTGCTCCTCTTGCCGGCTGCCCGTAAAAGAAGCGAGCCATGGCGATCCGGTGACGGCGGGCAACATATTGATTGCGCCCGGAGACTTTCATCTGAAGGTAGCCGGCAATGGCAGCGGAGTGCGCGCATTTCTGGATCAGTCGCCGCCGCAGAACTCGTGCCGGCCCGCTGTCGATGCGCTCTTTTCATCGATCGGCGAAGCCTATGGCGGCGCCGTCATTGCCGTCATCCTCACGGGCATGGGTCAGGATGGTCTGCACGGCGCGGAGATCCTGAAGGCGCACGGCGCGAGCATCCTCGCCCAGGACGAGGCCTCAAGCGTGGTGTGGGGAATGCCCGGCGCGGTCGTGAACGCCGGCCTTGCCGACCGCGTGCTGCCGCTCGGCCAGGTGGTACCGGAAATATTGCGCAGGGTTGACCGAACCTAATGGAGCAGATGGATGTCTAGCCAGGCCTCGGGCGCGGTCATCAATCCGCAGAACTACAAGTTTCTCCAGGAGCACGTGTATGCCCAGGCGGGCATTGTCCTCGAAGAGGATAAGCAATATCTCTTCGAAAGCCGCCTCGGGCCGATCGTCAGGCAACTTGGCCTGGAGTCGATTGACGAATTGTGCGCGCTCATTCAGTCCTCTCGCCGGCCTGAGGTCAGCCACCAGGTTGCAGAGGCCATGACCACCAACGAGACCTATTTCTTCCGCGATCCTTCCCACTACGAAGCCATTCGCACGGTTCTATTGCCGCGGCTGATCAAGGAGCGCGGAGATACAAAGAAATTACAGTTCTGGTCGGCTGCATCTTCAACCGGGCAGGAAGCCTACAGTCTCGCCATGCTTCTCATTGAGGCGGGGCTGAGCGACTGGAACATTCAGATTCTCGGCACCGACTTCTCCTCGCAGGTTGTTGAACGCGCCCGCTCCGGAAAGTACCACCAGATCGAAGTGAACCGAGGCCTTCCCGCAACCCTCTTGATCAAGCATTTTCACCGTTCGGGCACCGACTGGTATCTCAGCGATCAGGTGCGCCGAATGGTCCGTTTTGAGCTCATCGACCTGCGCAAAAGTATGCGCGCGCTCGGACCCTTCGACCTGGTTTTCTGCCGCAACGTCATGATCTACTTCGACGCAAGCACAAAGATGAACATCCTCAAAGAACTCCACGGCACGCTGTTTCGCGGCGGCTGGCTGCTTCTGGGCGGCGCTGAAACCACAACCGGCGCCGCAGAGTGTTTTGAAAGACTCACATTCGGAAATGCAACTGTGTACGTGGCGCGCTGAGAGGACGCTTATGCCAACTGGATCGACCATTGAAATCCATCTCGGAGAGTTGGCTGAGATCGTGCAATACGTGTTCAGGACCATGGTGGGCCTGGAAGTCAGCGAGTCCAGCCGCTCCTGGATCCCTGGCGACGAACAGTTGACGGCGACCATCCATTTGGCGGGCGAGTGGAAAGGCGCGTTGGCGCTGGAGTGCGGCCGCCGGCAGGCATGCGCATTCGCTGCCCGCTTTCTTGCAATCGAGAAGCCTGAAACTGTCGATGACATCGTGCGCGATGTTCTCGGCGAACTCGCCAATATGATCGGCGGAAATCTCAAGTGCGTTTTGGCGGGCGGCCTCCGGCTGTCCATGCCCTCTGTCGTCGACGGCGCCGACCACAATCTGCGCGTCTGCAGGGCAGGATTCAGGGAGCGCCTCGTCTTCGACTCCGTCGAGGGAGCCTTTTCTGTCGCTGTGCTCAGAGAAGAACGGAAGTCGGTCAGAATCCCGTTGCCCTGATGCCGCCGGTTTCGGTCTACCGATCCGATCGAACCCTCGTAGCGCCCCAAATCTGAAACAATGGTTCCATGCGCATCGGGATTACCTGTTATCCCACGTACGGCGGTTCTGGCGTTGTAGCAACCGAGCTCGGTATCGAGCTCGCCGCCCTCGGCCACGAGATCCATTTCATCTCCTATTCGCAACCTTTCCGCCTCAACGATCGCGATGACGGCATCTTCTACCACGAGGTTCCCGTCTCGAGCTATCCGCTCTTTGAATTCCCGCCCTACGATCTCGCCCTCGCATCGCGCATGCTCGAAGTCGCGGAGTATTACTCGCTCGATCTGCTCCACGTCCACTACGCCATCCCTCATTCGGTCTCCGCGCTCCTCGCTCGCCAAATGGCCGCAGTGCGCAGCCGCCGCCTGCCCTTTGTCACCACGCTCCACGGCACCGACATCACTCTGGTCGGTCTCGATCGCAGTTATCTGCCCATCACACGTCACGCCATTCAGGAAAGCGACGGCGTCACGAGCATCTCCAATTACCTGCGCGAAAAAACCATCGCCGACTTCGACGTCACGCGGCCCATCGACACCATCACCAACTTCGTCAACTGCGACGTCTACACCCCCATCGCCGACGAAGCCAAGCGCGCGCGCTGCCGAGCCCACTATGCCGCGCCCGACGAGCTGCTGCTTGTGCACCTCTCAAATTTTCGCCCCGTCAAGCGCGTCACCGACGCCGTCAAGATCTTCGCGCAAGTCGCCCAAAAACTTCCCGCGCAACTCATCCTCGTCGGCGACGGCCCCGACCGTTCTGCCGCCGAATGGCTCGCGCACGATCTCGGCATCCAGGCCCGCATTCACTTCCTTGGCAAACAGGAACGCGTCAGCGAGCTGCTCGCCATCTCCGACCTCATGCTCATGCCCAGCGAGCTTGAATCCTTCGGCCTCGCCGCCCTCGAGGCCATGGCCTGCAAAGTTCCCTCCATCGCCACGCGCGTGGGCGGCGTCCCCGAGCTCATTGACGATGGCGTCACCGGCCTGCTCTTCCCCGTCGGAGATGTGGACGCGATGGCCGCCGGAGCACTCAGCCTGCTCAACGATGCGCCGCGCCTCAGCGCTATGCGCGAAGCCGCGCGCGCAACTGCGAAAAAACGCTTTTGCGCAAACTTAGTCGTTCCGCAGTACGTCCGATATTACGAGCAGATTCTCGCGCAGCCGGCACGATAGAAAAATCCTCAACTTCCCCGGTCCTGTTTCGCGCCGCTCAGAGTATCCTGCATCCACTGGGGGTCAGGACTAATGAAATTCCTCAAGCTTTTGTGCGCCTTGGCGCTCTGTGCGCCCTTCGCCGCGCCTCTCGCCGTCTCCGCCCAAACCGCAGCCGGCCCGTTCGACGGCACGTGGACCACGAATATGTCGTGCGAGGCCAGCGAGCGCATGCCCGCTTATACGTGGACCTTCGTCAGCACCATCACCAACAACGCCTACCACGGCCAGCACGGTGAGCAGGGCGGTCCAGGCTACATGGTCATGGAAGGCGCCATCAATCCCGATGGTTCCGCCAAGCTTCACGCCAAGGGAACCGTGCAGGCCGGCAAAGCCGGACTTATCACCCAGATGAAAGGCAACAAATACGACTACTACGTCGAAGCGAAATTCTCCGGCACCTCAGGCACCGGCAAGCGCGACGAAGGCGCCGAAATCCTCGGCCGTCCCTGCAGCTTCGAGTTCACCAAACAGGCCGACTCGGCAACGCCCGCGACTCCGGCAACTCCGCCCGCCACGCCACCGTCGCAGTAAGCTGGCGTAGGGGGCGTTCGATCGTAGTCTTGGCACTCTAAAAATCCGTTGCCGGATTGAAGACCTGCGTCTGAAAAGTAGGCGCCACTGCGGGAGGCTGCAGCACCGGATTCGACCGTCCCGCCTGCGTGGGGTCGAATGTGACAAACCCAAGTCCCGCCGGCACGTTGGGCGACGAAAAATTGTCGCTCGGGTATTGCGTGGGGTCTGGAGTGCTCGGGTATGGATCCTGATTCGCAACGCTGTTCGCATCCTCACCAAGCCCCAGCCAATTCGCGAACGCGTAGTAGGTCAAGTCTCCCTTGTTCTGCGAACACGGCGCGTTCGGGTCGACCGGCAGAGTTCCCTCGCCCCGTAAGAGCGGCAAGTGACGCCCCGTACTGCATAACCTGCCAGGACTTCATTTCCTGGCAATGATTCCCGGACTGCACCACTGCGCGATCAAGACGCCCTCGTCCTCGGCGAGCGCGCGCATTTCATCGATGATGCTGTTCAGCTCGGCCGGCGTAGCGATGTCTTCGCGATGAACCACTGTTGAGGCTTCTGCAAAAGTCAGCTCCCAAAGGCGCTTCTCTGGGCCGCGGAAATAAGCCGGCTGTTCAAGGCGAACCTCGACGGATTGAAAGCCGGCATGTGAGGCGTCAACGGGCAGCTTGGCACCGTAGTCGTAGCTCACGCCCAAAGCGTCTGCCACAGCCTGAGCGATCTCAATGGAGCGCGCGTATGCCGGAGAGTTTGTGGAAGTGAAGATGCTCGAGACGCGAATGTCTTGAGAAACAAGAACGCCCCCAGGCCGGAGAAGCCGATACGCTTCGCGGAGAACCTTCGCGGGCTCGGTGAGATGACAGAGCAAGAGCCGCATGTGTACGAGGTCGAAGCTCTCATCCGGAAAGCCGGTGTCGTAGGCGCTGGCTTCGATGTAGTCAATGGGCAGGTGATCGCATTTGGCGCAATGCCATTTGGAAACCACGAGCTGATCGGGATTGACGTCTGCCGCGACGACCGAGCCCATGGGCCCCACCTGTGCAGCCATCCAGCAGGAAACCGCACCGATGCCGCATGCCAGATCCAGGGCGCGCGTTCCGGGGCCTAACCCTGCATCGAGAAGCAATTTGCGAGTTGACGGTCCGTAGACCTCATCGAGCAGCCGCAGCCGGTCTGCCGCAGTCTCGCCGGTTCCAAGAACATACACATCGCTCGCAGTACCTTTGGCGCCTTCTGCCATAAAGGTTGACTCCTTGATCGAATGATTTCGGCCCGATTGTTTCCTGGCTTGGGGAAGCGCTTGGAGGGCTTGATGATAGCAGGCGGCATTGAGCCCTGGAAGCCTAAATCCTTCGTGAACCCTGAACAGAAAAAAGGATCCCGTTTTTCGCCGGATGTTCGCCATTCGGATATAATCCCTGAATGGACTTTCAGCTCGTAACCAGCTACAAACCCAAGGGCGACCAGCCCCGCGCCATCGACCAGCTTGTCGAAGGGTTAGGGGCCGGTGAGAAGCACCAGGTTCTGCTGGGAGTCACCGGTTCAGGCAAGACCTTCACCATGGCCAAGGTGATTGAGCAGTCGAACCGGCCTGCGTTGATCTTGGCGCACAACAAGACGCTTGCCGCGCAGCTCTATCACGAGTTCAAGCAGTTCTTTCCTTCGAATGCGGTCGAGTACTTCGTCAGCTACTACGACTACTATCAGCCCGAAGCGTACATTCCCGCCGGCGATCTCTACATTGAAAAAGAAGCCACCATCAATGAAGAGCTCGACAAGCTGCGCCTCTCGGCCACGCGCAGTCTGTTCGAGCGCCGCGACGCCATCATCGTCAGCTCGGTAAGCTGCATCTACGGCCTCGGCTCGCCGGAAGCGTATTACGGCATGCTGCTCTTGCTCGAGAAGGGCCAGAAGATCAGCCGCAAAGACATTACGCGGCGGCTCGTTGAGATTCTCTACGAACGCAATGACACCGACTTTCGGCGCGGAACGTTCCGCGTGCGCGGCGATGTGATCGAGGTCTTCCCCACCTACGACGAAACCGCCTACAGAATTGAAATGTTCGGCGACGAGATCGAGTCGCTCGCCCAGATCGATCCACTCTTCGGCACCGTCAAACAGAAGTTTTCCCGGCTTCCCATTTATCCCAAGAGCCATTACGTCGTCCAGCCTGAGCGCAAGTCCGAAGCCATCGATTCGATTGTGAGGGAACTGAACGAGTGGGTCGCGCACCTCGAGTCCGAAGGCCGCATGGTCGAGGCGCAGCGCGTCCACCAGCGCACGCGATTCGATCTCGAAATGATCAAGTCAATGGGCTACTGCCACGGCATCGAGAACTACTCACGGCATTTCTCGGGGCGCCTGCCGGGCGAGCCGCCCCCCACCCTGCTTGATTACTTCCCGCGCGATTACCTGCTCTTCGTCGACGAGAGCCACGCCACTATTCCACAGGTGCACGGCATGTGGCACGGAGATCGCAGCCGCAAACAAACGCTGGTCGACTACGGCTTCCGCCTGCCCAGTGCGATGGACAACCGGCCGCTGAAATTCGAGGAGTTTGAAAACCGTGTGCACCAGACCATTTATGTTTCCGCCACGCCGGGCCCATATGAGCTCACTCGTTCGGCTGGAGTCGTGGTTGAGCAGGTCATTCGCCCAACCGGCCTCGTCGATCCCGAAGTGGAAATCCGCCCGGTCAAAGGCCAGATCGACGACCTGCTCGCTGAGATTCGCGACCGTGCAAAGAAGGGCGAGCGTGTGCTGGTCACCACGCTCACCAAGCGCATGGCCGAAGATCTCGCCGGTTACTACACCGAGGTGGGCGTGCGCTGCCGCTATATGCACTCCGAGATTGAAACCCTCGAACGCGTGAAACTGCTCGCCGGCCTGCGCAAAGGCGAGTTCGACGTGCTCATCGGCATCAACCTGCTCCGCGAGGGGCTCGACCTGCCCGAAGTTTCGCTGGTTGCGATCCTCGACGCCGATAAAGAGGGCTTTCTGCGTTCCGCGGGGTCGCTGATCCAGACTATGGGCCGCGCAGCGCGGCACCTCGAAGGCAAAGCAATTCTCTACGCCGACAATATGACCGATTCCATGCGCCGCGCCATCGACGAGACCGATCGCCGCCGCGCAATTCAGCGTGCCTACAACGAAGAAAACGGAATCGTGCCGCAATCGATTTTGAGCCACGTTGAGATGGGCCTTGCCTCCATCCTTAAAGCCGAATATGGCGACATTGAGGAAGAAGAAGTCGCGGGCATTCCCGACTTCAAGACGCAAGAAGAGCTGGACGCCTACATTCTGAAGCTCGAAACCGACATGCGCGAGGCGGCTAAAAAGTTTGAATTTGAAAAGGCAGCGCGGCTGCGCGACTCGATCAAGGAACTGCGCGACAAAGAGTTTTTGATCGGATAAATCCAATCATCGAGAACAGCTCAAGAGGCGCGGGCGAATAGACAGCTTTGTGATCCCACCTGTGCATCAGAATCAACAAAAGATCACTGGAGGATTCTCCCGTTAATGAATAGTTTTCTACCGCGGATCAAGGCCCCAACCTCCGCAAGCGCCCAAATCTTCTGGGGTGAAATCGCACCCAGCGAGCATGTTGCACAGTTCTACGAAAATGAAAATGTTCTCCTCGATGCGCTCACGGGATATGTAAGCGGAGGCATCAAGGCCGATGAATGCGCCATCGTAATCGCCACGCCCGAGCATCGGGCAGAATTGCACAAGCGCTTACGCGAGGCCGGAGTTGATGTTTGGCGCGCGCAGACAGAGAATCGGTACATCTCGCTGGACGCCGAAACCACTCTGGCCCGGTTCATGGTTGACCGGTTGCCCGATGAGAAGCTCTTCACTGACTGCGTCGCGAGTCTGCTGCAACAAGCCACCGCGGATGGCCGCCGGGTGCGGGCCTTCGGCGAAATGGTCGCGCTGCTCTGGGCGCGGGGAGAAGCGGCGGCTACGGTCCGTCTGGAATTTCTCTGGCAGGCTTTTTGTCAGAGCCATGCGTTCTCGCTCTTCTGCGCTTACCCGAAGGCTGGTCTTACCGACGATCCGACACGATCTCTGGCCCACATCTGCGCCGCTCATTCCCGGGTGGTCTAGCTTCCTCCCAATCCGGAAGCAGCTAAAAGGTTTAAATACAAGAAATCCGCGCACTGCCGCGGCATCGATAAAGCGCTCCGAGTGAACGAGTTCCGCTACAATCTCGAAGGTTAATTCCGAGATGCCTGATTAAAAAGCGCCAGAGTTACTTTGGTGCGGGCAACCCGGTAGCGCTTAGTCATCATCTATGGTTATGAGAAAGTAACTATTCTTGCGGCCCTGCCAGGCGGGTCGAGCAGGGCTTCATGGCAAATATCCTCATCGTAGATGACGATCCTCTCCAAGCCTCTCTGTTGATGTCGCTTCTGGGACGGCAATTCGGCAACGTTTGCAGAGTGAATGACGCAGCAGAAGCGCTCTGCCTCATCGAGCAGCCTGAGTTCGCGAACAATCTCAGCCTTGTAATTACCGGGCATCACACGCAAGGGCTCAATGGCCCTGCGTTCGTTGAAGAGTTGCACGCGCGCAAGCCGAGCCTGCCCGTGCTGGTGCTGAGCCTCAATGGCTCGCAATCCTCCGACTACAAGAAAGACGAGCAGGTGGTTTTCCTGCCGCGCCCCGTCTGTGGAGACAAGATGCTGGCCGTCACCGGGCAAATCTTGTCAGAGCAGAAGCCCGCAGTCGCCTGAACCTCCAACCCTAATCAAACCAACACTCGCTCCAGCGCCGCGTCCCGCATTGTGTGAGTTAGATCACACGCGAACCCTCCTGCTGGATGGACAATAGGATCATCCGCCGGAGGTCACTGGCCTCTGACGTACGTGCGAGAATGGTCGTGGGGTCGGGAGCGATTCTCCAGCTTATGCGTCGCATGTTGCGGCGCGCGATGTGGCTCATTCTTATTGAGAGAGCCGCGGGACCGGAGCGCTCAGATCTCACCTGGAGAAACGCGGGATGGCCACATTTGGCAGCTTTTGTCTTCTTATTGCGTTAGCACTGGCCGCCTACAATCTTTTCGCGGGAGCGATTGCCCTACGGCTGATTGCCACCGGACAGCCGGCAAGAGTCTCGCCCGAGCGGCTGGCCGACACGGCGCGCCGCGCGGGAATCGCAGGCTGGGTGGCTGTAACCGGCGCGGCGTTTGCGCTCGTCTGGTCGGTCTTCACCAACGATTTTTCCATCACTTACATCCTTGAGCATTCCAACCGCGCTCTGCCCATCCCCTACAAGTTTGCCGCACTGTGGAGCGGGCAGGAAGGCTCGCTTCTGCTGTGGGCCTGGCTGCTCGGCACCTACGGCTTCATTCTGCGCCTGCGCCACAAGACTGACGTCAAGCTCTACGCCTACGCAGGAACCATTCTGGCCGGCGTGCAGGTGTTCTTCCTCGCGGTGCTCGTGTTTGCAGCGCCGCCGTTCGCGCTGCTCAAAGGCACAATCCCCGACGACGGAAATGGCCTCAATCCCCTCCTCCAATATCCCGAGATGGTGATTCACCCGCCCATGCTCTATCTGGGCTACGTCGGATTCTCCGTGCCCTTCGCGTTTGCGCTTGGCGCTCTCATGATGCGCTACCCGGGCGAGAAATGGATCCGCATCACGCGTACATGGACCATGGTCACGTGGCTTTTCTTGACGTGCGGAATTTTTCTCGGCATGCATTGGGCCTACGCGGTCCTTGGCTGGGGCGGCTACTGGGGCTGGGACCCGGTCGAAAACGCCAGCTTCATGCCCTGGCTCACCGGAACCGCATTTCTCCACTCGGTCATGATGCAGGAGCGTAAAGGCATGATGAAGAGCTGGAACGTGTGGCTCATCTTTGCCACCTTCGAGCTCACCATGCTCGGCACCACGCTCACGCGCGGCGGCCTCGTCAGCTCGGTCCACGCGTTTGCGCAATCGTCCATCGGTTCATGGTTCATCATCTTCATGGGTATCACGCTCGCGGTCTGCATCTTCACTTACATCATGCAGCGCAGCCATTTGAAAACAGAGCACCACATGGAATCACTGGTCAGCCGCGAGTCGAGCTTCCTCTTTAATAACCTGGTGCTGCTCACGGCCTGTTTCGTCATTCTGTGGGGCACGCTGTTCCCCATCATTTCGGAATACGTTCAAGGCACCAAGGTCACCGTGGGTGCGCCATTTTATAACCGCGTGGCTGTGCCCATCGGTTTGTTTCTGGTCTTTCTCACCGGCGTCGGCCCGCTACTGCCGTGGCGCGCAACCTCCTTCAAAGCCGTCAAACGCAACTTTGTGCTGCCGGTCATCGCGCTGTGGGTCACAGTGATTGTTTGCCTTGCCGTCGGTGTGCGCCCGTGGAAAGATGGCGCCCTCGACACCGGCAGCTTTTACGCGCTGGTCGCGTTCTCGGTGTCGGCGGCGGTTTTAACCGCGATCGTCGCAGAGTTTCTGCGCGGCGCCGGAGTCATCTCTCGCCAAACGCATCGCAATCTTTTTTCGGCAACCTGGCTGTTGACCCGGCGCAATACGCGACGCTATGGCGGGTATCTCGTCCACATCGGCGTCGTTGTGGTCGTCATCGGACTCGCCGGCCAGGCGTTCAACCGCAGCGTCGAAAGCGAGATGGGACTCCACTCCAAGTTGAGCGTAGGTCCCTACACGCTGGAGTGCATGGGCTTCACGCAGGACTCGAATCAGAACTACAACTCTGATTACGCAGTGCTCGATGTTTACCAGGGCGGCAAGAAAGTCTTCCAGATCACTCCTGAGCGGCGCTTTTATCTGGCCAGCGGCCAGCCGCAGACGATGGTTTCGATTCACTCCACGCCCGAGTGGGATCTGTACGTGGTGTATGAAGGCACGAATCCAGACACTGGCCAGCCCATCATCAAGGCGTTTCTCAATCCTCTCGTCGGGTGGATCTGGCTTGGCCTCGTCGTGATGGTCTTCGGCACGTTCATCGCCCTCGTGCCCAGCCTCACGCCCGCAACTGTCGCACTGCGTGTTCCCGCCGCAAAGGCCGCGCCCATGACTCCGGCACTCAAAGGGGGCGACTAATGCGCTTCCGCGCTTTACGGCCTTGGATAAGAGCAGTGGAAGTGTCCGCGCTCGCTTTGGCAATCTGCTTTTCGCTCGGCGCCACGACTCCCGCCTCCCGGCAAAATACCCTGAGTCATCAACTCATGTGCCAGTGCGGATGCGCGCAGCTCCTGGGCGAGTGCGACCACGTTGGTTGCCCCGACCGCGACAAGGAGTTGTCGGAGCTCATGACAGACATCGCGGCAGGCATGACCGACCAGCAGATCTTCAATGAATTTGTTTCCCGGTACGGCGCAACGGTGCTGGCCGCGCCTACCACCAAAGGTTTCGACCTCGTGGCATGGATCGCTCCGTTTGCCGTCTTCGGTGCAGCGCTTCTCGGGACCATCTTGCTCATCCGCCGCTGGGGTGGATTGGGGCTTGAGCGCAAGGCGCAAACGGCGAGCGGCCCCGCAGAGAGCGCGGATCCCGAGGAGCAAGAGCGGCTCAACCGCATTCGCCGCGAAACCGGAGACGACGGATTGTGACCGGAGATTTGGATGGAGGTTGCTGAGCCATGACGGAATTGGACGGCCTGATTGCCGGAATCCTGCTTTTGTTTGCGCTCTTCTTGTACACGTTCTGGCCTGAGAACGGCTTTGCCAGCCAGAAAGAAAAGACACGCCTCGATTTTCTCCTCGAGCGCAAGGAGCAGCTCTACGAGAATTTGCGCGATTTGAACTTCGAGTATCGCGCGGGCAAATATCCGGAAGAGGATTTCATCGCCCAGCGCGGACTTCTTGAACACGAAACAGCGGAGCTGCTGGCTGAAATCGACGCGCTCCAGCAGGTATAGCCGTCGTCGCCCAGGATGATTGTCATCCTGAGCGAAGTCCGCGTAGCGGACAGAGTCGAAGGATCTGCAGTTGTTTTTGTGCAGTGCCCCAAGTTATGAAATTAGGAACGAGATCACATCAATGAAATTGACGAAACCATCACTTCTTCTTGTCTCATTGCTTCTCTTATTCGCTGCCGTTGTGGCGCAGGCCGCCACCGTGAGCGGCACCGTGACCGACATGACCACCAACAAGCCCGCGGCGGGCGACCAGGTTACGCTCCTCGAACCCATGAGCGGCATGAGCGAAGTTGGGCACGCAACAACCAACGCGCAGGGCCGCTATACGCTCGATCTGCCCGGCCAGGTTCCCTATCTCGTCCGCGTCACGCACCAGGGCGCGGAGTATTTTATTGCTGCGCCGCAAGGCGGAGGCACCGGGGACATCTCTGTGTACGACGTTGCGGCCAAGGTCGAGGGCATCACCATTGCCGAGCATGTCACCGGGATCGAAACCGACAACGGGCAGCTTCGCGTCGTCGAGCGCTACGACATTCATAACGCCAGTTCGCCGCCGCGTACGCAGTGGAGCAAACAATCGTTCCAGGTCATCCTGCCCGCCGATGCGGTGATCGGCGATGCCTCGGCGCAACGGCCGGGCGCAAGCAGTTTGCCCACCAGCGTGAAGCTCAATCCCGACGGGCCGAAGGGACATTATTCGTTCGACTTTCCCATTCAGCCCGACCAGGACGGAAAGGGAACGCTCTTTCAGATTCAGTACAACCTGCCATATGGCGACAGCAAGTACACCTTCCATTCGCAGACCACGTTGCCGGCCGATACGGTGTGGGTGGTGCTGCCCAAGTCGATGACCTTCACCGGCGGAAGCGGTTCGGGATTCGAATCTTCGCCGCAGGATCCCAGCGTGCAGACATTTCTGTCGCGCAATGTATCAACCAGCAGGACGCTGGAATTCTCTGTCGCGGGCACGGGCTCGTTCGCGCGCGACAACCAGAACGGGCAGGGCGGCGATACCGGCGGTCAGGGCGCTGCGCCCGGAAATCAGCCCGGTGGCGGAATTGGCGAACCCATCAACACCCCCGACCCGCTCTCGAAATACAAATGGTGGATTCTCGGCGGTGTTGCGCTCCTCCTGGTGATTGCGGCTGGATTCCTCTTGCGCAAGCCGGCGGGGGCCGGGCCGGATGCGGGCGCGGGCGCGACGGCCGTTTCAGGAGTTTCAAGTGCAGGTGCAGCGAGATATTCGACCCCGTTGAGTCACGGTGCAACAACCACCCCGGCGGCCAAAAACACTGCGCTGCTGAATGTGCTAAAGGAAGAATTGTTTGCCCTTGAGAGCGAGAAAATCGCGGGAACATTGCCCGCAGGCGAATACGCCGAACAAAAAGCTGCGCTCGAAACGGTGCTGAAACGGGCGCTGAAGAAACAGTGATCAGTGGTCAGTGATTCGTTGTGCAGTGTGGGAGTGCGGCGCCGCAAATGAGATCGTGGAGTTGGCTTGGGGGACTAAACTGGTCACTGATCACTAAGCACCAACCACCATCATGAAGACTCTTCTCCGCACGCTGCTCTCTTTCTCTTTCATCGCATGGCTGGGCTCCGAGGTCTTCTTCCCTGTCGTTGCGCAAGTCACATTCAATTCGCTTAGCCCAGACACGCATACCGCCGGAACCATTGTCGGCCAGTTGATTCGCATCCTGCATGGGATCGGGCTGGTTTCCGGCATTGTTGCCCTTGCGGTGCTCGCTCTGGCTCCGGCATGGAACGTCTACAAGCCGCGTGCCGTGCTGGCGCCGATGGCGCTGGTCGTTCTGATGATCGCGGGCACGGTCTACTCGCAATACGGCATCATTCCCGCCATGGAACGCGACCGTATCGCTTCCGGCGGCACAATCAATTCGACGGATCCTTCGAATCCGATCACTGCGGACTTTAACAAGTTGCACAATCGGAGCCTTTGGGTAGAAGAAACCGTGCTGCTGCTGGGCCTCGCGGCCGTTGTGCTCATCGCGAGAGCTGAAACCACGCGCGTTTGAAAGCGCGCCGAATCCTATTCGAACCACGAGCAGTGAAATCTGAACTAAGTGCTTCCTGTATCATCGTAGAGGCCTGAATGCACGGATTCAGCCGTGCGCGCGCCACGACGGAACGACTATGAAAAACGGCATTATCGGGCTGCCGCAAGTGGGCAAGACCTCCTTATTCAAAATCCTGACCAAAGCAAAAATTGACGAGCATGGTCGCTCGAATCCGCGCGAAGCGCACATCGGCGTCGCGCGCGTTCCAGACGAGCGTCTGGAAAAGCTGTCTGCGCTGTATTCGCCGAAGAAAACAACTTTCGCCTCCGTGGAATTCGTTGACGTTGCGGGCATCGGTCAGGAAGCGCTGAAAGAAACGGCATACCTGACGAGCCTGCGCAATGTGGACGCGCTCATCCACGTGCTGCGCGCCTTCGAGAACGACGCCGTTCCGCAGGAAGGCCCCATCGATCCCTTGCGCGACGCGAAGAATGTCGAATTCGACCTGATGCTGAGCGATTTGGGCCAGGTTGAGAAACGCATGGAGCGCGTCGAGAAGGACATGAAGAAGGGCCGCACGAGCGAACTCGAGCGCGAGCAGGCGCTGCTGGTCCGCTCGAAGGAAATGCTCGAGAAAGAAATTCCACTGCGCGCCATGGAGATGACGGCGGAAGAGAAAAAGCTCATCCGCGGCTTCATGTTTTTGTCGCAAAAGCCTATTTTGTATGTGCTCAACGTGAGCGAAAGCTCTACCCTCGGCGCCGATCTCGAATCGGCTGTCACCCGCTACAATCTTGACGCGATTGCGAGCCGGCCCAATGCGGGCGCAATGGCGATCTGTGGCAAAGTCGAGGCCGAGCTGGCTGATATGGAAGATGCCGAGGCCGCCGATTTCCTGGAGAGCTACGGGCTCAAGGAGAGCGGATTGGTACGACTCATTCGCAAGAGCTACGCGCTGCTGGGGCTGATCAGCTTTTTCACCGCGGGCGAGGACGAGTGCCGCGCGTGGACGGTGCCATTGGGAGCAAAAGCCCCGCAGGCCGCGGGTGCGATCCATTCCGATCTCGAGCATCATTTCATCCGCGCCGAGACGATTCGCTGGGACAATTTACTTGAGGCGGGTTCTGAGGCCGCGGCACGTGCCAAAGGCACCCTGCGTCTGGAAGGCAAGGAGTATGTTGTGCAAGACGGCGACGTGATGCACATCCGGCACTCGGGGTAAGTCAAGTTTTCAGCTCGTAGCCGGCAGATAGAAGCTTCAGACGAGTTGAATGCTCGGCTTCATCTGAGCGCATAGAAACTGCCCGCTATTGGCTATTGGCTACTGGCTGTCTCAACCATGCTGACGACCTCACTCATTCTCGGAACGATCGCTGCGCTGGCCGATGTGGCCGGCGGGCTGGTCCTCGTGCGCGCGCGCGGTGTCGAACGCTATCTGAAGTACTTTGTCGCACTGGGCGCGGGGTTCCTGATGGCCACTGCCCTCCTCGAGATGACGCCGGAGAGCCTGAAGCTGAATGCGGAGCTTGCGCCCGTCCTCATCATGACTGGCTATTGCGCGATGCACCTGCTGGAGCACACCATCAACGCGCACTTTCATTTCGGCGAAGAGACGCACAGCGGCGAATTCGTCTCGGCGCACAAAGGCTATTCGGTGCTGGGCGGCCTCAGCGTGCACGCGCTCTTCGACGGCGTGGCCATCGGATCGGGGTTCGCGCTTTCCAACTGGCTCGGCTGGCTCATCTTTCTTGCGATCCTGCTGCACAAGGCGCCGGAGGGATTCACCATGGCCAGCGTGATGATGGCAAGCGGCCGTAGCCGCGCGACCGCATTCTGGTCTGCCGTGGCCCTTGCTGCTGCCACACTCGCTGGGGTCCTTGTCATTCAGCTGGTACCGCGCTGGGTTCCGTATGGCCTGCCGGTCTCAGCGGGCGTAGCGCTTTACGTCGCCGCCACCGACCTTGTCCCTGAGGTCAATCGCGAGCCCGGCATCCGCATGGCGCTGGTGTTTTTCGCCGGCGTGGCCGGATTTCTGCTTCTCCGCACTTTGCTCCCGCACGTCTAACGCTGGCCCCTCCGACTGCAACAGGCTATTCGCGCACGAGCCGGCTCCCCGCATTCGCACGGTATGCTATCCCCTGTGGCGTATTGCGTTGCACCGGTTTTCGAGGATGTTGAGCAAGCGCGGAGGCCGCACAAGCGCCTTCCATTCGATTTTCTCGGCGCCCTGATTTTTGCCGCGCTCGGCTTCCTGGTGATGGGCTACCATCCGGGACTCGAAGACGATGGCATCTATCTCACCGCCGTCAAGGCCGACCTGAATCCAGCGCTCTTCCCTTTCAACGCAAATTTCTTCCGATTGCAACTGCAGGCCTCAGCCTTTGATCCCTTCATGGCCGGCTTCATCCGCTGCACGCGAATCCCCGTCGCATGGGCCGAGTTCATCTGGCAATGCGCCGCGCTCGTTCTCATTCTGTGGGCCGCCAAAAAGATCGCGAATCGGCTCTTCGATCTGGAACACGCGCGCTGGGCCGGCGTTGCGATGTTGGCCGCGATGTTCACGCTGCCTGTCACCGGGACCGCTCTCTATCTCGTCGACCAGCATCTGCACCCACGCACTTTGGCCACGGCGTTGATCCTGCTCGCCGTCTGGCGAATCCTCGATCACAAACTTTGGCAGGCGCCGCTCTTGCTGCTTCCAGCTTTTTTGCTGCACCCGCTCATGGCGGCTATGGGAATCTCCTTCTGTTTCTTCCTCGGCTTTTTTCCCGGTCTCGGACAAGATCGGCTGGGCAGTCATCCTGTTCGCAGTTGGCAAACTTCCGCGGCCGTGTTCATCCCGCTGGGATGGGTCTTCGAGCCTGGCAATCCTGATTGGAAGAGAGCGGTCGACACGCGTGCATATGAGCATCTTTTCCAGTGGACCTGGTACGAGTGGCTCGGCGCGCTGGCGCCGTTGGTTCTGTTCTGGCTACTCTGGCGATTTGCCCTCAGCCGTGGCCGAACGACCCTGGCGCGATTTGCTTTCGCCATCCTGCTTTACGGCCTTTTCCAACAAATCCTTGCAATCGTCGCGCTTTGGCCCGCGGCGCTCGTTCGACTCACCCCGCTGCAGCCCATGCGCTACCTGCACCTGGTTTATTTCTTCCTCGTCCTCATCGCCGGATGCCTGCTCGGAGAGTTCGTGCTGAAACGAAGCATCTGGCGCTGGGCGGCGTTTCTGCTCATCGCAAATGGATCCATGCTCGCAGGACAACGCGTTGAATTTGCCGCAAGCCAGCACTTGGAAATGCCGTGGCGGCAACCCGCAAACCCTTGGCTGCAGGCCTTCGCATGGGTCCGCATGAACACTCCAGAGAACGCCTATTTCGCGCTCGATCCGCAATACCTCGCCTCGCCCGGCGAAGATTACCATAGCTTTCGCGCATTGGCCGAGCGCAGCTCCCTCGCCGACGTGGTCAAGGACGCATCGGTGGTTACGATGGTTCCCGAGCTGGGTCCGGAGTGGGTGCGCCAAACCACCGCAACACAAGGCTGGGCCAACTTCGGGCTCGCTGACTTCGAGCGCCTGAAACAGGAATTCGGCGTCGGCTGGGTGCTCGTGAGCAGTCCAGCGCCCGCCGGTCTCGCCTGCAACTGGCACAATGCCGAGCTTGCCGTCTGCCAAATCCCCTGATTGCCTGCGGCCTGCGCTGCGCTGTGTGAAACGCGGCATTGCAGGTTGCAGCCACATCCGCGAAAATGGAAATGACACCGTTCTATTTCTCTCTGGCGCCCGAACATGCTCAACCTTACCCAGCGACTGATTCTCGGCTGTGTGCTCCTCGCCTGTCTGGCCGTGGGATTCGTGGCCATCGCGCACAAAGCATTGGCGGCCGGCGGGCTGCTTCCGCTGGGATACGGCGTGGCCGTTGCCGCATCGCTGATTGCCGCCGCGACCATCTATTTTGTGCTCAGGCCCATCGAGACGCTGGCCAGCGATGCACACCGCATCGCGCAGGGCAACCTCGAACATCGCGTGGAGTGGAGCAGCCGCGACAGCTTCGGCGTGCTCGCCGGCGAGCTCAGCCGCATCGCGGTCCGTCTGCGCGAGCTGCGCGAAACGGAGGCCGGCCGGCGGCAAATGGAGTTTCAACTCTCCGACGCGGTGCTGCAATCCATCTTCGAACCCATCATCGTCACCGACGGCAAAGGCCACGTCCTGAAATTGAATCAGTCAGCAGCGGAATTACTGGGCGAGGCCGCCGGCGATCGGATGGCGCTCGCCAACACTCCCGGCGGCGAGAAAATCCTGAGCGCGATCCAGGATGCGGTGTCGATGCAGAAGGCAGTGGCGGCGGAGGGCGAAGCGTCGATGCTGCCCATGCGGATCGGCGACCAGGCGCGCAGTTATCGGCTGCGCACCACGCCAATGCGCGACTCCGAGGGTCGATTGCTGGGCGCTGTGACCACGCTTGAAGACGTCACCAGCCTGCGCGATACCGACCGTTTCAAAACGCAATTCATCGCAGTCGCCAGCCGCAAGCTGCGCGATCCGCTGCTGCAGTTGCGTCGCGGCCTCTACGCGCTCGCGCAGGGATTCAGCGGGGAATTGACGCCTTTGCAGACCGAGCTGGTGGCGCAGACAAGCAAAGAAGCCGAAACTTTGGATGATCTGATGGCCGACCTCATCGGCGTGGCCGAGCTCGATACCGGCAAGCGCGAGCTGAAGCTGGAGAAATTGCGGCCCTTGCAATTGCTCAACGAGGCGCGTGACCGGTTCTGCGACGAAGCCGCTACAAAACACATTCGTGTTGAGGTCAGCGCCTACGCCGATCTCGCGGCCATTGAAGCCGATCCGCGTGCCATGCGATCTATTCTTGACAACCTGCTGTCGAATGCTCTGCGCTACACGCCCGAGGAAGGCGAGATTCTGCTCGCCGCCGAAGAGATCAAGAGCTTCGTGCAGTTCAGCGTGCGCGATACGGGCCGCGGCATCGAGGCGGAGCGTTTAAGTACGATCTTCGACCGGTTCAACACTTTCTCAGAAGAAGGAACGGGGCTTGGCCTCGCGCTGGTGCGGCGGTTGGTGGAGTCGCTGGGCGGCCAAATCGCCGTGGAGAGCCGCCTGGGACACGGCGCCACATTCAAATTCACGATTCCAATTGCGGTGGCGCGGGAAGTCCATCATCCCGTCGAGGTGGGCTGACGAATGGCCGAGATCGTTCTTGAAAGCAAGCCCGAGCCAGCCAGGCTGCGCATCTATCTTGGCGCAGCGCCCGGCGTGGGCAAAACCTTCCAGATGCTCAACGATGCTTACCTCATGCGCACGCAGGGCGGCGTGGACGTAGTAATCGGCCTGGTTGAGACGCACGGACGAAAAGAAACCGCAGATCAGATCCGCGATCTCGAGGTGATTCCGCAGAAAGTCATTCCCTATCGCGGCGTGAATCTGAAAGAGATGGATGTGGACGCGATCATCGCGCGCCATCCGCAAACAGTCGTAGTCGACGAGCTCGCGCATACCAACGTTCCCGGCAGCAAGAACCGCAAGCGCTACGAAGATGTGATGGAGCTGCTCGACGCCGGCATCAACGTCATGACGGCCGTCAACATCCAGCACCTTGAGACGCTGAACGATGCGGTCAACCGCTCGGCAAACACCACCATCCGCGAAACTGTTCCCGACAGCTTTGTGAAGCGCGCCGACGAGGTGGTCAACGTCGACCTCACCGTCGAAGAGTTGCGCAACCGGCTGCGCGGCGGCAAAATCTACGCCCCGGAAAAAGTGGAGCAATCGCTGGCCAACTTTTTCCGCAAGGGCAACCTGAATCTGCTGCGTGAGCTTGCGCTCAGGACCACGGCCGAACAGGTCAGCAATCGCGCATCGGAATACCGGCGCACGCAGGGCCTGGAGCAGGCGCCAATTCCGGAAAAGGTGATGGTTTGCCTCAGCACGCGGCCCGGAACGGAGAGACTGCTGCGCATTGGAGCCAGAATTGCCGGGCGGCTGGCAACGAATTGGTACGCGGTGTACGTTGCTGTGCCGGACGACAAGGGCCACAGCGATCCGGAAGCGCATCAGCGGCTGGAAGAGTACATGCGCATGGCGCGAGATCTCGGCGCCAAGGTGGTCCAGCTCACCGATCGCAAGGTTGCCGACGCGCTCATCCGCTTTGCGCAGCAGGAAAACATCTCGCACGTGGTCTTCGGACAGTCGGCGCGCTCGCGCTTCGATATCCTGTTGCGCGGCTCGGTGTTGAACCGGTTTCTCTCCGAGGTGCGCGACGTCACAGTGCAGGTAGTGCCGATGCAGAAGCCGCTGCGGCGCGCGTGAGGCCAAAGACGCGCGGGCCAGTGATCGGGACCGGGGCCGTGCGCACAGACACCTGCGGCAGACCATGGTAACGTAACCCTCGACGTTGGAATTCGTCTAAATCCACGGGGAAACCACCCGCCAAATCGAACATCCGGGAGGTGCACGATGACTTCACGGGCAATGAACCTCGCAGCGGCCACTTGGGCCGCTTTGTTTTTTGCTGCGTGCGTAATCACATGCGGCCTCATGGGCTGCAGCGCCACTCATTTAATCCTGACGACACAGAGCTCACCCGTGAACTACAACCTGACGGGAAACTGGGTGCTGACGGTGAGCCCAGGCTCCGGTGCGACCGTTCCGATCGCGATCTTTCTAACCGAGAACTCGGGAAGCGTTTCAGGCCTCGCAGTTGGGCCCGCGGCGACTGACTTGCTCGTGTACCCTGACGGCTGCGTCGGCAGCCCCATCGGCCCTTTCACAAATGTGGCGCTCACAGGAACTGTCGACTCCGAAGGCAATCTCAAGCTGGCCACGGCGGCGAATGCAGTACCCTCCGCCACGATGACCGCGACGGTCAGCGGGTCGAGCCTGTCGAACGGCGCCTTTGCGATTAAGGGAGCTGCGTCCTGCGCGCCGCAGGGGTCGATGACCGGGATTGAATATGCGATCGTGAATGGGACCTATTCGGGCACCGTAACGTCGCAAGCTACCGGGCAGAGCTTCACCGTGACGGCGACGCTGCAGCAGAGTCCCCTTCCAAACGCTGAAGGGCTTTTGGCGCTGACGGGCACGGCCACAGTAAGCGGATACCCATGCATTCCGTCCGGGGCGACGGCGATCAGTGCCAGCTTTGTGGGAGCCGGCTTCTTTACCGATCTCAGCAATTCGCCGAGCGGAACCCTCGGCTGGACCGGCAGCCTTTCACCCGACGGAAAGACGCTGGGGATCAACTACGGTTTTTCTCCGGCGAACAGCGCATGCAAGCAGGACGAGGGCACAGGCACGCTCACACTGCAGTAGCGTTGATTCGACTCGTACCAGGAATTCAGTGTCTAGACCGAGTAGCACTGCCCTATTCGCAGAACACGCGGACCTTGGCTTTCTCTTCCTTCGCGTCCACGTCGACGCTGAGATCGTCGAGATGATCGATCAGTTCTTCAAGATTCTCCGGCTTGATTTGCGAGAGCGTCAACGGAACGCCGTGCCTGCTCAAAGTCTCGTCCAGTTGGTCGTGCGCCTGCTGAGGAATCAGGCTGGCGAGCCGCACGCCGGCACGAAGCAGCTGCATCGGCACGCGAACGTTCACCGTCGTCGGCCCGCCCTTTTCCGTGGACTCAACCAATACCCGCAGATACTTCGCGCGCGTCTTAACGGTCGTGTCGCCTTGGCCATTGGAACCGGCGATGCGCCCGGTGAAATCGGTGGATGCGGCTTCAGTTGGCTCGAGTGCTGCGAGCAGCCGGTCGGCTTCATCCGCGGTGACCTTGCCCGCGGCTAACATTTCCAAAATCTGGCGGCGGTTTTCGTTCATGGCGTTTCTCCATAGAAAGTGAATGTGTGAATGAGTAAAAGAGTGAAGCGGAACTTCGAGCTACAAGATACGAACCAGTACTTTGCAGCCGTTAGCCGTGACGCGGACGTCGGTGCCGCGCAGCGCACACACAATGTCCCAGAAGATCCGTACGATCCGAAAAGGTCCCACGCCGGTGGCGATGCTCATGGCGCAAACAACCAGAAACAGAATCGGCGAGAGCAGCAGAAGCACCAGAAACAGCGGAGCCCACAACAGGATCAGCGGGATCCAAAGCCGCGGCATGTGGAAGCGCGGATTCTCGATCTCAAGAACAGCAACGTTAGGAATCATTTCAGGGCCTCCAGTGCGCGGATGGCATCCGCAGCCGAAATCTCGCCCGAATTCAGCTGCTGCAGAACTTCGGTGCGCGATTCGGTCGGGTTCACTTCCACAAATTCAAGCTGGCTTGAGATGCGGTTCAGGCGTGCCTTAATGGTTGGGTAGCTTACCCCAAACGTCTGCTCCATCTCCTTGATCGTCCCGTGGGATCGCAGAAACGCGATCACAAAGACCTGGTCTTCGAGCGAAAGCCGCGCCAGCTCGGGCAGGGTGAATTGCCCCTCGACGGCGATCCCTTTCTCCGGAATGCGGGCCCGTTCGATCACAATGGCCGAGCCTTGGGCGATCCGGACCAGCTCCTGCCAGTCAGCAGCGTCGTGGGATTCGGATTTAGAGTCGGTGGCCATGAAGCAAGGTGACCAAATTCGGCCACTAACGAGACAATAATCAATATTCTTAAGTTTGTCAAGATTATTAATTAATATATTTAAATTCTCCTCCAAAGAAATTCTGCTATTTTCCTCTGCAACCTACGGCACCGTGAACGGCCTCGGACCGTCCGCGGGGAAAAGCCCCGTCGGTGCGGCCACTGCGGAAGGCTGCTTGCGGAACGTGAAGCGCACAAAGAATCCAACCGACGTGTAGGTGTAGTTGCGCGTGTTATTGGCCGCCAGGTACGCGCCCGCAAACCAGTGCGTGCCAATCTGGTAGGCGGCCTGTCCATGGAAGTCGTAGTTCGCGCTCACGCTGGTCACGTTGGGCAGCATGGGATTGTTCTGGCTCGTCTCCAGCGGCTTGTCGCCGGCCAGGGGCCACAGCGGAGTGGATTCTTCCTGAAATGCCTGCACGCCGAACGCGCCGTGAACGTCGTAGTGCCAGCGCGTGCCATAGTGGCCCACCCAACTGAGAGGAACGTTGGCGAGAATGTATGCCTGCGGGCTGAAGTAGCCGCCCATACCGTGCGTGAAGGCGTTCTGGTTGTTCGCATAGTGCATCGCAAAAAAGTTGGCGCCCAGCGTCAGGTTGCCGAACTCGGGCGATGCGAAGACGCGCCAGTAGGCCCCGCCCGTTCCGTCAACGCGCGTGTTCGAGCGAGTGTTGTATCCGGTCAGGTATTGTCCGCCCGCCGAAAAATAAAAACCGGATTCCGCATCGCCGCGAGAGAACTGCACCGTTCCCTGGTTCGCAACGACTCCGCCCCAGATTTGCCCTTGCGTTGAAAGCGTGTTGCCCGCTGGATCGCGCAGTCCGGCATACGAAAGCTGCGAATCCTTTTCCGAATCTCGAACCAGGCTGATCGTGAACGGCCCACCACTTGGATTCCACTGAAAACGGCCAGTAACAGTGGAGACGAGAAAGTCGAACGGCGTCGAGCCTCCCGCGATCGCGAAATGCGGAAATGTGAGTTGCAACTCGCCGCCGAGGCCGAATGCGTTTTGTTGCGCGGGTGGAACAAGCGCGCCGATGGTGGGCGACGTGCACGGAGTGAAGTTTTGGCCTGCGGCATAGGTGCCGATCGGCTCCGGGATCGCGATGAGGCATGTTGCGCCCGACTGCGATTCGTTTACCGACATGGTTGCCGTGCCGTCGGCCTGGCCGGAATCCAGAAATACGGGCCGCGCGATGGCGGTGATGCGCGCGCGCACGCCAAGCGGAGCCGATGCTTCAAACGGCGAATCGAATGCGGCAAGCTGAGAGTATCCCAGCGTCCCGCTGCGATAGTTGAGCAACGAACTGCCGCCGAGCCAGCCCGAGTATCCGCTTTCGATTTGCTGCAGCTGCTCTTCTGCAAGGTCACGCGGGCTCGGCGGAGCGGCCTCGCGCCGAATCCGAATCCAGGGTCCATGGAGCGGAGGCAGATTCTGCTGCTGCAAATCCTGGTCGGACGCGCCGGGACCGGATTGCTCGGGCGGCGCCTGCGGCGCGGGTTGCGCTTCAGACTGGCCTGACGCTGAAGCAGGCGGAGCATTTTCCGGTGCCGCGCCAATCGGCGCGTTGCCCAGCGTCTGCGTAGGCTCTGGATTTGCGGCCGGAGCCGCGGGCTTGCGCGGACGCTTATGTTTGCTGGGCGCAAGAGTTGGCGCCGGCTTGACTGGCGGGCAAGCAGGAACGGTGGTTTGGCATGCGGCCGAGGCGGGCGGAATCGGAGCGGTCGCAGCGGGCGCTTGCTGCGACTGAGGTGGGGCCGGCTGCTGCGGTTGCGGCGCGGAGTAAGCACCCGAGACCGCATCCTGCGCGGAAGGCGTGTATTGCGCGGTATCGTAAACGCCGTGATCGGGAGGCGGGCTTGACGGCTTCGGCCCCTCGGATGGCGCACTCGGCGCATGCGCCTGCGAGCCCGCTGCATTCGAGCCTGAGTCTGGCGTTGCCGCGTTGGGAATCGTACGAATCACGGCGATGGAGCTTTTAGTCGGCGAGCCGCTGGTCTGCGCCCCGGCACGCGATTGAGCTTGTGCCGCGAGAATGTTCGTCGGCTCGAAACTGGTGCGGGAGTTTTCGGCAGGTTGCGCCGAAGCGATCGGCGTTGGCTCTGCTCCGCTCGCGATCCCGGTGCGAACTTGCGCATCCTTCATTGCAGGCCCGACGAAGACAGGCGCGGTAGGCCCGGGCGAAGCGGACTCCTGAGTTCCCTGCTCTTGAAATGGACTCGACGCAAACGGCAGCGGCAGCGGATTGTCTGAGGGCGCCGTGGCGGCGACTGTCGGCTCGGGCAGTGGCAGCGCAGCCTGCGGCGAAGAGAACGATTTGTACGAAGGCAGCGGAGCAGTCTGATCCGGAGTTGGTTGCGCGTCAAGATCCGGATTGAGAAGGCGCTTCAGATCTCCGGGGCTTGCGGCAGGCGACGCGCCGGGAGAATAGTTGGGATTGGCGGCGGGATTCGTCGACGAGCCCGAAGGAGTCGCGGCGATGGCCGCGCGCCAGAATTCTGCGGCGCGTTGCTTGTTGCCGCGCGCCTGCTCAAAGCGTGCAGCCAGCGACAGAACGCTGGGGTCAGACGGAAAACGGCTGAGCGCGGCACGCAGCCAGATCTCAGCTTGCGCCATGTCTTTCGCACTGATGGCCGACCAGACAGCTCCTTCAAAATCGCCTGCCGCGGCCTGATTCATCGGCAGAGATTTGTACAGCGCGAGCGCATCCTCCGCGTGGCCCATGCGCGCGTACGCTCCGGCGAGAGCAAAACGAATATCGAGATTATCGGGGTCGTACTGCGCCGCGGCGCCGAGAATCTGCAGCGCATGAAGAGAATGGCCCGCAGTCAATTCCTCGTTGCCGCGCCGGATCGCCCAGTTCGACCAGAGTTTCTTGAGCTGTGTGTGCTGATCCCCGGTCAGATCGGTGCGCGCGTCGAGAGCGGTGAGAACAGGATAAAGAGCGGCGTCGCTTTGGAGGTTGTAGAGCAGCCACGCGTGCTGGATTTCAAGCGAGGCCGGCAACGCGGCGCGATGAAGCAGATAGAAAGTCTCCACGCGATGGATGTACGCGTCAGCGTGGGGCTCATCGCCGATGGCAACGTAGAGGCTGGCGATGGCTTGCACCCACTCGATGTCGGATTCGAGAATGCGGCGCGGCTCGGCAGGAATCTTGTTGAGCTCTTCGAGAGCTTCGGCGTTGCGATTGGCCGCCATCAGCGAAAAGACAAGGCCCTTCCACGCGTCGGAAGCGAGCGAATGCGGAGGATTCAGGGTTAGATCAATGTCGGCTGGCAGCGCGGCCGATTGCACGGCCGCGACCGGTGCAAAGTCGTCGCGGATGGAGGCGCGCCATGAGTGGATGGGGCGAAAGACGGTGAAGGCAGCGGGGACATAGTGCGGCGATGCGAGACGAGGGACCAAATACGATCGCGGCGTCGGAGGCGGCGGCAGATCGTGCACGTCAGACGAGCCATCCTGCGGCGATTGCGAGGCAGGATGCGTGTGTGGAACAACGACGGGCGCACCGCCATCGTAAGGATCAGTGCCGTAAGCGGGCAGCGGCGGAAGCTTCGTGGTCTTGTCGAACGGCGTGTAATCGGGATCGAGCAAATGCTGCAGGTCCGCGGCAGTAACGGCGCGATGCGGCTCCGTGTCGGTGTCGGGATAGACGAGCACGTGCGCAAGGCGATCGGCAGGCGTCATCGCAGGCATAGCCGCGATAGATGCGCGATAGTAGTCTGCGGCACGCTCGTTACTTCCACAAGCCTGCTCATAGCGCGCGGCCAGCGACAGGATTGCCGGATCGCGTGGAAAACGCTCGAGCGCCTGCCGCAGCCACAGCTCGGCCTGGTTCTTGTCGTTGGCAGCAAGAGCGGCGCCCACCGCGCCCTCATAGTCGCCGGCCGAAGCGTCCTGCATCGGTAGAGATTTGTAGATTGCGAGAGCTTCTTTGACGCGGCCCACGCGCGCATAGCCGCCGGCAACGGCTTTTGTGACCGTAAGATTGTTGGGAAACGCCTGCGATGCTGCGTCGAGAATGTCCACCGCGCGGCGCGGATTGCCGTTGTCCATGGCGTCCGCGGCGCGACGCACGCTCCACTCCGCCCAGATGTTCTGCACCGTCTCGCGCTGCGCGAGAGTCAAATCGGTTCGTCCGCCGATGCGCATCAGCGTCGCGTAAAGGGCGCGGTCGTTGCCGATGTTGTAAAGCAGCCACGCATTCTGAATGTCGATCGCAGGCGGCGGCTGTTGCTTCAGCTTCGCATAATACGCAAGCACACGATTCATGTACGCGACCGCGACATTGGTGTCGCCAGTTGCGGCGTACAGGCCAGCTTCAGTCTGGATGAAGTCAATGTCGGAATCGAGCTGGGTGCGAACCGCAGCGGGAATCTGCGCCAGCTCCTGCATCGCCTGCGCATTACGATTCGTCGCCGCGAGGGTGGAGATAAGGCCCTTCCACGCTGCCGCATTGTCGCGATGAGTGGCGATAACCTGATGGTAAATCGCAAAGGCCTGGTCGGAGTTTCCGCGCAGAAGATAAATTGCCGCTAGCTGCAACTCAACCGCGACCGCGGGTTGGTGGCCGTTGGCCGCCTCGAGTTTCTCGGCCCGCTCCAGCATGCCCTGCGCCACCTCATATCGTCCCGCCTGCTGATAGATCGCGCCAAGCTCCGCGAGAAATCCAGGATCGCCGAGCGCTGATTCGTACGTCGCGGCGGGAATGCGCTCGACGTCGGCAATGGCCTGTGCGTCCTGGCCCATCTCGTGATGCGCGCTCACCAGGCCCATCCACGCTGAGACGTTGCCGGGCTGATCTGCGACAACCTGCATGTAAAGCGCAACCGCCTGCGGAAAGCGTTTCGCCTCCATGAGAATGCCCGCATACTGCAGCTTGGTGTCGTCTTTCAGCGTGCTGCCATTGCCGGGAAATGGCAGCGCGAGGGCGAGCGTGAGTGTGCGCTCCGCATCAGCGGTGCGGCCCTGCGCCTGATAGATGGCAGCGAGCGTCCGCAGATATTCGGGATCCTTGTTGAGCGCATCGTGAACGGCGGGCGGGAAGCGCGGAATAACAGCGAGAGCCTGATCGTTTTCGTTCGCAAGCGCCATCGCGATGAAGAGGCCGCGCCAGCCGTCGAAAGAATTCGGCTGCGCTTTGATAAGGAGTTGATAGACGGCGGCGGCTGTCGGGTACTGTCGCTCCTTGATGTAAAGTCCCGCGAGACCATTAAGCGCCGCCGTGTTGTTGGGATCGATGGCGAGCGCCGCGCGGAATTTCTGGTCCGCGACGTCGAATCGGTTTTCGTTGAACGCCTCCGTGGCCTGGCTCATGATGAGCCAGAAGCGCGAATTCGCGAGCGCGTCTTCAACAATCTTCGGCTTGTATCCGTTCTGCTCCGCCTGATTGAAGTAGGTGATTGCAGCGCCGAAGTCCTGCTGGTGCATGCGCAGAAAGCCCATGCCGGCAGCCGCGCGGCTGTTGGTGGGATCTTTCTGGAGCAGCGCGCTAAACAGCCGATCGGCCTTATCGAGGCGTCCCGCGTTGAGAGCAGCAAAGGCCGCGCGCTCTTCGGGAGTCCGCGCGATGCCCGAATTCATTTTTTCAAGTTTTTTCTGGTTTTGGACGAGAGCTGCGGTAAGTTCAGTGTCCTGCGGATGCGATTTCAGATACTCGCGCAGCTCGGCGGCGGAAGCCGGATTCGCTGAATCCCAAATGAGCGCCTGGCGCAGCGCGGCCTGCGCACCGGGATCGGAAGGATGAGCCTGCAGAATGCGAATGCCTTCAGCGCGCGTGTGCTGGTCGTAAGTGAGCATCACGCCGAGCTCGACAGCGTAGCGCGCATCATTTGGATTGTGCGCAACCAGCGCGCGCATGCCTGCGATCGCCTGCGCTTTTCCGTTCGCAGCGCCGTAGAGAGTCTGATAGTACGCCAGCGCGATGTCGCCGTTGGGCGGCTGATCGCCGTAAAGCTGGCGATAAATCCGCATGGCGTCGTCGTTGCGGCCCTGGCGTGCGAGCTCCCCTGCCTGCGTCAGCTGCTGCGACTCGACAGCTGAGCTCGACATCGATTCAATCCGCGCTATGTCGGGGTCGCTGGGATCGATGGCGCGCAGGCGATCGAGAGTCTGATTGGCGAGCGAGTCGGAGCCGACGAGCTTGTAATCTTTCGCGAGGCCGGCGAGAGCGTCCGTGTTGCGCGGATCGGAAAGCAGAATCTGCTGCCAGAGCTGGACAGCCATGTCCGGCCGTCCGCGAGATTCCAGGGCTCGAGCTTTTTCTGCGAGGTTCGCGCGGGCGGCCTCAGCGGGGCTAGCGGCTGCGGAGTTTTGAGCGCGGACTAGCGGGACCGTCAGCACCATGCAGGCCGCGCCAACCAAACCCGCTTTCCAAGCTCCCGAGGCCAGCGTCATTCGCGCTTCCATTTTACGTTTAATTCACAGTGCGAACCATACATGAATCGTGCAGTAGAGCGGCGAACAGAGCAATTCGTCCCTCGTTTTGCACAGTTATTTTTGCGCGTGCGAAGTTCTGCGCGGCGAGCATCGCCTTCGGGCACCGAAAGCCGCCATAACTTCACCCGCCGATTCATCAGCTCGAGGGCGGTCGCTCCCTCCTCGCGCGCTAGCCTTCCATCATCGTCAGGCGCGCGCGGGCGTGTGCGCGAAGCCACTGGCGAGTCCAGATAGCGACGAGGAACGCGAGCAGAACGACGATGATCGCAATGAGCCATGGATACTCGGCGGCCCACAGTCTGAGCTGCGTCCACCATGGCAGCGAGCCGACGTAGTAGACCTCGGAGCCGACGCGGAACGATTGAAATTGCTCGCCGTGAAGCACGGAGACGGACCCGGAGATATCGCTCGATTGCTGAACCGCCAGGAACGTGCTGATGAATGGCTCGAAGGTCGATGCGTCCCTCAGATGAATCGCCACGATGCTGCGGCTGCCGCCGATGTCGTAGGGCGATTCGATGCCTTCGATAATGGCATCGGGTGTGCCACCGGCGGTGAGCTCGCCCGATTCATCGTGCTGGCCCGGGCTCAGTTTCCACCACGCGTTGTGCAGCAGCTTCACAAAGAAGCCTTCAGTATCGCGAACCTGAATTTGTCCCGAGCCGAGCGAGACAGGAAGATGCCTGCCAAGCGTCTCGAATGCGGGCTGATCGTCGCCCGAGCCGATGATGAGAAAATCCGTCGCGGCGCCGTTTTGAAGAGCTTCAGGACCCGCAACAGTCACTCGCAGCCCAGGAAATCCGGTCTGGCGGCCGAAGTGGCCCATGAGCGTGACAAAAGTCTCGATCTCCTGCTCGGTGGGCGCTAGGGGAAGAACGACAGTGGTCCCGCTAAGATCGGCAAGGCGCGTGAATGGAAAACCGGCGTTCGAAAAGATTTCGAGATTGGGCAGCGGCGTCCAGTGCGGATAGCCGCGCAGATCGAGATAGGAGTCGCGCAGAATCGATCCCTGCAGATTGATGGGCGTGGTCGTCGCACACGGCTCTTTGCGCGCAAGCTGGAAGGTGTAGTCGAAAGATAACGTGTTCGAGAACGGGCGCAGGTTGACCACGGGAACTGGAACGTCAGTGGTTGTTGTGCGCCAAGGGTCCTGGCCGGGAACGAGCGGCGTGGAACCGAGGAACGCGCTATTCACGCGCACCTGCAGGCTCGAAATCGGGCCGATCGGAATGGAGTTGTAGCGATAGGCGAGATGCAGGCGCGTGTTATCGCTTCCGGTTTCGTAGTAGAGGTCGGGCGGAATGCGGAAGTAGACGTTGAGCGGTGCGGTTCCGTCGCCCTGAAGTTGCGATGTGGTCGCGTAGTCCCATAGCTGGATGGTTTGATCGGTGCGCGCCCAGCGCGGTGCGGCGTCGGGCGCTTGTTTGGCCGGCAGCGCCAGATTGTTAATGGGCGCAATGGTTCCGATGAGCATGTCGCTGTGCAGCGCGACGGCCTGCGCGGCAACAATCGCGGCATCCGCATTCGGACCCGTAACGATGAGGATTTTGCCGTAAGGATCGTTGGGATTCGTGCGCATCGCCACGGTTGGCCCGCTTGCTGAAGAAAGATTGAAAGCGGTGGGAAGGCTCGCCGGATTTTCGGCGACAACGATGACGTTGCCCTGCGGAATGCCACCGATGCGCACCGGAAAGCGCACGGGGCGATCCGCGGAAACCATGCCGAAGTAGCTGGTAACGATGCCCGCCGCCTGAATCGCTTTGAACGATGGCTGCGCAGGAAAAACGACTGGAATGCTGACCGGCTGAATCACTGCCGGATCGACAAATGGAATTGGTAGCTGCTTCAGATCGTCGGCCAGCGGCAGCAAGTCGCCGAACACATCGAGTCTCGTCTTGCGATCGACGCGCGCCCACAGCGAAGTGTTCGAGGGGTCTTCGCAGCTCATCGTGTAGTGGCCGATGAACTCGACGGTCAGCGTGTTCTGGTGGACGAGCAGCTCGGGAGGAATGGCCAGGTCGGCTTCGGAGTCGCTGCCGTCGGAGCCGCCGTACTTTCCCGGCTTGGGCTGGATGGTGCCGAACAGCGTGCCGTTCAGAATGAACTTCAGCTGGCTCAGTTGCGGAATCAGCGCCGGAGAAAACGCGTAGTAAACATGAATGGTTGCCGTTCGAACCACGTGCGTCTGCGGCAGCGTGAAGTAAATGCTGTGCTGGCGATCGATGGAGTGCAGCTCGAGTTGCGGCGCGCCCGCATCGGCGAGAGTAAACATGTCGTGATACTGGCCGGGCAAGACGGCGACGCTAGCGGCGTTAGCAGGATTAGCGGGATTCGGCGCCGCCGCCTGCGCGAGAGACTTTGGCGAGCCGCAAACAAGCACCGTTCCGAGCAGCAGAATCAACCCCGATTGCGCGATGGAGAGCGAGGTGGATTTGCTGCGCGCTTTCCTCGCGTCGCGCCCAAACAGGCTCAGCGCAGTGGCCTTCAGTCCGCGCATCGAGATTGTGAAAATGCGGCCGAGCGATCGTAGCACGTTGTCGCTTTCGCGGCCTTCGCCCCAGCCCAGCCAGGCATCGGCGCGCGAATAAAGCTGAACCGTGAGAACTTCCTGCTCGGCGATCGAGAGATCGTCGAAGCGGACGCGCAGAATCGAATCCTCGACGCTGACCACCGTGGCATGCAAATCGTTGGTTGCGGGTGGTTCGTTGAACTGGAGATGAACGATGGCGTCTGGTGCCAGTTCCACAGCCTCGCCAAGTAGAATGCCCGCGCCGCCGTTCGACATATCGACGGCTTCGCCCGAGATGAATATTCCATCCGGCAGCTTAACCAGCAACGGCCTGGCGACCTTGATGCGGACCGTGGTGCGCCGCTGCATCAGCTCGCGCGCAACCGCTGTGCACACGCCAAGAATAATGATGTTGAAGATGCACCACGCAACGTTCATCAGAACGGTGCCGCGGCGCGTCGTGTCCCAGGTGAAAAAGCGCGGGATGGCGACCAGAAGTCCTGCGATGTTAAAGATCAGCATCACCAGAAACGGCTGTGCGATGCGCGAATCGAAAAAGGTGCGACGCACGACGCCGCCTTTTGCGGTGACGTTAAACTTGCCCAGCCGCGGATTGATGAGCGCCATCATCGTGGGCAGCAGAATGTAAGGCGACAGCACGGTTTCGTAAATCTCGTTCCAGAATGAATGCCGATGGTCGCCCTGGATGCGCGAGTTGGTCACGTTCGAGAGCGTCAGGTGCGGCAGCGCGTAAGCGAGAATCGCCGCCCAGAAGCCGGGAATATTCGTGTGATTCAGCAGCAGATAAATCAGCGGTGCAGTCAAAAAGACAAGCCGCGGCACTGCGTAGAGAAAGTGGCCGACTGCGTTAAAGTAGCAAAGCCGCTGCGGGAATTTGAGCCCGCGCGCGAAAAGCGGATTGTCGGTGCGCAGCACCTGGATCATGCCGCGCGCCCAGCGAATGCGCTGGCCGACGTGCGCGGAAAGGCGCTCGGTAGCGAGTCCCGCGGCTTGCGGAATATTAATGTATGCAGTGTTCCAGCCCGCCATCTGCATGCGCAGCGATGTGTGCGCGTCTTCGGTGACGGTTTCCTTGGCGATGCCGCCGATTTCGTCGAGCGCGGAGCGCCGCAGCACCGCACAGGAACCGCAGAAGAACGACGAGTTCCAGAAATCATTGCCGTCCTGAACCACGCCGTAGAACAGTTCGCCCTCGTTGGGAATCACGTGAAACTGGCGCAGATTGCGCTCGAAAGGATCGGGCGAATAGAAGTGATGCGGCGTCTGCATCACAGCCAGCTTGGGATCGCGCAAGAACCACCCGACAGTCATCTGCAGAAAGCTGCGCGTCGGAACATGATCGCTGTCGAACACGGCAACAAGCGGCGACGCCATGGTTTCGAGCGCAGTGTTGATGTTGCCCGCCTTGGCGAATTTATTGTCGGGACGCGTGCGATAGCCGACTCCTGCCTCGAAAGCAAACTCTTCAAACTCTTTCCGGCGGCCATCATCGAGGATGTAGACGTGCAGCTTGTCGGCGGGCCAATCCATGTTGAGCGCGCCGAGCGCGGTAAAGCGAACCACGTCGAGCGGCTCGTTGAAGGTGGGAATGAGCACGTCGACGTCGGGCCAGTCTTCGGGATTCTCAGGCAGCGAAACCGGCGCGCGCCGCAACGGCCAGATCGTCTGAAAGTAGCCGAGAAAGAGAATGACGAACGCGTACGCTTCGGCGAGCAGCAGGCACAGAATGAAGAACGCATCCAGCGCGCCCCAATGATTGGCGGGATCGCGGAAGAACCGAATCACCTGATCGATGCGCCAGTATCCGTACCGAAACGTACAGAACATTGACAGCATCATCAGCGTCAGCGTGACAAGGTAGGAGTCCGACCCGCGCGCGAGGGCGAGCGCGATCACCAGGCTGATGAGGCCAAGCACCGCTTGCTGCGGCCATGTGAGCGGAACGATGGCAAGGAAAATGAAGATGACCGCGGCGACCACGAGAAACAGAAGGCGGAGGACTTTGGTAAAAACATTTTCTCCGGCGCCAATATCCTGCCAGATCGTGGATGCTGTCATCGCTCGCTCCAGCGAACTCCACGGAAGGTTGTGGTGGCGGCTGCGGAAAGACTCTTCACCCAGCTGGCCAGGCTGGCAAAATCCTCGACCACGCCGGAATTCGGCGCGTAATCGATCACCGTCATGCCTTCGGCCAACGCCTCACTGATGGCAGGAGCGCGGCGCAGAACAAACGGCAACAGGCGGTCGCCAAGCTGCTCGCGCAGAACTTCGCGCACATCCAGGTGCAGCGGCAGCGATGCGTCGAACTGGTTCAGTACGTAGTGCGGCAACGCGGGAACCGTGGCAGGCGAACCGTTGTGATCGAAGAACGCATCGATCGAACTAACGCTCACCACCGAGTTCATGTCGGGGATCAGCGGAACCAGAATCTGCGGCGCCAGACGCATAATCCGTCGCGTGGTCGACCCCGAAGCAGTCGCGAGATCGATGATGACGCGGCCCACGCCACGCGCGTGCTTTGAGATTTCAGCCGTCAGCGCTTCCTGCGGCGCAGATTCGGCCCCAAAGTTTTCCGGATCGAGCGTAATCATCTGAATGGGCGCGTCGCCGCTTGAGAGTGGCGGACTGAAAGTCCTCAACATTCCCGGGCGCTGATCGCCGGCGCCGAAGAAAAACGGCAGCAACCCGTAAGCCGCCGTATCGACAAGAAGAACGCGTTCGCCGCGAGCGGAGAGTGCGCGGCCAAGCGTCGCAACCAGGCTGGTTTTTCCCACTCCTCCCGCGAGCGAAAAAATCGCCATCACGGGAGCCCGTGCGGCAACAGGCGCCGGAGCTGCCTGCGCGGGCGGCACACTGCCTTCCACAACGCTGCGCAACGCGAACCAGCGCGTGGCCAGGCGTTCGCGCGAACCCTGCAAAGTATCTTCGGGCGCAGGCGGAAGTCCCGCCGAAGTGGAATGTTCGATGCGCTCGGGCATAAGCCATGCGGGGCGACCAGTGTTTTCAGCCGGATCGGTGGACCATGCGCTGCGCGGCGGCGGAATGTAGCTTTCTTCCCGCATCGGAGCCTGCGGAGTTTGTCCCGGCTGCCTATACGTCGGAGGTACTGCTAAACCGCGCAAGGCAGTCGCAAGATCCTCGCGGATGGGATGCTCTGAGTGCGGGCGTTCGGGCGTTGCCGGCGCAGCAGAGCGCGGCGAAGACGCGGGTTGCGGCGCAGATTCTTCGTGTCGCGTGTCACCATTCCCGCGCTTTGGCTCCGCCGGCTGTTGCGCGCGCAAATGTTCCTGCTCCATCGCCTGCTCAACACGCTGCCGCGCTTTCTCGCGGGTCTGCGCTCGCGACGCAGAAAAGTCGCGATACTTTGCGCCGTGCAGATTCGCCCAGGAATAGAGCGAGGCCACGTCTTCCGGGGGATCATTTGGATCGGGCTGCCCTTTTTGGTCCGTCATAATCTATACCAAGGTTCTAGACCAGCAAAACCGCCATACGCTTTACCCACTTTTACCGAACCCGGAATCCGGCTGTTGCAAAACGGAACACCGGGCATCCGGAACCCGGATGGCGGATGAATCCTTAGGGTCAATCCTAGTGTCCGTAGAGCGGCGGGAACAATAACACTTCGACAGCCCGGACGCTAACACTTTCAAGCCATCGAAAAGGCCAGAACTGCCTCATTTTGTGAGCGATGCGGGTACTTTCACCACATCGGTCACCGCTTTTTCGCGCCCCGTGAGTACCATCGTACACGCGCGTTCGGTTACCGTCGTCGGAAATGTTTTTGGGGCGCGCGGCCCACCGAATAAGTGCGGCAATTTGCAGCAACTCAATGCCCCGCAAAACGACACCCGCGCGGCGGGAGAATCTCCGCACCGAGCGCCGCCGAAGCGCAGTTCACCGTGTGTTAGTTTTGAAAGAGCGCAGTACAAGAGCCCGTAGCTCAGTTGGTAGAGCAACGCCCTTTTAAGGCGTGGGTCGTGCGTTCGATCCGCACCGGGCTCACCACGCCTCACCTCGGCCACCTTCGACAATTTAACTCAGCGATAAAGCTGCACTTGCCCTGTATTCTCACGGGCCGCTCAGAAGTGCGATCAAAGCGCTAGCATGAAGCCTTAGGATTCCGGACAATCCGGCCGAGCGGCCAAATGGAGGGACGACGCACACATGGTTTTGGCGGAAGAAATCGTTCGCTTGCACGATCGGCTGACGAAGGAATGGCACGACGAGCCGGACGCACCGCTGGCCGTGCCGTCTTCTGTCCCCAATGCCGAATGGCTGCGCCTCGTCGCGCGCCAGCATCGAGCCAACTTCGACCTCTGGCACATCGAAGACAAGGCAAGAACGCCCGGCGCAAGCGACGCAGAGATTGCCCGGGTCAAGCAAGGTGTGGACCTCACCAACCAGCTGCGCAACGACCTGATTGAAGAGCTGGACCGGGCGATGCTTGCCTGGATGGCAGAGCGGGGACTGCCGAATCCGGCTTCCCCTCTGAATTCCGAGTCGCCCGGCTTAATGATCGATCGGCTTTCGATTTTGTCGCTGAAGATCTACCACACGCGCGAAGAAGCGGAACGGATCGCCGCGCCCCAGGGGCATGCACAGCGCAATCGCGAACGACAGGCGATTCTCGAGGAACAGCGGAGCGATCTTGCCGGATGCCTGGATTCGCTTTGGCGGCAGACGATCGACGGCACGCGCCGTTTCAAACTGTACCGGCAACTGAAAATGTACAATGACCCCACGCTGAATCCGGCAATCTACGGAAAAAAGCCGGACCGCGACACCGATTAATACCGCGCGGACAAAGATATATTGACGGAATGCGGTGTTGTGGGTATAAACATGGCCTATGAGTCCGCGATGACTTTCCCACGATTGATCATGAAAGACTCTAAGTAGCGTAATTCCGCAAAGTTGGTTCCTCGCCGAAATATGCGGGCGCTGGGGACGAAGGAATGCGCGGTTCGGGAAAACAGATGACGCAAGACGCACGATCCGCGGCGCCTGGCCGCAAAAAGACTCCGGCAGCGGCCGCCAAAAGCGACGCCCGCGCCCGGGCCATCAACGACGCCGCTGTCCAGCACTACCAGACTGCGGTTCAGCTCCTTCAGCAAGGGAAATACGAAAAGGCGCTGGGCCTGCTGGAGAAGTTGCTGCCCGATGCGCCGCCGGAAATCAAAGACCGTTGCAGGATGTATATCGTCACCTGCCGGCGCCAGATGGAAAAGAACAGCCTTTCCTTTTCCACGCCCGAAGAGCACTACGACTACGCCATCTCCCAGCTCAACACCGGTTACTACGAGGAAGCGCGCGAACAATTCAACAGCATTCTCACTGGCCATCCCGATGCCGACTACGCGTTTTACGGCCTGGCGGTGCTTGAAGCGATCACCGGCCGCGTGCAGGATTGCCTGAATAATCTGGGGCGCGCGATCGAACTGAATCCCAGGAACCGCCTGCAGGCTCGCGTCGACAACGACTTCCAGAACATGGTCGACGATCCGCGGTTCACCGAGCTGCTTTATCCTGAAGTTCCATAGCCGTGGTTTCGAAATCAGACAAATCAAGCAGTAAGCCCAAAGCGGCGCAAAGCCTTGGCCGCAAATCTTCGTCTCCCTCGTCCGGGCTCCGCGTGGTCGCAATGGGCGGAGGAACCGGCCTGTCCACGCTGCTGCGAGGCCTGCGCCGGCACGTCTCGGCGCCCGGACAAAACCCTGAATCCACAGGCGCGATCGCCGATCTCGCGGCCGTGGTTACCGTCACTGACGATGGCGGTTCTTCCGGCCGGCTGCGCCAGGACTTCAACATGCTTCCGCCCGGCGACCTGCGCAACTGCATGGTCGCGCTCAGCGAAGAAGAAGATCTCCTGTCGCGATTGTTCACGCATCGCTTTCGCGGCGGAAACGGGCTCAAGGGCCACAACTTTGGAAATCTTTTTGTCGCCGCGCTCACCGAGATCACCGGCGATTTTGCGCAGGCGGTGCAACTGGCTTCGAAGATTCTCGCCACGCGTGGGCGCATCTATCCGGCCACAACCGCCAATGCCACTCTCGTGGCCAGCATGGACGATGGAACGGTTGTCCGCGGCGAAACAAAGATCACGGCCAGCAAACGGCGTATTGTGGAGCTCACTCTCGACCCTCCGCATCCCGCCCCGCTGCCTGAAACTCTTGAAGCCATCGAACGCGCCGACATGATCACGGTGGGGCCGGGATCGCTCTACACTTCCCTGATTACCAACCTGCTTGTCGACGGGATTCCGCAAGCACTCGCTTCCGCGCGCGGAGTGCGCGTATTCATCTGCAACCTGATGACCCAGGCCAACGAGAGCCTCAACCTCACCGCGGCGGAGCACATTCAGCGCATCTATGACCACACCCGCACCAAGATCTTCGATTACGCCATCCTGAATACCGGACAGTTCTCTGCGGAAACCGTGGCCCGCTATGCAGCCGAGGGCGCAACGCCCATCGTTCCCGACTCAGAACGAGTTGAAGCCTTGGGCGTCAAATGCATCATGGGCGCCTTCGCCAGCGAAGGAAATGTGGTTCGGCATGCGCCCGATCTGGTCACCGATGCTCTCATGAAGCTCGCGGCGCGCAACGAGTCGCACTCTGATTGACTGGGACGAGTGGGACGAACGGCTGGCGAGGTTCGCCTCGGCATCGTACGATTGATCAGCGGGTCTGGATTTGCCGACGGTTCCCGGTTTTGGCCCGCACCCTCATGGAGATCTACTGTGAATTCCAAACATTTCTTGCCTCTTTTGTGCCTGGCGATGGCCGCCGTCACCTGCACTGCGCAGGCGGCTTCTTCCGCAACTGAGAATGCCACACGCGCCACGCTGCCCAACGGAATGCGCGTGGTCATCATTCCCAACAAGCTTGCGCCGGTGGTTACGGTTGAGGCCAACTATCTAGTCGGGGGCAATGAGACCCCTGCGGGTTTCCCGGGTATGGCCCACGCGCAGGAACACATGGCCTTTCGCGGCTGCAACGGTATGACTGCGGACCAGACTTCGGCGATCTACGCGTTGCTGGGTGGCGAAGACAATGCGGACACGCAGCAAAACATCACACAGTTCTTCACCACCGTGCCGGCGGCCGACGTGGATATCGCGCTGCGAGCCCAGGCCGCTTGCACCAGCGGTATCGACGATGCGCAGAGCGAATGGGACCAGGAGCGTGGCGCCATTGAACAGGAAGTGCAGCGCGACCTCTCCAATCCCACCTACAAATTCATCAGTCAAATGAACACCGCAATGTTCCCGGGCACGCCTTACGCGCACGATCCGCTTGGCACCACGGCTTCATTCGACGCCACCACCGGCGCCATGCTCAAGGACTTCCACGACAAGTGGTACGCGCCTTCGAACATGATCCTGGTTGTGGTCGGCGATGTGGATGCGGCGAAGACTCTCGCCGAGATCAAGCAGCTTTATTCCGCCATCCCCAACCACGCCGTTCCCGCGCGGCCGGCAATCGATCTGCAGCCCTTTAAGTCCCAGAACCTCACTCTCGATAGCAACCTGCCTTACATTTTGGGCCTCATCGCCTATCGCATGCCCGGCACGGATTCGCCCGACTACGCGGCTACGCAGATTCTCGCGGATGTGTTGGCGAGCCAGCGCGCGGATCTCTATGGAATGGTTCCCGCCGGCAAAGCCCTCGCCGCTGAATTCCAATTCGTTGAGGCTTATCGAAAAGCCAGTGTCGGCATCGGAATCGTGGTCCTGCCCGCCGGGGCTGATGCCACCGGTGCGATGACCGAAATGCAACAGATCATCGACAAGTACGCAACCAGCGGTCTGCCCGCTGACCTGGTGGATGCGGCTAAGCGCAGCGAGATTGCGCAAGCCGAGTTCCAGCGTAACTCGATCCCGGGCCTCGCCGACGTGTGGTCGACCGCGCTGGCCGCCGAAGGCCGCAATTCGCCCGAAGAGGACGTCGATGCAATTCGCAAGGTCACGGTCACCGATGTAAATCGCGTCGCCAAACAATACCTGCTGAATGCGAGCACGATTTCAGCCGTCCTTAAGCCGGCTCCGAGCGGCGCGGCGGTAGCGTCCAAGGGATTCGGCGGCGCGGAGCAGGCGACCTCTGCACCCACCAAGCCCGTCACACTGCCCGATTGGGCTGCAGGTCCGCTCGCCGCCATTCAGGTGCCCAAGGAATATCTCACCGTCTCGGATACAAAGCTGCCCAATGGAATCCGGCTGATTGTGCGCACCGATCCCACCAGCCCAACCGTGACGCTGCTCGGCGAAGTTAAGCACAACTCCGACCTCCAGACCCCGCAGGGACAAGAGGGCATGGGCACTGTGCTCGAACAGCTCTATTCCTATGGAACTCAGAGCATGGACCGCCTCACGTTCCAGAAAGCGCTCGACGATATTGCCGCCAACGAGAGTGCCGGCTATCGTTTCTCGCTCGATGTGTTGAAAGAGTATTTCTCGCGCGGCGTGCAACTGCTCGCCGACAACGAGCTCCATCCCGCGCTCCCTGAGCAGGCCTTCGACATTACGCGCGGCGAGACGGCGCAATTTGTCGCCGGCAACTTGGAGAGTCCCGGCTACCGCACCCAGCGCGCGCTCGATCTGGCGCTCGTCCCGGCCGGCGACCCAGTTCTGCGCCAGGCCACGCCCGAGACCGTAACCAAGCTCACTCTGGATGAAATCAAACAGAATCTCGCCCAAACCATGAGGCCCGATCTCACCACCATTGTCGTCATCGGTGACGTCACGCCCGAGGAAGCGCGCACCACGATCGAAAAATGGTTTGGCGACTGGAAGGCGTCAGGGCCTGCGCCGAACACGATCCTGCCCGCCGTCCCCGTGAATAAACCCTCGGCCGCAAACGTGCCCGACAACGAAAGCGTTCAGGATACGGTCACTCTGGCGGAGCAGCTCAATTTGAACCGCTTCGATCCGGATTATTATCCCCTTCAACTCGGCAATCATGTGCTCGGCGGCGGGTTCTATGCCACACGTCTCTATCACGATCTGCGCCAGGTCGCCGGATATGTCTACACAGTCAACGTCAGCTTGAACGCCACCCAATCCAGGGCCAGCTATTCGGTGCAATATGGCTGCGATCCGCAAAACGTGTCCAAGGCCCGCGCGCTTATTGTGCGCGATCTCGAGCAGATGCGGACCGAGAATGTCTCCGACGCCGAGCTGCATCTAGCCAAGGCGCTCATGCTCAGGCAGATTCCGCTAAGCGCCTCCAGCGAAGATGCGGTTGCCGGGGGCCTTCTGGGGCGTGCGGAGATGGGTTTGCCTCTGGACGAGCCCGTGCAGGCGGCGAAAAAGTATGTCCAACTTACCGCCGATGACGTGAAGAAGGCGTTTGCCAAGGACATCGACACCGGCAACTTGGTGCAGGTTGTACGCGGCCCGGCGCCGCAATAATCGGCCGTCAACTCCGTGAACGCCGTGTAAATCGCCGCCGGATCCCGCCCATCGATCCGGCTTCACAGCCTTTCATCCACAACGAACGAAAAAATAACTCTGTTCTCAAAGCGATGCCATGCGCTAGATTCTTAGCACGCGCCCCGCAATATCTCCGCGCGACTAGGAGGAAGTATGAGCAAGACCCGGAACTGGATGGTGCTTTGCTGCTGCTTGATTGGTTTGGCGGTCAGTGCGCACGGGCAAAGAAAGGCCGGCCTTTGGGAAGTAACAAGCAGCATGAGCATGAGCGGAATGCCGAACATGCCGGCGATGGGATCGCACACGCAGCAGGTATGCGTCACACAAGCAATGATTGATAAATACGGCGGGCCGTACAGCAATCCGCAGAACGCGCAGTGCCAGATGACGAACCTCTCGCTCACGCCCACAGGCATGTCAGCCGACCTCACCTGCTCGGGCCGCATGAGCATGACCGGAACCGTCAAGTCGACTTTCGTTGACGCGAACACGACCAAAACCACGATGCTGATGAATATGAGCATGGGCAATGGCCAGCAGATGCAGATGACCATGGAGTCAACGTCGACTTACAAGGGCCCCGACTGCGGCAGCGTGCAGCCGCTCGCGATGCCTCCGAGCCAATAAAAACTGAGCGATCTCCGCGCGCAAACTTGATTTGCACAGGAACGCCACATAAAACTTCGAAGGCAATGGCCGGCTCAGGCCTCTAACGTCCGCTTGAGCTGGCCGCAGGCCGCAAAAATATCCCTGCCGCGCGGCTGGCGAATGTACGCCGGAATTCCCTCACCCGCCAGCGCGTAGCGGAATTGCTCAGCGGTCTCCGCCTTCGGCGTGGAGTAGTTGAAGTCAGGACCCGGATTCCACGCAATCAGATTTACCTTCGCAGGCAAGCCGGTCCGGCGAACCAGACGCGCCAGCTCCCGCGCCTGCTCAGGACGATCTGTCACGCCGCCCAGCAAAACGTATTCAAACGTGATGCGCTCGTGCGGACGCAGCCTCATGGGCCGCACCGCATCGACGACAGCAGCAATCGGCCATTTGCGGTTGATCGGCATCACTTCGGCGCGTACTTCATCGTTGGGCGCATTCAGGCTGATCGCGAGTTTCGGCCGAACCTCCCCCGGCTCTTGGACGAAACGCTCGATCCCGGGAACGATTCCCGAAGTTGACACGGTCATCCGCTGCGGACTCAACCCCACCTCACGCACCAGCAGCCGCACCGCCGCCATGAAATTGTTGTAATTCAGAAACGGCTCTCCCATCCCCATGAAAACCAGATTCACTCGATCGCGGCCCACTCTCACGTTGTGGCGATCGAACACGGCTACCACCTGCCCCGCAATTTCCCCCGCAGTCAGGTTGCGCTTTAGGCCAAGCCTGGCCGTGAGACAAAACTGGCAATTCACCGCGCAACCAACCTGCGACGAAACGCAGACCGTCGCCCGGCGCCATGTTTTCGCGTCCGGCTGCCCTTCGCCCGCCTGCTCTTCTTCGGATCCGTCGCCGGCCTCGCCATCGTCGCCTTCGGGCATCCATACCGTTTCCACGGTTTCGGGTTTGGCGCCGGCACATTCCACCAGATAGCGCTCGGTCCCGTCGGCCGATTGAAAGACTTTAGCGATCTCCGGTCGGCCTATCCGCCAGCCCTCACCCTCCAGCTTCTGGCGTAGGGCCAATGGCAAAGTAGTAATCGAAGAAAGCTCTGTAATATACTGATGATAAATAGCTTCTGCGATTTGTTCTCCGCGCCACGCAGGCTCCCCTTCACGCTTTAGAACCGTGGCAAGGCCTCCAGCATCCAATCCAAATAGAGGACCAGAACGAAGCTCCGGGCTCTCCGCAGCGGCCTCGGAAAAGTCTAAAGGTACGGGTTGATCCGGATTGTCGGGCACGGTATTCCTGGGCACAACTTTGAGCATCATAGCCCGTGACGGTACCGGGCGGCTTCAGGACCCCCTCCGAGATTCAAAATGGATTGCTGAACCGCCTGCCCCGCAACAAGAGAAGGCCCCCGCAAGCTCCGTTTGGCCTAGAATCAAGTTTCCACAGGATAGAAATGACCACTGAGCGAAACCTTCGCCGCACCGAGTTGCCGAACGGCCTGATCGTCCTCACCGAGCGGATGGAGCATCTTCGTTCCGTCGCCATGGGTGTGTGGATCAAGTCGGGATCGCGTTGCGAAGCAGCCGACGTAAACGGCATCTCGCATTTTGTTGAGCACATGCTTTTCAAGGGCACCCGCTCGCGCTCCGCGCAGCACATCGCGCGCGAAATGGACTCAATCGGCGGCAACCTGGACGCCTTCACCAGCAAGGAAACCATCTGCTTCAACGTGAAGTCGCTCTCCGATCATGTTCCCATCGCGCTCGACGTACTTACCGACATGGTTCTGAATCCCACCTTCGCCGCTCCCGACATTGAGCGCGAGCGTGGCGTGATTCTTGAAGAGATCAAGATCGACGAAGACAATCCCGACGTTCTCGTGCACGAGCTGTTCACGCAGAGCTTCTGGAAGGGCCATCCGCTCGGCAAGCCGATCCTTGGAACCACCGAGACCGTGGGCCGCCTGGGGCAGCAGCAGCTATTTGGCTATCATGGCGACCGGTTCCATGGCGGAAACATGGTGTTTTCCGCGGCAGGAAATCTCGATCACGACCGATTTGTCGAGGCGGTGGCCACCAAGTTCGCCCCGCTCGCAAGCGGCCAGCCGCTCGATGAGCTCACGGCGCCAGAGCCAAGCGCGCGCATTCTTCTGCGCAACAAAAAGGCGTTGGAGCAGGTGCAGATCTGCCTCGGAGTCCCTGCGCCTGCGGTCGCGGACGAGAGCCGCTATGCCACCTCGATCCTCAACACGCTCCTCGGCGGCGGCATGAGCTCAAGGCTCTTCCAGAACATTCGCGAAGAGCGCGGCCTCGCCTACTCGGTCTACTCCGACATGAGCCCCTATCGCGACACCGGCAATCTCTGCGTGTATGCGGGCACTTCCGCCGGCAAGGCCCTTGAGGTCATCGACCTGATCCTCGCCGAGTTCCGCAACCTTAAGGAAACTCCCGTCGGCGAAGAAGAGCTCACCCGCGCCAAGGACCAGCTGAAAGGCAACATCTTGCTCAGTCTCGAAAGCTCGAACGCGCGCATGGCAAACCTGGCGCGGCAGGAGATGTACTTCCACCACTTCTTCTCAGCCGACGAGATTATCGCCCGCATCGGCGCCGTAACGGCCGAGCAGGTGCAGGCCATGGCGCAGCAGCTCTTCCAGCCGGAGCGCATCGCCGTTACCCTGCTGGGTCGCCTCGATGGTGTAAAGCTCAGCCGCTCCCGGCTGGTGTGCTGAAAAACAGCTTCCAGCTGCTAGCTTCTTGCTTTTAGCCCTTCGAGTCTGGCGAACCGCAAAGCAATTCGTGGAAAGGCTCCGGCCATTTAGTTTCGGCCTGCCGCGCAAGCTAGCTCCGATCAGATGAAGCTAGGAGCTAGAAGCTAGCGGCTAGACGCTGCCTTTCGAGCGCTCTATTTCCCAACGCCGTCTATACGTTGTAGCATCTTGAAAGATGGCCGGTGCAAGCCGGCCTGTTTCACGAGGCTTTGGGAATTCCATGACCTGTAAGTCCAGCCGCAATCGCGCCCGCCGCGTTTTCTCGCCCAATGGCTTCACCTTGATGGAACTGCTGATCGTGATGGCCATCATCGCCATCCTTTCTCTGCTGGCCATTGCCAGCATCGGCGTTTATACCAAGCGGGCCAACACTCTGTCGGCCGTCAATTCCGTGCAGAAAATTGTTGAGGCGGAGGACATGTATCAGGAGTCCTACCCGTCGCTCGGTTTCGCGTGCTCGCTGCAGGCTTTGGGTGGCGATCCTCACTCGGGAACGCCTCCGACCTCCACCAGCGCCCAGCTTTTGCCGCCCGACCTGGCTTCCGGTTTCAAGCAGGGATACGAATTCACGATCGCCTGCACCGACAAAGTCACCTCCAACAACGTCGACCGCTTCAATGGATTTACCGTGAACGCCAAGCCGCAAACCGTCGGCAAAACCGGCGACCGCGGCTTCTGCAGCGATGAGACGGGCCAGATTAAATTCGACCCAACCGGCGGCCTCAACTGCACGCAGATTTACGGCCAATGAGGGGTCGCAGCTTCACCGCGAACGGCGGCGTTCTGTTAGCCGCCGTTTTGTTTTTGGCCGCCAACGTTGCCGCACAGCAAAGCCTGCCATCGGTCCACGAACTGGCGCAGAGCGTCGACCGCCACTATGACCAATTGCAATCCCTGAAAGCCGGCTTCAGCGAGAGCTATGCGGGACTGGGCATGACCAAAACCGAAACCGGCACGCTCTATCTGCGCAAGCCCGGCCGCATGATGTGGCATTACACCTCACCACCGGGAAAAGTCTTTCTCCTCGATGGAAAATATGCATGGTTCTACACCCAGGGCGATGCGCAGGTGCAGCGGATTCCGGCCAGCGAGCTCGACGATCTGCGCTCGCCGCTTCGTTTTCTCCTCGGCCACACCCAGATTGAAAAGGAGCTGACAGCGCTGGCCGTGGCAGCCGCTCCCAATGGCTCCCTTACGCTCACGGGCATGCCCAAAGGACAGGAAAAGCGGGTCACGCGCGTGATGCTCAATGTCACTCGCGCGGGCGCGATCAATGAAATCGAAGTGGACGAAGCCGACGGCGCTATCACCCGTTTCGTGTTTACCAATGAGCAGCCGAATGCCGACATTCCAGCCCAGACTTTTCGCTTTACTCCGCCGCCCGGCGTCCCCGTCGTCGATGCCATGCCGCCGGTGTGAGACGCGGATCTTCCTGAGATCGCCGGCTAGCAGATCTTCTAGAATTCGCCCGCTACCTGTAGGCTTGCTCGTCTGCCCACTCGCCAATAAGTGGAAGCTTCGACCGCTTTCCGTTTGCAGCGCCCACCACACACCACAGCCAGATGAGAAAAGCAGCGGCCCCAAATACGTCGGTCAGAATCGCGAGCACCGAAGGCCGCAGAAACTTCAGGTAGGGCAGAATCTGCAACAGAATGTATCCCAAGGCGATGGCGAAAACATTAAATAGCAGGGATTGCCAGGCGTGGAATCGAACGTATGGCCGCTTGTTGTAGCGCCTGATGGCCAAAAAAAAGATCGCCATCACCGGCGTGAAGTATGCGATCGCGCCAATTGAATTGTCAGAAAGGCCCTTTTTGCGCGGACTTGGCATCGATCCGTCCATGCGCGATCGGGAGAGCTTGTTTTGACCGGCGCCTTGCAGAGTATCAACAACCGGCCCCCGGTTCAAGATGCCTTATGTACAACTTCTGGGCAAATCCATTGCCCTGGCCTTCCTGCGCTGCCCACTTTCACTTGCCGGGCTCGGCGGGAGCGCTGGCCGGCACCGGGCTGCCCTCAAAAACCGCCAATCCCGATCTCGAAACTTAGTGGATGCCTGCTCATTCGGTACAAAACCGCTTACAACCCGTCACGTGCTCGGGTGATTGCGCGCACTGACACAGCCGCGCACAAGACTATCATCCGCTTGATTCAACCCGGGTCCCCGATTTAACTCCTCACCCCCCCGAGGCGTTCATCCAATCGAGGAGACAGCCATGAAAAGAAAGATCTGTATCTTCGCTGGCATGCGCCGCGAAACCAGCGCATTGCACATGCCTGCGGCAATCATGCTGGCCGGCTGCGCGCTGTTGCTTTTCTGCGGTTCATTGGTCGCAGCTGCGCAGGATCAGCAACCAGCCGCGCCACCCAGCCAAAATCAGCAGCCAACCAATTCGCCTGCCCCAACCGCTCCGCCTGCCAAGGAAATGCCGCCCATGCCCGCAGCGCCTGCCGAAGGCAAGGCGATCATCTGCATCTACCGGCCAGGGGGAGCTGTCGGCTCCGCTGCTCATGACCATCTTTATGTGAATGGCATCTACCTAGCCACCTTGCTCAACGGCGAATATGCCTGGACTGAGGTGGATCCCGGCACGGTCGTCGTTACCGGCATGGCAAAGATGTATTACGGACCCAGCGTCATCATGTCCACTGCTGCAGCGGTCAACCAGACAAGGGGCCAGGCCGAGAGAATTCGCCTTCAGGCCATCGAGGGCAAAATCTATTACATGAAATGGTCCTCCGGCATGTTCGCCTCGGGGATCAAGGTGGTGATGGTCGATCCGGAAACTGGTACTAAGGAAATGCACAAGCTGCATCCTTCAAAGCCTGCCAACACCGGCGAAGACAAAGGCGATAACAAGGATGCGACGCCAGCCGCGCCCGCGCCGACCACAACTCCCGCGCAGCCCTGACAGCGGGCGCCGTGGATCAGAAATGAATCGCAAGAGCAGATTCGTGACCGTCGTTGCAGCCGGAATCTGCCTGCTGGCCGCAGCCCGCGCGCAAGCCCCAACCCTGAAGGATTCCATCGCGCAGTACGAGCAGGAAGTTGCGAAGGCAAGGTCCGGTCACAAAACCCGCGAGTTGATCCTCTATCTGAATCTTCTTGCCTCGGTCTATCGTGAGTCCGGTCAATTGCAAAAAGCGCTCGATTGCCTGAATGAAGCGCTTCCCATCGAGCAACAGGCAAACGGTGCGCTCGGCCAAGCCATGACCTTCAACACCATGGGGCAGGTCTACACCGATCTGGGGCAGGAAGAAAAAGCCCTGTCGTATCTCAACCAGGCTCTGCCCTTGTGGCAAACAGCAGGTCATCGCACGGGCGAAGCGAACGCGCTCACCTCGATCGGCCGGGTCTACGAGAACCTTGGCCAGCATGAAGAAGCACTGAAGAATTTGAACGATGCCATGGAGATCTGGCACGACATCGACAACCCAGACACCGCCATGGCCGCCGATGCCGGTCCCAGCGAGCGTTCGGGCCGGCTCGCACGAAGGATGGAAGCCGCACGCGAGAAATTCACCGCGGCAGCCAACATCAACATCGTCAACGCAAGCGCCATTGGCGAGGCGGGAACGCTCGACGGGCTGGGCAGGACCTACGCCGATGAAGGCCAGGGTCGTGAAGCGCTCAAGTACTTCGAGAAGTCGCTTCCAATCTTCCAGCAGAGTGGCGAGCGCGTAGGCGAGGCACTGGTTCTGAACGATATGGGTCCGGCCTACGCCGAGATCGGCCAAAAGCAGAAGGCGCTGGAATCGCTCAACCAGGCTCTCGCCATCTGGCGCGAGATCGGAAGCCGGCAGGGCGAAGCTCTTACGCTCAACGACATCGGCCGCGTCTATCGCGACCTTGGCCAACAGCAAAGCGCGATGGATTACTACAACCAGGCGCTGCCCATCTGGCGCGAGGTGGGAAACCGAAACGGGGAGGCGCTTGCGCTCAGCGACATTGGCCGCGCCTACGCCGACCTGGGCCAGCCGCGCAAGGCGCTCGACTACGCCAATCAGGCGTTGCCCATCTTTCATGAAACCGGCAGCCGCCGCGGCGAAGCCATGACCCTCAACAACATGGGCCGCGACCAAACCGATTTGGGAGACCCCGCCGAGGCAATGAAGCTCGAATTGCAGGCGCTGGGCATCTGGCGTGATGCGAAAGACCAGCGCAACGAGGCACAGGATCTTATGACCATCGCCTGGTCCTACGCAGCGCTCGGCCAGCCCGAAAGCTCACTGGCCAGCGCTCTCGCCGCCTTGGGGCTGGCAAAAGCTGTGGGCGATCCGGAAGTCGAGGGAGCCATCGAAACCTCTCTGATGATAGGGTTCCGCAAACAGCATCACCTTGAAGAAGCCATCTTCTTTGGTCTTGAAGCGGTCAACTCCTATCAGTCGATCCGGAAAAACATCGCCGGCTTGGACAAGAGTCTTCAGGCAGGCTTTGCCCAATCGAAATCGGGCGCCTATCGCACGCTGGCCGAGCTCCTGATTGAGGCCGGACGCCTGGGCGACGCGGAGCAAATTCTCGATCTTCTCAAGGAGCAAGAGCTCAATGACCTTGTCCCCGGCTCAGGTCCGGGCGCAGGCGCCATGGAAACGCCCAGGCTCTCACCCGTCCAGCTTGAAATTGAATCGTTGCTGCCCAACCTGGAGAAGAAGGCACGCAATATCGAGGAATGGAACCTCGAAGCAGCTCAGCTTCAGGCTAATCCTGCTCGCGCCGCGACCGACAATGAGCGGTTGAAAACGCTGGCCGCAAACCTGGAAGAAGCGAAATCTGCAATCCGCGATCGCTTTGACCACACGATCGTGCCGGAACTCGATAAGCAATCCACCTCTGGCCAGCCCACCGCCGGCTCAACGCAGAGCTATCTGCAAAACTCTCTCGCAAAGCTCGGGCCAAACGTCATAGGAATCCGCATTCTGCTCGGCGAAGATCACGCCTTCGCAATAGTCGTCACTGCGAACTCGCGCCGCAAGTTTCAACTTTCTGCGTCCCCGGCCGATCTTCGGATGAAAGCATTCGAGGCACTCAAAGCGATCGGCTCACCGTCCACCGATCCGCGGCCGCAACTGAATCAGCTCTACACCCTGATCGTCGCGCCGCTTGAGGGCGAGTTGAAGACCCTCGAAGTGGCAAGTGGTGCGCAAGAGAACGTGCCCACACTTTTATGGTCGCTCGACGACGCACTGCGCTACGTGCCGATGGGCGCGCTCTACGATGGCAATCGTTACCTGGTCGAGCGCTTCCACAATGTCCTCTTCACGCCCGAAAGCTACGGTCACATCGCAGACGCGCCCATCCAAACCGGCCATCCGCCCAGGGCGCTCGCAATGGGATTGTCCAAGAGCTACAACGGCATGCCGGCTTTGCCCGGCGTCATTCCCGAGCTCGACTCGGTCGCACACGATCCTTCTTATCCCGATTCGCATGGCCCCATCGAAGGCACAATCCTGCCCGACGAAAAGTTCACCCTGGCCGCATTGAAGACCGCACTCGGTTCCGGCAGCGGATTCCCCGTGGTTCACATCGCCAGCCACTTTGTCCTCGTTGCCGGCACCGGCGATGAACCCTTCCTGCTGATGGGCGGCAACAATGCGGGCGACGCGAAGGGTTTCGAATGGAACCTCTCTGATATGGAGAATTCGCCCGTCATCTTCCGCGGAACGCGGCTATTGACGCTCTCGGCGTGCAGCACGGCGAAGGATTACAAATCTCGCAACGGCTTCGAAATGGACGGGCTGGGCATGATTGCCCAACAAAAGGAGGCTGAAGCTGTTCTCGCCACTCTGTGGGATGTGAACGACTTCAGCACCAGCAAAATCATGAGCGACTTCTACGATCGCTGGGTCAAAAACCCTGCCAGGGGAAAAGCCGAGGCGCTGCGGCAAGCCCAGCTTGCCTTCCTGCATGGAGCAGCAACGGGAGCTGCAGCCGATACTGGCCGCGGCTTCGAACCCGTCGGCCCATCCCCGACGCGAACTTCAAGCCTCGGCTACGCCCATCCGTACTACTGGGCGCCCTTCGTCCTCATCGGCAACTACCAGTAGCGCTCGACCCAGGAAAGGATTTCCCCAGGAAAGGACCTCCCCCCGAAAGGACCAAATGACGCATTCATCGTTCCGCCTGCTCGGGCTCGCCGCATCGCTGCTCGCCGCCGTTTTCTTCGCTCCGTGCACACTCGCACAGCAGGAAATCGCTCCCCCGCAAGGCAGCGGTCACGTCGTTGTCTTGGTCTCCGGAATCATGGGCCCCAAGCACGACAAAGCTCTTTCCGAAGCCATCGCCGCGCTCGGTTACGATGTCTACGTTTGCGACGGCAGGCAAATCGCAAGGAATCCAGGTTCCAATCTGCGAGCCGCCATTCTGTCCGCTCAAAAAATGCCACACGCGCTGCCGGGTAAAGTTGCACTCGTTGGCATCTCTCTCGGCGGCGGGTTCGCGCTGGCCCTGGGCTCGGAATGGCCCGACCTTGTTGCGGCAGACATCGTTTGGTATCCGGCAACCGGGTTTGCCGCCAGGCTACCCGGATTTACCAGGCGCATCACGGTTCCCGTACTCATGTTCGCCGGAGAGGCCGATCATTTTGAGAATTGCTGCCTGATCGAAACAGCGCATGCCATCGAAACCAGCGCCAAGGCGGCGAATGCGCCCTTCGAGCTCATTACCTATCCCGGAGCCGACCACGACTTCATCAAGGGAGGCCACAACTACAACCCTGCGGATTACGAGGACGCGCTCAATCGCACCACGGCCAGATTGAAAGCGGCGTTCGCCGGCGATGAAAACACGTCAATCGGAGCCGGACACAGTTCCAACAACTAGCCTGTTTCTTATAGAGCAGTCGAATTCCCAGCCCGTGCTGCCCGCTTTACTTGCCGGGCTTGGCTGGAGCGCTCGCCGGTGCCGATGGACTGCCCTCGAGAATGGAGTGTGAATTCGTCGAGCGCACGAACAGCACCACGAGACAAATCGACGTGCACATGAAGATGACAGCCGACCACGTGGTAAGGCGCGTCAGCACGTTGGCTGCGGCGCGCGGGCCGAACGCAGTCTGCGAACCCTGCCCGCCGAATGCGCCGGCAAGATCGGCCGAGCGGCCCTGCTGCAGCAGAACCACGCCAATCAGGAAGAAGCACACAATCACGTGCAGGACGACGATGAAATAGAAGAGAATCTGCATTGCTTAAGCTGCTTTCCATGCGCGCCTTGAAGCCTGTGTGAGGACGTTTGGCCCCGGCGCTGAGATCTTTGGTGCGGAAGAGGGGACTTGAACCCCTATGCCTTTCGGCGCCACCCCCTCAAGATGGTGTGTCTGCCAATTTCACCACTTCCGCATCGGCGGTGAACTCCCTAAGTATAGCAAGAAGCGAGGCGTAAACGAGGCGCCGGTGGGCACGTCCCCCTGACCTTTAGGGCTGGACGGATCGAACAAGCAGAGCTTGGATCGGGAACCCGGCTTAGTCATCGTCGTGATCTGGGGAGCCATCGGCTGGGTAAGATTTCAGGGGCATCAGATTCCTTTTTCGGGGACGGTAGGGAAAGAAACTGGTAACTCTCTCCAAGGCATCTCGCGTCGCTTCAGACCACACCAATCCCGTGGCAATGTAAAAGAGATTCCCAACGGATGCCGAGGAAGCGCCGGCTAATCCATATTGGGCTGGAGCTGGGGGGAATTGGAAACGCCCTTCATCACTCCCAGTCCATACTTCTTTGCCGCGACCTAGGCAGGCAGGCGACGTTACCGGGCTACTCCCGTCACACAACGAGCCAGATATTACTGCAGATGGAGTCGCGCCATCCACGCCAAGACCCTTCAAGCGCAGGACTATGAACCACCGGCAGTCAGGAGGCACGTTTTCGGCCTCCTCAGCGACATAATTCTTCTTTGCCAGCATTTTCTCCGCATCCTGGCGTAGCTTCTCTAGGTTGACTCGCACCTGCAGCGTTTGAACCGGCCTTTCGTCAACCACTGGTAGAAACACGATTTTGTCGATAGACATGAGGACCTTGATCAGCAGCTGAACGTTCGAGGTGTCACCTGCATCTGTCGAAGCAGACGTTGCGTTCGGAGCCCCATTCGAACCCGCCACGGGCGAACGCGTGGGCTGACTGCCACCCGCGTGAGTGAGGTCATCTGGGTCCAGCGTAAAGATGACGCTGACTGTCGTGTCCACTTCCACCGGCGCCCCGTTTACTAGGTAGGGCCTATAACGCCAAGTTTTCACCGCGTCCATTGCTGCTTGCTGCAGCAATGGAACCCCGTCAACAACATGCAGATCCTCAATTGTCCCAGTCCTGGAAATAGAAGCCCGCAATAGTACCGTACCTGAGACGTGAGCAAGTTCGGCGAGCGGAGGATACACAGGCGCGGTTTTGCTGAGCAAGAGACCCTCCGCCGTACTCGCGGAGATCTCGGTTCGAGTTGCGGAAGTCGGAGAGGCGTCTTGCGCGACGCCTGTAATCGCGCAGGACCAAAGAGCGGCCACAGCGAGCGAATGCCGGAGACCACTGAGTTTTGAAATATGCTGGTTCAGGAGTTCCCCCTTATGATTCTTCCCACCGAGATTGGTGGAACCACATCGCCGGGGTCGGGAGACAACAAATCTCACCGCCGATCCCGAAATCTAGGCAATTACCGTGACAGTCGCAATTCTTGGCCGGAATTTCCATTTTACTTTCCCGGCGCCGACAGTAGATCGTCAGTTGACTTTGCTGCGATCTTTTTCTGTATGCTGTTCAGGCCCCTGAACCGATCGCAGCTTGACGCAAGCCTTCAGGCCCGGACATCTGAAAAGGGCCCGGCCTCACAACTTCGCAATCCGCTCCATCCAGCGCGCCAACGATTGCTCGTCCTCTCCTCCTGCTGCCTGCGCGTCATGCACATTGCGCCGCTCCTCAGGCTTCCGGTTCTGGCTCAGCTTGAACTTGCCGTCGATGCTCGCAATAGGAATCCGAAAGCCTACAATCCCTGCAAGCATCGTCCGGCGATATCCATCCGGCAACGCCCTCCAGCGATCGAGATACGCGGGCTCATTGGCCCCGATCAGGCCGCCGAGCAGTGCCTCTTTTCCTGCGTCGTCCTCCACCAGCGACAGCACACCCCGCGCATGAATCGCGATGTAGTTCCATGTCGGCACCGAAAGCTCTTCCACGTAGAGCGTTGGAGAAACGTACGCATGCGGACCGGAAAAAACCACGAGAGTTTCCCGGCCTGCCAGTGCGCGCCAATGCGGATTGGCTTTCGCGAAGTGGCCCTCTATGATTCCGTGCTCGCCCTCATCTTTGATCACCAGCGGAAGATGCGTTGCGACCGCATGTTCATCGCCCGCGGCGCCCGACAGCGGCCCGAAAAGAATCGCAAACGAGTTCTCCCGCATGGCCTCAAGAAGAACGCCGCGGTCGTGAACCAGGTTGAATTTGGGCGAGTACATAGATGGCCGATCAGCTCTTAGTTGAAATCTTCTTGGTTGAAATCGGGCTACGATCAAAGGATATCAATTGGAGAGTAGGGGAGCATGAATGACGGCGACGCGCCAGGATGCGGTTCGGTATAAACTCTTCGCAAGCCTATGCGGACAGTTTCGAGATGCGCACTGCTTTTCGCGGCGGTTCCAGCGGTTATGTGGGGTCAGAACGTTGCCAATTCTTCTTCACCTATGAAAAATGTTCAATCTCTAACTCCTGAAGTTGTCCACCGATCCGCCATCGTCGTCGATATGCACGCCGATACGCCGCAGCGATTTCTCGATGAGAACTACGACCCCGCAGATCCACTGAATGGCGGCGATTGGAACCTGGAGACGGCGCGCAAGGGAAACCTTGGCGCGGAGTTCTTCGCGATCTGGGTCGAGCCGGATCGGTACAAAGGCCACTATGCGCGCCGCACTCTCGAGCTCATCGATGCAGTGAAGCGGCAGGTGGCGAAGCACGCCGACCAAATGGCACTGGCGACTTCGCCCGATGATATTGAGCGTGCCCATCGCGATCATAAGATTGCGGCGTTGATGGGCATCGAAGGCGGGCACTCGATCGAGGACTCCCTCCCTCTGCTCCGCGATTACTACGCGCTGGGCGCGCGCTACATGACTCTGACCTGGGCGAACTCGAACGCATGGGCCGACAGTTCCGGCGACATTGACGACGCCAGCCTACCGCACACCGGCGATGGCCTGAGCGAGTTGGGTAAGGACGTGGTTTACGAGATGAACCGTCTCGGCATGATGGTGGATGTGTCGCACGTCTCAGACAAGACTCTTTACCGGACGCTGATCGTTTCGCGAGCGCCTGTGATTGCGTCGCACTCTGACGCGCGAGCGCTCTGCGACGCGCCACGCAATCTAACCGACGACCAGCTGCGCGCGATAGCAAACTCGGGCGGGCCTGAGTCGAAGGGCGGCGTGGTGATGGTGAACTTCTACTCCGCGTTTTTGTCACAGGACTATCGCAATGCTCAGAAAGCGATAGAGCCCGAGGTGAACAAAGAGATTGAAGCGCTGAAGGAGAAGGACAAGGCCGCGGGACGCGAATCGACGCAGGCGGAGATCAATCAGATCCGGCGCGCAGCGGCCGACCGCATTCCGCGACCGCCGTTTTCGTTGCTGATCGACCACATCGACCACATAGCGAAGGTCGCCGGCGTAGATCACGTTGGCCTGGGCTCAGACTTCGACGGCATCCAGAGCCAGTTGCCGCAGGGGATGGACTCGCCGGCCGATTTGCCCAAGATTACAGCGGCGCTGATGGAGCGCGGCTACTCGGCTGAAGATTGCAAAAAGATCCTGGGCGAAAATTTGCTGCGCGTGTTTCGCGAAGTTGAGGCGGTATCGAAGACGTTGCAGTCGGAGGAACGGCCGAAGATCATAGAGAGGCAGTGATCAGACGCCCTCGATCAGGAGGCGGGGACAACATGGCTGCTTGTGACGACTGCTTTCAGAAGTTCGTGCATCCGCTTGTTCATGAGTCGATGGAGAAGAACGAGCGATTTGAAGACAAGTACGGGAAATGCGAACGGTGGGACTGGAACTCTGATTTGTCCGTACTCACGTTTTCCGAGGCTGGGAAACGAAAAGTTCAGATTCACTGCTCGGTAGTAGGCACAACACAAGGAGACCGGTGGCAGTGGAGCTGGGCGAATCGTAATATCCCCGATTTTGCAAAGTCCGGTATGGCGCGAGTCCGCGATTTCGGTTCGGCCAACGGATACGACAAACTCACAACACCGTTCATTGACGCAGACGAGTACACCGGCTGGGAGATGACTGCCGTAGCGGTTCACGTGTTGGAATCGCCTGGCTCTTACCGGTTTCCGACGGAACATGGCTACTGCTATCTGGTCTACCGAGAGATCAAAGAAATTTTGAACCAGCTGCCGTCCGAAAATCGATCGGAGAAGCATTAAATAAGGAATCGTCGTTAGCTCCCTGCCCCGCGCGCCGTTCTATACTGTTTCTCTACTCGCGCACCTCTCCTGGAGGTCTTCCCATGAAATCCCTCACTCCGGTTGTTTGTTTGGCCGCGTCCCTCGCACTCCTGTCTCCGCCCCTCCACGCACAGGACGATAAAGCTGTCGCAAAGCCCGATTCCGCTCAGGAAAGCTCCGCCAAAACTCCCGCACCGGCGCCAGACTCAACCACGCAGGGCGCCGTGGATGTCGGCGGCCAGCACATTGCCTATACGGCGATCGCGGGCACCATCACCGTCGGCGCCACCGACACTGAAGATGCGCAGCTTGGCCCCGACGGAAAGCCGTTGCCCGGCAGCCAGCTTGCGCTCAGCGCGCCCAAGGATCCGGCCGATGCGCAACCGGTCGCGCACATGTTTTATGTGGCCTACTTCAAGACCGGAACAACCGCCGAAAACCGGCCCATCACGTTCTTCTATAACGGTGGTCCGGGCAGCTCCACCATGTGGCTGCACATGGGATCGCTCGGGCCGAAATATGTTGAGACGGCAGGCGACACGCATCTTCCCGGCGCTCCCTACAAACTGGTCGACAACGCGGACAGCCTGCTCGACGTAAGTGACGAAGTTTTCATCGACATGCCTGGCACGGGCTTCGGACGCCTCGCCGGCAAAGATGCGAACAAGGCCTTCTGGGGCGTTGATCAGGATGCCGAAGCCTTTGCGCGGTTCATCGCGCGTTTTTTGGCAAAGTATGACCGCTGGAACTCGCCAAAATTCCTCTTTGGCGAGAGTTACGGAACCACGCGCTCGGCAGTGCTGGCGAACGTTCTTGAAAATGAAAAGAACATCGACCTCAACGGTGTCATGCTTCTCGGCCAGATCTTCGATTTCACCATCGCGACCGGGCCGCCGCGTGCGGGCATGGATCTGCCCTTCGAACTGGCGCTGCCCACCTATGCCGCCACGGCGTGGTACCACAAGAAGCTTTCGCCCCAGCCTGCGGCCCTCGATCCGTTCCTGAAAGAAGTCGAGGATTTTGCCACCGGCGAATATATGCACGCGCTCGCGCAAGGGAACGCTCTCAGCGACGCGGAAAAACAGCAGGTTGCGGAGAAGCTTCACGAATATACCGGCCTGCCTGTCGACTACATTGTCAAAGCCGATCTGCGTGTGACCGCGAGCGAGTTTGAGCAGACGTTCGCGAACAATGAAGGCATGACGACCGGGCGCTACGACACGCGCTTCCTCGGGCCCACGCTCGATCCATTGAGCGAGGGAGCGGAGTACGATCCACAAAGCGCGGCAATTTCCTCGGCGTATGTCGCCTTGGTGAACGGATACTTGCGCGAAACGTTGAAATATGGGTCCGGCGAAACCTACCTGCCCCACGCGCTCTTCGATGGCTTCCCCTGGAATATGGCACGCACGGGCGCCCCCGGCTTTCGCAGCGCGCTCGGCTTGAATGTGGGCGAGGATCTTGCTGACGCGATGAAGACCAATCCACATTTGAAGGTCATGGTGAACGACGGCTACTACGATCTAGCCACGCCCTTCTTCGCCGCGCAGTACGACGAGGAGCATCTGCCCATTCCCGCTTCTCTAACCCAGAACATTGAATACGACTGGTATGAAGCGGGTCACATGGCTTACGTGCGCGATGAGTGCCGCAAGCAGCTCCACGATCGCGTCGCCGCATTTATCAAAAGCAGTGGTCGCTGATGTGCGATTTGATCCCGCGCAATTCGCGCTCCCCTATTGCGCTGTCATCCTGAACGAAGGTCGCCGCGGCGACCGCAGTGAAGGATCTGCGGTTGCCCTTGCAGTTGCTTTTCGGCTCGGGGAACCCACGCGGGGCACAGGTCGCGTGACATACGGCGCGCTATCTTCGCGCGGCTTTAGCCGCTGAGGGATGGTCTCCTCACCATTGACCAACACACACAAATGTCTGTGATCAACCGCCATATCCAGGGTCCAAATGCCACTATGCAACCCCCACACTGGCTCCCATTTGTGTGCAAGCTCCGCTGCGCGCTTTATACTAACCATTCGCACGCTACTCCACCCGGAGAAAAAACATGAATAAACTCAGTCGGCGCTTAGCCGCCCTCGCAGGTGCGGCCTCTCTTTTGATTTGTGTTTCAGTCCGCGCGCAGGACGACAAGCCAGCCGAAAAACCCGCAGCGCCTTCAAAAAGCGCAGACGCCGCGATGCCTGCGGATTCCACCACGCAAGGCACCGTCACTGCCGGCGGCCAACAAATCGCCTACACCGCCATTGCGGGCATGATCACCGTGGGCTCAACCGACGATCAGGATGCGCAGCTTGGCGCCGATGGCAAACCCCAGCCGGGAAGCCAGCTCGCATTGGAAGCGCCCGCAAGCGCCAAAGATGGATCTCCCGTGGCGCGAATGTTTTACGTCGCCTACTTCAAGAAAGACGCCAACCCCAAAGATCGCCCGATCACTTTCTTTTATAACGGCGGGCCGGGCAGCTCCACGGTTTGGCTGCACATGGGTTCGCTGGGGCCGAAGCATGTCATGACGTCGGGCGACACGCACTTGCCCGCCGCGCCCTACACCATGGTCGACAACCCCAACACGTTGCTCGACGTCAGCGACCTTGTCTTCGTTGACGCGCCCGGCACGGGCTTCGGACAGTTGATCGGCAAAGATCCGCAGAAAGCATTCTGGGGCGTCGACGGCGATGCCAACGCCTTCGCGCGCTTCATCCAGCGCTTCCTTTCAAAATATGACCGCTGGAACTCCGCAAAGTACATCTTCGGCGAAAGCTACGGAACCACGCGCTCGGCTGTGCTGGCCGATCTGCTCGAAAATCATCTCAACATCGACATCAATGGAGTCGTGCTGCTGTCGCAGATCTTTAACTTCACCACCGATATCGATCAGCCGGCCGCCAATCCCGGAGTGGATCTTCCTTACGAGCTCGCGCTCCCAACCTTTGCGGCGACTGCGTGGTACCACAAAAAGCTTTCGAATCCGCCTGCTACGCTCCAGCCGCTCTTGAAGGACGTGGAAGAGTTCGCGACGGGGCCGTACGCGCACGCGTTGGCGATGGGGACGGATGTGAGCGATGACGAGAAGCGCTCCGTGGCAGAGAAGATGCATGAGTACACCGGATTGCCGGTGGACTACATTTTGAAAGCTAATCTGCGCGTGAGCGGCCCGGAATTCGAGAAGACGCTTCAGGATGCAGAAGACCTGACCACAGGAAGATACGACACACGGTTCGTGGGGCCAACGCTCGATCCCTTAAGCGAGGGGGCGGAATACGATCCACAGAGCACAGCGATTTCGTCGGCCTATGTTTCCTCATTCAACCGGTACGTGCGGCAGGACCTGAAATATGGCGACGGAATGACCTACGTGCCGCTTTCGTATGCGGAAGAGCCGCAGTGGAATTGGAAGCACGATGGCAATCCAGTCAGCGTGAACGTAAGTGGCGACCTGGCGGAGGCGATGAAGACAAACCCGCGCCTGAAAGTTCTGCTGAACGGCGGCTACTACGATCTGGCGACGCCATTCTTCGCAGCGCAGTATGAGGAGAAGCACTTGCCCATTCCGCAGTCGCTGGCGAAGAACATCAGCTACGCCTGGTATGAATCGGGTCACATGGTCTATGTGCGCGACGAATGCGTAAAGCAGCTCCACGACAACGTGGCCGCGTTTATCAAGAGCGCGGATGCGGCGCAATAGCTGAACCGATATCTGGTGCGGCGATCCCAAAGCGCCGCCAATGCACTGAACGAGGCCGCACATAATACCGCGTGCACGGAGGTCCGCGCCTTCCGGGGGTTATACTTGTGCATCCCCAGCAGACTGACGGCCGCCGCGGTGTAGGCCACATTCTGCACTGCCAGCCCGGTGCACCTGGCGCCGTCCACAACCCCCTTCGAGGTGAACTCATGCAATCGCCTGAAGCAACAGATGCCCGCGTCACATGGACCTGGGCAGATCTTTTCGGTTCTTACCGTTTCTGGGGCCTTTTTGCAGTGTTCGTTCTCGCCGGATCTGCGAGCGAACTCCATTTCATTTTCGGTTTCGAGCGCTTCCGCGCACTAAACATGGAGACGATCGAACCGATAGAAAGCATCTCGCGGTTGATCTGGGCTCCGCTTGCACTGGTGCTGGCTTGGATTGCCATCCGCACCCGTCCCAAGGTTGTGTTGCTCGTTATCGGGGCGCTGGGCGCAGCCGCTTTTCTAACCACGCTTATTCCGGAATCACCAAATGCGGTTGGGCTGGTTCTGGAGTCGGTTCTGGTTCCATTGTTGAGCGGAACCATGGTGATTCTGCTTCCTGTGCTGATCGGCGGCGCTTGCGGCAAGAATACATCCATCCTTGTTGCACTGGGCCTGGCCCTGACATTCGACACTTTGTTCGAATCCGCCGCCGTTAGTCTTTCGAGCTCAATTGCTGAGCATTACAGCGCGAACGCAGGGGTCTGGACAGCGTTTGCCCTGACCCTGACAGCGCTTATTCTCATCATTCCGATTGCTGGTGAACTTTTCACGGTGGCTCCGCCGGAACGTGGCCGCTCTTTTGCGCCTACGCACCGCGACCCGGTAGTGACTGCGATTCTCAGCGGTGTGGTTCCGTTCTACATTCTGTACTGGCTTTATCGGATTCACGGCGAAGAGGCACATTTGAAGCCGTCGCGGAAGCTTCTTTCGCCGCGCGCCGCGGCTTGGATCTGCGTTGTCCCGGTGATCAATGAGTTGATGATTCCGTTCATCCTGTCGACCCTGGCCGACCACAACAACGAAATGTCCGCGAGCATCGGAGGCGGACGCGTCCAGCGCCCCTGGGTGGCGTTTCTGTGCGGGCTTTTGTTCGTTCCCGTGGGCGTGGGCTTGGTGCAGGCATCGTTGAACAAATTGGCGGCGACGACCGCACCCATTCTGGCGGAGCCTCCCGGGCTGGCGTCAGCTTAATCCAGCCGGTCGTGCGGGAGCGGTTTGGCATAGACAAACGCGGGCCGTTGGCGCGCGTAGAAGTGCTCTTCCCTGCCCCTCCGCGCGTAGCCGCGGCTCTCGTAGAGCTGAATGGCAGCGGCGTTCTCCACGTCAACGTGCAGCCAGATGGCCGCCGCCCCCGCCGCTCGTGCAGAATCCTCAGCGCGCTTCAGCAGCTCGGAGGCGATGCCGCGGCGGCGCGATTCCGGATGCACCTCGATAGTCTGAATGTATGCGACCAAACCCTTGGGCAGCGCGGTCCATTCGACGATGGTGAATCCGGCCATCGTCTTCTTTTCTCCGGCGGAATCCTCGGCAATCCACGTCGCGGAGTTGGGATTCGCAACCAGCTTGCGCATCAATGTCCGGCTAAAACGGAACGGCGCATCAAAGCAAAGCTCCTCGACGGCGTAGAGCGCTGCGAAGTCTTCGGATTGGTAGCGGCAGTAAGAATAATTCACAGTTCGCAGTTCTTAGTTCGAAGTCGATCGATGTCTAACAGTCTCAAGATATAATGGGCCGCCCGAAGGCGGCCCACCCAATCATGCAAAGAACTCGACCGGCTACACTTTCGCCTCGAGATCCGCAATCACATCGAAAAATCTCTGGTCAAGGCGCCGGTTGGTTGCAATCGCGTCCTTGATAGGAATATCGGTGATGTCGAGACCGCGGACGACGGCGATCCTGCCCCATTTCTCCTGATGGACCATGTCGATGGCGTGGAGGCCGTAGCGCTGACCGAGCACGCGATCGTATGCTGTAGGAACGCCGCCGCGCTGGGTGTGTCCCAGGTTGACTGAGCGGGTTTCGTAGCCGGTCTTCTTCTCGATCAGATCCGCGAGCGCTTCACCGATGCCGGAGAGGCGCACGTGGCCGAACGAATCGACCTGCTCAGAACCAAGGACCTGGCCGACTTCGGGCAGATGGCAACCCTCGGCAACCACCACGACTCCATAATGCTTGCCGTGATCGTAGTTGTATTTGAGAAGCGCGCAGACGTGATCGATGTCGATCTCTTTTTCGGGAACAAGGATGACGTGTGCGCCGCCGGCGACGCCTGAGGCATAGGCGATCCAGCCGGCGTCGCGGCCCATGACTTCGATGACCACGACTCGATTGTGCGAGTCAGCCGTGGTGTGGATACGATCGACGGCCTCGGTGGCGATCATCACCGCGGTGTCGAATCCGAAGGTCTGGTCGGTACCGCTGATGTCGTTGTCGATGGTCTTGGGAACGCCCACGGCTTTCACGCCGTTCTCGCTCAGGAACAGCGTCACCGATTGCGTGTCGTCGCCGCCCAGTGCGATCAGCGCGTCGATCTTATTCGCCTTCAGAACCTCCTGCACCTTGTCGATGCCGCCCGGAATCTTCTTCACGTTGGTGCGCGAAGAGTGCAGAATCGTCCCGCCCCTGAGCTGAATCCCGTCCACGGCTTCGAGCGTGAGCGGCATGAAATTGTTATCCAGCACGCCCTTCCACCCGTTCAGGAATCCGATGAATTCATCTCCATAGTGATTGATTCCCTTCCGCACGGCCGCATAAATGACCGCATTCAATCCGGGGCAATCGCCGCCTCCGGTCAATAAAGCAACTCGCATCGTGGATTCTCCTCAATAAAACAGTTCGTAGTTCGCAAAACAGCTGGCAGTCACAGTTGCGGTTCGCGGCTCACAATCAGAGCGCGGCATGCATTGCTGAATATCGGCCGCTGGACTGGAAATCTGAGGCGCACTGCACGAATCGTGCCCGAGGCGGGGACGAACACCGGCGTCGCCGTAAGAAACAGTGTATCGCGGCCCTCTTCACCCGATTCGTGACCGGCAGCACGGTCAAATCGCACACACCAGTATTCAGTTTTCTCCGGTCAATTCCAATCTGCCACGCTGCAGCCCGCCTTCCAAAGTCGGCGCGGGAAACTGGCGCTACTATTAGGCATGCCCGAATCCGGCGCGGGATTTCTGCTCGCATTCATCGGCCTCGTCGTCGCCGTGCTGCTGGTCCTGCTGCAGCTCACGCGCCTGGGCTATCTCATCCGCGCCACCATTCCCGACCGCCCCCGCCAGCGTATGTTCATCGCTTCGGTCGCATTCCTCATTACCTTTGCCGGCGTTCGCCTTCTCGTCCATCGCATCGCCAATCACCAGGGGCACCTGCAATGGGTCGTGGTCCGCGGAATGCATATTCACCACCTGGTCTGGGGCATTCTCATTCTTCTTCTGGTCGGCTACGGATGGCTGCTCGACGTCGGCTGGTCGCACTCGCCCATGTCCATCTTTCTTGGCCGCCTCATGGCGGTCAGTTACGGCGTGGGCGCCGCGCTCACTCTCGATGAGTTCGCCCTGTGGCTGAGCCTCGAGCCCGATGCCTATTGGAGCCGCGAAGGCCGCCTCAGCATCGACGCCGTAATCCTGTTTGGAGCCGTGTTGGCAGTGGGCGCATGGGGCGCGCCGTTTTTTGGAGCGCTGCAGCGAATGTGGAAGCCGCACCGGCCCGTGCACCAGGGCATCGCCGGCGTCAACTCCCCGATTCGCCGCGGGCGGTTGCTTCGTCGGCGTAAAGTTCGTCGATCACCGCCGCATATTTCTGAGTGAGCACGCGCCGCTTGATCTTCATTGAGGGCGTAAGCTCGCCCGACTCCTGCGACCACTCATCGGCCACAATCCTGAAGCGCTTCAGCGATTCAAAGTTGGCCAGCGTGCCGTTCACATCGCGCACAATCCCCGCATAGAGGGCCATCACACGCTCATCGGCCACCAGCGCGGCCCGCGATGTGTTTTCCACTCCATGATGATGCCGCGCCCACTCTTCAAGCGCTGCAAAGTTCGGCGAGATAATCGCGCAGATAAACTTGTGACGATCCCCCACCAGCGCTGCCTGGGCCACGTAAACACTGTTCTTCAACTTGTTTTCAATCGGCTGCGGCGCAACCAGCTTTCCACCCGAGGTCTTCAGCAGTTCCTTTTTGCGATCGGTGATGGATAGATACCCGTCCGCATCAATATGCGCAATGTCTCCGGTGCGAAACCATCCATCCTCATCCAGGCATTCAGCCGTGGCCGCGGGCTTTTGCCAATAACCGGCGAACACCGACGGCCCTCGCACCAGCAATTCGCCATCCTCCGCCAGCTTAAGTTCCAGGTTGGGCAGCGGCAATCCCACCGTTCCCATGCGGTGGTGGATCGGCGTGTTCAGCGCGATCACCGGCGAAGTTTCGGTCAGCCCGTAACCCTCCCACAGAGCGATTCCCGCACTGGCGAACCAGCGCGCTGTGTCGATCCCAAGCGGCGCGCCGCCCGACACAAAAATCTTCACGCGCCCGCCGAATGCTTCGCGGACCTTCGAGTACACAAGCTTGTTGGCAAGCTTCCACAGCGCTGAGTCAGGCTGGCGTCCATCGTAAACGGTGTCGGCATAGCGCGACCCCAAGCGGATCGCCCACGCCAGCAGTCTGCGTTTGATCGGCGATTGCCCAGCCTTCTGCTCCACGGCCTGGCGAATCTTCTCGTATACGCGCGGCACGCCGACAATCACCGTGGGCCGTATTTCCTTCATCGCCTGCGGCAGCTTGTCGAACTGCGTGCAATAGGCCACTTGCGCGCCATGGTTATACATCACGTAGTCCAGCACGCGTGCCGTAACGTGCGATAAGGGCAGAAAGGAGATGCAGGCGTCGGTCGAGTTGAATCCGAATTCGGCGGCGGCAACGTTCTGGTTGGCGGCGATGTTGCCATGCGTCAACGCAACACCCTTCGGTTCGCCGGTTGTTCCCGATGTGTAAATCAGCGTCGCCAAATCGCCGGGCTGAACTGAGCGCACCAGCGCGTCGAAGACGGGATCGCGCTCCGCACCATCGCTGTCGACATCGGCCAAAAAGTCCCGCATCGCAACCGCGCCTTCGGGAGCCGGCGAATCCATCATGATGATGTGCTCGAGCGGCGTTTGCGCGCGAACCGATTGCAGCTTATCCAACTGCTGCCGCGTCGAAACCACCGCGATGCGCGCCTCCGCATCGCGTATCTGCTCCGCCATCTGCTCGCCCGTCAATGTGGGATAAAGCGGCACATCGGCAGCGCCCACAGCCAGCGAGGCAAAGTCGGTAACCGCCCACTCCCAGCGGTTCTCGCTCACCAGGACGATGCGATCGCCTTTCTTCACGCCGTAGCGAAGAAATGCCGTGGCCAGCGCCCTCACCCGGTGATACATCTGGTCGGAGGAGATCGGATGCCACTGGCCGAATTCGTCCTGCCACAGAACGGCGCGCGGATTTCCCGCCGCCGCAATGCGAACAAAGAGGTCATTGACGGTTGCGATCGAAGAAACAGGCGTCATTGATCGTTTAAGGAATCCGGGTCATCCTATCACCCTGGACTTGGCGAGTGTACCAAAGACACCTTTCAGGGTCAGGGATCAGGTCAGCAAAGGCGGGCGGGAAGTGATTCGAGGATGTGATTCGCGGGATGTGGTGCGCACGCAGCCAAAAGGAGCCCAGCGGGCGCCGGGCTCCTCGTAGTGGCTGACAGAGGCGTTTATCTACGGTAGGCCGTAGACCGTCTGCAGAACCTTCTGCTGCAGGCTCTCAGGCAGTGGCGCATAGGAAAGAGTGGAGACTTCGCTCTCGCCCGACTTGATGCACCAGCTCAGCATGTCCTTGATCACCTTCTCGTTCTCCGCATTCTTCGGCTGCGTGGGAATCAGCAGATAAGTGAAGCTCGAGATGGGATACGCGTTCGGCCCCGGAGCATTGGTAATCGACACGCGGTAGTCGGCGGGAATTTTTGCCGTGGCCGCGGCTGCGGTCACGCCATCGATCGAAGCCTTCAGCCAGTTGCCTGAGGCGTTCTTGATGGCGCCGAAGTTGATGTGGTTCTGCAGCGCATAGATCAGCTCCACATATCCGATCGCGCCCGGAAATTCGCGCACCTGCGCCGCAACGCCCTCGTTGCCTTTGCCGCCCACGCCGGTTGGCCAGTTGATCGCGGTTCCCTTGCTCGGTCCGCCGGCCCAGTCAGGACTCACCTTGCTCAGATAGTCGGTAAAGATGAATGTGGTGCCGCTGCCGTCGGAACGATGAACCACGATAATCTTGTCGCCGGGCAGATTCACGCCAGGATTATCCTTGGCGATTCGCGGATCATTCCAGGTGGTGATTTTGGCCAAATAAATGTCGGCCAGCACATCCGGGCTGAAGCGAATATCGTTCACGCCGGGAACGTTGAAGATGGGAACGACAGCGCCGAGCACCGTTGGAATGTGAATCAGTTTCACGCCGCACGACTTCAGCAGATCGTCGGTCATCGGCATGTCTGACGCGCCGAAGTCGACCGTCCCTGAGCACACCTGCTTGATGCCGCCGCCTGATCCGATGGATTGATAGTTCACTTCAACGCCGGGGTGCGCGGCGCTGTACTCACTGAACCACTTCGAATAGATGGGGTAAGGAAACGTGGCGCCCGCGGCTGTGATCTTCTGGGCCTGGGCCGCACTGAGCGCGCACACGAGCAACGCAACGACGAGCAATGATTTCTTCACGATGAGCTCCCTCTTGAGATTCCTGCCGAGGGTTATTCTCAACGGCAAATGTTACGGGCGGTTGAAAACAACAAGGAATCCGGTCGCCCCACACAGATTTCCGCGCCACCGCGCCCGCCCCTGTCCACGAACCTCGAGTAACGAATCAAAAGGCACGAATCAACGATTAGTCCCGGATCAGATCAATATCCACCATGATTCGAGAAGCAGCCAAACCGGCCGCCCCGCCGCTGAGTCCTCTAAAAGTCAAGCCCTGTTCTTCACGTTTTCTCCCGTATATCTCTCATTCCATGCTGAATATAATTCCCGCCAAGTTTGCCGGTAATTTCCCGCCTTCGGCGCATAATGGTCTCAACATCGAATTTCCTCCAGGAGCTTCCATGTGCCAGGTATTCCTTGAAAACGGAGCCTCCAACACAAGCACAGCAATTTCTGCTCAGGATCGCCATGCCCGCTCCGCCGCCAAAACTATCCGCCCCAAAATATTTTTTTTAAAAACTGCACCACTCCCGGTGCAAATCGGCCCCGTTTTCAGTGATTTTTCAATGATTTCAACAACTTATCTATTAATTAGTTCATAACTCCCCTATTATTCAATCAGTAAATTTTTGTTGTCGACTCGGTAAACATGCCCCAGAATCGCTCGAAATCTGTTATCGAACGAGTAAACGGTCAGCTTTACGGCCACAGGTTTCAGCGTCTGTTGTGAGACACCCCATCCGCCCCACCTCGCCATCCTGCCAACGCGCGGGGTGGCGCCAACTCGCCGATCAATAACCATCCCCCCATCCGCCTTTGTCGCCGGGGCCCTGTTCGCTCCCTTGTTCCCTCGCTCCCTGGTTCCCTAGAATTGACCCATGTTCACCGGCATCATCGAGCAGACGGGAACGCTGGTCAGCCTCGCCGATCGCGGCGGCGTCCGTCGCATCACCGTCGAAGCTCCCGGCATCGCCTCCCGCCTGCGCGAGGGAGATTCGCTCGGAGTCTCTGGCGTTTGTCTCACCGCCCTCGATCCCGATCCCACCTATTTCCACGCCGACCTCGCCCAGGAAACCCTCGACCGCACCTCGCTCGGCTCTCTCGCTCCCGGCGCCCGCCTCAACCTGGAGCTGCCCACCGCAGCCGGCAGTCCACTTGGCGGCCACATCGTTCAGGGCCACGTCGACGGCACCGGCGTCCTCACCGCACTCGACCCCGTCATCCCCGAAAGTAGCCCCAACTTCAATCGCGAAACCACTGACTGGACGCTCAAAGTGCGCGTCCCCGTCGATGTCCGCCAGTGGATGGTCCACAAAGGCTCCGTCGCCGTCGAAGGCATCAGCCTTACGATTGCTGGCTTCAACGGCGAGGAGATTTCGATTGCGATTCTGCCGCTGACCTATTGGCGAACCAATCTGCACACGTTGAAACCGGGCGCGCCCGTCAACATCGAGGCCGACGTGCTGGTCAAACTCGCCGCAATGCAGGCACAGTCTGCAAAGAAGCCGGATTTCAACCTGACCGCCGAATGGCTTGTCGCCAACGGCTTTTGAAAAGCAATTCGCAATCGCCTCTCGTGCGAACCGCGAACTGCGAACTACGAACTGTGAACTGCTTCCCGCCCCTGCCGGTTCGGCAGAATCTCCGGCGGCGCAACCTCAATCCAGCGTGCTTTGCGCGATTCCGGCCGGCACTCCGCCCACAGCGCGTAAATCTCCTTCTTCGGCACGGCCCACGTTTCAACCAGAATCGCGCTGCCGCCCTCAGCCGCGGTATAGCGCTCGCGGCACCAACGCACGAACGCCACGTGTTGCTTGCCTTTGCGCATTGTGAACCAGTCAATGATCTCGTGCGGCGATTCGGCTGCAATGTTTTCCGGCGTCCACCAGATGCGAACTGGCCCCTTCGCCGAAAACCGCTCCTCGATGCATGTGCCGCCGGTTTCGCGCATCGCCCGCGCAAACTCAGCCCAGCTGATGAACCTCCCTTTCGATTTCATCAGCGCCTTCAGCCGATCCTCGCGCCGTTGCTGGCGCCAGCGCAAAACCAGCAGATACGGGGCCGCGAAGCACGCGCCCAAAAACAGAAACGGCACCATCACGAGCCCCAGGATCCACGCGAGCATGCCGGTGTGCTGCTTCTGCTGGCGCAGGTCCTCTGTTTCCGGCATCATTGTCGCAACCGCCTGTCAGGGTTTGCTTGGGAGCTTGGGCGGCGCCACCACGTAGTCGTCGCCCACGCGCGCCAGAATCTGCGCGCGCCGATCGGTCAGCAGCTTCAGCCTTCTGGTGAGTGCAACAAATTCCTTCTTCTGGTCAGCCGTCAGCGCGGCGCTTCCCTGCTCTTGCGCGGCCGCATTCGCGCCGGCCACAGGTTCGCTGGTCGGCCCGCCAGCCGGAATGGGCACCGCTGCCGCGTTTGTTCCTGCCAGCTTGTTCAGAGCGTCCAGCCGCGCCTCCAGCGCCGGAATTTCGCGATCGATAAGTTCAGGTTTGATCACCGGCTTTGTTTCGGCGCCCGATGCCAGTTCGTTGCGGTTGTTGTCTTCCCACACCGGCAACACTCCGACGTGTCCCAGTTCCACGCGCACACCGGCCGGCCCGTAGTCGCGTTTCACGGCGGAAAACAGCCCGATCATTTCGTCTCGCGGATCGCCCTCCGAATCGGGATTGAGGCCTTCAACGTATCCGCGCGACTGGTTCGAGAGAAAATTGCCCATCGAATAAAAAATGACGGTTTCGCGATTGTCTTTGGTCTCGTAGGTTTCAATCGGCTGCAAAGCATGCGGATGGCCGCCGACCACGACAGTAGCGCCGGCCTCGAGCATCTTGTGCGCCAGGTCCACATCTTCAGGGCGCGGCGCAGTGGCGTATTCAATGCCCCAATGCACGCTGATCACCAGCAGGTCGCATTGCGCGCGAGCTGCTTTTACTGCGTTCAGAACTGTCGCTTCGTCCGCGCCCGGCGCGCCGTTCGATTCGCCGGGATAAGGATAGAAATTCACGTGAGGCTGATCAGGGTCGTCGGGATTGCGGTTGCCGTTGAGCCAGCGCGTCATGCCCAGCCAGCCGACTTTTATTCCGTTCGCCTCGGTGATCACCGGCTGCCATGCGGTGGCGGCGTTGTCCGATGTTCCGGCGAAGAGCAGCCCGGTCTCTTTCAAATGGTCGCGGGATTCGGCGAAACCGGGCCATCCTTGGTCCATCACATGGTTATTGGCGAAGGAAACGATCTTGATCCCGCTCGCCTTTAGCGCCTCGGGCAGCGCCACCGGCGCGTCGAATAAAAACGGCTTTGTGCCGTGCGAGTGCTCAGGCGCAACCGGTGTTTCAAGATTCACAAATCCGAAGTCCGTGCCCTCGAAGACATCCGACACATCGCTAAAAAGCGCTGCCCAGCCCTGCTCGCCGTCGCCCGCCGCAGCGGCTGCCTGCTTCACGGCCTCGTGCGGAATCACGTCGCCGGCCACGGCAAATGTAACCTGCGCGAGGTCGTGCGGATACGGCGTGACCGACGCGGCATGGCGTCCGGTCGTCGAAACCAGCGTCGGAATCAGCGCCGCGCCTACGGCGATGAGCGGGATCAGCCCGAACAGCCACCGGTGCCGCTTCCGGGGAGCATCCGGTGACCCTGCAGACCAAAGAACGCGCGATCGGCTCTTCAGACCGGCTTTTTCTGCCCAGGAATACCTACTCAAAACCGAATCCACGCTTGCTCCTTATGCAGCCGGTTCGCGCGCCGGCCGCCTCGATAACCGCGCCGCCAATTGGTCTCAGGATACAGTGACGGTTCATTGCGCCGGATCAAAAATCGTTTCCCGTATCCAGGAGGTCTATAGCGCCGGGCAAGAGTCGGGATAGTGGGCAATCGGCGGCCAAAAGCTCCGAACGTCTGCGGCATCTGCTACGTCTATCTTGCTGTTAAGACTGTTACCCTTAAGTTGGAGAATCGGTCTGGCGCATTCTCTCGAGGAATTCCGCCGGCGCGCGAAGTCCGCCGCCGGCAAACGCAACCATGGCAGAGTTCGTTATCAAGCTGGCCGATGAGCGTGGCCACGTGCAGGAGCAGGTTCAAACTGCGGCTACGGCCGACGAGTTGCGTGCCCGCTTCTCCCATGCCGGCTACCACGTTTTTTCCGTGCGCGCGCGGGGCAGCTTGTCGCTCGGCCGCCGCAAAATCAAGCTTGAGCCGTTCCTCATCTTTAATCAGCAATTCCTCACGCTCATCCGCGCAGGCCTCCCGATTCTCGGTTCGCTTCAGATGCTCGGCAAGATTCAAAAGCAGCCGGCCTTCCAGAACCAGCTTGACGACGTGGCCAGCCGCGTAAAGCGCGGCGAGGCCCTTTCGGCGGCCTTCGAAGCGCAAAGCGGCATTCCCGTCATGTATACGACGACGTTGCTCGCCGGCGAGCGCTCCGGCAATCTGCCCGAGGTGCTCGATCGCTATGTCGGATTCCAAAAAGTCGCGCTGGCGCTCCGGAAAAAGCTTGTGGGCTCGCTGATTTATCCGAGCGTGCTGCTGATGATGGTTTTTGGATTGCTCATCTTCATGTTTACGGTCGTCATTCCGCGGTTTGCCAAACTCTATGACCAGCTTGGCTCCAAGCTCCCCACAATGACGGTGGATCTGCTGCGCTTTGGCCAGTGGATGCAGCACAACATCATCTGGCTGGCATTGGGCGTGGCAATTGTCGCGTTCGGTTTTTATCGTTTCGCAGTCACCGACCGCGGCCGCGATTTTGTCGATGGCCTGCGCGTTAGGATGCCCATCTTCGGCAAAATCTGGCTCAAATACCAGGTGGCGCTCTTTGCGCGCACGCTCTCCACGCTCCTCACCGGCGGCCTGCCGCTGGTTCCCTCGCTTGAAACGGCTTCGCGGTCTATCTCCTCGCGCCGGGTTTCAAAAGCCGTCGAGAGCTCCATCACCACGGTGAGCGAAGGCAAAAGCCTCGCTGACTCGTTGACGAAAACTGGCATCTTTCCCAGTCTCGCGTCGGAGATGATCTCCGTAGGCGAGCAGACCGGCGCCCTGCCGCAGATGCTCAACTCTGTCGCCGAATTCTTTGAGGACGATGTAGCCACGGCCCTCGCCGCCGCGCTGGCATTGATCGAGCCCGCCATCCTCATCATCATGGGCTGTGTAGTCGTCTTCATTCTCATTTCGCTGTACCTGCCCATCTTTTCGCTTGGGCAGTCCACCGGAATGTAACCGGTCGAGTTTAGGAGGGTTTCACCATGGCAGAAAACAACTTCGTCACGCTTCCCGTTCCGGGCGCACCCGATCTCAGGGGCGACGAGCGTTCGAATGCCGAGGCCCTCGCGCGCCGCTATCACGCCGAATTTGTCGACCTCAAAAACTTCAAAATCCAGCACGAGCTTTTGCGCACCGTTCCCGTGGAACTGATGTTCCGTTACAACTTCGTGCCCATCGAGCAGACCGCCGACTCTCTCGTCATTGCGGTCAGCGATCCCTCGCGGCTGATGGTGCTCGACGAAATTGCTGGGCTCCTCGGAGCGCGCATCACGGCGAGGGTGGCTACGCTTTCCCAGATCACCGATCTGCTGAAAAAGACGGAGCAATCGCAGCGCGTTCTCGACGAGGCCAGCGAGGGCCTCACCTTCGATGTTCTAACCGGCGACGAAAATCCCGATGAGAACATCTCCATTGAAAAGCTCACCAGCGACGTCGAAGATATCAGCCCCATCATCCGCCTGGTTGACACCACCATCTTCACCGCGCTCGAGCGCCGCGCCTCCGACATTCACATCGAGAGCTACGACGATTCGGTCCACGTCAAATACCGCATCGACGGCGTGCTGCAGGAGGCGATGGCGCCCATCGCGCGCGAGCATCACGGAACCATTCTCGGCCGCATCAAGATCATGAGCGAACTCGACATTGCCGAAAAGCGCGTGCCCCAGGACGGCCGCTTCCGCGTGCGCTATAAGAATCGCCTCATCGACTTCCGTGTCTCGATCATGCCCACGATTTATGGCGAGAACGCCGTGCTGCGCGTGCTCGACAAGGAATCGATGAGCGAAAAGTTCAAGAACCTCACGCTCGACGTGGTTGGCTTCGCCGACGAAGATTTGCGCAGGTTCCGGCGCTACATTCGCGAGCCATACGGCATGGTGCTCGTCACCGGGCCCACCGGGTCGGGAAAAACCACCACTCTTTACGCCGCGCTCAACGAGATCAAGAGCGACGAAGACAAAATCATCACCATCGAGGACCCGGTCGAATACCAGATTCGCGGCATCACGCAGATTCCGGTCAACGAGAAAAAGGGGCTGACGTTTGCGCGCGGCTTGCGCTCAATTCTGCGCCACGATCCCGACAAGATTCTGGTCGGCGAAATCCGCGACCAGGAGACCGCGCAGATCGCCATCAACTCCGCTCTAACCGGCCACCTCGTCTTCACCACCGTCCACGCCAACAACGTGGTCGACGTGCTGGGCCGCTTTTTGAACATGGGCGTCGAGGCTTACAACTTCGTTTCCGCGCTGAACTGCATCCTTGCGCAGCGGCTGGTGCGCACCATTTGCGAGTACTGCGCCCGCACCGTCCACTACGACGATGAGGTGCTCCTGGCGAGCGGCATGGATCCCGCGGAATGGCGCGGCTTTCAATTCCGCGAAGGCACGGGCTGCATGGAGTGCGGCGGAACCGGCTACCGCGGCCGCACGGCAATCCACGAGCTGCTCGATCTCACCGACACGATTCGCGAAATCATTCTCGCCAAGAAGCCGACCTCCGAGATCCGCCGGCAGGCGCAAAAAGAGGGCATGAACTTCCTGCGCGAATCTGCGATCGAGCGCGTCCGCCGCGGAATCACTACCCTCAAAGAGATCAACAAGGTTACATTTATTGAGGCGTCCAGATAGGAAGTTGGAAGGCAGGCCCGGGATTCATCCCCGGCATCAGAGTCGGATCTGAAAAACGGGCTTTATCCACGGCAGAAAGTTTTTGAGCAGCCGAATGGCAACGATGTTCGCCAAAATTCGCAGTGACGCTGATGCCGGTGGGCGTCCGCCTGCCGCCATTGAGATCGCTCCCGAAGGTGTGCTGGCGGCTGCTCGCCCCTCCGCGCGTGCGCGCAAGGGCGCATCCGAGCCGGCGCTGGGCATCGTCTACGCCTTCTATCCTCTTCCGCCCGGTGCGCTCGTTCCCGGCATCGAAGAGCCGAATCTGCGCGCGCCCGAGGCAGTTGCAGCCGCAATCCGGTCCGCGCTCGATGAAATTTCGCCGCGCTCCCGCGCCCTCACCGTCGTTTTGCCCGACACGCTGGTTCGCGTCTTTGTTCTCGACTTCGATTCCCTGCCCGCCAAACCCTCTGAAGCCATTCCCGTGGTGCGCTTTCGCCTGCGCAAAATGGTCCCCTTCGACGTGGAACATGCCGGCGTCAGCTACCAGGTCCTCGCGCAAACAGAGTCGGAGTGGAAAGTTCTTGTCGCCGTCGTGCCCGGCCCAATTCTCGCCGAATACGAAGCCGCGGTTCGTGCCGCCGGTTACGAGCCCGGTGCTGTGCTCTCTTCATCGCTCGCAGCGCTTGAATCAATTGATTCAATGGAAGCCATAATCTCGGCCAACTTGAGCGAGCGTGCGATCACCACCACCATTGCCACCGGCCAGCAGCTGCTTCTTTACCGCACTCTCGATCTTCCTGACGATCCGGCCAGCCGCGTTGCCGAAATTCAGCGCAGCATCGCCGTCGCCGCCGCATACTTTGAAGATAAGCTGGGCTCTCGCCCGCGCGCGCTGCACTACGCGGGGACTCAGGAGGCCGAAGAGTTCGCCGTGCACCTCGGCGACCCCGAACTCACCATCGTTGAATGGGTATCGCGCCCCAGCGAAGGCGCAATGACCGCGCTGCCTCAGGCCTGTTATGCCGGCGTCGCTGGCGCGCTGGCCGGAGCGAGTTAACCGATGAGGATCACTCTCAATCTCGCCACCCGGCCCTACGCCAATCTGGGCCCTGCGCTCAAACGGCTGCGGATTGCCATGGGCGCGCTGGCCGTCCTTTGCCTGCTTTTTTTGCTCGGTCTCCATCTTTTTGACCGCCAGGCCAGAGCATCGCTCGCGCTCGAGCACTCCCTCGATGGCCGCATTGCGAAAGTACAAAATGAACGCACCGCTGCCATGGTCATGATGCGCCGGCCCGAGAATGCGCGCGTGGTCACGCAGGCCGAAGCCCTGAATCAGCTTTTTGATGCAAAGGCATTTTCCTGGACGCTTGCCATGGAAGCCATGGAGACGGTTCTACCCGCCGGCGTGCAGGTCACGGCCATCGAGCCCATCCGCGCCCCCGACGGCCACATCACCGTCCACGTTCGCGTCGTGGGCCCGCGCGACAAAGCCGACGAACTTGTGGCCAATCTCGAACGTTCGCGCCGCTTTTTGCAGCCGCGCATCGTCGGCGAAAACGCGGAGTCGAGCAACAATCCGCAACAGCATCAGGAGCCGATCAGCATCTCCAACCGCTTCGACTTCGATCTGCTCGCCGACTATAATCCGCCCACTCTTCAAGAAGCTCGGACGTCTCCCAAACATGTGCGTCCAGCCGAACCTGCCATTCCGCTCGGCATCGAAAACCCCAGGCATCACCCGCACGCCGTGCATCCGGGACCGCAGGATAACGGCAGAACGCCCTACCCCGCCCCCGCTACTCCGGGTCAGAATCCCTATCGTGGAGGGCCGCAATGAGCGCCAACGAAAGCTCCACGACATTCCGTGAGCGCCTGGCTTCCCCGCTCACCTGGCACTTTGCTGGCCTCGCGATTCTGCTCGCCCTGGCCATCTTCCTTGCCGTGCGCCTGGGATTCGATTGGGCCGCCATGAATCGCGGCTCCAGTGAAGTGCTGGCCCGAAAGCACCTGCAATTGAAGATGCTGGAGGTTCAGACTGCGCCGCTGCACGGGCTCGATGAGCGCGTGGCCCTCACACGTAAAGAAATCGATGCCTTCTACAAAAAGCGCGTGCCGTCCGATTATTCCGTCATCTCCACCCGCATCGGCCAATTGGCCGTGAACTCAGGCGTGCGCCTCACGCGCGTGGGATACGCTCAGGAAAAACCCGGCGCCGAGCTCACTGAAATTTCAATGGACGCGGGTATCAGCGGCGACTACACAGCGATCATGCGTTTCATCAATTCGCTCGAGCGCGACCAGATCTTCTTCATCATTCGCGCCATGTCGCTCACCGGTCAGCAGGGGGGCCAGGTGAACCTTCGCTTGCGTGTCTCCACGTGGCTGCGGCCTGCGGATGCTGAGGCCAGCGGACTGCCCATGGCTCCCGCAGCGGGCAGCGAAGCTTCGCCTGCATCCGATCAAGGAACGCTTCCCGGCAAGGAGGGCGAATAGCCATGGCGCTCGCTCTCGGCACCGAAAACAAGCGGCAAATGATCATTGCCGGCGTCCTCGGCGTGGTCCTGATTATTTGCTCAGTCTGGGTCTTCAGAATGTTCTATGGATCGTCGCCATCCGATTCAGGGCCAGCGCCTGCTCAGCCGCCCGTGCTGCGCAATAATCAGGCGCAGGCTCCAACCTCGCCGGCAATGGCCGGCGAAGCTCCGCGCCTCACAAACGCGGGAATCGATCCTGTGCTTCATCTGGATAAGCTCGCGCAAAGCGAAGATGTCGAATACTCCGGCTCTGGCCGGAACATCTTTTCGGCTGAATCGGTTCCCGTTGCCATTCCCGCGCCCATCAAGAGCGCGCGTAACACGCCGCAGGCCAACATTCCCACGGGTCCGCCTGCTCCGCCCAGGCCGCCGGCCATCGATCTGCGCTACTTCGGCTACTCGCAGGACGAGCATAAAGACCTTCGCGCATTCTTCATGCACGGCGACGACATCTTCATGGCTAAAACCGGCGACATCGTGGACCATCGCTACAAAATTGGCACCATCCGCCCGACAAATGTTGAAGTCACCGACCTCGCCTACAACAACACGCAGACCGTCGAGATTTCGCAACAATGAATTGCATCATCAGCACCGGCCTGCCAGTTCGCCGCCTTTCATCCTCCGAGGCAGATTCGGGCCCGTGCGCTCGTGAGCCGCGGAAATCCATTCCTGCCTCCGAGCAGGGCTATGTGTTGCTGTTGGCCATCTTTCTGTTGGCACTCCTCACCATTGCGCTTGCAGTGGCCGTGCCCAACATGGCGCGCTCCATCCAGCGCGATCGCGATCTCGAAACCTACCATCGCGGCATGCAATATCGGCGGGCCATTCAGCTTTACTACCGCAAATTCCACGCCTATCCGCCCAACGTTGAGGCGCTCCTCAACACCAACGACATTCACTTCCTGCGCAAGAAGTACATCGATCCCACGACCGGGCAGGACGATTGGAAGCCGATTGCGTTCGGGCAGAACAAGACTCCAACCGCGATGGGGTTTTTCGGACAGCCGCTTGCCGGCAATGCGTCGACACTTGCAGGCATTGGTCCCGGCGGCGTTGGCGGTATGCCGGGAACCACGGGTGCCACCGGTGGAACCTCCACAGGTGGATTCAGCTCTGGAGGCTTCAGTCTCGACACGTCGAGCGATCAGAATTCTTCGGCAAGTGGATCCGGCCCATCGGGCTCATCTGGCGCGGCGGGATCCGCGGGCAGCACATCCACCGGTACGTCCACCAGCTCAACCTCTGGCACCGGCGGCCCCACCTTTGGCGGCGCGGGCGTGATCGGATTCTCTCCCGCCAGTCCCAAGCAGTCGATTCTCATCTACAAAAAGAAAGATCACTACGCGGAGTGGGAGTTCACCTACGATCCGCTGTCTGACATGAAGACCATTGGCGGCGGAAATGCCGGCACGATCGGGCAGCCGGCCGGGACGAATCCGACAAATCCAACCACTAACAACCCGTTTGGCCCAGGCACGAATCAGCCCACCACTATGCCGCCGGAAACGCAGGCGCCCCAATAGAGCCGATTTTCACCCGTACTCAATGCACGCAAAAAGGCCCGCCATTGGCGGGCCTTTCCTAGTTCTTATTCCCTGCTTTTTACACCTGGAAAGACGAGCCGCAGCCGCAGGTCGACTTCACCTGGGGGTTCTCGAACTTGAAGCCGGCAGCCTCGAGCGTTTCCACGTAGTCCACGGTGCAGCCGTTAAGGTACATCAATGACGTGGCATCGACGAAAACCTTCAAGTCATCGAAAGTAAAGGTCTTATCCATCATTCCGGCTTGATTCTCGAATGCCATCGAGTACTGGAAGCCGGAGCAGCCGCCGCCCACCACCCCGATGCGCAGCCCGGCCGGAAGCGGATCCTGGGTGGCCATGATCTCACGCACCTTGGCGATGGCCGTCGGTGTAAGCAAAAGTGGCTGTTTCTTAACGGTTTCCTCTGCTGGGGCTACGGTAGTGGTGGCCATAACATCTCTCCCTCGGCACAAATCCTGCCTGTTCGTACTTTACCTTCGGGCGGGCCCGCGCACAAGTCCCCGCCTTCATTCACTTCCCATTGGATGCACCCCCGCCAGGATGGTCGCAGGCGATCCGGGTCCTCCCGAAAAGCCCGTTTTCAACCACTGTGATGGAGACGGTTCACTTTTTCATGCAAACAGAGCTATGATGATGGACCGTAAGGGGCCCCTCTGGCCGCGAGACCGCAATTCCCTACGACCCCGCAGGTTTCTGGGTCCGGATTTCGTTCGGAGGTGAACTATGACTTTGGTCCCCACGGTGATGTGGATCATCTGGTCGGCATTTGTTGTGTTTATGGCCGGCGTGTATATTTACCGCTCCAGCCTGACGAAAAATGAAGAGGACCAGATCTTCCTGGACGACTCATTTTCGCAGGAGCAGGCAGAGCAGGCCGTCATCGCGTCCAAAGTGGCGAAGGTCGAGCCAATGGTGCGCATCGCGCGCTGGCTCGTGGTCGGCATGACGGTTGTGGTCATTGCATATTACGTGCGCGACATCTTGCTCCAGCTTCACCTGATCGGCTAGGCCTGGCTGGGTTTTCGGGCGTGCGAGGCCACTGCGGCCTCGCATGTCTGCCCTGCGCGGGTTGGCGGCGAGTGATGCGCGCCGCCGATTGCGCGGTTGCGGATTTTGCTCAATCAGAATTGATGAATGATGTCGATGGCGTAGTACGCCACCACCACCGCTGTCATCACTCCCACCAGGACCCACGCGGCCGTCTTCACCGGCCGAATCCGGCCAACCCGCTCCGCGATAGCGGCCTGGTCCGACTCTTGATGCTGCGATGAATCGGCCAGAAAGATTTGCGCCTCCTCGTTGCGTCCCAGTCTCGCCGCAAAGATCGTTACGCCGGCCATAAAGACGAAAGACAAACCCCAAACCGCCCACAAAATCGGAAGAACTCCCATTCCAGTCTCCAGGATCGAAAGAATATGTGAGTTCCGCATGTGCGCATTCGCGAATCCATCGCAAACACGTTCACTGGGTGCTCACGCCGTCATCTTATGGGTTGCTCGGGCTGCGCTCAGGTGACTGGAGTCACAGGCGCTTCGTCAAGCGCTGCATTCGCACCACATTCCGAAACGGAAACAACTCGAGCGCGCTTCTTCGCGATGAATCCGTTCCGCGGCCATCCAAAACAAAAGGCTCGCAACTTTCGCGAGCCTTCCTTTTTCCCTCTGTTCTTGCTTTCGTCTTTCCTATCCCCTATTCCCTGTTGCCGCTTCCCTGTCCTACTATTCCACTTCCTGCCGTGCGCGGTAGCCATCGCGCGCAACAATGTCATACTTCAGCGGCTTATGTTTCTCATCCTGCATGCGCAGTGGTTGGCCTTCATCGTCGACGAGTTCCACGCGAATCTTGCGCCATGTGCCGTCTTGCTTGACATTCGTCGGATGATAGACCAACTCGTATTTGGCGCGGATATTCTCGTTGATGGCCTTCATGTCGTCGGGCAGCTCGCCCGCAAATCGAGGCTCAAAATGCATCCCGCCGGTCAAACTGGAAAAGGTCCTCATCTGATTTTCGCCTTGCAGGTAGGCTATGCTCTCGCCGCGCATGGTCTCAATAAAGCCGCCAGTCGAAATCGTAAAAATCGTGATGTCATGGGATTCCTTCACGCGCTTTAGGATCTGGTCCAGATCGAGCTTCGACATGGTATCCACGCCTGAGGCCACCAGCAGAATATATTTTTCACCCTCCACGCGGGACATGCGATCGAGCGCTTCATTGAGCGCGTCGAAGAGGTCGGTCTCGGAAAATGCCGCAGGCATATAAACGCCATTGGCAAGCTCGTTGATGCCCTCCATGATCTGCCTTTTGTCCTGCGTGAAATCGCTCACGATGTGGGTATTCAGGTCGAAGGTCATCATGGCCGCATAGTCCTGCGGGCGCAATTGCTCGGTAAACGCTACAGCCGAATTCAACGCGTCGACCCGGAAAAAGAAGCCCCTGGCGGCATATTCCATCAGGATGAGCACCGTAATCGGCGCTTCGGTGCGCTTGAACCCCTCAACTTTCTGCTCAACTCCATCTTCATAAACGCGGAAGTTTGAAGGCTTCAGCCCGGGGACAAACTGGTGCGTCTTTTCCAGAATCACACCCACATCCACCGTGACCTCCGGAACTTCCACACGCAGGCTCATGCTCGGCGCGTTTTCAGGGTTCTTGAACTTCGGCTCCGCAGGCGCGGGCGGCGGCGTGTTATCGGAGTTGTCGGGCTTTTTGGGCAGGGCAATCGGACCGTTATCGCCGCTGGGACCTCCGGCAGCCGGCGCCTGCTGATCCGGCTGCTGCTGCGCCGCCGGTTGCTGGTTTTGGTACTGCGCGTGCCCCAGCACTGCGGCTGCAAAAGCTAAAAGTACCAGACATGCAATCGCCAGGTAAGCTATTCCGTTCTCTCGTGTTTTTGACCGTGCCCTCATCATCCGAACCCCTTTTGCCCTCAGCATACGCGATCTAAACGCCGCACAGACCGTTCTTGTTCGAACCCGGCCGGAATCGCTCACGCAACTCTCTTGCCGTACTCTAATAGACGTGGAAACCAAGTCGAAGGAAACCCGCCGTGGCCTGCCCGGCTTCGCCCTCCTCGCAATGGCGGTGGGGGTGATTTCGCCCGTTCTTTTGCCATCCCAAAGCTCACGACCGTCGGCGACACCCTCGGCCGCAACGGCTGAACCCGCGCAGGCGGCGCCCGCTCATCCCGCATTCTTTCCCCTCAATCAGGTTCGCCCCGGATTGACCGGCACCGCTTGGACCGTTTTCCAGGGTTTCAAGCCCGAGCCCATGCAAGTGGAGATCCTGGGCGTCTTGCGGGGAGCGCGCGGCCCCGGCCAGGACCTGATCCTCGCCCAGCTTCACGGCGACAAGCCCGAATATACAGGCGTGGTTGAGGGCATGAGCGGCAGCCCCGTTTATATCGACGGCAAACTGGTTGGAGCACTGTCGTACCGGATCGGACAGTTCACCAAAGAACCCATTGCCGGCATCACGCCGATCGAGCAAATGCTTGAGGTGCGTGATATTCCGTTGCGCAACTCAGCCGCTGAAGACCTGCAAACCGCCGCCGCAGAGAATTCGCGCCTCGATGGAAGCACCATGGCCGTTAACCAAGCCGGCGATCGACCTGGGTCAGGCAAGAACCCCGCCGG
>DATKMH010000044.1:0-55284 GCA_035541975.1 Occallatibacter sp. | reverse complement strand
CACCAGGCGGAGTGGGTTGAGCCGCTGGTGACGAACTATCGCGGCGTGGATGTTTACGGAATGCCGGCGAACACGCAGGGGCTGGCGACGTTGCAGATGCTGAACATCATCGAGAACTTCGATGTGCGCGGGTATGGGTTTCAGTCGGCACAAGCGCTGCAGGTGCAGATTGAAGCGAAGAGGCTGGCGTACGAGGATCGCGCGCGATATTATGCCGACCCGCATTTTGCGAAGATTCCGATCGAGTGGCTGATTTCAAAAGATTATGCGAAGGAGCGGGCGAAGCTGATCAGGCTGGATGCGATCCACGATCAGGTGATGCCGGGGCAGGCGCCGAGCCAGGGAGATACGACGTATTTCACGACCGCCGATAAAGACGGAATGATGGTGTCGATCATTCAGTCGAATTTTCGTGGGATGGGTTCGGGGCTGGTGGCGGATGGACTGGGTTTCATGTTTCAGGATCGCGGGCAGTTGTTTTCGTTGCAGGATGGGCACGCGAATATTTACGCGCCGGGAAAGCGGCCGTTCCAGACCATCATTCCGGGGTTCGCGGCGAAGAACGGCGTGCCGTGGTTTTCGTTTGGCGTGATGGGCGGCGACATGCAGCCGCAGGGACAGACGCAGATCATCTTGAATCGCGTGGATTATGGGCTCGATGTGCAGGGAGCGGCCGACAGCCCGCGCTGGCACCATGAGGGATCGTCGCAATCGATGGGCGAGGACGTGGCCGGGCTTGGTCCGCGCGGAGTACTGCGGCTCGAAGCGGGAGTGCCGGCGGCGACGCGCAAAGCGCTTGAGGATTTGGGCTGGCCGATGGGCGAAAGCGATGGAGGGTTTGGGCGGTACGAGGCGATTGAGTTGAGGAAGCAGGGCATCGATCGCGTGTATGCGGCGGGCAGCGAGATGAGATGCGATGCGGTGGCGCTGGCGTATTGAGCGAGATTCCCACCCTAGCCGCATGAACACTGGTTCTGATAAGAAAGGCATTCGGTGATGACACTCGAAGAAGTTCACGCTTTAGTCCATGCTCAAAGTGCGGGGAGCTTAGACGCAGTGAATCACGGCATCACTTTGAAAGAGGCTCTTGTCGAACCCCAACGGATCAGGGTGATTGATCGTCGAGTTACTGACGGCCGGACGAGGGATGAGGATTTGAGTGTTTGGCTTGTTGGGAAAGAGAGCCACGCCGAGGGTTACAAGATTATCTTGAGCGAAGACGGATCGACCTTTGGCCTTGCGTCGGACGGATGCAAGCACGACAATGCACCGATTTTTGTCGGCTGGTACGGCTGCCTGCTCACAACTTTTCTTGGGATGTGACTTGGTAAATCGAAACATCCGTGGCGAGTATTTCACCTATTCGAAAGTCAACTCGCGTTAGCCACAAAATTGCCACGAAGATTTAGGCACGATTTCCGGCGCGCTCATCTTATTGAGCTTGGTGCGCTATCGAGATGTGGAGCACCCATTTCTTAGGTGAGAGAAGTCTTCCCCGGTCTCAGAAGCGAGACCGGGGAAACGCAGTATTAGTGCGGCAAGGCGCGGCAGTTATTCCGCGGCGGGGTGAACGTAGACCTGCTGCGGCGCGTCGACTTTGGCTTCGGCGGCGATGTTCAGCTTGAGGCTTGCCATTTGCGGCTTTCCGTTGATGGGCGTTATGAACCGCAGCTCGTATTGGTTGTCGAGACGGCGGTTAATGTCGGAAAGATACGGCTCAAGCGAAACGGGATTGCCATAGCCCTGCCAATAGTTCTCGCCACCCGTCGCCGCAGTCACTTCAGACAATAGATTCTGGCCCGTGAAGTTTGCGTAGCCGGTGCGATCGAAGCGGCCTGTACTGCGCCAATAGATGCTGTAGACGACCAGGTGATTCTTTACCGAGTCGGTGATGGCTGCCTGCACGTAAGGATCGTTGGGATCGTAGCGTGGATTGTAGTAATCGACGCCATCGGTGAGCATGACGACTTCGCGGCGTGCGTTGACGTCATTCGAAGGCCAGTGCTTTGCCAGATCGGAGAGGCAGAAGTACGGGCTGGCGCTGACTCCCGGGATACCGGCCATGGGAATGTGAAGCTCGCGGGCGACGGCAGTGCGATCCGTCGTCAGAGGGCCGGCGAGAACTGCGCGACCGTTTTCCATGTAGGCGACGGCGACTGCGGAATCCGGCGGGAGCACCTGGATGAATTTGGAGATTTCCTTGTATTGCAGGCTGAGGTCCTGGCGCGCGCCATTATCGATGAGCACGACCATTTCGACTCTGCTCGCGGCTCCGCGCAGCGGGGTCCAACCGGTGATGGTGGAATTCTTGCCATCGATCTTCAGATGCAGTGCATCCTGGGAAATTCCGCCGGGTACTTCGGATTTGGGCAGGACTGTGACGACGGCGCTGCCCTGCTGCTGTTGTTGACTGTTATTGCTGTCGGCGGCGAGCGCCGGGAGGGCGGCCAAAAAAGTGGCTGTAACGAGGGCCGCAGTTTTAAGTTTGGGGATTTGCATTGTTGTGCTCCTTTGAGCTGTGTTCGATGTCATCGAGGCGGGTGTGCCGCTCTCAATGATTCAAACCCGAGTCCGAAGTTTTAGATGTGCGAGGGAGATTGGTGGACTCGAGGGCAGGAGAGCGGGTTCGGAAACCTGCGTAGATTGAGGGGATTGCGAGGAGATGAAAGCGGGCCTAAACAAGCTGCAGAAAAAGTCCGGGGAGAACGCGGAAAAACATCCCTCGGCGGCTAAAGCCGGCGATCATATAGCTCGTTAACGGCACGGCTAAAGCCGTGCCCCTTCAAGACGGCGAGATGCGAGACGATTCGGCAGCAGCCCGCAAAGGTCCGGTTCATCGATAGGAGCTTTTCGCTGCGTGAAGGTCCCAGCTTCTTCTCGTGTTCGCTGACAAGTCAGGAGGTGGGTGGGCTAGGCGCGAGTTGGGCTTCGATGGCGTTGTACTGATCCTGCGTGAGGGGCAACACCTGCTCGCCGGACCGCGTGACTTCGATTTGGACGGGAGCCGAGATTGTGGGCGCGGTTGCGACTCCCGTGGGAAGAAAGGCGATGGACCCCGCAATCAAGTCGACTTCGACCGCGCGCGTTGTGGGATTCACTTTGGCGATCAGCTTTGTTCCACGAATGCAAATGCAGCCGACCGGCGTTTCGATGTTCTCGCTGGGAGGATTCTTCTTCGCGATCAGCCCACTGACATATTCAAAGGCGCCCTCAAGAAATCTGTAAGACGCGGCGTTTTTTGTCCCGTTAGGGTCATAGACGTATTCGTCGATCTTGATTTTGGCATTCTCGCCGATCGTCAGCTGGGTGTCGTCGTTGAACTGAACGAAGGTCCGGGAGCCGGCGCCGGTTTCAATGGTGTCATTCTGATCGATTGTGTCACCGGGATGAAGCGGGATGGGTGTGGTGGTTCCGGCGCGAATGACAGTCGCGGTGCCCTCAGTTTTCTTCACCGTGCCTGCCGGGGTGGATGGAGCCGGCGGGGGCGCCCCCTGCGAGGTGACGGGCACTTGGCCAAGCGCCTGCGCGCCGCGGCCCTGCGAGTAGCCAAGCATGCCTTGCATCAAACCTGAAACGCTTGTGTCGGAATTTTCGCCGGCCGGGGCGGCTTGCGGCTCGCCGTAAGCGGCGCGGACAAGATGCGGTTGGATGCCGGCGCTGCGCGCGTTCACGGTCGGCGGGGGCATGACGCGGATCTGCATGACGTTGTTGGTGGCCATGTTGCCGCCTGCGATGAGGAGCTTCATGTAGACCTGGCCCTTGACGCGCTCGGTCCACGGACCGTTTTCTGCTTTGACGGGCGTGTAAAGACCCGCTTGCTGGCCCTGAAAGAGAGTTTGATCCCGGATTTGATCGTTCGTGCCCTGGCGCAGAAGAATGGCGCGCTGGCGCTCGGCGCTGAGAGCGAGTTGGCCGGGCTGGCCGAGCTTCAAGAGGACGGCGTCGAGCGGCGGAAGTTTGGCTGTGCGCGCGAGGTTGTTGTAGGTGGTTTGAAGGTTGGCGAAGAAGTCGCTCTGGATTTCGCTTTTGAAGTCGGGGATGACCTGGTCGACGATGGCCTGATAGGACTTGGGCATTTGCCCGTAGGTGAGGCCTGACTGGATGGCCCAGGAAACGGCCTGCAACGAGTTGGGATTGATGTTGTACTGCACGGTTCCGCGCCAGATGAGCGCGCCGATGGCGCTGGCGGCCTTGCCTTCGTAGGGGCCGAGCACATAGGCGACGCCCGCGCCGGGAGCGTGGACGGAATATTCCGAGCAGAAATCGAGGGTGTTAATGGTGTAGTCGCCGGGAGCGAGCGGCTGATTGAGCTGGTCGGCTGTGAGGTGAAGCGGCGTGGGACTGAAGGGGCCGCCGGGAAGATTGGCGACGGTTGGATACACGTCGTTGGCGTTGAGCGTGAGCGGGAGCTGATCGTTGAGGAGCTTCTCGATGGCTGTTTCCGCAGCTTTTTCCTTGGCGGCGTTTGCGAGGTCGGCGAGCGGGTTTTGGGCGGCGAGTTGGATCGCAGGTGTGGCAGGAAGGAATGATCCAAGAACGAGCAAAGCAAAAACCGCATGGAATTTCATGTGCGAACCCCCAAGGAAGATCGAGGAGACAAATTGTTCGGTCGTTGATGAGAGGCGCACCGCGGCGGGGGAATGTGCGCAGGGCCTCAACATACCCGTGAAGGCGGGAAGAAGTCAATGAAAAGTTGATGGCGGTTTGTTAATAGAACAGGTATTTGCGCCAGCGGTCGTCGCTACGGCCGAGCATGCGCATGATCTGGCGGCTCGTATGCAGCGAGAAGGGGCGCGGCTCGCGGAGCAGGATCATGTCGTCGATCTCATCGAGCAGGCGGTTGCCCTTTTTGCGATTGCACTCGTGGCAACAGGCGACGAGATTTTCCCAGGTGGAGTTGCCGCCGCGCGAGCGGGGAACGACGTGGTCGAGAGTGAGTTCGCCGGGCGGATAGGCTTCGCCGCAGTACTGGCAGGTGTTGCGATCGCGGAGCAGAATGTTTTTGCGCGAGAGGGCGCGGGTCTGATGGGGGATGCGGCGGTATTCAAGCAGGCGAATGACCGACGGCATAGCGATGATGGTGCGCTGCGCGTGCAGCGAGAGGCCGTGCTCCTCTTCAGTGCGGGCGATGCCCTTGAGCACGAGCACGAGAGCGCGGCGCGCGCCGCAGATGTTGATGGGCTCGTAGGAGGCGTTTAGCACCAGTACCGGCATCTGCAGGATGTGGGCGTGCGCATGGACGTGGCTCGCGGCGCCGTGGTCGGATGCGAGGACGACAGCTTTCGCGATGGCCTTCTGCTTGCGCGCGTGAATCATGGCTTTTCCCAACGACATCTCTTTCCCCCAGGATTAGAAAGATGGTTGTGCCCACTCATTTGACGATCTCGATTGTGCTGCGTTCGCTTGCGCGCCGGTGAACGATTCGTGTTCTTGTCCGGCTCGTTCGTTCCACTCGCTTTCTTCTGATGTTTGATTGGCCGAGGGCCAGGCAACGGCGCGTTGCGCACGCGCCAAGGTTGCTACCCATACTGATGCTGCGCCAGCCTGGCGCAGAGTTTGCGCGGCAGCCCGCGCGGTGGCGCCGGTGGTGAGGATGTCATCGACCAGCAGGATGTGCTTTGCCGCAACTCGCGCGGGATCGGAGACGGAAAATGCGCCACGCACGTTTTGGCGGCGCTGGCGCGTGGTGAGGCCGGCCTGAGAATCGGTGGCGCGCAGGCGCATGAGAGTGCTGGGCGCAAGAGTGAGCCGCCATTCGGGGTGCGCGGTGCGAAGGAAGTGGAGCGCATGGGCAGCGAGCGAGCGCGACTGATTGAATCCGCGCTGCACGTATTTGGAACGGTGCAGGGGAATGGGGATCACAAGCATTTCGCGCGGGGCGTCTGGGGCGAGAGTGGCGATAGCCTGGGCCAGCATACCGCCGAGAACTTTTGCGGCCGGATGCAGCCGATCGTATTTGAGAGCGTGAATGGCTTCTCTCATGCGGCCCTGGTAGACGCCGTAAGAAACTGCGCGGACGAAGGCGGGCGGGGCCAGGCGGCAAGGGCGGCAAAGGTCTGCATTTGCTGGAGTTGCAGCGGCATTGAGCGCATCGCCGCAGCAGGCGCAGACGGGGCCGGTCTGGAGCGGAAACTCCGACCAGCAAGCAGGGCAAATTGGTACGGATGAAAGCGCGGGCAGGGGCGAGCCGCAGAGGTTGCAGGACGAGGGAAGAAGAGCACAACTCAAACTATCGATTGGACTTCGGAGCACGCGGACGACGGCGCGCCAACGGGTGGTTTCAGCCAGCGCACGTTCGCCCTGAGACGGGGCTGGTGAGATATCGGTGGTGCGGATGGAGTCTCTTGTGAAGACGCACCTCGCAAAAGGCTGGACCTTACCAGACGAAAAGAGATCCGGGCCCGATGCGAAGAGTATAGCGCAATAGCACTTCAGTCCTCCAAGCAAGGCCTAGGGTAATCTTGCGAGGCGGCTAAGCGCGTGGGCACACTGCGAGGATGGCGGGACTATGGGAACAGTAATTGCAGCTGCGGCATCGGACGAGCCGACCCATGCTCCAGCGGTGCCGGAGAATGCCGCGAGATACACGTTTCCGCAGGGCGCAATGTGGATCTTGCTGTTTTCCCTGGTAACCGCGTTCAGCCAGGCGGTGGTTCTGTTTCTCGAGGCATGGACGACGCAGGATCCGACGACCCGCATAACGCAAATCCCGCAGGGGATTTTTCTTGCCCTGGTTGCGGAGCTGAACTGGAGGTTTTTTCTCGGATCCCGGAACCGCATCGCGGTGAACGCAGAGGGAATCTGGATGACGCGGAGGAAAGGCACCCGTTACCTGGGGTGGGATGACGTGGCTCGCGTCTCGGCCGATGATGCGATGCAGAGGCTGGAGCTGACCGACGCGAGCGGAACGACGGCGATCCGGATCGATTATCAACTGAAGGATTTCGAGCAGCTCCGGGATTTCGTGCTGAGTCACACTCAAAAATCGGCGCAGGTACGAATCCACAACTCACATATTTTTCATCGAAGCTGGGACCGCAAGTTGGTTTTTGCCGGAGCTGGAGGGGCCTCGCTGCTCGTGACGTGGTTCGCTTACAGGCAGTTCAATGGGCCGGTTTTCATCTTCCCGGTTCTTGCGGCGGCGACGGCAATGGTTGCATTTTTTCTGGATCCGGTGAGCGTGGCGATTGAGCACGGACGAATTTCGATTGATTACCCGGGGTATCGGCGAAATATTGCACTCAGTTCCGTTACGAAGATTTCCCTGAGCGACGTGCGGTACCGAGGCAATGTATGGGCCGGCGTAGTCATCGCGCGAAGCAGCGGCATGCGCATCCGGCTGAGCCGGTTCAGTGGTGGATCGGTGGCCCTGTACGAGGCGCTGCAGACGGCGTGGCGAGAAGCAAACGGGACCGCCGACGCCGCGCCCACAATGGAGGACACAAAAGCCGAGCAGGATGTTGAACGCGCAAAGACTGAGACACCGGCCGAATCCAGCGCGGCGCCGGCCGGTCTTTCGGCGAAAGCCTCGGCGAAAACGGTGAGGGCGGTGGGCTTGGCTTTGGTTTTAGCGGTTTTCGCGGTCGTCGGGATGTTTGTGGCCTTCAGCCGATACAGTTTTGGCTGGGGGTTGGAAACGGGGAGTTCGAGGAGCCGCGCAACGCTGCCGGTTTACCGCATGCATGCGGGGCTTGCAGCTGAAGCGAGCGAACTGAAAGGCAGTGGCAGCATCTACCTGGTGCAGATGGGTGAGCACAAAGATCCCTACTCACTGGACGACTTAGCACGATGGCTGCACACGAAATACGCGCTCGACGTTCGAGTGCTGCCCGCCGTGGCAATCGACGCCTCGGGCTGGGATGCAAGGAGGCGCCAGTTCGTGGCGGAACAACTCGAGGCACAACTTAAGCAGAAACATCCTGAGCTCGCCCGAGATAACGATGCCTATTTGATTGGCTTTACTGACGGCGATATGTATTCGACTGAAGAGATGTGGGATTCAACATTTACCCAGCGCGATCGGCGGCGGGCGGCAATTATCTCTTCCGACGGAATGGGCGATTCCGCGGCACAGAAAGCATACTTCGGCGCTGACGGGGCTGCCGATCGGTTCCAGGCGCGCATGAAGCGGATTCTATTGAAAGACGTTGCGGTGCTCTTTTGGCACTTGCCGGTGAACGACGACTCAACGAGCTTGCTGCACAACACTCTCGATCCCGATTTGCCGACGGAGGAGATTTACGAGTCTGACGTGCATCCGGAACAGACGGCTGCGGGCGAGCGATTGGACGAGCCGTGCATCTTTTTCACATTTTCCGGGAAAGACGGTCTTCAGCGAGTGCCAGGACCCGCGATACGCCGCTGCGGAGATGTTCAGGATCCGATGGAGGATGAATCGACAGAAGTGTTTGAGCTCGACCTGCGGCTTGGGCTGTTGATGGACAAGCACACGGATATGTATTTGCCGGATACGATCCCGATCGAGTTTCAGCGCGTGATGCGAAGCGGAGAGCGAGGGAGAGATCCGTTCGGCGTGAGCGGATGGGATAACTACGATGAGTTTCTGGGGTCGGCCGACAACATACACATCTTTATTGAGCATGCAGACGGGGCGAGGGATCAGCTGGTGCAAGTTCCAGAATGGATGCCGATTCAGGGGCTCGCGAAATTCGTGGGCGGTGAATCGCAATGGGCATATCCGACCGGCCTGATTGATTCGACGCCGCAACGCGTGTGGCAATACCAGATGGCGTGGCACCAGTTTCCATTCGAGCATTACGATGTTAAACGCTACAACGGCGGAATGAAGACATATTTGCCTTGCGATAGCCCCGAGGTGAATTGCTCGTTGATCGGTTATCGAGATTCGCAAGGGCGGGAACTGAAGATTGAGCGGGACGACCGGCGTCATCTATCGCGGATCACTTCGCCGAGCGGAAACTGGGTGGGCGTGGCGACCGCGCCTGACGGTCGCATTATTGCAATCGACGATAGCAACGGACGAACCGTGCTCTACAGCTATGACGCGGGCGACAGGCTCGTTGGAGTGACATACCCATCGGGCGAGAATACCCACTATGAGTACGACGAAGCGGGGAATCTCATCACGTTCAGTTATGCTGCGGATGCGCATTCAACACCGCAGGTGGTGATGCGGAATGAGTATGAGAACGGACTGTTGACCAAGACGAAGCTTCCGAATGGGGACGTTTACACCTATACGTACGATTCGGCCCATTCAGACACCATTCACCACGCCATGGTGGAAACGCCGGACGGTGAATCATATTCAGTTGCCATTAGCTATAACCTGTCCGTTGTGCACCAGGTTCCTCTCGCCAGAAAGAACAATCCTGCCGGCGGACGTTGGTAAAAACACAAAGAGCAGGCCGTGACGATCGTCTCGTCGTAGCCTGCTCCTGTGATTCACCTGCGAATCGAATGACGGCGGGCAAAGCCGTCCTGGGGTTTAGCCGTGGTGCGCATGGCGCTCGTTTTCGCGCTGGCGTTCGCGTTCTTCTTCACGGCCCTTCTCGCGCTCGTGCTCACGATCGACGTTTGCCGATCCCTGGCGGGCCGCGTCCTTCACGTTACCCACAACCTTCTGCGCTTTGCCCTTGATCTGTTGGGCGGCGCCTTCAACCTGCAGGTCTCCATTGCCGGTCCATTCACCAACCTGGCGCTTCGCTCGGCCTGCGGCATCATTCACTTCACCTTTTACGCGGTCCTTATCCATGATTCCACCTCCGTGGATCTCTTGCTTCGGGTTACTTGCTTCAAGTTACTTGCTTCGAATTGTTCGGCGGACCCTGCCGCCGACAGGTGCGTGGCGGCGATCATTCGCATTGGCCGTAAAGGGGGTTCGCGTTTAAACGGCCCTCCGTCCGGTGATGAGCTGGATGACAAGCACCACCAGCGCGATCACAAGAAGGATGTGAATGAATCCACCCAGCGTGTAAGAAGAAACAACGCCAATCAACCACAAAACAAGAAGGATTACAAAGATCGTCCAAAGCATTCGATCACCTCCGGGTGACTCGTTTCTCAACCACTCCACGCTTTGACGCCATCGCCGCGCAGGCGGTTGTTCACTGGAGTTGCCGATGCAGCTGCGCTGCGACGATCCAAACGGGATGCAACCGGAGCGCGCGGTTGCGCATCGTGCATCGGCGGCCTGGTGCGACGCAAAAGTTTTTTAAAGGTAAGCAGCCTGCGAATCTTTGCAAGGCATCACAGCAAAAGGTTTTGCGTTGCGCGCGAAGCGGACAGCGCGCGACAGGGGAGAGCGGCACATGCTACTGCTGATCATTCTGATCGTGTTGATTTTTGGATTTGGGTATGGCGGCTATCGAATGGGCCCGGGATGGGGATACTACGGCGGAGGCGGCATCAGCCTGATCCTGACGATCATTCTGATTCTGCTTTTGCTGAAAGTCATCTGACGCGCAGGGCAAGCGGGCGCGGCCGGAGATTTACGGGTTGTGCCGGCGATCATCGGCCGGCACAACCGGCGAAGAGCTAAAAGACGCCGGCCATGTAGGCTTCAGCGGGGCGGAGGTTTTCTGCCTTGGAGCCACACTCGGCGAGAACCACCGGCGAGAGCGTAATGACCGGGCAATGCGTGTGCGCCAGGGTTTTGTAGACGACGCCGTGGCGCGTGATGGCGGCGAATGCCGATGCGCCCTGCGCGCCGAGGACAATCAAGTCTGCCTGCTGCGCGCGGCTCTGGTAGAGCAATTCTTCAGTGGGATCGCCGGGAACCACAACCGTCTGAACGGCAATTTGCCCTTGCAGCTTGTGCGGGAGCAGCGAAAGCATTTCAGCTTCGACTTCATCGAGTGAGCGGCCACGAAGAAAATCAGCGCGATCCTGCGGGCGAATGACGTGCTGAAGAATGAGGCGCGCCTGGTGCTGCAGAGCCAGCTCGCCGGCAAATGCGGCTACAATGTTGCTGGCCTCATGCAGGCTGACCGCGCAGAGAATGGATCGTGTGGCGAAGTTGCGATAATTGCCGTCGACAACCTCGGGTCCAACGACATAGACAGGCGACGTTGCGGTGCGCAAAACCGCCTCGGCCACCGAACCCACCAACAACTTGCCGATGGGACCGGGCGAGTGAGTGCCCATGACGATGCGATCGATTTGGCGCTCGTGGGTAAAGGCAAGAATCTCATCGGCGGGCAGCCCCGGCCGCACAATGACTTCGCATTTCAGGCCCGCATCGCGCACGCGCGCGGCAAGGGGCTCAAGGTGGTTGCTCTCGGCTCTTGCGGCAGCTTTGTAGTCGTAATAACGAATGCCTGAGGACTCCGAGGCAGCCGCGACGAGGGTGTCGTAGGCATGAAAAATGATGAGGTTGGAGCCGAACTCGTGCGCCTGAGCCAGCGCGAACGCGAAGGCTTTTTCGTTGTGCGGCAACTCGGTGGCGAAGAGGATGGTGGAAGGCTTGATCCACCCTGGCTTCAATAAGGCAGCCATAGCTACCTCCTTATGGAGCGTTCAAATAGTCCCAAAAGAGACGGTGCATTCGCGGTGTTTTACCGCACATAAACTTGTGAGCCTACTCACTTTGTTGCGGTTGGCCAGCTTCCGTTGCCGGCTACGACACTCCCGCACTTTTTCTATCGGCTCAGGACGAGGCGAGTAGCCCTGGCAGTGACTGAATTGTGGTCCTGTTTCCCATTTTTGTAAAGAAAATGGATTTAGCGTCTGGAAGGGCCGCCCATAAAGTGATCCCAATCACAGCCGGGCTCAGTTAGAAGTGGTCTTCTGAACCGGAGAAGAAGTTCCATCCCCCAAAGCTGCAAAGCTTAACGATGGAGCGATGATTGGGCGCGCGTGTGCGCGAGGAGGCCCCATGGCACTGGAACCGATGCAAAACATCCCCGCACGAGGCGGGATCGACTACGACGAAGCGCCGTTCCTGGCGATTTGGGAAGTGACGCAATCCTGTGACTTGGCTTGCAAGCACTGCCGCGCGGCGGCGCAGCCGATTGCGCATCCCGACGAGCTGACGCACGAGGAAGGCAAGGCGCTGATCGACCAGATTGCGGCGATGCACATTCCGATTTTTGTGTTTACGGGCGGCGACCCGCTGAAACGGAAGGACCTGTTTGAGCTGATCCGCTATGCCGCGAGCAAAGACGTTCATGTAGCAGTGACTCCGAGCGCGACGCCGCTGTTGACGCGGGAACAGATTTTCAAGATGAAAGAAGCGGGGATCGTGCGGCTGGGCATTTCGCTCGACGGGTCGAGTCCGGAGATTCACGATGCGTTTCGCGGATTGCCGGGTGCGTGGGCGCGGACGATCCAGGCGATTGAATGGGCCAACGAGGCGGGAATTCCGATCCAGGTGCACACGACCGTGAGCCGGCATAATGTGCATGACCTCGATAACCTGTGCGACCTGTTTGAGAAGCTGGCCATCGTGATGTGGAATGTTTTCTTCCTGGTTCCGGTGGGGCGTGGGCAGTTGGACGATCTGCTGAGCGGCGAAGAGTTTGAGCAGGTGTTCGGCAAGATCTATGAGCTTTCGCGGCGGGCGAACTTCCAGATCAAGACCACGGAGGCGATGCACTATCGGCGCTATTTGCTGCAGCACAATTTGGAAGAGCGGCGCATGGGGCATGGAGCGAGACGCGAGGCGGGGAATGGGAACGGGCACGGTGCGGGCCATCCGCATGGCGCGGCATACGAGGCGGGCACGCCGACCGCCGACGCGGAGACGCGCAACCACAGCTGGGCTACGCGGCGCGTGAACGACGGCAAGGGCTTTGTGTTTATTTCGCATGTGGGCAATGTGTATCCGAGTGGGTTTTTGCCCATTCATGCGGGAAACATTCGCGAGAATTCGCTCGGCGAGATTTATAGGAATGCGCCGATCTTCAAGGCGCTGCGAAACACGGGGCGGCTCGAGGGCAAGTGCGGCGCGTGCGAGTTCAAGGAGATCTGCGGAGGGTCGAGGGCGCGGGCGTATGCACTGACCGGCGATCCGCTGGCGCAGGAGCCTTGCTGCATTTACCAGCCGAAGAACTGGGACGCGGAGATGGACAGCCAAGCTGAGGCGTACCGGCACATCATCGCGAAAGGCGACTTGGTGGCGCTGTAAAAGCAGCCAATAGCCAATAGCCAATAGTCATTAGCCGGTGACCAAGCGCAACTGAGTTCGCCGGCCGGAAGCCCAAAGCAAAATATCAGGGGCACGGCGTGCCGTCGCATGCCTGCGGCGGCTACGGCGGGGGAGCTTTGCCTTGGCGCCGATGCGTGGAAGCGGGCCGGTGCTGTAAACATGGAGTGAGGTCTAAATAGTGCGGATTGCGATTATTGGCGGAGGCATCGCGGGGCTGGCGGCGGCCTACGATCTGGAGAAGGCGCGTGCGGCGGGAGCTTCCATCAATTACGTGCTTTACGAGGAGCGTGAGAGGCTGGGAGGGTCGCTGGCCTCGGAGATCGTGAATGGCGCGGTGCTGGAGCGCGGGCCGGATTCGTTTTTGACGGAGAAGCCTGCAGCTGCGGAGCTGTGCCGCGAGCTGGGGCTGGGCGGCGAACTGCTTCCTTCGAACGATGCGGCGCGCAAGACCTATATTGTGGTGCGCAACCGGCTGGTGGCGCTGCCTGATGGACTGATGTTCCTGGTGCCGACGAAGCTGGTGCCGACGGCGCTGACGCGGCTTTTTGGATTGCGGACGAAGATCCGGATGGGGATGGAATTGATGATTCCTCCGCGGCCGGCAGGCGGCGATGAATCGGTCGCGGTGCTGGTGCGGCGGCATTTTGGACAGGAAGCGGTAGATCGGCTGGCCGATCCGCTGCTGAGCGGGATTTATGGCGGTGACGCCGAGCAATTGAGCGCAGAAACGGTGCTACCGCGCATGGTGGAGATGGAGACGAAGTACGGTTCGCTGACACGGGGGATGCTGGCGGCGCACAAGCGGATGCGTGCGATGGCAAAGAACTCGTCCAAAAGTACAAACGGGGGAGCCGCGATTTTCACGGCGCTGCGCGGAGGCATGAGCCAGCTGGTAGATGCGCTGGTGGCGCGGATCGATGCGGCAAGCGTGCGGACGGGAACTGCCGTGACGGCGATACGGAAGACAGCGGGCGGATGGAGTGTGGAGGCCGGCCGAACGCGGGAGGAATGCGACGGGCTGATTATGGCTGCGCCTGCGTGGGCGGCGGGGAGATTGCTTGCGCCGGTGGATGCGGTGCTGGGGACTGAGCTTGGTGGGATTCCGTATAGCTCGTCGATCACGGTGAATCTGGTTTACGACGAAGCGAAGATCGGCGCGCTGCCTTCAGGGTTCGGATTTCTGGTTCCGGCAGTGGAGGGCCGGGCGATGCTGGCGTGCACGTTTGTGCATCGCAAGTTTCTGGGGCGGACGCCGGTGGGAAAGGCTGTGTTTCGCGCGTTTCTGGGTGGGGCAAACGGCGAGGCACTGCTGCGCGAGAGCGACGAAGTTCTGGTGGGGACGGTGCGGCGCGAGATGAGCGAGATTCTGGGCGCGAAGGTTTTCAGCGCGGAGATTGAGCCCGAGCATGTGCAGGTTTCGCGATGGCGGCGTGCGATGGCGCAATACGCGGTTGGGCATAAAGAGCGGATGCAGCGGATTCGAGCGAGAGTGAGCGAACTGGAAGGCCTGCGGCTGGTAGGGAATGCGTACGACGGGATTGGAGTTCCCGACTGCATCCGGCTGGGGCGGCAGGCGGCGCGGGAGCTGGCGGGCGCGGGCGCGGCGGCAACGCCTGTCGCGCACTGAGCTGGAACGGGCCGGAGCAGGCCCAACCGTATACTCGACTGAGAGTATGGGCGCGCACACCGACACATTTCTGGAGACGATACTGGCGTCGACTCGCGCCACGCTGCGGGCGGCGAAGGCAGATGTGCCGGTTGCCGAGTTGGAGCGGCGCGCAGCCGGGCATCGTCCGCGGGGTTGGGCGGCGGCATTGCGCCGGCGCGCGGAGACCGGGCCGGCCGTAATCGCGGAGATCAAAAAGGCGTCGCCTTCGAAGGGACTGATTCGCGCGGCATTTGACCCCGAATGGCTGGCGCGGCGCTATCGCGCGGGCGGGGCGGCAGCGCTTTCGGTGCTGACCGATGAGCCGTATTTTCAGGGAAGCCTGCGCAATTTGGAGATGGCGTCGGCTGCGACTCCGCTGCCATGCCTCCGCAAGGACTTCATTATTGATGAGTACCAGATTGTTGAGGCGCGGGCGCACCGGGCGGATGCGATTCTGCTGATTGCCGCGGCGCTGGATGGTGCGGAGTTGAAGCGGCTGGCCGCCGCTGCGCGGGCGCTGGCACTGGATGTGCTGGTTGAAGTGCACACTGCGGAAGAACTGGATGCAGTGCTCAATGCGCTGGGCGAAGCGGGAGCCGACGCGATTGGCGTGAACAACCGCGACCTGAAGACCTTCGAAGTGAGCGCGGAGACGTCGATGGCGCTGGCTGCGCGGATTCCGGCGAGCGTAGTGCGCGTGACGGAGAGCGGGATCTCGACGCGTGAAGACATTGGGCGGTTGCGGAAGGCAGGGTTCGATGCATTTTTGATCGGCGAAAGCCTGATGCGGCAGCCCGATCCGGGCGAGGCACTCAAGGAGCTGCTAAAGAGCGCCGCGACGAAGCCATGAGCCTCTGGATCAAAATCTGCGCGAATACTTCGCTGGAAGACGCGATGGCTGCGGCTGATGCGGGAGCCGATGCTGTTGGATTTGTGTTTGCCCCAAGCCCGCGGCGAATAACGGCGGATCAGACGGCGGCGATCGTGGCGGGATTGCCGGCCAAGATCGAGAAGGTCGGCGTGTTTGTTGACGCAGCGCTGGAAGAGATTGTGAGAACGGTCGAGGGCGCCGGGCTGACCGGAGTGCAACTGCATTCGAACGGACAGGCAGCCGAGACGGCGAAACTGCGTGCGCGATTCGGGCCGCAGTTGCGGATTTTGCGGGTGGTGCACTTTGAAGCGGGAGCGTCGGAACGCGCGGCTGAAGCGGCGCAGGATGCGAATGTCGACGCAATCCTGATCGATTCGCGGACCGCGACTGCCGTGGGTGGAACGGGACAGACCTACGACTGGGCCGAAGCCCGCAGAACTCTTTTCCAACACAGGGGAACACCCAAGCACCTCATCGCGGCGGGCGGATTGACGCCGGAGAATGTCGCCGAGGCGATCGCGATGCTGCGCCCCTGGGGCGTGGACGTGGTAAGCGGCGTGGAATCTGCGCCGGGACGGAAGGATGCGGCGAAGGTAAGAGCGTTTATTGAGAATGCGCGAGCGGCGAACAAGTAACTTTTCGTTCTATCCGGCGTAAACCCTAGAAGGACGGAACCGCGACGAATCTCCGTCCTGAATCATCCATACCCATGAAGCGATATCCCCCGGAGGTTTGCTATGGCTACGTTTCTTCCCCCCATTGAGAATCCGTCAAGCCCGATGATGAAGTTGGTCTACAACATGTCGCGGCGGCAGTTCGGCAAGGTGATGACGCCGCTGAAGGTGTTTGCGGCGCGGATGCCGTTGGCATTTGGGATGTTCACGGCGAAGATTGCCAAGCTGGATCAAAAGCTTGAACTCCCGGTCGAGATGCGGATGCTGGTGCGCGAGCGCGTTGCGCACATCAATGTCTGCGAGTTCTGCATGGACATTGGGCGGGCGTTTGCGATCAAGGCGCGCATGAACGAGGCGAAGTTCGATGCGCTCGAAGACTACGCCACGAGCCCGCTGTTCAGCGAGGCAGAGCGCGCGGCACTGGACTACGTGACTGAGCTGACGCGCGACAAGAATGTGAAGCCGGAGACCTTTGCACGGCTGAAGGAGCACTATTCCGAGCGCGCGATCTGCGAGATCGTGTGGCTGGTTGCGAGCGAGCATGTCTACAACATGACGAACATCGGGCTGAACATTCATTCGGACATGCTGTGCGATATCAGCCGGAAGAAGAAATAAGGCCCGGTCAGGCGCCAATGTCGATGACGAGCTTGCCGCGGGCGCGCCATGTGCCCTGGTAGCGCATGGCTTCGCGAACGTCGCCGAGCGAGTAACGCGTGTCGATAACGGATTTGAGCTTGCCGGTGGCCAGCAATTCGCCGATGAAAGACAGGTCTTCACGGTTGGCCTTGGCGATGAAGACGACAAATTTCTGGGCGGAGAAGCGCGATTGGATCAGAGTGACGACAAGTCCGGCGATCATCGCGGCGAGGGATTTTTGCTCGGCGAGCATACCGACGCCTACGTGAATACCGTGCGGGGTCAAAACGCGCCGGCAAACCGAGAACGGGTGGCTGCCAGCCAAATCAAGGATCACATCGTAATGGTTCGCGCTCTGGGTAAAGTCTTCGACGGCGTAGTCAATGACGCTGTCTGCACCAAGTGAGCGGACAAGATCGGCGTTGCGCGCGCTGCATACGGCAGTGACGTGCGCACGAAAGAATTTGGCAAGCTGCACGGCGAACGTGCCGACGCCTCCCGATGCGCCGTTGATTAGGACGTTTTGGCCGGGCTGAATCTTTCCGTGATTGCGAAGGCCCTGCAGAGCAGTCAGGGCGGCGACGGGACAAGCGGCCGCATCTTCAAATGAGACACCTTCCGGTTTAGGCGCTATCTTTGAGTCCGGTGCCACTGCGTACTCGGCATACGCGCCATTGCAGTTTCCGAACACTGCATCGCCCACCTTGAACTGCGTGACTGCGGAGCCGAGAGCTTCGATGGTCCCGGCCACATCGACTCCGGGTTGCTTGACTTGCCCCGGCCAAAGAGCAGCCGGAAAATGAGGGGACCGCCTTTCAACACGTGCACGTCGAGCGGGTTGACCGCCGCGGCGTGAACCTTGATGAGGACTTCATTCTCTTTTGGGGCCGGCTTCTCGATTTCTTCGCAGGTGAGGACTTCAGGAGGACCGTTCTTGCGATAGACGATGGCCTTCATCGAATAGCCTCCTTGCCGATGCAGCTACTAGAATCGCCGACGCGAGGATTGCACAAGTGCGGGCATCACAGGCAGGAGTGACAGGACTTTTGGTTGACTGCGCGACATCGCGAAGGAGAAATAGGGCCGCGGCTGCAGTGGATTGCCGCCCCATATACTCGTAGGCATGAAATCTGCTTTCAAGTTGCTGCTGGTCAGTGTGTGGCTCGTCGGTTTTCGGAGCTCCGCCGTTGCGCAACCGTCGACTGCCGAGCAAAATCCTTCAGTCACCGTACCAACGAATATCCATCAACTGTTCGTCGACGATCAGGCGGAACGAAACGTCCGGGGATTTACTCCCAAATACGCGTCCGACGTGCGAAGTCGGGATGCGGTGCGCCGCGCCGAGGCAAGAAAGCTGCTCGCGGCCGGAGAACTGAAAAGCGCGCAGGATTTCCACGACGCGGCGTTTATTTTTCAGCACGGCAGCGACCCAGACGATTATTTACTGGCGCACATCCTCGCCATCGATGCCATCGTGAAGGGTGACGCTTCGTCCAGGTGGATCGCCGCAGCGACGCTGGATCGCTATCTACAGGCGATCGGGCAAAAGCAGGTTTTCGGGACGCAATACCTGAACAAAGGCTTTTTGTATCTTTTGCAGCACAAAGACGATCCCAACGCAGCGAAGAGCGCAGAGGCCCAACAGAAAGGGATGACGCAGGAGCCGTATGATCGCACTCTCGTGTCGGACGCGCTTCGAAGTGAATTCAATGTTCCCGACCAGGCCGCGCAGGCTACTAAGCTGATTGAGATGAACGCGGACAAGCCATCTACTGGAGGGCCACCGCCGGCCTCGAGCCATTAGGTCACCAGCCCTCGCCTGTGTGGGGTATCGCTCCTAGTAAACTAGAGGTTCCGCGCTTTTACGGCACCGAACGGGAGTTCTTCATGGCATCCATCATTGTTCCGGCAAATCCGAGCGAGTCGCGAGCCGGGCGCTTCGGCGTCTATGGCGGGCGGTATGTGCCGGAGACGCTGGTGGCGGGGCTGGATGAGCTGGAGCGCGCCTACAACGACGCGAAGAATGACGCGGCGTTTCAGGCAGAGCTTAGCTCGCTGCTAAAGGATTATGCCGGCAGGCCGACGCCGCTCTATTTTCCGAAGCGGCTGACGGAACAACTGGGCGGAGCAAAGATTTATTTGAAGCGCGAAGACCTGCTGCACACGGGCGCGCACAAGATCAACAACTCGCTGGGCCAGGGACTGCTGGCGAAGCGCATGGGCAAGAAGCGCGTGATTGCAGAGACCGGCGCGGGCCAGCACGGCGTGGCGACGGCGAGCGCGTGCGCGCTGCTCGGCCTGGAGTGCGTCGTCTACATGGGCGAAGTGGACATGGAGCGGCAGGAGCTGAACGTGAAGCGCATGCGCCTGCTGGGCACGGAGGTTCGCGGGGTTTCGTCGGGGTCGAAGACGCTGAAAGACGCGATCAGTGAGGCGATGCGCGACTGGGTGACGAATGTGCGCACGACGTATTATCTGCTGGGGTCGGCGCTGGGCGCGCATCCTTATCCAACGATGGTGCGGGATTTTCATCGCTGCATCAGCCGGGAGATGAAAGAGCAGATTCTCGAAAAAGAAGGGCGGCTGCCGACGGCGGTGATTGCGTGTGTGGGCGGGGGATCGAATGCGATCGGCGCATTCTATGAATTTTTATCGGATCGGCAGGTTCGGTTGATCGGGGTTGAGGCGGGCGGGCGCGGACCGGCATTGGGCGAGCATGCGGCGCGATTCAAGGGCGGCGCGCCAGGCGTGCTGCAGGGAACGTATTCGTATGTGCTGCAGGACGACGACGGGCAGATCGCGCTGACGCATTCGGTATCGGCTGGGTTGGATTATGCATCGATCGGACCGGAGCACGCGGCATTGCACGACTCGGGCCGCGCGGAATATGTTTCGTGCGATGACGCGAAGGCGCTGGATGCCGTTGTGAAGCTGGCGCGGACGGAAGGGATTTTGCCGGCGCTCGAGAGCGCGCACGCGGTTGCGGAGGCGATTCGCATCGCTCCCACGATGGCGGCGAATGACATACTGGTGGTGAATCTTTCCGGGCGCGGCGACAAGGATATGGGGATCCTGGCGCGGGAGCTGGAGCTGTAAGAGATCTTTGCCGGGGCTGAAGCCCCTCTTGTTTTCAGAATGCGATGCGGCACGACTGAAGTCGTGCCCTGACACAGGACCAATGCCGATCCGATTCGATCACAAGCCGGGGCTGGTTGTTTATGTGACGGCGGGCGATCCGAGCCTGGACGCGACGCGCGAGATTTGCCTGGCGGCGATTGACGCGGGCGCGGATGTGATCGAGCTGGGAGTTCCGTTCAGCGATCCGCTGGGTGATGGACCGATTATCCAGCGAGCGAGCGAACGCGCCCTGGCGCGCGGAACGCGGCTGAGCGATGTGCTGACGGTAGCGCGCGAGATTCGGGCTGCGCGCCCGCAGGCCGGGCTGATCCTCTTCACCTATCTCAATCCGATTTTGCGTTACGGGCTGTGCAAGTTTGCTGACGATGCCAAAGCTGCGGGCGCGGATGGCGTGCTGGCGATCGACATGATTGTGGAAGAGGCCGGCGAGTATTTGAGTGAGATGGGGCGCGTGAACTTGGCGCCGATTTTTCTGGCCGCTCCGACCAGCCCCGATGCGCGGCTTGAGGCGATCGCGAAGAGCAGCAAGGGGTTTATTTACGCGATTTCGCGCGTAGGCATCACGGGCAAGCAGCAGAGCCTGACGGGAGATGCGGCGGAGCTGGTGGCGCGCATCCGGCGATGGAGCAAGCTGCCGGTGGCCGTGGGATTCGGGATCAGCAATGCGGAACACGTCGCGCAGGTGGCGGAGTTCGCGGATGCTGCGGTGATTGGCAGCGCGATTGTGGAACTGGTCGAGCGGACGACTCAGGAACATGGTGCGGGGTCTGCAGCCGCGGCCGTTTCACGATTTATTCAAAGCATTTTCGGAGATAAAGTGCCGCTTTTGGAATCCTCGAATGCCGCCGCTCCTTGAGGGTCGCGGCGGCAGGGAATCGCGGTTCCGAATGCGACCATCTCCGAAAATGCTGTCGGGTCTGCGCCTGCAGGATGCGGCGCCGGCCCGGTGAAAAAGCAGCCGTCAGCCCTCAGCTTTCAGCTATCAGCTTGTCCATCGCCAAAACAGGACGCAGGAGCCTGCATCGGCGAAACTGAGCTGAAGGCTGATGGCTGAAGGCTGAAAGCCAGCTTGTAGAGGATGCAATGACGATCGAAGAATTGCGATTGCGGATCGATGAACTGGACCGCCAGCTTGTTGAATTGCTCAGCGAGCGGGCGCGTGCCGCGCAGATGATTGGCAACCTGAAAGCCGCCACGTCGCTTCCGGTGTACGAGCCGGACCGCGAAAAGGTGATCTATGCCAATGTGCGCGCGGCCAACAAGGGGCCGCTGCCCGATATCGAGCTGACGCATATCTACGAACGCATTATCGACGTGATGCGCGCATTGCAGCGCAACGAGCTGGCCAGCCAGAGAAACGCCCAGGCCGCCTCATCAATGGGGACGACGCCGGGCCAAGCCGCGGGCAGCATGCCCGAGACTGGGAAAAGCAAATGATTGTCGCGATGCAGGAGAAAGCAACGGAAGAACAGATCGATGCCGTGATCAACGCCATGGAAGAGGCCGGCGTGAACGTGCATCGGACGACGGGAGAGTTCCAAACCATTTTGGCCGGAGTTGGGCCGACGGCGAGCCTGGAACTGGCGAAGTTCGAAATGCTGCCGGGCGTGATGCACGTGCACCGCATCAGTTCGCCCTACAAGCTGGCGGGGCGCGCGTGGAGGCCGGAAGGAACGGTGATCGAGTTCCGCACCGGAGAAAGCATCGGCGGCGAGAAGGTAGCCGTGATCGCCGGACCGTGCGCCGTGGAGAGCCGCGAACAGATTTTCGCGATCGCAAAGTGCGTGAAGGCTGCGGGCGGAGGGTTTTTGCGCGGCGGCGCATTCAAGCCGCGCAGCTCGCCCTATTCGTTTCAGGGGCTGGGAATTTCAGGCCTGGAGGTGATGCGCGAGGCGGCAGATGCGAACGGGCTGCTCGTCGTCAGCGAGGTGATGGAGATCGCGCAGATCGAGCCGATGCTGTCGCTGGTGGATTGCTTCCAGGTGGGCGCGCGCAACATGCAGAACTTCAATTTGCTGCGCGAGCTGGGTCAGGTGCGCAAACCGATCCTGCTGAAGCGCGGCATTGCGGCCACGGTGGAGGAGCTGCTGCTTTCGAGCGAGTACATCTTGTCGGGCGGCAACTACGAGGTGATTTTGTGCGAGCGAGGAATCAGGACGTATGAGACCGCGACGCGCAACACCATGGACATCGCGGCGATTCCGGTGATCAAGAAGCTGTCGCACTTGCCTGTGGTGGCCGATCCTTCGCATGGAACGGGGCGGCGCGACATGGTTCCGGCGATGGCGAAGGCCGCGGTGGCGGCGGGCGCGGATGGGCTGATCATCGAGATTCATCCCAACGCGGATAAGGCTGTTTCCGACGCGGCGCAGACGCTGTTTCTCGACCAGTTTGAGAAGCTGATGGGCGAGCTGAGGGTGATTGCGCAGGCGGTGGGACGGACGCTGTAAGATCGAGCGAGTCAGCATTCAGCGAGCCATGATCGAACGCATCTCCATTCTCGGCACCGGGTTGCTGGGCACGTCAGTTGGGTTGGCGTTGCGCGCAGCCGGATACAAAGGCTCGATCACGGGCTGGAATCGCGGCGCCGAGCAGGGGCAGGAAGCGCTGCGGATGGGCGCGGTGGATGCGGTTGTGGCCGATGGCGTGGAAGCAGCGCGGGCGAGCGAGGTGACGGTGCTGGCCGTGCCGATTTTCGCCACGCTCGATTGGATGGAGAAGCTTGGGCCGGCGCTCACGGCCGATCAGCTTGTGACCGATGTGGGCAGCACCAAGCGCGTGATTGCAGAGGCGGCGGCGCGGCTTTTTAATGCGCAGGGGCGCGCTGCATTTCTGCCCGGGCATCCAATGGCGGGAAAAGAGCGCGGCGGCGCGGCGCTGGGCGACGCAAGCCTGTTTCGCGGCGCGGTGTGGCTGTTCACAGACGATGCTGCGGCGCAGCGCACGGCGAAGGCCGACGAGCTGGTGAAGTGCTGGCGGGAACTGGTTGCAGCGATGGGATCGAAGGTGATCGATCTCGATGCTGCGCGGCACGACGAGCTGGTGGCGTGGGTGAGCCACCTGCCGCAGTTCACGGCGACGGCACTGAGCGCGCTGCTCGAAGATGAAGTGGGCGAAGCGCCGGAACTGAAGGACGTGGGCGGACGCGCGCTGCGCGAGATGACGCGGCTAGGCGCGAGTCCTTACAGCATGTGGCGCGACATTGCGCACACCAATACCGAAGCCGTGGAGCGGGCGCTGCTGAAACTGGAACAGCATCTGGCGCACATCAGAGAGAATCTTCGCACTCCCGGGCTGCGCGACGAATTTGAGCGGGCCAACAAATTCCGGCGGGAGTAACCGGCGGGCTCACGCCGATGTGTCTTCTGCTTTTTCGGTTTTTGCGCGCGCGCCGCGCCAGTAGAGAAAAAGGCCGATGACGATGGCTACGGCCGTCTCCAGGACGACTTTGATTTCAAACATCCATTTATTTGCGGAGTCGCCGGGCGGAACGAGAGAGACCGCGATGCCGATGAGGACGACGATGAATCCGAGGCCGCCGCAAAGGTAGACGCCTGCGATGCCGCCGGGGACGAGGACGGCGTGCGGGTTGGAGTTGCGATCGCTGCGCCGGCCCAGCTTGATGACTGCGGCAAACATATAGAGGAACGGCAGGAAGTAAAGAATGATGGCGACGTCGATCAGTTCCTGATAAGCGCCGCGCGTGGTTTCGTTCAATTGGCTCAGCAAGAGCACCGCGCCGGAGATGACGGCCTGCACAAGGATCGAGATGTAGGGCGTCTTCCAGCGCGGATGGATTTTGCCGAAGGCGGCGGGAAGATAGCGATCGATGCCCACTTGAAAGGGCACACGCGCAACGCCGGCAACCGTGGTGCCAACGCCGCCCGCATTGCCAGCCGTGACCAGGATGGCTGCGATGACGCCGATGAATCCGATTTTGAAGGTTGCGGTTCCGATCGCAATGGCGTGAAAGACTCCGCTCTTGGGATCGATGTCAGAGGCCGGCGCCAGAGAGAGAACGGCGAAGGTGCCGGCGATATACATGAGTGCGATGAGCGCGCCGGCGCCGAAGACGGCGCGGGGCAGTGTGCGGCGCGGATCGCGGACCTCCTCGGCCATGCAGGAGACGAGCTCGAGACCCGTGAAGGCGAAGGCAATCTGCGACCAGAAATTGACAGTGTCCCAGTTCCAGGTGGGCAGCATGTTGGCCCAGGTGAAACGTGTGACGGAACCGCTGTGCAAACAAACAGCCACGGCCACAGCGACCAGAATGAGCAACGGCGCGTAAGTCCCCACGCCTCCGGCGTTCTGTAGCCACTTGCCGATGTTCAGGCCGATGATATTCAGCACTACGGCGAGCAGCAGCATGGCGAGCGAGGTCCAGAGCAGGAACGAGCGGTTTTGCGCGAGAACTGCGCCGTGGCTCGAGGAGATGTAAGCGGACATGGACGCGCTGGCCAATAGCAGGCCGGGGAAATAGAAGACGGTGTAAATCCAGTAAGTCCAGCCCGTGATGAAGCCGTGGAAGGGGCCGAAGGCATCGCGCGCCCAGGCGTAGATGCCGCCCTCTTCAGGGAATCGCGACGAAAGCTCGTTGATGACCAGAGCGCCTGGAACGAAGAAGAAGAGCGCAGCCAGCACCCACAGGCTTATTGAGGAAGTGCCGTTGTGGGCGGCGGCGGCGATCCAGCGGGGTCCGAGCACGGCCGCGATGTTGAAGAGCAACACATCCCAGAAGCCCATCGATTTGCGTAACTGCGGACTGGAGTCGCGCGCATCGCGGACGGGGTAGGTCATGCGTTCACCGGGGATGAAGAGGGCATGCGGAGATGATAGCGGTTCCCAGCGACGAGCTACTAGCTGGCTTACTGGTCGCGGATCCAATGTTCGGTGCGGCCAAGCACTGGGATGAGGAAATAACCATGTAGGCGCAGCTTTTTGCCGCCGTCTTCCAGAGAGAGCGAAGCGCGATACGTCCTGCCGGTCTCAGGATCGAGAACCTGGCCGCCGGACCATTGGCTGCCGTCCGGCGTGAATCCTGAAAGCACCGTGAGGCCGACGAGAGGACGGTCTTTCAGTTCGCCGGTGCAGAGATAACAGGTGGGATGGGGTACGGGAGGGTCGAAGAGTTCTTCGATGGTTCCCGAGAGCGTTCCGTTCTGCTCGCGAATCTCGACGATGGATTTTACTTTGCCGGTGGCGTCGTCGACGGTCTTCCATCGGCCCACGGGAGAAGCGGGATGGGAAGAAGCGCGGACAGCCTGTGCGCGCGCGAAGAACGGGAAAGCAGCGAACGCAGCGGCAACAAAGAACACATTGCGAAGCCGGGGAAGGGTCATGAGCAGCGGTGGCCTGCAGGCAATTAGACGGGTTCGATGCGAACAGGTTTGATGCGGAGGAGCGCGGCCGGCACAGGCTTACTCGGATGCCTTTACGGTCTCAGTTTCCCGCGCGATTGCGACGGCGGGCAGACTTAAGGGATCGAGCGGCTCGAGGCCTTCCGCTTTTGCGGCGTCGAGCAGGGCCAGAGATGAAGAAACGAAGGTGATTCCGGTGCTGGGAAACATGTCGCGCGCTGCGAGCGCGGAGCCGAGCTGCAAAGCTTCAGGCCAGCGCAGGGAAGTGCGATCGAGGAGCAGGCGCGCCGATTCCAATACGCCCGGATTCAGGGGCTGCTGCACCATGCGCCCCGCCTCAATGCGTAACAATTCGAGCGCTGAAGCGGCGGCCCGAGCGTCGATCTGGCCGGAGCGCTCGCGGCGCTTGATGGCTGCGTGCACTTCAAGCGGCGTTGCCGCAGAGATCAGCTTGCGATTGTCTTCGACAGTCTCCAGCATCTGGATGAGCGCATCCGTGCCGGGTTCGCGCACGAAAAGCTTGGCGAAAGCTGTCGCGTCCAGAAAGAAGAAGCTCATCAGCTCCCCCGATCCTCATCGATGGCCGCGCCAACGGGCTCGCCCTGCACTTCAACCGGATGGAAGCGCTGTGCCTCCTCGGGAACGCCGGCTTCTGCGCGGTTGAGGCGAATGGTGGTGGTGGGATATGCCGGAGTTTTCGGATTGGCGATTTTGCTTGTGATCACGGCTCCGCGCTGGATGGCCTCAGCCAGCACGGTTTGACGTGTTTCCGGATTCTGATTCCAGCGAAACGCCTTTCGGGGAAGGAACGAATCGCGAAACCACTTAAGGGCGATGAACGCGTGGCCGCCTCGCTCAGCTTCAGCCAGCGCCGTGCAGAGTTCCTTCACGCGGGCGTCGAGATCGGCGGGCGATGCCTCATCTTCGATGTCTTCAGCTTCTTCGACGGCTCGTGGGGCGCGCGGCACGCGGGTCAAGCGTGGCGCGGGCTCCTCTCCATCGACGCGCTCAAAATAGATGCGCACTTCGTCCTCTTCAGGCGACCACGTGTCGGCGAGAGCGCTGCGGCGCTTGCTGCGGCCATCTTCGCTGCACAGTTCAACAATGGCCTGATATCCGGGAGGGGCCAGAAAACGCAGCGCCCGCACCAACCCGGGATCCTGGGAATAGGCCAGTTCATTTAATGCATCTTCGATAATCTCTTCAGCGGCAGGAATTGTCAGATTGCCATTATCCACAGAATTCTGGGCAGCCCGCGTCATTTTCATCTTTGTTCTCCCTATACAGCCGTTCGGGGTGAGGACACAGAACAATCACCGGCCGAGTTGCCTTTACGGCTCGGCGCTGCGCCGCAACCACGAACAGCAGCCTTCGATTTAAGAGTCCCAAAGCGCTCTTTGGAACGAGGAAGATGGGTTTCGACTCCTCTATTGAGAGCAATAAGAAAGCGATAAGTGCGCGACAACGACTGAAGATGTTTGCCGGTGCCTTTCGGTTGAAAGGCGGATAGGCCCACGGGAAAACGCCTGAAGCTACGGTTAATGTTCCATCATAGGCACACGCCTCAACCGTGACAACAATTTTTTGCGGTGGATTGCTGGGGGGAATCTCTGAGGAAATAGCCTGTTTACCGCAAGATGCCATGAACTTGCCTTATCCGGCAATGTTCACCGGTTGGCTTGGCGCGAAAGTCCTGCTGCCATCCGGCGCCGAGATTCGTAAAATGAGTGCATGCGCCGCAGTTTGCAGTTCCTTTTTTGCCTTTGTTTTGCTTTGTTGTTCGTGCGCGCCAACGGTCAGCCGTTCGATCTTTCCGGGCCCAAAGTCGATGTTCACGTGAAGCGCGGAGACGTGACGCTGCCGATCTCCGAGGTGCCCAATCTGATGCCGGGCGACCGGCTGTGGGTGCATCCTGATTTACCCGAAAGCCAGGCTACGCATTTTGTGCTGGTGGTGGCATTCCTGCGCGGATCCACCAACCCTCCGCCGCCGGACTGGTTCACGCGCGTGGAAACGTGGACGCGGGAGGCGCGCGACGAAGGAGTTTTTGTCGTGGTTCCCGAAGGCGCGCAGCAGGCGCTGCTGTTTCTTGCTCCGGAGACGGGCGGCGATTTTAATACGCTGCGCAACACGGTGCGCGGGAGGCCGGGCTCGTTCGTGCGCGCCGCGCAGGACCTACAGGCTGCGAGCTGGGAGCGCATGCGGCTTGAGGCCTATCTGAACGATGTGAAGGTGAGCAGCCAGTTCGATCCTCAGGAACTGAAGAAGCGCACGGAGATGGCGGCGCGCAGCCTGGGAATCAAGATCAATGAGGCGTGCTTCGATAAGCCGCCCGAAGAGCAAGCCCCGTGCCTGTCGCAAAACTCAGAGGGATTGGTGCTGGACGATGCGAACGCCCAATCGCTGATGAACCAGTTTGCCACCGGCGACACTTTGAACCTGATGAACGCGATCAGTTCGTCCTCCATGGCGGGCGGCGGCCTCTACAGCCCTTATGTCGGCGCCGTGGTGGATATCGCGAAAATTCTGTCGTCGCTGCATACGGCGCACTTCCAATACATTCCGGCGCTGGCTTTGCCCACTGCCGACAGCCTGAATTTGCGGCTGAACATGCCGCCTTCATTCCGAAATCCCATGTCGGTGGTTGTGGTCGCACTGCCACCGGTGGGAAACGCGCGGCCTCAGCCGCTGCATCCCGTTAACCCCGATGACCATTTTTGTGCGCTGAAGCCGGGACTCGTGCTGCCGGCCGAGGGAGCGCCACTCATCTTTGCCACCGACCTGGCTCATGACTTGAGTCTGCATGTGGAGCCTGCGGACGGTAAGGGAAAGGCTAAGGACATTTCGCTGGAGGTTGATGCGGACAAGGGCGGGCTGGTTCCAATTGAAAAGTTTCCCGCGTTGCCCAGTGGAGAGCTCACGGCAGTGGTGCGTGGCAAGTGGGGGTTCGACGATTGGGTTGGGCCGCAATTCCATTTGGTGAGTGCGCAGCCGGGCGAGTGGAGCGTGGATGCGGCGGACCGGTCGGCTTTGGTGGTGGGCCGCGACGATGCGTTGGAACTCGATGGCCAGACTTCAGATTGCGTCGAGAAAGTGACGGCGCAGATCGATGAGGATCCGGCGGTGACGCTGGCGTGGAAATCGCCAAAGCCGAGCGAGATGCAGGTAACGATCCCGCTGAGCGATGCGGAGCCGGGGCCGGTCACCCTGGAGATCAGCGAGTTCGGACTGGCCAAGCCGGATCGCCTGAAGATGGTGGCTTATGCCGCTGCAGCATCGCTCTATGGCTTGACATTGAATTCCGGAGACAAGATTGCGCTGCTGAAAGGGACCCGCCTGGATGAGGTGGCGAGGGCCGAGGTGGGAGAGGTCACGTTTACGCCGTCAACGCTAAATCGGGTAGAGAATCTGGACCAGCTGGAGATGACGAGCGCGGGCTCGACCGACAATCTGGAAGGGGGCAAGCCCTATGTTGCACTGGTGGAGCTGAAAGATGGCCGCACGCTGAAAGCGCCTGTGACCGTGGACCAGCCGCGCCCGCGCGTGACACTCCTGAACGAGGGCATCCAGGAGGATGGCGCATCGCCGTCGCCGGTGGCGATGAGCAGCCCGACCGACCTGCCCGTAGATGGGCGGCTGGTGTTCTTTCTTAAATCCGATGTTCCGGCGGAATTTCCGCGCGACGAAAAAATCGAAGTAGCCGCAGCCGATTCGAGCTTTCATACAGTACTGGCACTGAGCGATGGAAGCCTGATGCTGGAAGATGCGCACACCGCGGAGGCCAGCCTGGAACCGCTGGCGCGCTTCGGCTCTTCGGCGTTTGGTCCCGTGCGTGTGCGCGCGATTTCGGCGGGCGGCGCTGCAGGCAACTGGGTGCCATTGGGTACGCTGGTGCGCATTCCCGGGTTCAAGGAGCTGCGCTGCCCGCGTGCTTTGACCAAGCCTTGCGTCCTGAGCGGGACGGATCTTTTTCTGGCCACGTCAATTTCTGCGACCGCGTCGTTCGACAGCCCGGTGAATGTTCCGCCGGAGTTTACCGGGACGGAGCTGGTGGTTCCGCATCCGGTGACGAAGGGCGTGCTCTATCTGAAGCTGCGCGACGATCCTGCGAACGCGGAGACACTGACGCTGCCGGTAACGTTGATGCCCGCGGTGGAAGCGGCAACGGTGGCAACGCCGGCCGCGGCAACAGCGCAAGCCACGCCAGCCGCGCAAACACCCGCGGCGGCACAAGAGCCGGCGACGGCCGGAGCGCAGATCAAAGCGCCCCCGGCGAATCAGAACTGAGCGACGCTGGCCTCGAGGAGTTGCGGCGGACCGGAGAGTAGCTTCTTCCTAGTTGAAGTAGGCGCGGTTCTTGTCTGCGAAGTCGGCCTTGTCAGCGGGAAGCTCATCGAGCGAGAAGATGGCATTTTGCGCGCAGATGCTGGCGCAGTTGCCGCAGTCGATGCACTCATCGGGATTGATATAGACCTGGGAGACGGTTGCGGCTACGGGATCGCTCTGGGCGGGCGCGATAGCGGCGGTAGCACACTCGGCCACGCAAACAAAATCCTTGGTGCAGGCATCGGTGACGACATAAGCCATGGAAGGTTGCTCCTCGATTGCGGACGCACTCTTGCGGCGTCCTGATTCAGAGAATATCGGCAGGAATGTGCCGCGGACGGTGACACGAATCACGATTTGGGCGTGAATTGGGGCGGATAGATCCCAATGCGGTACGAGAAGGGAATTTTCGAGTGGAGCGAGATCCGCATAACAAGAAACGTCCCTCAGGGCCTAAAGGCCACTCTTTTTTGTGCGATTTGCGGCACGACTAAAGTCGTGCGCCTTCAAAGACAGATTTGTAAGCAGGGCTACAAGATGCACGACAGTCGGCGAGGACGCCGGCGCTACATGGCGAGGACGCCAGAGCTACAGCCGAAGGTTCTTAGAAGATGCGCACGCGCAGGCCGGCGTTCACGCCGAAAGAATTCATGTTGCCAAAGGTAAAGTTGGGCCAGTCCTGATACTCGACATCAACGGCGCGAATCGAGATTCTGCGCGTCCAGTGAAAATCCAGGCCGGCGCCCGCTGTCACGACGAGGTAGCGCCCTTGAGCGTAGTTGTAAGGGAAGTTGAAGTCGCCGAAGCCGACGAGGCCCTTGGCGTAGGGCGAGCAGCGGTCGACGTCGAAGTGGTAGCGGGCACCGATGGAGTAGGTTTCGGCATGGACGTTTGCCGTCTGGTGGTATTCGAGCCAGCGGCCTTCCGCCTCGATGCCGAAACGGCGTTTGGTATCGGCGTCGACGATTGCCGCGATGCCAGCGATCTTCTGTTGGCCGTATTGAAGATAATAGCCCGAGCCCATGGCGCCGGCAGAGACGATGAGACCGCCTTGATCGCCTGCAGACTGGACCTGAGCCCATGCAATATTCGGCGCAACGCAAACGATCGCCAGAACGAGAAACTCCGCCAGCCGAATCCGCGAACTCGGTCTTTGGCTCCGCCAGAAATTCAAATGATGCATGCCGATCATCGTTTTCCCGTGTCCAGTAGGCGCAATCCGCCAAGGGTCTATTTCGTAATTGTGAGCGAAACGTTCTGGTACTGCTGGATGTCGGTGGTTTGGCCCGTCCCGGTTACCTGGATCATATAATTGCCGGGCGCGGCGGTGTTTTGGGAATAGCTGCTGCAGCCGGTAGCGAGAAAGGCCGCCGCTGACAGCACCAGAACCATCGTTGCGGTGAGAAATCCTGCGCTGCGACGGCGGAGCCGCCAGAAGATAAATCCGAAGAGCGCGCTCAGCGGCAGGAACAGGCCGGCGAGCGTGAACTTTGATCCGCTTGACGGGGTATTCCTTGCCGAGCTGCCGCCGCCCAGTGGATTGTTGGTATCGATGGTGAGCTGGACGCTGGTGGTTGCGCCGGCGTTCAGTTTCACGCTGGGGCTGGAGAAGTGGCAGGAGACGCCCGCGGGGAGCGAACTGCAGCCAAGCCCGATGGTGTCAGTGAAGGTTCCATTCGAGGTGAGGACGACCGAGACGGTGGCGTTCTGGGATGTCGCCATGGTGACGCTGGCGGGACTCACAGACAAGCTGAACATGGTTGGCGTGCCTGAGACCTGAACGGCCGGCGACGAGGACGGGAGGTGATCGGCGTCTCCACTGTAGTTGGCGACGATGTTGTAGTTCACGCCGGCGGTGAGATTCGGCGTGAGCGTGGCAACGCCGCTTGCATTCAGCGTGGCCGAGCCCAGCGTAGTGGTGCCGCTCATAAAGGTGACGGTGCCAGTGGGCGCGACACCTGTGCCGTTATTCAAAACCGTGGCTACTAGCACGACTTGCGGAGTCGGCCCTGTGGTTAAAGAGGAACCGAGGCCGGTGGTGGTCGGAATGAGACCCACGGTTTCGTTGATTGCGGTGGAGGTGCTGGGCGCGTCGGCTGGGTCGCCCAGGTAGTTGGCGGTGATGGAGTAGTTGCCGGGAGCGAGCGTGGACGTGGTGAACGTGGCCGTGCCTGCGGTCAGTACTGCGGAAGCGAGCGTGGTGCCGTTGGCGATGAAGTTCACAGTGCCGCCGGGAGTTCCGCCGTTGCCGGTGACCTTGGCAGTGATGGTGACTGCCGCTCCCACGACAGCAGGATCGGGAGCGACCGTGATGGCGGTGGCCGTGGTCGCGAGCGCCACCGTGAGCGAGACAGGAGCCGAAGCGCTAGTCGCATCGTTCGTGTCGCCCACATAGACGGCGGTGATTGCATACGTGCCCGCTGCGAGTGTCGCAGTGGTGAAGGTCGCGACTCCGGAGCCGTTCACAGGACCGGCGCCGATGACATTGCCATTGGCGAGGAAGTTGACGCTGCCGGTGGGCGCGCCCCCGTTGCCGGTTACGGTGGCTGTGAAGGTGACGGGCGCGAGGACCAGCGCTGGATTCGGGGCGACGGCGAGGGTGGTCTGCGTGGTGGCCTGATTCACGATCAGAGGCAACGGCGCCGATGCACTGCCCTGATTATTGGTGTCGCCGCTGTAGGTGGCGATGATTTGATAACTTCCCTGCGCAAGCGCCGGCGTGATTGCCGCTGTTCCTCCGGCGCCGACGGGCGCGCTGCCGAGTTGCGTTGCTCCCGAAGTAAAGGTGACGGTGCCCGTTGGCGTGCCAGCGCCGGCTGTCACTGTGACGGTTGCAGTGATCGTCTCTGGACCGCCGGCGATGCCAGGGTTTGGCGCCGCGGTTACAGTGGTCGCGGTTTGCGCCTGATTCACCACCTGATTCAGAGGCGCAGAGACGCTCGGGCCGTTATAGGAGTCGCCCGGATACGAGACGGTGATGCTGTGCGTTCCCATGTTGAGAGTGCTGGTGGTAAAGGTTGCGACACCGGGATTGCCGCTGAGGGTTCCGGTGCCGATTTGCGTAGCGCCATCGAGAAAACTCACCGTTCCGGTAGGCGCGGCTGTGCCCGAGGGAAGAACGGTTGCGGTGAAGGTGACCGCATTGCCGTAGAACGACGGGTTGAGGCTGGAGGTAACGGTGGAGGTTGTTGGCGCCTGCACATCCTGATTGAGAACCGCGGATGTGCTGCCCTGAATCTGGTTGGACGCGTCGCCATTGTAGACAGCGGTGATCTGGTGGACGCCCGCCGTCAGCGTCGATGTCGCATACATGGCTACACCGCCGGCGGTGAGGGGTTGCGTGCCGAGGAGCGTGGCGCCGTCCATGAAGCTGACGGTGCCGTCGGGAGTTACGCCGCCCCCGCCGGAGATTGTGACCGTGGCTGTAAAGGTGACGTTCTGGCCCACGGCGGAGGGGTTGGCCGTGGAAGTGAGGTTGACTGCCGTGCCTTCAAGCACGGTTTGAATGAGTGCCGGAGACGAGGTGCTGGTGAAGTGCATGGTGTCGCCGCTGTAAGTGGCGACGAGAGAGTGGAGGCCGACGGCGAGTGAAGTAGTGGAGAAGGTGGCGACGCCCGATGCGTTGACAGCCAGGCCGGTAGCGAGCGTTGTGGTGTTGCCGCCAAATGTGTCGGCGATGCTGAAGGTGCCGGTGAGGCTGCCAGTTCCGGCTCCGGTCGTGACAGTGACGGTGAAGGTTACATTCTGCCCGAATCCGGAGGGATTGGGAGTGGAGGCCAAAGTGGTGGTTGTGGAGTTGACCGGCTCGGCGGTTCCGACCAGTTGAATGTCGAGGGGCGAGTTGGGTGCGACGATGCTGGGCTGCGAGTTCTCATAGACGTCAATGTTGGGCGTCTCGGTTTGATTGTTGGTGAGCGTGGGCGTGGCGGCGGGCGCGAAGACCGCGCCGATGGTGCAATCCGCATCGACGGCCAGCGACGCTGGGCTGGTGCAGGAGTTTGCCACCGTGCCATCGATGGCTGCGTTCACTTGAGGCGTGATTGCGGTAAGGTCGAGTGCGGCGTTGCCGTCGTTTTCGACGGGCTCGTCCTGTGTGGGGGACGTGCTGCCCTGGCGCACCGGGGCGGTGTAGTTAACAGCAGTAAAGTTGCCTTGCAGCTCACGGACAACCATATTGAGCGTGTCCGCGACATAGAGGTTGCCGTTGCCATCGAGGGCGAGACCAACCGGGCCATAGAGCTGCACGGGCGTGAATTGGCCGCCCTGATAATAGGTGCCGCATCCATTCTCCGCGACGGTGGAGATGAGCCCCGTGGCAGAGCTCACTTTGCGAATGGCCGCGTTTTGCGTTTCGGCGATGTAGACGTTGCCCGCGGCGTCAACCGCAACGCCGGACGGTGACCACACGGCGGTCGCGCCTGCTGCCACTGGCGTTGCCGTGCAATCCGTGGCGACTGCGTTTCCGGTGCCGGCAAAAGTGGAGATGATGCTGGCGGGAGTAATCACGCCGCCGACCGCGGCCACTTCGCGAACGCGTTGGTTGGCAGAGTCGGGAATGTACATGTTTCCGGACGCATCGAACGCAACTGCGTAGGGAAAGTTGAGTTCGGCGGTAATGGCAGTGATTCCGTCGCCGTTATAGCCGCCGGTGCCGTTCATATTTGTGAAGCCGTTGCCCGCGATGGTCGTAATGATGCCCGTAGTCGCGTTGACTTCGCGAATGCGGTGATCGCTGGTGTCGGCGATGTAGACATTGGCCGCGGCATCGACGGTGACGCCCTGGGGCTGATTTAGCGTGGCTTGTGTGGCCGGGCAGCCGTCGCCGACGGTGTTGCTTGCCGCGCCGCAAACGGTGTGCAAGCTGTTGCCGGCGATGGTGGTGATGACGCCGGTGGCTGCGAAGATTTCGCGAATCGCGCCATTGCCACTGTCGGCGATGTAGAGATTACCCGCGCCATCGAGTGCGAGGCCGGCCGGGTCGCTGAGGGTGGCGCTCGCCGCCGGGCCGCCGTCGCCCGTGTTAGAAGGATTGCCATTACCGGCAATGGTGGAGATGATTCCCGCGCCGGCGCAAGTGGTTCCCTGAATGGTTGCGCTGGTTGCGCTGGCGCAGACCATGCGGATGCGGTTGTGCAGGCTGTCGGCGATGTACAGATTGCCGGCTCCATCGAGCGCGACGCTGCTGGGTAGATAGAGCTCGGCCTGGGTAGCGGGTCCGCCATCGCCGACCGCGGTGTACAAGCCGAACTGGCCGGCAACCGGCAACAGATTGCCGTTCACCAGGACGCCCAGGCCGCCGCTTCCTGTACCAGAGAGATACGCGGTGCCGAGGACCGCCGGACTTGGGCCGCTCGATGGCGTTCCAACCAGAACGACAGCGCCGAGGCGCACTCCCGGAGTGGCGGGTGTGAAGATGACCGATGCCGTGCACGTGTCGCCTTTTGCGAGCGTCGCCGATGCGCAGTTGGCGGTGCCTGTGCCAGCAGCGAAATCGCCTGAGGGCGAGCCGAGCGTGAGAATCTCGACGCTGGTGACGGTGCCCGCTGTGGATGCCGTGACCGTGACCGCTTGATTGCCAGTGGTTGCTCCGACCGCTTGCGTTCCGAATTGCGCGTGCGCCGCTGCGAACGGAAATAGAAGTAGAGTGCCGAAGGCGAGCTCGCACAAAAGCCGGGGCCGAAGAGCCAAATTTATAAGTGAATGATGACGGTTTGTCGGAAGGTCGCCGAGGAATTCTTGACCAAAATCAATGGGTCCAGTCTGGCATTGCATACGCGGCTCCGTTCACGTCGTTCCCCATTTTGAAAGCTCGATTTGACGCGCACGCGGCGGGCCAAAAATGCGAGTTCGACGTTGGGGTGCGCTCTCGATTTGCAGTTTGTTGAAGCGGCAGGTATTACATCGTTTCCGAGCGCAAATCGGGAGTGGCGATTTATCGTCTCATAATTACCTTTGTGCATTTGTAAAATGTCGAGGGTAATACAACGATAGTCGTATTCATGCCTTTGGTTCCATGATTTGAATTACCTTTGTACCAATTTGCGTTGGATATGCCAGTAAATCAAGTTACTTACGGCCATCTCAGTGCGTTTACGAGAGCACCAACTGTAAGTCGGGTAACCGCCAAACCCAAAGCCGCGTGACAGGCACTCAGGAGCCCTGTGTAGCGGCTTGGCCGCGATTTTCGATTGAGGAGAAAACTTCGGTGTGCTAGCCTTGCGCTACTTCCCCCCTGCTGGCGCAACGGGTGCGGCCAGAATTTCCTCCCAAGTTTCAGAAGCGAGGTTCGAACAATGGCAACTTTGTCGCAAAGCGCAGCAGTGCGTCCGGCGTTTCACCTAAGTGGACGCGGCGGATTCGTAGACAAGTATTTCTACTTCGCGATGTCGCTCCTGGTGGCGGGACTCGTGGTGTGGGGATTCAGCCATACCGTTGAGCAGAACCTGATCCATGCCGCTCCTCCACGCCCATTGCTGCTCTGGTTTCACGGAGCCGCATTCTCAATGTGGGTACTATTCTTTATCTTTCAATCGGCGCTGGTGCGGACGCATAACGTGAAGTGGCATCGGTTCTTCGGCTGGTTTGGCGCTGGGCTAGCCACAGTGATGGCGCCGCTGGGAATTACGATCTCGATCGTGATGGAGCGTTTCGACATCCATACCCTGCGCGAGACGGGCGTTGACTCGTTCATGATTGTTCCCTGGTACGACATGGTTGTGTTCGCAACGTTCATCAGCCTGGCAATTCTGTGGAGAAAGAGGCCCGAGTATCATCGCCGGCTCATCTTTATTGGCACGTGCTGCCTGCTCGATGCGGCATTTGGGCGGCAGGATTATATCTTCAATCACAACCTCTACTTCTGGTGTTTGGATGGGGTGATCTTCCTCGGCGTTCTGCGCGATCTGGTGGTTGACCGGCGCATTCACAGGGTCTATCTGGTGGCGTTGCCGGTGCTGATCGTGTGCCAGATGTTTGTGGTGCACACGTACGCGAGCGCGTCGGGGTGGTGGATGAAGATTGCAGACGGGGTTCTGGGATAAATCTTGCCATCAGCGACACCTTGGGTCGCACTCTGCAGGCGTTCTCTTCCCATTTAGACTAGATAGGTTATGGCCACGCTGAAAGCTGTGCGCGGGACGCGCGATTTGCTGCCGCCGGAGACGGAGCTGTGGAATCGCGTCGAGGCGACTGCGCGCGCGGTCTTTGCCCGCTACAACTTCGGCGAGATTCGCACGCCCATCTTTGAAGACACAGCCTTGTTTGCGCGCAGCGTGGGCGAGGAGACCGACATTGTTTCGAAAGAGATGTACACGTGGGAGGATCGGGCGCGGGCACAATCGGAAAAATCGCAATCGCTGACGCTGCGGCCGGAGAATACGGCCGGCGTCGTGCGTGCCTACATTGAGTACGGGCTGGGCGAGAGCGGGCAACTGCAGAAGCTCTATTACATAGGGCCGCAGTTTCGCAGAGAGCGTCCGCAGAAGGGCCGCTACCGGCAGTTCTGGCAGATTGGCGCAGAGGTGATCGGGCCGCCATCGTCGGGCAGCGAGAGCCCGCTGCGCGATGCGGAAGTTCTGGAGATGCTGGCCGCGCTGCTAGGCGAGTTGAAGATCGAGGGATGGACGCTGGAGCTGAATTCGGTGGGGTCGAGCGCGGATCGCGCGAAATATAACGAGGTGCTGCGGGCGGCGCTGGCCGATGTTGCGCCGAAGATGTGCGGCGACTGCCAGCGAAGAGCCGTAACGAATCCTCTGCGGGTGCTGGACTGCAAAGTGCCGGAGGATCAGCCGATCATCGAGGCGCTGCCGAAGATTGGCGACTCGCTCGGCGAAGATGCGAAGAAACACTTTGCCGCGGTGCTCGCGGCGCTGGATGCTGCGGGCGTGCCCTATAAGCTGAATCACAGGCTGGTGAGGGGACTGGACTACTACACGCGGACGACGTTCGAGTTCACGCACGGTGGTTTGGGCGCGCAGAACGCGCTGCTTGGCGGTGGCCGCTACGACGGGTTGAGCGAGGCGATCGGCGGACCGAAGGCGCCGGGGATCGGATTCGCGATCGGCTTGGACCGGTTGGTGCTGACTCTCCAGGCGCATGAATCTGCGGGCGCTGCAGCGCCCGCGGAAAAGTGCGACGCATATATTGCGCCGCTTGGCGATGCGAAGGACGAGGCGGCTCTTGCGCGCATCAACGCGGCTGCGCTGCTGCTGGCGCGCGAGCTGCGTGCGACGGGGCTGCGCGTGGAATTGGGCGATGGCAGTTTTCGGCTGAAGAAGTCGTTTGAGGCTGCCGACAAGGTGGCTCGCGCCATCGTCATCCTGGGGGAAGATGAGGTGCGGTCCGGTATCCTGACTGTGAAGGATTTCGCCAGCGGCGTGCAGTCGAAGGTGCCGCGCAAAGAACTCGCGACGAAACTGGCGAAGTGATCTGGATCGGCCGGCGGCGAACGAAAAGCAACCGCAGATCCTTCGGCTCCGTCCCGCTCGGGCGGGACTCCGCTCAGGATAACAGCTTCAAAATCACGAGCTGCTGCATGGGCTCGGTGTAAGCAAAGGGAAAACGAGTGCTCGACTTTTTAGGGAATCTGGAACGCACCGACATGTGCGGCGAACTGCGCGCCGCCGATGCCGGCAGGCAAGTGGTGTTGATGGGCTGGGTGAACCGGCGCCGCGACCACGGCAGTCTTATCTTTCTCGATCTGCGCGACCGCACAGGCATTGCGCAGGTGGTGCTGGATCACGATCTGATTCCAGAGGGCCATGCGAAGGGCGAGCAGGTTCGTCCAGAGTATGTTGTTGCGGCGGTGGGCAAGGTGCGGCTGCGCGACAAGGACGCCATCAATCCCAAGATGCCGACGGGCGAGATCGAGATTGAAGCGACGGAGCTGCGCGTGCTAAACGACACAAAGCTCGCGCCGTTTTCGCCCGCGGAAGAAGCCATTCAGAACGAAGAAGTGCGGCTCAAATATCGTTACATCGATCTGCGCAGGCCGGAGATGCAGCACAACTTCAAGCTGCGACACGAGATTACGCTGGCGATTCGCGAGAGCCTGAGCAAGCAGGGATTTCTGGAGATCGAAACGCCGATCCTGACCAAGAGCACCCCTGAAGGCGCGCGCGACTTTCTGGTGCCGAGCCGCGTGCATCCCGGCGAATTCTACGCCCTGCCGCAATCGCCGCAGATCTTCAAGCAGATCCTGATGATCTCCGGCTTCGACCGCTACTTTCAAATCGCACGCTGCTTCCGCGATGAGGATTTGCGCGCCGACCGGCAACTCGAGTTCACGCAAGTGGATCTGGAGATGAGCTTCCCGCAGCAGGACACCGTTTTCGGCGCGGTGGAGGAGTTTATGAAGGCGGGATTTGCGGCGGCGGGCATCGATTTGCCGATTCCATTTCCGCGCATCACCTACGACGAATCGATGCGGCGATTCGGGACCGACAAGCCGGACCTGCGACTGCCGGGATTGACCGATGTGCGGCCCGCGTTCACGGATGAGGCGCTGGCAACGCTCGCGATCGATCCCGCTCTGCCGGTGGTGGCGCTGCGCATCCCCGGCGTGGGCGAGCTGAGCCGCAAAGAGCGCGAGGATAACCATCCGCTCTTCGACCAGAAAAAGGGCGCGAAGTTCATTGACGATTTCAAGCGGCTGGCGAAGAGCTTTCCTGAGGCCGCGGCGAAGGTGCGCGAGCTGGCGGGCGCGGCGGATGCGGATTTCGTGATCGTGGTTGCGGGCGACCCGTCGCACCATATCAAGGCGAGTGACACCAAGTTTCCCGGCCGATTGAGTGAGCGCGAGATTAATGTGTATGCTGCCGCGGGAAACTTCCGCGCGGAGCTGGCGAAGAAGTATGCCGAGCTCCATGGAGCTTTTCGCGTAACCGATGAAGTAGTTCAAAGCGCGGCGGCTCGGAATGCGACCAGCGAACTGGTTGACGGCGGCGCGGCCTTTCATCCCATGTGGCTCACAGATTTTCCGATGTTTGAGTACGACCTTGCATTGGGAAAGTGGATGCCCGCGCACCATCCTTTCACCGCCCCGATTGAGGCGGATATGGCGAACCTGGTCAGTGATCCGGCGAGCGTGCGCGCGAATTGTTACGACCTCGCGATGAACGGGCTGGAGCTGGGATCGGGATCGATCCGCATTCACCGCAAGGATGTGCAGCAACAAATCTTCGCTTCGCTCGGGATCAGCGAGGAAGACGCGAAGGCGCGCTTTGGATTCTTCCTTGATGCGCTGGAATACGGAACGCCTCCGCACGGCGGCATCGCGCTGGGTCTCGACCGCATTGTGATGCTCCTGGCGGGCGCGGGCAACTTGCGCGAGGTGATCACGTTTCCGAAGACGGCAAAGGCGATTGACCTGATGGCTGACGCGCCTACGCCGGTGAGCGAGCAGCAACTGAAGGAGCTGCACATTCGCGTGGCGACGAAAAGCTGAGCCGCGCGATTTTGGGTAGAAATTCCGTCGTTCCTGAAGAGGTGACGGCACGAATCCTGGAAGCGCATGCGCAATTGGGTTGACGTAGGCTACTTTTGTCTTAGCCAGATGGCGCGGATTCCAGCGGCAATGAACCCAATCCCTACCAGAAAGATTGCGACTGACACGCCGTAGATAGCGAACTGCTGTGTCTCGTTCGAGGCTCTTAAGGCTTCGGGGATTTCCCGATCGGGCGTCAGCCAGTTCTTGATTTCAACCAGAACCAGAATCAATCCAACCGCTAATTTCCACCAGCTAATCTTGATCGGTTTTTGAGGAACGCCGCCGTCATTCTCGGGCATCTGAGCTCTCTCGCCACGCTCACCAAAAACTACTAAGCCCGATCAAACTCGGCGAACAGTTCGTTGAGCACCACGCGAATCGGCGTTCCCGGAACGGTTAGCTCGCCCGTCTGAGCCAGATGCAGTCCCTGGGCGTCCGCGGTCCAAGCGCGGCGAGTAGCAGGATCGAGAACCCATATGTTTTCGACGCCAAATGCGAGATAGTCGTCGATGCGGACCTGAAAGCGGCTTAGGCGATCTTCGGGCGACAGGATTTCGATCGCGATCAAGGGCGGGTGGGTGATGATCGGCTCCCGGGGCGCGCCCTTGCGCAAAACGGAAACGTCAGGGCAGCGGAATCGCGTCGGCTTTACTTGCGTGCGGACGTCGGTGACGGCACGGACTCCCCAGACGTCACGGTTGGTCATAAACAAGTGTCCCAAAAGCAGCTGCAAATACCCGTGATCGTGCTCGCCCACGTTCCGCTCCTCGACCCTCCCGTCCACGTAGTCGCAGTCGGGCTCGTAGACGGTTTCAAGGTACTCTTTGACCGTCACGAGAGGTTCTTCGATGGGGAGCGTGGCCATGGCATGATTATGCTCCCAATCGGATGAGAATCCAACCGGGCCGACGCCGGTTCGTTGAGCAAAGACCGCGCAAATTCACAGTTCGCGCGTTTGGGCGGCGCATCGCGCCTATGGTATATTTTTCAAGGTGCGTGAGGGATTTTCCGCCGCGCACAGGCCGCGTAAGATCGCTCTAAGGCGCGGCTTCCAACCCTCTGGACGCGTAGCTCAACTGGCAGAGCATTCGGCTCTTAACCGACAGGTTGTAGGTTCGATTCCTACCGCGTCCACCATTGCATGGAACAGCCGCTCGCTGTTCGCTCGTAAAGACTCCTCATCATCGCAAACGCTGCATGGAGGCCTTGGGAATCGCCTGTTTCCCGATGGTGTTTGCGGTCACATACTGCGAGTATCCACAGTCCTAAAATCTCTGCCCGTTTGAGGCTTGATCCCAATGTGTGCGGTAGACGCCGGTAAGAGCGGGTCGAGCCGGGAGCCGTGGCCATGATCACAGAGACGGCTGTTCACCCTTTGGTTCTGTCCCCCCGTATGTTCCGCCTTGGGACCGAAACCGCGTTCGAGGTGTTGAATGCGGCCAGAGCGCTTGAACGCGAGGGCAAGAGCATTGTGCACCTGGAAATCGGCGAGCCCGATTTCGATACGCCCGCGCATATCGTGGAGGCTGCAACAGCTGCGCTTCGCTCCGGATGGACTCATTACGGCCCATCTGCCGGACTGCCGGATCTGCGCCAGGCGATCGCGGATGATGTAAGCCGCACGCGCAACGTATCCATCTCTCCGGATGAAGTAGTGGTGGTTCCCGGAGGCAAACCGATCATCTTCTACGCCATGCTGGCGCTGATCGACCATGGCGACGAAGTGATCTATCCAAATCCAGGCTTCCCCATTTACGAATCGATGATCAATTATGTGGGCGGCGCGGGCGTCCCGATTCGATTACGCGAGCAGCGCGATTTCGCGGTCGATGCGGAGGAGCTGGAGGCCATGATCACGGACCGCACGCGGCTCATCATCCTGAATTCTCCGCAGAATCCAACCGGCGCGGTTTTGTCGCGCCGCGACATTGAGAGGATTGCCGAGGCCGTCGGTGACCGCAACATTATGGTCCTGTCGGATGAGATCTATAGCCGGCTTCAATTCGAGGGCGAGCCGTTTTCAATCATGTCTCTGCCGTGGATGCGGGACCGCACGATTCTGCTGGATGGGTTTTCAAAGACCTATGCCATGACCGGCTGGCGCATGGGCTACGGAGTGATGCGTGCCGACCTGGCCGCCCAGTTTACGCGGCTGATGACCAACTCGAATTCATGTACTGCCAGCTTCACGCAAAAGGCCGGCATCGCTGCACTGACCGGCGACCAGGCTGCAGTAGATCGGATGCGCGCCGAGTTCGAAAGCCGCAGCCGGTTCTTTGTGGAAGGGCTTAATCGCATCGCGGGCTTCTCCAGCCGCATGCCGAAGGGCGCCTTCTACGTGTTTGCCAACATCGAGAAGACGGGCTGGAAATCGAAACCATTGGCAGACTCGTTGCTCAACTGTGCCGGCGTCGCAGCGCTCTCCGGGACTGCATTCGGACAGTTCGGCGAGGGCTATCTGCGCTTCAGCGTGGCCAATTCCGTGGCCCAACTGGATTTGGCGCTCAAAAGGATCAACCACTGGGCGGAGCAATATCTCTGATCGCTCCAGGCGGAGATGAAATCGTGAACCTTTCGCGGCTCAATGTCCCCAGTTTTTTCACTCCGCAGTTGATCTGCAAGGAGAACGTGAATGGCTCTGATTGATTCCGTTCATGGGACGGTTGTTCGCGAATATACGATCGAACAATTGAAGGAAGCCGCCAATTTAATGCGCGGCTACGATATGGTGGCGCTTTGTGCGGCCGGCTCAGGGCATGCCGGCAGCACGCTTTCCATCATGGACGTGGCGGCCGCACTGTATTTGCGAATCGCGCGCCACGACCCAGCCAATCCGGAATGGCCGGATCGCGATCGCATCGTCTGGTCCGCAGGCCACAAGGCTCCGAGCCTTTACCTCGGGCTGGCGTTTGCCGGTTTCTACGCGCCCGAGGATGTTGTGACCCTGCGAAAATTGGGGTCGCGGTTCCAAGGGCATCCCCATTGGCGCAAACTGCCGGGGATCGAGGTCTCAACCGGCTCGCTGGGCCAGGGGCTGAGCCTATCGGTAGGCATGGCCCTGGCGGCGCGTCTCGACGGCAAACGCCACAAAGTCTTCTGCCTGATGGGCGATGGCGAACAGCAGGAAGGGCAGGTGTGGGAAGCGGCCATGGAAGCCGGCCACTTCCACTTGGACAACCTCATCGCCGTCATCGACTGCAATCGCCTGCAGATCGACGGCTGGGTCAAAGACGTGATGTCGGTGGAGCCGCTGGCAGAGAAGTATGCGAGTTTTGGCTGGAAGGTAGTGCGCGTCGATGGCCACGACATGGCGGCGCTGGTGAAGGTCTTTGAAGAAGCCATCGTGGCCGAGGGACAACCGGTGGTCATCCTGGCCGATACCGTGAAAGGCAAGGGCGTAAGCTTCATGGAAAACCAGGCCGGATGGCACGGCAAGGCGCCCAATCGTGAAGAACTCGCCGCGGCATTGCGCGATCTGGGCCTCGCGGATCGCATTCCCGTTGAACAACTGCTTTTGAAAGCAGCGGACTTCCAAGCGGAAGCCGAACGCAGCCTGGAAGCGGCGATGCCGCACTTCTCGCGCGATTACTGGTGGAACGCGGGCGACTCCATGAGAGTGGCGATGGAGCCGACGCGCAAGGGATTAGGGAAGTCCCTCGCCGCCAACGGCGGCGATGAACGCGTGGTATGCCTGGGGCTGGACATCTCGGGATCGATCACCATGAGCGATTTCCATGCGGGCAAGCCGGAACGCAACGCGCGCTGGTTCAGCATGGGCATCGCTGAGCAGTCCGCTACTTCGGCCGCGGCAGGGCTTGCGCGCGAAGGCAAGCTGCCCGTCGTGGGCTCTTACGCCACATTCTCTGCCGCGCGCAACCTGGACCAGATCCGTGTCTCTGTCTGTTACTCCAACCTGAATGTCTTGATCGTCGGCGCCCACGCCGGAGTCTCAGTAGGCCCCGACGGCGCTACACACCAGGCGCTTGAAGATTTATTCGCAATGATGGGCCTGCCTCACATGGCGGTAGTTGTGCCTTGCGACGTGGTCGAGGCACAAAAGGCAACCACTTATCTGCTGCTGGAGCGCGCGGGACCCAAATACATTCGCCTTGCGCGCGAAGCCACGCCTATCGTAACCACTCAGGCGACACCGTTCATCTTCGGCAACGCCAACCGCATTCGGCTGCGTCATTCTTCGGCCAACTTCATCGACGCCTTCGAGACAAAACTCGATAGCGAGTGCAGCGATGAAGGGGAAGACGTGACCATCATCGCCTGCGGTCCCGAGGTGCCTGAGGCAATGCGCGCAGCGTGGATCCTGCGCAACGAGTTTGGCTATACGGCGCGCATTCTCAACATGCACACCCTTAAGCCAATCGATACGGAGGCCATTATCCGGGCGGCAATCGAGACCGGCGCGATCGTCACCGCGGAGGAACACCAGGTGGGTGCTTTGGCGGGCAGGGTCAGTTCAGTGCTGACTTCAAGCGAAAGGATTTACGGCCATCCTGTTATCACTGCCGCCATTGGCATTCAGGACCGCTTCGGCGATTCCGGAGCGCCCTGGGAACTGGTGAAAGAACTCGGAGTGAGCGCGGAACACATTGCCCAGAAAGCAAAAGAGCTGATGGCCTGCAAACTGCAGCCGGCCGGCATGGCCGACACCGGCTCGCGAACCGTCGCGTGAAAGGCCTGGGCCAGAGATCCAGCTTCTTTGCTCAGTAGCCACGCCTTCGATCTTGACAGCGGGAGGCGGCGTCTTCTAGTGTGCTTTCCGGAATACGTTTTCTCAAAAGCGTGCCTTGAAATCCTGCGCGCAAACGCCCGTGGCGGATGATTTCGCAAGCTCCGCCGAAGAGTTCCCGAAAAGCCCAAACACAAGGAGATTGATCATGGCAGAGGATTCGAACAACAGCATCCGCCTGAACCGGCGTGAAGCGCTCAAACTTTCAGCCGCCGCGGGCGTGGGAATTGCACTGGCGAAGGACGCGCGCGCCTCAGACAGCGTCAAGACAGGCGTCCACCAGGAGCCGGGGAACTGCTCGACGCCGCGCTCGGCCGTGGCCAAAACGCAATACGGGCCGGTGCGCGGATTTCTGGATGGCGGAGTGTTCACGTTCAAGGGCATTCCCTATGGGCAGAACACGGCGGGCGAAAATCGCTGGCTGCCGGCAAAGCCACCTGTGCCGTGGAAGGACGAATATCCCGCGCTGATCTACGGGGCAAACTGCCCGCAGAATCTTCATCCCTGGACCGCGATCGAGCAGACGTTCCTGCAGGATTGGGACGACGGCTACCAGAACGAAGACATGCTGAAGCTGAACGTGTGGACACCGAGCCTGACGGGCAAGCGCGCGGTGCTGGTCTACTTCCACGGGGGCGGATACAGCTTTGGATCGTCGTACGAGCTGCCCTCGCAGGAGGGCGCGCAGATGGCGCGGCATCACGACGTGGTGTCGGTGACGGTGAATCATCGCCTGAACATTCTGGGGTTCTTCGACGCGTCGGAGATTGGCGGGTCGGCGTACGAGGACTCATCGAATGTAGGCATGACGGACCTGGTGGCGTCGCTCGAGTGGGTGCGCGACAACATTGCGAACTTCGGCGGCGATCCCGATCGCGTGATGATTTATGGGCAGTCGGGCGGCGGATCGAAGGTGACGACGCTGCTGGGCATGCCCTCGGCAAAGGGGCTCATCCATCGCGCGTCTGTGCAGTCGGGTGGCGGCGGCAACATTCCGACCAAAGAGCAGCAGCGGGAAGTGGCGCGGCAAATGATGAAGGATTTGGGTCTCGCGCCGAATGACATTGCGTCGCTGCAGAAGATGGATTGGGCGAAGCTGTCGGCAGCGGGGAATGCCGCTGTGGCCAAGATCAATCCACCATTCCGGCCTGGGGCTGGATTCTTCTCGGGGCCGGCGCGTGTGGGCTGGTCGCCATGTCTCGATGGGAAGGTGATCAACATGCGGTCATTCTTCGATGCCGCACCGGATACTTCGAAGGACGTCCCGATGCTGCTTGGCTCGGTGAGCGAAGAAGGCAACCAGATGTCTCACAACCCAACCGAAGAACAGTGGCATGCCGACCTCGTAAAAGCCTATGGCGACGACAAAGCAACTGCTCTGGTCGCTACGCTCAAGAAACTGCATCCGGAGAAGGCAATCCGCACGCTCAGCTATATGTGCAGCGGCGCGTTCGGGTTGAACTCGCTGACGATGCGCAACAACATTGTCAAAATGGCCAAATTGAAACATGACCAAAAAGCTGCGCCGGCCTATGCGTATTACTTCACGTGGCAATCGCCCATGCTGGATGGAGTGGCGGGCGCGTGGCACACCGCGGAGCTGCAATTCTGCTTCGACAACACCAAGCGGTGCGAGCAGGGAACGGGAAATACGCCCGAAGCGCAGGTGCTGGCGAAGAAGATGGCGGAATCCTGGGCGAATTTTGCCAGAACCGGGAATCCCGGACAGCCGGGCATTGCGTGGGAGCCGACCGATCCGGATACGAACAAAACGATGGTCTGGGACAACCAGATTCGAATGGTGAACGATCCGGAGGGCGAGGCGCGGAAGATTCTGCTGAGCTGAGAATCGCTGGACGCTGCAAACCGACAATATTGGGCAACAGAGGCGTTGAGGGGGCAGTAAGAAAGCCGCCAAAAGATGGTGCGCCCGGACCCGCCGCGGCCGGGAACTCCCGACCTAATGCTCGGGATCGCTTGCGAGAAGTGGTGCGCCCGGACCCGCCGCGGCGGGGAACTCCCGACCTAATGCTCGGGAGGGTCGCCGCGGCGCCCTCTATCCAGCTGAGCTACGGGCGCGCTTGCAAAATGCGCCCCAGTTCTTCCCTGCCGACGCCAGATTTGAAGAACCGCTCTCGCGCCATTGCCTGATTCCGAGTCGCGAAGTCTTCCTTGTATGCCAAGTCCCAAGGCCCACGATTTTTTGTTGAGCGTGTAAGGCCAGAATTATGTTGGCGGAGGCGCCTTTCGAAGTCCTCCGTGGAGCCCGTGTAGAGGCGGCCACTGGTTCTGCTTCGAAGAACGTAAGTTGTGAACATTGCCTGAAGTGGTGCGCCCGGAGAGATTCGAACTCCCGACCTAATGCTCCGGAGGCATTCGCTCTATCCAGCTGAGCTACGGGCGCGCTCAATCAGGATACCGCATTTCGCGCTAAAATCCTCCGCGGCCCTGGGTTGATCGCTAGGCGCCGGCGCGAATTTCGCGGCGAGCCTGCATGCGGCCGATCCATGCAAAAACAAACAGCGTTACGCCGCCGATCCAGGCGCCGAGGCAGAACGAATCGGGGAACCGGAATGCGATCGCGACGCCGCTGAAGACCAGGATCGCGCAAAGCGGAATGAACATTCTCATCCCATAGAGAAACGTGAAGGGCAGGTAGTGCGCGCCGAGCAGAATCAGGAGCGCGGGATAAAAGAGATTCAGGCGAAAGTCGCAGACGGGAACGAGCAAAAGCATCGTGAGGGGCAACGTGAAGGCGATCTGCATGCCGAGCTTGCCCAGCGGATTTTCTTTGCTGAGCGATGTGGGTCCGCCGGAGAGGCGCAGCATGAGGAGCGTGAGGGGGAAGATGAAGAAGCCGGCGATGACAATGGTTGAGATTGCCGCGCTGGGAGTGCTCCATGTGGCGAGGGCGGCCGAGGCCAGCCAAATGATGGACGAAACCAGCTGACCCCAGAAGGTGCCGACAAAGACCCGACGATTCTCGCATTGCGCGTCGACAACGAGCATATTCGATCCTCCAATAAACGAATGACAGAGGCCTCGCCAGTTTAGCGTCCCATCTGCGCCTGGAAAGGCACTGACTGCGCGGGTTTCACCGTCTGGAGTTGCAGGGCTACGAGATTGCGCTTGCGTTGCCGGCTGGCGCTGTGACTGCGGGGAGCTCGATATGGTCTGCCAAGTCTCCCTTCACAACCCAATCCGCGACCAGGTTTAAATTCATCAGACGCATCATCAGGTTCCAGAAGAGAACAGAGGCGCGGGATCGGGGGACGAAGGCGCCCGCGTACCGTACTGCCGATTTTTGCTTGCGCAGGACGAAGGCGGCGAATCGTTCCTCGTAGCCGCGAAATGCGGCGCGGTAGTCGCCGGCGCAATTGCGCAGTTCAGTGGCGAGCAGGAAAGCGGCTGTCATTGCCAACGCGGACCCTTGGCCGGCGAGGAGCGAAACGCAGGATGCGGCATCGCCGAGAAGCACAACCCGGCCGCGGCTCCATGCGCCGCCTTGGCTTCCCATACGGATCTGGCTGACGCGGTCGAAATAGAGTTCATCGGCGGCATCGAGGGCGCGAAGAATCTGCGGGCACTCCCAGCCGCTGTTTCCAAAGCGGGCGTGCAACAAGCGCTTTTGATCTTCGAGCGTGCCAATCGCGGGGTTTTGATCGGCCAGAGTGAAGAGGAACATGGTGCGATTGCCGCGCATGGAGAAACGCGCAACCTGACCTCCGACCTGCGAGTGGAGCATGTAAACGTCCTCATCGCGAGGCAAATAGTCCTGCGCAGTGAATGCGGCGACTTTGCAACCGAGATACTTTTCAAATCGATTGATGGGGCCGAAAGCCAGCTCGCGAACTCCGGAATGCAGCCCGTCTGCTCCGACGACAAGGTCAAACTCGCGCCGCAGGCCGCTGTTGAAGTCGACGACGACGTCGTGCTCGCGTTCGACGATTCCGCTGACGCTGTCGCCGAACCGCATTTCAATTTTGCCCTCGATCAAGCTGCAGATAGCGGCTGCGAGGTCGCCGCGGCCCAGGCTGACGAATTGGCCGCCAGTGTTGCGCCAGAAGGCGTCGGTGCCAAAGCCGCTGATTCTGCGGCCGTGGCGGTTCACGATCCGGACTTCGCGTACGTGATAGCCCACCTGTTGCAGGCGCGCAGTGAGGCCCATGCGCGCGGCAATCTCATAGCCGGCGCCCCAGAAATCGATCACGTAGCCCCCAGCGCGCAGGGCTGGAGCTTTTTCGACAATGGTGGGTTGAAATCCAAATCGGTAAAGCCACCAGGCCAGTGTTGGACCGGCAATGCCTGCTCCGGAGATGAGAATCCGCATAGGCTACCTCTGCTCCAGGCCGCGGACCAAGACCTCGGCCATCAGCGGACCGTGCGTTCTCCACTCCACCAGCTTGGGCGAAAGGGCCCACACCACGCCGAGGCCCTCGTAGGAAGCGATGAGCAGCGTTGCGGCCCGGCGGGGCTCGGCCGGGGCAAGCTCGCCGGCTTGTATGCCCTGCTCGATGACGGGCGTCAAGATGGAAAGCAACTCATCGTAGAGGCCGCCCAAATGCTTGCGGATGCTCTTGCGGCGCAGAGCGATCGCATAGAACTCGAGGGCAATCGGCATCAGACGCTCCATGCCCTGGTAGTCACTGGAAATCTGCTCGCCAATCCGGATAAGCCGGGCGCGCGGAGAGCCTTGCTGCGATGCGATTGCACGCAGCGAGTTGAGGCTGCGGCGGAAGACACGATCGAGGAGGGCGCCGATGATGTCGTCCTTCTTTTTGAAATACCAGTAAACGGCTCCCTTGCTGAGGCCGGCATTGGTGGCGATCAGGTCCATATTTGCGCCGTCGAAGCCCTTGCTGGCAAAGACTTCCTCGGCAGTGTCGAGAATCTGAGCTTTTCGCTCTTCGCTAACGTCTGGACGCGGGACCATGGTGATTCACCTCGTGTTGTCATTATAAACCGACTGGCCGGTCAGTAATAAAGTTCAAAATAAAGAACGACGGGGTAAGGGATGGATTGGGGCGTGTGTTTTGCCCTGGAGTACGGGACGGGTGCGGAAAGAAGAGGCGGATGAGGCTGTTTTGAACCAGTTCCGGTGCAGCGAATTCATTGACTTGGGCCTGATTTTTGAGTATTCTAGAGGTCTTGCGCGGTGTTGTGCCTGGGGTCAAGGTGTGCGCGTTCTGGCGTGCTCGCCCGGATCTTATCCGACGCGGAGTTCAAGCGGGCTCCGATGGAACGGGCAACCGGCGGCGGGACCAGATAAGCGGAAGCAGGAACGTGGTCCGGGGCAGCCAGGGTTATAGACATCCGCAGCTTCTCACCCGAACAGGTTTGTTTGGCAGTGGGTAGATTTCAGGGTCTGCGCGTTTCGCGCGGGCAAATGCGGGTTGCGCTGGTTGGCACAATCCCATCCCAAGCGCAAAGTGCGCGTTCAGGATGGGGCACCCGATTCCCTCTGGGGCGCAGTAGAGATTTTTCTTAAGGAAGCAGAGAGAGCGATGTCGACGTTTATTCCGAGCGGCAAGGATGTGAGCCGCAAATGGTATGTGGTGGACGCGAGCGGGCAGACCCTGGGCCGCCTGGCGACCAAAGCCGCGATGATTTTGAGCGGCAAAACGAATCCGCAGTATGTGCCCTACATCGACATGGGCGACCACGTGATCGTGATCAATGCGGAGAAGATTCGGCTAACCGGTTTGAAAGACCAGAGCAAGATGTACCGGCGCTACACGGGATTTCCAGGCGGTCTGCGCGAGGAGTCGTTCACGCGGTTGATCAACCGCCGGCCTGAGAAGGTTTTGGAAGAGGCGATCAAAGGCATGCTGCCGAAGACGAAGCTGGGGCGCGCCATGGGATCGAAGCTGAAGGTTTATCGCGGAGACAAGCATCCGCATGCGGCGCAGAATCCGGTTGCGCTTTAGAAGCAGCTTTTAGCTGCTAGCTTCTAGCTCCTGGCTTTTTCTTGCTGGAGCGAAGGGGCGAGGGAACAAACGAAGAAGCCCTTGGGGGCTAGGACAAGCTAGCAGCTAGAGGCTAGAAGCTAGGAGCTAACGAAGCATGGCAGAGGATCTGGTTCAGTATTACGGGACGGGACGGCGCAAGTCGGCGATCGCGCGCGTTTTTCTGCGTCCCGGGAGCGGCGAGTGGAAGGTAAACGGCAAGAAGTTCGAAGAGCACTTTGTGACCGAGCAGCAGCGGGTGAGCGCCAAGCGTACGCTGGCGGTTGCCGAGCTCGCGGCGAGCTTCGACGTCGTGACGACCGTGAGCGGCGGCGGCGTGGCCGCGCAGGCTGACGCGGTGAAGATGGGCGTTGCGCGCGCGCTGGTTACGTTTAACCCCGAGCTGCGCAAGCTGCTGAAGGGCGAAGGATTGATGACGCGCGATGCGCGCCAGAAGGAACGCAAGAAGTACGGTCAGAAGGGCGCGAGAAAGCGGTTCCAGTTCAGCAAGCGCTAAAGCGATTGCTGGGAGCTATTAGCTCTTAGCTTTTAGCTGCTAGCTTTTCCGAGGCGCAAAAGGCTGCATTGGAATCCGATGCAGTGAACGAAGCACGGACAGGCTAAAAGCTAATGGCTAACAGCTACTGGCTGGTTTCACAAATCTCCCGCGCAAGCGGGATAAATCCGGGCGCAGGCATCGACCACCCGGATGCAGTCCAAAAAAGGAGGAACTTTGGCAAACATAACCATGAAGGAACTGCTCGAAGCGGGTGTTCACTTCGGGCATCAGACCAAGCGCTGGAATCCCAGGATGAAGGAATACATCTTCGGCGAGCGCAACGGAATTTACATCATCGATTTGCAGAAGACGCTGAAGCTCTTCAAAGACGCTTCGAAGTTCGTGACCGATCTGTGCGCGAGCGGCAAGACGATTCTGTTTGTCGGCACCAAGCGCCAGGCGCAGGATGCGATCGCCGAAGAGGCTACGCGGGCGGGAATGCCCTACATCAACCAGCGCTGGCTGGGCGGACTGCTCACCAACTGGGTGACGGTGCAGAAATCGGTGAAGCGGCTGCAGGAACTGGATGAGATGGCCACGGATGGCCGCTACGACCTGCTGACCAAGAAAGAAGTGATCAAGCTGGAGCGCGAGCGCAAGCACCTGCAGGCGAACCTGGCCGGCATCAAGACCATGAAGCGGCTGCCGGATGCGATCTTCGTGGTGGATTCGAATAACGAAGCGATTGCGGTGAAGGAAGCGCGCAAGCTGGGCATTCCGGTGGTTGCGGTGGTGGATACCAACTGCGACCCGACGGTGGTGGATTACGTGATCCCCGGAAACGACGACGCGCTGCGCGCGATTCGGCTGTTCACCTCGAAAGTGGCCGATTCGGCCGCAGAGGGCGTGAACCTGCTGGGCGACAAGGCGTTCACGGAAGAGACGCCGGCAGTGGAAGCCGAGGGCGCGGTTGCGGGCGAAGGCACCGAGGGCGACGTGGCCATCTCGGCGGAGTCTGCACCGAGCGAGGAAGTCGATCTCGAAGCTGCCTTGGGCGGCGGCATTCGCAAGGCGCCCGCGGCTGTGGCGGCGCTCCTTGAAGAGGATGAAGTGGCGGAGAGCGCCAAGTAAGGAGCCGGCGCGCAAGCACGCAGTGATTCGAAGAGCGTGGCCGCCGAATAACGGCCACGCTTTTCTTATGCCGGAAATTCTCCGGCGCGCAACATGATTGTGAAATCTTAAACACAATCGAGCAGATAGGCCGTGTGCGGCCAGGGAAAAAGAGAGAGATGACTACAGTGACTGAAAAGATCGATGCGAAATTAGTGAAGGAGCTGCGCGAGAAGTCTGGCGCGCCCATGGGCGACTGCCTGAAAGCTTTGCAGGAGACCAAGGGCAACATGGAAGAGGCGTTCGTGGTGCTGCGCAAGCGGGGCATGGCGTCTGCGCAGAAGAAGTCGTCGCGCGTGACCAACGAGGGCGCGGTGGGCAGCTACATCCACGCTGGCGGAAAGATCGCCGTGCTGGTGGAGCTCGACTGCGAGAGCGATTTCGTGGCCCGGACCGAGGATTTTCAGGAGCTGCTGAAAGACGTGGCCATGCACATCGCGGCCAGCGATCCGCGCTACGTGAAGCCGGAGGACGTGACGGCCGAAGATCTGGAGCGTGAGAAGGAGATCTATCGCGCACAGGCGGCGGCCACCGGCAAGCCGGCGCCCGTGATTGAGAAGATCGTGGAAGGAAAGATGGCGAAGTTCTACGAAGAGGTTTGCCTGCTGGAGCAACCCTTCATCAAGGACCAGGCCATCAGCGTGAAGGAACTGATCGCGCAGAAGGTCGGGAAGCTCGGCGAGAACATCACAGTGCGGCGCTTCGCGCGCTTCAAAGTGGGCGCGCCGGAGTGGACCGTGGCGCAGACCAAAGCTGTGGAAGCGGCGGAGTAAGCGCAAGCTTGGGTTGATTGAGGTTGAAATCCAAATGAAAGGGGCAGTCCAATGTGGACTGCCCCTTTGTTTGGAGGAGGTTTTCGGGCCCTGGCCGGGCATCTCGCAATCTGACACGATTTGACCAAATCTCTTTGAGAGATCGACCGTTTCAGGTACATTAAAAAGCTACTGACATGACTTGTTGTCATCCCACCTGTCGATAGAGTTCTGAGGCCCCCGCGGCCCAGGGACCAAAGGTCCTGAACAACGAACTCGAAATTCCAGCTTTAAAAAATCAAAAGGGGAATCCAAAGTGCGAAAAGCTCTTGGTGCTGTTACATCTGTTTCTCTACGCCGGTTGACTCTCTCGGTCTCTGCTCAACTCGTTCTTCGCAGGCCTTGTTGTCTCCCCACCTGTCGATAAAGCTCCTCTACTCCAGGCGGGGCTCGCGGGCACTTTGACGCGGGCCATCAAGACTCAGCTCCAAAAAACGGAATGGAGAGAACAAGGTGCAAAAACTTCTTGGTGCTGCTGCGTCCAATTCGCTGCGCCGGCTACCGCTGCCGATCTATGCTGCGCTTATTCTGTTCGCCGCGACGCCGTTCGCGGTCGCGCAGGACGACATAACCACACGCAACGCGACGTCGGGATACAACGGCGCATATATCACGGGGCCGGCGTCGAACCCGTTGAGCTTCCTGAATGGGGCCGCTTTTCGTACAACTGCAAGCCCCGCTCCCTACGACTTTCACGACTTTGCGCCGGCAACAGATTTGGACCAGAAGCTGCCCGATTGGGTCGACGTTCAGGCGGAGGAGCGATTCCGGTACGAGGGCTACGAGAATTCCAGCTTCAAAGCACGGGTTGATGACTCATACCTGTTGAACCGCTTCCGGTTCCAGGTGGATCTGCATTCGAAAAGCTGGCTGCGGGTTTCTGCGCAGGTGCAAGACGCGCGCTCGGGCTTCCAAAATCCGCCGGTCGGGCCACCGAATACGGTGCGCTGGGATCTGAAGCTGGCGTACGTGGAGATCGGCGCGCCCGAGAAACACTGGTTCAGTTTGCGCGTGGGCCGTCAGATCATCAATTACAACAACACCATCCTTGCCGACTCCGAATGGCGCAACCAGGCTCGCTCCTACGATGCAGCGGTGCTGAACCTGAACGCAAAGCGTGAGCATCTGGGCATTTTCGCCGCCACGGCGGTGGTGCCTCAGCCCTATGGCGTGAGCCCGCATCAGGAAGGCAACAACATCTACGGCGCCTATGCCCGCATCGATGATCTTTTTGCGCGGCACTCAAACCTCGAACCCTTCTTCTTGTGGCGCATTCAGCCCAAAGAGACCGTGGAGCCGGCGGTAGGCAAAGCCACCGGTAAGGAGGACGAGAAGGCTTTTGGGTTGCGCTTCAAAGGTCAAACTCACGCCGCGTTCAACTATTCGGGAGAGGTGATCGTCGAAAACGGCAGAGTGGGAACGGCGCCGATTCGAGCATGGGCTGCGCAGGCCGGCGCCTCTTACCAGTTCGTCGATGTTCGTGCCAAGCCGCGCATTTTTTCGCAATACGATTACGCTACGGGCAATCGCAATCCGACGACGAGCTCTGCGCACACCACGTTCGATACGATCTACCCGACGGCTCATGATCGCTTTGGCATCGTCGATTTGTTCGGCTGGCAGAATATTGAGACAGTGCGTGCGGGAGCCACTATTGAACCCCACAGGCGCCTCACATTTACAGCGCAAGGCCTGGACGATTGGGTGGCCGATGCGCTGGATTCGGTTTACAACACATCGGGAAGTGCGATCGCGAGCAACAAGACCGACCACGGCCGCCACTTGGGCGCGGAAATCGATGGCTATTCGTGGTACGAGATTAATCAGCACTTCAACCTTGGCGGCG
>DATKMH010000043.1:0-128255 GCA_035541975.1 Occallatibacter sp. | reverse complement strand
GGCCGAAATAGAGGTAATCGGTACCGCCGCGCGTAAGGTCGTAAGGCGCCAGGACGTCGAGATAGTTGTCATTCGGAAACGAAGATTCGCCGTCGCAGTCGTCCGGACTGGCGTACCCCGGCAGAGGATTCCCGTCCTCATCCACGCAGGGCGAATTCAAGGTGGAGTCGACCACGCCGAGACTATCATGCTCACGCAGGAAGGTCTGCTCATACTGCGCGCCGATCTTCAGGTTGTTCACTCCCTTTACATACGAGTAGTCCGCGTGCAGACCGACATTCGTCAGCGTGCGGTACTGCGAGATGGAGGACGTTTGCAGGTTCGCCGGCCCAAGGTCGGCCAGCGGATTCCCGCTCGGATAGTAGCCGTAAAGGTCTTTGCGGGCGAACGCGCCAAGGTTAAAGACGGAATAGTTGTTGATGACGCGCGTGTAAGTGGGCGAGATATTGAAGGTGTTGATCTTCGAACGCTGATCGGTGTTGCCCACATTGTCGAAGGTGGGGTCGGCGCTTGTTCCGTCTGCAACCACGTTCGACACGTTCAGGTTGTCGTAGGAATTGGGCGTCTGAAACCAGGAGCGGGAATAGTTGAGGTCGAGGTGCATCGAATCGGCCTGCGTAAAGCTGTAATCGATGCGATCGAAAATATTCTCTTCGTTTCCCTTGGCGTGGAAGACCCTGAATTCGGGCGGATCAAGAAAACGGCCGGTGTTTAATGCGTCAGCTTCAATGAAGTTGCCCCAACGCTTTCCGCCGTAAGAGAGATCGACGCCCCCATTCTCCGACCCGAAGGATCCATAAGAAACATACGCATCTCCTGAAGGCTTGGTAACGCCCTGGCCGGAGCGCGTGGTGGCCACGATAACCAGACTGGTCTTTCCGCCAAACTCGGCAGGCGGCGCGCCGCTGATCACTTCAATCGATTGAATGGAATTCGACGGAAGCTGGTTTGAGAACACCTTGCTCTGCTGGTCCGTAATCGCCTGGCCGTCCACTGAGAATGAGTTCGACGCGTGATCTCCGAGTCCGTGAAACAGCCCGTTCGAGTCCGCCGCCACGCCAGGAGTGGTCAGCGTCACAAGCGAACTAAGCGTCGATGACGCGCTCTCCAGAGGGACTTTGTTGAACAGATCGCGGTCCACATCGGTGTGGAAGGTTGGGTCATCCTCGATCAGGTCGCCGCTGGACTCTACGGTAACCGTTTGGCTGGTGCCGGCAATCTGTAAAACCAGGTTTACTGTGATTCCCACCGAGGAACGGATCTCCACAGTCCGGCTCTGCGAAGCAAAACCCTTGGCCGACACTTCGATCGTGTACGGATTAAACGGCACGTTGGGAAAAGTGAACTGGCCCGTGGCATCCGTGGTCGTGGTGCGGTCGAATCCGCTCACTTTGTCGGTCAGTTCCACCGTTGCCTTGGGAACCACGGCTCCGCTTGGATCGGTGACTGCGCCGCGAACGGCTCCGGCGTTGCCGCTCTGCGCCGGCGCTGACAGCGCCGAGAATACCAAGGCAAGTAGGGGAAGAAGGCGCGTCATTGCGCCGCGAGAAATCGTCATGGCTGGATCTCCTGAACAATGGCTGAATGAAGAGTAGCGATATCCGCGAAACATGCCGTCGCGGCTTCCTCATTGCGTTGGGGAGCATCGATCCAAAATGATTGGGTGGATGTGGCCACGCACTGCCCGAAACTTGGATGTTGGGTCGGCGCAACGGCCTGAATAAAAAGGATCGACGCTCTAGGAGTCGGCCGGCGGTGGGCGGATGAAAAGGCGAATCTGCTGCTGGCGCGCAACGACGATGGGCTCGGCCAAGGGAGCGGAAGCTCCCAATTGCACAATGATGATGACAGTCGCAACGGCCGAGACCGGAACCACCGTGTGCATCACGACGCAAAGCTGGCAATGGTCCGCGTCGGTATCGTTGGAGTGAAAGTGCGTAGCCTGTGCAACCGCCAGCGTCGCCAGCAGGACAAGACAAAGCATCGCTATCGCCGGCAAAATGCCCGGCCAAATGCCGCGTTTCCCGCGGAACTTTGTCTCAAGTCCTGTCAATGCGTGGAACCCTTCGGGTCTATTGTACAGATGCCGCTTACCGGATTGGACGCCCGGACCATCAGTCGGTTGCACTTAAATCACGATTTTCGGTGTCGCGCGCGGCAAAACGCACCCCGGCCCCGCGCGTCTAAACTGCAGTTGTCATGGTTTGTTTTCTGCAATTTCGGCCAAAGTGGCGTCTGTCCGCCCTTTCGCTGGCTTTTCTCCTTTTCGCGGCGAGCGCCATTGCCCAGTCCGATACGTCTGCGCCCGGCCCCCAAAATCAGCAAGACGTTCAACGGCAGGACGATCACGGTCCCAACTCCAAGCCCCTCCCCCTGAAGCCCGCTGTCCCCGGCACGGGCCGTAATCTTCGCCTCATCCTCAAAGACGGCTCCTACCAGATTGTGCGCGACTACCAGATCGTCGGCGATCGCGTGCGCTATCTTTCGCAGGAGCGCGGCGAGTGGGAAGAACTCCCCACCGGCCTCGTCGACTGGGATGCAACAAATAAATGGGCACGCGATCACGAGGAACTGCTTGACCAGGACTCATCGCCCGCGATGAAAGAAGCCGCGGACATCGATAAGGAAGAACAGCAGGAACGCGCCGACAATCAGGCGCGCATGCCCAGGGTTGCTCCGGGCCTCGAGCTGCCCGACGAAGAAGGCGTCTTTGTTCTCGACACCTATCACGGCACGCCCGAGCTCGTGGAGCTGAAGGCGATCGATCTCACGCTCAATTCCAAAAATCGCAAAGGCATCGAAGTATTGAATCCGCTCGCCGGCCAGAAAGCCAGCATGGAACTCCAGGGCGCGAACGCCCGCGTACATCTCCACGTCGACGACCCCGTAATTTATCTCTCGCTCGGTGTCGAAGATTCAACCGAGCCGGTGCTCACGCATCCCATGACGATCGATACTGGCGGAGCCAAAGCCGTCAACGGCGGCAAGCACGGCGCGCACTCCGCGCAGTCGGGCTTTGTCATCGTGCGCGTGGACGAGCGGCAACAAGTGCGCGTGGTCGGCGCCATCCACATGAGTCCCACCGGCAACGTCACCCAGGACGAGGACACCATCCCCACCAAAGTCGAGGTTCTGCCCGGCAAGCACTGGCTCAAGATCGAGCCCGCGCAGAAGCTCACCATCGGCGAATACGCACTCATCGAGATCATCTCTCCCTCCGACATCAGCGAATCGGTGTGGGATTTTCGCGTCGACCCGCGCCTCGGTGACAACCCCGAAGCGATGGCCCCGATCCTCGACACAGGGAATCGCCAGTAGCCGAAAGCATGTCATCCCGAGGAGCCGCGCAGCGCGCGACGAGGGATCTGCGGTTGCACTTCGGGAATCCATCCGGCCCATCGCGGCATTCACGCCACCATCCTCGCCCGCCTCCGCCGCCTGCTCACAACGAAATGCGCCAGAAGCACTGACGCTGCCACCGCGCTCACCACCAAATCCATTGCCGGCATTCCTCGCGTTCCCCAAAGCGCATATCCTCGGCCATCCAGCCAGATCATGTAGGCTACCGGAACATTCGCCAGAGAATTCACAACGGAGTAGCGCCCGCTGCCGCTCTTCCCCGATGCGCCCATCATCTCCAGAATCACCGCCGTCGTCAGCGCGTAACACGTGCCGACTGTAAACAGGTAAAAAATCGTCCCCGAAAAATAGACCGCGGGGCGCATGGGGCCCAGTGCGAAAACCGCCAGCGTGGCCGCATTGATGATGGTGCACACAAGGTATGCGATAGGAGCAGGCACCTTCGCTGGGATCAACGAGGCGGCCAGCGCTCCCGCCGACGTGAGCAGCGCGCCGGCGACGCCATTGATCCATCCCACCTGCTGGCCCGTCACCCCATAATCGCGGGCGATCGCGCCGAGCAGGCCGATCATCGCGCCCGACCCCGCTGGGCCGGTGACAATCAGCAGGTATGGGATAGCCTCCCAGCGCCAGAACGTGGCCTTGCATTCGTCAAAAATCAGCGCCACCGTCTCTTGCACCGTGCGCGTTTGGATCAACGGCTCCGATCGAGCTTCAAACGCGAACAACGCAGGGAGCAGGATCATCGCGGCTACGATCAGGCCGATGACGCGGAGTGAAATGCGGCCGGCGAGTGACGTAATGGCATACACCGCCACTGCGCCGATGGCGAGCGAGCCAACTTGATAGAAACTGCTGGCTCGGCGGCGATTCACCTCGCTGGTCAGCGTCGCCATCATTCCGCCGCACGCTGCCGGACTCAGCACCGCAATCGACGCCACCAGAAACAGCAGGCTCACCCCCAGCGTCGTGCCCAGCCGGGCCAAACCAAACGCGCACACCAGCAAGGCCGCGGCGGCGACGCTCGCCGCAAAAATCCAATAGCGGCGCTGAAACCAGAAATCGGTGATCGGTCCCCACAGGAAGTAGATCGCGTGCGGCAGTGCAATCAGTGCGCTGATCGTGGCCGCGCGACCCGGATCGACGCCTTCATTGCGCAGAAGGAATGTCAGCGCGCCACTCACGAGGCCCAGCGAAATCACCGCGTCGGGCGCAATCAGAAACGCGAAGAGCCATGGCCGCTCGTGCTGCGCGGACTTGGGCAGCTCCCCCACTGCCTCGGGAACGGCTCGTGACATGAGGCTTAGCGTAGCATGTGCGGTCCCTTTCCGCCCTTCCGCATCGTCCGTAAGCTCATGTCCCAATGTGACTTGTTCCCAATTCAGCACACCCCACGGTTACCAGCCAGCTGCTCCCACCTATGCGGGATACCCGCCCCACCAAACCATGGGCTAAGCTCAGACGAATCCTCCGGGAGAATCATGAGCACCAGCGCGCCGATCCACGACTATTACGAGTTTCTCCAAATCAGCCCCAACGCCGACGCTGAAACCATTCATCGCGTCTACCGTTTTCTGGCCGCGCGGCTGCACCCCGATAATGCCGAAACTGGCCACGAAGAAAACTTCCGCCTGCTCAAGGCTGCCTACGACGTGCTGTCCGATCCTCGCCGTCGCGCTGAATACGATGAGTCCCGCGCCAAGACCCAGCCTCGGCCCGAGCCCCTCGCAGCATCCATTGACTTCATGGACGTGATGGAAGGCGAGTTGAATCGCCGCCTCGCCGTCCTCGCCGTCCTTTACTACAGGCGTCGCACCAATCCCACATATCCTGAAGTGCCGCTCTCTGAGATCGAAGAGCGCATGGGATTCCCCCGCGACTATCTCGACTTCACGCTTTGGTATCTGCAAAAGAAGGGCTACGTCGCCAAGGCAGACAACGCTCAGTACACGCTTTCGGTCGATGGGGTTGACTTTGTTGAGAATCAGCGCTCGCAGATTCCCACGCTGCACAAGCTGCTCACCAGCGGATCGGGATCGTCGGTCGAAGATCTGGCGCGCACGGCCCGCAGGGAACCAGTGCCCGCCGCACCCGAACCTGCGGCCACGGCTCCAAAACCTTCCTATGTAAGACCAGATCCCAGGCTGAGCGGAAAATACCAGCCTCAGCGCCCTTCCGGCCCCATCATTCTCCCGTCATCCATGAGCGAGATGGAAGATCGGCGCCGCCTCAACCGGCCTGACCGCCGCGTAGGCAAGCCCGATCTGCGTGACAAGAAAGTCGAACGCCGCTTCCACTTCACCGATCGTCGCGAAGACTCGCAGGTCCAGCCCACACCCGGAACGCCCCTGCTCATTAGCGGCGATTCCTAACGCCCTGACCTCGCCGCCCCACGCCCTATTCGCGAGCGGCGATTCCTAGCGCCTTCATCTTCCTGTAAAGGTGACTGCGCTCCAGGCCCAGCAACTCCGCCGCATGGCTGATGTTGTTGTGCGCCTCTTCAATCTTTTTCAAAATGTATTCGCGCTCATACGCGTCGCGCGCCTGCTGCAGGCTTGAGAATTCTTCCGTGGCGCGCGATCCGGCCCTCTGCGTCAGCGGCGGCAAATGCTTACGCTCAATCCGCAGCACGCGCGGATTGAGAATCAGCACCCGCTCAATCATGTTCTTCAGCTCGCGCACATTTCCCGGCCAGTGATACTGCGCCAGTGCCTCAAGCGCTTCCTCGCCGATCTCCACGCGCGGCCGCCCATACTGCCGGCCAAACTCCAGCAAAAATTCACGCGCCAGGAGCGGAATATCCTGCTTGCGCTCGCGCAGCGGCGGCACAAAAAACGGCACCACGTTAAGCCGATAGAAAAGGTCCTCGCGAAAATTCCCTTTGGCAATCTCGTCTTCCAGGTCTTTGTTGGTCGACGCAATCACCCGCACATCCACGCGCAGCGGCTGCGTTCCCCCCACCGGCGTGAACATTTGATCGTCCAAAGCGCTCAGCACCTTCGCCTGCGTCTTCAGGCTCATATCGCCCACTTCGTCCAGATAAAGCGTGCCCCCATCCGCGCGTTCCAGCGTTCCGCGTTGCTCCTGCGGCCCGCCCGGCTGCGCGCCGTGGCGATATCCAAAAAGCTCCGCCTCAATGTGCGCTTCAGGAATCGCCGCGCAGTTCAGCTCGACAAAAACCGCATCGCGCCTCAGGCTCTCCGCGTGAATCGACCGCGCAATCAGCTCCTTTCCCGTCCCCGACTCGCCGTAGATCAGCACGCGCCCATTGCTCGGCGCCATTAGCTTGATCTGCTGCCTCAGCGCCTTCAACGGCACGCTCTCGCCCGTTAACACCGACGCAGCGCTGAACTGGCGCTTGAATTCCTCGTTCTGCGTCCGCAACCGCCGCGCCTCAACCGCGTTTTTTAGCACGATCAGCGTTCGCTCCAGCGACAGCGGCTTCTCCAGAAAGTCGTATGCGCCAAGCTTCGTCGCCTTCACCGCCGCTTCAATCGTCCCGTGTCCGCTGATGATCACCACTTCAGGCCGCATCTCCGGCGCCAGGTCCCGCACTTCGCCCAGCAGCTCCAGCCCGTCGCGTCCCGGAAGCCAGATGTCGAGCAGCACCACGTCGTAGGGCGTGTCGCGCAGCAGAACCAGTGCCTCGTCGGCATCCGCGGCGCCGTTCACGCTGTAGCCTTCCTCGCGCAAAATCTCCTCGAGCGAGCTGCGTATCTCCGCTTCGTCGTCCACCACCAGAATGTGGTTCATCGTGCCGCGCCTCTCGCCGTGTCCACCTTCGCCGTTTCAGTCTTGGCCGTCTCGCCAACTTCCGCGCCGGGCGCCTGCGGCTGCACCGGCTCAACCAAAGGCAACCTCAGCAAAAATCGCGCTCCCTTGGGAGTGTTCGACTCCGCACTGATCGTCCCGCCGTGCTCCTGCACGATCTTTGCCGCAATCGAAAGCCCGAGTCCCGTCCCGCGCCGCTTCGTTGAGGAGTAGGGCAGAAAAAGCCGCTCGCGGACCTCGTCGCTCAGGCCCGGCCCCGTATCGGCCACCGTCACCTCTGCCGCCGCGCCGTCTTCGCTCAGCGCCGTTCGCACGCTCAACACGCGCAATAGCGAGCCCTGCATCGCCTCCGCGGCGTTGTCGATCAAGTTTGCCAGAGCGCGCCGTATGGCCTCAGGATCCACCAGCACTGCCGGCAAGTTCGGCTCAAGATTCCGCTGCACCGTAATGCCTTCCAGGCGCCCGCCAAACAGCGCTATCGCTTCTTCCACCACTTGATTCATATCGCAAGGCCGTGGCTGTGGCGCGGGAAATTGCGCCAGCGCGGAAAACTGATCCACCAGCGTGCGCAGCGTCGCCACGCAGCCCAGAATCACCTCGCTGCACTTGCGAATGATGTTCAATGAATCGGGCTGGCCGCGATCGAGATGACGCGCAATGCGATCGGCGCTCAACGCAATCGGTGTCAGCGGGTTCTTGATCTCGTGCGCCACCTGCTGCGCCACTTCTTTCCACGCCAGTTGTCGCTGCGCGCGCAAAAAATCCGTCGTGTCCTCAACCACCAGCACCGATCCGGTTTGCCCGCGCCCCAGGTTCAGCCGCGCGCTCGTCACCGCTAAATGCAGCGTTCGCCCGTGAGCGTTGAATTCGATTTCCGTCGAAGCCGCTCCCATGCGATTGGCTCGCCGAATCACCGCCGCCAGATCGTCTGCGCAATCGGCCGGCACCAGCGACGCAATTTTCTCTCCGGCCAGCGACATATCCAGCCTGCGCCCCATCAACGCCGCAAACGCATGGTTGGCCTTCAGCACCACTCCTGCGGCATCCAGCGTCACCACTCCCGAAGGAATGGTTTCGACAATCGTCTCCAGCTCGCGTCTCCGCTCCTCCACGGCAAGATTCGCCGCCGTCAGTTGTGCCTGCGCGGTTTGCGCCAGCTGCCGGCTCGTCTCCAGATCCGACGCCATGTGGTTGAACGACCGCACGAGGTCGCCCATCTCTCCCGTCGCAACATCGGCCACGCGCTGCTCGTATTTGCCCGTCGCAATCGCGTCCATTGCATCGGCCAATGCTTCCACCGGGCTCGTAATCTGCTTCGACAGAAACACTGCCAGCCAAACACTGGTAAAAAACACAAAAACCGTCACCAGCATCAGCGTCAGCGATAACGTTGCGCGAATCACTTTGCGCGATTGGTAAAGAAGCAAATACTCTTCGGCGCCGGAACGAATCCGCGCCGTCGTTACATTCAGTCCCCGCGGCATGGGCAACACGGCAACGACCATCTTGCCAGAAGCACTCCTCGCCATGCCAATAGCGCATTCCTGCCCCGCAACGTCGACAACTGCATTGTCATTTCGCCTGGCGGCACTCAGGACCGCTGCCGATAGCGGCCCGACTAGAGGCGCCTCTCTCCATTCCGACTCGGGCGCGGAAGCGCGCAATGCCACGCGGCTCGATTCCGCCGGAGCCTGAAAGCTCGCGATCGTCGCGCCGTCTGCGCCGTATACCAGCAAAAAACCACCCTGCAACGAAAGCCGGCGCGACGCCATCGCCTGTTGCAAAACCTGCGGGCTCCCATCGAGCGCTCCGCTCTCAGCCACCGACGCCGCTTCGGTGCGCGCATTGCTCGCCACATACGCCACCAATTCCTGCACCACTCTGGTCGAGTCATCCCGCAACTGCGTTGCATCGGGCGAAAACCACCGCTCCAGCGATCGGTTCAACAGGTAATAACTGAACAGCGCCATCAGCGCCGCGGGCATGAACGTGATGATGACCGCCCCGATCACCATGCGCGAGCGCAGCCGCGCGCCGACCCCGCTGCTCCCCGGCCCCACGTACACCTTGAGCACTGTGCGAAAAAGCAGCACCAGCAACAGCAGCAGCAGCAGAAACAGCAGCAGTTCCAGCGCCGTCAGCGCAATGGTCTCGGCATAGGTTGCGGGATTGAGAAAGTCGACCTTCGACGTGTTAAACCATTGCAGCGTCCCCAGCAGCACGAACACCAGCACCGCCCCGCCCGTGAGCTGAACGATCGACCTGCGCCGCGAATCGGCATGGGAACGCATGCCGCGATTATAGAAGCAGCCAACACCCGCCAGCCTTGAGCGGACATCCCCAACGCCCTGTCATCCCGACGGAGCGCCAGCCCCAACACCTACAGGACTGTCATCCCGAACGCAGTGAGGGATCTGCGGTTGCTTTTGGGAGCGACCTGAACGTGCCGGCGGGCGAGGGAACGGGGAGCGCAGATCCCCCGTCACTGCGGTCTGCCGGGATGACAAGGCGTTGGGGCGATAGGGCCTGCGTGCTCCCTGTTCCCCTCGCTACCTGTTCCCTTGCTCCTGTCCTTCTAAATCTGCGAGCAATCCAGCGGGCTCAGAATCAGATTCGTAATGTTCGTGACGATCGCATCGAACGCGTAGCGCGGGTTCGCCGAGAGCTTCTTCCACGCCGGATCGTTTCTGAAAACGTCCCACTTTGCGTCGAGCTCTGCCAGGTCAGCAAAGCTGAGCATGTAAGTAAGGTTGGGCATGCGCGTGCCAATCAGCGTGTCACCAAAAAAGACCGGATGGAAACCGGCGCTCAGGAAAATCTCGAATTCGCCCGAGTGGAACATCTCAACTTTGCGCGCGTGTTCACCATCGCTGGGGCTCTCATATGTGCGGAGTTGAAAAAGACGCTTGCCCTTGGTTGCGGCAGTCGCAGGCGGCGTCACCCTCGGCCAGCCTTCGAACGCGGCAAGCAGCGAAATCTCCGCGCGTTGATAGGCCGGAGCGGCCGACGTGGCGTTCCAGAATGTATCGGCGGCCTTCAGAAATTCGGAATCCTGAGCCAGGCGCAGGTCGAGCTGCGCAAGCGTCTCCATCGATTGGCTGGGAATAAGCAGGTAATACGCCGGCGTTTCTGGACCGATGTCGAGTTTGAATGCTCCGACTGGCCCCATCCCCATCCGCGCTAATGCCGGCATCAAGGCGCCCGAAAAATAGTTCTCCGTGACCTTTAGCTGTTGGCCGGAAATCAGGTTATACCGGCGCAATTGGTAGTACTCGCGGTGCCCGTTCGCCGCGGCCTCCGAAGCACCCACACCCTTGCCTGCAACAGCCAGGGTGGACGCGGCAATCGATGCGGTGATAAACCGTCGGCGTTTCATGTGTCCTCTGAATGCGATTGTATGTGGCCGGGCGCCCACTCTCTGCTTGCTTGCCCACCTGCTCGATCCACCACGACACCGGGATCGCATAGTTCCCTCAAACATTGGGTGCCCCATCCAAGCTTTGCTTGGGTGGGATAGCACAGCACCCATCCCGCCACTGTTGTCATCGGCGTGTAGCGCCGGCTCCCTCCCCCAACGAGCTGCCATCCCGACGGAGCGCAGCGACGAGGGATCTGCGGTTGCCTTTGGGAATTCAAGCCGCCCCTCCGAAACTTTTTCCGAACGCAAGGGTTCACCCACCAGGAGCCCTCGTGGGCGCCAAGCGTTTTTCGGCACTCCCGCCGAAACCTGTGCCGCCGTCCCCCAAAGAACGGCGGCATTTTTTCTGCTCTTCGACTGAAGGTTGCGAGAACTACCGCGCGATCAAAAACATCACCCAGCTGAACACGATCACTGAGCCCACGAACAGCGCGAAACAATACGCGCCATACCGGAACATGCGCTTCGGTGTGTCGCGCATCGTGATGCCGAACACCGTCGACGCGAACAGCGCAAACAGCAAGACTGCCGTCAAGTGGGAGGGATGCATCAGCTCTTCCTTCCCGTGCGCAAATTATGTGCGTCCACCGCTGCAATTACGTTCAGCAGCCCGGCAACAACAATAAACTTGCTCCCGTAATCGGCCACCGTTGTCTGCACCGGCTGGCTGCCCAGGCCCAGCATGCGGCTCACAAAATAGAGCAGCCCGCTGCCCAGGTCGCCCACCATCCCCAGCAGGTCCAGAATGTCCTGCGCACTCGTGTGCAGTTGGCCCTGCATGGCCAGCCCCATCGCGAACATGGCAATGATCGACACCGCCAGCAGCGCGCCGCGTATCGGCTTGCGCACCAGAAAATGTCCCGCCCCCGGCACCAGCCATCCCGCAATCAGCGGAAGATAGACGAATCCTTGGTCTGAGGGTTTTGCCGCAGCAGGCTTGCCCGCCGCGTTGGGCTTGTTCGGGGTGGTTGCCATTCCTTAATCGACTATACAAGATGAAGGCATTGGCACAGGATGATTGCTCTCGCCATCCGCTCGCGCCAATCGTCATGAATTACCAGAAGGAGTTCAATGCGCTTCGCCGACTTTAGCCTCGCCGCACTTTCGGCAGCCCTCGACGCCCAGAGGCGCGAACGCGGGCTTTCATGGGCGCAGGTCACGCGCGAAATTTCGCGGCAGCCGCCACGTAGTCGAGGCACGGGGATGGCAGTTTCAACAATCGAGCACATTGGCACCAAACGCGCGGCCGAAGGCGACGGCGTGCTCCAAATGCTGCTGTGGCTCAATCGCAGCCCGGAAAGCTTCGTCCCGGGCCATGAAGACGACGGACGAGCGAGTGCTCCGCTCCCCAATATGCGCGCAAATCAAATGCTGCGATTCGACACGAAGAAACTCTACGCGGCGCTGGACGCGCGACGCGCGGAACTTGGCCTGAGCTGGGCCCTCGTAGCGAAGGAGATTGGGCTGAGTGCCGCGAGCCTGACCTATCTGGCGAAGGGAACCCGCACGTCCTTTCCTCAAGTGATGCGGATAACCGCCTGGTTGGGCCGCCCCGCCGCGGAATTCACGCGCGTCTGCAACCGTTAATCGTCCGGCGCTGACACTTTCATCGGCTCCCGCAGAATGCGCCTTCCAGCTCGCGCCTCACCTAGGACTTCGAACCATCCAGTTCCATCGCCAGCGCCAAACCGAACCGCCTGCGCCAGCTGTCAAGCGGTCGCCTCCGCCAATTCGCCGCAAACCGCTGAAAATAAAATCAAAAAATGTTTCCCAAGTTTGCCGGTAATTAAATGCCTTAGGCGCATACTCGTCTCATGATGGCGCAATCAGAATTCACTGAATGTGCGAGGCCTCGGCAGTTGAAGGGTACGGGCTTTAGCCCGTACATAAGGTCCCGCAAAACGAACAGGGCTTCAGCCCCTGAGGGAATGCCATTTCAAAGGGCGCGCACTACTCAAAAAAATTTCACCGAAATCGCCCCAAGCATGGTGCAGCTTCGCGGTACTTCCGTCACTTAACCGATTAGGATCAACAAGATGACTATTAACTTACCGATAAACACCCTATTATCTCATCGATAAACATCTTCGTCCCCTGTTCGCTTCCATAGTAACCAAAACGTTAACACTCGCCCAACAGTTCAACCTCGCCGCCTCGCTCACCTAAATCTGTACCAGCTCCTGCTGCACCCGCCCCGTCACCCAGGCCTTACCCGGCGCCGTCATCATATTCACCTCGCTGCGCACGCCAAACTCGGGCAGGTAAATTCCGGGCTCGACCGAAAAGCAGGTATGCGGCAAAATCAGCCGCTCGTCGTGGGTTTCCAAATTATCCAGGTGCGCGCCCGATCCGTGAATCTCGTGCGCAATGTTGTGCCCGGTCCGGTGGACGAAGAAATCTCCGAACCCCGCGTCGCGAATCACCGAGCGCGCCGCATCGTCCGCTTCGAATCCACGGATTGGCCGGCCCGCTGCGAAGGCCCTCTCGACGAGCGCGATCGCGGCGTCTCGAGCGCGCCGCACGGTGTCGAAAATCAGTTGCTCTTTCTTCGTCGGCTCGCGGCCAATTACTCCCGTCCACGTCACGTCATAAAAAACGCTCGTCGCCGTGTCCTGCCGCCCCCATATATCGATCAGCAGAAAGTCGCCTTCGCGAATCGGCGCGGCGCGCTCGGCCGTCGGCTCGTAGTGCTGATCGCTCGTGTTCGCGTTCACGCTCACGTCCGGCCCGTTCTCCCACACCAGGCCTTCGCGCCGCATGGCTTCGCGCAGCCAGACGACAAGATCGAACTCAGTGAAGTGGCCGGTGCCGCCGCCCGAAGGGGGACGCAGGCAACGTGCGATCTCCGCCCACGCTCCCACCAGGATCAGATCGATGGCGCGCTGCGCCGCGGCGTGGCTGGCGATCTGGTCCTCGGTCAGAACCGCTTCAAACTGGCTCACAAGATCGGCCGAAGACACAATCTCCGTGCCCAGCCCGCGCAAAAACTCCACCGTCCCTGCATCCACCATTGAAACGTACATGATGTCGTTGTTCGGCGAGTATTGCATCGCGATCTTCTTCTGGTTTTTGAGCAGTTCTTTCAAACCCGCTTGCAGTTCCTGCCAGCTTGAATACTGCGTTTTCGCGCCGGGCAGCGCATCCAGCCGCGCCTGCTCAATGCGGTGCACCAGCTTTCGCGGCTCGCCCTTTGCAGGAATGTAGTAGTACCAGCGCCGCGTGATGTGCGCATTCGGGTCCAGTCCTAGAATGCGCGCGGCGATGGGATCGCGGTGGTGATGATCGTAAAACAGCCAGCCGTCAAGCTTCGATTCGCGCAGCGCCAATTGAATCGCATCGAGATTCATACGGCAACATCATACGCGCCCAGAAAAGGGAGCGAGTCAACAAGTGACCAAGTCGGCCACGCCAGCGGCGCTGGAACTCCTTGCACGAACCTGGTCTTGAAGGGGCACGGCTGGTAGGTCGGGGATTCATCCCCGACTGCCGAAGAAGCCGCACCAACATTGGGGCTTTAACCCCCGAAGGCTGCTCTTCCTTGTTGGCCTCAGAGTACTCACTGAGTCGCTAGATCACGCAATCGCGCGACGCCTTTCGCCCTGCAGCTTGATCGACACATGCACCAGCGTCAGCGCCGCCGGCGTCACGCCCGGAATGCGGCTGGCCTGGCCAATCGTCATCGGCCTAATCCTCTCGAACGTCTCCCGCATCTCGCGCGATAGCCCACTGATCGCGCCGTATTCGATCCACTCGGGAATCGCTACCGACTCCGCCGCCTTCAGCCGCTCGATTGACTTCTTCTGCTGGTCGAGATACCCGGCAAACTTGATCTCGGTCTCGACGGCCCTGGCCTCGTTCCGCATCTCGCTGCGCCGAACTCCATCGCGGCTCTCAACGACCGCTGCAAACTCCGCCAGCATCGGCTCCCGCAAGATCTCTTCGCGCAACGCCCCAAGCAGCGGCTCAATCGTCACTTCCGGCCGCTTCAGCAGTTGCGCCCACGTCAGGCCCGCCGTTGCCGGCAAATCGCCGAAGCCTGCAGACCGCAGCTTTTCCGCGTCCACCTTGCCCGTCGTCAGCAGCAGTTCGAGTGCCGCCATCCGCGCCTGCTTCTTCTCGTAATCGGCCCATGCTTCGTCGTTGATGAGCCCAAGCTTTCGCCCGTGCGGCGTCAGGCGCCGATCCGCGTTGTCAATGCGCAAGTGCAGCCGGAACTCCGCCCGCGAAGTGAACATGCGATAAGGCTCGTTTGTGCCTTTCGAAATCAAGTCATCAATCAGGATTCCCGTGTACCCTTCCGTCCGATCCAACGTAAACGGCGCCTCGCCCTTCAGCCACAGCGCGGCGTTGATGCCCGCCATAATGCCCTGGCACGCAGCCTCTTCGTATCCGCTCGTTCCGTTGATCTGCCCCGCAAGATAAAGTCCCGTGAAAGCCTTCACACGCAGCGTGCGATCAAGCTCCGTCGCATCCACTGAGTCGTACTCGATCGCGTATCCCGGCCGCAGCATCTCCGCCTGGTCGAGCCCCGGAATCGAATGCACCATCTGCCACTGCACTTCCATCGGCAGCGAAGTCGACATGCCGTTGATGTAGACCTCGTGCGTGTTCAGCCCCTCCGGCTCCAGAAAGAACTGGTGCTGCGTCTTGTCTGGGAACTTCACAATCTTGTCTTCGATCGACGGGCAGTAGCGCGGGCCAACTCCCTGAATGCGCCCCGAATACATCGCCGACCTGTGCACGTTTTCGCGGATCAGCCGCAGCGTCTCCGGCGTGGTGAACGCAATGTGGCACGAGATCTGCGGCTGAACAATCTTCTTCGTCCTGAAGCTGAACGGAGTGGGATCGGCGTCCCCCGGCTGTTCCTCAAACACCTCCCATTTGATCGTCCTGCCGTCCAGGCGCGGTGGCGTCCCTGTCTTCAGCCTGCAAGTCCGCAGCCCAAGATTGCGCAGCGCCTCGCCCAGCAGCACGCTGGCCGGTTCGCCCGAGCGCCCGGCGGGATAGCGCTCTTCGCCGCAATGAATCAGGCCATTCAGAAAAGTTCCAGTGGTGATGATCGTCGCCCCCGCCAGCAGATGCCGGCCATCGCGCAGCTTCAACCCCAACACCCGCCGCTGCGGTCTCACCGGCCGCGGAATCTCGCCCAGCTCCTCTCGCGCTCCCTCGCTCCCTTGCTCGCTTGCTCCCTGTTCTTCCGCTCCCTGCTCTTCGATCACCAGGTCCACCACCTCAGCCTGCCGAATGTGCAGCCCCGCCTGTGACTCGAGCACCTCGCGCATCTTCACGCGGTAGAGTTGCTTGTCGCATTGCGCTCGCGGACTCCACACCGCAGGACCACGCGACGCATTCAGCAGCCGGAACTGGATCCCCACGGCATCGGCAACTTCTCCCATGATGCCGCCCAGCGCGTCCACTTCGCGCACCAGGTGGCCCTTTGCCACTCCCCCGACGGCAGGGTTGCAGCTCATCTGCGCAATCAGGTCAAGGTTCATCGTGATCAGCGCGGTCTTCAGGCCCATGCGCGCCGCAGCCATCGCGGCCTCGCAACCCGCATGTCCCGCGCCCACAACCACAACATCGTATTGTTCGGTGAAAGCCATCCAGCCTCTATTGTACGAATTGATGCGTGCGCGCCTGTCTCGCGCGGCAAAACTAAAGCGGTCCTATAATGAAGGCAAATTCAAACAAAGGCGGGCCTGGCAGCCCTTCACTCCATGACGATCTGCTCCTGCGGCAACGAGGCAGAGGAAGATGGCACGCAATGCGCCCGCTGCGCCGCATTGAAACAACTAGATCTTGCGCCCTGCGCTACCGGCGAAGAAATCAAAAATGCCTTTCAGGCGCTTGCGAATACATGGCGGCCAGACCTCTTCCCGCAGCAGCTAAGGGCTGAAGTAGAAGAGAAGTGGCAGAAGATCGATGCCGCGTACTCCTACCTGTCTAGCGGCATGGAGCAGCAACCGCAGAACGCCGTTGACGCCCAAGCCAAACAAGAACCCGCGGAGACAGCGGACCCTGCGACTGAGCCCGAGCGAGAATCGCCGCACCGCACAGAATGGCGCGGAATGCTGCCCAGCCGCGTGTGGACCATACCGATGCCGATTGCCCTGGGATTCGGTGTCATCGTATTGGCACTCATGCTCGGCTGGTTTCTGCTTGGCCCGCTCGACAGCATCCTTCAATCGAATCCTGTCACGGCGCGATTCGCTGCAGACTACAAAGAGAGCGTCCTCAATGGCTTTGGAAATCTCAAGAACCGCATCCGCGACGAAGCCGCATCGATCTTGCACTTAGGTGGCTCCCATCCGCCGATCGCGGTTCCACCGCCTACACAACAACCCGAGCTTGCTCCACCTGCCGGCCCGCCGCCAGCGCGGCGAAAGCCCTCGCAGCCGCGTCCTGACGTACGTTACGTCCTGCCTTACATTACAGCCGGGCTAAGCAAGACCGAAGTGATTGCCGCCCAGGGCAAACCGACCGAAGAAACAGAGACCATGCTGACGTATGGAAAGTCTGAGCTCTATTTCCGCAACGATCAGTTGATCGGCTGGAAAATCGATCCCGCTTCCTCTCCAATTCGCGTGAAACTTTGGCCGGATGCGACCGTCGATCCGGATCTCGATTCATTTGGCGTTGGCTCTAGCAAGAACGAAGTCATCGTGGTCCAGGGCACGCCCACATTCTTCTCAGAAAACACGTTCGGCTATCGTGGCTCCGAGGTTTATTTCAAAAACAACCGCGTCGTCGGTTGGAAGACCGACCTTTCATCACCTCTGCGCACCGAAGATCGATAAAGACGTCGGATCTGCCGAGGCTTGGCGCCATGACATCGAAGCCGCCTAACGAAAAATCGCATACGCATGTCCATCCAGGTCAGGAACGGCAGCAAGGTTCGAGTGAATGCTGATGCGAACCGGCACGCCGGGAGTAAGGTCGTTCACGTCGATGTCGGCAGTGAGCAACGCAGCCGCGCCGCGCGCCTTGTGCCTGCCTCTCCGCGGGACAAGGCGAAAAGGAATCGGCCGTCCCGACTGCGTCACCACGACATTGAAGGGCTCGCCCCCGCCATCCGGTAGATCTACGAAGCCATGCGCCTTCGCTTGACGGCCGGGCGCCGCGGCGCTCACCACAACGCGGAGCGTGCCTTGGATGGGCGGATCGAAGCTGGCCTCAATGGTCCCCGGAGCGGTGTTCTCGAAAACCGCATCCACGGGCTCTACGGATGGTGGTTTCGGATGAGCCGCGGAAGCGCCGACAACGGCCAGCAATGCCAAAACAGAAATCCGGAAAACGGAGGAAGCCATCACGCTGCCTGCAGTTCAAGGATAATGGCGGCTCCGCGCGGCTGCAGATTCACTGCGGAGGCGCGGCCGTTCTGGTCGCGCAAAATCGTGGCGCACAGGCTCAGCCCCATGCCCGCCGTCTCGCCGCAGGTTCGGGCCGGGATAAACGGATCGAAGGCCCGCTCGGGATCGAGGAAGCCCGGGCCGGAATGCGTGACAGAGATGTGCACGAAGCCGCCTTCCCTTGCCGCTTCAAGCCGGATGGATCGGGATTCCTTCGGCGCCGACGCAGGGCCTTCAAGGTCCACGGCGCCAATGGCGTATTGCATGCAATAGAGCAGCGCTTGCCGCAACTGTTGCGCGCCACAAAGAATGCGCGGAATTCCCGGTGCAACGTTCACCTGAAACTCTATGGAGCGCTGCAGAAACTCCGAGCGATGCAGCTGCTCCATGTCTGAAAGCAATTCGGTCACAGAGATTGCCGCCGGCTGATCGGATTGTGCATGCGAAATTCGCGACAGGCTCTGCAGAGTCGACCGTATACTGCGCGCCTCATTCACAATGGCCTCGACAGCCTTGCGATCCTGCGTCTCCAGCGAAGGCGAATCCTGCAGCAGCGACGCGTAACCCATGATCACCGTCAGCGGGCTGTTCAGTTGCTGGGTCACGTTGCCCGACAATTGCCCGAGCCCCGCAAACCGCTCCGCATCAATGAGTTTTTCAAACAGCATCGTTTGGCTGCGCGTGGCCTGCAGGCGGGCAACCAGAATCTCGATCGGCAGCAGCTCGTCAAGACGAGCAGAATCGGCAGCAGAGCCGGCGCCGTGCTTATCGCTCCGGCGCATTCCCGCCAGCAGCAACGCGCCGTCAACGCCTGAGCGTCCAATCATGGGAATTGCGAGAACCGACGTGAAGCGAAGGCTCAGCAAGTCGTCGCCGGGAATGAGCCAGGGCGAAAGATCCAGGCGAACCGTCTTGCTGTGCTCCACTGCGATCGGAGCCGAACCGGGCGCGAGAAAGCCCTCGACCGGAATGCGGTTGGCCAATTCACCGAGAGGCTGAGCGATCGCCATCTCCAGGCCCGCGCAGCCCGCGAGCTTGTACCGGCCGCCGCTTTCAAGCAGCAAAGCAACCTGCGCGAAGCGGCTGTTTCTCGCCACGGTGTCGCAAACGTCGGCTGCCTGGCGGTCGAAGTCCTCCACGCGGCGCCGCGTGAGCATCAGGTTGGAATAGGCCTCAAGCTGGCGGCGGGCGACGCGTTCGCGTTCCTGCGCCGCCTTGTTACTCGATAACTCGTTCTCCAGCGCGAGCACGATCATGCCCACGGCGGCAATCACCTTGCCCATGACGATCACTCGGGTAAAACCGAGGGTAAACGGAACCTCGACGCCGAACAGCGAAACAACATGCAGGCATGGCAGCGACCACGCAAGGAATCCAAGCACGCTCAGAAAGACGCCTGGAGAAAACCGGCGCGAGACGAAGACCAGTAGCACCGCTGTCATCTGCAGGTTCACGCACTCCACAAACGTCAGCCCGGCGCCGGCTCCCTGCAAGCAGCTAACCCAAATTGCGAACATGCCAAGCACGGCGCTGAATGAAACCCCCACCCAGATCGGCACCGAGCCCTTCGTCAATCCCCACAGAACGCCGACCCCAAAGCTCAGGGCAATCAAACCTGGAAACACCAGAAAGACCGGCCCGTGCGGCTGATGACCTCCGAGCACGCCATAAAGCAGAACGGAGTAAATCACAAGAAACGCGGAGTATGGAACAACGAAGAGAACCTGAAAGCGCCCAATGCGTGAGCGCAGCGGCGAAAGCGAGCAGAGAAACATGGCCGCGCTCAGTTGGATAAATGTTTGCCCGGCAGCCACCAACCACGGGGAACCTTCTCCCGGATAACCATTCATGGTGTAAAGCAGCACCATGGCAATGGTTGAGAAAAGGAAGCCCAGGAACCAGAGAAACGATCGGGCGTCGCGGAAGCGGAGATAAAGATAGCCGAAGGCCGGCAGCAGCAGCACCGTCAGCATCAAAGCCGGAAGGTGGTAATAATCGGGCACGGAAGCCGCAATCTCCTTCCCTATCAATGGAAAGTGCAGGTCCATTGATCCTTTTGGCATCCAGGCCCTGAGCAAATCGTGCAGGCACATGGGCCGCAAAACGGCACGTTTGCTCACCGCGCCGCGATAGGGCGTTCCATGGCCAGTATCACGGCCTTCCAATTGCACCGTACATCCGTCTAAAGTTGCAGAGGGATGCACGTATCGAGGTGCGGATTTAGGCGCGGGTTTTCTGCCTCCCGATGCCGCACGACCAACCCTTGGGAGACAAGCTGCAGTGACACTTCGAAACATGATTCCGGCGCTGGCGATTGCCGCCTGCGCCCTTGTAACTGCGGCGCAGGATAAGGCATCGTTCACGCCGATGCCGCTCGATTCCGGATTCGGCCGCATGGATCTTTCCGATCCGCCAATTCCCGCCGATCAGATCATCAAAGGTTTCGCAGCCAAGGAATCGGAATTCCAGAAAGCGTTGAGCCATTACACTTATCACCACACCACCAGCGTGGACGAGATCGACGACGACACGAAAAAGGTTGCCGGCGAATGGTACGAAGTCGACGATGTGATCTTCGACCAGACCGGCAGACGCATGGAGCGAGTGGACTTCGCGCCTCCCAACACGCTCAAGGAGATCATGATTTCGCCGACCGATCTGCAGGATTTGCAGCACGGCTACTCGTTTGTGCTCACCACTGCCGACCTTCCGGCCTACGACATCACATACGTGGGTCGGCAGCAGGTCGATGAAGTCAAGTGTTACGTGTTTGACGTCGCGCCAAAGACCATCGAAAAAAATAAACGCTACTTTCAGGGACGAGTTTGGGTCGACACTGACGATTTGCAAATTGTGGTCACCGATGGGCGAATGGTGCCTGACGACACACGGAAGAACTCCGCCGATCTGCATGCGCCGTTCATCACCTGGCGGCAACAGGTTGATGGTCACTACTGGTTCCCCGTCTATTCCAAGGGCGAAGGCATTCTGCATTTCCCCGGCGGATACGGGTCGATGGCCGAGGATGTGCACATCAAGGAATTGATCAAATTCACCGACTACAAACGCTTCGGATCGTCGAGCAAAGTCTTCTACAACGGGCAGGAGATTCCGAAGGACGGCCAACAACCGAATCCCGCACCCACCACGCCGCCAGACAAGGGAAAATAGCCAAACAAATGGCGTTGGCAAAATGGATGCCGCCGGGAACGCGTGAACGCTGAGCGTGGCGACGATTGCGCCGGCCGGATGATCTACTACTTTCGTGGCGGAACGTTCGAGATCAGGGATCGAAATGCGGTTCCGGCAAAGTACCGTGCTGGTTCTTTGCGTCCTGGCCGTGGCCTTGCGCCCGTCCGCTGCGCCCGCGCAAACCGCAAATCAATCTGAATCCAATCAAGCTGGGCCTGCAACTCGCGGGCGCATTCGTCCTGCGACCCAAACCCCGGCCACTGATCAGTCTGCCAGCGCAGCTTCCAACTCAGAAGCGGCAAACGAAGATGTCGAAACAGTTTTCCCGCACACGCTGACCGGTCGGTATTGGGTCTCAGGGCAAGCGAATGTGATCCTGCAGGGTTATCCGGGCTTCAAAGCCAGCTACAGCGGCCCCAACAGCCTCACAAACTGGGCGCAGAGCGCAACGACGCATCTGCTCACGCTCTACTCCGGCTACCAGTTATCGCAATCAACAGAAGTCTTTGCCGACATCGAGGACACCACCGGCAACGGAGTCGGTAACGAAAGCGGACTGGCCGGATACGTCAACCTCGACGTGGTGCGGCTTCTGCAAGGCGTCCCGAACGCCAACGAGCCTTATCTCGCGCAATTGATGATTCGCGAAATCATTCCACTCACCGTTGACCGGGAGCCGGCCGATCGCGACGAACTCGACCTCGCCACTTCAATTCCCACGCGACGCATTGAAGTCCGCTTCGGCAAAATGGACCTGACGGACTTCTTTGACTTGAACACCCATGGCTCCGACAGCAATCTGCAGTTCTTAAACTGGACTGTCGACGACAACGGCGCCTGGGATGTGGCCTCGAACGCCCGCGGCTACACTGACGCGGTGATCGTCGAATTCGACAATCACGCACACTCTGCGCGCTTTGCCGAGGCGTTGATGCCGAAGACTCCGTTTTCGCAGTTTCTCGATGCCGATCTGGCGCGATCGCACTCAGAGAATTTGGAACTGGAAGCGCGCGGCAAGCACGTTCTTCACCGAGATGGCGTCGTGCGTGTATTGGGTTATCTGAATCATGCCCCGATGGGCAGCTACCGCGTGGCCAATGCCGAATACCTCGATGGGCACACAGCTACGCCGGACATTGCCGCCACTCGCCGCCCCGGACAGCATCGCTACGGATTCGGCGTCAACGTCGAACAGGAGATCGCGAGCAATGTCGGCGTCTTTGCACGCCTGGGCTGGAGCGACGGCCACCATGAAGCCTATTGCTACACCGAAGTTGACCGAACGCTGGAAGTTGGCGGCCTGGTCAGAGGCAAGTCCTGGCATCGCAGCGAAGATCGCGCGGGAGTCGCATTTGTTGCGAACGGAATCATCGCCGAGCATCAGCAATACCTTGCGCTTGGCGGACTTGGCATCATGCTTGGCGACGGCGGATTGACCTACGGCCGCGAAAAGATCTTCGAGACCTTCTATACCGCCCACTTATGGCGCGGCTTTTCCGTCGCTTACGACTTCCAGCACGTGACCGACCCCGGATATAACCAGGCGCGCGGTCCGGTTTCAGTTTCTGCGGTGCGCTTCCACACTGACTTCTAGGGTCAAGTGATAGGCATCAGACCACAAAACTTAGCCAGCCACGAAGCAGCAACATCACAGGTCAACCCCCCTGCTGCCCGCACCCATCAGCACAATGGACCGCTGAGCGAAAGGCGAATAAACCAGAAGCGCGGTGCAGGCAAGCGCGAGACCGCAGTTGATGTGGTGCAGCAGCAGAAACGGCGAGAGCGACCACAGCTCGTCAACGAAAAGCAGAAATGGCCAGAGCATCAGAAACTTGGCGCGGAATCCAGGCGCGCGGAAGAGTGCCGCGCACAGGATGAAAGCGCGCGCTGGAATGAGGATCGCGGCCGTGATAAAAACGACGCGAAAAACCAGGATGGCCCCGGGCAGTGGCGAAAGAAGATCCTCAATCTCCGCCAGGTTCGCGAGCGCGCCAATATAGAAACCCAGATACATCAGCTGGAATAGCACGAACAGAGTCTGCACCACCGCGAACGACGCCTTCGGAAGATCCGCCTCGGTCGCCAGGATGCGAGTGCGTGAGCGGCTTTGCGGCACTAAAGCCGTCGCATCCGAATCGCCGGCCGTCGAAGACTCAAGCCCGCTCGACCGTGACTCCAACGCGCCGGCGGATTCCGAGTCCCCTTCGGCGCGCGCCAAAATCCGTTCGACGGGAGCCAGGAACCGATAGCCGCGGCGCGCCAGCGTTTCAACGAATCGTGGGTTACTCGCCGTATCGCCTAAAGCCTCGCGAATGCGATTGATAGCGGAGTTGAGCCCGTGCTCGTAATCCACGAAGGTTCCTTCGGGCCAAAGCACACGAGAGATTTCATCCCGGGTTACGAGCTTTCCCGTCTCCTCCAAATAGCGTTCGAGAAGCATGACAAGAACCTGGAAGGGCTGGGCGTTCAGCTTCACGCGCATTCCCTGCCTGCGCAACTCGCCGGTAGTAGCGTCCACTTCAAACACTCCAAAGCGATAACGCTGTGCCGGTCGAGGGCCGCTGGTCGGGTCTGTCATGACTTTCGACAAGTTTAGCTGATTGAGAGTTGGGCCCGAGACCCAAGTCGGGCCGATGAGAATCTTACGGAACTTCAACCCCTGCAAGACGTTGCACCGTGAGAAAACCATCACCCATCCGTGATGTAGCCTGTATTGCCCACGCTTCGTCGAAAAGGTAAGGTGAGGAGCATGACGAACCCGCTAGCAGCGAAATGGCTAAAGGCAGCCGCCGCGGCACTGCTGCTTACTGCTCCCGTAGCGCTGGCCGCGGAGCAGCCCACACCCCAGGCGCTTGCCGGGTTCCAGGCCTATGTCGCCCGCGTGGACGCGCGCATCGCAAAGCAGGACAAATCGCAGGACCATTTTCTTTTGCCCATGGATCGCGCCCGCCTGCGCGAAGGCAACGTAGTCACCGAACAACTGACACCGGCCAACGGTCTTGCGCTGCCAGGAGCACTCATTCATGACTGGCGAGGAACCGCGTTTTATCCGGGAGCGACGGCTGCGGACTTTGACCGCGTATTAAGGGACTTCGATGCGTATCCGATGTCCTATGCGCCCGAGGTGATACGGGCGCGGGCGCTCTCGGAACAGGGCGATCGCTACCAGGTGACAATGCGCGTGATGCAGCACCACATATTGACCTTCGTGATGGACGGAACATATGACGTCACCTTTGGCCAGCTCGATGCCCAGCATCGCTACTGCGCTTCCCGCAGCACAAAGATCAGCGAAATTTCGCAGGCTGGCACCCCTCAGGAACGCGCCCTCAAAGCAAGCGAAGAACATGGGTTCCTGTGGCGGATGAACACGTATTGGAACTACGAAGAAGCGGACGGCGGGCTGTACATCCAAATTGAATCGGTGTCGCTCACGCGCTCCATTCCCACGGGGCTGGGCTGGGCAATTGGGCCGTTTGTCGAGAGCGTGCCGAAGGAGTCGTTGCAGTTTACGCTGCAGGCGACGCGGAACGCCCTGAAGAAGTAGTGCCGGGGCCCAAAAGGTCTGGGACGCCGAGAAATCGGCGGGAAATGGATACGACGATGAGCACGCAGGTTGCAACCGCCAAGCCGACTTTTGAGCATGCGCAGCGCATCAACCGATCGCTGACGGCTCGCCTGGAAAAGCGCGCCTTGCAGTGGATGGCCGAGCGCGCGCCGCGCTGGGTCACTTCGGATGCGCTGACCATCTTGGGTTTGACCGCGCAGATTGGAGCCGGCGCCTGCTATGCGTCTTCGCGCCTTGACCGGCGATTCCTGCTTGCGGCGATCGTGTGCGTGGCGCTCAACTGGCTGGGCGATAGCATGGATGGCACGCTGGCGCGCGTGCGCCGGCAGGAGCGGCCGCGTTATGGCTTTTATGTCGACCATATCGTGGATGTTGTTGGCGCAGTAGCGCTGATGTGCGGGCTCGGTTCAAGCGGCCTGCTGCACTGGGCCACGGCCATGGCAATGCTCATCGCGTTCCTGATGCTCTCGAGCGAAAGCTACCTGGCCACATACACGCTGAAGCGCTTTGAGCTCTCGCAGGGAGCATTCGGGCCGACGGAGATTCGGATTCTGTTGGTGGCGGGAACCCTCGCGGCGCTCCGCAACCCGTATTCAATCGTGCTTGGGCACCGGATGCTGCTCTTCGATCTCGGCGGAGCCATCGCGGCAATTGCGATGGCCGGCTTGGCAGTTTTCGTCACTTTGCGCCACACCGCGCTGCTCTACCGTCAGGAACCGCTCAAGTGAGCCTACTTTTCCGCCGCCCCGTGCAGAGGTGAAACAGAGTTAAAGGGCAGAAACCATCGTGCCGATTGAAGTGATCGAAGGGGTGCCTTGCCGGATTTGGTGGATACCGCACAGGAAGAAAATGCGATATTCTGCTTCGTCCCGAGGAATCTCGCCATGGCAGGCACGATGTCGAGCCACGTGACCTATAAGAATCCCGCTGTGCTGTCGCACCATGCCATGCGCAGAATGGTCGGCACCATCGCGTTGTTGCTGCCCTTCGTATTGGCTGGCGGCACCATCTTGCTCTCTCTCCTCGGTCCCGCTCATTCCCTGCCCCATCCCCTGTTGCAGCACTCCATCAGCGATTATCGCTACACCCCCATGAGAGATTGCCAGGTGGGAGGCCTCTGTGCCATCGCGGCTTTCCTCATGTGTTCACGGGGCTACGACCTGATCGATGAAATCACTGGCTATCTGGCCGGATTTCTCACCCTGGGCGTGGCACTGTGTCCTTCGGTCAATCCGCGCGATCCCGTACACACGCCGCTGCAATTGGAACTGAACACTCTTCACACAGTCTTTGCCGCGCAGCTCTTTCTTGTCCTCGCCTATTTTTGTCTGGTGCTGTTCCGCAAAACGGGCCCCGGCAAGACTCTCACCAAGCGCAAGCGGCATAGAAACAAGATTTATGCCACATGCGGCACCGTCATTCTCACCTGCGACATTGTGATGGTCAGCCTGAATATCGCAGGAGCTGAGCGTCTCCTCAGGCCCATCAACCCACTGCTCACGTGCGAATCGCTGGCGCTGATCGCTTTCGGCGTCGCGTGGATGACCAAGGGCAATGGCCTCCTTCGCGACCGGCCGCACAACCACGTGCAACCCGCCTGAAAGCTGCATTGTCCGCGAACCGCTCTAATGTCCCTTCCCGGTATGCGTCTGATCCGCTGAAGCCGGGCCCGAAAGCGGCAACTGGCGGCGCAGTGGCACGCGAGCGTCGCGCGCAAAATACCACCGCGCCGCAATCGAGAATGAGTTCACCACCAGGTTCAAGTCGCTTTGTTGCGCTTTGTAATAGAAACCGGAGTACGTGGGAGCGAAAGTCAGATTGCCTTTCGCTGGAATAGTCAGCGCCAAATTCAACGGAATGGCGTATTTTGTTTGCGTAGCCAACCCAGCGGAATCCGGCCGCCCGAAGAAGTAATCCCCTTGACTATCCGTCACGAGGCTGATCGAACTTCCCGGAGTCTTCCCGAAGAGATGGTTCTGGAAGTGGAGAGTCCAGTAGTAGCCGGGCGTATAGAGCGTTTTCACGGCCGGCGATCCCACAACCGTGGTCGTCCCGTTGATGACGAACTTGGCCGAGCTAAAACAGGTTTGCAGCGTGGCAAGCGCGCTCACCGAGCAGGTTTTCGGAGTACCAGCGCTTCCATCCTGCAGCGTAATCGAAGATAGGATTCCGTTCTGCGTACTGAACTCCAAGCCCGCCTCAAAATAATTTCCATTCAGGAAGAACGACTTCGGGCGATTCGAGCCGAACTCTTCGCGGAAGCCGATGCGTTCGTTCCACGACGAGACGCGCGGCAACTGCACCGTCAGCTCACCGGAGGGAACCTGGCCGGCCGAGAAGGGGAAAAAGATGTACGGAGTATCGATATTGACCTGGTATTGCAACGGCGTAAGGACCAACAGGCTACGCGGCAGGGACCACACTCTGGGTACACCACTGCCTTTGCTTCTGGCATTCAGCCGGACCTGCAGGAACGCCCCTGTCGAGAGATTGTTCAACGAATAGGAGGGCGTGATCGGCCTGTTAGAAAGATTACCGATGAGTGCGCGGTCGTAGGCGAAATTCGTTTGTTCGCCGATGGAAATCGGCGTTAGAACCTTCGCGCCCGCGTCTGGGTGGAAAAATGTGCCGGTAATACGGTTCGCCAGTTCCAGATCGAAATCCTGCGAAGTAGGTGCGGAAGCTCGGGGATCTGAAACAGCCTGGAAATTCTGTGCATAAGTGTTTCCTCCAACGGGTGCCCGCGAATTAAAGCTTGCAATCACTTTGGCGAATTCGATCTGCCAAAGCGGCATCTGCTGAAAAATTTCGTTCTGGCTCGTAATCGCCTTTTCGGCGGTGCCCGAAGGTGGCGCGATTGTGGCAACTTGGATGTTGGCGCCGGGAGCATTGCCCGGGCTGGGAAGGTGCAGCGATGCAAGCAGATAGTGCGAAAGAGGAGCGGTGATGTAGACGTCGGTTCTCTCGTGGGTCTTTGAGGGCAGGCTTTGAAGCGTGCCGTAGACAACTTTATCCTGCGCCAGCTGGTCGCTGGTCACCAACCAATAATAGGCGTCATCCGCAATCGGAGTTCCTCCCACACAGTAGGTGGTCCCGGTCGGAGAATCGCCCACGCAGGATGGATCGACAGGAATCCAGAGTGGCTCGCCGTTCTGGTTGATTTCAGTGAGATTGGTGAGGGTAGATTGAACGATTCCGTAGGAGATGAGCCACTGTTCCGAGAGGCCCGTATCGGCCAGTTGGGACTGCTGTGACATCTCCTGCTCCGACTGTTGCAGCATGCCCTTCAGGCTCTTGCCGGTCACTGCCACATATTCGATGTAGTCGCCCTTCCAGAAAATGCGGTCAAGGGCCACGCGCACTTTGCAAAGATCGGGATGCTCGGTCTCATTCGCGCAAACGCTGTAGTCGGTGTATCCGGGGCCCATCGCATCCAGTTCCACGTCGCGGCTTTGCAGCAGCACGACGTCGGCATTAGGATGCGCCGCTTTTTCGAGGTCTTTTAGAAGGATGAATTCTGCCTTGCGCGATTGATCCGACCCCACGATGGGCGGTGGCGCAGGCGCGTTTTGTAACTGCGCCATCAATCGCGAAAGCATCTCGATAGTCGTCGGATTGTTGCCCTGCACTTTATCCGGAGTGAAAATGTCATCGGGATCGTTTGAGAGCGAGAAGCTCTGATCGGCCGCGTTCGCCAGGATCAGCCTGGAAACTCTGCCGGGGTAGTCGCCCGTTTGAGGATCGTAGCTGGGAATGGGAGCCACTACCGGAGCCGAGAAGGTTCCCCTTGCGGACGGCAGATAGCCTAGATTGAGATGCGCGGTGCCGTATCCGGATTCCGCCTCGCTGAGAACGACATCGACGTGGTAATGATCCCCGCTGAAGTCGTCGAGTCTGAGCAGCGTCGAGACCCGTTCCGACAGTACCTCTGCTTCCGTGTGCGGCATCTGCGCCATCACCACGATCTTGTCGAACGGGCGCTGGTTCTGGTCGGCAGCCAGGAGCTCGGCTCCGCGAACAAGTGCTTCCGTGATGGGGACGGGGTCGACTGCCACCGTAGTCCCGGTGCCTGACGTGATACGGTCGCCGCAACCTTCAAAAGCGCTGAACGGATCCTTGCCTGAACCTGGGCACAAACGAATGTTTGTCTCGGAAACGGCCTTCATGGTGCTCTGGCCGGTCACGCCAATCACTAGGACGCTGCTGCCGTCGGCCAAATGCGCAACAGTGTAGCCTGTGTCTCTTTCTTCCATCGCAACGGTCCGAAGAAGGCCGTGTTGCGCGGCGATCCGTGCGTCCGGCGTGAGAACGAAGCAGGGGCCTATGCTGCCGCCCTTGGCGCAGTCACCAAGTGCTTTTTGCAGCACATCCCTTGTCGCATTTGCAGGGAGACTGGGATCGGCAAGCTTGCTGAGATTGCTGAGGATGCTTACCAATGACGCTCTGTAAGTGTTGAAGTCGGCGCGATCCGCGGGATCGAGCGGATGCTGCGGGGAATAAACCAAATCGGACTGATTGAGCACTTCAAGAATCTTCTCAAGAGCTTTCTGGTCAAGGTTTCCTGCGCTGGCAAGACCCACGAGCTCCTGCGAGCTGGCAGTGCCTTTTCCGGCGGCGTCGTTTCCTGAGCTCTCGACCGTCCCCATCCGAGTGCCCCATGCCGATGCCAGGATCTTGATCTCATCTTTGGCCAGTTCATCCAAGACCGATTCTCTTCCAGCGCTTTTGGCAAAGGTTTCAGAGGCCAGCTGTTGAATGGCCTGAACCGTGGGATTAATTGACTGGTCGGGAGACTGGCGGCTCAGGCGATCGAGGCGGCTAAGCCAATCCAGAGGTTCTGGCTCCAGGCTGTTCGCATCACCCACGCAGCGGAAGGCGTCGTGGCCGAAGGGATTCTGGCTGAAAAGCAAAGGGCAGCGTTGGCCCTTTAGGCTGATGCGCAAGTTGGCGCCTAGAAGATTGACGGCATGGTCGTGATTGTCGATCGCCGGTGACTGCTGTGGATCGCGCGCAGCATCGGACAACATCAGTGCCGAGACGCGGAGCCATCGCGCCGTGTACATAAAATCCTGGCTTCCGGGCACCACGGCCCGAAATCCGGCGTGCATCAGGAAATTGAGTACATTGTCGCAATTGGCTCTGGGGGCGATACGAGCGTCGTCCTTGTAGAGGCTTTCAGGGCGGGTTTCCTTGGTGTTTGGATCGATGGATTGAGGAAGCCTGCAACCGCCCTCGGAGGGCTCCGGCGTGTTCAGATTCTCCAGTTGGATCGCGGCTCCAAATTCCGGCCCAAAGTTGTCGCCCATGGCAAGCAACAATCGGCTCGAGTCCGCCTTGCGAAAATCCAGGAAACCCCTCACCGGAGGAAGATGATTCTGGTCCGGCTCATTGAACTCCATTCTGTAGTAACCATAAAGGCTTCCCGTGTAGTCGATTTCCGTCGACGTCGATTGTCCATGGAGTGCAGATGAGGGTGCCAGCCAAAGGACAATGGAGACCAGGAACGGCGAAACTCTGTGAACGAAGGAAAAGGATGCACGCATAGCGCCCTCTGAACGTCGTTTAGGAAGGAAAGCCTCAAATAAACGGTTCCGCCTCGGTTGCAGACGCCGTCTGCTCTTGCGCGAGTTGGGTTTTCCAAGATGAAAATCCAACTTGCATCCGGGGGGACACGACCGCGAAACCTAGGTGTGCCTCCATAATCCAAGAATGGCAAGGGAACGTCAATGGATTTCGAGAGGAGCGGATGCTGTCCGCTTATCGTCATTGCGCGAGACCATCGCCAGGTGGGGCTACTGTGGCGCTAGAATCCGGCTGCGAAGCGACCAACCGTTGGCCCGTTGAATCAGCCGGGCGCGATCGGGAGGCTGTCCCTGCGGCTTGCGCAACCAGAACTCGGGCGGCTCATCCTTCGAGAAGAGCCATAAGCTGAATGACGGCAGTGACAGCCCGCGCACCGCTGCCTGCGCTGCGCCGGCGTCGTCGAGATCGACAATCAGGTTGCAGTGGAAAGATGTCCGCTCAGCCAGCAATTGTTCGAGCTCTGCAGCAGCCTTCGCCAGCCACTCGCCGTAGAGGCGAACTGTGTGAACAGCATGCAGCCGAATACCCAACGTGGCCATGATCTCCGGCAACCGCGCGGCTTCGTTCCGCTCCGATTCCTTTTGCTCTTCGGTCAGTTCATCCCATTCGGGCATGCTCTGTCGCTGCGCCGAACCGAAACGCCGCTCGATAAGGCCACGCTCGATGCAGTAGCGACGGCGCTCGAGCCTTGCCAGCAGTTCGATTTGATCCTTGCTCAAAGCTAGTACTGGCGGTGCCGCCACGTTCGGCTCCAGATGCAAGCCGGCCAATTCCATCAGCAAGGGAGTGTGGTCCGCGCGCCAGCGATTTGACATCTTCATGAATTCAGGAAGATCGTGCCACGGAACATTGGCCTGCGGATTGATCGCGGCCTGAGAACGTTGCCGATAGTCCTCGTGAAGCGCCTGCGCGAACGCATCCAGGCGGAATCCAATGAGCACGTCGGCACTCAGCGTTTCTTCCAGAGTCCCGAAAATCTGCAACCGATCGGCAAACGCTGAAATGTCTTCAATCGTACGCACCACCTCGCCCAGGCGCCGGTAGTGTTCCAGGCGCACATAAACGGGAACATGCACAAAGCCTTTGCGATCGAGCAGAGAGCGCATTTCAAGGGCAGCACACAAGCTCGTTTCATCGTCGCCCAGAGCGAGCGCCACGCCGAGCAACGGACCCGCCGACTCAAGCGCCGGTTCAACAACCCGTGCAAGATCCACTGACCCTGGTGCAACTTTGGCGGTCACAAATTCGATCGTGGCCATCTCCGCCGCTGACGGATTGGTAATGAGGAATTTCTCTTTGGCCGCATCGGCTTCCTGATCGAAAACAACGATCTTCAGCCGTTCTCCTAACGCCACCGGCGATGAGCGAATAAGCTGCAGCGCGATTTCACGGCCGTAGGCGCCGAAGCCGACCAAAACAAAAGTCCGCGCTTCAAACTCCGGGCTCGGCGGCAGGCGGAGCCGTTTGATGAGCATGCGCGCGGCGGAGTTGAACGAGTTAAAAAGCCGCAAATCGACATGCGCCGAGCCGAGAGAGCGCTTATCACTCGCGATCAGCCGCTTGTGCATCCAGTCGTTCCGCAACTCTGCCAGCACTTTGATCGCCCCGTTCTTCCTGAGCGGCGGCTGGGAATGGATCGCGTTGATCTGCAGCGCGATGTCCATATTCTCGCTGTCAGACCCTGTGCAAACCACAGCGGTTTGCGCGCGCCGGATTCCCGCCGCAATCAGCACGTGTGGACTTTTTGCATCGCCCTGAAGCACCGGCACTCCCGCTTTCTCGCAGGTCGCTGCATTCGGCGAATCGCCCTCAAGGTCGATGGCGACAACAAGATGATGCGCGGCCCGCAGATTCTGCACAATCTGCATGCCCACGTCGCCAATGCCGCAAACGATGGAATGGTTCGATTTGCGGCGAGCCATCGCGGTGCGCAGATTCTTTCTTACGCTCGTGAGAAAAAGCTGGCCCGCCGAGAAAAGCGCGATGCCCGGAACCATGATTTGCGCAATCACAAGTTGCCATGGGTCGATGCCGGGCTGGAAGAGATCGTACAAGCGGAGTAGCCCGACCGCTGCAATCAGGCAGTGCAACCCCTCCAGCCATGTGAACGGCCGCACAGGATTGGGGCACGGGACCGGCGGAATTTGAGCGGCCTGATGCAGGCAGGCGCCGCCGGTGTAATCGCTGCCGGCGATGGCGTATCCCCAGAAGCCCAGCCCAAGGGCAACAATGGCAAAGCCGATGAGGAGGAATTTCTCGTAGCGCTTATCCATGCTCAATCCTGCAAGCGGCGGCGACGATCAGCCGGGAAGATTCAATGCGCGATACCGGAAGACAAAGCTCCAATCCATGGTTTCAGCAATCATAACTCCTGCGATTCTTTGTGCCGCCTCACGTAGGGCGACGAAATTCTCGCTCGGCAAGTCAAGCGCATTCTTCAAATCGGTGGTTTGCAGAGATTTCAGCTCAATAGCCATCGCGCGCGAGCGATCGGCGGTGCGCGCGAACTCGCCCTGGCTGGCGATGGCGTAGAACGCAGCGCCGAATGCCGGCGGCACAGTGGCCAGAATGAGGAGCAAATACGACTCCTCACTGGTGAAAACGTGAACGATGCAGGCCAGCAGGGTGATCACGAAGAGCGAGGTCCCGATGTGATGCAGCCGGTGGCTCAGTTTCTCCATCGTGTGGGAGTTGCCTTCGTGGTATCCGATCTGATCGTCGAGGATCTTTTCGATCAGCTTGCCGATCGAGGCGAGATACGGTTGATCCACGACTGCGGGCGCCAGCCCGAGGTCGCGCGCGATAGCGCGAAACATTCCGTCGACCCAGGAACGGTCAGATACAGAAGAAAAGTGCGCGGGCAGCGGCGGCGTTGCCAGCGGGCAACCCAACGGTGACAGATAACAATATTGACGAAGCAGCTCCGCAAGCTGCCGGTAGTTGAGCCAACGCTCGTGCCAGTGAGTTCGCCGGCCGTGCCAGGTGATCAGCAGGATGATCGCGATCAGCGCGAACTCGGCGAGCGCGGGAACTCTGCGGCCTCCAAAACGGTACGCATGGCCAAGCATGCCAAGCATTGCCACCAGCACGGCGAGTGCGCTCAGCAGGCTGGTCGAAAGCGCGCTCGAGCGGAGCAAGCCGGCATAGTAGCCGGAAAGCCCGTCGGCCCATGCATAGTGAGGGCATAGCCGATCGAGCAGATAAGTTCGCGTCGCCTCAGGAGGTGCAGGCGCCTCCGAAATCATCTTCGTCCACTCCGCTCGCGCCGAGGGCTCGAAGTCCGCGATCTCCCACTTTCCTTTGGCCCTCTTCCCCTTGGCCAGGCCATCGCGGAAAATGCGAAACAGACGGCCAAAATCGAAGCGCGGCTGGTGTTCGGCGCAGTAGGCATGGCCGAAGTTGAAATCGTTTCCCGAATTGCCATCGCTTTGCGAGAAACGCGAAGCGAAGCGCGCGTCAAGCTCCTCCAGCGGAACTTCTTGCCGCTCGCCCGATTCGTCGATCAGCAGTATCGCAGGCGGCCTTTCCTGAACCGCGTTGAGCCACACCACAGGAATGCTCTGTTCCAGCGCCTCATCCACAATCTGCGTCGTCCCGCCTCTTCCCGCAGCAGCTTCGCCATCCCACACCGCGATCAGAAAGTCCGACTGTTCCAGCACCATCCGGCCAATGCGCTCATAGGCGAGGGACTCGGCGCCTCGATCGCCATCGCATTCGAAAACCGCCGACGCCTTCGCAGCAAGAGCATGGAATTCCTGCAGCGAGCCTTCGCTGGTGAAGTCGCGGCAGTACTCTTCAACATGAAACGGGAAAGGGCATTGCAGGTCGGCTCCGAGAGCCAGCCCGGCATGGGCGACCATGCGATCCGCGCCCTCGGCCAGAGGAGAAAGCACTCGCAGTAGCGGCGGCTGGGCCGAATAAAGCAGCGGATCGTAGGCGCGAGACGCAAACTCGGCGATGGCTTTCAAAACCTGCTCGCATTGGCCGGGAAGGGTAGCTGCAACGTCGGCGGAGATCCGGTTTGGTCGATGGCCGGTTACGCCGATTTGAACCACCAGGCGTGGCCGCGGCGGCGAGCTTGATACTTTTGAGGCCATGACGCGGTAAACGACTTATGCTCCCTGAATCTGGGTTGAGCATATCACGGCGTCAAACGCATGACCGGCCGGTCTTTATCCATGAGGAGATGCGGGGCCAGCAGTCCCTCAGATCAAGCGTTCTTCATCCCGAGAGCGCGCAGAATCACAATGGCCGGGCACCAATTGGTGAAGGCCGACTGCAGCAGGTTAAGCCCAACGAACACACTGAACCAGAGCCAATAATGCGAGAAATAGTGGGCGAGGGCGAGAGAAAGAAGTACCATGACTCCTGCAATCAAGCGCACTCCGCGTTCAACGGTCATTGAATTACCTCCTCGTGTTCGGGCGTTTCACACGCCACCAGTTCTTTGCTGTTCACGTGAATCAGGTAGTAAAGAATCGGAATCGTAGGCCACGACAGAAATGTGGAAGCAATGGCGCCGGCCATCAGCGAAATGGCGAGGCCCTGGAAGATGGGATCGGTGAGAATCACGCTGGCGCCTACGACGACCGCAGCCGCCGTGAGCAGCATGGGACGGAAACGGATTGCGCCCGCGTCGATGACGGCCTGGGCCAACGGCGCACCCTGGCGACGGCGCAGTTCAATGAAGTCGACGAGGATGATGGAATTGCGAACGATAATGCCCGCGCCGGCGATGAAGCCGATCATTGACGTTGCAGTGAAGAAAGCGCCGAGCATGGCGTGAGCAGGCAGGATGCCGACCAGCGTGAGCGGAATGGGCGCCATGATAATGAGCGGCACGATGAACGAGCGGAACCAGCCCACGACAAGAACGTAAATGAGGACGAGGACAGCTGCGAAGGCGATACCGAGATCGCGAAACACTTCGATGGTGATCTGCCATTCGCCATCCCACTTCATTGAGTAGTGATCGGTGGAATCTGGCTGCATGGCGTTATATCGCTGGAGCGTGTATCCAGCGGGAAGCGTGAGACGGTCGAGCTGGTGATTCATTTTGAGAATTGCGTAGACAGGGCTCTCTTCAGCTCCGGCCAGGTCTCCTGTGACATAAACCACGCGCTTCAGATTCTTGTGATAGATGTTCTGCGGAATCGCGCCACGATTGACCGTGACGAGCTCGCGCAGCGAGATCATGGAGCCATCGGCGCCAGGCAGCTTGACGGATTCAAGCGCGCTTTCAGACGAGCGGTCGGCGCGATTGAGTTCGACGACAAGAGGAATGGATTCGCGGGTGGACGGGTCGTGAAGCAGGCCGGCCTGTGTGCCCGATGTAGCGAGCGCCAGTGCACGCGCCACGTCGGAGACCGCGATGCCGTGCTCAGCGGCCTTCACCTGGTCAACCTGAAGCGCGAGTTGCGGCTGCGGATCGTCGACGTACCAATCCGTGTCGACCACTCCGGGCGTGGAGAGGAAAATGGATTTGATCTGCTGGGCTACATGGATCTGCTCATCGAGATCGGGACCATAGACCTCCGCGACCAGCGTTTGCAGCACCGGCGGTCCGGGCGGAACTTCGGTGACCTGAACGCGCGCTCCAAATTGATCGCCGATCTGATCGAGCAGCGGGCGCAGGCGCTCGGCGATGGCATGGCTTTTCTCGCTGCGTTCCTTCGCCGGCAAAAGATTCACCTGGATGTCGGCCTGATTCGACATGCGCCGCATGTAGTAGTGGCGGACGAGGCCGTTGAAGTTGTAGGGGCCTGAAGTTCCCGCGTATTCCTGATAGTTGAGAACGCCGGGCTGGCGCGCAAGTTGGTCGCCGAGCGCCTGCGTTACGCGCAGCGTTTGCTCGAGCGGTGTGCCCTCGGGCATGTTCACGATGACCTGGATTTCGCTCTTGTTGTCGAATGGGAGCATTTTGACGCGGACAAGCTTGAGCGGGACAAGCGCGATGGAGATGAGCAACAGCGCCGCTACACCGGCGAAGAAAAGAATCCGTTTCCGCGAAGATTCAATCAGCGGAGTCATGACGCGGCGGTAAAGCCTGGTGCGCCAGTTTTCGTGTTCGGGTTCGAGCAGGTGAGCGCCGGCGAGATGGCGGCCCAGCAGCCGCATGGCCGCCCATGGCGACACTACGAATGCGACCATCAGCGAGAAGAGCATGGCAGCCGATGCGCCCACGGGAATGGGCCGCATGTACGGGCCCATGAGCCCGTGGACGAAGGCCATGGGCAGCACCGCAGCAAGCACGGCGAACGTAGCGAGAATGGTTGGGTTGCCAACCTCGGCAACGGCTTCGATGGTGACGTCGGTGCACGAGCGATGGCTGTTCTCGGCCAGCCGGTAATGGCGGACAATGTTCTCGACAACAACAATGGCGTCGTCGACGAGGATGCCGATGGAAAAGATGAGAGCGAAGAGCGTGACGCGGTTGATGGTGTAGCCGAGAAAATAGAAGACCGACATGGTGAGCGCGAGCGTGACGGGGATGGCGAGAAGGACCACGCCTGACTCGCGCCAGCCTAGAAACAGCGCGACGAGAAACGTGACGGAGAGCGTGGCCAGCAGCAGGTGCTCGAGCAGCTCATCGGATTTTGCTTTGGCCGTGTCGCCGTAGTTGCGCGTGGTCGTGATGGTCACATCGTTAGGCACCGAGACGCCCTGCATGCGATGCACACTGGCGAGAACGGCATTGGCAATGTCGGTGGCGTTGGTGCCTTTGCGCTTGGCCACCGTTACGGTAACCGCCGGATATTGTTGCGCCTGCGGGCCCGCGGAGCCGAAAAGCACATAACTGGCCGGCTCGGCCGGTCCGTCTACGATCTTTTCCGCCACATCGCGCAAATACACGGGCCGCCCGCGATCGACACTGACTACGACAGATTCAAGATCGTTAGTGCTGGTGAAGAAATCTCCTGCATCGACGCGCACTTCAGTGTTGTTCTCAGAAAAGCTGCCGGCTTGCAGCCGCGCATTCGCAGCTTGCAGCCGGCCGGCGATGGTCACAGCTGAAAGTCCGTAGGCGGTGAGCTTTTCGGTGCTCAGCACCACGCGCATGGTTCGCGGCAAGCCGCCAATGACGCTCGTCTCAGAGACATCGGGAATCTGCTCGATGCTGTGCTGCACCTCGTCTGCAATTGCGCGCAACTGGTACCCGTTGTAGCGCGGACCCCACAGCGTCATGGCGAGAATGGGAACATCGTCAATCGAACGCGCCTTGACGATCGGCTGCGAAGTTCCCGGAGGCAGAAGATCGAAGTTCGAATAGAGCTTGCTGTAGACCTTGATGAGCGCGTCTTTCTGCGGCGTGCCGACGAGGAAGCGGACAATGACGAGGCTTTGGCCCGGGCTAGACGTTGAATAAACATATTCGACGCCGGAGATCTGGTGCACAAGGGTTTCGATCGGCGCCGTCACGCGCTGCTCGACCTCCGCCGGCGACGCGCCCGGCATGGCCGTGGTGATGTCGAGCATGGGAACGAGGATCTGCGGATCCTCCTCGCGCGGAATCACGGCGACTGCGAAGATGCCGATGGCGAGCGACGTGACGATGAACAGCGGCGTGAGCTTCGAATTGAGGAATGCTTTGGCGAGGCGGCCCGCGAGTCCCAGTTGCAGATTCATGGCCGCGCTCCGGACTCGGCTGCAATGCGTTTCCCGGCTAAGTCGCGATCGGCGGGCGCGTCAACCAACTGTTCGCCTGCGGCAATTCCCGAGAGAACTTCAACCAGATCACCATGTGCAGCGCCGAGCGTGAGGTAGCGAAGCTGCGCGATGCCCTGCGCGTCCACAACGTATGCGCAATCGAGGGAGCCACGCGCCACGATGGCCGAGCGCGGAACCAGGATCGCCGCCCGCGTGCCGCTGGAGAATTGCGCGGAACCATACATGCCCGCACGCAACTGGGTCGAAGCCGGAAGATCGATTTTGATCATGAAGGTGTGGCTGGCAGGATCGGCCGCGGGCACGATCTCTGAAACGGTTCCCTGCATCGGCTGCGGCGCACCATCGATCGTGGTGGGGATTCTCATTCCGATGCGCACGGATCCAATCGCCGACTCATCGACTGTGACTTGAAGCTGAAGCGAGCCCGCTCGATCCACCTGCAACAGCGGCATGCCGGGCGTGGCCATCGTTCCGGGATCGGCCATGCGGGCAGTAACGATGCCGGAGAATGGAGCCGTAAGGCGGCTGTATGCAAGCATGGTTTGCGCGCCGACCGCCTGCGCACGTGCGGCCTCGGTTCGTGCATGAGCGGCGTCGAGCTGCGATTGCGCGGCTTCAGCGCGTCGCGTCACTTCGTCCATCTCCTGCGGGCTCACGCTCTGCTCCGCCTGGAGCTGCTTGTAGCGCGCCAGCGTCGTGGATGCGAGCGCGGCGCCGGAGCGCGCGGCAGCTTCCTGATTTTGCGCGGCGATGACGCCGGCCTGCGCCTGAGCCACGGACTGGCGCAACGCCGCGCCGTCGATGACGATCAGGGTTTGCCCTGCACGCACGGTGTCACCCTCGCGCACCTGCACCTGCTCGATGCGTCCCATCACCTGCGCGGAGATGATTGCCGTGTCTTTCGCGCGCACAGTCCCGGTTGCGGCAACGCCCTCTGGAACCTGTTGCTGCTGAGCGCTGACGAGGCGCGCATTCACGGTTTCGATTGTTGCCGCCTGCGGCGCTTCGTTGTTGTGGCAGCCGACGAGCAGCGCGGCCCCGGAAAGGATGACTCCCGATAACAATGCTTTCATTCCAGTTCCTCCGCCGCATCGGAAGTCAATTTGCCTTCCGCGAATAGAAGTTGTGCATAGGCCCTGGTGTTTCCGTAGACGGCTCGCCAGTAGCTCGATTGGCTCTCGCGTTCCGCATCTTCTGCGCGCAACAAATCGGTGATGGTGGCGAGCCCCGCGTTGTAGCGGTTCTTCACGATGCGCAGGCTCTCTGTCGACTGATCCATCGCGGCATGCGCCGTCTCAAGCGAGAGCGCGGCGGTTTGCCGCTCGATATGCGCGCGGCTCACTTCAAGCCGCACCTGTGAGCGTTGCTGCGCCAACTGCGCATCGGAGCGCTGTTTTGCGGCTTTGGCGCGCGCCAGCTGATCGCGCTTGCCGATGGGGAGAATATCGATGCTGACCTGCACGCCTGCGACCCAGTTGTTGCCTCCGTTGCCGGCAATCGCGCTGCGATCTTCTTCCCAGTTGCCATAGGCGCTCACGCGCGGTCCAAAATCTGAACGCGCCGCGCTCACGCCTTTCTCCTGCGCCTGTTGAGCATCGCCTGTCGCGATCAGATCGGGCCGCGTTTTTGCCGCGGCCGCCAGTTCCTCTTCGAGCGATGAATCGGCAAATGCGCGTGGTTCGATGGGATTCAACGCGGAGGGCTGCAGATCGGGATCGCCCATTGCGTCGCTCAATCCGGCCCAGGCCAAGTCGAGATCGCCGTGAGCCGAGATCAGTTCCTGCTTGCGCGCGGCCAGATTCACTTGCGCAGCCATGCGATCGGACTCCACCGCCAAACCGGCCTTCACGTGATCGTCGACCTGGGCCAGCAGCGCCTCGGCAGTCTGTTCTTCATGCTGCGCAACATCAACTTCGCGCTGCGCGTAAAGAACCGATTGATACGCGTCCACGACGTGCAGCACAATTTGCTGGTCCGCCGCGTTTGCCGCCGATCCCGACGCTTGCTTGTAAAGATCGGCCTGCCGAATCTGCTTCTCCGTCTTCAGCGAGTCAAACAGCAGCCACGAGCCGGAAAAGCGCGAAGCGAAATTCCCGATGGGCTCCGGGCGGTTCAGCTCGTTCAATGCGAAGTTGGCCTGCGAAAACTGCTGCTGGCGCAGGCGCTCGCCGAATACATAAACCGGATCGTTGCCGCGGGATATGTCCTCAGTAAAGCTGAGCTGCGGCAGCAGCGATGTGCGGGCCAGTGCCGCGGCAGCCGAGGCGTCAGAAGCGTCGGCCTGCGCAACCACGGCCTGCGGGTTCTGGCCAAGCGCGCGGCCAATTGCCTGATGCAGCGTGAGTGGGACCGCCTGTGCGAAGGCCCTGGTTCCGGGAAGGGCCACACCCAATAGCAGCGGCAGAAGCAGAAGAATGGATCGTTCTTTCATCGTGTCGCTGGCCTTTTCAGGAGCGTTCACTGGATGAAAGCCACGGCGCAGAGGATTCGTTACACTGCGGCGCCAGTTTTTTTCGGGGCGGGGACGCCCAGCATGCGCAGGTATTCGCGCGTCAGGATTGCTCGCAGGCGCGGCATGACGGCGCGGTCGCATGGCACTTCCATGGCCCGGCAGCGATCGATCGCGGCGCGGAGGTCGCGCAGAAACGCGACACACGAGGGACAGGCCTCGATGTGTTCGCGCATGTGCTCGCACTTCACGGGCTCAACCTCGCCGTCGAGATAGTCGGACAGGTTGGCAAACAAATCGTGACACTCTGCCGGTTGATGCCGCGGCACAGGCCGGTTTCTGCCCCGCGCTGTTCGGGACGGCTTTGGCGATTTCGATTTCGCGGCGACCGCAGCAATGCGGCTCAGCTCTTTGCGAACGCTTAATCGCGCGCGATGCAGACGGACACGCACCGTCCCTTGCTGCAGACCGAGAATCTGCGCCACCTCGCCAGTCGAGAGCTCTTCCATGTCGTGCAGCACCAGCACGATGCGAAGCTGTGCGGGTATGCGCAGGATCGCCTGATGCAGCTGATTGTTCTGTTCGCCTCGCAGCAGGTGCTTTTCCGGCTCGCGCGAGGCATCGGCGAGCAGCTGCGCCATCTCCGCTTCGTCGGGCATCAACTCGTCGAGCGAAAGCATAACCTTCGGCGCCGTCGATCCCTTGCGGCGCATGCGCCAGCAGCGGTTCCGCGTCACCGTGTAAAGCCAAACCGCGAGCGCGCGCGGATCCTCAAGCTTGGCCAGGTGACGCAGCGAGCGGTAGAGCACCTCCTGCATCGTGTCTTCGGCGTCTTCGGGGTGGCCGCACACCTTCATGCTGAAGGAATAGACCGTCTTTTGCAGCAGGCCGATGGCCTGCTCCAGCTCCTCTGGTGAATCTCCGCGCAAAAGCTCGATGGCCTGGGCAAGTTCGGGTCGCATGAAAATGGATTCCGCTGGTGATCTTCATTATATTTGCCGAAATCTTTGCTGGCAGAGAACTGCTTCCCGAGCGGGTTTCCACCGCGACGAACCTGCGTCTTCAGCCGCCCCAAGGATTTTCTAAGTAGTGACCCTCCCCCCTTTTTTATCCGAGAATTCCCCGGGATGAATTTAATGATGCCAATCCTTATCAGAGATGACATAAGATGGGTGCGACCTCGTTTCCTATATCGACGTGATCGCGTACGGCAGACCTCTCGTTTGCGGGCCGACGGCTATTTGGCGCCGATGGAAGGGTGTTTCTGCGTTCGTCGCGCTCGGAATCGTCTTCACTCTTGCTCTGTATTCTTTCGGGCTCTCTCGCTTTCGCCGATCTCTCTTTCAATCTCCGCGGTCACATACGGCTGCAAATTCCAGTCTGTCGCTCGCATGGAGCGACCGATTCGGTGACGGGACGCCTGACTTCCTTCGGCTCCGGGATCCCTCTGACCAGGCGGCCTTTCGCCGTTGGTTTACATTCATCGCGGAGTACCAAACTGTTCGCCCTCCATCTGAAATCCCATCCGAAATCGCAGACTGCGCAAGCCTGCTTCGTTATTCATATCGCGAAGCGCTTAAACGTCACGACGAAGCCTGGTTCCAGTCCACTGGAATCCAAGTAGCCGCTCCCCCCGGCGAAATTCGCGCGTGGACCTATCCGCACTCGCCGCTTGGAACGGGGCTTTTTCGCGTGATGCCAGGTTCCTTTGTGCCGCAGGACATATCGAATGGTGCATTTGCGCAATTTGCTGACGCCAGGACGCTGGTTGATCGAAACACCTACTTCGTAAGCCGCGACGTGCGCGCGGCGCTTCCGGGCGACCTGCTCTTTTACCGGCAGTTCGGCCAGTCATCGCCGTGGCATTCCATGATCCTTGTTGGATCTGGTCCCGAAGAAGAAGCCGTCTACGACACCGGCCCCGATCACGGCCGGCCTGGAGAACTGCGCCGCGTGCTCCTCTCAGAGCTTCTCAATCATCCTGAGCCTCAATGGCGCCCGCTCCCCGGCAATCCCAACTTTCTCGGCGTTTATCGCTGGAATATTCTGCGAGGAACCCAATGATCCACCGCAATCTGCGCCAACAGACATCGGCGTCCCCCAAGCCGCGACTCGCCGCATTCCTGCTCCTTCTCGGAGCTGTAGCAGCCCTGCCTGCGGCCGCGAAGGATGCCCCACGCTCCTTCTCGTTATCGACCACGCGCACATTTGCACCCGGTGAAGACGTAAAGATCCAGCTCATTGCGCACAATGTTCCGGAGCTCGAGTTCCGCGTCTACAAAGTCAACGATGCCACGAAGTTCTTTGCCGGCCTGAAGGATCCGCACAGTTTTGGCTCAGAAAACTATGCGCCGCAGGAGCAGGTCGATCAACGCACTTTCATCGAACGGCTCCATGATTTCAAGGCCCATCTATGGTGGCTCATCCGTCATTTCTTCCGTGGCCAATTTACCGACGACGCGCGCGACACCTTTCGCGAGGACCAGGGTAAGCTGGGCAAGCGAAGCCAGATTGTTGGTGCGGCCCAATTCGCGCAAATTCCAATTCTGAACTCGAACCAGCTCGTTGCTCGTTGGAAACTCGAAACACCTCCCACTCTCATCAGCGATACGGAACAGTTGCCCATCGAGGGACTTGGCGCGGGCGTTTATCTGATTGAAGCTACTGACGGAACCTATAAGGCCTACACCGTCGCCATCGTCACTTCAATTGCAGTGGTGGAGCGAACGAACGGCACTCGAGCCGATCTTTACGTCGCCGATCGCAAATCCGGAGCTCCTGTGGGCGATGCGGACGTCGTTCTGTGGGCCAATGAACAATTCCAATCCTCCGGCAAAACCGGGAGCGATGGACTGGCTTCGCTCAATTTGACGATTCGCGGCGGTTCTCAGGGCGCAGCGCCCGAAAACGTTTGGATTCTGGCGCGACACGGTGCCGACGCGGCACTGGTCACGCCCTGGGGCTACAACTTTCAAGCAAACGGGACGCAAACCTATCGTTCCTACATCTACACCGACCGGCCAGTCTACCGGCCCGGTCACACCGTTCATATCAAGGCGATCGTTCGCCAGGATCAGAATGACACTCTGGTTCTACCCGGGGCGCAATCAGCCACACTGACTGTTCGCGGACCGGACAGCAAAGAAGTTCTTCGAAAACAATTGACCCTTTCGCCTCACGGCACGGTTGCAATCGATCTTGACCTCCCGACCGACGCGAGTCTGGGCTATTACTGGATCGAGTTTGCGGATCAGAATTTTGGTGGCAGCGGCAATTTCTACGTGGAGGACTACAAGAAGCCCGAATACCAGGTCACCGTCAAGCCCACTGCACCACGTGTCCTCCAGGGCAATTCGATTCAAGCCGTCATCGAGGCACGCTACTTTTTCGGCGAACCCGTCTCGGGCGCGAAGGTCACCTACGTCGTCCACACGTCCACACACTATTGGTGGGACCAGGATGAAGAAGACGAAAATGGCGACCAGACCGATGCCGAATCGAGCGATTCCGACGATTCCGATTACGCATCGGATCAGACCGAGCAACAGGAGCACCAGGGTGTCCTTGACGAAGACGGACAACTAACAGTTACATTGCCGACCGCGGTTGACAGCAAACATACAGACCAGGACTACCGCATCGAGGCGCGCGTAACCGATGCCGCAAACCAGGAAGTCGCTGGTCATTCAACCGTACTGGCCACCTATGGCTCCTTTCGCCTGAGTGTCGAACCCGCAAATTACGTCATCCAGGCCGGACAGCCGGCACGGGTTAAGGTCACGGCCCAGGACTACGACTCCAAGCCGGTACGAACTCAGATTCACATTGAAGCGAGTCTGGAGAAATGGGACTCAGTGACTCACGAGCGCTCCGAGACGCAGGTGGCGGAGAAAGATGAAACAACGGGCGCCGATGGAACCGTGCTCGCCGACTTGCCCATCACGGGCAGCGGCGACTTCGAAATCAAGGCGACGGCACAAACGCCTGAGAACCGAACGGTAGAAGGCTCCGCCTATGTCTGGGCCTGGAACGGTGCTGAAACCTGGTACCAGCCCAACGCGCAGGCGCAAATCATCGCCGACAAGAAAACCTATAGCGTAGGCGATACCGCCCATCTGCTCCTCGTGACCGGACTCAACGAGTCCTGGGCTGTCGTGACCACAGAGGGCGAAACCGTGCAATCGCGGCAGCTCATCCACGCTACGGGTGCGAGTGTTGGCTTCGATGTGCCCATCACGAAGCAATCTCAGCCAAACCTCGTTGTGAGCGCAGTGATTGTCCAGAACAATCAGTTGATGACGGCGCAAAAGAGCCTCAATGTGCCTCTCACTGAGCGCACACTTACGATTACGGCTACGCCCAACAAGGCCCAATATGAGCCTGAGGAGAAGGCCGCCTACGACGTGTTCGCAGTGGATTCTGCGGGCAAGCCGGTTCAGGCTGATCTCAGTTTCGGCGTCGTGGATGAAGCCCTTTACTCAGTACGGCCCGACACAACGCCAGAAATTGTCGGCTCCTTTTACCCCAGGCGCTATATCGATCTTGAACCGCAGACCTCATTCGATTTCTTCTTTTCGGGCGAGGCAGGAACCAAGAGCCCTTTGCTAGCCGACCTGAATCATGGCCTCTATCATCCGCGCATGGCGCAGGTAAAACCGGGTTCTGACCTCGTTGTCCCCAAGGTGCGCAAGGCCTTTCCCGATACCGCTTGTTGGAATTCCGATGTAATCACGGGCCCCGATGGGCACGCCCACGTCGAGTTCAGCTTCCCTGATGCCCTCACTACCTGGCGCACCACCGTCCGCGCCATCACTGACGACAGCAAGGCGGGCAGCGTTGTCACGCGTGTGCTCGTCCGCAAAAACCTGATTGTCCGGCTGGCCGCCCCACGGTTTTTCCGCCAGGGTGATGAGACTGTCCTTCGCGTCATCGCTCACAATTACCTGGCGACGGCGAAGGATGTCACCTTCGCACTCGATGTGAGCGGCGTGGACCTGATGAGCGGGCAAACGCAAACCATCAATGTTCCTGCCAAAGGTGAAAGCTACGTGGATTGGCGCGTGAAAGCGCGCCTCGTCGGAAACGCAGTTCTCACGGCGAAGGCCCTCACCAACGAGGAATCCGACGCGCTTCAGGAAACGCTTCCGGTTCTGCCTTATGGCGTCAAGCAGCGTGCTGTCGGCGCAGGCGTCGTCTTCTCCGGCGCTGGACAGAACCAGTGGTCGTTCGGCTACCCGGCGGGCTCGGATCCAGGATCGCGCAGCCTGAACGTGACCGTTGCCCCCTCTGTGGGGGGAACGGTCTTCGAGGCACTCGATTACCTCACCAGCTACCCGTGGGGTTGCACCGAGCAAACCATGTCGAGTTTCCTGCCCGATGTCATCGTGGCCCAGGTTCTGGACAAGCTGCACCTCAAATCGCCGATGGATCGCAAGACGTTAAACGACATGGTGGCCGCGGGCCTGGAGCGGCTCGCGAGCTATCAGCACGACGACGGGGGTTGGGGATGGTGGCAGGATGATCCAAGTCTGGTTTTCATGACCGCGTACGTCGTCAGCGGTTTGGGACAGGCGCAGCAAGCCGGCTACACCATCGACGAAGATCGCCTCAACAACGCCCGCAACTGGCTGGTCTCAACGCTCAATGCGCATCCTGATATGGTCCCCGACCTGCGCGCTTATGCGGTCTACGCCTTGGCGACAACCGGCGGCGCACCGCAAAGCGACCTCGACAAAACCTGGAATAGCCGCGACAAACTGAGCGACGAAGGACTTGCGCTCACTGGGCTTGCTCTGGATGCGGCAGGTGACTCCCGCGCTCACGATGTTGCAAAGCAACTTGAAACGAAAGCGAAGGTGACCGACGTTGACGCGTATTGGGCGGGCAATTACGACGGCATGATGGAGTTCTGGGATGATACATCGCCCGAGACCACGGCCTTCGCGCTCAAACTGCTCATCCGCCAGGATCGCTCGAGCGGGCTCATGCCCAAAGCCGCACGCTGGCTCGCGGAACATCGCGATGGCGATTATTGGTACTCCACCAAGCAAACCTCCATGGTCATCCAGGGCCTTACCGACTACGTTGCGATGAGCGGAGAATTGGCCAACAGTTCTGACGTCGAGGTGCTGGTGAATGGCACAAGTATTGCAAAACGCCACTTTGGCCCCGATGACGCTCTCGCCGCGCCTTGGCAGGTCGTGGTTCCTGCAGCGCAAATCTCGAATGGCGGTCAGGTCATCATTCGCAAGAGCGGTAACGGCATCACCTATTGGTCGGCCGAAAACAGCTGGTATTCGGCAGATCGCACCGCCTTCCAGCAAGGCCAGCTCGCGCTCAATATTACGCGCGACTATTACCTGCTCCAGAAGCGGCAGGACAAACCCACAGATCCCATTACCTATGACCTGGTTCCTCTCAAAGGCCCCGTGCACATCGGAGATATCGTGGCCGTGAAACTCGCTATCAACGGAACAGACTGGAAGTATGTCCTGGCCCAGGATCCGATACCCGCGGGCACTGAGTTCCTTTCGGATCCTGGACTCTACACACTGAACAACAAGCCCGACTGGTGGGCCGACTGGTTTACACGCCGCGAATTTCATGACGACCGCGCAGCGTTCTTCAATACTTCCTTCTCCAATCGGCTCGCCTATGTTTACCTTCTCAAGGTCGACAATCCGGGCACATTCCAGATCAGTCCAGCGCAGGCCGGACCCATGTATCAATCGAACATCCTCACCACAACCGATCCTTCAACACTGGAGGTGCTGCCGTGAAGATGTGCCTGGAATCCGGGAACGCGGGTCTATGTCGACCGAACGAGGTGCGTCAATGAACTATTTCAAGGACACTTTTCGCCGCATGAGAGGAGCCCTGAGCTGGGTAGCGGCCCAGTTCTGGGCGACGCTGTTGTTGCTCCTCGCGGGTGTCGCCTGGACGCTTCTTCCCGACAAGCACGTCTGGCAGGTCCTGCTCTCGCTCCTCGTGCCTCTGGTGCTCCTCGCATTGGCTCTGCTGCTTGAAGCCGGGACCATGCGCAAGCTCTTCCATTCTGAAAAGCATCGCGTCTCGTTTCCTGCGGGCACGCTCATACTGCTGATCTGGGTTGCCGTTGTCTCGTTCGGCTGGTGGTTACTCGACTGGTGCGACGACCAAATCCCAACCTGGGCTGGTTACCTGAACTCGCGTGCATCGGCCGGCGGGCGAGCCACCCTCTTCACCTACGAACACATCGTGAGTTGGCTTACCCTGCTCGAATGGATCCTGCGTTGGATCGTGATCCCGGCCAAGATCATTCCATGCGCGATGGCTTCTGCACAGTGGGGCTGGCGCTTGCCGTGGCGTGTGCTCTTCCGATTGCTCTTGAATTGGCGCTGGTGGCTCGCAGTTGTGATTGGATCGCTCGTTGGCGTGGTGGTGCCGGGTCATTTCTTCACCGGAATTCCGAACGGAACTGTCAGCCATCAGGTGTGGGCCGTCTTCTTCAAGCTGGCAGGAGCTTACCTGTTAGCGGTTTCTTGTTGGATTCTGCTTTTAGCCTGGGCTGCGGCCCTTATGAGTCGCAACGGACCCGACGAGAAGGAAACCCAGGATGAATCCGGCGCACCTGTTCCACTGCACTCGGGTCCAATTCGCGACGAGAACGTCAAGCTGCCGCTACCTGAGGCCGGCGGCGACGCCGGAGGGGATGCCTGACCGCAGCCACTCCAACACCTGCTCGCGGCCGTAACGTTCAAGGAGCTCTTTGGCATAATACTCGGCTGAACGATGTGCAGCCGCAGAGGCGTCAGCCGTGATGGCGTGCGCAAGCGCAGTATCAGTGGCGCCGATGTTCATCGCCGGGCTCGTCAGATCGTCTCGCCGATTGTGGTCTTCACCCCAAACCTCTACCAATCCTTCTCGCAGCCACAAAGGCGTTCGCGGGGCAGCCTGCTCTTCGACGAGCGCGTGCAGAAATTCGTGGCGCATGGTCGCATTCAGAAGTTGCCTCGTGGCCAATATTCGAAGCGGTTGCGTTCCAATCCAGTCGCCCTCGGTGAATGCAGCCACCCAACCGGGAGCAAGCGTTGCATCGCGAAAGGCAGGCGTCGATCCAAATGCGCGCACCGTTATAGGTGACACGGAATTGAGCCCGGAACGCTCTTGAGCTTCCGCCCGTGCGCGATTCAATTCCGCGATGTATGCGCCGTCGCCCGCATCCAGCGATTCAAGGGCAAACCCGTCGCCTTGAAACCTCTTCCATTCCAGTCCGGTTTCCTCATCGGCTATTCGCGCTCCCGGGAAATACTGCGCCAGAATCTCATGTGCCGAGTTCCCATGCTTTGCCATCGATGCGGCGCCCTTCTGGCATAAGCCCACACCATTGCCCCATCCGCGCCCATGAAACTCAAATCGATCGCCTTGGCGGTTCACCTCGAACCATGTGCTTGGGATTCGGTTCCATCCCAACGACTCACCGATTGCCAGCCGGAATTCTTCTACGGGAAGCTCGGCCCGGTCGACCCTCAGCATTGTCGCGCGTCCCGACGCGCCCCGCTGCGCCACAGACAAGTTCTCCCAGCCCGGAGCGGCCAGGCCATGTGCAGCCAAAGCACTCGCCAGTTCGGCACGGCTAATCTCAGATGTCCACACGCTGCCGCCGTCCCCGCTGCAATACCGATCGGGCTGCGAGGGCAGATAGGGAACAAGCTTTGCGCGCGGCCAGATCTCGCTTGGAGAGGCCGTGCGACCCCCGCAATCTTTCCCGAAGTAGGCCAATGCGCGCTGTCCGTGAAACCAAAGTGTCTCGCTTGCCGTAGCCAGCGCTGCTTGGTGGGCTGCCGGACCTCGCCTTCCATTGCTTTCCCAATGCAAGAGCTGGCAGTGCGTTGAATCGCAAAGGTCGTAGTCCGCGTGTCCGTGTATCTCGTGCAACGCGAAGCTCCGCACAACAATCGCCAGCGCCTTCAGCGATTCCATACTGTCTGCTTCGCCGCTTTCGCTTGCCACCACGCGCTCCACATAGCTCTCGACGGGAAGCGTGACCACGATTTCCAAAGCGCCGCCGTGCGCCATGATCGTCACAGGGTTGTAAAGCGTCTCGCTTTCGCCATGCGCGGCTAGCGTCAGCGCCCCGGCCAGCCAAACTTCTTTCAAGCGTCTCGTTTTGCCTGAGCTGATGAGCGCAATGGCGTTTCCATCCGCTCGAATCCTAGCCTGCATGCGTATTCGTTCAGCGCTGCAGCGCTCGCAACCGCGAAGCAATAGCTGATTCTCCAAAGCCGCGGGCGTAAGCACAACTTCTCGGTCATTCCAAAGCGTCCACATTCTCACGCGCAAAGTCGCGTGCGTTTCGGGTGCAGTTGCAGCCCTCGCATCTGCGTTCGACCTCGTTGGCGTCCCGGTGCTCGCGAACACGACTGCCGCGGCAGCCGCCAGGCTCAAAAGCGATCGCACCGCACGTGAGTTTCTCACGGCCGCTCCAAAGGAGCACGAGAAAGGATCTCGCCCGCAACGTGTGCCGCATCCATCCCGCGTGCAACCGGCAGGTAAACCACGATCACAACGCGCGGCCTCACTGCGGGAGCCATGCCCACAAACCAGCCATGCGACCGGCGTGATGTCTCGCTCTCCGCGGTTCCCGTCTTGCCCATGACCGGCAACCCGCCCAAACTCGCCTGTCCGGCGATTCCGAAACTCGTCGAATCCTCCAGCCCGGCCCGGACAACCTGCGTAGCCTGGGAATTCGCATGCGCCGCTAACTCGAGCGCCAGCCAGCGATAAGCCGCCGCCAATTCCAGCGGCGTTACACGCACGCCTTCCACTCCCAGCAGCGTTAGTTGCTCGTCGTTAGTCGACTGCGGCTCCTGAAACTCGGCCGTCGCTTCGTCGCGCTCAAGGCCGGTTGCACTCAACAGCCCTGTAGGCCGCAATAAATCGCCTAGTTCACCCGGTCGAAGCGTCCGGGCGACGGCGGAAAAATAGGAGTTGCATGACCAGGCGAGCGCCTCGCGCGCGTTGAACGGCGGTGCAGGCGGATGTGCGCACGCAAGCCGATGCCCTGCGACGACAAGTTGCCGGTTACAAGCCACGCGCGTTGCAGGGTTCCATTGGCCGGTGCTCACCAGCCGGTAAAGCACGAGCGGCTTCAGAGTCGAACCCGGCGCAGCCAGCGTTCGCGCCGCATCCGCAGGCTGACGCGCTGCCAAAATCTTTCCGCTTTGCACGTCGAGCACTATAACTCGGCTCTCAGGAGCCTGGAGTGTTCCCCTGTCGACAGCGCGCTGCCAGGTCTGCAAAGTCAGTCCGAGAGACGAGCTCAAGAACCCAATCGCCACCGCGCTTGCGATCTTCCAATTGAACCGGTGCACATGGGAAGTATGACCTATTCGCGACCGTCACTGAAGAGCGCGGACGGCTCAGGCACGAGCTTTCAAGACCGTGGCCGAAGAGCGGAGTCCCGAGCACCCTTCAGCACCCTAAATGAGTCGCAGAAAGAAGAGGTCATATATCTAATCTATTGATTATTAAGGAGATTTGGTAGGCACGATTGGATTCGAACCAACGACCTCTTCCGTGTCAAGGAAGCGCTCTAACCAACTGAGCTACGCGCCTAAAACGTGACAGTGGCTAGTTTAACAGCATCGCAACGTCGCGCAAAGGCGAAGATTCAAGGCTCCGCCTGTCTTGGTTTATTTCCGATCGCGCACTTCTCGAACGACAAAGACAAGAGAAAGAGCGACTCCACCCGGTCGAATCTTTAACGACGCTGAGCCTCCTGCGTTGCGTCACGGCCAAGGCTTTGGCCTCTCCCTCCATGCACGGAATTTCTATCCGTGGCGAATGAAGGATCCGTTGTGCAGCTCAGCCATCGCCTGGCGCAGCTCTTCTTGTGTGTTCATGACGATGGGCCCGTACCAAGCCACTGGCTCCTCCAGCGGCTTGCCCGAGACCAGCAGAAAACGAATACCCTCGGCGCCCGCCTGCACCACAATCTCATCGCCGCGATCGAACAACACCAGCGAATGATTTTTGGCATCGTACACTGCCTTCGCGTTTGGATCGACCGCCGACTCGGTCAGCACTGCCTGCGGCGCTGAAGCGTCACGGAAAGTTCCCTCACCAGCGAAGACATAGGCAAAGGCGTTGCGCGTCGTCTCCACCTTGATCCGCTTGCGTGTAAATGGCGGAACGGAGATGTCGACGTAGCGCGCGTCGACCGAATACTGCCCCGCGGCCACTCCTTCAACCGGCCCCGTCTTGCCCCAGAACTCCCCGCAGATGATGCGCGCTTTCGTTCCGTCGTCCTCAGTCACCTCGGGAATGGCGCTCGACGGAATGTCCTGGTAACGCGGATTCGTCATTTTGAGCGAAGCCGGCAAGTTGGCCCAAAGCTGGAAGCCGTGCATGCGTCCGCGCTCGTCACCCTTGGGCATCTCCTGGTGGAGAATTCCGCTACCGGCCGTCATCCATTGCACGTCGCCTGCGGTCATGCGGCCTTTGTTGCCCAGCGAATCGCCATGCGCGACCTCGCCGGCAAGCACATAGGTGATGGTTTCTATGCCGCGATGCGGATGCCACGGAAAACCCGCCAGATAATCTGCAGGATTCTCGTTGCGAAAATCATCCAGCAGAAGGAACGGATCAAACTCGGCGGTTTTGCCGAAACCGAAAGCACGCTGCAGCTTCACTCCCGCGCCCTCGATGGTGGGTTTCGTTTGGTAAATGTCTTTTACGGCTCTCAGTGACATGCTTGGGCCTCCGGTTTCACAGCGAAAGCAACGCGGCGGACGCCTAATAGCGCCCGCCCCGAAAAAACCGCTTCAAATCATCGCGTCAGCAATTGGATGCGCGAGCAATAGGCAGGATGCAGCTGGCAGAACCTCCCAACCGATGCTATTGCCGAATCCCTGCTTAGGCAGCCTTGATGAATTGAACGTCGAGATTGATGGTCACGTCATCGCCGACCAAAAAGCCGCCGGCTTCGAGAGCGGCGTTCCAATTCAACCCGAAGTCCTTGCGATTAATCTTGGTTGTCGCGGAGAGGCCGATGCGCGTGTTGCCCCACGGATCTTTGCCCGGCGCGCTGGGCCCTTCAACCTTGAAGGTCACCTGCTTGGTCACGCCGCGAATCGTCAAATCGCCGGTTACCTCATAATCCGCATCGCCCTTGCGAACGACATTTGTGGATTTGAAATCGAGCGTAGGAAATTTTTCGGCATCGAAGAAGTCGGCGCTCTTCAGGTGGCCATCGCGCTGAGGGTCACCCGTGTTCACAGTCGAAACGGGCACCGAAGCCTGGACAGAAGAAAGCGTTGAGTCGACGGTATGCTCGGTCAACGATCCGGAAAGCTGCGAAAAGCTGCCCTTCACGTTGGAGATCATCATGTGCTTCACCTTGAACTCGGCGGCCGAATGGGCCCGGTCGATGTTCCAGGTGACGGTGGACGCGGGGGTGGTGGTGGCAGTGGACATGGTTAATTTTGCTCCTTTCACCCGAGTTGGATGCACGAGCAAGATATTCGTTGCAACAAGTATTTGAACCCCTACAACCGTGGCCGCCTAGATGCAAGGCCTTATCCTTGGTAACAGGCTCTTCCGTGAGCGACTTCGCCCAATCCGTCAAGCAGCAGGCCGACATCGTCAAGGTGATCGAGAGCTACATTCGGCTTCGCAAAGCGGGTGCGCAGCGGTTTACCGGCTTGTGCCCATTCCACAAAGAAAAAACGCCATCGTTCAGCGTGCAAGCCGCGCAGCAGTTCTTTTATTGCTTCGGATGCCAGGCTACGGGCGATGTCTTCAGCTTCGTAAGCAAGATTGAGAACGTCAGCTTTCCTGAAGCGGTCCGCATCGTCGCCCAGAAATGCGGCATTCCGCTGCCTAAGCGAGAGTTTTCGTCGCCGGAAGAGGCGGCCGGCGCGCGATTGCGGGCCAGGTTACTCGAGCTCCATGAGACTGCGGCTTCCTGGTTTGAAGAGCAGTTGCGCTCCACGGGCGGGGCACATGCGCGCGAATATTTGACCGGCCGCGGTCTCGATCAAAAGGGAATAGAAAAATTCAGGATCGGCTACGCGCCCGTCGGCTTTCACGCGCTGCGCGAGCGGCTCGCCGGTGTGGCCGATGAGGAAACGCTGCGCGCCAGCGGGCTCTTTAGCTCAAAGGAGCAGGACGATGGAAGCCACGGGCCGATCTACGACAGATTCCGTAATCGTGTAATGTTTCCTATCTGCAACGAGGGCGGCAAGGTGATCGCCTTTACCGGTCGGACGCTTGAGACCGGCGAAAAAGCCGGCGCCAAATATCTCAATTCGCCGGAGACTCCGCTTTATTCGAAAAGCCAGGTACTGTTCAACCTCGACAAGGCCAAGCCCGCAATCCGCGCCATGGAGTTCGCCCTCCTGGTCGAAGGCCAGATGGATTGCATCAGCGTTTTTCTGGCCGGGATTCAAAACGTGATAGCAACCAGCGGAACCGCTTTCACCGAGCAGCAGGTGGCGGTTCTGCGGCGCCACACTTCAAATGTCATTGTGAACTTCGACCCCGACACCGCCGGGGCAAACGCGGCCGAGAAGTCGATCGCGCTACTTACCCAGGAAGGATTCGCGGTAAAGATTGTTACGCTCCAGGGCGGACTCGACCCCGACCGGTTTATCCGCGAGCGGGGAGTCGACGCCTACAAGGATGCGGTGCGCGGCGCGCGCCGCCAGTCCGACTATCTGATCGAACGGGCGCGGGCGCTTTTTCCGGGCGCAACGGCGGAGCAGAAAGTGAAAGCCATGAACTTCCTGTTGCCGCACATTCGCCGCATGCCAGAGGCGCTTGCCCGTGAACAATTTGCCGCGGACGCGGCGCAAAAGCTCGGAATCAGCTCGGCCGTGCTGCGCGAAGAGCTCCGCCTCGCGGCCATGCGGCGAAAAGATCGGGTGGAAGACCGCCCGGCAAAACTCACCGAGGTTGAACGAGTCCTGCTGCGTGCCCTCGCTGTCACCGATCCTGACGCGGCAGAAGCGAGACTCCTCGCGGCCGAAGCTCTAACAAATAATGCCGCGTGGTTCGAGCATCTGGCCTCGTTTGAAGCCATGCAGGCGCTGTCAAAACGCGCCGCAAAAGATCCCCTCGAGGCGGTCGAGGACCCGGGCCAAAAAGCACTGCTGGCTGAGGCTCTGCTCGGTGAGAGTGGCCCGCCCACCGCAAACGAAGCCGAAGGCGCTGTGCAGGAGGTTCAGGAGCGCGCGATTGAGGCGGACCTCCGTCGCCTGAGACAGCAAATTGCGGAGGCCGAACAGAAGGCCGATTCCGCCGAGTTGGCGTTTTTGACCCAGCAAAAGCTGGAGCTTGATCGGACTCTGCGCCGCCTTCACGGCCGAAAAGACGGAAACGACAGTGTTTAGCTGCAATCGGGTTGGCAGGCCGGTGTCGAAAATCTGCGTCGAAAAGCCACTCCAGCGCGTCTAAATAATTGAGTAGATGACCGGAACCGGTGCGGAGCGCGGGCAATTGGTATCGCCGGAAGAATGATGAAAGCGGGGCGTTTCGGCGCTCGGTTTTTTGTTGGCGCCGGCAAGTGCCGTTGTGGTAATCTATTGATCTCAGTGAGGATGCGCGCCCCTTTGCCCCACACATGAGCTGCGGCTCGCGGGCGTCCCAGGCAAAACCTGAAGCGCGGCTATCCTGTTCCGAGAAAAATCATCACCGCGTGTGCGGGGCTCGCATTCGTGTTTGCGAGCGAAGATTTCCTGCGGGAAGTCTTCATTTTGTGCGCGCGAGAACCAGCGCACCGGCGCGCGCGCTTGGTTGGCCGTTGCGGCGTGGGGCCGGAAATGAAATCGGGCGAGAAGCTCAATGTGAGCTCTTGCTTTAGAGAGCAGGCATATTTTGGCGATTGAGGACAAATTCGAAGAGGATGTGCACGGTCTCATCGAGACCGGCAAAGAAAAGGGCTATCTCACTTACGGCGAAGTGAACGACGCGCTCCCGGAAGAGATTGGTTCTCCCGACGATCTTGACGATCTGATCACGACCATCGGCACGCAGGGCATCGATCTGCTCGACACGCCGAAGTTTCCAGGCGATAAGGATTTCGAACTGGAAGAAGGCGAAGACGTCGAGCTCGATCTGACGCCGGGAACGCTGGAAAAAACCAACGACCCCGTGCGCATGTATCTGCGCGAAATGGGAACCGTGCCGCTGCTCACGCGCGAAGGCGAAGTGGAGATCGCCAAGCGCATCGAGCGTGGGCAGAACCGCGTGCTCAAAGCGATCTCGCGTTCACCCATCGTGATTCGCGAAGTTGCGGCGCTCGGCGAAGACCTGAAGCGCGGCGTGCGCAACGTAAAAGAAGTCGTCGTCTTCGACGAGGAAGAGCTCACCGAAGAGGTGGTGCAGGCCCGCGTCAAAGCAACCGTCGCGCGCACTGACCAGCTCGTCAAGCATCAGAAGAAAGCCGCGCAGATTGAAGAAAAACAGGCGGCAATCTCTCCGGGGAACAAAGCCAAGGTGAAAGAGGCGCGGCGTCTGCGTTGGTCGTTGGGCCGCGAAAAGGTGTTTATTTCGCGCATTGTGCGCGAACTCAAATACACGGCGCTGGAGCGCAAGCGCCTGCTCGACAAGGTCAACAAGACCGTCGACACCATGCGCACGCTGGAGCGGCAGATTCGCTCGCTGGAGCAGAAGTACGAAGCCTCCAAGAGCGAGGACATGAAGAAAGAGTACCGGCGCCAGCAGAAAAACTGCCGCACGGACCTGGAGAAAATCGAAGGCGACGCAGGCGTCTCAATTGCGGAGCTGAAGCGCACGCAGCGCGAAATGATCCAGGGCGACATGGACGCCGAACAGGCGAAGCGCGAGCTGATCGAAGCCAATCTGCGACTCGTCGTCTCCATCGCCAAAAAGTACACCAACCGCGGACTGCAGTTCCTCGACCTCATTCAGGAAGGCAACATCGGCCTGATGAAGGCGGTGGACAAGTTCGAATATCGCCGTGGCTACAAGTTTTCGACCTATGCAACGTGGTGGATTCGCCAGGCAATCACGCGAGCCATCGCCGATCAGGCGCGCACCATTCGCATTCCAGTGCACATGATCGAGACCATTAACAAGCTCATCCGCACCAGCCGCCAGCTTGTGCAGGAGCTTGGCCGCGAGCCATCAAGCGAAGAGATTGCGCGGCGCATGGATATTCCTGTGGCCAAGGTGCGCAAGGTGCTCAAGATCGCGCAGGAGCCCATCTCGCTCGAAACTCCGATCGGCGAAGAAGAAGATTCGCACCTCGGAGACTTCATTGAAGATCGTCAGGCCGTGTCGCCCTCTGAAGCCGTAATCGGCGTAAACCTCAAGGAGTACACGTCGCAGGTGCTGCGCACGCTCACGCCGCGCGAGGAGCGTGTGATCAAGATGCGCTTCGGGCTTGAAGACGGCTCGGAGCACACGCTCGAAGAAGTCGGCCAGAGCTTCCAGGTCACGCGAGAGCGCATCCGGCAAATCGAAGCCAAAGCGCTGCGCAAACTGCGCCATCCCAGCCGCAGCCGCAAGCTGAAGGCGTTTGTCGAGGGCGTGAAGGAAATGTGACCGCATGCGGGGCCGCGCTTCGCGCGCGACCATCTAAAGCAAACTTGATTGAAGATAGCCGCGGTCATTGTGCCGCGGCTTTTCTTTATGTCGTTACCTGGACTGATTTGGCGCTGCCTGCTGCGATCGCTCTCTCAGAAACGCGATCACGTCGGCGCGCTCATCGGGTTTTGCCAAATAGAAATCCATGTCGGCGCCTGGAACCATGGTCTGCGGATCGGTGAGCCAGCGCTCAAGCGTGGTTTCATTCCACACAATGTTTGAGGCCTTCAGCGCTTTGGAGTAGTCGAACCCCGCAACAGAGCCAGCGGTTCTTCCATAGACTCCGCCAAGTCGCGGCCCTTCCCGATCGCGATCGAGCGCATGACAGCCGGTGCAGTGTTTCTCAAAAACTGCCTTGCCGCGGGCTGCGTCTCCCTGTGTCGGCCCACCGACACCACTAGTCGCGCCGCCCGGTGCTGTGGACTGCGCCCAGTCGCTGAGCGCATGAACGTCGTCTCTCGTGAGCCGAGAGTTCCAGTGGAGGACCAGATATTGCAATGGCGGCATCTCGCCTTTGCTGGCCACCGCCGCGATTCTCGCAATCGTCATCTGCCGGTCATCGGCCGATTCGCTGTCCCATGCGGAGAGATTCATTGCGCCCCGCGCTCTCAGAACATCGCGCTCGATCAGCCACGATGCCGGCGCAAGGTGGATGTAAGCCGGCTTCCTGGTCGCCAGCGAGTGGCAATCACTGCACTTTGCGGCCAGAATGCCGCGAATGCCGGGTGGAATCGAATCGTGGCCCCACTGCAGGGCCGAATCCGATTGCGTCTCCGAACCTATCCTGCCAAACGGGTGGATGAACGCAAGCAAAAATGCCGCCACGAATCCTGCCATCACGATCGAGGCACCCAATTGCTCCTGCCTCATGCAAAGTCCGTTAGGTCGGAATCGACAACAGCCAGGTGGCCGTGTCGCCCAATGTAGTTCACTTCGGTTATTCCAAGCACACTTCGCAGCTTGCCCGCGGGAACCGTCATCGGTCCGGGATGAGGAGCCGAACCTGGAGCAGGCTGCGGAAACGCCGTCGAGCACGCCGTATGGAAGGCAACATTTCCCTCCACCTTTTGCACCACCTGGTGAATGTGCCCATTAAGGACAGTGACCGAGCCAAATCTCTTCAAATAGGAGAGCGCCTCGGCCCCGTCTTCAGTGCCCCAGCCCCAATCTGGATCGACCATCCAAAGTGGAATGTGCGCGAAGATTACGATAGGAGTCGACGAGGAGTGACCCGCGAGGTCGTTCTTGAGCCACGCCACCTGGTCCTCGCCAAGCTTCCCCAGCGCGTCGATCTGGACAACGTTGTTGAGTCCGACAAAATGGACACCCTTATGATCGAAGCTGTACCAGCCGCGCCCTGTCGCTCCCCGGCCGAATCGCTGCTGGTATTGAGCGCCATCGTCGAACGACGTATCGTGTTCGCCGGGAACATAGAATGTGGATCCGGCCTTGGCGCCTTTCACAATCTCGACTGCCGTATCGAACTCCGCAGGCTTTGACGACTGGCTGATGTCGCCGGTGTGAAGCAGCAATTCAGGCTCAGCCGGGAGTCCGTTGATCTTGTCGACTGCCAGCTTCAGCGTGCCTGCGACGTCGGGGTTAGCGGCCTTGTTGAAGCCTATGTGGCTGTCGCTGATCTGTACGAAACTGAAACTTCCCGAGGATCCGCTTCCGCCCTTAGCGGCAAAAAGCTTCGACGTCGGCACGCCGCCCATCATCGTCCAAACCAGACCGGTTCCCGCCCATGCCATGCAGCTCAGAAAACCGCGGCGATCGATGCCATCGTCCGACTCCGCTCGCAGTTGCGCGGAAGCTTCGGCTGAAGCATCTTGATCAGGTTGTTGCGAATCGTTGCCCATAATTCCCCTCCACTGAGGCAAACTTGATAAAGCGCGAATTATTCCATTCGATTTCGGGGAATAATTCCCTCCCTAGCCGGTTCTAATCTTGGAAGTGGAAATTCTGGAGCGACGGGCCGCATGAGTTTGTTGCCGTGGCGTAAAGATGCCGGCGATGCCGGCCCCGAACCCGTATCGTTCGGCGACATGGCCCTGCCATTGCTTCCGGCGCTCTACAACTTCGCGCGATGGCTCACGCGCGAAGGATCCGAGGCAGAAGACCTCGTGCAGGAAACGATGCTCAAAGCGCTGCGTGGATTTTCGAGCTTTGAGCCCGGCACGAACTTCAAGGCGTGGATCTTTCGCATCCTTCGCAACACTTATCTGACCTCCCGCAGCGGATTGGCCGCCATGCGTACCGTCAGTCTCGAAGAAGAACAAGTCAGTAACGAATCGGGAATTGGCGGCCATCTCGAAGCCACGATCGATCGGAGAACCCCGGAAATCGACCTTTTGCGGCTTCTCGACAATGAAATGGTCCGCACGGCAATGCAGAAGCTTCCGCCGCATCTATTGGAAGTGACCCTGCTCTGCAACATGGAAGAAATGAAGTACCGCGAGATTTCGATCGTCCTGGGCATACCCATTGGAACTGTGATGTCGCGTCTCGCGAGGGCGCGGGCAAGTCTGCGCCAGGAACTAATGGTCCTCGGCTTCACCCGATTGGAGGAACGCCGATGAGCGATCATCTTTCCGAAACAGCCTTGACGGCACTCGTCGATGGAGAGCTCTCTCCCGGCGACTTGGCCGCCGCCAAGCTTCACATCGACAGTTGCCTGTCCTGCGCAAGCCTCGCGGTCAACGAGTGGCTGCTGAAGAGCGCGGTAGCAAAGCCAGAAAACAGATATGCAATGCCGCCAGATTTTCAGGTGCGAATCGCGAAGCTGATTTCGGCAGGCCGATCAGATTCAAGCGCACGCGAATCGGTCTTGAGCGTCGGCTCTCCCACTAGGCACGTCAGGTGGATTCCGCTTGCCGCCTGGGCTGCAGCGTTCGTGATCTTCGCGCTCGCTTTGGGCGGAATTGTCTTCGATCGAATGCACCGCTCGGCTGCCGTGCAGGCCGAACGTGCAGCGGTCGCAACAGAGGTTACCGATCTCCACATTGCTTCGCTCGCAGCCAATGAGCCGCAGGTAATCTCATCCGATAGGCATACCGTCAAGCCGTGGTTTCAGGGCAAACTTCCTTTCAGCTTCAACATTCCCGAAACGCTGCCGGATGGCGTCACGCTTTTGGGCGCCAATTTTGCCTATCTGCGCGGTCAGCCTGCCGCACAGCTCATCTTCACACTTGGCGCGCATCGCGCGTCTGTGTTCATCGCGCAGTCGAACGGCATTCCTCCGCAGCCTCCTTTTGAGGCGTCCGATGCAGGATTCCATGTGGTTGCATTCGAGGCCGCGCCCCTTGAAGTCATTGCCGTCAGCGACGCGGATCCGTCCAGGCTCGAATCACTCGCGGCGAGCGTCAAGAGCGCCCAGGCGCAGCCCTGAGAATAAAGCCAGGCCCGCAAATCGCGACGCACTGCTCATTTATACTTGCCCATTGACGGCGGGATCTCGTTCATCGATGCGTGGTGAATCGTTTCGCCGATGAAAGGGTTATTCTTCGTATGACAGACATCACTCGCCGCCAGTTCGGCAAAACCGTCGCCGCAACTGCCGCGTTCGCCAACATCGCAATCTCAGAAACTGCCATAAGCCAATCGGCCGCCCGTGGAGAAAATCTCGAATTTGCCAAGGGCTTCATCTGGGGCTGCGCCACCGCCGCTTATCAAATTGAAGGCGCTGTGAATGAGGACGGCCGCAAGCCATCCATCTGGGACGTGTTCGCCCACACGCCGGGAAAGATCCACAACAACGACACCGGCGACGTAGCCGACGACTCTTATCATCTGTTCAAAGAAGACACGCGGCTGATGAAAGATCTTGGCGTCACCGCGTATCGCTTTTCGATCGCCTGGCCTCGCATCTTTCCCGATGGCACAGGTCGGCCCAATCCTTTGGGCCTGGACCATTACAATCGCGTCCTCGACGACTTGCTCGCGAACGGAATCACGCCCTACGTCACGCTCTTCCATTGGGATCTTCCGGCCGCGCTCGAAGGCGGATGGCAATCGCGCGATACTGCCAAAGCTTTCGCGGATTACGCCGGCTATGTTGCGGGCAAACTTTCTGATCGCGTCCAGCACTTCATGACCATCAACGAATTCGACTCCTTCACCAACCTCGGCTACGAGAAAGGAGTCTGTGCACCGGGATTGAAGCTGCCGGCGGACGAAGTGAACCAGGTGCGGCACCATGCTGTTCTAGCGCACGGCCTCGGCGTGCAGGCAATCCGCGCCAGCGCGCCGTCGGCCCTCGTCGGCCTCGCCGAAAACCCCACGTCGTTTGTCCCGGTCATCGAAGACGAGAAGAACATCCGCGCGGCCGAGCTGGCCACGCGTGAAGAAAACGCTGCATTCTTGACGGCTGTCCTGGAAGGCAAATACACCGAGGGCTACCTACGGCGCGAGGGCGCGAATGCGCCCAAAGTCAAGCCCGGCGACATGGAAGCCATCGGGAGCAAAATCGACTTCCTCGGATTGAATGTGTATGCGCCCCAATATGTCCGGTTCGATGATTCCCCGCAAGGCTACGCGATCGTGCCACGACAATCATCGTACCCGCACATGGCTTCGGTCTGGATCGCCGTCGGCCCCGAAGTCCTCTATTGGTCAGTCCGCAACGTTTCCCGGCTCTGGCATCCGCGCGAGATTTACATAACAGAAAATGGATGTTCGGCCGACGACATGCCCACAACAGACGGACGCATCGAAGATACCGATCGCGTGATGTACCTGCGCAATCATCTGACCCACCTGCACCGCGCGCAATCGGAAGGCTTTCCCGTGAAGGGCTATTTTGTCTGGAGCCTGCTCGATAACTTCGAGTGGATCGACGGCTACAGCAAACGCTTCGGAATTCACTATGTCGATTTCAAAACGGAAAAACGCACCCCGAAGCTGAGTGCGCAATGGTACCGCGAAGCGATTCGCCGGAACGCTGTTGTTTAACCGGCCCTCGGAGTGAAGCAAGCGCTCTTCATCCGGCATGTGAACCACAGTGCGCTCTCATGCCGGATGTCGATTCACCTCTTTCGTACTTACAGCGGCATCATCAATAAATCTGCCGCCAGCAGTTTCTCAGTCAGCCGATCCAGGGCCAAAGGAACTCTGTATCCAATCGTCCTTAATGCCACGCCGAGCATCGCTGCCGTCTCTTCGTGCGTATAATCCTGCAGCACGACTCGGCTTATCAACTCTCGATCGAGGAATTCGAGCTCCTCCAAACAAGTCTCGATATCAAGTACAAAAATAAGTGCGTCTTCGAAAGTCTTCACCGGCCTGCTCGAAGCCCAGCCCCGCCCCACCGGATCACCAAGAATCGAAGGTGCTCTGCCCACTTGCGTGGATGCATAGAGATAACGGCGCAATAAGCTTTCTGTATGTTTTCTGTAGAACGCCAGGCTCTCCGGCGGCTTGTAGCCGTGCTTTTCAAGCCCTAACTCCTGCCTTGCCTCGGTTTGTCGTTTCCCTCTCCTTGGTTCAATTTGTAATCCTGCATCAGCGTTACTTGGCTCCCATTCCATTGGCAACTGGAAGGCTGCACTCATTGCGCACCTCCTGCTGCCTCAGCCACCGCCCAAACGCGCGCCAGTTGCCCCTTTCGCGGACGTCCGCGCACCTTGCGGCTCCCAGGCGATGGAAAACTCCTCAGTTTTGCTTCACATTCGCTGCAATAAATACTCCTGTGAGTCTGGGCCCGAAACCAAAGGCAGCCACACCCCTCGCAAACTTTCAATTGAACGCGCACTTCCATGACCGATTCTCCGCATATCTTTCTTCTCCCGACGGAATTTTGTGCTGCACGTTGTTCCCCGGGGTGGAGAGAACCAGGCCAGACAACTCAGGTTTCTCGTGTCCTGATGGGGGATTGCCGCCTGTGTTCTCTTGTTTTCTGTCATGACCATCGGCGCGCAGATCCTGGAATTTTCTTGTGACTTGTCCTAACCGCCCAACTGGCCGCCAAGGTTCGGGAATGGAAATGCAGAAGGCATCGAATTTCCTCCGGCAATGTTCAATCGCAACCGCAAAGGACAGACTTTCGCCTCCGTCCAAGTCGTTGGCGACAGAACGTTTCCCAAAAGATTCCCACAAGTCGGTGTTCGATTTAGTAAACCAAATGTACGGTTACGCTTCTTACGGGTCAATATTCTTCTACAACTTTCCCGTCATTCCCTTTTCAATCCGCCGAAGGACGCTCAGAATTAAGGCCAATACTCACTTTTAAGTTTTCTAAGAGTTATAGGGTCTTCGTCTGTCTTATTGCTGGCGGGAAATTTTCCACAGATGAATTTCACGCAAATGCACGAGCGGCTTCGGCTGGAACTGCTGCGCAGAATCCAGCGGGGGACGGCCAGTGTCTCTCTGCTGGGTCGTCAGACCGGCTTTGGACAGGCGCACTTATCCAACTTCCTGCACAGCCGCCGCCGGCTCTCTCTTGAGGCGATGGACCGCATTCTGATGGCGCAGCATCTCACTGCGGCCGACCTCCTCCCTTCCACTCCGCGCATCGCCGCCGAACCGGCGGGCGATGGCGTGTGCTCCATTCCGGTTGTTTCGCATGCCGTCGCTCTCTTCGAGCCGGTAATCCGGCCGTCTGCCGCCCAATCCCTCCTTTACCTGCCCGCCACGGCAATCGAATCGATTCATGCGCGCCCATCGGGTGCGCGACGCGCATGGGAGCGCTTTGTTGCGGTCCGCATTCCAACGGTTGACACTCCACCAATGGAGCCTCTGCTGCAGCCGGAGGCGACTGCTCTCATCGACCGGCACTATAACTCGTTGCTCACTTACCGTCCCAATCGCACAAATCTCTACGCCGTGCGTGACGGTCCGCACCTCAAAATCCGATACGTGGAGTTTCTTTTGAGCCGTCTTGTGCTGCGTCCGCATAACTTGGCTTACCCCGTCGACCTGATCGATGTAGGTCCCGGAGAATTGCCCAACGATTTGATCGTTGGACGAGTGGCCATGATTTTGAACGAGCTCTGATGAAGAGAATGCGCAGCTCCGCGATGTCCGGCGCCCCGATTGCGCGGCATCAGCTCAGGGAATACTTGCCGGCAGCCAGATCGTGTTCGGCTTCCGTAAGGTCCGCGGGTCGGCCCAAATCGCGCCAATACGAACCATTGGCCCGGAATGCAACAATCTTTTCTCCCTGTGCGGCGATGCGCAGATAGGCGGGAATGATCGAAAACGCGCCCTCTTCCGGAAGGCCGTCGAAGATGCGGGGCGACAGCACGTGAATCCCTGAAAAGGCGAGCGGCTCGAATTGCCGCGTCGAAACGGCCCATTCGATCTCCGCATCTCGCCCCGCGCGCCGGCCGCAAAGACGGCCTTGCTCGTCGAAAAGCAGCTGCCGCGACGATTCGCGCAGCTGCACGGCCAGCGTGGCCAGCGCGTTTTGTTCCGCATGGAAGCGCGCCATGTGGGCGAGATCAATCGTGCTCAGCACATCCACATTGTGAACGATGAACGGTTCGTCTTTGTCGCCTGCATCCTCAAGGAAGAACCAAGCGGCTTTCTTCAGCCCGCCTCCGGTGTCCAGCAGCTCGTCTTCGCGCGAGACCTCAATGCGCATCCCGAAGTTCTGGTTGGCTTTTAGATAATCCACGATGCGATCGGCAAAATGGTGCACATTCACGATCGCTTCGTTTACGCCAAAGCTGCGCAGGCGAGCGAGCGTCACTTCAAGCAAGGTGCGCCCGCCAATCGTGACCAGCGCTTTCGGCCGATCGTTAGTGAGCGGGCGCAGGCGCGTCCCCAGACCGGCGGCAAAGACCATCGCTTTCATTCAGCGCGCCTCCGCCATCAGGCCAAGCTTTTCAAGTTCGATGTGCCTGACGATGACTTCCACGCCGCCGGCGGCCTTCAAATGTTTTGCCAACTGCTCCGCCAGGTAAACGGAGCGATGCTGCCCGCCCGTGCAACCAAACGAAACCATCAGGCTCGTGAATCCTCGCTCGCGATAAGCCGCAACGCTCGCATCAATCAGCGAAACTGCATGAGCAAGAAACTCGTGCACGCTCGCGTGCCGGTCGAGATACTCGATCACGCTCTGGTCGCGCCCCGTCAGCGATCGAAACTGCTCTTCGCGCCCCGGATTCGGAAGGCTGCGCGCGTCAAAAACGAATCCGCCGCCGTTACCCGATTCATCCACTGGAATGGAATGGTGGAAGGAAAAACTGAATATGCGAACCGTAAGTCCCGCCGCTGGCGCCGCCTGACCTTGCAACTTTTCAATTGCCGATGCTCTCTCGAGCGCGCGCAAAAGCTCGGGCAGCGCGATGGGCAGCTTCGCGTTCTCGGCAAGCCAGCGCAGATTCTTCATCGCGTAAGGGACGCTTTGCAGGAAGTGCGCCTTGCGCTCATAGAAGCCACGAAATCCGTACGCGCCCAGCGCCTGCAAAATGCGCACGTAGACGAACGCGTAGTAGTGTTCCATGAACGCCGCGCGATCCAACTGGATGAAGCCGGCGAGACTGTCTAAATAATGCTCAAGAAGCTCGCTACGCACCTCGGGCGGCAAATCGGCTTTGCCGTCGTAGAGCAGAGACGCAATGTCATACTGCAACGCGCCCTTGCGCCCGCCCTGATAATCCAGAAACCATGGCTGCCCATCGCGGAGCATGACGTTGCGCGACTGGAAATCGCGATAAAGAAAATAATCATGCGGCGCGCCGAGAAGAAATTTCGTCAGCCGCGTGAAATCGAGTTCGAGAGCCTGCTCGTTGAAAGGAATGCCGGCCAGACGCAGAAAGTAGTACTTGAAGTAATTCAGATCCCATGCAATCGACTGTCGATCGAAACTCGCGCGCGGATAGCACACCTTGTAGTTCAGGTCGCGGCCGGCTTCCACTTGAAAGCGCGGCAGCAACGCGACGACCTTGCGGTAGGCCTCGACGACTTCCGATGAGATCGCGTCGCCGGAACGATTGGCGCTGAGAAATTCAAACAGAGTTGTATCGCCCAGGTCCTCTTCGAGATATGCGCCTTCACTCAAATCCTCCGCATAGATCTCGGGAACCGGAAGCCCATGACGCCGAAAGTGCCGCGAAAATTCGATGAACGCAACATTCTCTTCGCGCACCGAATAGAGAATTCCGGCTGCCGTGTGCCCGGCGCCGGAAAGCCGGACGATCACGCGTCCTGACCCGCCGAGCTGGCCCTGGAGCGGCGTCACGGAATCCGGTGCGGATTGAAAATGTTGCGCGAAGAGACGTTTGAGAACTTCCATCAGGGTCGGCAGGTGTTACGCACGATGCTTCGACAAAGATAGCCACGCAAGGACGCTTGACGCAACATGGCAAGCGTTTCAACCTTCACTATTCCATCGCGTGACCGGTATCTACGCCGTCAAAGCGCGTAAATGCCGCGTTCCAGTGCATCTGAACGATGCCCGTGGGTCCGTTGCGCTGCTTGGCGATGATGATCTCCGCCTTCGATTTCTCCGCGTCGTCCATTTCGTCGCGATTGTAATACGCTTCGCGATGAATGAACGCGACCACGTCCGCATCCTGCTCAATCGAGCCCGACTCGCGCAGATCGCTCAGCATCGGGCGCTTGTCGTCGCGCTTTTCATTCGAGCGCGAAAGCTGCGAAAGCGCGATGACGGGAACCTGCAGCTCTTTCGCCATCGCCTTTAGGCCACGCGAAATCGCCGACACTTCCTGCACGCGATTCTCAAACCCCTTGCGACTGGCCCCCGGCAGTGTGGCCGACATCAATTGCAGATAGTCGATCATGATCAGGTCCAATGCGCCGGAATTCTGTTTGAGCCGTCGCGCTTTGGCGCGCATCTCCGAGATCGTCGACGCCGCGGAGTCATCGATAAAGACCCGCGCCTCCACCAACTGGCTCAGCGCGGTCTGCAGTCGGTCCTGCTCTGCGCGTCCGAAAAATCCCTTCTGAATCTTTTGCTGATCCACGCCCGCCTGCGATGCCAGCATGCGCCGCAGCAGCGACTCCCGGCTCATCTCCAGGCTGAAGATCGCAACAACAGACCCGTAGCGCAGTGCCGCATTCTCCGCGATGTTGATGGCCAAAGCCGTTTTTCCCATCGAAGGCCGCGCCGCAATAATGATCAGCTCGCCCTTTTGCAGTCCGCTGGTCATGCGGTCGAAATCGGTAAATCCGGTCGCGAGGCCAGTCACATCGCGGCTTTGCTTGTAAAGGTTGTCGATCGAGCCGAACGAATCCCGAATGATGAATTCAATCGGCTGCAGGCCCTGTGAAAGGCTGTTCTGGCTCACCTCGAGCAGCTGCGATTCCGTCTCGTCCAGAACGCCGATCGCATCCTGACTCTGGTCAGCTGCCTTCGCAATTGCAGCCGAGCAGATGCCCATCAGCCGCCGCAACATGCTCTTGTCTTTGACAATGCGGATGTAGTCTTCAATGACCGGCCGCCGCGGCAAGCCCTCGGTCAGCGAAGCGAGATAGGCGACCCCTCCAACGGCCTCGATCTCCTTGTAGCGGGCCAGCTCGTTGGACAACGTCACAATGTCGACTGTGCGGCCCGTGTCGACCAGCTCCGTCATGCGCAGGAAGATGCGCCGATGCGAATCGAGCGAAAAGTCCTCCGATTGCAGCTTTTCTGCGGCCTCGGCGTGCGCGGAGTTGTCGAGCAGAATTGCGCCAAGTATCGTCTTTTCCGCATCGAGGTTTGCGGGAAGACCGGCTTCGAGTGTGAGATCGGGGATGGTCGCCATTGAAATCGCAGACTCCCGGCTACAAACCGGGTGGGTTGATTTGAGTTTGAGGCTTCCGGCGACTGAGGGCAAGGTCGAACGGCTGTGTGAAACGCCGGACGAAACTGGAAAGTTAGGAAATGAAACCTGCTTACACAACAAGCCGGAAGACTTCAGCCTGTTCCCGGCCAAAAGGCGAATTCGACGCTAACTCCAACGCGCCATTGCGCCTCTTCGTCAGTCCCTCACCTGCAATCGATCGAGCAGCGGGAAAAGCACCAGCGCAATGATTCCGTTACCCGCCGCGCGCAAAATCTCCATCAGCCAAGACCATTCGATCGCCAGCCCAAGCAGAAAGCGTGCGACGAAGAGATAAATGGCGCTTGAAAGCAGCGATAGCGCGAAGGTAAGCAGGACGCGAATCGTGTAGTTATCGACGTCGATGCGAATGCCCACCGAGCCCGCCAGAAATCCTACGGCAGTTTTGGCGATGCCATTAATCCCGATGGCGTTATGCGAAAGCGCGTCCTCGAACAAGCCCATCACCGCGCCCATCACTGTGCCTTGCACAGGATTGCGACGCGCCAGCGCGAAGAATACCGTCACCACCAGCGGCAAATCGAACCAGGCATACCGGCCAACCACGCGCGGCAGCCACGCCTGCAGCACCAGCGCCCCAAGCGGAACCAGCGCATAGACAAGCAGCGGATACCGGCGGATCTCCATATCGCGCCGGGATTCGACGCCGAGCACGGACATGGCTATGGATTCCTTTGCGGCTTTTCTTTTGGCTCCGGCGCCGGGGCGGAAGGCTTGGAGGAATGCTGCGTTGAATCCGACTCTGGAGTCGCGCCGGAACTGTCATCGCCCGTGGGCGAAAACTCGTCAGGATGCAGCGGTTGCGGCGGCCGAGCCGCAGGATTGGGATTGCTGGTATCGTTCAACGGCTGCTGATCGGGCGGCAAGTTTGGATCAATCAGTCCCGGCAACTTCTCCGCCATGATCTCCGACGCCTTCACCTGGTCCTTGATGGCTGTGGGCACGCTGCTCTGTTCGGCCGCGCTCGTTGAAAGGTCCTGCTCCTGCTGGGGCGAGAAGCGCGGCTGGGTCGATGTAATCACGAGCACTTCGTCCAGTCTGTCCAGATGTGCGGCCGGCGTAAGAATAATGTCCACAAGTCCGTCGCGATCGGGGTCTGGAACCACTTTCTTGACCACGCCGACCGGCAGCCCCCTCGGAAAAATCAAGTCGCCACCCGCAGTCAGCACGTGCTCGCCCGCCTGGATCCGTTGATCGGCGGTCACACCCACCACTTCCAGTTGCCCCACCGCGTTGCCGCGAAGGATTCCGCGTATGCGCGTCGTCTCCAGAATCGCGCCCGCGCCGCTCGTAGCGTCATTCACGGCCAGTACCTGCGCGGTGTGCGGAAACACGTCGCGCACCTTACCCACAATACCGTCAGGGGTGATCACCGCCATATCCGGCCTCAGGCCGTCGTGCGATCCCTTGTCGATGTAGAAAACGTGCGAGCGATCGCTGCCGCTCGAACCGTAGACCTGTGCGGCGAGCGTCGAATAGATATACCGTTGCTGGAAGCCGAGCAACGCCTGCAGCCGCTCGCCCTGGCGCGCATCCTCAAGCAATGCGGCTTCTTCCAACCTGAGCCGGTCAACGGTTTGTACCAGGTCCTGATTTTGTTTCCTGACGTGCACGAGGTCGATGTAGTTCGACCACATCGTCCGTATACCCATCGTGCTTGAGTGCATCAGGCGCTCTGGTGGAGAAACGATCGCGTTCGCCCACAGCCGGATGAGGCGCACGCCTCGAGCATCGCTGTCTTCCAGCGTGCTGGTCCCGCTTGCCGTCCTGCGCACCTGTACCGCAAGCCCGATCAGCTGCAGCATCAACAGTGAGAGCAGCACCACGAGGTTTCGGTAGCGGACGAAAACGGATTCCATAAAAACCAGTGATTGGTGTTTGGTGAACAGTGGTCAGATGCGGGCGGTTGTCACTGATCACTGACCACTGATCACTGTCCACAGCTTTAATCGATCTTGATCTTGCGCAGCAGCCGGAAGTCCGACAGCATCTTCCCTGTCCCCAGAACCACTGATGCCAGCGGATCGTCGGCCACGCTTACGGGCAGCCCGGTCTCTTCGCGAATGCGCTTGTCGAGATTCTTGATGAGAGCTCCGCCGCCGGTCAGCACGATTCCACGATCGCTGATGTCGGCCGAAAGCTCAGGTGGCGTACGTTCCAGCGCCACGCGAATCGCATTCATGATCACGGCGATGCACTCGCCCAGCGCCTCGCGAATTTCGCTGTCATCCACCGAGATCGTTTTGGGCACGCCTTCAATCAGGTTGCGTCCCTTGATCTCCATGGTCAGCGGCTTGTCCAGCGGATACGCTGAACCGATATCGATCTTGATTTGCTCCGCCGTGCGCTCGCCGATCAAAAGGTTATATTTCCGCTTCAGATAGTTGATGATCGCCTCATCCATCTGATTGCCGGCCATGCGCACCGACCGCGAATAAACAATGCCGCTGAGCGAAATGACCGCGATATCCGTCGTCCCGCCGCCAATATCGACCACCATGTTGCCTGAAGGCTCAGTGATCGGCAAACCCGCCCCGATCGCCGCCACCATCGCCTGCTCCACGAGATAAACCTCGCTCGCCTTGGCGCGATAGGCCGAGTCCTCAACAGCGCGCTTCTCAACCTGCGTAATCTCCGAAGGCACTCCGATCACGATGCGCGGGTGCACCAGCATCTTGCGGTTGTGCGCCTTCTGGATGAAGTAGTTGAGCATCTTCTCGGTGACTTTGAAGTCGGCGATCACGCCGTCCTTCATTGGCTTAATGGCCACAATATTGCCGGGCGTGCGCCCCAGCATGTCCTTGGCCTCTTTGCCCACGGCTTCCACTTCGCCCGTGGTCTTGTTAATCGCGACGATCGACGGCTCATTGACGACGATTCCCTTGCCTGCCGCGTAAACAAGAGTATTGGCGGTGCCCAGATCGATGGCCAGGTCGCTCGAAAACATGCTGAAGAGCGACCGGAACCCGTGCGACCGCGTGGAACGAGAGTGATAACCGTTCGATGACATGGAGAAACTGGATCGACCTCAAAAAACTGGAATTTGTGTGCTGCCTCAGCGTCTATTGTACGGCTACTTGGCCTCCGGCGATGCGATGGCCGCATAGCACGAAGGAGGCAAGTGGCTCTAAGCGTGCCCCCTTAGTTAACGGGACACTGCGCCAGGCCTACAAAGCTGCCCCAACTGGCGGAGATCCAGTCCTCAGGCGTACGCTGTTTGGCGGATTCAGATACGGTCGAAGGTGGTTGCTGGCGGCTTTCCAACCATTCCCGATTGTCAACTGCGAACTAAGAACTGAGAACTGCCTTATGAGCTATCCCACCTACCACAACCTGATCGGCGGCCAATGGATCCCCGCTGCCAACGGCAAAACCATCCTTAACCTGAACCCCGCGGACCACTCCGACGTCATCGGCGCATTTCCTTCGTCTCATGCCGAAGACGTTGCCCAGGCCGTTGCGGCCGCGAAGAAGGCCTTTGCCACCTGGCGGCTGGTTCCCCCGCCCAAACGCGCTGAGATTCTCTATCGCGCCGGCGCAATTCTCCTCCAAAACAAGGAAAAGTACGCCCAGGAGATGACGCGGGAAATGGGCAAAGTGCTTGCCGAGACCCGCGGCGACGTGCAGGAAGCCATTGACGAGGCCTTCTATGTGGCGGGCGAGGGCCGGCGACTGTTTGGCGTCACCACCCCCTCTGAGCTGCAGAACAAATTCGCCATGTCCGTGCGGATGCCGGTAGGCGTCGTCGGCCTCATCACTCCCTGGAACTTTCCCATGGCCATTCCGAGCTGGAAGCTGTTTCCGGCGCTGGTGGCAGGCAACACCTGTGTCATCAAGCCCGCCACGGACACGCCGCTGTCGACTTACAACCTCGTCCAGGCGCTGGTCGAGGCCGGCCTGCCGCCTGGCGTGGTCGACATCGTCTGCGGCACCGGATCCACTGCCGGCGCGGCGCTCGTCGACCACCCCGACATTCGCGCCATCAGCTTCACCGGCTCCAGCGCCGTCGGATCGCAGGTGGCCCAGCGCGCGGCTGCGACGTTCAAGCAAGTTTCGCTTGAAATGGGCGGCAAAAACGCTCAGATCGTTCTCGACGACGCCAACCTCGATCTCGCGCTCGATGGCGCGCTTTGGGGCGCATTCGGCACCACCGGCCAGCGCTGCACCGCGACCAGCCGCATCCTGCTCCAGAAAGGAATCGCCGCTGAATTCACCCAGAAACTAGTCGCGCGGGCAAAAAAACTGAAGATCGGCAACGGCCTCGACGAATCCGTCGAAGTCGGCCCTCAGGTGAACGCAAACCAGATCGAAACTTCGCAGAGGTATGTCGAGATCGCAAAGCAGGAAGGCGCGCATCTCCTATGCGGAGGCCACGCCCTCACCGGCGGCACCCACGCTCACGGAACATTCTTCGAGCCGACAGTTTTTGCCGGCGTCACGCCCGCCATGCGCATCGCACGCGAAGAAGTTTTCGGCCCCGTCGTCAGCCTCATCGAATTCACCGCGTTCGAGGAGGCCATCGCAATCGCCAACTCCGTCGACTACGGCCTATCGACTTCGCTCTACACCCGCGACGTCAACCGCGCCTTCACCGCCATGCGCGACCTCGAAGCCGGCATCACCTACATCAACGCACCCACCATCGGCGCTGAAGTCCATCTGCCCTTCGGCGGCGTCAAGCACACCGGCAACGGCCACCGCGAAGGCCTCGGCGCGCTCGACTTCTTCACCACATGGAAAGCCGTCTACGTGGATTACTCCGACAAGCTCCAGCGCGCCCAAATCGACAACGCGGAGTGAGGCAAGTACTGGCCTCTCGATGCCGATGATCTAGGATTTAAGAGATGGAAACCGCCTACGTACCCGCCCCCACCCGCTACGATCACGCCAACTTCCGCCGCTGCGGCAACTCCGGCCTCGTGCTGCCCGCCATCACCCTCGGCCTGTGGCAGAACTTCGGCGGCGCCGACGTTTTTGAAACCGGCCGCGCCATGGTCCGCCGCGCTTTCGACCGCGGCGTAACGCACTTCGATCTCGCCAACAACTACGGCCCTCCCTACGGCTCGGCCGAAGAAAACTTCGGCAGAATTCTGCACAAGGACTTCGGCGTGCGCAAGCACGCGAGCGGGCTTCGCAACGAGCTCATCATCTCTTCCAAAGCCGGCTACGACATGTGGCCCGGCCCATACGGCATCGGCGCATCGCGCAAATACCTGCTCGCCTCGCTCGACGACAGCCTGCGGCGCATGGGCCTCGAATACGTCGACATTTTCTATGCGCATCGCCCGTGGAAGAACTGCCCCCTCGAAGAGACAATGGGCGCTCTCGTCAGCGCAGTTCATCAAGGCAAGGCGCTCTATGTCGGCATCTCGTCCTACAGTCCCGACCGCACGCGCGCGGCAGCGAAGATCCTCAAGCAGGCGGGCATTCCCTTGCTCATTCACCAGCCGTCCTACTCCATGCTCAACCGCTGGATCGAAAAAGGCCTTCTCGACGCGCTCCAAGAAGTCGGCGCAGGCTGCATCGCGTTTTCGCCGCTCGCGCAGGGCCTTCTGACCAGCAAGTACCTCAAAGGCATTCCGTCTGACTCGCGCGCGAAAAGCGAAGGATCGTCACTCCTCAAGGAATTCCTGAACGAAAAGAACCTCAAGCACGTCCGTGCGCTCAACGAAATCGCTCGCGGCCGCGGTCAGACTCTCGCGCAGATGGCCATCGCATGGGTGCTGCGTGATCCGCGCGTCACCTCAGCACTCATCGGCGCCCGCAACGTGGCGCAGCTTGACGATTCGCTCGACGCGCTCAAGAAGCTGAAGTTCACTGCTGCCGAGCTCAAAGAAATCGACAAACACGCGCAGGAAGGCGACCTCGATTTATGGCGCGGGCCCCGCGAACAGATGGATTAGATGTGACGGCGCCCCTTGCCGCCTTCAACCCCGACCCTCTAGCATCCAAGTCCGTTAGGATTGGCTCATGATTGTAGGCGTTCCCAAAGAGATCAAGGACAACGAAGCTCGCGTCGGCGTAACGCCCGCGGGCGTAAAGGCTCTTACCGAAGCCGGACACAAAGTGCTGGTCGAAACCCACGCTGGCGCGCAGTCCGGCTTTCCCGACGCAGACTATCAGAATGCCGGCGCGGAAATTGTCGGCGAGGCGGGCCATGTCTGGAACAAATCCGCGATGATCGTCAAGGTCAAGGAGCCCATCGAGAAAGAATATGGCTTCTTCCGCGAAGGCCTGGTTCTCTTTACATATCTGCACCTGGCTCCGCTTCCCGCGCTCACTGACAAGCTCCTCCACTCGAAGATCATTGGCATTGCGTACGAAACCGTCCGCGACCGGCAAGGAACGCTCCCGCTGCTGACCCCAATGAGCGAGGTCGCGGGCCGCATGAGCGTGCAGGTGGGCGCAAGCTATCTCGAGAAAGAACGTGGAGGCCGCGGCATTTTGCTCGGTGGCGTTCCCGGCGTTCCTCCTGCCCACGTGACCATCCTCGGCGGAGGCGTCGTCGGCACCAATGCCGCGCGAGTCGCCCTGGGATTTGGCGCCAAAGTCACGCTCATCGACATGAATCTCAACCGCCTGCGCGAGCTCGACGACATCTTCGGTGGCCGACTCTATACCCTCGCCTCAAACAGCTACAACATCGCTCTGGCCACGCGCGAGGCCGATCTTGTGATCGGTGGCGTGCTGATCCCCGGCGCAACCGCTCCAAAGCTCGTAACCCGTTCGATGGTCAGCCAGATGAAGCCCGGTGCTGTCATCGTTGATGTTGCCATCGATCAGGGTGGCTGCGTAGAGACGGCGAAGCCCACGTCTCATTCCAATCCCAGTTTTGTCGTCGATGGTGTCGTTCACTACTGCGTCACCAATATGCCCGGCGCGGTTCCGCACACATCCACGCTCGCCCTCACAAATTCGACATTCCCGTATCTCTTGCGCCTCGCCAACCTGGGCGCCCAGGATGCTCTCCGGCAGGATCCCGGACTCGCAGAAGGGCTCAATACCTGGCAGGGAACGCTCGTGCACCGCGGCGTTGCCGAAAGCCAGAAACGCTCGTGGACAGCCGCGTCCGATGTGCTCCAATGACTCATCATTCCCCTGGCCTACAGAAAACTGAAGGCGAGGGCCTCGTGCGCAGTCAGATTGCCCTTGACACTCTCGTTGCGGCTTTGTTAGCTTCCTTCCGCGGATAAAGACCAAGAGAAAATCCACCGCCAAATACTGCTTCTCCAGAACCGGCTCACTTCAAGTGCATGCCGGTGGAGCGGTGTATTTGGGGTGGATTTTTTGTCTTTGGCGGATTTTTAACGCTGCTTTCTTCGGATGTTAACGGGATTGGCCAAGGATGACATTGATCGTCTCGAACTTGACAGCCTGGGGCGCCTTTTCATCTCGGGCTTCCTCCCATTTTGCGCCCGCTCCACCGGCCAATGGGTGTTTTAGCCCCTTGATGAACACGTGTGTTGGGGCCTGGTGTTGTCCTTCATTTTCAAGCAGCTAATCGGCATCTCGAATGCCGATGCAATAGAGTCGTCCTGATGAACAACGAATCAAGTCAACTTCTTTTGAAACAGGAGCACTGGGAGGCAATATGAATCCGTCAAACGCATCTTCGGGCCACGGCGCCGGAATCCCCCACAACGCGAAATTTCGCAATAGGCATCTCGCCTGGCTCTTTCTCGCCATCGCACTCTTGTTCCTTCTTCCTTCCCGCGCAGCCTTTGCGCAATACGACACCGGCGAACTCACGGGCACCATTCATGACTCCAGCGGCTCCGCAGTACCTAACGCGACCGTAACCGTCACCAATGACGCAACCGGCGTTTCCACGGTCGTCAAGACGAACGATTCAGGCGACTACGAAGTTCCTTCTCTGCACGATGGCGTTTACACCATATCGGCAACCGCCACCGGCTTTGCCACTGCCCAGGCGAAGTCGATCACCGTCACCGTCGGCGCGCGCGAGCGCATCGACCTCACGTTGAAGGTCGGCGCAGCCGAAGCCACGACGGTCGAAGTAACCGATGTCGCATTGCAAGTTGAAACCGAATCGAGCCAGCGTGACCAGAACATTACCGGCTATCAAAGCGCTGCTCTTCCCCTTGTGAGCCGCAACTACACTGACCTGCTCGCTCTCGTGACCGGCGTCCGCCAGGCGCCTACCCAGGCCACGACCACCACCAACATCAATAGTCCCGTTCGCGCAGGCGCGTACAACGTAAACGGCCAGCGTTCCATGTTTAACAACTTCCTGCTTGACGGCATGGATAACAACGCATACGGCGAGTCCAACCAGGGCTTCGACAACCAAATCATCGCCGTGCCACCGGACTCTGTGGCCGATTTCAGCGTCGTCACCAACAACGAGAGCGCGGAGTACGGCCGCGGCTCGGCCGCCACTGTCAACGTGGCATCGAAATCGGGCGGAAATCAGTTCCATGCCCTGGTTTATGAGTTTCTCCGCAACACGGATCTAAACGCGGCGGGCTTCTTCAAGCCGACAACGATCGGCACCAATGGTCCTGTTCCATTCCACAAGCCGACCTCGAACCGCAATCAGTTTGGCGGCAACTTTGGCGGCCCCATCGTGCGCGACAAGATGTTTTTCTTCCTCGACTATGAGGGTCTGCGCGCAATCACCAAGCCACTCTATGTTCTGACACTTCCCACGCAGAACGAGCTGAACGGCATCCTGGTTGTTCCGGTCACAAATCCGGTTACCGGCGTCAGCTACCCGGCCAACACGGCGATTCCAACCAGCGCCTTCGACCCCTTATCTCTTCAAATCGTGAACGCGTTCAAGACCATTTCTTCTCCCGTGCTGCCCGTGTCAGGCTCAGCAACTACGGGGCAGAATGCCGCCGACTACTCGGTGCTGATTCCTTTCCGCGATTACTCCGACAAGGGCGATCTGCGACTGGATTACACGCAAAGTGCTTCGGCGCGTTATTTTCTCCGCGTCAGTGACCATAAGGAAACAGCCATCAACTACCCCACCATTCCGGAACCGCTGGAAGGCCAGGTCGGCGGGTACCAACGAATTCTCGATCAGCAAATTGCGCTCGGCTACACCGGCAGTTACGGAGCCAACCGACTGCTTGATCTTCGCCTTGCCATCTCGCGTACCAAGGCGGGAAAGACGCCGATCGGCGAGGGAACGGCTCCTGTTCTGGTAAACGGTGCTCCGATTCCATACCTTGGCTCCTTGCCAACCAGCTTCCAGGGTGGATTGCCTGCCGTTTCGATCGGCGGCGGCTTCTCTTCGTTTGGCCGTCAAACCACAAACCCGCAGTTCCAGAATCCATCACTGATCGACCCTTCCGCAGGCTTCACATGGATCAAGGGCAAACACTCGCTTAAGTTCGGTTATGAGTACGAACACATCTGGATGGGAGTGTTCGACAATAATCCGCCCTACGGCTCGTTCAGTTTTTCAGGCTCCTACAGCTCTCCGAGCAAAGTGGCCGACGCATATTGGGCAGATTTCCTCTTCGGCACCACCAACACGTACTCTCTCGCCGCCGCCTTCGAGGCCCATCTTCGCCAAACACTCGACAGCGCATACGTGCAGGACGATTGGAAGGCATTACCCAATCTGACGTTCAACCTGGGCCTCCGCTGGGAGTACGGCTCACCCTATTCCGAGCTGAATAACTACGTTTCCAACTGGGATCCATCAACGCAAACCGTCCTTACGATCAATCCCAAAGCAACCGCAGGCAACGGCATTACACCCACAACAGGCAGCGGCACGTATGGCAAGACGCTCGTGAATCCCGACCTGAATGACTTTGCGCCACGCGTCGGCTTTGCCTGGGCGATCACGCCGAAAACCTCTCTTCGTGGTGGAGTCGGCACCGGCTACGTGCATTACACCCGCGCCGGCTCTGGCGACATTCTTGCTATCAACGCGCCGCAGGCACAATTCGCTGCCGTCAGCCAGATCGCGCCAAACACAACCAATCACTGCCCCACGCCGCTGCCTGCGCAAATCATCGCTACAGGTACAACGACCCCCACTTGCTACGCGACCGCGTCACAGGGCTTCCCGTCGGGGCTCGTTACGAGCTTCAACCCTTCAACCGATAACATAACCTGGGTGCCCAAAAATACCCGGGATAGTTATGTGGAGAATTATTATCTTGCGGTGCAACGCCAGCTGGGCAAAAACAGCCTGGTCGATATCGCATTTGTTGGCAACCACGGCGTAAAACTGCAGCAGTTTCTCAACGGCAATCAACGCAACATCATTGACTCGGCGAGCTCGAATACATACAGCTACTCGCGTCCCTTCGCGAACTGGCCATCGGATATTACGGAGGCGCTCAACGAAGGTTATTCAAACTACAGTGCGCTGGAGGCCCGCTATGAGCAGCGCATGGTCGGCGGGCTGACCTTGCTCAACAGCTTTACCTGGGAACACTCGCTCGACAATGCCAGCGCATCGCTCGAAGGCAACACGCCTTCGCCGCAGGATGCGAATAACCTCAAGGCCGAATATGCGCAATCGGACTACAACCTCCCGGTGGCCAACATCACCAGCCTGGTTTACGATCTGCCGTTCGGGCGTGGCCGCAGGTTCGGCCAGCACATGGAGCCGGTATTGGAGGGGGTATTGGGCGGATGGCAGGTGAGCGCGGATAACACGGCACAGGCAGGCACGCCCTTCAACCTCACTTATGGGCCTAACGGCGCACAGCTCGCCTCAACGCAAATTGTGGCGAACTACCGCGGCGTCAATCTCTATCGGCCTAACCGCGTCCCCGGCGTGCCTCTCACGCAAGGTCGCAGCGTAGTTCCGTCTGCCACCACGGGCTACATCCAGTACATCAACTACAAAGCAGTCGCGCTGCCCGCGGTCAACAATCCCAACGGTGCGGTTCAGCCGCCTTTCGGCAACATGTCTCGAAATCCGGGCCGGACGCCACCGCTCTTTCAAACCGACCTCGACTTCAACAAGATCTTCAGCTTGCCCAGAGAAGGCATGAAGCTCGAGTTCCGTTCCGAGTTTTACAACATCTTCAACCACACCAATCTCTATCTGCCGTCAACGACCGGCGGCACACAGGGCCAGAACGCATCGACCGGCGGCCTCATCAGCAGCACCTTTACGCCGCGCGTGATTCAGTTCGCGCTGAAACTTAGCTACTAGCACTCGCATATCGGGCGTGTCGGCCACTGCAATTGCCGGCGCGCCCGGCGGTCTTACCGGGTTCATTCCGGATTACGCCCATCAAGAGACCAGAGCCTGGGCGGAAAAAACAGCAATCCAGCTTGTCTGTTGGCGCCGGCGCAAGGACTCGCGGGCAAGTTCCGCGTCGTTTGTCCGGGCGTCGCGCCCCACTTTGCCTCAGATCGGTTGGTATTCCATCGTTTCGCCAGTTGAAAGGAAGGCAGACGCGTGGTCTCAAGACAGGAAATTCTCGGCCAGTTAGGCTCAGCCTCAGAACCCTGGGAAGTGCTCGTGATCGGTGGCGGCGCTACCGGCCTCGGCTGTGCCGTTGAAGCCGCCGCACGCGGCTATCGCACCTTGCTTGTGGAGCGCTCCGATTTCGCCAAGGAGACTTCCAGCCGCAGCACCAAGCTCGTTCATGGCGGCGTGCGCTACCTCGAGCAAATGAATCTGACTCTCGTCCTCGACGCCCTGCGCGAGCGCGGCCATATGTTGCGCAACGCACCGCATCTGGTCCACGATCTCAGCTTCGTCGTCCCTGCGTACAGCTATCCTTCTCTTCCTTACTATGGTTTCGGCCTCAAAGTTTATGAACGCTTATCGGGCAGATTGTCTCTTGGCCATTCGGAACTTCTTTCGCGCGAGAGCACGCTCGAAAAACTGCCGGGAATCAAACAAGATCATCTTCGCGGCGGCATTCTCTATCACGACGGTCAATTCGACGATGCCCGCTACGCAGTTACGCTGCTGCGGACGCTCCAGGATCTTGGCGGAACCGCAATCAACTACGTTGAAGCCACGGGCCTCATTGAGCGGGGCGGCAAAATTGCCGGCATCAAGGTCCACGACCGCGAAGATGGCGCGGTTTTTGACATTCAGGCAAAAGCCGTCATCAATGCCTCCGGAGTACACGCCGAACAAACTCTCGCCCTCAACGGTCGGCCGCGGGATTCCTTCCTCGTCATCAGCCAGGGATCGCACTTCGTCCTGCCGCGCACTTTCCTGCCCGGCAACACCGCGCTCATGATTCCGAAGACTGAAGACGGGCGCGTTCTTTTTGCCATCCCATGGCTCGGCGCGCTGCTTGTCGGAACCACCGACGTGCCGATTGACACGACCTCGCCCGAGCCCAGAGCCTTGCCCGAAGAAAAGAAATTTCTCCGCGATCACATTGCCCGCTACCTTGGCCGCGCTCCCCGTCCTGAAGAGATTCTCAGCGTGTGGTCGGGCTTGCGTCCGCTGGTCCGTAAAAGCGGCGTGAAGTCCTCGAAACTCTCCCGCGATCACACCATCATGGTTTCCGCTTCCGGCGTGGTTACGGTGACGGGAGGAAAGTGGACCACCTACCGCCGCATGGGTCAGGACACAGTGAATCGCGCTGCGCAGGTTGCAGGGCTTCCCAAACGCCCTTCGCCAACGCTCGAATTGAAACTTCACGGATGGACCGGCGAAGCAACTTCGGCGAATTCCCCGTGGGAGAGCGTCTACGGCTCCGATCTCGCCGCGATCCGCGCTCTTTCCACCCAAAACCCGACTCTGGACGCCCTGCTGCACCCTCGCCTTCCCTTCCGGCTCCGCGAAGTCGTGTGGGCAGCGCGGTACGAAATGGCGCGATCTGTCGAGGATGTGCTCGCCCGGCGCACGCGCGCGCTGTTTCTCGATGCTCGCGCCGCCATTGAGGCTGCGCCCGTTGTCGCCGACATTCTGGCCCGCGAGCTGCAACGCTGCGAAAGTTGGAAGGCGAACGATCTGCGGAGTTTTCAGGAAACTGCAACAGGCTATCTTTATCAGGACTAAGGCGTCCGTCGCGCCCGCATCACGGCTCCACGCCGGGCGGGACGAGCAGCGTGAGCGAGTGAGGCACCACTTCGAGGCGCACAGGCAGCCGACCTAAAACCTCTCCATCTGCTTCCACAAAGAGCGGCTCGGCTGCGCCATTGCATGCATGGCACTCAATCGATGGCGACTCCACCAGCTCAACAGCCCGGTTGAATGTGTGCCGACCTGCGATTACAGCGAGCAGAAACGATAGATATTTCAGCCGGCTTTGTGTTTTGAATGCCAGCATGCTCAAACTTCCGTTCCGCAAACTTGCCCCCGGCGCCAAGGTTCGCAAAACGCCTCCAAATGAGCGCACGCGCACCGCCAACAATTGCGAAACTTCAACCACCCTGGCGCCCCCGTTCCCATTTGCCGGTAACCGCGCCTCAAACAGCGGAAACGGCGAGGTAGCCCAGATGCGGAATGCTTCGATCAGATAAAGAACATATCCAAGGCGCCGCTTTAGCCTGGAGTCGAGCCGCGACATCAGCAATGCATCGGCGCCAACTCCCGCTGCCACCACGAAATATCGTGATCCAGGATTCCCCGCGACATCCTCATAATGAATTCGCCCAACCGAAACCCGCGCCGGCGCCGCATCGAGCAATGTGCGCGCCACCTTGGCAGGCGATGCGATCAGCCCCAGGTCGGCAGCCAGCGCGTTGGCGGTGCCCAGGGGAATCACACCCAGTGCCACGTCGGTCCCCACCAGGCTCTGCACGGCTTCATGCACCGTGCCGTCGCCGCCGCAAGCCAGAACCGTATCGTAGCCGTCTTTAACCGCCTGCTGCGCAATCGTCGTCGCGCTACCCTGCGCATTGGTTTCAAAGGCCTCTGACTCGATTCCCGCCTGGCTCAGCACGGCTCTGATCTCGCCGACGGCTGCCCTTCTGCGCATGGAGTACTGCCCTGAAGCCGGGTTGTAGATGAGCGCCACGCGGCGCATTGCGGGTTTCACTTTGACGGTGGTTCCTACCTGATCTATATGCCTCTCGGCACATCTCGCTATCATCGCAGATTTCAAGCTTGCAGCGCGTTCCGCATGCTTGAAATCACCTGAAAGTATGAGTCGAATGACACTTGGCCCCGAAACCAGACCGGCAGCCACTATACCGTCTTTCCTTATCCTTCACGGGCCTCTACGCCACTCTCGTGCGTCGCGCAATCACCCTCATCCGATCAAGAGGTGCAGCAAACGCCAAACGGCATAAAAGCTTACTGCTGCAAATCCCTCGATGCCCAATCCCCATCCCACGCCTTTCCCAAGCCGGCGAAGATCGACCGTCGTTCCAGCGAGCGGCACCGCTTCCGCGCACGGGCCGCCCAAGACCTCAGGTGCCGCGAATCTCGCGGCATAGCTGGCCATTGGGCTCACAGGAACAATTGGCAAAGGCGAGGCCGCAGGAAAAGGAGCGGCTTGGAGCATCCGAGCACCGTCGAATCGTTGAGTTGCCATCGCGGCCCTCCTTCGACATCAATCGGCATTGTGTCGAGCGACATGAGCCAGGGCATAAGCAGGGAAGCAAGAAGTCCAAGTGAAATCAGTGATTCACGGCCATTATCAGGCGGAGTCAAACGGCCAACGGGTACTTTGATGCGTCCTGTGGCCCAAGCAGTCCCAAGGTGGTAACTGCGAGCGCTCCGGCCCAATTTGGCCATTCCCCCTCCGGTGCTGGATCACCGTCCAAGGACCCTCTCGCACCTTCGGTACCGCCGTGAGCGGCCTGCATAGGCAGAATTTGCTGCGCTCAAGCGCGGCAGGTCACCGTTCGAGGTCATCGGATTGATTCCGCCCTGCCTCCTCGCCGGCACTGTCAAAGCTGCAAAACCGGATTCGCTGTATCCTGAAGGGTAGAATCATGATCCCAGGCAGCAACCGCGGCGAAAAACTCTCCACCGTCAAACTCACGTTTGTCCAGTACGGCATTCTTTTGATGATGCTCGGCTTGGCCGCGGGCTTGTGGCGCCTGCAGGTGCTTAATGTCCAGAGCTACCGCGTGCTGGCCGAGCAGAATCGCATTCGCAAGGAGCCCATTCTGGCCCCGCGCGGCAAGCTCTTCGATCGTGAGAACCGGTTGGTCGTCGACAACTATCCCTCCGTCACCTGCTTCCTGGTCCGCGAGCAAAGCAAGAATGTCGACGTCGATCTCCCGCTCATCGCCCACGGGCTCGATCTCGATCTCGACCAGTTGCGCGCCACCTTGCACCGCTATCGCTCGCAACCGGGCTACCAACCCATCCCCATCAAGCAGGACGTGACCGCCGACGAACAGGCGTTCATCGCAGCGCATCGCAACGAGCTGCCGGAGCTTGAGACCATCGATGAAGAGCGCCGCCTCTATCCGCGCGACGGTTTTGCCGCGCATCTCATCGGCTACGTCGGCGAAGTCAGTGAAGATGACCTCAATAATCCGCGCTTCGCCTATTACGAACCGGGTGACGTCGTCGGCAAGGCCGGCATCGAGGAAACCTACGACGAGCTTCTTCGCGGCCAGGATGGCTCACGCGAAGTCGTCGTCGACAGCCATGGTCGCGAGGTGGGTTACTTCGGCATTCAGCACGCCGTGCCCGGCCAGGATCTGAAGCTCACCATCGATAACGATCTGCAGCGCGCCGCCGAGCTCGCTCTCGGCAACCGGAATGGCGCCATCGTCGCCATGGATCCTCGCAACGGAGAGATTCTGGCCATGGTCTCCCGGCCCAGCTTCGATCCCAATGCCTTCGCCGTCAAAATCGACCGCACCGAATGGAACAAGCTCGTCACCGATCCCGAGCATCCTCTTTTGAACAAAGCCATTCAGGCGCAGCTTGCGCCCGGCTCCACATTCAAAATTCTCATGTCAGTTGCGGGCCTGCAGGAAGGCATCGCGCAAAACATGCACATCGTTTGCAACGGCGGATGGGGTCCGTATGGATACTTCCATCATTGCGATGAGCATCATGGCGCAGTCGATATCTACAACGCGATTCCTTACTCCTGCGATACGTTCTACTACATGCTTGGCGACAAGCTGGGCATCGACCGCATCGTGAAGTACGCCGATGAATTCGGCTACGGGCAAAAAACCGGAATTGATTTACCCGGCGAGCAGGCCGGCCTCATGCCCTCGCCCAACTGGCTGATCAAGAACTTCCACCACCGCTGGTACCCCGATGAAACACTCGACGTCTCCATCGGGCAAGGCGCTGTCGAGGCCACGCCCATCCAGTTGGCGCGCATTATCGGAGGCATTGCATCAGGCGGTCACATGGTGCGGCCGCATTCCGTCTTTCCCAACGAGCTTCCCACCGACTTTCTTAAATCGCTCCAGGATAGTTTTCCCGGAACCGGCGACGCGTACATTCCGATCGATTCTGCGAATTGGGACATCATAACCAACGGCATGGCCGAAGTTACGCAGCCGGGGTTGTATCACACCGCTGGTTCGGCTCATCTTGAGGGCATCGATATCGCGGGAAAGACGGGCACCGCGCAGGAGATGAGCCACGAAGCTCTCGAAAAGACGAATAAAGGTCGGAACACCTTTCCCAATGTCTGGTTTGTGGGAGTAGTTCCTCGCCGTAACCCCGAACTGGTGGTCGCCGTGCTATGGCAGAACGGCGAGTTCAGCTACTATCCCGCACGGATCGGCGCAAGGGTGATTGAGGCCTATGTAGACAAAAAGCGCCGCGAAGCCCACAATCTGCCGCCGGATAAAACCGGTGCGCCGGTTGACGTCGGCGCAGTTTGGACCACGCCCGACTCGAAGCTCAACGCGAAGAACGCGATCCCGCGCATGCATGCGGGACATTTCTTTGTCGATGACCACGGCGTAGCGGCTGAGAACATTCCGTCGCCGAAACCTCAGCCAGCGAGCAAATCTCATCCGTCGAAGTCGCCGCCCGCACATTCCGAAAGCCGCCCTTCTGAAGTCGCCGCATTGATCCCCGCGCGCAGGAAAGACAACTAGCCATGCCCATGCGCCGCTTCCTGAGTTTTCGCGATTTCGATTGGGCTTTGCTCGGGCTCGTGCTCCTGCTTTGCAGCCTTTCCGTGCTCGAAGTTCACTCCGCCACGGTGCACACAAGATTCGCCAGCTTCGGAAACAAGCAGATTCTCTTCATCGTCGCCGGCATGGCGGGCATGTTTGTCCTCGCCAAAATCGACTACCACCGCTTAGTTGATTGGTCCCCCTGGTTCTACGGCATCTTTCTTCTCTCGCTCATCGCAGTGAAGGTCGTTGGCCACAAAGCCATGGGCGCGCGGCGCTGGATCGCCCTCGGGCCCATCCAGTTCCAGCCTTCCGAGTGGGTCAAACTGGTGTTGATTCTCATCGTGGCGCGCTACATCGCCAACATCGGCGGCCGCAACCTCACCTGGACCGAAATCTTCAAAGCCTTCGGCATGGTCGGTGTTCCCATGATCCTGGTCCTCGTCCAGCCGGACTTGGGCACAACCCTCACCTACGCGCCGATTCTTGTCGCCGGCCTGTTTCTCGGCGGAATCAACTGGCGTCAGAGCCTGATCCTCATCACGGTGGGCGCAGTCCTTGTTGGCGGCGTCTGGACGAGTGGCAAAATCCTCAAGCCCTACCAAAAAGCGCGGCTCACCAGCTTCATCAATCCCTCGAACGATCCCCACGGTTCCGGCTACCAGGTGCTCCAGTCTGAAATCGCCGTCGGCTCCGGCGGAGTCTGGGGCAAAGGCCTCGAAAAAGGCACCCAGACCCAGGGATACTTTCTCCCCATCCCCTACACCGACTTTATCTTCGCGGCCTTCAGCGAGGAGCACGGCTTTGTAGGTGCCTTCATTGTCCTGCTGCTATACTTCCTCATATTGATGCGTTTGATTCAAAACGCTCAAACAGCCGCGGACCTGCCCGGTTCGCTCATTATCATGGGGCTGGTGGCTGTGTTGACCTTCCAGATAGCGGTCAACGTAGGTATGGTCATCGGGCTGATGCCCGTCACCGGAATCCCTTTACCTTTAATGAGTTACGGCGGATCTTCGGTGCTGTTTACGTTCCTCGCGCTTGGCGTGACGATGAATGTCCGCATGCGCCGGTTCGTCAACTGACGATTCTCGGTCCTTTTGGCCCGGTTTTCGTCCAAAAGTTTGGCTCCTGCGTAGCCGTCGAACAATCAGGAGATTGTTTCCCGGGCGCACGGAGAGAGATTTTCAAAGAACTTCGCCGGCATGGTCCCGATGGATCGCGCACGGCAGGATTGGGTTTATGAGTACGCAGAGACGGGAAGACCACTTGCGGCTCGCTCATCGCAAACATCGCACGGAAAGATGGGGACAAGTCCTCGTTTCGTTGGTGCGAGTATTCTTTGCGATAGCCGCTGGTCAAACGGCCTCGCCGGAATCTCCGGCCCCTCGGGAAAGCCGAGTATCGACGGCCACAAACTCTCTGTCATCGGATCGCCAGAACCAGCAACCCATTCGGCTTGTCCTCATCGACACCCGAAGCGGTTCGCCGCCACCCGGAAGGCCTTCAAGACAGAGGCCGCGCCGCAGGCATTTCCCCGGTTATCCGTCTATCCATTCCTCCGCCGATCGTGCGCGTTCCATCCGACCTTGCCGAGTGATCCGCCAGCAATAAAGCTGCGGAACGGAAAGGCAAGATGGCAAAAGAAATTTGTATTTCCAGCACGCCGCATGAGACGCGGCTTGCGATTCTTGAAGACGATCAACTCGCGGAAATCTACTACGAACGCGAAAACGAATACACTCTCGCGGGATCCATTTACAACGGTCGCGTCACGCGCGTATTGCCCGGCATGCAATCGGCATTTGTCGATCTCGGCCTGGAGCGCGACGCGTTCCTCTACGTAACCGACTTCATCGAGCTCGAAGATCAGGAAGAAACCGACGAGCTCGAACGGGCCGCGGCCACCGGTCAGGCCCCTCGCGAGGTCAAGCATCCACACGGCATTGAAGCCAACGGCATGTCCGAGTCGCGCCGCGACCAACGGCATGAGCCGCGCCAGCAGCATCGGCCGCAAGAGGAAGCCGGCACGATCGCGAGCGAATCGCCGGCGCCCGGAACGCCGCCTGCTCATGACCAGGCAGGCTCCACACAGGAATCGGACGATGCCGGCTCGCGCCGCTGGCGTGGCCGTCGCCGCCGCCGCGGAGGCCGCGGGCCCGGATCGCAATCCGCGCCTCAGGGTGAATTCGAGCCCTCAGTGGAACGCGGCGAATCGCCCATCGTCCCCGACGAGTTTCCCACGATTGAAGCTTTCGAAACCGCGCCGCCTCCGCATGAGCATCGCGCACCCCAGCCTTTTGTCCTTCCCGGCGAGTCGCTAGGGAAGTATGGGGGCACTGCCGCCTCTGAAACAGCTCCTCAACGGCCCGCGCCGGCTCGCCCCACAAGCACATCGAAGCCTTCCACGCTCATCGATACGCCCATCGCCTGGGACGGCAGCGGATTGCTCCCCGGCGAATCGCTCTCGTTGCACCGCCATGGCAGCGAGCCGCCCGTTGAAAGCGAGCACGAACCTGAAACCGATGCGACGACCGAGCCCGAACTCGAGGCCGCCGAAGCCGAGGCAGCGGAACCCCACGCCGAATTCGCGCCCGAAGAAGCCCCCGAAGAAGTCATCGAAGAAATCGACGAGTTCTCTGCACCCGACACTCACGACCTCGAACCGCCATCGTTTCACGAGTCGGCAGAAGATCTCCGCAAAGAACCTGAATTCGAATTTGAGGAAGACGAGCTCGATCCGGACACCATTGAGGCGTCCGCAGATGAAGCTCCGCACGCGCAAACTGAAGAAGCAGAGCAGTCCGAGGAAGACGCCGACGCTTCCCATCGCGTCGATCCCTCCGCTCCCTCAGGTTTCAAGCTCTTCGGCTTCGGCAAGAAGAAGAAAGATGCCGAAACGGAAGCCGCGAAACCTTCAGCCCCGGTTTCCACCTATGCTCCCGGCAAGGGCCTCGTTGAAGAAGAAGTTATCGAAGGCGAGGAGTTCGAGGCTGCCCCGCATGGCCGCCGCCACAAGCCGGAACTGCACGACACCGACGACTACGAAGAGGAAACAATCCCCACCCACCTTCGCACCGGCGACTTGGGCGAAATGTTGCAGGAAGCTCATCTCGATCACCGCATCCAGAAAAACTTTGATGAAGGCGGCGTCGAGGAAGATGAAGTCGACACCGAAACAGCAGAAGACGGCTCAACGCCCGCACAACGCGCACCTTCCCGTGATCGCCGCGACCGCGGCGGCCGCGGCCAGCGTGGAGGCCGCGGACAGCAGGGCAACCGTCGCGGACCGTCGCGCCGCTCGGCACAAACCTCAGATCTGCCCATCATCTCCGACCTTTTGAAGTCCGGTCAGGAGATTCTCGTCCAGATCGCCAAGGAACCGATCGCCAAGAAGGGCGCGCGCATCACCAGCCACATTGCGCTGCCCGGCCGCTTCCTGGTCTTCATGCCCACCGTCACTCACGTCGGCGTCAGCCGCAAAATCGCATCCGACGAAGAGCGCCATCGCCTCAAGCGGATTCTCGTGCACGAGCGCGGCGAGGCGCCCGGCGGCTTCATCGTTCGCACCGCGGCTGAAGGCGCTTCAGAAGATGAGCTCCGCGCCGATCTTCGCTTCCTCATGAATCTGTGGAACGACATCAAGCAGCGCTCCGAATCCTCCAAGTCGCCGGCCCTCATCTACCACGATCTTTCGCTCATTGAGCGCATTCTGCGCGACCAGGTGAGCTCGAACTTCGCCAACATCTGGGTCGATACGGAATCGGACTACGAGCGCATCGTCCGCTTCCTCAATCGCTTCTCGCCTTCATTGGTGCGGCGCGTCAAGCTCTACACCAAAGAGACTCCGCTCTTCGAGCACTTTGGCATTCAGGACGAAATCTCAAAGGCCCTTCGCTCCAAAGTCTGGCTCAAGAGCGGCGGCTCCATCGTCATCAACCAGACTGAGGCGCTCGTCGCCATCGACATTAACACCGGAAAGTATGTCGGCAAGTCGGCGCGGCTCGAAGACACGATCCTCAAAACCAATCTCGATGCAGTTCCTGAAATCGTTCGCCAAATCCGCCTTCGCGATCTCGGCGGCATCATCGTCATCGACTTCATCGATATGGACGAGCGCAAGAATCGCTTCAAGGTGATGGCCGCGCTCGAAGAAGCTCTCAAAAGCGATCGCGCTCCAACCAAGGTTCTGCAGTTTAACGACTTCGGCCTGGTCGCGATCACCCGAAAGCGCGTCAAGCAGTCGCTTGAGCGGACGCTCAGTGTGCCCTGCCCAACCTGCCAGGCCACCGGCATGGTCAAGAGCCCCGCAACCGTCTGCAACGAGATCTACATTGAAATGCGCAAAATGCGGAAGCACTTTGAAAATGCTGACGTCATGCTGCGCGTGAATCCTGAAACCGTGAAGGTTCTCAAGGCGAACGGCAATCGCTGGCTCAACGATTTCGAAGAGCTGGTCGGGAAGAACGTGCTCGTCAAGAGCGATCCGACCCTGCATCCGGAGCAGTTCGACATCCAGGGTTAGGCGTTCTCCGCTTTGCAAGAGGCCGGAGCGACCGCTCCGGCCTTTTTCTTTGCCACCGACCCTGCAAATGACACCAAGTGCTTGCTTCACACGGCGATGCGTCCCACGCCAAGGGATGCTGTTTGCAGATTCATGCAACCTCTCAAGCCCTTTGGTGTCTAATTCAGTTGTCTGGGTCTTGGCTATCCCGAAAGTTGAAGAAAATCCGTCATTTGAGGTGTTTGCGATGAGTCTTAACTTTTTGTCGCCCTTGGTGCGGTGCATGTGCGTGTCGGCTGCCGCGGTGCTGCTCACGGCTGCTGGTGTAACAGCGGGCGCTCAATCCAGCGCCCAGCCTCAGGACCAATCCGTCGCTGCAGGCTCATCTTCGAGCCGCGCGGGACTCAGCCAACTGGCTCTTATGGATTTGCCGAGCGCTCCCGAGCCGGAAGCTGCCGCTGCAGGCGGCGGCCAGTATGGCCAGGGTGGCGGATACAACAGTGGCAAGCACGGCCTCTTTCACCATCTCACGTTCGAAATCGGTGGCGGATTCAACGCACCGCAAAGCAGCGCCATCACCTTCGGTGGGCAGTTCCAGATGGGCGGCGGGTTCAAGTTTAACCCCCATTTCTCAGCGCTCATCGAGTACCAGTTCATCGACGACAAGCTTCCAGGTGCGCTGATTTCGGAGACCGGCGCGAGTGGCGGATACGCGCACATCTGGTCATTCACCCTCGATCCCGTAGTCGATTTGATGCCCAAAGCATCGAACGACTTTTACATTACGGGCGGCGGAGGGTTCTACCGCAAGGTGACGAGCTTTACCGATCCTGAGGAAGAGGAGTACTGCGATTATTACTACGGCTATTGCGGCGTAGGCACGACAAATGCGGTCGTTGGCCACTTCTCGTCAAACCAGGGCGGCTTCAACGTCGGCGGCGGATACCAGCATCGCTTCGGTGGAGGAATGTATGGTGAGGGGCCTAGCAGTACAGCATTCTTTGTCGAAGCCCGTTATCTCGACATCATGACGCCGGCGGTGGCCGGCCTATCGCCCAACGGACTGAACCCGATTACGACCATTGCCGCCGACACCAAGCTCATTCCAGTTTCAGTCGGCGTGCGCTGGTGAGCAACCTTTCCTCATAGCGCTCTGTCCTTCTGCGATTTCATTCCGGTAGGACAGTGCGCAAGCCCGGCATCACCACAATTTCCTTTCTTTTTCCGTCGGCGTCCCTACCTCGCCGCGCTCAATCCGCTCCAGAAAAGCACGCGCAAGCTTGCGCTCGCCGGGATGACTTTCTCCGGCAATCGTGCACAGATCCAGGAACTCATCGCACAGCGCGTTCCGTTCCTCATGTTGCGCCAACACGTTTTGCAGCGCCACCGCAAGCTCGCGCAATCGCGCAGCTTCGGGCCACGCCGCCTCGTCACGATCTTCGCCCACGAACTCTGAAAACAATCCGCGCCGCCCGCGCGCGCATTCATCAAGGCAGGCGAGCAGCTGTTCGCTGAAGGCGCGGCTTAGAACCTCGATTTGCTCGGCAGGCATACGGTCGCGAGGGTCGATACTCATCGCTCAAATCCGATTCATTCCACTTTTGCGCCCATTGGCTCGCGCCGCAAATCACTTCGCGTGCATGGCCGCTTCAATCTCGTCTGCCGTGTGTGGCAAACTCGCGTCCAAATCAATCAGCTTGCCGTCAGCGCCAACCAGGAAATCGCATTCGATGCGCACGCCCAGCTTTTCCTCGGGAATATAAATGCCCGGCTCAATCGTGAACACCATCCCGGGCTTCAGCACTACGGGATAATTCGCCGGGTCGTGCACATCGATCCCCATCATGTGCCCCAGCCCATGCAGCCAGTACTGCCCCAGCGGCTGCCCGTGCAGGTCGCTTCCGTGCGTGTTGATGTAGTTGTAGGCCACAGTGTCCAGCGAGTTCGGGTCTTGCCGGTCGCGATCATCGATGGTCGATTTGCCGGCCACGAATGCATTGATCGCCGCCTGTTGCGCGCCCAGCACAATGTTGTAGATCTCCCGTTGCCGGGGAGTGAAATAGCCGTTCACCGGAACCGTCCGCGTGATGTCGGCCGCATACATCGAGTATTCGCAGGCCGCATCCACCAGCAGAATGTCGCCATCCTGCATCGTGCGGTCGTTCGCTGAGTAATGCAGAACGGTGGAATTGATTCCCGAACCCACAATGGGCGCATAACTGGGCCGCTCGCAGCCGTTCTCCATCCACACCGCGGTCATCGCGCCGGCGATCGCGCGCTCCGTCATCCCCGGCTTCACCCACCACTGCATCATCACGCGCTGCGCAAGAATCGAGGCATTCGACGCTTTCTTGATCAGCTCGATCTCGCCCGGGTCCTTGATCTGGCGCAGCGGCATCACCAGGCTCGTCACATCGTGCGGCGACGGTGCATCCCCCGTTCCCAGCGCGACTCCCGCAAACCCGAGCAGAGACTTCGCTTGAGCCGAATCAGGCTGCGTCCACAAATGATTCACAAGCGTGCGGTCCGCCGCAAGAAACTGATTCAACTCCACCGGAAGTTCCGCCATCGGCTCCACTTGATCTACGCCCGTGGCTTCCACCACTCCCGGCGTGGCGGCGTCCATCTTCACGCCCGTGTATTTTTCCAGGCGTAGATTGCGCGCAGGCAAAAAGAGAATCTCCTTATACGCGCGAGGCGAGGCCGCGTTAGGCGCGTCGCCCACGATCATCAGGGCCGCGCCCGGCTCCGTCCAGCCAGTCAGGTAGTAAAAGTCCGAGTCCTGCCGGTAGGGCATAAAGTCGAGCTGCGACTCTTCCGCCGCAAACAGCACGGCTACCCCGCCATTCAGCTTTGCCGCCAGCGCAACCCTTCGCGCGTGGAACACACCCGCTGGCTGCTTATCGAGAGCTTTTAGCTGAGTCAGCGCAGAAAAACAAACCAGCAGGACCAACGCAGAAAAATGTAGCCGCTTCATTCCACTATTTTCGCGCCGCGTTGCTCGGCTGGGCAAAGCAAATTCACAGAATCTGCTACAACTTTGGCCCTGAACGCCCGAGCGCCGGTAACGGCCTCACGCAAACGGTAGTAACGAGCGTCCAATCCAGAATTGGTTGCTCCATTGCGTCAGCGGGCCCGCCGGTCGCCCCGTCAGGCGCGCCTGCGCCTCGTGCCACGGGCCGACAAAACGCAGCCTCGCAGGTAGCCGCTTGTACGCCTTGGGCAAAATGCGTCGCGCGCGCATTGCCGCCCGCTGTTCCTTCGCGCCGAACACCAGCTCAAACTCCTCGCGAAAGCGCTCCGGAAGCGCCTCGATCGTCAGCGCTCGATACCAGAATGGCGGCCTCACCCACGATCCCGCGCCACCGAGCAGATTGTGTCCCATCTTCCGCGCCGCCGCGCTCACGCCCAACTCGTCGCTGGCATGCATCTTCCGGTTGTACGCGCAGAAAGCCTCCCAGTTCTCCGGCAGCGACGCAGCAGGAAGCCCGAAAAGACCGGCCAGCATCTTCGAGTCTGAGTAATAACTCTCGCGATCCGCTTCCGAAAGCGCTGGCAGCACAAAGTCGTGAGCCAATACCGCGCTCTCAACAAGCGTCGCGAAAACCCACCGCAGAGCGCCGATCTCGTTGGCTTGGTAATTCGTTCCGCGTGCCCATCGCGCCACGTCTTCCGGCATCTTGCCTTCGATCCGAGTGTGCAGCGCATATAAATGCCGCGCTGCTGCCAGCGCCTGCGGCAACGTGCCGAAGATCATCGTGAACACAACGCGAAATGTGTTGTGAAAGCGCTCGATGGGCCGGTCCATCAGCGACGAGTGCTCGGCGAGCGAAGCCGCGACCCACGGGTGTGCCAGTTGCAGAAGTGCTGCCCGTCCCGCCGCAAGAAACAGCGCCGACTCGCGGTTCACCCTCCAGCTCATGGATTCCGGCCCGAAGATGCCCGTGGCGGGATTGGCAGCGCGGGCAGCGGCGGCAGCCAGCAAGGCTTCGAAGCTGGACTTTCCGACGGGCTGGCCGAAGTCCTGGTTGCGCTGGCTCTCCATGAATCGATTAGACACGCGCAGCGAGGATGTTTGCGCGCGGGATCGGAAGATTCGAGCTACAATCAGGCCGACGCTGGCGTCGGAGAAATATGACGATTCGAGGTTTTGCCACCTTTTTGACTTTCGTTCTGTTGATTCCGACTGGCTTGAAGGCGCAACCAGAAAAAGAAACAGATTGGAAGCCACCGTTAGCCGAAGGCGGCGCGCCAGAGTGTCCCGACCACATAGGAAGTCGTACATTTCGCAGCGAGACCGTTTCCTACGGAACAGTCACGGCATACATCGTCGGGACGGCGGTGCGCGCTTCGGACAAAAGCTGCCACAGCAGGGCCGACCTGATCGTTACGGGGCCCGCACAGAGGACACTGCCTCTGCCCGGCTTTGCGGACCATGGGTTTTCGATCGTCGATTTCTCGCCGGATGGGCACAGTCTCCTGGTTACCTCCGAGGCAACAATGGCCTATCCGAACGAGCAGTTTCACAATGTGTCGCTGGCCGTTTTCGATCTGGGAAATGGCGGCATCGCGTTCGCCAACGCATGGGATTTGTTTGGCTGGAAGGACTGCGACGCCATGGTGGAACCACAGGGATTCACACTGGATGGCCGCGTTCTTGTCGTGGCCCGGCCATCAGTAATGCATCCTCCTCGAAGAGTTGATTGCGTCTCAGACCGGGGCCTGTATGCCATGGATCTATCCGGTCCTCCGAGACGTCTGCCATACGACACCAAAGTCTCCCGATTCGGCGAGGCCATCGCCGAACAGGTTCAGGCATGTAAGACCGATCCAGACATTATCGATGCCTGCTTTACCGTTCACGGACGGCTCTCCGAGTGGGAAGGATCTCCAACCATGCGAATCTGGCGAGTCGGAACCAATCGCATTCTTGGAGACCACTTAGACTGGCCGCTCCCGGAGAAACTTGCCGAAAACATGGGCTGGGACGTTGAAGCGTGGGGCGATTTTGAGGTATGCCCGTTCACAAAAGAACAACCCGGCGTCATGCAGATGATCTGTATTGAATCAGCAAACCACGTCGTTTATAAGAAGCGATAAGATCGTAAGGTTTGACCAAGGCTATCTCTGATCAACCTCGTTCCTCAGCTTTCGGCATGTCTTACTCCGCCGCGGCCTCAATCATCGCTTTCAGGCTCAGCTCCACGTCCTCTTCATTCGTTACCCAGCTAGACACGCTGATGCGCATGGCTGATTTTCCCTGCCATACCGTCGGGCCTGCCCAGCACGTTCCGTCTGACTGCAAGCGCGCGATCACTCTCGCTGTCTTCTCGGCGTCGCCGAATGAAACCAGAACCTGATTCAGGACAACCTCGTTCAGCACGTCGAAACCCGCGGCTTTCAGGCCCGCCGCGAAGCGCTGCGCATGAGCGCAGGTTCGCTCAACGATTGCAGCCATGCCCGCTCTGCCCAATTGCCGCAGACCAGCCCACAACTCGATGCCACGCGCACGGCGCGAAAGTTCGGGGGTAAAGTCAGAGGGCTCGCGCCGTCCACCGCGCCCAAGGTAGGCTGCTTGCATGCCCATGGCTGCGCGCAGGGCTTGCTCGTTCCGTACAAGGGCCAGTCCGCAATCGTAGCCAAGGTTCGGCCACTTGTGCGCGTCGGTTGCCCAGGAGTCGGCAAGCTCAAAGCCCTTCACGAGGTGCCGGTAGCGGGGCGACACGGCAGCCCAGACTCCGAACGCACCGTCGACGTGGATCCACGCGCCCGCAGCGCGTGCCTCCGGGCAAATCGCGCCGGCGGGATCGAAAGAACCCGTATTCACGTTCCCGGCCTGCAGACAAAGAATCGTCATGCCATCCAGATGCGGCAGCGCGTCAGCTCGCATACGGCCCTGTTTGTCGACCGGAACGCGCACCACGCGCTTCTTTCCCAGCCCGAGCATCGAGAGCGACTTCAGGAGCGAGGGATGCGCTTCTTCGCCAACAACGACGCGCAACTCGGGCGCACCGAACAGCCCGTCTGCTTCAACATCCCAACCGGCGCGGTCGAGCAGGAAATGCCGCGCCGCCGCCAGGGCTGTATAGTTGGCCACGGTTGCGCCGGTCACAACGCCGCCGGCGGTCCCTTCAGGCAGGCCAAGCAGTTCACGCACCCATTCGACAGCCGTCTCTTCCAATTCGGCCGCGACCGGCGTCGCTGTCCACAACCCGGCATTCTGATCCCAGGTGTCCACTAGCCAGCTTGCTGCCATTGCTGCCGGCAAACAACCGCCGATTACGAATCCAAAGAAGCGCCCACCGGAGATCGCCATGGTTGCGGGACCTCCGAGTTCGCTTAGCAGGCGGATAACCTCGGCAGGGTCAGTCTCGGACTCGGGCAGCGATGTGCAGAGCGCGCGCATGGCCGAAATTGCCTCGGCGCTTGGCGCAACCGACCGGCCATCCAACGATTCAAGGTAGGCCACTGCGGATTGCGCAGCCTGTTGCAGAACGGCTGTGCGCTGGACGAGTTCGGAACGTTGCGAAGCAGAGGATATGGATGCGCTGTTTGGCATGTTGGCTGACCTAAGTACAGCGAGTCTACCACTTGAATGAAAGCCGCTTCTGAGGTTGAAATCCGCGGCATTTCGCGGTACTCTACCTATGCAGACGCGTTTGTTCGCCAGTTTCATTCCGTGTGCACACCGGCTGGCGGAGAGATGAGTGGGCTAACCGCCCACTTTTTATTTGCGGCAAACTGCTTCGGTGCGCACAGGGTTGAAGTTGCATCTAACCCTTTCAGAATCATCCGCCTGCAGGCGGAACAGAACAGGGCCGGCGGCCCGGTCATGGGCTGCTGAATGGCTGGCCCGGCAGGCCGGGTATTAGCCTGATCGGTTTCTTAATTGGTTGTTGGTCGATTCAATGGCAGCAAGCTTGGACGAAATCCGGAGGGCCGCGGAGAGGGTTGCCGCTTCACACGGCCTCGATGTTGTAGACGTCGAGCTGGCCGGATCGGCAAAGGAACGAACTCTGCGCGTATCGCTCGAGAAGAACGCAGAGGGACGGGCGGAACTGAAAAAACGGCTGGCTTCAGTCCAGAACGACGACGGTGCGAAGCAATTGCCGGAGAGATTGTTGGAAGGCTCGCTCGCAATCGAGCAGCTTTCCGGCGTAACACATGAAGATTGCGCGGCGTTCAGCCGCGATTTTGGAACGCTGCTCGATGTCGAAGATCTGGTTCCGGGCGCCTCGTATACGCTGGAAGCCAGTTCGCCGGGATTGGACAGGAAGCTGAGCCGTCCGGCTGACTTTGAGCGATTTGCGGGCTGCCTTGTGAAAGTGCAGACTTTCGAGCCGGTTCGCAACAATCGGCACTGGCAGGGAAGAATTTTGGCAGGAGAACAACCCTTGTCCGAGACCGGAAAAATAACCATCGATTTGGCAGCGGTGAAGCAGAACAGCAAGAGCCGGAAGGCCGGCGTGAATGCAGTCGAGATCGCGCTCAGCAATATCGAGAAAGCGAATCTGATTCCGGAGATTTGAAAGACGGGCTACGAACCTCTGGCTTCCCGCTCTTCGACGTTTGGACCGACGATAGCGGTTTCAGCGAGATAAAGGCTGGAAGCTAGAAGCTGAAAGCTGATCACAGAGATTTAACCAGGTGGGCAACAGAAGTTTTCCCCGCCTACAAGAGAGAGCAAGCAGTATGGCAACCAGTGCGTTGTATCAAAGTATCGAGCTTCTGAGTTCTGAAAAGGGCATCGATCCCGCCATCGTTGTGGGCGCGGTCGAGGAGGCCATTGCCCTGGCCACCCGCAAGTTCTACAAGACCCAGGAGAACATGCGCGGGGAACTGAACAAGGATACGGGTGAGATCACCGCCTACATCTATAAGACCGTGGTCGCCGATGAGGATCAGATCGAGGATCCCGTCAACCAGATCACGCTCGCGGAAGCGAATGAAATGGCTCCCGGCGTTGAAGTCGGCAGCGAGATCCGCATCTATCGCGACACCAGTCCCCTCGGCCGCATCGCCGCCCAGCTCGCCAAGCAGATCATCTTCCAGATGGTTCGCGAGGCCGAGCGCGACACAGTCTTCCAGGAGTATGCGCACCGCGAAAAGGAAGTGCTGAACGCGACGGTGAAGCGCATCGAAGGCCAGGACGTAATCTTCGATCTCGGCAAGGCCGAAGCCCGCTGCCCCAAGCGCGAGCAATCGCGCCTTGAGCAATTCAGCGTGGGCGAGCGCGTGCGCGTGGTGCTGATTAAAGTCGATCGCGTAGCCAAGGGGCCGCAGGTCATCGTGAGCCGTGCCGCGCCGGAGCTGGTCTCGAATTTATTCCAGTCTGAAGTTCCTGAGATCTACGACAACACGGTCGTCATCCGCGCTATCGCGCGCGAAGCCGGCGAGCGCACAAAAATCGCCGTGCAGAGCCGCGACAAGGATGTGGACCCCGTCGGCGCTTGCGTCGGCATGAAGGGCATGCGCGTGCAGTCGATCATTCGCGAGCTGCGCGGCGAAAAGATCGACATCATCGAATTCAGCGACGAAATCACGACGTTCGCAGAAAAGGCTCTGCAGCCGGCGAAGGTCAGCCGCGTCTCCATCACCGACCTTGCCGACAAGCAGCTCGAAGTGATCGTCGACGACACACAGCTTTCGCTGGCCATCGGCAAGAAGGGTCAAAACGTGCGCCTGGCAGCCAAGCTGCTTGGCTGGAAGATCGACATCAAGAGCGAAGAGGAGAAGCGCCAGGAGGTCGAGCAGCAGATGCAGGCTCTGGCCGGCCCTGCCACAACTCCGATCGAGCAATTGACTGAGCTGGGTGAAAGCATTGTTCAGAAGCTGATCACGGCAGGAATTACCACCGTCGAGGGCCTCGCAGACATGACGCCGGAGCAGCTCGAAGAGATTCCGGGCATTGGCGAAAAGACGCTTGAGAAGATTGGCGTTGCCGTGCGCAACTACTTCAGCCGCTTTGATGAGGCTGAAGGCGCACAGCCCGGCGAGGCTGGCGAAGCTGCCGCCGGATCAGCCGAACCCTCTGAAGGCGCCGCCGCTGAATCCGCCGCGGCAGACACCGAGCAGCCCGAAGAAGGCAAATCGGAAGTCTCAACTGCGGAAGCGGCAGCCGATACCGCCGCTGCCGAGCTTGAGAATTCCCAGGAAGTTTTGGAAGAGGCTGAATCTGTACGCGCCGCACAAGCCAATGAAGATCTCTCCGGCGCGTCCAGTCAGGAAGAAAGCGCGCTCGAAAGCGCTTCAGAGGACCAGGACCGCACGGCAGCGGAGTTGGCGGTGGAGAATGTGCCTCCGGCCGACGCAGACGAGGCCGCCGCGGATGCAGGGGAAGAGAGCGGATCCGGAGAAAACAAATCATAAGCGAGCATCCCTCGCGCGAGGAATGCTTGACCGCAAACCATGAAACACCGGTCGGCATGATGAGGCAAGAATGAAGAACTGAGCAGCCAATCGACGGCACTAACTGAAAAGAGGCGGATGAGTAAGGTTCGAATTAACGATCTCGCGAAGGAACTGGAAGTCAAGTCCCGGGCGATTCTCGATGTCCTTCCGGAGCTCGGCGTTTCCGGCGGCAAGACGCACTCCAGCTCCTTGGAACTTGACGAAGCGGAGAAGGTTCGTGCGCATTTCGCGCATGGATCGCCGCATGCCTCGAGTCATGCCGGTGCCGCATCCGGCCGCCATGGCGCGGAGGCCGTCGCGCCCAAAATCGATCTCTCGCACATCTCCAAGCCCGGCGATGTGCTGAAGGCAGTGCTGGCCAAGAAGCAACACGACGAGGAAGAGTCCCGGCACGCGCGCGTTCCAGTCAAGCCCGCCGCCGCGCCGGCCAAGCCTGCTGCGCCTGTCGCCGCTGCTCCCGCGGTTTCAAAGCCCGCCGCTGCAGCTCCCGCCCCGCCGCAGCCGCGCAAGATTGTTCCTCAGCCCCGCCCAGCGGCGCCCATCATCGCGCCTCCACCGTCTACCCCGGCCATCGCTTCGCGCCCGCCCGCAGGCACGGTTGTCGCCAAGCCTCCCGCGGGAGCCGTGCCCGCTCGTCCTATCGTCGTTGTCGCGCCGCCTCCAGCGGGCACAGTTGTAAAACCTCCCGCCGCTCCGCCTGCGCGCGAAGAAAGAATCGCCGCCAAGCCGCCCGTTGCCGCTCCTGGAGTTACAGAATCTCAGCCAACTCCCGCAGCCGTAATCGAGCCCGCAGCGGTAGCACCACAATCAGGTGAAACTGCGGCAGCGGTCAGCGCCAGCGCTGCGGAGTCCGCAGCTTCCGCGAAAACTGCCAAGCCGGCTGCCCCTGCGCCGCGCCGCATGGTCATGCCGCAAACCGGACCGCGCCCGGTTTACAAAGCATCAGTCGTCGCGCCCAACCCTCCTGCCGCGGGTACGGGGTTGCAGCGTGGAAAACCTATCTTCGATCGCCGCCCCTCCACCGGACCCGCAGCTCCCGGTCAGCGCTTCCCCGCATCCGGCGCTCCCGGCCAATATGCCGGCGGCCCGCGGCCCAAGCATCCCACCCGCGCCGGCGGATTTGCAGGTCCCGGCGGCCCATCAGCTCCCGGCGCTCGGCCCGGCTTCGGCGCGCGCCCAGGCTTCGGTGCTCGCCCCGGCTTCGGAGCACGTCCAGGTGCCGGCGGCGCGCCACCCCCTGAAACCGCTGCGCGCCCGCAACGCGCCAGTTCGCGCGGCCGCGGACGCGGCAAGCAGCAGTACCCCAAAACCAAAGAAGGTCCGATGAAGGGCTTTGTGCCGCCGCCACGTTATGGTGGCCCGCAGTACAGCACCGAGCCCGTACCAATCACGCGCGACATCACAGTCACTGAAGGCATCAGCGTCAAGGACCTCGCCGAAAAACTCGACGTGCGCGCCAAGGACCTCATCGCCACTCTCCTCATGGGTGGTGTCTTCGTCACCGTCAATCAGTCCCTCGACGCCGAAATGGTCAAGGACGTTGCCGCCAAGTTCGGCGCAGCGGCCACTGTCATCAGCTACGAAGAAGAAATCGCCAACCAGGCCATTGAAGAAGTTCTCGAGGCTGAAAACTCCGACGAGCTTGAAGTGCCGCGGCCGCCCGTGGTCACGGTCATGGGCCACGTCGATCACGGCAAAACTTCGTTGCTCGATGCCATTCGCGAAACCCATGTTGCGGCAGGCGAAGCGGGCGGCATCACACAGCACATCGGCGCTTACAAGGTGAAGTTCTCCAAGGAAGGCTCACCGGCCTCTGGCCGCGAGATCGTCTTCCTCGATACGCCGGGCCACGAAGCCTTCACCCGTATGCGCGCGCGCGGCGCCAAAGTTACTGACATTGTCGTCATCGTCGTGGCTGCCGACGACGGCGTCATGCCGCAGACGCTCGAAGCCATTGACCACGCCAAGGCCGCCGAGGTTCCCATCATCGTTGCCGTCAACAAAATCGACAAGCCCGAGGCCAATCCCGATCGCGTGAAGAAGCAACTCGCCGACCGCGGCCTCATTCCCGAAGAGTGGGCGGGCGCAGGTCAGCAAGGAACCGTCTTTGTCGACGTCTCCGCCAAGAAGCGCATGAACCTCGATCTGTTGCTCGAGATGATCTGCCTCGTCAGTGATATCAAGGGCCCCAAGGCCACGCCCGGACGGAAAGCGGTTGGCAGCGTTCTCGAAGCCAAGCTCGATCGCGGCCGTGGCGCCGTCGCCACCGTGCTTGTGCAGGATGGAACTCTGCACCTGAACGACAGCTACATCGTCGGCAATACCTTCGGCAAAGTTCGCGCCATGTTTGACGATCGTGGCCGCCCGCTCGAAGAGGCCGGCCCCTCCACGCCGGTTGAAGTTCTGGGTCTTGAAAGCATGCCCGATGCCGGCGACACATTTTTGGTCGTCGCCGATCGCGACAAGGCCAAGGGCATCGCCCAATACCGCAAGATGAAGGAGCGCGATGCGCAGCTTGCCAAGAGCTCGCGTCTATCGCTCGAGGGCCTGTCCGAACAGATCAAGCAGTCGGGCGTGAAAGATCTTGCGCTGATCATCAAAGGCGACGTCACCGGCTCCGTCGAAGTGCTCGCCGACTCGCTCGTCAGGTTGTCGACTGAAAAAGTGCGCGTCAAGGTTCTGCACTCCGGCGTCGGCTCCATCACCGAGAGTGACGTCCTTCTCGCCACTGCTTCAAATGCCATCATCATTGGCTTCAACGTGCGCCCTGAGCGCAAGGCAGCCGAGCTTGCCCAGCAGGAGAACGTAGAAATTCGCCTGCACACCATCATCTACGAGTTGCAGGATGAAATTCGCCTCGCCATGATGGGCCTGCTCGAACCCACCTTCAAAGAAAACTACCTTGGCCGCGCGGAAGTCATCAACGTCTTCCGCATTCCAAAGGTCGGCACCATCGCCGGCTGCCGCGTGCAGGATGGCGTCATTCGCCGCGATGCGGAAGTGCGTGTGACGCGCGATGGCGCTCAGGTCTTCAAAGGCAAAGTCGGTTCCCTCAAGCGCTTCAAAGACGATGCGCGTGAGGTCACCAACGGTATGGAGTGCGGTATCGGCATTGCGAACTTCAGTGACGTGAAAGAAGGCGACATCATCGAAGCGTTCAGCACCGAAAAGCTCGCCGCCGATCTCGGCGCACTCACATCCGCCAAAGCATAGCAACGATCACGGCAACAACAAACCCGCGATCCCAATGATCGCGGGTTTTTCTTTTGTCGAACCGCATTCGCGCGCGCGCTCCCCGCGATGGCAACCCCCGCCCGGCACGCCGCGTCTTATCGGGCTGACGATCAAGACAGCCAGACCCGGAGGGATATTGATGGCTTCAAAATTACATGGCAAGAAAATCGCAATCCTCGCAACCGACGGCTTCGAGCAAGCGGAATTATTGGAACCCCGGAAGGCCCTCGAGGAAGCTGGCGCAAAAACCGAAGTGATTGCGCCGCGCGACGGCGAAATCAAAGGCTGGGACAAGCGCGAATGGGGCGAGAACGTAAAAGTCGACAAAACACTCGAGTCTGCGCACGTCAAGGACTACGACGCATTGATTCTTCCCGGCGGCGTCATGAATCCCGACCGCCTGCGCATGGATCCGCTGGCCGTCGATTTCGTTCGCGAGTTTGCGCAATCGGGCAAAACCGTCGCAGCCATCTGCCACGGGCCGTGGACGCTGATTGAAGCGGGCGTGGTCAAGGGCAGGCACCTCACTTCCTGGCCCTCGCTCCGCACCGACCTCAACAATGCCGGCGGAAACTGGGTCGATCTCGAAGTCTGCATCGACGGACCGTTCATCACCAGTCGCAAACCCGACGACATTCCGGCCTTCAACCGCGCCACCATTGAAGCTCTGTCAAACGGCTCCGCGCAAAGTGCCGCCGCCTGAGAACGAGCATAGGCCATGGCACCGCCGACAAACCTCGCGCGAAGGCTATTGGCACTGGCTTCGCAAAGACTTCACGCGTGCAAGCGCCTCTGCCACACCGCCGCATCGAAGCTGTGCGCGCACGCGTACCCTTCGTCTTTGTAGAGTTCAATGGCGTCTGCGTTCGCTTCTGTGACCGTAAGCGAAATCTCCGTCGCGCCCAGGCGTGTAAAGCTATGCGCAGCCTGTCCAAGCAGCATGCGAGCTAGCCCGCGCCGCCGAAACGCGGGATGCACGCAAACCTGCGTCAAATGCCCGCTTTGCCCGCTCACGCGCGACCCCAGCACCAGCGCAGCCAGTTCCCTGCTGTTCTTCTCCACAACCACATACGACGCCTGCTGCGAAAAACTTCCGCATCCCGCGTAATGAACAATGTTGTTGAGGAAGCGCATCGATCCGTGCACCGAGCGGTACTGATCGTTGATCAGGCTGTCAGGATGGTCGCGGTACGCTTCGCAGATCAGCCGCGCAGCCGGCGCCAGGTCCGCCTCCCGCCATGAGCGGAGCTCCAGGTTGCCCGGCAATTCCGCGTCCTTCGGCTTTGGATGTCCCTGCAAAGGCTGCACCAGAAAAAGCCTTCGATAAATCTCAAATCCTGCCTCACGAAAAATCGTGCCGAATGTGTTGGAAGGATGAAGAAGCAATTGCGCCTCAATGCGCTCCACGTGCGGCGAGTTCAGCAGCAGTTCAAAAAGGTGCCGCAGCAAAGTCTCTTCAGTGGGCGATACTTCGCCATTCGTCCCCGCTGCAAGCGCAAAAACGTCGCCGATCACGGCCTTGGTCTCTTCGTAAACGCAAAACACGTAGCCCACCACGCGCCCCGAATCGAGCGCCGCAAAACCCGGCAGCATGTGATTGTCGAGATACTGCATCAGCAGGCGCGCCGATGCCTGATAGTCCCAATGCAGCCGCTGCTCCCACAGCGCGCCCTCCGCCTCAAGCACAGGCCTTAGAACCGGCGCCGAGAAGTGCCGCAGGTCGAGAATCTCGATGGAACTGCCCGTAATTTGCATTCATCCTCGATGCGCCGCGCGCAAAGCCCTTCCGGCAACTTTGACACGACTTCGTACCCTGCCGCAAGTTGGCGAATGCTACTTGCTACCCACGTAGTAGACCTCAAGCCCCTGTTCAGGCCACGCAAAAAGCGCGTCGTACTGCCGCCCCTCAAGCAGCTCGCTCAAAGCGAGCTGCGTATCCAGATCCACGCCGTTGCGGCCCTGGATGCGCGCGACCAGAATATGCTGCTCATCCGGAACTCCGTTCTCGTCGTAATTCACAACCTCGTGATTGCGATAGAACGACAACCCGTACTCAATATCGCGGCGAACGCGGAACACTGCGACCGTCTCGTTCGCCGGAACTTGATCCGCGATGCGCTCAGCCAGCGGCCGCGCGGAGTATGCGCGATCGAGCAGGTGAATCACGCGCTTCGTTGAGTCGATTCCCGGAATACCAAACACCGGCCCCACCCCGTAAACAAATAGGACCAGCACCACCAGAACCCAGCACGTTGCCGGACGCAGCCGCGCCACCCCAAATCCCTTGGTCACGACCAATATCAACAACGCGCCGCCGATTGCCGCCAAAGTCGCCGCTGCGGTTGCATGCGCCGGCGGCATTTGCGCGCCGTGAATCACAAACCATGGCAAAAGCAACGCCGCCACGGTCATAATCGCGCACACCATCGCATGGCCCAGCAGGATCCAGCGATTCAATCCCGGCTTCCTGCGCCGATACAAATAATCCCCGGTCAGAATTGTGATGGGCGGAAGCGCGGGAAGAATGTAGCCCGGCAATTTCGATTGCGAAAACGAAAAGAAGACAACTGGTATCAGCGCCCACAACACCAGAAATTCGGGAAAAGCATCGCCAGGCCGTTTGGGCAACGGCTTGCCCTCGCGCGAACGCCGCAGCCTCCACTCTGCGATCGAAGTGAGAATGCCGTCAACGAGCGCGCGAACTGCGATCACCGTCCACGGCATCAGTCCCAGCAGCATGACCACCAGGTAGTACCAGAACGGCTCATTGTGCTGGTAGCGGTCGGTCGCAAAGCGCTGCAGGTTGTGTTCGAGAAAGAACTCTCTAAAGAATGTCGGGTTCTGATGCTGTACCGCGATAAACCATGGCAGTACCATGGCAAAATAAAGCACCACTCCCGGCCACCAGAACGACTTCAGAATGATGTTCCATTCGCGGCGCAAAAACGCAAACGCGGCAATGATGAGAAATGCGAGCAGTGGCGCCACCGGCCCTTTCGCCAGCGTCGCCAGCCCCGTAAAAAAATAAATGTCGTAAAGCCAGAACTTCGAGTTTGTTTCGTACCACGCATACCAGCCGAGCAGCCCGATCGCCAGCGGCGCCGCCATCTGCATGTCTGTCGAAGCTCCGCGCGCAAACGCCATGATCCCCGCGCAGCTCACCGTGATCAGTGCCGCATCCAAATGGCCGCCGGGGCGAAATCGTCGCATGTGCAGGTAGATGAGCGCGGCCATGATGAATGCAAATGTGGCTGAAGGCAGGCGCGCGGCCCAGTCGTGCACGCCAAAATCCTGAAAGATAAACATCGCGCGCCAGTAGTAAAGCGCCGGCTTCTCGAGCCACGGACGCCCATAGAGATACGGCGTCACGCACGCGCTCAACTTTTCTTTGAGCGTCGGCGCTGCGTCGAATCGCACCAGCATCTCGTGCGCGATCTGCGCATAGCGCGGCTCATCCGCGCCCACCAGTCCCAGGCCGTCGCCGCCCAGCAGGGGCGTCACCCCGTATACGATGAAAAACACGCTGAATGCGAGAAAGATCGCGGCCTCGGTGATCGTGGCCGGCCGCGGCATCCGCCAGGACCAGTGCGCAGCTCTGTCCGGAACCGCCGGTTCCTGTGGATTCTCCATCTCCCGCAATACTCCAAAGCGCAACAACCTGCATTGCGCAGGACGATATTCTTGCGTTCCAGGCAAGGCGGAGGGGAAAAATCAGGTCTAGACCTGCTCGCCTTCCGCGCGATTTACGCGCGCGGAGTTCCTTCAGTCGTCAAGGCTAACAGATTCGCGCGGATTCTCAACCCCATCCCATTCAGGCGCGTGGCCCCGTGAACATGCGTGAGAAGCTGTCCGCACCAATGCCAAAACCACACAATCATGCTCTCAGGAAAGCGGCACTTCCTTCTCCTGCGAAGGTCCAGCATCCGCGCGTTGCGCTGCCGGCTTGCCCGTTCCTGCCGATCGCCGCCCGCGGCTCATAAGCTCTTCAATCCGTGCCTGGAATCTTCCCGAACGGTCCGGCAAAAAACTCAGTTCGGGAACGTGGCGCACGCCCATACGCTCCTTCAGCTCACGCCGGATATATCCCTTCGCTGCTTCAAGACCCGCAATCGTCTGCGCTTCAGATTTGGCGACATCTTTGGCCGTGCTGTCTACGGCAACATAAACGCGCGCCGACTTGCCGCCGGGATTAAGCGTCACTTCGCTCACGTGACAAAAATCGATACGCGGATCGGAGAGCTCGCCCTCGATCATGGCGCCGATCTCATCCTTCAGCGCCTCCGCCACCCGGTCCTGATGATGCTTCCTTGCTCGATGTTCCGGCATGGCCTCCTCCTCCAACCCGACAGACGATGCCTGTCCATGGGCTCCCTTCCGGCAGAACCAAACCAATCAGAATACCAGAGGTAAAACTTGGGCGGGAGGAGTGGGTAGTGACTCATGTTGCTTGAGCCGGTCAAGATCGATGGGATGGCGGCTATTGCCGCCATCCGTTAGATGCTTAATCCGCTTAAGCTTGAACAAACTGGATGCTCCATGGCATACTTGAATGCATGAGGCGCTTAAGCAGAATGCCATCAGGCCCTAATCAGGCAGCGGAATTGACGGTGAGACTGGTCCCGGAAGAACCCGAAGGGATATTACCGCTACGGGCTGCTGTCACGAAATACCTTGCCGAGATTGGTAGGCGTGGTGGTATAAAGGGCGGCAAAGCCCGCGCTCAAGTTCTTTCGAAAGCAAAAAGAAAGGCGATTGCCAAGAAAGCGGCGGAGACGAGATGGGCGAACCGGGGAGATTGATATGGCTAGCCCGCGTTCTTCGTATGTTTCTCCTGTGACGGCGAACGAATTCGTCGAGCAACAACTGCACTATAGACTCGAGGCCCTTGAGGGCATTTTCCAGGCCCACGCGCTGAGTTTTAGCGGTCCTATTCTTCTTGGCGTCGATGATCCTCTTCGTATTGCCGCCGAAAAGAGATGCATTCAAGCCACCCCATCAGATCGGCTCATCATAGTACTTACTACGGGGGGCGGGTATATGGACCCCGTGCAGCGCATGGTAGCAACACTTCGCCGACACTATAAGATAGTGGACTTCATTATCCCCAATTACGCGTACTCCGCGGGAACAATTTTTACGCTTTCCGGCGATTCGATCTATATGGACTACTATTCGCGGCTCGGTCCAATCGATCCTCAGATTCAGTCTGCAAAGGGATTGCCTGTTTCCGCCCTTGGGTACCTTGAGAAATACAACGACCTGCTTAAAAGGGCTGCCCGGAACCGAATTTCAACCACTGAGATCCAGATACTCCTTTCATTCGATCAAGGAGAGTTGTACTTCTACGAGCAACAACGTGATCTCGCGATCACCGCATTGAAGGAGTGGTTGGTAAAGTATAAATTCAAAGATTGGAAGGTCACGCAAACTCGAAAACGCCGCGTAACGCAAAAGATGAAAGAAGACGCTGCAACAAAAATCGGAAAGGTACTGAATGACACGAAAAAGTGGCATTCACATGGCTACGGAATCTCCATGGAGGTTTTGCGAAGAGACCTAAACCTAAAGGTCGAGGATTTCGGGGCCCAAATAGCTCATTCAGACGCAATCCGCTCTTACTACGATCTTCTTTCGGACTACATGGTAAAACGCGATTACCGTGGAGTAATTCACACGTCCAAGAGTTTTGTTCCGTTCGCGTAGAGAGGTTTTGGTGCCCGGGTGCCTACCGTTAAGAGTTTGAAGAAGACCCTTGGGAAAAGGTCGCCGATTGATTGGAAAAGGGTAATTGCGGGAGAACGTTTGCGTAAAAAGCTTGTGGATCAGGGATTCGAACGGCGGACTCTATCTCCCGGGTACGGGCGCCGAGTGCGAATCCTTGACGATACGGAACATGACGCTCGAATCGTGAAGATCCGACGGAGCTATTAAAAAAGAGACTTGAACTGGTCATGCATAATATCTTGCGTGACCAGACCGAGTGTGACTGAATGCGCTCGAATAATGGCAGCCCTCCTGGAGGGCAATTCCCTTCGTTCGACATCCCGTCTTTTGCGGCATAGCCTTCAACACTATTCTTAAGCCTCTGCCTGAAATCGGCACAACATGCGCCGAATACCACGATACGCAAATGTGCTGTGTAGAGGAGTCGCGTTTTTGTGCTACGCCTCAAAATCCACTGCAACCACTTCATGCACCCCGATCGCGGGCGTCTCCAGAAAAATCGTTCCGCCCTCGGTCCGATACGGAACATCTCTCGCCGCCACTAGCAATTGAACACGGCTCGCGCGCCTCCCCGCGGGGACCCTGAGCGAAATCTTCTGCCCGCTGATCGGAACAATCTCCCGCACCGGCCCCTTCATCATCATGGGATTGGTCAGATTCACGAGATGGACAGTGATCGAATTCTTCTGCTCCCACACCGCCAGATCCAGAATGCCTTTGCCCTCGACAGTCACCATTTGCGGCTCGTCCGTTGCCCACTCAACCGCATTGCGCAGCAACTTCCCATGATCGGTCGAAAGCACCTGCCAGAACGTGCGACCGATGTCGCCCGGAAAATACGCCACGCGCCCTTTGCCCACCTGCTGCACAAAAACGCCTGGCGGATGCGCAATGCCCGGCCGCGTAAACACTGACTCCATGGGCAGATCGGGATACGACGGAACAATGCGCAGCGGCGCAAACGTGTCGGAGCCTGCAGGCGTCACATCCACCTGGTTCACGGCATTCACAATGCGCCCTGCGTCCTCAAACCCGTGAACCAGCGGGAGAAACGCGTCCGTTGCCGGATCTTTCTCCACGCTCAAATAGGAATTCAGCATGTTCTCTTCAAGCTTGCCCGCATACGACGCGCCAAACATCTCCGCCAGCCCAAAATCCTTCCGCCGCACGCCCCATTCGTCATACAGCGAGGTCTCATATGTCGCAACAAGTCCGCCCCCACGCTCAACGAAATCACGCAGGCTCGCGCATTGCTCATCAGACAAGGCAGCGATGTTGGGCAGAATCAAGGTGCGGAACGGCGCGAGATGCTCGGCATCGAAACAGCGGTCGTGCACCATCTCAAACGGAATCCGCGCCTCCACCAGCGCTTCATAGAACCCAAGCGCCGGCTCATCGATCTTCTCTCGCGCCTGCTCGCCGCCATAAAACCAGGCGCTCTGCTGCGAATAAACCAAGCCCACGCGCGCCAGCGGCCTTACATTGCGCAGATACTTTTCGTTGGCAAAGTGCCAATTAAAGATGTCCTTCACCACCGGCAACCACCGCTTGTCGATCGGCTTCGCGTTGAACTTGATGAACCACGGCCTCATTCCCTGCGCAATTCCGTCCGCCACCCACAAGCGAATCTCATCACCGTTCTGCACCGAATCTTTCCAGCGATGCTCGTCCTCAATGCCCACGTTGAACATTCCCGCGATGGCTTTTCTTCCCAACGTTGCGCGGTACTCTTTACCGTTCTTCCCGTTGGCCCACGGCGGCATTAGCCCGCGCCGTCCCTGGCGGTCCGCAACCATCGTCGCCGCAAGCTCGTTGATGGTCTTCATGTCCAGGTCGCTCAGCGCGCCACCCCCGGCGTTCGCAATGTAACTCGCGCCGGGATTGATCGCCCTGATCTTTTCGTTCCACAAGCTCCACAGATCGAAGAGCCGCTGCTGCCGCCACACAATGTAATGTTTTCGCGCCGGGTCCTGCGGATTGTTCGTGCGCGGCAGTTCCAATCCCGAAGCAGCGAGAAAATTCTCCCGGCAATGCTGGCAATAGCACATGCCGCTACCCGCCCAGCGATTCGTAAAAATGCCGTCCGGCTTGTACATGCGCATGATCTCTTCATGCACCGAGGTCATGAACTCGAAGTTGTAGGGGCCGAGCGCGCAGGTCTCCCAATAACGGGGATCGGAGGGATGCTTGACTGGCTTGCCTCCCGCATCGACGCGAATCCAGTCCGGATGCGCGTCGAAGACCTTCTGCCAACACGCGTGCGCGTCGGTTCGGGCGATCACATTCATGCCCATCGCGCGGCAGGCCGCCATCAAGTCGCCGAACGCATCGCCATCGCCGAGCCACGCGCTGCGCTGCTGCAGCGGAATCTGCGTGGGATAGAACGCCACCACTCCGCCCGCGCTCAGGCACGCCGCGTCGGCATGAACGCTGCGGAAGTAATCGAGCCAGAACTGCTTGTCGTAGTTGCCCGGATCGTCCTCGACGAACGCAAGCTGCGCCCAGCGCATCGGCCGGTCATACCAGCCGTCTCCGCCCGCTTCAGCAGCCGTCGCTTCGGCCGACGCGCTCGCCGCGCGGATGTCCTTCATCGCGCCTGCCGGCAACAAACATCCCGTTGCGGCCAGCGCCGATCCCTTCACAAATTCCCGGCGGCTGCTCATACAATCAGTGGACCCTCCCGCGCCACTGCCATTTCATCACGCAGGACCCGCCCCTGAGAACTTGCTGAAGTTTTGTCGTGTCGCCCAGTCCGTGATGCGCGCACCAAAGAACCTCAGCTCACTTACACACCGAACTGGCGCAAGTGATGGTCCAGATGCTTCCACATCAGCATCGACCACTCATCGGCTGTGAGCCGACCGAAAAATGGATGTGGATGGTCCGTGCAGCCCGCCGCCCCGGCAGCGCCAAATCGATCAATCAACGCGATCAATTGCGCCCGCTCCGCCTCAAAGTCGATGGGTTCACCAATCACGAGCTCGCGGGACGTCGGAGAGTTCTTATGCATAGGCACACCTTCGCGTAAAGCCATGGGCTTCACAATCGGCCCGAGAATGCGCCCCATAAGCGGCCGCGGCGCGCGGATCTCGCCCGTCGCCATCCGCAATCCCTTCGAGCAATGGGCCAGCATTTGCCCCGCATTCATCTTTCCCCATTGCCGCGGTTGGTCAGGCTTTAGCCGTGACAACCGCTGCTTCATCCCTTCCGCGCAACCTGCATCGAACAAACTCTCCACTCAACTCTCCTCTCGTTCGGCGAACAATAGCCAACTGCATCTGCAGGCCCGATCAGGGTCGTCTCTATTCCTGCGCCGCCCGCTCCAGCTCAGCGATGTCGAACTTCTTCATCTTCATCATCGCCTGCATCGCTTTGGGATGCTTGAGGAGCTTGCCGAGCTGCTGCGAAGGAACGACCTGCCAGCTCAATCCGAACCTGTCCTTGAGCCAGCCGCATGCAACTTCGCTGCCGCCGTCGGTCAGCTTCCCCCAGTAATAATCAATCTCTTCCTGTGTCTCGCAGTGCACCACCAGCGAAATTGCATCGGTGAATTTGTGTCCCGGCCCGCCATTCAGCGCGGTAAACGGAACGCCGTCCAGCTCGAAGGCAATCGTCAGCACGCTTCCTGCCGGGCCGCTCGGCGTCTCCACCGGGCTTCTGAACTCGCTCACTTTGCGTGAGTTTTTGAAAATGCCCAAGTAAAACTCGACCGCTTCTTCGGCATTCGACTCGAACCACAAAAAAGTGGTGATGCGGGGACCGTTCGCAAAAATGCTCATGGATTCACCAGATTGATGGATTGGCCGCGAGGGGAATCGCGGCCTCCGTTCCATTGCATCATTGCCCCTTTGCAAAAAACAAGTCAATTTCCTGGCATGCACTTATAGCTGGCGCCGCAAGGAGTAGCGCTCGCCATCGCCGTCCGCCTTGAAATCTTAACCTCTGGCGCGCACCATGAAGACAAAGGCTCTTGGGCCTCGAATTTGAACCAAATCCGCTTCCCCGAAAGGAAACCGAATGTATGAAGGTGAATACCTACCTCAACTTCCCCGGCAACTGTCTTGAAGCCATGAACTTTTACGAGAAGCACCTGGGCGCGAAGATCCTCATGAAATCGACATTCGCCGAAATGAGCCAATCCGGCGCTCCTCAAAACCTGCCTCCAGGCCTTAACCGAAATGGCATTATCCATGCGCGCTTCACCCTCGGTGACACCACGGTGATGGCCAGCGACGGCCCAAACGTTGAACCTATGCGCAGCGCTTACATCTCGCTCTCGGTCGACAGCAACGAAGAAGCCGAACGCATTTACGCCGCACTCAGCGAAGGCGGCCAGGTCTTTATGAAGATGGGCGAGCAGTTCTTTGCGCACCGTTTCGGCCAGTTCCGCGACAAATTCGGCGTCAACTGGATGGTCATCCACGAAAAGCCCATGCAGCGCCCAAGCTGAAGCCGACCCTATCTCGCATTGAAATCCCGGCCATGGGCTGCTACTCTCATCTGTCCCGTAGAGGTACGTCCATGGCCTTCACATTTCAGGGCTTCGATTTTCTCGGCCTCGATGCGAGTTTCACTGAAGAAGAACTGCTCGTCCGGCGCACGGTGCGCGATTTCGTCGACGCCAACGTCTCCCCCATCATCGAAGGTTGTTTTCGCGACGGTCGCTTTCCCCGCGAACTTGTCCCGCTGATGGGCGAGCTCGGCTTCTACGGCGCCAACCTCCAAGGTTACGGCTGCGCCGGCATGTCGAATGTCGAATACGGCCTCATGTTGCAGGAACTCGAGCGCGGCGACTCCGGTCTGCGCAGCTTCGTCAGCGTGCAATCGGCGCTGGTCATGTACCCGATCTTCGCCTTCGGTTCGGAAGAGCAGAAGAAAAATTGGCTGCCCGTGCTCGCCACTGGCGAAAAGCTCGGCTGCTTCGGGCTCACCGAGCCCGGCTTCGGTTCGAACCCCGCCGGCATGACCACCCGCGCACGAAAATCGGGCGACGAATACATTCTCAACGGCGAAAAAATGTGGATCACGTCGGGCTCCATCGCCGATGTCGCGATTGTTTGGGCAAAGCTCGAAGGCACTGACAATGCCGCCGCCGAGCCAAGCCAGATTCTCGGCTTCCTCGTCGAAGCCGATCGCCCCGGCTTCTCCTCGAGCGACATTCACGGCAAATGGTCGCTGCGCGCGTCGGTCACCAGCAGTCTCTCGCTTCAGGACGTACACATTCCAGCGGCCAATCTTCTGCCCGGTGCTGACAGCCTGAAGGCCGCACTCATGTGCCTCAACCAGGCGCGCTACGGCATCAGTTGGGGCGCGATCGGCGCTGCAATGGATTGCTATTCCACTGCGCTGAACTACTCCAAAACCAGAAAGCAATTTCACGATCAGCCCATCGCCAGCCATCAACTCGTGCAGGAAAAGCTCGTCTGGATGGCCAGCGAGATCTCCAAAGCGCAATTGCTGTCGCTCCACATCGGCCGCCTCAAGGACAAGGGCAAAGCTGGCCACCAGCACATTTCCATGGCCAAACGAAACAACGTCTGGATGGCTCTTGAATGTGCGCGCCTCGCCCGCGACATCCTCGGCGCGAACGGCGTCACGGACGACTACCCGATCATGCGCCACAGCATGAATCTCGAATCCGTGAAAACCTACGAGGGCACGCACGACATTCACACCCTCGTCATCGGCCAGAATCTCACGGGAATCGGAGCCTACTAAGCGAGGCCGCGGCACTGAACTTCTTCATCGACAAGCTGCGCCTGAAAGCGCCATAGTTTTAACTATGCAGAAGATTCTCGCGCTGACTCGGCTGCCTCTTGCCTTTGTAGCGATCGCACTCGTGGACGCGCTGGGCGCTCACTCCCAGCAGCCGTCGCCGGCCCCCATCGTCCTCCACGCCGCGCGCCTGCTTCAGGTCGACACCGGAAACATCCTTCAACCCGGCGAAATCCTCGTCGAGAGTGAGCGCATCAAGGCCGTCGGCGCATCGGTTGAACATCCGCAGGGCGCAAAGATCATCGACCTTGGCGATTCGACCCTCATTCCCGGCCTCATCGATGCGCACGTGCATCTGTTTCTGCATCCCGGCGCGGAAGATCTCCAGACCGTCGAAGAATCTGTGCCGTGGCGGACGATTCTCGCCGAACAGGCCGCCAAGGCCGATCTCATGGCCGGATTCACCGCCGAGCGCGACATGGGCACTGAAGGTGCGGGCTCTGCGAGCACCGCAGTGCGCGATGCCATCGACTTGGGGCTCATCCCAGGTCCGCGCATGCGCGTCTCTGCCAACGCCATCGACATTCTCGGCGGCCACGAGGATGCCAACCACTTCAATCCCGCGCAGCACGTACTTTCAAACGCCGATTATGCAAACGACGTCGAACAACTCATCGAAGTCATCCGCGAACAGCACAAGGAAGGTGCGGACTTCGCGAAGATCTACGAAACCGGCCCCGATAAGATGATCGACGGCGTCCTGCACACGCCCTATCAATACACTGAATCCCAGCTTGCTGCTGCGGTTGACGAAGCTCATCGTCTCGGAACCAACATCGGCGTCCACGCCATGGGCGAGCCGGGAACACTTTACGCGGCTGAGGCTGGAGTAGCGTCAATTGACCATGGCACGCAACTGAGCGACGAGACGATGCGGATCATGAAGGAGAAAGGCATCTTCGCCGTCCCCACTTTCACCATCTTCGAGTACTTCGCCGCGCACTCCCGTTCGCAGGATCAAGCGGCAAACGAGGCCGCGATGCTCGACTACAAGATTGCAGAATTCAAAAAGCAAATCGCCGCCGGTGTTCCCTTCGCGGTCGGCTCCGATGTCGGCCCCTTCCCGCACGGCACGCAGGCGCGCGAACTCACACTGATGGTCAAGTACGGCATGAAACCGCTCGCCGTTTTACAAGCCGACATGATCAATGGAGCCAAACTTCTGCGATGGGAGGGCCAAATCGGCGAGCTCAAGCCCGGGTATTACGCAGACATCGTTGCCGTGCCCGGCAATCCGCTCGACGACATCAGCGTCGTGGAGCACGTCAGCTTCGTCATGAAAAATGGAGTGGTCGTGCGGCAATAGTCCTCATGGCTGGCGCTCTGATTCCCGCAATGCTTCTACCTGGTCCTTAGTCTCTGTTCCCTGTTCGCCGCCATCGCCCACGGCCCGCCCCACAACCCGACCGCAATCAACAAGCTCGACCACTCGTCCGGGCTTTGCGGTGCGCCCGGGATTCCATACAATCCCAGCACGCGCGGCCCGTGCAGCGTGAGCACCCACACCGCGAACATCGTCCCGATCGCAATCCATCCCCAGCGCGCCAAGGCGCCTCCAACCGCAATCGCCACTCCGCCCGCAATGAAGACCACACCAAAAAACGCAACCCACGGCTCGTGCCACGGAATCCACCCGGGAAGCAGCGAGCCGATGAACTTGATTCCGATAAAGTGATCCACTCCGAACACGATCATGGCGACGGCGACGACGACTCGGCAGGCAATATCAAGCCACTTCGGAGTTGCCGCCGGCCCCGGCAGCAGCAACGCGATGCACGCCAGCGAAAGCGGTTCAAACACAATCGTGCGCAGCCCCATGCTTCCAGGATCCGCAATGTACTGCGGCAGCACATGCACCAGCATCCAGAAAATGTAGGTGGCGCCCAGCGTGTAAGCGGAAATCCGCAGCCAGCGTTCGGTAAGCAAACCAACTCCACACGCAACCCACACCACGCCGAACAGATACACCATCCATAAGATGGGCGGTATAAACGGCAGCACCGGCATGTTGTGCGGATCCGCGCCCAGAGTCCCGCCCGCGCACAAGATGTTTTCCGCGCCAAGCGCGGCAATCGCAAACGCAAAGATCCAACGTCCGGAACGAAGCAGGGTGTCGATTGCGCCTGCAGCCGGCTCCGCTTCAGTTAAGGTCTTGCTTGACATGCGCGCCCTCCCAATTACGTCCTGGGTTCACGGTGCGAGTTTCATCAGATAGGTGGAGGGTGGCTTTGTCAATATCCACTGGCAGGCGGTCGGGCTAGACCGCAACCGTGAAGCTCTCTTCGTTGCGCGTCACGGCTCGATACAGCGTATCGCGCTCGAACGGCGCCCGGCCCGCTTCGGTAATCAGCCGGCAAAGCTCCTTGCGCGTCATGCCTTGCGGAGTGGTCGCGCCGGCATCGTGGTAGATCTTCTCCTCGATCACCGTGCCGTCCAGGTCGTCGGCCCCAAAGCGCAGCGCGATCTGCGCGATCTTCGGCGTCATCATCTGCCAATAGGCCTTGATATGCGGGAAGTTGTCGAGCATGAGGCGGCTCACCGCAATCTGGCGTATGTCCGTCAGCCCAGTCGTCACGGGTAGATGATCCAGCGGCGTGTTCTCCGGATGGAACGCCAGCGGAATAAACGTCTGGAACCCGCCTGTCTCGTCCTGCAACGCGCGCAGCTTCAGCAGATGATCCACGCGGTCGGCGTCGTTCTCAATGTGGCCATAGAGCATCGTCGCGTTCGACTTGAAGCCCAGCTTGTGCGCTGTGCGCGCAGTGTCGAGCCACTCCTCGCCGTCGATCTTGTGGTCGCAGATGATCGACCGCACGCGCGCTGCAAAAATCTCCGCTCCGCCCCCCGGCATCGAATCCACACCCGCCTCGCGCAGCTTGATCAGCGTTTCTTCGACCGATAACTTCGCCCGGCGCGCCAGGAACGCAATCTCCACCATGGTGAAGGCTTTGATGTGAACCTTCGGGAAGCGCTCTTTGAGCCCGCGAATCAAATCCAGGAAAAACTCCAGCGGCAAATCGGGATGCAGCCCGCCGACAATATGAAACTCCGTCACCGCTTCCGAGTAACCCGAGGCCGCCGTCTCCCATGCCTCGGCCAGCGCCATTGTGTAGCCCGCCGGGTCGCCCTTTTTGCGGCCAAACGCGCACAGCTTGCACGCCGCCACGCAAACATTTGTGGGATTGATGTGCCGATTCACGTTGAAGTAGGTCACGTCGCCGTGCATCCGTTCACGTACGTGGTTCGCCAGCCAGCCCACCGCCAAAACGTCTGAAGTGCCGTAGAGCACCAAACCGTCGTCGGCGTTCAGCCGCTCCTGCGCCATCACTTTGGCCGCTATCGGCTCCAGACGCCGGTCATGCGCCCTGAACGCGTGGGAAGCATGCGCTCCCGGGGTTCCGTTGCTGGCCCCATTTACCGCCATGTATTGATGATACCGGAGCCGCGATTTCTTCGCCTGCGCCGCTTCTGCCTCGCGAGCGCCCCGGCCCCTCGCACTTGGGAACCGGGGAAATCCCATTCCCCGCCGCCTTACGGTGTGGGCTCGATCACTTCTGCCCCCGCCCCGCTGGCGTACACTGCCCCTTCATCCCTAAGGCAAAGCACCATGCCTGTTGAAGCACTGATTTCGACCCGGAGCTATGCGCGCGGCCCCGCCACGCCCTTGTTGGACCTGACCATCGGCGGCCTGCTCGACCGCACCGCCAATCGCTTCCCCGATCGGCTGGCCGTCGCATCCCGCCACCAGCAGAAGCGCCTCACCTGGGCAGAGCTCAGCGCCGAGGCCGATCGCGTTGCGCGCGGCCTGTGGGCGCTCGGCATTCGCCGAGGCGATCGCGTCGGCCTCTGGTCCACTAACTGCATCGAGTGGGTCGTGATGCACATGGGTTGCGCACGGGCCGGCGCCGCGCTCGTCAACGTCAACCCCGCCTACCGCTCGCACGAGTTGCAATTCACGCTGACTCGCTCCAGGATGAAGGCCCTGTTTCTCTGGCACAAAGACAAGCGCGCCGACTACGAAGAGATCCTTGGCCGCGCCCGTCACGGGCTCTCACTCGACCTCGCCCACACCATCTATTTCGATTCGCCCGACTGGCCCGCGCTGCTCGACGCCGAAGGCCGCCTGCCCGATCACGTCGCGAGTGACGACGTCGCCAACATTCAATACACCAGTGGAACCACCGGCCTGCCCAAGGGCGTCATGCTCACCCATCACAACGTCGTCAACAATGGGCAGTTCCTCGCGCACGGCTTCCACTACACCGAGCAGGACAAGATCGTCGTTCCCGTGCCGCTGTTTCACTGCTACGGCTGCGTCATCGGAACCATGAGTGCCCTCAACTCCGGCGCGGCCCTCATCCTTCCCAACTGGACTTTTGACGCCCGCGCCACGCTCCAGGCCATTCACGATGAGCGCGCCACGAGCGTTTACGGCGTTCCCGCGATGTACGTGGCAGAGTTCGCTCTGCCCGAGTTCCAAAGCTATGACACCACCAGCCTGCGCACCGGCATGATGAGTGGCGCGCCGTGTCCCGTCGAGCTCATGAAGCGCGTGCTCGAAGAGATGCACATCCGCGAGCTCGTCATCGCCTACGGCCAGACCGAGACTTCGCCTGTGGTCACCATGAGCGACGCAGCCGACTCCCTCGAAATCCGCGTAAACACCGTGGGCCGCGCCATGCCGCAAACCGAAATCAAAATAGCCGCGCCACAGGCACAAGCGGCTTCGAACCTGGCCCCGCAAGCGGGCCCGAACTTCGCCTCGACCGCGGACCCGAATCTCGGCCCGAATCCGGCCACCGCCGACGCCCTCCCCTTTGGCCAACAGGGCGAAGTCTGCGTGCGCGGCTACGCGCTCATGAAGGGCTATGACGGCGATCCCGAAGGCACCGCGCAGGTCATCCAGCCCGACGGCTGGCTGCGCACGGGCGATCTCGGCGTCATGCGCCAGGACGGTTGCATCCACATCACTGGCCGCTCGCGCGATGTGATTATCCGCGGCGGCGAAAACATCTATCCGCGCGAAGTCGAGGAGTTCCTTTACACCTGCCCCAAAGTCGGCGAGGTGCAGGTCTTCGGCATTCCCAACGCGCGGCTAGGCGAAATTGTCGTCGCCTGGATTCGCCTGCGCCCCGGCCTCAAGCCGGAAATCGACGCTACGGAACAGGAAATCCGCGATTTCTGCCAGGGCCAGATCGCCTATTACAAAATCCCCGAGCACGTTCGCTTCGTTGACGAATTTCCCGCCACGCTCTCCGGCAAGATCCAGAAGTACAAAATGCGTGAATTCGAAATCGAAGCCCGCGGCCTTCAGGCCGTGGCCAGCACCACCACTGCCTAATCCCCCATCGCTGGCGCAACCACTGGAATCCTGCTGGCCTGCGCTGCTTCCCGCGCCGGCGCTGCCTCGCGCGTGATGGCGATAACCGTAATGTCGTCGTGCTGCCCGAACTTCTGCGCCGCATCCACAATCTTTTGCACCGGCTCCAGCGACAGCAACTCGCTGCGATCAAACCCCAGCAGCTCGCCCTTGGGATTCGTCGCCTCCACCACGCCGTCGGAATAAAAAGTCAACCGGCTGCCGCGCGCCAACTGCGCGCGCACCGTTTCGTAGTGCGTGCCCGCCATCGCGCCCAGCGGCAGCGCCCCTGGAACCGCCAGCTCGTGCCCATCGAGATACGGCGCAAGGTGTCCGGCGTTCGACATCACCATGGTTCCATCCGCAAAAATCCGCGCGGCCAAGGCCGTCGAAAACCCGCCGGACACGCGCCCCACCAGCCGTTTATTCAGGTTGGCCAACAGCTCCGCCGGATCCTGCGTGTACTCCGCCACCGCGCGAATCGCACCCACTAGAACCGAAACCAGCATCGCCGCCGGCAGCCCCTTGCCGGCCACGTCGCCAATCACCACCAGCAGCGAGCCTTCGGGCGCAGGCACAATCTGGAAAAAATCGCCACCCACCTCCTGCGCGGGCGCGTAGGCGCTTTCGATCTGGAAACCCGGCACGCGCTCAATCGCCTCTGGCAGAATAATCTGCTGCACCTCGCGCGCCGCAGCCATTTCGTTCTCAATAAACGCCTGCTGCCGGCTCATGCGCGTCGACCGCACCACGATAATCACCGCCAGCGACAACACGAACAGGCATCCCGCTACCGCATTCAAGTCCAGCGTGAACGGTCCCACCGTGGGATTGAAAATCTCCGTCTGCAGTGCGAGCGCGGGTTTCGCCATGGATGGAATCGTGGTGGCGATGTAAAAGGCAAGGTTCAAATAGATGGTGAGCGCATTGATGAGAAACGGAATCAGAAGAATGCCCGCCTCTCGGTTTCCGCGCCGCATGCTTACGATTGCCAGCACCGGAATCACGCCTGCAAACAACAGGTTAACCGGCATTTGCGTCAGCACATTCGCCAGCACCGACCCCGTCTGGCTCACGGTCATCGCGTCGGAGACGAGCTGGCTCGCAATCACAATTCCCAACACAATCTGGATCCACCTGCCGAAGCGGACCCTCAACAAGGCAAACATCGTGAGCGTGACGAACGTGATAAATGCAATCCAGAGCAGGCTGCTTAACCAAAGCCAGCCTTCCGCGATGTTGTGAAAATAGCGGTAGAAGACAAGCGGCAGCACCAGCACGTGCACCAAGAACATCAGGAACAGCCAGAGATATTCCCGTTGCCCCCGCTGGGCCGCGAACAGAGCCAGCGCCACAATGCCCAGACCGAATCCTGTGATCCTTCCGAACCAGTCCAGAACGCCGGCGCCGATGATCGAGAGCCAGGTTTCGTCGTAGAGCGCGTGCTCCTGGCCAATGGTTAGGTTGTAGAAGTAGAAGCCCGGAAATCCCGATACCCACTCCGCCTGCGAAATATGCACGCGGATCGCGATCACGAACATCCCACTATCGATGTCCGTTTCGGGAATGCGCTTGATCAGTGAGCCGTCGATTGTATACGGCTTGTAGGGCGCGACGCTCCCTGACTGGATGAGTTTCCGGCCGTTCACGTAAATCTCAAACGCGCTCGACAAATTCGACTCTTTCAGTGCCAGGCCGCTCTGGTTCGGTGCAACCTTCACATGCAGCCGGTACCACACCACTTCAGGCCGCACTTGGTAAGTCTTCAAGAGCGTCTCGCTTGGATCGACAACCGTCCACTTCGAATCGTCGAGGTTCGGCTGCGCGTACGCCGGATCGTCACCAGCCTTGACCAGCCAGTTCATGCTCAGGTCTTTGGGCTGGCGCAGTTCGCTGGCGTCGAAGGTTTGCGCGCCAAGTAGCCCGGGCTCGAGCAGCCAAAACGAACCCAGCACAATCAGAGAAATCGTGGATAGCCGCAGCACGGAGCGAAGCTTGGAACTGAACATAGGGTGGACCCGGCCTCCAGCCGATGTGAGTCCACCCTATCACCGCATCGGAGGCTTCCGCGACGAAAATCTCGCCGCCGCCCAGCCCATGCCGCGGAACCTTTTCGGCTCTCCGCGCGTATTTCAAATGTCCCCCCGGAAAACTGTGTCCCCCCAAGAAAACCTGGAGGTTCACTATGCAACGACGCGCCTTTCTGCGTGTGGCCCTCGCCGGCGCGGGATCGATCGTTCTGCCCCGCACCTTGTTTGCAGCCAAACAATGCGACACGCCGGCCTCTAACGGGATGCCGATGGGCCCTCAGCCCGTCGAGTACTGCACCACCGGCATCTCATCGGTGACGTTTAAGCAGGCCTACCAGCAGCAGAACGAGTGGTGCTGGGCAGCCTGCATCAGCATGGTCTTCGATTTTTACCACCACCCCGTCGATCAGCAGCGCATCGTGAAAGAAACCTGGGGAACCATCGCCGACATGCCCGGCATGCCAGACGATATCCTGCGCGACCTCAACAAGAGCTGGATCGACGACGCCGGCCACGCCTTCGAGTGCAATGGCGATGCGCACTCAGTGAACGTCGACACGGCGATCCAGGACCTGACCGACGATCATCCGCTCATCATCGGCGCGTACGGCCACGCGACGGTTCTCACAGCGATCGTTTCTGAAGTCGATCCAGCCACTTCGCAATACCAGATTCAGCAGGTCATCGTCCGCGATCCGTGGCCCGGCAGCGGCGGCAGGCGTCCACTGTCACCGATGGAATGGAGAGCCATCGACTTCGCCGCGCGCATTCGCGTCACCGATGTCTCGACGGTGGTTGGTTCGGCGCACAGTGGACGGTGAGCGTTTGAGAGTGCGCCGAAGGAACTGCCTCTGAAATCTGCCGGCTCATCAAAACGCTGATGACCCCGGCCCCTCGCCCGCCTGAGCGGGAGAAGCCGGGGTTTCACCAACGCAACATCCTTCCTACTGAGGCGTCGCGGTCGTGCCCGTCGGAGGCGGTGGCGGCGTAGCCGGAGTCGCGGGCGCGGGCGTCGCTGCTGGAGCGGTCCCCGCATCCGTTGCGCGCTTGGCCACAAATTCCTGCGGAGGACGGTCGCCATTCGATCCAAACGTCCGCGAGAACTTGATCGTGCCGTCGGCCTGCGCCGTCCCCTTGTAGCTGATCGTGAACGAATTGCCGTTGAAATCCAGCGTCTGATCGAACGAAATGTTGTCGCCGTCCACTTTGCCGTTGGAGATGTCGGTGTCGCCACGCGGCGTGGTGATCTTGCCGGTCAGCGTCGATCCATCGACATGAAAGTCGAACGTAAGCGTCTGCGTGCCCATGCGCCCTTGCACGTCGCCGGTCCATTTGCCGTTAAAGTCGGCTGCCATCGCGCTAACACTTCCCAGCGCGAGAAACAGCAAAGTCATTCCAAGCTTCTTCATCATTTGAGCGTCTCCGAGGATTGTTTTTGGCACTGCGGTCAAAGCCGATCATTACGGCCAGACGCTCATTTCCGCGCCCCACTGCCGCACCCGCTATTCGCGCCTGTCTACAACAGACGTTCGAAAGCTCTGCCAAGTCTCAACTGCCCCATCTGAGGTGCATCGCACCCCGTCAACCGTCCATCGCATCGCTCACCGTCCACTACCCGTCCACGCTCCGCGCAATTCCGCAATCACGCGCTCCACGACGTCCGCCCAATCGCCCGCCGCGCGCTGCCGGAACAGCCGCGCCGTCGGGTACCATGGCGTGCGTTCCATCTCTTCCATCCATCGCCAGTCCGCAAGCTTCGGTAACAGGATCCAAACTGGCTTTCCCATTGCGCCGGCCAGGTGCGCGATGCACGTATCCGTCGTAATGACCAGGTCGAGCGTCGCAATCAGTGCTGCCGTCTCCGCCAAATCGCGCTCGTTGCTCGAACCATCCAACACGCGCACGTCGTCCGGCAAACTTGCGATCTGCTCCGCCGCCTCGCCCTTCTGCAATGAAATCCAGTTCGCATTCACCGCTCGCAACAGCGGCAGCAACGTCTTCAATTTGATCGACCGCACCGCGTCCGCCTTGTACTTCGGATTCCCCGCCCACGCCATGCCCACGCGCGGCCCGGGTCGCCACGACGAAAGCTGCATCACCTTCTCGCGAACTAAATCTTCATCCGCACCAAGATATGCGCCCGTCCACGGCACGGTTTCCACCGTTGTTCCAAACACCGCCGGCAAACTCATCAGCGGGCACTCGAAGTCGAACGCCAATCCTTCCGCATCCATCATCGCCGTCTCCGCAAGCCCCGCATGCACCACCGCTAGCGATCGCATCAGCCGCTCCGCCGCCGGCTGCACCTGCAACACCGGAAACCCGCCGCGCGCAGCCACCAGCGCTGCGTAGCGGCAAAACTGAATCGTGTCTCCGAGTCCCTGCTCCGCATAAAGCAGCACGCGCTCGCCATGCAGTTCCTCGCCATCCCATCGCGGCTGCTTAAAGCTACGCGGTCTGCGATGCACCTCGCGGAATCGCCATCGCGCCTCGTAGCCTGCCCATCCGCGTTCCCAGTCGCCCAACCGCAACTCCGTCAGCGCCAGGTTGTACTCGGCTCCTGCACTCGCCGGATCCATGGCCACCGCGCTCTCCTGCGCCTTCAACGCTTCTCTCATGCGTCCCATCTCCATCAGCGAGTTCCCGCGATTCGACGGCGCTGCGCCATTCCCCAACTCCTCGGCCCGCTCGAACTCTTCAATCGCCTCTTCAAACCTTCCTTCGAGATGCAGCACGATGCCATGCATATTCACCACCTCGTCGAACTCTGCATTCCGTGCCAACGCCCATCTCATCCACTCGCGCGCGCCTGCCACGTCCCGCTCTGCCGCGCGCAGTTGGCACCATGCCACCAGCGTCTCCACCTGGTTGGGATTCAGCGCGAGTGCCCGCCGCAAATGCGCCTCCGCCGCTTCCGTCCTTCTTCGGTCCCGCTCTAGAATCGCCAGATTCACCCAACCCGAAATCAGATCCGGTCGCAGTTCCACCGCTCTCCGCAGCGCCGCCTCTGCCTCCGCCTCGCGTCCTTCCTCGCGCAATAAACTCCCCAAATTGATCCACGCCGCTGCAAAGTCCGGCCTCATCACAAGCGCGCGCCGGTAACGCTTCTCGGCTTCCTTCGTGCGCCCCAGTCGCGCCAGCGCAAACCCGGCTGCAAACTCACCCTCCGGCAATCGCGGCCGTATCGCCAGCACAGCCTCATAGCGCTCCAGGGCCTCTTCATTGAGACTCATCAGCGCCAGAGCATTTCCCAACCCGAGATGCGCTGCAACCATTGCCGGCCGCCGTTGCAACGCCAATTCGAACTCTCGCGCCGCCTCATCCGCGCGTCCCATCGCAATCTTTAGTTCGCCCATTCCCATCCGCGCCAGCGCGTCCATTCCGTCCAGCCGGATTGCCTCCGCGTAAGCCCCTTCCGCATCCTCCATCCGTTCCGCGGCCTTCAGCGCATTGCCCAGCACCACCCAAGCCGCGCCCATCTTCGGCGCTGCCGCTACCCCGGCGTAAGCCATCTTCACAGCGGCCTCAGTTTGGCGGCTGCTCAGCGCCACCAAGCTCATGCCCAGCAATGCTTCTGGCTGTTGCGGATTCCGCTCCAACGCCCGCTGATAGCAAAGCGCGATCTCGGTCAATCGCCCCGAGCCCACGGCCGCTGCGCCATATCCCGCCGATCCCCGCATACTCTCGACCCTAGCCCCGCCCCCGGTCGCCCTCAAGGCCTGAATCTCGGCTCTCCCGCACACACTCAGTCGGGATTCCCGTTGTTTTCACCACTCCTGTTTTGGGACTCCCGTCAACTCCAATCGGCCGCCTCCATGGGCCTTCACAGTCGTTGACCCAGCCCCGGTTTTACCGGTAGAATCAAAGAGTTTGGCGATGCACCCGGTTGGCAGGGTGTGCGGGACGACCAACGATTTAGAAGGTCAAGGGTTCTCCGCTGGAAATCAGCGTGTGTGCTGCCCGCCTCCCGATGCAGCCTCAGTCTGTATCCGCCCCCAATTCAGCACACGATTCACGTTTGCGCCCGGTCGTTTGACCTCTGGCGCTGGAGGCTTTCTTATGTACGCAGTCATTCGCACCGGTGGCAAGCAATACCGCGTCGCTCCTGGCGACGTTTTGAAGATTGAAAGCGTTCCGTCCGGCAGCCCGACCGTCGAGTTCAGCGATGTTCTCGCCGTCTCAGGCGAGCCCGGATCGATTGCGAAGCCCGCTGCCGCCAAGGTCACTGCCGAGGTTCTCGGCCAAGGCCGCGGCGACAAGATCCTGGTCTTCCATTTCAAGCGCAAGAAGCAATACAAGAAGCTCCAGGGTCATCGCCAGAACTTTACCGAGGTGCGCATCAAGGCCATCGTGGCCGACGGTGTCACCTACGACGGCGACAAGAAATAGCTGCTTTTTTTACGCACGATTTCTTACAAAATCGCTCCGACCAGGGTTCTTCCGCGAACACGGCTAGGAGCTAGAAGCTAGCGGCTAGAAGCTGCAGTTGAGGAGTTCGAAAATGGCACACAAAAAAGGTGGCGGCAGTTCAACAAACGGGCGCGACTCAAACGCACAGCGGCTCGGCGTGAAGGCCTTCGCCGGCCAGTTCGTTACCGGCGGCTCCATCATCACCCGGCAGCGTGGCACGCGCATCAAGCCCGGTCCTAATGTCGGCATCGGTTCCGACGACACGCTCTTCGCCAAGGTCTCCGGCCGCGTCAAATTCACTGACCGCGGCAACCGCGGCCGCTTTGCCTCCGTCGAGCCCGCTACGGAGTAGGCGCGGTTCAGAGGCAATCGCTGCCTTCTCGCGTGCGGCGGACGCGTACATTTCACGCAAAACGAAAAGGCCTCGGCAATCGCCGAGGCCTTCGACCTTCTAAGCACTATTGGCTACTGGCTGTCTTCTACGTCTCCGACTCTCTTCCCTTCATGTTTCGCGCCAGTACCTTTTCAACCACGCGCTCCACATCCGACAGGAAGAAGCTGTTGGCCGGCTGCTGCACGGCCACCTTTGTACCCGTGTGGCCCAGTGCCGAAGCAATTTCGTTCCAGCGGTAGATCGTCGAACTGGCCGGCATCAACACTGGCTTCCGCTCCGGTTCCGGAGCGATGAAGTAAACCATCCAGATTGCCAGCGTACCCAGAATCAGCCCTTCGTAAACGAACTGCAGCGGGTCGCTGAGCGACGCAACGCGAGAGATCCACGACGCCAGAATAAAGTCCGCCGAGGACATGACACCAAAGCCCAATGCAATACCAAAGGAAACATCGCGCACTGTCAGTCGCAGCGCATTCATGCTCAGGCAGAGAAACGCCAACAGGCAAAGCTCAAGAACGCTCACCGAGTGCATCAGCCCGTAGCAAATGTCAGCGATCATGTAGATTCCCTTGTGCGCGTAACTGATCGATGTCAGGCTCACGATCACTGAAACCACCGCTGCCCAGCGGAAGATCACAATCGCCAGCTTCGCAATGCCGGGAAATGCCGCCAGTGCCGAGCGGAAGACCTCAATGCAGATGAAAAACAGCAGCACCGTGCTCGCAAGATAGGTCGCGAAAAATCCGAAATAATACAACTGCCCGATGTGGAAGTCTCTCGCCCAGGGCTTCGATGTCAGGTTGAGCAAGAGCGTCAACACCGGCGTTGAAATCGCCCGCAACATCAGGTAAGAACCCATGGCGCGGAAGCGGCGATGGAGCCCCTTGCTCAAAAACAAGACGGCAAGCGCGGCCCAAAGGACAAGTTCAGCCGCGCTCATTGCCGACATGGCTACATTCAATGGCATAGAGGCTCGTCGCGATCGTTCGAGTGCCCTCAGAATATCGCCAATATGCCAAATGGCTCAAACACAAAAGGGTAACGGTCGATTGGCACTTTCGTGCTACTGAGTTCCTTTGAAGAACTTAACGCGCCTAAATATTTTTATGCCGCCTACCGGGCCGACGGAGCCGGCGCAGCGAAGCAGGCATTCACCGACTGGCAGGGAAGCGGCCCGGGAAGACCGACGAACGGGGCGGGGTCTGTCGCGGCCACCGAAGGGTGCGGAATGTGAGCCTGTACGTTTGCTGGCGCGAGCGAAGCGGAGGCAAGACCTGCAATGGCAACAAACAGCGCAAAGAACCGAATAACGGTTTTCATCTTTGGTAACCTTTCCCAGTGGATTCGAAACGAGATTTCTCTCTGTTTCTACCAAAATTGTAGCGCATAAACGATAATAACTATATATTTTTTCAATTGGATACTGATAAACAACGCGTGAAGATTACTAACGTCACTTAACACAGGGCTTTTCCTTGGCCTGGTAACCTCTTTTGCACTGCTCCGCGCACGCCTTTTCCGCCCTTCCCGCATGGTAAAATAGCCTTAGGTGAACACGCTTGATAGCCTCCCTCTTTTCAAGCGCTTACTCCCGTTTTCGCGCCCGGATTCCACGTCCGAAGGACTCCCGGCGTCCCACCACCTCACGAAGCACTTTGCGATCGGAATTCTATGGCGACTGAAGTTCTCGGCTCCTCCTCCATGCACGGCGATAACGACAGCTATACCGGCGAAAATATCAAGGTGCTGGAAGGCCTTGAAGCTGTCCGCCTCCGTCCCGCCATGTACATCGGCTCGACAGGTGAAATCGGTTTGCATCACCTCGTCTACGAAGTTGTCGATAATTCCGTCGACGAAGCTCTCGCCGGTTACGCAAAGAAAGTTGATGTCATCATTCACGTCGACAACTCCATCACCGTCATCGACGATGGCCGTGGCATTCCCGTCGACATGATGGATTTGGCTGACGGCGAGCGAATGCCTGCCGCTCAGGTCGTCCTCACCAAACTGCACGCCGGCGGCAAGTTCGATGCCTCCAACTACAAAGTCTCCGGCGGCCTGCACGGCGTCGGTGTCAGTTGCGTCAACGCGCTCAGTGAAGAGCTCGAAGTCGAAATCTGGCGGCCTGAAAAACCCGGCGAGCCGAGCCACACCTACGAGCAGAGCTATTCGAAAGGCATTCCCACTTCGAAGCTGCAGAAAACCGGAACCAGCAAGCGCCGCGGCACCAAGGTTCACTTCCTGCCCGACAAGTCGATTTTCACCACCACCGAATTCAACTACGACACGCTTGCGCAGCGCCTGCGCGAAATGGCCTTTCTGAACAAGGGCCTGGAAATCACGCTCACCGATGAGCGCACCGCCGATCCCAAAACCGGCGAAGCGCGCCGCGCCGAGTTCAAATACGCCGGCGGTATCGCCGAGTTCGTCAAGCATCTCAATCGCGGCAAGTCTGTTCTTCATGACAAGCCCATCGTCATGGAAGCCCTCCGCGACGGCGTCGACATCGACATCGCGCTGCAATACAACGACAGCTACTCCGAAACCGTCTTCAGCTTCGCCAACAACATCAACACCGTCGACGGCGGCACGCATCTCTCCGGCTTCCGCGCCGCGCTAACGCGCACCATCAACTACGTCGGCCAGCAGATGGGCCTCTTCAAAGACATGAAGGAGTCGCTCTCGGGCGACGACGTGCGCGAAGGTCTGGTCGCCGT
>DATKMH010000042.1:0-88037 GCA_035541975.1 Occallatibacter sp. | reverse complement strand
GACATTTATCTCCGCCCCGAAGTTCTCCAGGGGCTGCTCGAGTCCCACTTCGGCCTCGACCTCGATCAACTCGGCGCCGTCGACGTGCTCGATTCCGACGCAACGCTCGGCGAAATCGAGTTGCCCACGCGGCCTACGCTGCGTTTCCATGGCTCGATTCCCGCGTTAACGGATCAGCTCAAATCTCTCATCGCGGCGGAAGCGCGTATCGTCCTCGCTGCACCACACCAGGGCGATGTGGAGCGACTTGCAACTGTCCTGCGCGACTACCAGGTTCCTTACCGCCTTGGCAGCCGCGTGCCAAAGACGGGCAGCGACATGATGCTCGAGGAAGCGAGCTATATGGCGGGCGACCTGCGCGTGCCTGTCATCGTGCGTTCTCCGATAGCGTCTGGCGTCGTCTTCGCTGACGCGAATCTCATCGTCTTTGGCGCCAACGATCTTACCGATGAAGCCGACGTTGCCGCACGGCCGATCCCAAAGAAATCGAAAACCGCGGCCTTTGTCTCCGACTTCCGCGACCTCCATGTGGGTGACTACGTCGTTCACGTCGAGCACGGCATCGCACAGTACCAGGGCCTTAAGGAAATCGAGCAGGACGGCCTCTCCATCGAGTTCATGATTCTGGAGTTTGCCGAGGGCGCCAAGCTCTACGTGCCGCTCACGCGTCTTGACCTGATCCAGAAGTATCGATCCACCGATACAGGTCCGGCGCCCGTACTGAGCAGACTCGGCACGCAGCAATGGACCAAGACCAAAGCACGCGTGCGCAAGGCCATGCAGGACATGGCCGCAGAGCTGCTCAAGCTTTATGCAGAGCGTCACACCGTTGCAGGCAACGCCTTCACTGCCGACAACGAATTCCAGCGCGAGTTCGAAGACGCATTCGACTACAGCGAGACTGATGATCAGATCACAGCGATCCGTGCCGTCAAGGAAGATATGGAATCACCCACGCCCATGGACCGCCTGCTCTGTGGAGATGTCGGCTACGGCAAGACCGAAGTGGCGATGCGCGCCGCCTTCAAAGCCGTGCAGGACGGCAAGCAGGTGGCTGTGCTCACGCCCACCACCGTTCTAAGCTTCCAACACTTCGAGACTTTCAAGCAGCGCTTCGCGCAGTTCCCGATCCACATCGAGATGATCTCGCGCTTCCGCACCCCTAAGGAGCAGAAGGACATTATCGAGCGCGTCGCAACGGGTCGAGTCGACATTCTGATCGGCACGCACCGCCTGCTTTCGAAAGACATCAAGTTCCAAGACCTTGGCCTGCTCATCGTCGATGAAGAGCAGCGCTTCGGCGTGCGGCACAAGGAGCGGCTGAAGCAGTTGCGCAAGCAGATTGACGTGCTGGCGATGAGCGCGACACCCATTCCGCGGACGCTGCACATGTCGCTCGTCGGCCTGCGCGACATGAGCATCATCGAAACTCCGCCCAAAGACCGCATGGCCATCCAGACTGTGGTAGCCCGCTTCGACGAGAAAATCGTTCGTTCGGCAATCGAAGTTGAGCTCGAACGCGGTGGCCAGGTCTTCTTCGTACACAATCGAGTCGATTCGATCTACGAAATTGCCGCGCGCATTCAGGAATTGGTTCCCTCGGCGCGTGTCGCCGTTGCGCATGGCCAGATGGGCGAAAGCGAACTTGAAAAGGTAATGCTCGCCTTTATGCAGCACGAATTCGACGTGCTCGTCGCCACCACCATCATCGAGAACGGCCTGGACATTCCGCTCGCCAACACGATCCTGATCAACCGCGCTGAGCGCCATGGTCTCAGCGAGCTGTATCAGCTCCGTGGCCGTGTTGGCCGTTCCAACCGCCGCGCTTATGCCTATTTGCTGATCCCGCCGGAAAACGAGCTGACCGAAATTGCGCGCCGCCGCCTCGCCGCGCTCAAGGAATTCAGCGACCTGGGCGCGGGATTCAAAATCGCCGCGCTCGATCTCGAGTTGCGCGGCGCAGGAAACATGCTGGGAGGCGAGCAGAGCGGTCATATTGAGGCTGTCGGCTTCGAGCTCTATACCTCGATGCTCGAGGCCGCTGTGAAGGAGATGAAGGGCGAGGCGAGCGAAGAACATCCGACGACGCAGCTCAATCTCGGCATCGCGCTGCGCATCGATGAGAGCTATGTGCCGGAAGAAAACCAGCGGCTGCGCCTCTACAAGAAAATCGCCGGCGCTGCCACCGAAGCCGCCGTCAATGAGGTTCGCGCCGAGATGGAAGACCGTTATGGCGCGCCGCCCGATGCCACCGTTTATTTGCTTGAAGCAGCCATGCTGCGGCTCGAGTGCGAGCGCATCGGCATTGCGCAGGTGGACCGCAAACGCGGCGAACTACAGATTCGCTTCATGGAGAACGCTTCTGTAGATCCAGCTCAGCTCATGCAACTTGTCTCGCGCAACGCGAAGCGCGGCGCACAGTTCACGCCGCAGGGGCTACTCAAATTCCCGCTGAGCACAACGCGGCCCGATGATGTTCTCTTGGAAATTCGTGAGCTGCTCTCGAGCATCGCGCCAGTGCCTGTCAGCGCATAGAAACATGGGCTTTAGTGCCCGAGGGGCAAAAAGACACGCCAAGCGACCTTCGCTGCCGAGGAGTCAACAACCAGGACGAAGGAAAGGCGAGGGCGATTGCGTCAGGTACAGGAATCTCAAACGGTCAGAGGCATCGCTAAAGATTCACAAGTTTCGCCAGAGCCTCTTCTTTTGCTTCCAGAGTCGGCACGTCTGGATAGCCGCGCACTGTGATCGTGTACGCGATGCCGCCTTTGTGCACGCTGAGCGTAGCACCGTAGCTTAAGTTGCCGCTGGTCATATAAGCGTCGTCGCCGATGCCGCTGACCGGCGTTGTTTTCAAATTGGGTATCGCAACAGATTTGCCCATTTCATAAGCCTGCACGGACTTGACTGAGACGATCACAGTTAGAGCTTTGAATGAATCGACCCCGGATTGAAGCCACTTGCAGGAAGAATGGATGGTGGGAGCTAAGGGCTCCCCTGCCGTTATCGAAACGCCAAGAACTGTCTGGATCTGTGCCGATGTGAGCAGTGCGCAGGCATCCGTCGACGGTGTCTGAGCTGCATTTGGGTTTGTACCGCCGACGAAGAGCAGTAGGGCGAGAGGGACGAAGGCATGAAGCGCTGGACGCACGGAAAACCTCCAACTAATGAAAAGTCTGATTCCATGAAAAGCAGATCAAAATGCCGAAATCGGTTCGCAATGGGAAAGCAATCCAACCGCCGCCGAGGGGGCCCGCGACAGGCTACGGTGCTGCAGATATTTCTAACAAGGGAACGTCGATACCGCAATTTCGTTCCTAAACGCCCTCCAGAACTTCGCTAACTCCTTTGCTTCACGCTTTCCACTTGATGTTGCATCCAATGGACGGCTTCTGTTCCTTGGGCACTGGCTTACCCGCAAGCACCGCATCGATCGCGGCGCGCAAATCCTTTCCTGTGACGGGCACTCCATTTCCGGGCCGGCTGTCGTCATACTGCCCGTGATAGACGAGCTTGAAACTCGCATCGAACAAGTACGGATCCGGGGTGCAAGCGGCGTTGTAAGCCTTCGCCACGTATTGCGTCTCGTCGTAGAGATAAGGAAAGTCAAAGTCGTTGTCGTGCGCCTGTTGCCGCAGACCGTCTGGGTTGTCGGCCGGATGCGTTGTTGCATCGTTCGAGCTGATGGCAACAATTCCGAGCGGCTTGTCTTCGTAGGCAGCGGCCAGATCGCCAAGAGATTTCTCAATGTGTTTCACATATGGACAGTGAGCGCAAATAAAGATCACCAGTAGCGCGTCCATGCCGCGAAAATCGTCGCGGCGAATCGTCTTTCCGCTGATTACATCTGTCAGCGCAAAGTCCGGCGCGGGAGTTCCCAGCGCGAGCATTGTCGATTCAGTCTTTGCCATGATTCGTCTCCCAATCTGTGTTTCGCTCTGGAACAATTGCCTTTACTTGGATGAGCGCGCGGCCAGCCGCGATGCGATTAGATAGCGAAAAATCGAGCCGCACCCGGGCCGAACTTAAAACAATCCGGCCTGGCGCCCCGGCATGGCAATGCCGAAGTGTTCGTAGGCCAGGCGCGTCGCGACACGGCCGCGCGGCGTGCGGTCGAGAAATCCGATCTGGATCAGGAACGGCTCGTAGACTTCCTCGAGCGCATCTTCTTCCTCAGCCAGCGTTGCCGCCAAGGTGCCCAGCCCCACCGGTCCACCGTCGTATTTCTGCATGATCGTCAACAACAGGCGGCGGTCGATCTCATCGAACCCGTGTGCGTCCACTTCGAGCATTGTCAACGCAGCATTCGCCGTCGGCCGGTCGATTCGACCCGCTCCGCGTACCTGGGCGTAGTCGCGAACGCGTCGCAGCAAACGGTTGGCGATGCGGGGCGTGCCACGCGAGCGCAGCGCGATCTCCGCGGCTCCATCGGCATCGATTGGAATCTGCAAAACCTCCGCTGATCGCTCCACAATCACGCGCAGCTCTTCTTCGGTGTAAAACTCGAGCCGCAGCAGAATACCGAACCGCGAACGCAGCGGCGAACTCAGTAGGCCGGGTCGCGTGGTTGCACCGATAAACGTGAAAGGGCGAATCTCCATGACGTGGGTTCGTGCCGCCGGACCCTGGCCGATGATGATGTCCAGCTTGTAATCCTCGAGCGCGGTGTAGAGCTTCTCTTCGAGCACCGGCTGCAGCCGGTGAATTTCGTCCAGAAACAGCACCTGCCGCTCGCGCAAGTTTGTCAGCACCGCGGTCAGGTCGCCCTGAATCACCAACGCCGGCCCCGAGGTTTGCTGAAAACCCACATCGAGTTCGTTGGCAATAATCGTCGCAAGCGTCGTCTTGCCGAGCCCCGGAGGTCCGGAAAGCAATACGTGATCGAGCGCCTCGCCGCGGCTTTTCGCAGCCTCAAGCGCGATCGCAAGCTGCTCCTTGGCTTTTGATTGCCCGATAAACTCTTTCAGCCAGCGCGGCCGGAGTTTGAGCTCAAAACCCTGCTCTTCGTCGGCACGGGCTGCGCTCACCAACCGTTCCGGAGTGTTGTCGCGCGCCAGACTCATATCGAAATGAAGTGTAGCCGTTCGCGCCGCGCCGCGGCAAAACGCCGGAGAATCAATGCGCGCGGATCCAACCCGCTACGGCCGACGAAATGCGGCACTGTCACGCCGCTGAAACCGTTCCAATTTGGCCCATTGCATGTGACCAAAGTGCTGCACCGCTCTGCTGAGAAAAGTCAATACTGGCGCGGTTATTGACTGTCTTGATGCCAAGCCGAAAGTAACACCTTCGTGTGACTGCGGTGCGCTGTAACCATGCCCTATAGTCGAAGGCATACAGGCCAGCGAGAGTCTGCAGTGACGCCCCTCGAGATACGTCAAAGCGGTCTGCAGGCTCCGGAGGGTCAACCATGCATGATCGAGTTCTATCGCCGCGGGTTCTTCTTCTTGTAGCTTTGGTGCTGCCAATAGCTGGCTGCTCCAATCCGTTGGCCGTCTCAGTTTCAATATCGCCCACCACCCAGACCATCGGCGCCGGCCAAACTGCGCAATTCACCGCCACCGGTGTCTTCGGCCACGGAAGCAATCATCCCTCCAGCTCGCAGGACCTTACGAACTCGGTCACGTGGAGTTCGAGCGCGCCGAGTGTGGCTACCATCAGCGCCAGCGGCGTAGCAACGGGCGTCTCGGCGGGCACGACAACGATTACTGCCAGCATTAATGGGTTTACGGGGGTGGTTTCGGCAACAGCCGCGCTCACAGTGACCGGCACCTCGGGAGGACAAGGCGGCCCGGGCACGATCGCAATTATCCCGAATACTCAATTGGTGACGATGGTAGGAGACACGGCTCAATTCCAAGCCATTGAGACCACCACCACTGGTTCGACAGTCGACGTGACCAACTTGGCCCACTGGGTTTCAAGCAGCCCGTCGATTGCCACTATTGTTGCCAACACTGGGCTTGCCACGGCTATGAGTTTGGGCTCGGTCACGATCTCCGCGAGTTATACCGCTGGCGGAAGCACGTTGACGGGAACCGCAACCCTTACCGTGGGAAGCGGGTCCCCCGGCGGCGGCGGATCGACCGAAGAATACACCGCAGTCACCACCGTGCCCAGCGCGCAGTCTGTTTCGGCCTCAGGCCAAACGGGGCAATTCATCGCGCTCGCTACTTTAGGATCCAACGGTCTTGAGCAAGATGTGACCAACTCGCCGCAAACGACATGGGAGTCGAGTATTCCTTCGGTGGCTACCGTGGCAACGGGTCTTGGCTCTGGCAATGGGCTAGCCACCGGCGTAAGCCTCGGCACTAGCACCATCACCGCGGAACTGAAGAACCCAGACGGTTCTCTGGTCTCAAGCTCCTCGACACTCAATGTAACGAACACTCCGGCTCCCGAACCGCTGCTATCACTCAGCATCGTCCCTGGCGCCATCACCGTGGGCAATCTGCTGGATGCGGGACAATTCCTTGCCATCGGAACCTATTCGACTTCGCCCACTGTGCGAGATCTAACCAACTCAGTGCAGTGGCTCACCTCCGCGCCCAGTGTCTTCCCTGTGAACACCAACGGAACGGGTGTCCCGAGCGGCGGCGCGAATGCCGGCGTCGTCACCGCGTACGGAAACGGCAGTGCCACAATCATTGCCGAAGCTACGGATCCGCAGACGGGGTCGATCCAGACGTCTACGGCAACGTTCAGCTGCCCATTAGTCCTGCCCACTCCGACAACCGCAGGTTCATGCTACCCAGGCTCTGAGGCTTCCTCACTGCTCTCCACCCTCACCGTCTACAACGAGGGCTTGAATACAACGAACTGGCTCGTAACAGCTCCCTCCGCCACGGGCACTCCCAACGTGCTGCATTGCGGTCCCGGTTCAACGGGCGCAGGACTCGGCGGATCGGTCTGCGTGGCAACCTACCCTGTCGGCACCACGGTCACTCTCACTGCGCCGGCCGGAGCAGGAGCCTTCGGCGGATGGTCATACAACTGCGTGCCACAGGGAAGCGTAACGGCGGCCGGTCCCAACACCTGCCAGGTGACGCTCACCTTCGACGATACTGTCGGAGCCATCTTCAACTAACATCAATGCCCCTTACGAGAGCCGCCTTTCGGGGCGGCTTTCGTTTTGCGATCCTACTGTCAGATGAAATTGCTTGGGCCTAAATTGGCTTGATGAACGTGTTCGTGAAGTATTTGGCGAAAGTGCTCACGGGCTGCCAGAAAACAAACCCCATTGGATCGTAGATCCGCAGGCCTTGGACATCTGCGCGGGTTTCGATCCCTTCGATCACGACTGCGTGAACAGGTCCATTTGTCGCTCCAGTCGTGTACACCGGCGCGATCACTGGCTTCCCCGCGGTGACCGTATCCACCATCGATTTAAGCCCTTCATCAACTTCGGCGGTGATGTCGATGTTCTTCAACGCAGCGGCCGTTTCCTGCGGAGTAAGGCCGCCGCTGGCGTAGGTTTCGCCGTCGGGCGCAGTTTCCAGCACAATCTTCGGCTTTATTTTCTCCAGGATCTCCATGAGTTGAGTATTGCGCCCGAGCATTTGCGAAAGCCGCGCACACGACAGCACGGCGCAGGTGGGTAGCTCGCTTTGGGCCGGCAGTGCCGGCAGGTCGGACTCAAACACCGCGTCTTCCATAAAGTTCGGGAGGCCCGAAGTGCTCACCTCCGAGGTACCCGCCGTTGAGCCCAACCGCGATTCGAGCTGCTCCGCCTGGTTGGCCATGCTTCCCGATTCCGACGCTGCATCAGCTGCAATTTGCAAAACCTGGCTCTCCTGCGCTACAGCGCCGCCGGCGGCAGCGAGCGTTCGATATTGTTGCGCCACTACCCCCATCATTCTGGCTACGGCGCCAAACGCACTGCCGAACCCTACGCCAACGCCGACGTTATTGTGCTTGGTCACATCCATCGCGTCGGTCATCGCTTTGGAAATTCGTCCCGCGCTTTGCAAAATCGTCTCTGCATCGGCTCTCAGCTTGTCACTGAAGTCCGACGCCGCCTGCAATGCCGGCAACGCTCCGCCACCTGGCGCGGAATTCGACGGACCCGAGCCCGGCGCTTCGCCGGAATCAGTTGACCCTCCGCCGGGATTGTTGCCTGGAGTTCCGCCGCCAGTCCCAGGGGCATTTGTCGTCGGCCCGCTGCCTGGCATTTCCGGTGCACCCCCGCCCGTTTCAGGGGTGCCGTCTGTCGCGATGCCCGTAGAGAGGCATTTCGCAAACTCAACCCTGCCTTTCCCATAAAGCGTCACGACGGTTCTTGCCGACAAGGGGCTCGACTGCTGCGTTTGGCTGATCAGATAGCCGCGCTCCATGGCGTCGATCGCGGCGTTTAAATGCGCGACGCAGGGAACGATTTCATTCCGCTCTTGCTGGCTTAGCTCGGTCCGATCCTGCGCCATTGCCGCATCCCACTGGGCCTGAGCTTTGGCGATGTCCGGCCAGTTCGTCGAGTCCGCTTTCGCCTGCTGAAAATCGAAACTTGGATCGGCGGTGATTTCGGCGGCGAGATTGTAGACCTTTTGAAAAGCCTGTTGTACCGGCTGAGGGGTGCCTGACTGATAAATGTCGCCGATAGGGGGAGCGGTTTGCGAAAGGGCGACGATTGGCGAAACAAACCAGATTGCTTGCCAGAAAAGTCTCATACAAACCCCCTGGGCAAGATGCTGCCCAATGATCGGTTTAAGGAATTTTCCTACTTCGCCAGCGAGCGACCGATCAAAGACGGTCGGGGGGACTCGCTCTGACTTCACAATATAGACTGTTAGGGTTCTTCCGAACGTAATGGCCCACCATTTTGGCATGCTTCGCCGCTTCCGCTTCAATCTACCGCAACGCGTCGCGGCGGCATTGCTGGCGGCATTTCTACTCCAGGGTTTCTGGATCGTCAGCCGCCAGACACTGACAGACACCGACTATCAATACGCGCGTTGCGGACGCGAAACCTGGGAAAAGCCTTCGCCCCTCGCCGGCTACTACACTTCATGCGGCAACATTCACGACGGAATCCTTGCCTACCGCCTCGCGGGACTCCCGCTCACGCTCAACCTGCTCGTTCAACGCGGATTCGACCTTTTTCGCAAGCCAGAGGATCGCGTGGTTCAGCAGAACGGCGCCGAGCCAACCACGTGGGAGCTCCGCCACCAGATGACCCATGTCCTGCTCCTGATACGCCTGCCGTTTCTCTTTGCCGGCTGCGTACTTGGCGGATGCATCTGGTGGGTCACGCGGCGTCTTTACGGCAACCTGGGCGGTTACACGGCGCTTGCCCTTTATTGCTTTTCACCGCCCGTCCTAAAAGCCTGCGTCGCTCCGAATTCTGAAGTTCTGGCCGCGCTTGGCGTCTTCGGCGGTGCCTACACGTGCATCGGCGTGGCCCACGCCATGCAGGGACCGCACCGCAAATGGCGTCCGCGCATTGTTCTTCTTATCGTCATATTCGGTGTAGCCGCGGCTGCGCACATCGCCGCTCTTCCCGTTGCCGCGATTCTCGGCCTCGCGTCCATGATCTGGATTGCCGAAGGCCATCGCAGCCAGACACTGCCCGTAGTGCTTCTCGCCGTTGGCGGTGCGCTCATCCTCGTCTTCGCTTGCTATGGCTTTTCGCCCGACGCGTTCAGTTACGTCTTCCGCTCTTCAGCGGGGTTCCTTTGGTTCTCCAGCGATCCGGCCCGCCGATTCTTTTCGACGCTCTCCAACGGTGGAATCACGCTGGCAACTTTCGCCGCATTTCTTCTGTATCTCGCGACCCGCAGGTCGCGCTACTTCGGTAACACTGTTCCGCTGCTTTGCGCTTTCGTCTGCATGGTGCTGGTAATGACCGGCGCGCCCGGATCACCATGGCTGTGGTCGTTGCCGTTTTTGCTCACGTTTGTTGGCGGCGTTTTTGCTGACGCTTATGAAGGCCCACGCGGGCGCCTCGCTCTCGCCGCGGGTGGAGCCATCCTGGTTGCACAAGCGATTCTGTGCATTCTGAGCCTTCCGCTTTTGTCGCGATAGCCTCCGAATCCGTTACGGTTTTTCCTTTTGGCCAATTCCACTCCGAAGCTCGGCGTTGGCGCGTTCATAGCCGGCATTGCCCGAATTGCAGCCCTGTTGCAGCGTCTTTTCCCGCAACCGCTCCCGCTGTTGAAATCGCCTCATAAATTCAACCAATATAAGGGTTTATTTCCTCCCACTTGCCTTGCTAAATCCCCCTTCGAACCACTAAAATAAACAAAGAGACTTGCGGATTCTGGCCCCGCTTTACCGTGCCTTCCTCTCGCCTTCCTGCAGTCTCGAAACCTCTATGGCAGACGACCAGAACCCACAACTCCCTCTCGATCCGCCCACCCCTCCCGGCGGCACGAATCTCGTTCCCATCAACATTGAAGAGGAGATGCGCCGCTCCTATCTCGACTACTCCATGTCGGTGATTATTGGGCGCGCGCTGCCCGACGCTCGTGACGGCCTCAAGCCCGTGCATCGCCGCATCCTGACCGCGATGGATCGCGAGGGAATGCAGCACAACAAGAAATATTCCAAGTGCGCCGGTGTCGTGGGCGAGTGCCTGAAAAAATATCACCCGCATGGCGACTCATCCGTTTACGACGCGCTGGTGCGCATGGCTCAGCCGTGGGCGCTGCGCTATCCGCTGGTCGATGGCCAGGGTAACTTCGGCTCGGTCGACGGCGACCCGCCAGCAGCATATCGCTACACCGAATGCCGCATGGAGCGCATCGCCGAAGAGATGATGGCCGATATCGACATGGAAACTGTCGATATGGTTCCTAACTTCGACGAGACCACCGACGAGCCATCAGTGCTGCCCACGCGCATTCCTACGCTCATCGTGAACGGATCGAATGGCATCGCGGTCGGCATGGCCACCAATATTCCGCCGCACAACCTCACTGAGGTCGTTAATGCCACCATCGACCTGGTCAAGAATCCTAAGGCAGGCCTTGCCGAAGTGTTCAAGCACGTCAAGGGCCCGGATTTCCCCACCGCGGGTATCCTTTACGGCCGTTCCGGTATCGTTGATGCCTATCGCACCGGCCGCGGCAGATTTCTCATGCGCGCCCGTGTCGCCATCGAAAATGCCACCAAGGACCTAAAGGCGCTTATCGTCACAGAACTGCCTTATCAGGTGAACAAGTCGATGCTGTTTAAGCGCATCGCCGAGCTGGTCGAAAACAAGGTCATCTCCGACATCGACATCAGCCAGGAGCGCACGCGCGACGAAAGCGACCGCGACGGCATGAGAATGGTCATCGGCCTGAAGCGTGGCGCGCAGCCTGAGATCGTGCTGAACCAGCTCTACAAGCACACGCAACTGCAGGAAAGCTTCTCCATGATCTTCCTGGCCGTGGTCAACGGCCAGCCGCGCGAGCTGGGCCTCGCAGAAGCTATCCGCGTCTTTATCGATCACCGCATCGATGTTGTGCAGCGACGCACAGTCTATTTGCTGCGCAAGGCGCGCGAACGCGAGCACATCCTGGAAGGCCTCAAGATTGCGCTCGACAACCTCGACACGGTCATCAAGATCATTCGCGCGTCCGCCTCCCGCGCCGAAGCACGAGAAAACTTATACGCCTGGGGCAAGGGCACTGAGATCATCATTCAGCTCGACCGTGAGTTGCAGCGCCACGAGGAGCGCGGCCTGACTCTCCGCCAGGTCGATGCGATCCTTGAATTGCAGCTTTACCGGCTCACGCAACTCTCCGTCGATGAACTTCTGAATGAACTGAAGGAAATCCGCGAAAAGATCGCCGAGTACGAAGAGATCCTCGCCAGCGAAAAGAAGCTTCGCGCCGTCATCGTCAAAGAGCTGGAAGACGTACGCGACAAGTATGGCGACGAGCGCCGTACGGAGATCGTGGACGAGAGCGCAGAGATTCAGCTTGAAGATCTCATCGCCGACGAGCAAGTGGCTGTGACAGTGAGCCACCAGGGCTACCTGAAGCGAACGCCGATCTCGATTTATCGCCAGCAGCGGCGCGGCGGATCGGGCCGCATGGGCATGAAGACGCGCGAAGAGGACTTCGTCTCGCAGCTCATCGTCAACTCTACGCACGCGTATCTGCTCTGCTTCACCAACACTGGGCGCGTCTACTGGCTCAAGGTCTACGAGATTCCCGATGTCGGCGCGGCCGGCAAGGGCAAGTCGATGCAGAGCCTGCTCGATCTTCAGACCGGCGAAAAGGTGTGCGCCATCCTGCCCGTCCGCGATCTTGAGGAAGAAGGCAAGTTCATCTTCTTCGCCACGCAAAAAGGCACCGTAAAGAAAACGCCGCTCAAGGACTTCTCGAACGTCATGGCGCGGGGCATCATCGCCATCGGCATCGATTCCGATGACGAGCTTGTTGCTGCGCGCATCACCGATGGCTCGCAGGTTATCTTCATCGCCACGCACCTTGGCATGGGAATCCGCTTTGAAGAAAGCGACGTCCGCTCCATGGGCCGCCCAGCTTATGGCGTCCGCGGCATCACTCTCATCAAGAACGACTACGTGGTTGGCACCGTGGTCACGCCCAAGGAGCACGCGCCGGGCGCGTATCGCATTCTCTCCGTCACTGAGAACGGCTTCGGCAAACGTACCGATGTTGAGGAATATCGCCTGCAGTCGCGTGGCGGCAAAGGCGTCAAGAATCTTTCAGTCACCGAACGCGTCGGAAACGTCAACTCCATTCAGCTCGTCGACGAGACCTCTGAGCTGATGGTCATCAGCCAGTTCGGGAAGATTATTCGCTGCGACACAAAGACGATTCGCTCAGCAGGCCGCGCCACGCAGGGCGTTCGCATTCTCACTCTCGAGCCGGACGATAAAGTCGCCGCGACAGTCATCATTCCGCCCGAAGAGATCAACGGCAACGGCCACGAAGAGCAGGGGACGCTGCTGCAGTAACCCTCGCAATCCTGGCGCGGGGCCGCCGCTCTTACTGCCCCGGCGGCCCGTTGTACAGCCAGTTCTCCAACCCGGAAAACAGCTGATTCGCCAGCGCCTGCGCATTCGGGTACGCTCCCGGCACGTACGGCTTCGCCCCCGAAGCGGTCAGTGATCCGTTCAGCGTGCTCGGCACCGCCGAAGTCGGATCCCTCATCGCCGCATTCAATTCCTGCATGTTCATGATCATGTCGGTGTCGTGCGGAATCGCCTCGATGACACCGTTTTTCACCGCCAGCGTAAAATTCGCGGGGTTGATGTCGCCCATGATGTAGCCCGCCCCTGCCAGCCGGTTGAAAATGTTCTGCACCGCGCCTAGGATCTGCCCCTGCATGGCCGGCCCAGATTTCTGAAAATCGGTTGAGCTCAGCTCCTTCGAGTTCGGATACTTCGCCGCCGTGTCCTGCTGCACCAGCGACGCCGGCGTTTCATCGCTCCCCGGTTCCACATCGGTAATCTCGGGATGATCGATTCCAAGCTTCTGCAGCACCTGCGATCCGTTCGCCTGGCCATCGAGCTGATCGTTGAAATATCCGGCTCCGCTGTTCTTTGCGATCTTCCTCACCAAGCTCGTTCCGTTCTTGAATACTGCGGCAAACGTTCCTTCGTCCACATAGGGGCCAAGCTTCACAGGCCCTTTTCCGAGCTCAACATACTTGCCCCCCAGTCCCGCCGCATTATTCGCAACGTTGTTTCCGTTGTTGGTTAGGGCGCCCTTCAGCGAGTTTCCCTGTACCGGATTCTGCGGCGAATTGCCTCCCGTAATTGGCTCCGGCTCCGAGCTTGGTCCGCCGGCGCCCGGCTGCGTCTTATCCACTCCTCCAGGTTCGGTAGGCTGCGTCCTGTCTACACCGGGCGGCTCGCTGGGCTCACTTGGCGTGGGTTCAACGCCGCTGCCCCCGCTGGGGCCGGTTGGCCCCGGCGGCCCACTCGGACCTGCTGGCCCGCCCGGCTCGACGGGCCCAATATTTCCCCCACCGCCCGCCGGACCGGTTGGTCCGGCTCCCGGAGTTCCGGCGGGCGGCGTTCCGCCCTTACCCAGTCCATTCTTAATCGCACCCCCGACGCCTTTGCCTGCTGCGCCGATGCCCTTACCAACGAGCCCGGCAACCGTGTACCCGCACAGCCGCTGCCCATCGATCACGCCCTGCTGGTACGGCGTCAGGTTGTTGGCCTTCAAATTCGGCCCGATAATCGGTACCGACAATTCGCGCTGCAGAATCGTCGGCCCCGACGTGATGCCCCACATCTTTGCGGCATCGACGAAGTCCAGCGTCGCCGCGTAGCCCAGACCGCGAATCAGATTGGGAAAGCTCTGTATGCAGTTCCCGATCCCGGTCATGATTCCCAACGGGTAGTTCTCTTTGACATTGGGCGGAGTATTCGGCTGATTGTTTTGATTCGGCGGGGGCTGCTGCTTTTGTGTTCCGCCATTTTTCGTGCACTGGCACCCCGCCGGCAGCCATGCCCCCGGCCCGTTCTGGCAGTAGTCGTAGCCGCCAGGCCCCTGCGGCAGGCACGGATTCGCTCCCGGTACATATCCGATTCCACCCGCTGGCCCCGGCTGCGGCGCATATCCCGGCGGAGGACCTCCTTGCGGCGGCTTCAGCGTCGGCGGCAATCCCGGCCCTCCGCCCTTCACAATCGTTCCCGGCGGCGGCGAGTAGGTTCGGCCTCCGTAACAAACCGCCATGCACGCGTCCGCCTGATCGGCGCCGCATCCGAACCCCTGCGATTCTGCTGTTCCTACCTGGTCCATGGGCACGACGATGGCTTCAGGCGGTAATGTGATGGGCGCGCAGTAGTAGCACGTCCCGTCAACGTGCTTCCATACCGAGCCGATATTCAGGCTGCACTGGCCGCGCGAATCCTCGGGCGCCATCTCGCCGTGGCAGGTCAGAGGATCCATGCCCGTGTACGGATTGTTCTGGTTCTGCTCCTCGCACGTCTGCGAGCTCTTGTCTTCGTAGGTGATGCCGGTCTTCAGGGTGGGCGTGGACGAAGGCTGTTCTTGTGCGCCCCCACTGGCAGCAGTAAAAGAAAACGGTGCCAGCGTTCCCGCCAGAATCCAGACACAAATGCTCTTTGCTCGGCTCAACTCCGTCATCTGAGGAACCACCAGGATTTGGATTTGGGGGGAAGACCTTACTGCTCTGGATTCTAATGCAAGTTCGACACCTAGGAACTGTGAACCGTTTTTCGCTTCCACAGCAGGTACACCGGAACCCCCAGCAGCACCAGGATCATTCCCGGCCAGGTGTACTGGGGCTTGTAGCGCAACAGTGCCGCGCAGATGCCCGAAGCCATCAGGATGTAGATGACGGGCAGCACCGGATAGCCGATCGCCTTATACGGCCGGGGCGCATCGGGCTGCTTGAAGCGGAGCACGAACAGGCCCACGATGGTGAGAATGTAGAAGACAAGCGCCGCGAAGATGATGTAGTCGAGCAGCTGTCCGTACGAGCCAGACACGCACAGGATTGTCGTCCAGATCGCCTGTACGATGAGCCCCGCCGCCGGCGTTTTGAACCGCGGATGCAGCTTGCCGACGGATTGGAAGAACAGTCCGTCCTGCGCCATCGCGTAGTAAACGCGCGCGCCCGCAAGCGTCATGCCGTTCGCGCAGCCGAAGGTCGACACCATAATGGCCGCTGCCATCAGGAAGCCGCCGAAATGGGGAAAGATCTGCTGCAGCACTGCGGCGCCGATTCGATCTTCAGAGGCATATTGAATGCCGCGCGCGAACACCGTCGCTCCGTGCGGATCGCCGTGCAAGGGCAGCACCATCATATAGGCAGTGCTCGCCAGGAAATACGTGACGACCACAAAGCCCACACCCAGCGCGAGCGAAAGAGGCACGTTGCGGCGGGGCTGCTTGATCTCGCCCGCTGTGAACGTCACGTTGTTCCACGCATCGCAGGAGAAAAGCGAGCCCACCTGAACTACAGCCAGCACCACGACGGAGCCGACGAGTGCGATCGGACCCTGCACGCCGACCTGTACCGGGTGCAGCGAGTGCCAGCTCGCGTTGCGCCAGAACTCAGACCAATGCGCGCCAAAGTTGGCGGCGAGTGCCGCGCCGTTTCGCCCGATTGAGAATCCGAGCACGATCAGCCCGGCCAGCGCCAGCGCCTTAGCCACGGTGAACACGTTCTGCAGGCCGGCGCCAAACTGCACGCCGCGAATATTCACCAATGCCACAAACACAACCACTGCGATGCCCGCCAGGTTCGCGGTGCTCACGCCGATGTCCATATTGCCCAGGACCATGGGACCCACGGGAATGGCGGGCACGTGCGCGATGTGCCACAGCCAGTGCGTGCTTGAGACAGATGGAACAAAGACGCCGAGGAACTTGCCGAAGGCCACGCAGACGGCCGCGATGGTTCCCGTTTGGATGACGAGGAATAACGTCCAGCCGTAGAGGAAGCCCCATAGAGGCCCGAGCGATTCGCGCAGGTAGACGTACTGGCCGCCGGCTTTTGGCATCATGGCCGCCAGTTCGCCGTAGCTGAGTGCGCAGATGAGGGTCATGGTTCCGGTGACGAGCCAGGCCGCCAAAAACAGCGCCGGAGAATCGGTGAGCCGGGCAATGTCGCAGTCGACGATGAAGATGCCGCTGCCGATCATGGAGCCGACCACGATTGTTGTGGCGCTGAACAGCCCGAGACTCTGCACCATCTGCGTGCCGGAGCTAGAGGAAGATGAATGGCTTGGATCTGATTGTGTCGTCATTCGAAAATTGCGGCAGGGCCACGCTGCATTTGATCCTGCCCGATTCAGCCCGCGTGTCGGGAATCCCTTCCATTCCATCAAACATGGTCCGCGGCGGTTTCCACAAGGGATTTCGCAACGCGTGAGTGCGCGGGTGGAAATCCCGACCGGAACTCGATTCTCCCGGCGGCCTGGGAAAGCGTATACTCATCTGGCTTGCAAAAGGCCGGGGTTGCGTTCGGTGAACAGATTCAACCCAATAAACCAACAACATTACGCATAACGACGGACCCGCGAACAGGGAGCTCTATGAAGATTCAATTTGCAGCTTTGGCGACGGCAGTGCTGTGCCTTGCAGGCGCGGCGAGTGTTTCGGCTCAACAGGCGACGGCGCCGCCTGACAAAATCGTGGCGACTATCGACACGACACAGACGGGCGTCCCGGTTTCGAAATACGAGTACGGCATGTTCATTGAGCACATTGGCCAAACAATGTACTCGAGCCTTTGGGCCGAGATGATCGACGACCGCAAATTCTATTTCCCCATCACGTCCGAGGAGCCTGCGTCTTCCACGCAGGCGCCGCGAAACCCCATGCGCATGCAACTTCGCAAGTGGCGCCCTGTGGGACCCAATGAAGTTGTCGTCATGGACAAGGACGATCCATTCGTTGGCAGCCAAAGTCCGCGCATTGCTCTCGACGCTACAACTGCACACGGAATTCGTCAGGCCGGGCTTGCGCTGGTTAGCGGGAAAAGGTATACCGGCCGCATCTATCTTCGTGGGACGCCCGGCGCGCACGTTAAGGTCGCGCTGGTGTGGGGAACCGGCGCCAATGATCGCCAGACGATCTCGTTTCCAGCTTTGACGGGGGCCTACAAGAAGTATCAGCTTTCGTTCACGGCGGGCGCCGACACGACGGATGCCGCGATCGAAATCAGCGGCACCGGGTCTGGCGACTTCCACATCGGAACGCTCTCGCTTATGCCCGCGGACAACATTGAAGGCTTCCGTGCCGACACGATTCCGCTCATTCGCCAAATCAAGTCGGGCTTCTGGCGCTACGGCGGCAACTACACGTCAAACCTGATTTGGTACCACACCATCGGCGATATTGATAAGCGGCCACCCGACTGGGACAACGCGTGGAGCGCGATGCAGACCAACGACCTGGGCATGGACGAATTCATGACTCTCTGCAAGCTGATCGGCGTCGAGCCGTATATCAGCGTCAACGCCGGACTTGGCGACTCGCACTCCGCGGCTCAGCAGGTGGAGTACATGAACGGATCGGCCAACACATACATGGGTGCGCAGCGGGCGAAGAACGGCCACCCGGAACCCTACCACGTCAAGTTCTGGAACATCGGGAACGAACCGTGGGGCTCATGGCAAATCGGCCGCACCGATCTCAAGTACTACTTGATCAAGCACAACGAATTTGCCAAAGCCATGCGCGCTGTCGATCCGTCGATCACGCTGATTGCTTCGGGACTGATGCTTGAAGACTGGTACCTGACGGGCGAAAACCGCGCCAAATATGCCGGCAACCTGGGTCCGCTTTATGGATCGGATGTTGACTGGGATGGCGGGTTTTTGAAGGAATGCTGGGGTAATTTCGACGGTATCGCGCAGCACTGGTACGGCCAGCCGGGACGCCATCTCGACATTGACAAGGAGCGCAATCTGCCGATCAATGCGCCGACTGACGACGCTTACGTGAAGGTGGATCAGACGGTGCTTCAGTTCGCGCGCTATCCCGCTGATCTTGTCCATGAAGAGGCAGAGGAGTGGCAGGGCTATCAGCAGCGTTTCCCTGACATGACGAAAAAGAACATTTTTCTTTCCATCGACGAGTACGCGTATTTCGGCGGCGGCTTTGGCCGCGCGGTAACGCTGAAGCAGGCGCTTGCCTACGGCATGATCTTCAACGAGATGCTGCGCCACACCGATTCGCTCACCATGGCGGCGCATACGACTGGGGTTTCGACCATCGACTTCAACCGCACGGCCGCGACGATGAATGTTCTCGGCCTGACGTTCAAGCTCTACGCAGACAACTTCGTGGGCGCCACTCCGGTTGCGCTTTCGGGAAACGCGCCGCAGCCCGCGCCACGCTTTCCTCCGGGAGGCGATCAGCCGAAGACGAGCTCCGGCAGCGCGACGTATCCGCTCGACATGTTCGCAGCCCTGTCTCCAGATAAGAAGTCTCTGATTGTCTCGGTGGTGAATGCGACGGAGACGGAGCAGACCTTCGACCTGCGTGTAACGGGGACGCATGTGGCCGGCCCGGCGACGCTTTCACAATTGACCGCGAGCACGCTTGACGCGGCAGATCGAGTTGGACAGACGCCGCAGGTAGTCATTAAGCAGATTTCGCTGGCGAACGTGCCTGAAACGGTCACCGTTGCGCCCATCAGCGTGAACGTTTACCGCTTCCCAATGGCACAACAGTGAACCCAAGGAATTAATTCACTTGTTTTGCCCCGGTCCCCAAATGCGAGGGACCGGGGGCACCTTTCAATGCAACTGGAGAATAAACAATGAATCGAGCCAAGAGCTTGGGCGCAATTGCGCTCATGATTGCGCTGATGATCGGCGGCGGCGCTGCGTGCAGCGCGCAGGTGCAAACGCAGGTGCCCCCGGTTGAGCCAAATGCGAAGCCGGTGACGGTCGAGCACATCAAGATTCACGGCACATCGCTGGAAGGCAACCTCGGAGGCGAAACGGTCGATCGCGATGTGTTCGTCTTCCTGCCGCCCAGCTATGCAAAGGACAAGCATCGCCGCTATCCGGTGGTTTATGCGCTGCATGGATATTCGATCGGGGCTGAGCAATGGACCCACGAAATCCATGTGCCGCAGACGATCGAAGGGGCATTCGCCAAGGGCGCTCAGGAGATGATCGTGGTTCTGCCGGACTCGAAGACGATTTACGGCGGATCGATGTATTCGAGTTCTGAGACGACGGGCGACTTTGAGAACTTCATCGCTCACGATGTGGTTTCCTACATCGATGCGCACTATCGCACCATCCCTGAACGCACGAGCCGCGGCCTGGTCGGCCACTCCATGGGAGGCTACGGCGCTTCGCGCATCGGCATGAAGCACCCCGATGTGTTCGGCGCGCTCTACATCATGAGCCCCTGCTGCATGTCTCCGATGACGGGCGGCGGGCCCGGTCCTGCCGATCAGATGAAAGAGCGCGCGATCGCCAATGAAAAGAAGGTTGCAGCGGCCAAGTCTCCGGCCGATCTGGCTGCTCAGTCACCCGGATTCGCTGCAGCGCAATTTGCAACGGCGGCGGCCTGGGCGCCCGACCCCAAAAATCCTCCACTTTATTTCGACCTGACCACCAAAGACGGCGTCCCTCAGCCCGACATCGTGGCGAAGATGGCCGCAAACGCGCCATTGGCCTTCGTCGATCAGTACATCGGCAACCTTCGGAAATACCATGCAATTGGCATCGACGTGGGCGATCAGGACGGCTTGCGATTCGACACGACCAAGCTACACAACATTCTGGACGGATATGGTATCGCCAACAGCTTCGAAATCTATTCAGGCACGCACACGAGTGCCGTGGCCGTTCGCTTCCAGGATCACGTTCTGCCGTTCTTCAGCAAGAATCTTTGCGCGAAGGCAGGTTGTCAGTGATCGCCCGAGGCTGCGCAAGGGTGTGGAATGTTTGAGCCTCAATGATTTGAATTTTGGTCATTGGCAGCCCTCACGCCTTTGAGCAGGTCGTGGAGGTCCCCGATCTCCTCATCGATGTGGTTCAGCTTCTGCGCCAGGCCTTGTATCTCCGTTTCCGCGCGGCGATTCACGTCAAAGTCCAGCTCGCTGCGCACCCTGTCCTTCTTATCCTGGCGATTCTGGCTCATCATGATCACCGGCGCCTGAATAGCGGCGAGCATTGAGAGAAACAGGTTGAGAAGAATGAATGGATAGGGATCCCAGGCTTTGCCGCCGAGCCAGGTGTTGACCATGGCGTAAACGGTGAGAACGACACTAAACAGAATGATGAACGTCCACGATCCGCCGAAACTGGCCACCGCGTCGGCGATCCGTTCACCGAAAGTCTCTTCCTCTTCGATAATTTCATTGGCATTGCGGGTCGCGCGCAAGCGCACGAGTTGCTGCGCGGCATGGAGCTGATGACCCAGCGTTGTCAACAGATCCATGCCGGCGAGCGGCTTCCGATCGAGCAGCACGGAAATATCGTCGCGGGACACCTCGATGCACAAGCTCTCTTCCATGGCAACTGCGTTGGTCTGATGCGGAGTCTGCTCAAGCATTGAAGCGAACCCAAAGAACTCACCCTGGCCGGGCTCGTCGACGACAACCTCCTGATGATCCTCGTCGACGGTTGTGACCTGCACCTTACCCGAGACCAAAACATAGGCCTGCGCGCCTGGATCGCCGGCTTTGTAAATCCGCTCGCGTGGCGCAAATGTCTTTGTTTCCACCTGCGCGGCAAGAACCGCTGTTTCATCGTCGTCGAAGAGGGAAAACAAAGGGACACTCTTCAATACTTCGGGTTTGCAAGTCATGGCGTCCTCCATTGAATCGATGTGGCCAGGAGTTGATGTTTCGCGGCGGTTGCGTGGCAAAGGGGAAAATCGATCTCGAAGCCCACCTGCGCGCCGATCTTCGGACTGGCGATGTGGCTTCCGCCAAGGATTGCGAATGTGATTGCAGAGCGGCTGTTGATCTGATACCAGCCACCGGCGAGCCCTTGTAACTCATCCTTTGCAAGTGCGTGATTATCCGCGTCCGCGCCGAAGACTTCAGCGCCGAGCGTAACGCGCGAGTCGATGTCATGCGACAGCGACAAGCCGCCAGTATAAACATGGCCGTGGGTATTCTGAGTGCCGATTACGCCCGTACTGGTGTTGCCGGCAAACAAGAACCCAATATTGGCGTTGATCCTGGTCTTTTCTGTCAGAGGCTCCTGGGCTATTGAGTTGAGCCAGTAGTCTGTCAAGCCGGACCCAAGTTGTTGCTTTGTATTCCCTGTCGGGAACTCGATATAGAGACTCGCCGTCAGGGCCGGAACACTCAGGGGGCGGTCGGACTTGCGGAAGTTCCATTTAACGCCCATTTCGGTGTCGCCGGGCCCGTTCGCGGTTGGTGATCTTGCGGCATGGAAGATCGAGAGATAAGGCGCATCCATATCGAGCTCGATTCCTTTAGGCAAGCCATAATTGACTTTGTAATTGAAGGTATTCTGGCGCAAGTCAGGATATTGGGCTGATTGCAGGGCATCGTACTCGTTAAAGAACTCGAAGTGAAGCGTGCCCCGATCGGTCACATCAGCATTGTCGGTGTAGAAAGGCATTTGCGCGACAGCCATTCCCGTGCCCCATAAAGCACACCAAAGCAGAACCGTGAGCTGACTCGGGCGCATGCGACGTACCCTTAACTCTAGCTGGGAAGACCATATCGGACGGATGAATGGCGTGTTAAAACCAGCACATTCACTTCATCAACCTCTGGGCCAAACCCGATCGGAATCACGGGCAGAGCGCCCAATTAATCCATCTTCCGAGGTGGGTCGCAGTTTGAATCTTAATTGCCCTGGCCGGGCCGGCAGCCCAGCTAACGAGATGAGGGAGAGGAAATGCTTTCGGTGTAGTGACAGTCCAACTCTGCGCAGTCCCACGTCTCCACCTTCAGCGTGTGGTCCACTTCGGCAAGGTAGAGCGACCCTCCGCAAGTGGGGCAGTCTCGAGAAGACACACGCGACGAGTCGAATTGGTCGTCTGCGAAATCTGAATAACCGTAGCCATCGCGGAAAACGCGATTACAATCGCGCCGTTGGCACTGGTGAAACGATTGACTTTTCTGCGATGCCGACTCTTCAAGCATGACGCGCCGCATGGGGACGTGGTGGAGATCGCACAGCGGAAAGAATTTCGCTTTTGGCTGATAGTCCATGGATCCACACGGGAAGGTATTCCAACTCGCCAGCCGCAATTGACCGAAATGGGGAAACTGGACCTAACGGAGACCGAGCCGGAATCAGCGATCGCAGCGGTTACCGCGCGTCGCGAAAGGACCTTGGGAGATCTGCACGGTTGAACTCCACTCCTTCAGCAACCAACTGTTTCGCGGTCTCAGCGAGCGACGCCCGTTTCGAGAGTAACCTGCTCTCAGCTTCAGTGCGATCGGCAGTCGACTGGAATTCAACGAACTTATCCAGATAGGCGATCTTACGATCGTAAAGGTCTATTTCCTTATGGAGGGATTTGAGAAAGTACTTGTCGTGCGGCACATCTTTTTTCATGAGAAGCTCCATTGAGGAGATTAAGGGTAAGTGGGTTAGAGAGTTTGACCACCTTCGTCTTGAGTTAGCCCAGCAATGAATATCAACTCGGTCTTGGTGGAGATGCGATGAATTGCTGGAGTGCCGGGTTTATCAGCTCCTCAAACACCCGAAAGAAGAGCTAGTGCACGACCCGCATGAACTACGGAGCGCTGACGAAGGCCGATAGAAGAGGGGAAGATGCCAACCACGGCATCTTCCCCGGTTCTTCATTAAATCAGACTATCTTGACGTTCTCGGCCTGAAAGCCCTTCGGGCCCTTCACGACATCGAACTCGACTGCCTGGCCTTCCTGAAGCGAACGGAATCCATCACTCTTGATGGCTGAATAATGGACAAACACGTCTTCGCCGTTGGCACGGCTGAGGAAGCCGAACCCCTTTGCATCGTTAAACCATTTCACTGTTCCCTGTTCCATAACTATTCCTTTGTTGCGTGATGTATCGCTGAACTCAAGTGGAATTGATTGCGAGTTAAGCGGAATAGCAGAACAGGCAAGAACGCCAAGTCGGATTCGACGACCTACTGTTAGTGTAGCACTATTTCAGAACAACCTTCGCGGGCAGCCTCGAAGTTCCGGTTCATTTGAAGCGCCCAACATAGCGGCCGCAGAACGATTTGCAGGAGTTATGAGCACTTCTTTAAAGAGGGGAATTAGGAGAAGCAGTGAATTAGGCGTATGCTGGCGACAAAGGGCGATTCTTAGAATTCCTCCTTTCTTCAGCCCGCCTCTTATTCGTGTCCAAGCGCAGAACTTGAAGAGAGCCTGACAGTTCAGCGAACCACACCAAGACGAGCCCGGCTCTGTAGCAAACGTTCGACTACCGAGAATGGGGCGCATATGCGATCTGAATTGGTATATCTTGCTGGACTCAAAATAGAAAACCGATTTCTGTTGTCCGCCACCGTGATGCGCGCTGCGCGAATGCTGCACGTCAATTCCGGCAGGACTGAAGACACGCTCAATCGCGTATTTAACGATGTGGCCGAAGGCCGCTATGTCGATGTGACGTTGCCGGTAGTCGCTCCTCCTCCTGCCATCGACGAGTTGCTGGTTCCGCTTATCTGACCAGATTTTCCGCTCTCTTAGAATCGACGGCCAGGCTCATCAAGAGCGGTGGACATCGCGCGATACAGGCGAAAGCGTCCATCATCACATTCAGAGTGGGGCGCGAGCCCATCACGTGTTTGGCGCATTTGTCCGAGCAGCCGGTTTCACGACAAAGTGGATGGGGTTTGTAAACATGTGCCGACTTAGGAATGCGGATCTTTTCGGGTGTCGCCCTCAGTAATGCATGCGGCGGATTCAATTCCCCTACAGACCGGTTGTGCGGACTATTGCGGCAATCGTTGGCTCACACGAGCTTCGATGGGCTGGGCCGGTTTGACTTCGCGCACCCGCTGTCGGATCTGGGCAATGAGCACCGCGTATCCGGGATCTTTGGAAAGTTCTCTGACCCAGGGATAATCGTCAAAGGCCGCAAGCTGGAGCGGTTCGACAGCGTGCCGGTCGAAAGAGGCCTTGAAGTAGGTCAGCGCCTCCTGGCGGCGCCCGAGCAACAAAAGGTCTTCGCCAAGCAGAAAGCCTGACTCAGTGCCCTTGTCGAAGGCCGCCTTGAGCGCCTCGGCCCTGGCCTCAAGCAGGCCGGTTCGACCATCCCGGGCCCACCCCTTCGCAACCGCATCGGCCATGGCGATAGCGTCAGGGGAGTGCGTAATAGAAGCAAAACGACGCGAGTCCTTGATATAAGCGGGAAAGTCGCCGGTAGCGAAATGAAGGCCTGCGAGAAACTCGGCGGGAGAGGAAAGTGTCGGCTGCGTGCGCTCGATCTCCTCCAAAGCCTTGATGCCAGACTTGAAGTCGTCGAAATCGGCATGGATGAGTGCCGCGTCGGTAGCGATCGCCGGCGAGGTGGGATCAAGGCGAACCGCCTCGTCGATTTGGCGGATCGCTTCCGCACCTTCGGATCTGCATTGCAGAGTGCCGGCGTACCATTGGTGAGTTTGCGCAGAATTCGGATCCAACTCGAGTGCACGTTTGAATTCTGCGTCCGACCCGGCAATGTCCCAGTCCCAATAGAAAAGGGCAAATGCCTTGGCGCGATGCGCCGAAGCAAGATTCGGATTGAGCGCGATCGCTCGGTCGGCGGCGTTCTCCGCTCGAGTCAGCGATTCTTCCAGATCGGCATTGGCAAACTGGTGCAGCAAGTCGTAACTTTCGGCCAGCCCCGCATATGCTTCCGCATACGATGGATCTTTCAAGATCGCCTGTGTATATGCGTCAATCGCCTGGCTTAAGCTGTCGTGCGTGCGCAGATTCCAGAAATAACGGCCGCGCTCATAGAGTTCCTCGGCGCCCGGCACCGGCACATGCGCGCTCCCTCCCAGGATGACCGGCCGGGAGGGAGGAATTGCTGCGGCACTTTGACGACTCTGCGCCCTCCAGAACAGTGTCGTGGCGAAAACCAAAAGCACAGAAGCCGCAAGAATCCATGGTCGCCAATGGGAAAACGAAGCCTGTGTTGACCGTTGCTCGATCGAAGGAACTGCGGGAGGCAGAACGGGGGCCAGCGATTCTGAAACGTTCTGCGCGACACCGGGCCCGCGAGGCGCCGAGGTTGCATTCAACCCTGCATGATTTTGACGATGCGCTCGTTCTCCCAGTTCCAACCAGGCGTTGAGTTCAGAGACGCGAGCAAAGACAGTGGACCCCTTCTTACCCGGCGCACGATGCACCGGCAGGCCGCGCTCCAGTTCCCAGCGCTTTGCGGTTCGGACGTTGCAGCCGAAATAGGCCGCTATCCCTTTCCAGGACGCCAACACACCCGGGTTTTCCGGGTCGGGATCTGCGTTGTTCGTGAAGGTTGCCATTTCGCGAAACGCTTTCGTTTCTCAGTAGTTGCGGCGCCGATGGCGAGCCCGATGGGGAAGACCATTATACGATCGTTCGATTGCCTTCAGAAACAGTGAGTTAACGAGATGCGCCCTGAGATGCCCCATCCCACCCTGATATGTCCCACATGAAATCCATCGCAACCGGCTATGCTTCGTACCTAAGTTCTCAGCTAAGTAACAGTTTGCACCTACGGTTAACCCCTTGTAAATCTTTCGGTTATCTTCCGCTAGCGGTAAGCGGCGCGGCAGCGGTGAGGACAGCTTGAGGGAGCAGTCCAGTCGAGAGGGTAAAGATCATGCTCAAGAGCAAGCAGACAGTCAGCTTTGGCACTGGGACACTGGCTGGACTCGTTGTAACGACAGCAATCGGTCTGGCCTCGGTCTGCGCATCGGCACAGACCGGTTTCAGCACCATCGACGTCTCCGGCGCCGGAACGGCAGCGCAACAAGGAACCGCCGTCACGGCTATCGATGCGGGGGGCGACATCGCGGGTGTCTATGTAGATACCAATAACGCGCTGCACTGCTTTGTGCTGCCTGCCGGCGGTACGATTGCAAACTGCGATGTTTCGGGTGCGGGCTCAAGCGTAGGCGAAGGAACCTTTCCCACGTCCATCAATACCTCTGGCGTGGTCGCGGGAACATACTTGGACGCAAGCCAGGTCTCTCACGGCTTTGTACGTGCGGTCAATGGCACGATCACGAAATTCGATGCTCCGCTCGCAAGCCAAGTCGGGCACCGCGGAACTATTGTTTTGAGCATCAACGACTCCGGCGTGATTATCGGAACCTATACCACCGGGACATATTCGACGAATTCAGTGTACGGCGGGTTTATGCGTTCCGCCGATGGATCGACATATACGACTATTAACGACCCGAATGAGGGAACCAGCGAAGACGCCAATGGCAAGAAACAGGGCACGATCCCCGTTGTGATCAATGCTTCGGGAGTGATTGCCGGCTATTACATCGATTCCAGCAGCGTGCAGCATGGTTTTGTACGCTCGGCCAGCGGCACCTATGCCACGATTGACCCTCCGGGTGTGGGCACATGCGTGAACCAAAATAACGGTTCGAACTTCGGTGGCGCCACAGCTTCGGGCATCGATACGGCGGGCGATGTGGTGGGAACTTACCTTAGCACAAGCTGTGCACAGCAAGGCTTCATCCGCAACGCGAGCGGAACCATAACTTCGTTCGCAGTGCCTGGAGCAGCGTCAACCCCGTGTACTTCGGCTGGGGGGCCCGGCCAAAAAATCTGCGGAACTTTCCTCGTTCTTTCCGACGCGGCGGGCGACCTGACTGGCAGTTACATAGACGCCAATGGAACAATTCACGGCTTCCTCCGCCCCGTCTCAACGGGGATTTTTACTTCCTTTGACGATCCCAACGCAGGCACCAGCGGCTCTTTGAACGGAACAGTCGGCATCGCCATCAACTCGGAGACCAGCGGAATCGGAATCGCAGGAAGCTACCTCGATGTCAATTCCGTACTGCATGGCTTTGTTTACTCGCCGTCCCTGACCGCGACCAAGACGACGCTCACCCCAGTTCCCACGCCAAATCCCTCGATATATCAGGAGCCCGTTACTTTGTCCGCAGTCGTCTCTTCCACCGGCGGCACACCTGCGAACGGTGAGAGCGTTACTTTCATGAGCGGCGCCACCTCACTCGGAACGGCGCAACTGTCGAGCGGTACAGCCAGCCTGACCACCACAGATCTTCCGGTGGGCACTGACTCCGTTACAGCGGTGTATGACGGCGATTCTGCCTTTGCCGGGAGCACCTCGGCAGCGGTCACCCAAACAGTCAACAAAGCCAGTTCTTCCACGACATTGAAGTCGTCTCTCAATCCTTCAACTTCGGGTCAGTCTGTGACCCTTACCGCCAACATCTCCGGGCAGTTTGGGGGCGTCGCGACGGGCACGGTGACTTTTAACAATGGCGCTTCAAGCCTGGGCAGCGCCACAGTGAGCAACAACACGGCAACATTGGCAACCACAGCTCTGCCCGTTGGCACTGACTCGATTACGGCTACCTATAGCGGCGACTCGAACTTTGCCGGGAGCACATCGAGTGCGCTCAGCCAAGTGGTGAATGCTGCAACACAGCCTGCGGCAACACCGACGTTCTCGCCCATCGCTGGAACCTACAGTTCAGCGCAATCGGTGACGATCTCAGACACAACGCCCGGCGCGACGATCTATTACACCACCAACGGAACAACGCCGACGACGAGCTCAACTGTGTACAACAGCGCCATCACAGTGTCCTCGTCTGAGACGATTGAGGCAATTGCCACGGCCGGCGGCTATGTCAACAGCGCCGTGGCCACTGCAGCGTACACGATTCAGGCGCCGGGCTTCACTCTCTCCGCGTCGCCAGGATCGTTATCGGTTGCCCAGGGCAGCAGCGCAACCATCAACGTCACAGTGACGGACGTACTGGGCTTCTCTGGCAGCGTTATGCTTTCCGTGAGCGGCCTGCCCAGCGGCGTCAGCGCCACAACTGCGATGAACTCTCCAACGGGAACCGAGGAGATCGTAGTTTCCGCCGGTTCCTCAGCCGCCACTACATCCAGCCCGGTGACTGTGACCATTACTGGAACGTCCGGGGCGCTCTCCGCATCCACAACTATTGCCCTGACAATCACTGGGCAGACCGGCTCGATCTTCAACAATATCGCGAATCTTTGCAGTCCCTATTCGCAGATGCAGCCTGGTTGCGGCTATTATCCGGTCTTCGGACCCACCGGAGATTTTGCAGTTCCGCTCTCTGAGTTCGCTGCTGCGCAATTTACCCCGTCGGCGGCCGGCTCCGCCACAGACGCGAGAATCATGGCTGTTCAGAATGAGCCCGGCCCCGGCCTCGGCTCGTCTGGTCTTTTGAATGTAGCCATATTCTCCGACGCGAACGGATTACCGGGAACCCAGATCAGCACCACAGCTACAGGTCTGTTGGCGCCGTATTGCTGCAACGCGGCGATTCTTACCGCATGGTTCAGCCAGCCCGTGGCCCTAAGCGCCGGGGTTCCCTACTGGCTTGTTGTCATGCCTGGAGCACCCGATACTTATGTCGGATGGGTTGTCGGTGGTCCCGCGTCTGTCCCCGACGCACAAACCTTGTCTGCCGGCACTTCTCCGCAACCCTGCAATACCTGGTGTGCCTTCGGGCCATCCAGCTCACAATTCGCCATAGACAGCGGCACCACCCCGTCTCCTGGTTTTATGCTCTCGGCCTCGCCGGCCACTGTGAGCGTTGCGCAAAGCAGCAGCGTAACCAGCACGATCACGATCACGGATGAAGGAGGCTTTTCCGGGACCGTGGGGCTCACGGCAAGTGGACTTCCTAACGGGGTTACGGCCTCGTTTGCTGCGGGTTCCACAGCCGGAACCCAGGTGTTGACTCTCTCTGCCAGTTCCTCGGCGGCTTTAACTTCCAGCCCTGCGACAGTAACGATTGCAGGCACCTCGGGGTCATTGAGCGCAATCACGGCTGTTGCCGTCACGGTGACTGCATCCAGCTCCAATGTGACTGCGACGCCGACGTTCTCACCTGTAGGTGGCACATACACTTCCGCGCAGTCGGTGACGATCTCCGATGCGACACCCGGCGCGCCGATCTACTACACCACCAACGGAACAACACCGACAACAAGTTCGACTGTCTACAGCGCCCCGATCGCTGTCTCGTCGTCAGAGACGCTGGAAGCAATCGCCGTGGCGACCGGATATACCAACAGCGCGGTGGCCACTGCGACCTACACGATCAACATTGCCACCCAGGCGGCGACGCCGACGTTTTCGCCGGCGCCAGGGACCTACACTTCAGCCCAGCCAGTGACGATCTCCGACACGACGCCCAGCGCGACGATCTATTACACCACCAACGGAACCACGCCAACCACGTCGTCTACCAAGTACACCGGTGCGATCACTGTATCTTCCTCTGAGACCATCGAGGCCATCGCAACAGCCAGCGGCTATTCCACGAGCGCGGTGGCAACCGCGGCATACACCATCACTTCGTCAACAGGGGCGACTCTGGTGGGGGCGCCAAATTCCGCCGGCTCCTACTACGGAATGTATGGAACGGACTTCGCCGCGGAATTCACGCTCTCAACCAGTGCGAATGTAACGACGATCGATGTCGTGATCCTGGGGAGTGGCATTTACGATTTTTCACTTCAGAATTCATTGACAGGAACCATAACGACTTACGCCCAGGCAGTCATCACCGCGCCTAACTCGGGGTCGAATACAGAAGCGATGACCGTCAATGCAACGCTTCCAGCCGGCACGTATTACCTAGTCGCAAGTAAGGACGCCGCATCGACCCAGACGGTGCCTGGGTGGTTTGTTTCGAACGGCACGTATCTTACCAATGCGGGCACCGTTTCGAACGGGGAGTGGTACAGCAGTTCTCTCGCCGGACCCTGGACATTCCAAAGCGGCGTGATTAACGGCATCACGTATGTCGCCCCCACATTTATCGTAAACGGGACAGCGGTGGCACAGTCTCCAGCAGCCACACCAACATTCTCGCCTGTTGCCGGCACCTACACTGCCGCACAATCGGTTTCGATCTCCGACACCACACCCGGCGCGACGATCTACTACACCACCAACGGAACGACACCAACAACAAGTTCAACCGTGTACAGCGCCCCGATCACCGTTTCGTCGTCAGAAACGTTGGAAGCAATCGCCGTGGCCACTGGATACACCACCAGCGCGGTGGCCACCGCGACCTACACAATCAACATCGCGCCACAGACGGCCACGCCAACCTTCTCACCCATCGCCGGCACCTACACTGCCACGCAGTCGGTGACGATTTCCGACGCAACGCCCGGCGCGACGATCTACTACACCACGAACGGAACCACACCGACGACGAGCTCGACCGTTTACAGCGGGGCGATCACTGTTTCTTCGTCAGAAACGATTGAGGCCATCGCGCAGGCCAGCGGCTATTCAACGAGCGCGGTGGGAACCACTGCCTACACCATCAACCCAGGCGCGTCTCAGGGGTTTGTTCTTTATTCAACGGTAGGTAATGCCGGCAGCTATTCCCTGTACCCCAATTCACTCGTCGCCGTCGATCCCACAACGGGCACACAACAGCTAGTTGGGCAATCCGGACAATCCATAAACGTGGCTTGGCTGACTGCCAATCCGCTCAACAACGTCCTCTATGGCACCGGCCTTTTAAGTTCCGGCTCCGAAACCACGCTGTACGCCATTAATCCAAATTCCGGAACCGTCTCAGGCCAGGTGACCTTGTCACAGAGCGTTTCGGCGATCGCTGCTTCGCCTCAAGGTACGCTTTACGGTCTGTCTGGAAACACTCTCGGAACGATTAACGCAACCACCGGTGTCTTTTCGACCGTTGGGACACTCTCGTTGGCATCGGGTTATACATTGCGAGCGATGACCTTCTCGCCGGGGGGAACGCTCTACGGTGTGGAGGAAGGTCAACCCGGCTCCGGATTGAGCCAGCAGTTGATTACGCTTAATCCCGCAAGCGGTGCGACAGTGAGCGATATCGGGAATGTCGGCTCTTACTTGATCGAGGATATGACTTATGCTCCAGATGGAAGCATTTATGCGACTAACTTCAGCTACGCCTTATTGAAGATTAATCCTCAAACCGCGTCGAATACTTTGATCGGATTTGGGAGCATCGGCGATCTTGAAGGCATTGCCGCCATCGCCATGCTGGAGACGGCGACACCAACATTCTCTCCTGTTGCCGGGACCTACCCGTCGGCGCAATCAGTGACGATCTCTGACACCACATCCGGCGCGACGATTTACTACACCACCAACGGAACCACACCGACCACGAGTTCGACGGTGTACAGCGGCCCAATCTCCGTGTCTTCGTCAGAGACGATTGAGGCCATAGCGGCGGCCAGCGGATATGCCGCTAGCGCGGTGGCAACTGCTGCCTACACCATCAACTCTTCGACGAATCCCACCCCGATTATCACTGGCGCGTCGCCTGCCTTTACCAACGCGGGAGGAGCGGCCTTCACTCTGACGGTCAACGGATCGGGATTCACGACAGGCTCTATGGTGTACTGGGGCACTTCCGCCCTCACTACGACCTACGTAAGCTCGACACAAGTTACCGCACAAGTCCCAGCTACCGATATAGCAACCGGCGGAATCACTGTCGCAATTACGGTGACAACACCAGCGCCCGGCGGAGGTACCTCCAGTGCATTCCAGTTCGAGGTCGATTCCGCATCGGGTTCAACAACGGGACCAACGTTCACATCAACGACAGCAACAGTGAAGGCCGGTTCCTCGGCCACCTATCCGGTGACTCTACCCTCGGCCGTAACGAGTGTCTCTGTCACATGCCTGAACCTACCCCCGGGGGCAACGTGCAGCTATTCTTCGTCACCTAGTGCCCTCACAATTACCACTTCGTCAGCAACACCGGCGGGGACGTATCAGATCACGGTTGTCTTCAACGAGAAGGTGACCGTCGCGGCGGCATTCATTCTGCTTCCGATCCTCCTGCTTCCGCTCGTGATGCTGAGGAAGAAGCTGACACGACGTGGTATCTGGTTTACCGCGTGCGTTGGGCTGCTCCTGCTGGCCACGGTCGCTTTCAACATTGGCTGCGGTGGAGGTGGAAGTGGCAGCGGCGGTGGCGGCGGAGGCGGTGGAGGGGGCGGCGGCTCTCAGACCCAGCAGATAACAAGTTCGGGCGCTGTTAGCCTCACAGTCCAATAGAGGTACACGTCCAGATGGATTCCAGCCCGTGCTCCGCTTCGGAATCCAGTTCTCTCGTTAGCCGCTGTTACGGCCAGTCGGAGGTTTCCAGCAGATTTCTGCCCTGCGGCAGGATTCTCCAATTGAAATACGGCGTTCCTGATGCTCATTTGGCACAAGTTGGCGATTGCGTCCATGCCATCCGATTATTGATTCGCTCTCTGGCAAATTGATGCTGGTGCCCAGAGGGGGACTTGAACCCCCACGACCGGTTAGGGTCTGCGGATTTTAAGTCCGCTGCGTCTGCCAATTTCGCCATCCGGGCACGCCTCTATATTATGGGGCCGAATGGGCGGCTGGCGCTGCCCGTTTCGTGGCCGATGTCCCTTCGCCTGCAGATGTTTAGCCGGGCTGACCTTTCCACAGCTTGCTCACAGGGCGCGGCCCCTCGTATCATCCGGCAGAAGCACTTCCATCGATTGACGACGCGCGCAGCTGGATGTTCCGAGCAGACTGCGTCGACGGATACGAGCGGAGCAGCGGGCTCAAGCCCAACCGGACCGGAGCCGAACGGACCAAAGCCGAATCGGAGTCGAACACGGACAGCGGGTGACAATCCTGAAAGTGCCACGAGCGAACCACCATGAGCGACCTTGAAACCAAGACGGGACTGAAAGTGAAAGGGCGGCTCATGTCCGCCTCGGAGATTGAGCGCACGCTGGTGCGACTGGCGCACGAGATCGTCGAGAAGAGCAATGGCAGCGAGGACCTGGCCCTGGTGGGCATCAAACGTCGCGGCGTTCCGCTGGCAGAGCGGCTGGGCAAGCTTATCTCAACGATTGAAAAAAGGCCGGTCGATACCGGAGTGCTGGACATCCAGTTTTATCGCGACGATCTTTCGACGGCAGGTGTTAGGCCGGTGGTGACGCCGGGATCGATTGGATGCGAGGTGGAAGGCCGCGACATCGTGATTTGCGACGATGTGCTTTACACCGGCCGGACGATTCGCGCCGCGCTGGACGCGCTGTTTGACCACGGACGCCCGCGGCGAGTGCAGCTGGCGGTGTTGATCGATCGCGGACATCGGGAATTGCCGATTGAAGCCACGTATGTGGGCAAACATGTGCCGACCAGCAGCCGAGAGATTATCGAAGTGAAGTTTCAGGAAGTGGATTCCACCGAGCAGGTGCTGTTGGTGGAGAAGACGTAAATGCAGTGGTCAGTGATCAGTGATCAGTGGTTGGTTGTTAGTGATTAGTGGTTAGTGATCGCAATAAGCTCATGAACGACCCATTATGACTCCAGCCGCACCCGCGACCCGCCGCGCACTCACCACTCCGCCTGCTCCCAGCTCTTCTTTTCCTTACAATCCGGGCTCGCTGTTATCGGTTCTCGATCTCACGGTTGAAGACGTGAGCCGGCTGCTGATTCGCGCCACGGAGTTGGAGCACGAAGACCCAATCGTGCGCGACCGCATCCTGGCCAAGCGCAGGATCGCGCTGTTGTTCTATGAGTCTTCGACGAGAACAAGAACCAGTTTTGAGCTGGCATCGAAGGCGCTGGGCGCGGATACGACGCTGGTTTCAAATTTGAGCTCGAGCATCGAGAAGGGCGAGAGCCTGAAAGATACGGGGCTGACGTTGCGCGCGCTGGGGGCTGAGGCGATCATCCTGCGCCACAACTCGTCGGGCGCGGCGTGGTTGCTGGAAGAGGCGACGCGGCTGCCGGTGGTGAATGCGGGCGACGGCATGCACGAACATCCCACGCAGGCGCTGCTGGACCTGCGGACGATCATGACGCACCTGCGGCCGGGAGTGAGCGGAGTCAAGGCCGACACGCTGGCAGGCGTCACGGTGATGATCACCGGCGACATTCTGCACAGCCGCGTGGCGCGGTCGAACATGCAACTGTTGCCGCGCGTGGGAGCGCGTGTGCTGCTGTGCGGGCCGAAGGAGCTGCTGCCAGAGCAGGCGGCGCGGTCGGGGCCGGGAATCGAGATCGAACGAGACTTCGAGGCGGCGCTGAAACAGTCGCAGGTGGTGATGATGCTGCGCATCCAGGCCGAGCGGCTGGCGGGGCTGCAATTGGATCTTGAAGAGTACAAGGCAAACTACCAGCTGACAGGACAGCGGCTGGCGGCTCTTGCGCCTCAGGCGGTTGTTCTGCATCCGGGGCCGATCATCAGGGGCATGGAGATCACTGCGGGCGTGGCGGACGGCGTGCAGTCGGCGATCCTGGAACAGGTGACGAATGGGCTGGCGATTCGCATGGCAGTGATGGAGCGCGCGCTGACTGCGCAAGCCGGAGCTGGGCAAGCAACGCATTCTTCCGCGGCGTCGAAGAACGGAGGCCGGGCGTGAAGGCGCTGGCGATTTTGGGCGGGCGATTGATCGATCCGGCGGCGGGCGTGGATGCGCAGAAGGACCTGCTGGTGGTCGACGGCCGCGTGGCGGAGATTGCGGGCGCGGGAAAGCTGAAGACATCGAACGGGATCGAGGTGCTGGACGCTACGGGGCTCGTGGTTGCGCCAGGGCTGATCGATATTCATGTGCACTTGCGCGAGCCGGGACAGGCCTACAAGGAGACGATCGCGACAGGAACGGCGGCGGCGGCGGCGGGCGGATTCACCAGCGTGGCGGCGATGCCGAACACGACGCCGGTGAACGATTCGCCCGAAGTGACGCGATGGATGCAGGCGCCGGAACGTGGCGCGCAGGTGAGAGTGTTTCCGATAGCGGCGGCGACGCGGGGGTCGAAAGGTGAAACGCTCAGCGATTATGCGGCGCTGAAGGCCGCGGGCGCGGTCGCTGTTACCGACGACGGAAGGCCGATCCTGAAAGACGGGACGATGCGCGAGAGCCTGGCGGCGGCGGCGCGCGTGGGGCTGATGGTGATCCAGCACGCAGAGGACACGCGGATGACGCAGGGTGCGAGCATGAATCTGGGCCCGACGTCGTTCAAGCTGGGACTGCGCGGGATGCCGAACGAAGGGGAGACCAACATTGTTGAGCGCGACATTCGATTGGTTGCAGAACTGAGGGATGCGCATCCGCATTTGCATGTGGCACATCTTTCGACGGCAGCGGCGCTGGCTGCGGTGCGGCAGGCGCGGCGCAATGGATTGCGCGTGACGTGCGAAGTGACGCCGCACCACTTCCTGCTGACCGATGAGCATGTGGGACTTTACAACACGCATGCGAAGATGAATCCGCCGTTGCGGTCGGCGGCCGATCGCGAGGCGATGATTGAAGGCATTCTGGACGGCGTTGTGGACGCGATCGCCACCGATCACGCGCCGCACGCGATGCATGAGAAGGAAGTGGAGTTCGAGCTTGCGCCGAACGGAATCACCGGCCTTGAGACCGCCCTGGGACTGAGTGTGCGCTGGCTGCACCGCGAGTGGCGCATGCCGCTGGGCCGCGTGATCAGCCTGCTGAGCGCGCAGCCTGCTGCGCTGCTGGGATTGAAGGGGCGCGGAACGCTGACCGTCGGCAGCTATGGCGACGTGGTTGTGTTCGATCCCAAAGTCGAATGGACCTATCGCGCGACCGAATCGCTCTCGAAGGCCAAGAACACTCCGTTCGATGGCTGGGCGATGCAGGGCAAAGTGCGCTGGACGGTGAGCGAAGGCAAGATTGCATACGCGAGCGCCGAGGCGGCAGTTCAAGCTTCGTAGCCCAGGATTCGCATCGATGGTTTCTGCATTCAAGGGCTGCTCCCCTGCCCACCAAAATTATCTACAAAATTAACAGTAATTTTCTGGTCAACTTGCACCAAGACTGGTGCAGTGCTTGATGATTTTAAATGAGTTAAGCGTTTATCCAATGTACGCTCCCCCAGAAAAAACGAGGGGTATTTATTTTCGCGTTGGCGGGTTCTGTGTACCGATCAGTAAACATGGATTGCTGGTTGTGAGGCGCCTGGCCGTACGGGCCGGCGAGAAGTCGGTTGAGTTTCAGCATGGAGCCATTATGCCCCTTTTGGGGATAATTACCGGCAAACTTCAAATAGAAAAGTTAAGGAGTGAAGTGAGTGAATAAGTGAATTGGAACCAGCGACTTCGGTCGAGCAGCCTGTCGAGGTAATTTACGCGAGGGTATTGACAACATTTGGCAGGCTTTCGTTTTCGTGAAGAATCGGCATCCAAAGAGCGACATGGCTCGGAGTTCGCGTGCGAAGGTCACGCGAATCGGCCGGCTAGCTTAGCCATGAGAAGGAGGAGTTCTGGATGTTCACAATTCCGGGGGCGATCGCGTTTGCGGATCTGAGCCTGCTGTTTTTGCGGGTGATGATTGCGATTGTGTTTGGGTGGAGCGGATTCGGTCATCTGAAGAATCCTAGCGAGCGGGCAAAGAGCATCGGCATGAGCGTGCCGTTCACCGTTTTCCTGGGCGCGGCTGAGCTGGCGGGCGCGATCGCCGTTGCTGTGGGTTTCTTGGCAGAGTGGGCTGCGCTGGGACTGATCCTGATTATGCTGGGCGCGATCGGGATGAAGGCGTTCAAGTGGCACACAGGATTTTGGGGCGAGAAGTCGATGGGCTGGCACTACGACCTGATCATGATCGCGATGAACCTGGCGATTGTGACATTGGGGCCGGGGAGGTACGGTGTGCGGTGAACGGTGGGCGGTGAGCGGTTGCCAGATGTCAGTGGTCAGTGGTCAGTGATCCGTGGGTCGTGGATCGGGAATCGTGAATCGTGGATCGTGGGTCGTTAGCTCGCTGCCAAGGGTGATTTTCTGGAGTGGCGAGCGAGCGAGAAGAGCATGAGGCCGAGGAGAGTGCTGGCGACGATGCCAACGATGGCATCGATGCCGAGAGCGCCCGAGATTCCCTTGCGCGCGTAGCCGAACGCGTCGACATAGAGCATGTAGGAGATGGGCACGCCATAGGCTGAGCCGAGAAAGCAGAATGTGGTGGAGGCGAGGGGATTGTTCTGGCCGATGGTTTCAAAAGTGATGGCAGTGCAGGCGGTGATCGCCAGGCATTGGAAGAGATTCTCGACGATGAGAACGATGGCGAAGGACGAGGGCACGCGCGGCAGCGTAATGAGCGAAAGAGTGCAGATGGCGCCGGCGATTCCCACGGCGAGATAGAAGGACCGAAGCGGCAAGAGGCGGCTGAGCGGGGGAAAGATGAGGCAGCCGACGATGCCGCCGAGGGCGACGCCAGCGCCGCCGACCAGGCCGACGAAACCGGCGGAGGCGTGAAAGTCGCCGCCCCGACCGCCGAGGAAGTTGGTGAGCGAGAAGGTGGCAGCGGGCGAGATGAAGAGCACGAGGGCCACGAGCACTTCGCGTCGCTTGATCAGCGCAACGATATCCAGGAAGAATTGCGAGAACGATTCGCTGGCAAGGCGGCGGTCAGGCCCGGGCGCCTGCATGAAAGGAAACGGAAAGATGGGCAGAAGCGTGGATGTGGCAAGCACGAGAGCGGCGGTGAGCGGAGCAAGATGGCGCACGATCTGATTGCATGCGATGGCCATGAGGCTGAAGCCGCCGGTGTTGCCGATAGTCATCCAGACGCTGACGACGTTATCTTCGTCGGCACTGGTGATGGATGAGAGCCAACCACCGAGAGCGCTTTGATAGAGATAAGCAGCGAAGAAGCCGGTCGTGAGCACGACCTCAAGAAGGATGAGATGGCCGAACGAAAGAAATGCGACCACGAGGGTGAGCGCGGCAAAGAGGGCAAGCGCGACGGCGTAGAAACGGCGGCTGAAGCGGACGTCGAGGACGGGGCTGAAGAGAAACGCCCAGAAACCGGGCGAGATGGCGACGGCGGTGAGGCCGGCGATGGTGGACTCTGGAACCTGGCGGTTGCCGAGAAGCTGCGGGATGGCGAAGGCGATGACTCCGCCATAAAGGCCATAGGATAGGTTGGTTAACCCCATGAGCCAGACAGGGACGCGATGGCGTTTTGGCATCCTGGGGAAGCTCCCGACGAGCCGAAGTTGAATCAGGGTAACACGGGCGATGCGTGGAGAGTGGTGTAGCGCTCAGGAGCCGGTGCGGAGCAGCGAACGGATGTCGCTGGTTTCGAGGATGGGCTTGGGAGCGCCGCCGCGGGCGACAAGAAGCATGGCGCGGCCGATTTCGTCAGTGGTAAGAACCTGGTTGGGAAAGGCGCGGAGCAGAAGCGGAAGAAACGGACGAGTGAGCGTGTAGGGAATGCGATAGAGCGCCGTTTTTGAACGCGCTCCGAAGCGGGGCACGATGATGCCGGGCCGAAACATAAAAGCCTTTAGGGGCAGGCGAAGCAGCGCGTTTTCTGTGCGGCCTTTGACGCGCGCCCACATGGTGCGGCCGCGCTCCGAGCTATCTGTTCCCTGCCCCGAGACATAAACAAAAGTCATGCCGGGATTGAGGCGCGCGAGGGTTTCCGCGGCGGCGATCGTGATGTCGAATGTGACGCGGCTGTACTGATCTTCGCTGAGTCCGGCGGAGGAGATGCCGAGACAGAAGAAGCAGGCGTCGAGTTTGGGGAGGCTTGGGCCGGAGAGTTGCGCCTCGATGGGTGCGTAGTTCGTGAGGTCTGCGTGAACGATCTGGCGCAATTTGGGATGAGATGCGCCGGTTGCGGAGCGTCCGATGGAGACGACGGAGGCGACGCTGGGATCGAGCAAACATTCTCGAAGAACTCCCTGGCCGACCATTCCGGTAGCGCCGAAGAGGAGGATGTTCATGCAGGCCAGCTTTCGTAAGTGAGTGCGCGCTGATCGGCGGGCGATCGATCAGGCATGGTTCCGAATTCAACCTTTGCGGCGATAGTGGATTTGAAATTCATAGCCAGCGTTCGCGGGGAAGAGACCGGCGACGTGGCGAAGGCGCTCAGCGAGGGCTGGAGCGGCGAGCAACGGATACTCGCGCTCGCGCAGGTCGTGGTAGTCGAAGTCGACAGCGAGAGAGAGCATGTAGATAGCGAGCGCATCGGAAAACGATGACTCGAAGAACCCGTTGCGTGCGCGTTCGTCAATGACTTTGGCGCCGGCGCGGGGCTCGAGGGCGCGGCGGCGAGTTTCCCATGCATCCTGGCTGGTTTCGCCGCGCGCCTGTGCCTCAGCCTGCGCCCAAACGAGAGTGGCAAAACTTTCCGGGACGCTGGCCACTTCAACAAAGTTGTGGGCGACGTTGATGAAAAACTCGAAGGCGAGGCCGAAGCGATCTTCAACGAGGCGCGTAGAGATAAAAACCGCCTCAGTGGAGCCGAAGCTGGCGTTGCGATGACAAACGGCGCGGTCACCGAGCTCGACACTGTAAGCAGGGGCGACGAGATTTTCGCCGGTATCGGCGATAGCGAGAGGGACGAAGTAGTAGGCGCGCTGACGGAGCGCGGGCGCGAGAGGTGCGGGCACAGCGCCGACGAGCCGCTCGAGATCGCTGTCGGTGACGCGGGTTTCGCCCCACATGGCGTAGTGAATCCCGTTGCTTGCGGCGATCATGGGAACCTGGGTGGCCACCTTATCCGCAGGCCACAGCTCGATTTGGGCGGTCCCGGCCATGACTTTGTATTCTAGATGAGAGGACCACTGATGATGGAACATATTGCGCAAGGCCGCCAGGGCAAAACGGTGCTGGGATTTCCGCTGGAGGGGTTCAGTCTGTTCCAGAGCGTGTTGCTGGCGGTTGCGTCGGCGTTTCTTACGTTTTTTGCGACCACGTGCGTGGCCATCTTCGCTTTGCTTGCGTGGAACCAACTGGGCGGCCATTCGGTGAACTACGTAGATACTTATCGCTACGTAGGGCTGCCCGCGGGCGTGCTGGTTCTGATTGTGGCTCTTCCCTTCTTTCTGGTTTTGTGGGTGCGGGCGAAGGCACGGAAGTAAAGGCAGGCTGGCAGAGTCAGCCGCCGGAATCAGGGAAGGCCTCGCGGCGCACGTGCCTTTCCAATCACACCTCGACGCGTCTATCCTCTTAGAGTTCCCCTGCTGAGTTTTTGTTTGGGCATATAGCCACGCCCCTGGGCATCCCCGCCCTCAATGGAGTCGGAGGCCGATTGACGATCGCGCAACAACGAGCGTTTTTGGTGGCCGTGGCGGGAATGGTGCTGACAGCGGCAGGTCTTCTGTCGGCGGGCTGCGGCGGCGGCGCGGCCACGACCACAACAACCACGACAACAACAAACAATTTGATTCCAAACCTGCAGCCTTATGCCACGCCAAGCGGCACGGAGTCGACCTACGACACTGGCGGCGGCATCGATCCGAACGGAATCTTCTTTCAGGCGCTAGGAACGAATGCGCGGAGCTGCGCGAGTTGCCACCAGGTGAGCCAGGGGATGGGATTGAGCGCGGCGAACGCGCAGGCGCTGTTTACGAGCAGCGGGGGAAGCAGCCCGCTGTTTCTTGCGGTGGATGGCGCGAATTGTCCGACGGCGGCGACGGGCGACAGCGCGGGCCACAGCCTAGTGCTGAACAACGGATTGATCCGGATTGCGGAGGCGCTGCCTTCGGGAACGCAATTCACAGTAGCAGTGGCGCAGGATCCTTATGGGTGCGCGACGGCGGTGAATTCGTCGACGGGGCAGACAGCGTATTCGGTGTACAGGCGGCCACTGCCCGCGACGAGCCTGACGATGCTGAGCCAGGTGATGTGGGATGCACGGTTTACTGGGTCGCCGTTGAACGCTGGGGCTACGCTGAGTGCAAATCTGCAGTCGGATTTGGCCGCGCAGGCGGCTAATGCGATTGCGACGCACGAGCAAGGGAGCGCGGCTCCGACGGCGGCGCAGGTGAGCGAGATTGTGGCTTTTGAAGAGGGGCTGTTCACGGCAGAGGCAACGGACACGCAGGCGGGATCGTTGACCGCTAGCGGCGCGACAGGTGGCGCGGCGGCACTGGCGGCGCAAAATTACTATCCCGGCATCAACGATGCGTTCGGTCAGGATCCGACGGGCGCAAAGTTCAATCCCACAGTGTTCACGTTGTTTGCGGCGTGGGAGGGAAGCGCGAATCCGGCGCAGGCAAGCATTGCGCGCGGCGAAGACATTTTTAACAGCGCGCCGATGCAGATTACGGATGTTCACGGATTGAACGACAATCCTGCGCTGGGCAGCCCTGCGGTGATTGTGGGGACGTGCGGAACATGCCACGATGCACCGAACATCGGGACACATTCGCTGCCGCTGGCGATGGACATTGGCACCAGCCACGTGATCGCAAGCGAGACGGACGCGAACATCATCGGCGGGTTGCAGGCGTTGAACATGCCGAGTCTGCCGGTTTACCAGATCAGCGGGTGCACGAATGCAGGCGGAAATGCGGTGGTGTATGTGACGGCGGACCCGGGAGTGGCGCTGACCACCGGCCAGTGCGCGGACGTTAATCGCGTGAAGGTGCCGGGGCTGCGAGGGTTGGCGGCGCGGGGGCCGTTCTTTCACAACGGGTCGGCGGCGAATCTGGGGCAGGTGGTGCAGTTTTATAGCACGCGATTCCAGATGAACCTGAATCCGCAGCAGCTGGTGGACTTGCAGAATTTCTTGGCGGCGCTGTGAAGGGCTTAAGTACGGCGTCGGATTGTATTGCGGCTGCTTGCGCGTTCAATTGAGGCGCAAGCATAATACCGATGCGCCTACTTCCCTTTCATGCGACGTGATTGGCTCCTCATGGCAGAAACGATTCTTTCCGCGCGCAGGATGATGTTGCGTCCGTTGACGGCGGGCGTAGTATGTTTGGCGCTCGCCGGAGCGGTGGCGAGCGCACAAACCAATTTCGGTACGGTGAATGTTGGCGCGGAAGCGACGGCCACAGTTACGTTGACATTGCCAACCGCGACGATCGGCGGAATTTCAGTCGTGACGCAAGGCGCGGCGGGGCTGGACTTCACGAACGGCGGGGGCGGAAGCTGCGCGGCGGGGACAAGCTATGAGGCAGGACAGACTTGCACATTTCAGGTTGAGTTCAAGCCGGTGTATGCGGGAGAACGATATGGAGCGGCGCTGTTGCTGGATTCTGCAGGCGGCGTAATTGCGAGCGGGCTGCTTGAAGGAAATGGAGTGGGGCCGCAGATTGCGTTTGGCGGGGGCGCGGCGATCGCATTCGCGCCGATGGCGAATGGCATCGCGTTCAACGATCCGTTCGACGCAGCGGTTGACGGCAAAGGGAATCTCTACATCACGGATCAGGACAACTCGCGCGTGGTGGAGCTGCCTGCCGGCGGGACCGCGCCAATTGCGATCGATCCCATTGTGAGCGGAGAAGGATTGGTGCATCCGGGCGGCGTGGCCGTGGATGGCGCGGGAAACCTGTATATCTCGGACCTCGATCGCAACATAGTGATGGTGGTGCCGGCGAATGGCGGCGCGGCGAGCGAAATCAATCCGATGGTGAACGGAATCGGCCTGCATTATCCGTGCGGCATGGTGGTGGATGGAGCCGGCAATCTCTACATTGCGGACGTGGACAACGCCCGCGTGGTTGAGGTGCCTGCAGGCGGCGGGGCGGCGACAGCGATCGATCCGCTGGTTGACGGGGAGAAGCTGTCGTATCCGGTGACGCTGGCAATGGACAGCGCAGGCGACCTGTTCATTGCGGATTTATTTGCGAATCGCGTGGTGGAAGTTGCGGCGAATGGTGGCGCGGTGACGGCGATCGATCCCAGCGTGAACGGCCAGAGCCTGAGCCTTCCTTATGGGGTCGCGGTGGACGCGGCAGGAGACTTGTTTATTGCCGACGCGAACAACCGCGTGGTGGAAGTGCCTGCGGGCGGCGGCGCGGCGACCGCGATCACGGCGACGGTGAATGGCAAGGCGCTCAACGATCCGATCGGCATCGGACTCGACGCAGCCGGCGACTTGTTCATCGCGGACTCGCTGAATAACCGCGTGGTTGAAGTGGAGCGAGGCGAGGCGCCGGCGATGAATTTTGCGGCGACGGCGGCGGGAACGGTGAGCAGCGACAGTCCGAAGACCGTGACGGTTCAGAACATTGGCAACGCGGCATTGACGTTTCCTGTGCCGACGGCCGGGGCTAATCCGGCAGTCTCGGCGAACTTCACTCTCGGCAGCGGCGCAGCTTCGGCGTGCCCGGTGGTTGCTGCCGGCGCGGGACAAGCTGGGGCGCTGGCGGCGGGCGCGAGCTGCGTGCTGCCGGTCAGCTTTCAACCTGCGGCGGCGGGGACAGTTTATGGATCGTTGACGCTGACAGACAACAATTTGAATGCTGCTGGGCCGGGATATGCGACGCAGACCATTCCGCTGAGCGGTGATGCGCCGGTGGCGTCACTTTCGGCGAGCATGCTTGCGTTTGGACCACAACAGACATTGGCAGCGAGCGCTCCGCAGCAGATTATCTTGACGAACAGCGGAAGCGCGGCGCTGACGATTTCGAACATTGTGGTTGCGGGGACGAATTCGTCGGCGTTCAATTTTCCCAACCCGTGCGGCGCGAGCCTGGCAGCGGGAGCGAGTTGCACGATTTCTGGATCCTTTACGCCGGGCAGCGCTGGAGCGATGGCGGCGACGCTCACGATCACTGACAATGCGAGCGACTCACCGCAGGTGGTGAATCTGAGCGGCGCGGGCGTTTATCCCGTTTCGGTAGCGGTGACACCGTCGGCGCCCAACGTGACGACGGCGCAGGCGTTCTCAGTGATGGTGGCGGTAAGCGGCGCGAGCGGCCAACCGACACCGACCGGATCGATTGTTGTGACGAGCGGCAGCTATACGCTGGGCACAGCAGCGCTCGTTGGTGGCAGCGCGACGATCGATGTTCCACCGGGCGCGTTGGCCGCAGGAACCGACAACATTGAGGCTGCATACACGCCGGATTTTGCGAGCGCATTGCTCTACGCGAGTGGCACGGGGCAGAATACGGTTTCGGTGACGGCGTCGTCGACTGCTGCCGCGCCGGCAACAGCGACCGCAGTGGCGACGGCGGTTACGGCGACTGCAGCCACTCTGGCAGGAGCGGTGAATCCGAACGGAGCGGACACGCACGCCTGGTTCCTGTGGGGGACGAGCAGCACGCTGGCAGGAGCGGCGAAGACGGCGAGCCAAGATTTGGGGTCGACGGCGGGCAATGTTCAAGTGAGCGCGCCAATCACGGGACTGAGCGCCAGCACCACTTACTATTACCAGGCGGTGGCGCAGAACAGCCTGGGCACGACGAGCGGAGCGGTTTTCTCGTTTACGACGACGCCGGCGCCTTATTTCTCAGTACTGACGGGAGCGCCATTGAGCGTTGCGCCGGGAGCGACGACGGGAAACACGTCGACGGTTTCGGTGACACCGTGGTACGGATTCACCGGAGCGGTGAACCTGAGCTGTGCGATCTCTCCGACGGCCGCGAGCGATCCGCCAACGTGCAGCGTGCCGGCGACGGTGACGATCAACGGGACGGCTGCACAGTCGGCGACGCTGACGGTGACAACAACGGCAGCGACAGCGATGAACCAACGAGAGCGGTTGCCGTGGCGCGGGATGGGCGGAGCGGTGCTGGCGTGCATGATTATCCTGTTTGTTCCGCGACGCAGGAGAAGCTGGCTGGCGCTGATGGTGTGGATGGTGTTGTTTGCTGCGATCGCGGGGATGGGCTGCGGAGGCGGAGCGGGCACGGTTGGCGGCGGAGGGGGCGGCGGTGGTGGTGGCGGAGGAGGCGGGAATCCCGGCACAAGCGCGGGGACTTACACGGTCACAATCACCGGCACATCTGCGGGAATGACGGAGACGGGGACTGTGGCGCTGACGGTGGAGTGAGGAAGGCAGTGGTTAGTGGCGAGTGATTAGTGATCAGTAATGATGTGCGGGCGGAACGCCGGGGCGACAACCGGCTGGGACGCCGGCGCTACAAATAGATCGTGGTATCAGCCGAGATTGATTCTGGTCGCGGCGCCAGAGGGCTACATGCCGGCGGGCTTGGGGTTGTTGCGGTCGAAGCGCGCGACCTGGATCTTGCTGGCGAGGCCAATCTTCGACAGGATCCAGATGCCCCAGAAGTTGGGATCGATCTCGTACCAGGTGAGGCCGTGGCGCGCGGAAACGGGATGTGCGTGGTGGTTGTTGTGCCAGCCCTCGCCGCCAGTAAGCAGCGCGACCCACCAGCTATTGCGGGAGTCGTCATGCGTTTCAAAGCGACGCTTGCCCCACATGTGGGTTGCGGAATTGACGAGCCAGGTGGCGTGCAGGCCGAGCGTAACGCGAAGCAGTGCGCCCCATAGGACCATCGCAATGCCGTTGACAAAGCCGCCCCAGTACCATCCGAGGGTAAGCAGCAGAATGGCGCTTAGCGTGATGGGAATCCAGTGGTATTTGCTGAGCCAGACGTGGAAGCGATCACGGCTGAGGTCGGGCGAGTAACGCGAGAGAGCCTCGATCTGCAGGTGCAGCGACTGGCCAAAGAGGATCCATCCGGCGTGGGCCCACCAGCCGCCCTCGCGCGGGGTGTGGGGATCGCCTTCTTTATCGCTGAGCTGGTGGTGGACGCGATGCGTCGACACCCAGAAGATCGGTCCGCCTTCAAGCGAGAGCGTGGCGAAGACCGTCATGGTGTATTCAAGCCACTTGGGCACTTTGTAGCCGCGGTGCGTGAGCAGGCGGTGATAGCACATTCCGATGCCCACATTAATGGCAAGCACGTAAAGGATGGCCATGACCAGCAGGCGCTGCCAACTGAAGAGGAAGAGCGCAGCCACCGCGCCCAGATGGAAGATGGCAATTACGAGAACCATTGGCCAGCTCAGGCCATCGCTCACAGCCATGGCTCGGCCCATGCGAATCTGGCGCCACTTGGCAACTGCCTTGGCGGCGACGGCGGCAGCGGTCGACTGGGGAGCTGGATTGGAATCAGGAGCTAATGAAGTGGGCGCGGTTGACTCAGTGAGAGCGGGCTCGGTTGATGGAACGGTCGTAACAGTTGCCATGCGAAAGAAGATCCTTGAGAAGTGTCAATGTGCCCACTTGTGTACCTCGATTGTATAGGAGAAGGGCCACAAACAAAGATGGCCTTGATGATTCTTTTGGGGCAGAAGGGTTACCCGTGGAACGGGCAGGGGCGCGCGAGCTTTTAGCTAAACTCTTTCGGCGGCGGGCGTTGCGGGCGCGGTGAACGTGGAAATCACTGATCGACGGCAACGAGGCCGATGGATTCAGGAGAGCTAACGAAGATGCGGGTGGCCTGGCCGCGCAGGACGCGATAGAGAGCGAACTGGCGCTGGCTGTCTCCGCGAAGCTCGAAGAGGAGCTCGCCACGGTTGTCGGCTTCGGCATCGACCGCGTCAATCAGACGCATGCGCGGAGTCAGGTCAAGGCTGGCGGCGTCGGTGACGTTCTTTACCAGAACATCGACACCTCCGTAAAGATCGGGCTGGGCGATCAGAGTGACGAACTTCTCGTTGGTGCCTGTGCCATCGGTATGCGCGGAAAGCACGAGCGTTGCGCCGGCGTCGTAGGCCAACTGAAAGACGCGGAACTGCTCAACAAGGAGTGGGGCTGGGGCGAGCGGAGTGACCGGCTGAGTGCGACGGCGAGCGGCAGTGGATTTGGATTTTGCCGGCGCGGCGGGTGGATTGAGGCCGAGCGCAGTGCGCGCCAAATCTTCCATCGCCGCTTTCATCTTGTCTTCATCGCCGGGATTGGCCCAGGTGTAATTCCACAAATGCTCGGGGCGGTCGGTCGCGTCGGAGACGGCGACGTTTTGCTTCATATCGACAGGAAAACCGAACAGCGTGGGAACGACAGCGGCGCCGTAACCGGCGAACTTGCCGGGAACGAGGTGCGGACGACTGGGATCGGAGGCGGTGGCGACGTCGGCAACGTAGGCATCGTCGTCAGAGTCCTTCTTTTTCTTTTTCAGCTTCGGGCGGCTGGAATCGTCTGACGATGCGCCGGCAGAGGATGAACTGTCGTCGCTGCGATGCAGCGTTGGTCGATCGGAATCGGGCGCAGGCGCGTTGGAATCGGTTGAGTCTGTGGCGGAGCCGGAGGTCGAGTCCGATCCCGAATTCGATGTATCGCCAGCTTTGTGGAGCGTGGGACGATCCGGATCGGGAGCGGGACCGGTTGAACCGGAGCCTGAGCCGGAGTTGGAGCCGCCGCTGGAATCGTCGGCGTGCTGCTTGCGATGCAAAATCGGCACGTCGCTCTGAGCGTCATCGTCTGCGTCGACCTTGGCCACTTCCGGTGCGGTCGCTTTCGGCTTCGGCATGGGGTGCCACTTGCCGTAGCCAACCCATCCTCCCTGCTCGCGAGCCGAGGTGTCGATGTCGAAGATGCCTATGGGCTTGCCGTCGCGTTGGAGTTGGTATTCAACGTCGCTCTCAAGCGCGAGAGGCTCGGGCTGGGCGAGGTAGACGCCGGCGTCATTCAACTGCTGGCCGTCGAAAATGCAAACGGGAACCATGCGCGCGGCTTTGGGATGCGATTCGTCGCCGGTGTACTCGTAGACCGCGACGGCGCGCATATCAGGAGCGTTGGTATCGGGTTTGGCTATCTGGCCGGGATATTGGGCGGGAGCGGGCAGCGCGGAAACCAACGCGGCTGGCGCAACCAGCGCGGCTGCCTTTATCCACAATCGGAATGAGCGATGCAATGACACGTTCGACTTCCCTCGACAATAATCGAAACTGCAGGCCGTGTTGCGGCCCTGAGTATTGGCCGCGCTGCGGCCCGATCTTTTGGCCGCGTATCGGCCCCATCCATTGTTAGAGAGGATATTTCCCATGAAGGTTAACGAGAAAGTCGCCGATTTTACCCTGCAAACCGATGAAGACAAAACCGTAAGCCTTTCGGACTTCGCCGGCAAGCCGGTGATCCTCTTCTTTTATCCCAAGGCCGATACCCCCGGCTGCACCATCGAGGCCTGCGGCTTTCGCGATACGTTCAAAAAGCTTCAGGCTGCGGGCGCCGTGGTTCTGGGCATCAGCCGCGACACGCCGCGGGAACAGGCCAAGTTCCGGGCGAAATACGACCTGCCATACACACTCCTTGCTGATGTAGACGAGAAAGTATGCAAACAGTTTGATGTGTTGAAGGAAAAGAACATGTACGGCAAGAAAGTGATGGGGATTGAGCGAACGACGTTTGTGATCGGGCCGGACCGGAAGCTGCTGCACATTTATCCCAAGGTGACTCCGCAGGGGCACGCGGAAGAGGTGCTGGAGCTGATCAAGGGATGGAAAAAAGCTGCCAGCCGCTAGCATGAAATCGGCTTCATTTTCCGGCCGGCTGATGAAGCGAGGGTTCTTCCTGCATTCGCCGGAGCATGTTGCGCCGCGGCTGTTGGGAAAGATCCTTGCGCGGCGCACGAGCTCTGGATGGATCGCGGGGCGAATCGTTGAGGTTGAGGCGTATCTGGGACCCCATCACCGGACGCCCGACCCGGCAGCACACTCGCATCGCGGGCCGACACCGCGGAACCAGGTGCTTTTCGGGCCGGCGGGACATGCGTATGTGTACAAGATTTACGGCCTCTACGACTGCATGAATTTTTCGTGCGAGAAAGAGGGTCATGGAGGCGGTGTGCTGCTGCGGGCGCTGGAGCCGGTGGCGGGCCGGGAGCAGATGGCGCGGAATCGGGGGCTGGGGGCCGATGCGGAGGCATGCGCATTGACCGGTGGACCGGGCAGGCTGTGCCAAGCAATGGGGATTACACGGGCAAAGCACAACGGGCTGGATTTGCTTGATCCCGGCTCGCCCCTGCAGCTGCGCGACGACGGGTTCCGCGTGACGCGGGTGCTGGTGACGCGGCGCATCGGGATCCGGCATGCGGCCGAATTGCCGCTGCGCTTTGCTGTTCCCGGCAGCGGCTGCGTTTCAGGGCCAAAATCGCTGACCGGAAAATCGATCTTCCTTCGGGAAGGCTCAGTCCGTACACTAATGCGGTAGCCAAGCCGAGGTCCGCCCCCGGGGCCTGAGAGGAATCCAAGTGAAACTTACTTCCCTGCTCCCACACGCCGCCGCGATTGCGCTCGTCTCCGCGGTTGTGCTTGCCGCCAACACCGGAGTGCAAGCGTCGCAAGATCAGCCGCAATCGAGCCCGCCTGCAGCGCAGACGCCGCCGGCTCAGCCAGCGCCCGGCCACCCGATGCGCAACCTGCCGGCACCGACCAATTTGCAGGTGCTGCCGAAGAACCTGACCGGCGACCAGGTGCACGAGATTATGGAGGGTTTTGCCGGCTCTCTGGGCGTGCATTGCGATTTTTGCCACGCAGCAGGCGCCCCGGGCCCCAATGGAAGGCCGCGGCTGAACTTCCCCGACGACTCCAAACCCGAAAAGAAGATCGCGCGCGTGATGATTCAGATGGTGGGAACGATCAACGGCGACTACATCAGCAAGACGTCAGCCATGGATCCGGACGCGATGGGCATGAAGGTGACATGCGGAACTTGCCATCGCGGCCACAGCATGCCTGAAGATTTTGTGCCCCCGAAGCCGGGTCCGCCGCCGGATGGGAGCACGCCGGCCAAGGACAGGCCGCCCGAGGCGGGAACCGAGCACAAACCTTAACTGAAAGCCAGCCTGCGACGATCCGCACCGGCCAGCACTACACTGGCCGGTATGCGGCTGTTCGTGGGAATTCCGCTGGCGGATGCGGCGAGGAATGAGATCGCGGCGGTTATGGAGCGGTTGCGAGGTTCCGGCGAATACTTGGAGCCGAATGAAGCCGCTTCGCTGCGCTGGAGCGCGCCGGATTCGTGGCACATCACGCTCCAGTTTCTGGGCAATGCAACGGAAGAGCAACTCGAGTGCCTAAAGGCGCGGCTGGGCGAGGTGCGCGCCGCGCCGGTGACAGTGAAACTGGGCGAGCTGGGGAGCTTTGAACGCGTGGGCGTGTTGTTTGCCGAGGTGGCGGTGACGAAGGAGCTGGCGGCGCTGCAACGTTCCGTGATGGCGGCGACTGCAAATTGTGGATTTGTCGCGGAGGCGCGGCCGTTTCATCCGCACATTACGCTGGCGCGGAAAGCCAGGGAGCAAAGGAGCAAGCGAGCAACGGAGGGAGGCGGCACTCCGATCGCCCGCGCGATACAGGGATTCATAAAGAAGAGAGGGAGTTCCCCAAGATTCACGCCATTCACGGCCGGAGAATTTGTGCTTTATGAGAGCCATCTGGGCGAAGGGCCCGCGCGATACGAGGCCCGGTTGCGTGTAGCGCTCCGCGGCGGCGGAAACAGGAGTCAGGAACCGGCCTGAGGGCCGATTTCTGGCAGAAATGGCTGGTATACTGAAGATTCGGCAAGGCGATGGCGCGGGCCACTGTTTGATGCTGCGCCGGCCTCCCTCAGGGGCTAAAGCCCGGTTGTTATGAGCGTTCTACGGCACGACTGAAGTTGTGCCCTTTCAAAACTGGTTTCATGAAAATGGTCCCAGGGATCTGGAGTTGGACGATGGCACAAACTTGCGATATTTGCGGCAAAGGGCCGCGCTTCGGAAATAACATTTCGCACGCGCACAACATTACGCGGCGGCGCTGGAACGTGAACCTGCAGGCGGTGAAGGCGATCGTGAACGGAACACCCAAGAAGCTGCGCGTATGCGCCAGTTGCATCAAGAGCGGAAAAGTAGCCAAGGCCTGATGCGCACCGCCGCTCCGCGGTTTTATCTTTTGGTTGAGACTCGCGACAACCCCGCCGAAACGGCGGGGTTTTGTTGTGCGCGAATGACTTCGGCGGGTGGGAAAGGCGAGCGGGCCGGTTATTCGCCTTCGCGTGTGAAGTTGAGCGAGGCGGAATTGATGCAGTAGCGCAGGCCGGTGGGCCGAGGGCCGTCGGGGAAGACGTGGCCCAGGTGACCTCCGCAGCGAGCACAAGTGACTTCAATGCGGCGCATGCCGTGGCTCAAATCTTCGTGCTCTTCGACGGCTTTGGAACCGGCGGGAATCATGAAACTGGGCCAGCCGCAGCCGGAGTCGAACTTGGCGCCGCTCATGAAGAGCAGCGCGCCGCACGCCGCGCAGTGATAGCTGCCGGTTTCGTGATTCTCAGTGAGCACGCCGGTGAAGGGGCGCTCCGTGCCCTTCTCGCGCAGCACGCGATATTGCTCGGGCGTCAAAAGGCTTCGCCATTCGGCGTCGCTGCGAACAACTTTCGCGTCGGGATTCTCTTCGGATTTTGGTTCGGAGCCGCTCAAAGTGAACCTCCTGGGAAACGGGTAAGGGTGTGAGACGATTCGCGCGCGGGCTGTGGTGCGAGGGATCAACGATCGACACGCATTTAGATTCCTGCATGCGCCAATGCGATGCAGCGCTGATACGTTGCAGCTCCGATCAGACTTCGGCGACGACGTCGATCTCGACGAGCAGGTCGCGCGGGAGCCGGGCTACCTGGACTGTGGTGCGAGCGGGCAGCGTTTCGTTATCGGTTCCGAAGTAGGACGCGTAGACGGCATTCATGGCCGCGAAATCGTTCATGTCTTTGAGGTACACCGTGACTTTGACGGCCTGGCCGAGGCTGCTGCCGCCGGCCTCGAGAACGGCTTTCAGATTCTCAAGGGTACGCGCAGTCTGCTCCTTGATTCCGCCGGGCACAATCTGGCCGGTGACAGGATCGAGGCCGCCCTGGCCCGCGGTGAAAACGAAGTTCCCTGCGCGCACGCCTTGCGCATAAGGACCGATCGCGGCAGGCGCACCGTCGGTGGTGATGTTCGAGCGAGTCATGGGTCGATTTTATGACGCTCGGCAAGAAAAGGATTGAGGAAATTATTCTGACCGCCGAGGATGCGACGCGAGGTTAATGCGCGATGCGCGTGTGAACGAAACAGGGCAATTCCAGACGGAATTGCCCCGGAGCACAATGGGTTGCCGCGAAAAAGTTTCTAGCCGTGGAAGGCTGCGGTCATTCCGCCGGCGATGGCCATCACCAATAGCCAATAGGCGGCATTGATGGCAAAGAGATTGGCACGGCGATTCTCAAAAATGTGCTGCGTAAAGAGCGGAGGCGCCATGAATCCAAGCCAGCAGATGACGCCAAGCTTGGCGCCGCCTGTAAATGTCATCGCTCCTGCCCAGCTGACAACATGCGCGATGACATAGGTGAGCAGCAGGCAGGCAATGAGCGAAGAGACCATGCCCAGCGCGCCGTTCTTCGGTTTGTTTGTGTCGGAAAAGCCGGCCATCGCCATCCACGATTTGCGGAAGATGAGCCCATACCAGAGAGCGCCGAGCAACCATTCGACGATGGCCGCAACCACGACGATCATCATCATGTGCTGGGTAAGCATGACCGAAAACAGAACCGCGGTGTAGGTGACAAGGTGCATTCTTGATTCCTCCACAACCGAAATAAGGTCCGGCTCCCACGCCCGGCAGCCGCTCACGAAGCGGATCCCGCGCGGTCACGATTGACAGGAGTCGCCGCAAACACGATGCTGCTTGGCTGGAAGCCATGTCAAGCGAAATCAGTGGTTTTGGGTTGAAGTGGTAACTAGGCTTCTGTTGCAATGAGGCGCGATTTTTCGTTGCGGCTGCGCGGTGGGAGCTGGGATCGAGGCGGCCATTATCAGCGGCGCTTGAGCGCTTCGAGTTCATCGAGCGTGCGTGGCCAATCGGAGCCGAGCAGGCGCGAGAGGCTGCGGTCGGCGAGAACTTTGCCTCCGGTTTGGCAGGTGGCGCAATAGTTGGTTTCGTTGTCGGCATAACGGATGCGCTGAACCGGGCTGCCGCAGCGCGGGCACGGCTGGCCAAAGCGGCCGTGCACCGCCATTTCAGGACGAAATGCCGTCACGCCTTCAGGAAATTTCTTTCTGGCTTCGGAGGAGAGCCGTGCGATCCAGAGCTCCAATGTGGAGCGCGTGGCGTCGAAGAGGCGCTGCCATTCATCGGGCTTGAGCTTGTGGGTGAGCGCGATGGGCGAAAGCTGCGCGGCGTGGAGAATCTCGTCGGAATAGGCATTGCCGACACCGCTGATGATGCGCGGATCGGTGAGCGCGCGCTTGAGGGTACGGTTTTCGGCTGTCAGCGCGGCACGAAACCGATCCAAATCCGAGGAAAATATTTCGATGCCGCCGGGGTCGAGATCGTTGAGGGCCTGCTCGCCGCGAACCACGTGCAACGACGCGCGGCGCTTGGAGCCGGCTTCAGTCAAGACGAGGGTGCCGTCAGAAAAGTCAAGGGCGAGGAGCCCCTGGCGGCCGGAAAGTTTCGCATTCGCCGGACGCCAGTGGAGGCGGCCGGCAATCATGAGGTGAATTACCAGCCAGATTTTTTCCTGGTTTTGGTTGGCGGCATCGCTAACGCCGATGGCGATGCGCTTGCCGATGCGGCGGATTTCGCGAACGGTTTTGCCTTCGGCGCTAGTGACGGGCGGATCGACTGTGCGGAGGACAAATACGCTTTGCAGGCGAACGCGGTCGAGAGTCCTGCCAAGGATGCGCGGCTCGAGGGCGGCGATGTAGGCGGTAATGTCGGGCAGTTCGGGCATTGCTATTCAGGGTGACGCGAATGAGCGGGGCGAGCGCAACGGGATTCTTTGGATTCATGCAGCGACAAAAGCGGATTTCGATATAAAAGAGGGGCTCACGGCTCTTCTGATCCCGCAAATTCTTCAGGCGTAATCCAGGTAAATCTTGTCGGCGCTTTTCCCCGCAGTGCACGAGTGGTCTTGTGAGCTACCGCTCCAAATCCTGCCGCCCAAACGATCGTCGCGAGGGGCCACCACCACAACCCTAGATAGGTATGCTCTTTCGCCGCGAGCCACCACCCAAGAGCACAACCAAGCACGCTGCCGATACCAGCAGAAACTGCTGACGCATATACGCTGAAGAGCGCAAACGTGACGCGGTGTATAAGTTTTTGGTGAAGCCACGCTACAGACGTGGTCACAAGACTTGTTATCGATGCCCCAACGATCAAGTAGCTCCAGCCGAGTTCTCCTAGCACCTTAGGAGCGTTTGTCCATTGCAGACTTTCCGCGTTCATCAGGGCAGACCCAGCCACAAGCCCGATTCCTGCAAATGCCATCAACAGGACAGTGCATGGTCCCCAAAGTGCGACCCAGAATGCCGCGCTTAATGCGAATCGGCGCGTCGGAGGAAGAAGGACGCACGCCAGAAACACAATTGCTCCCAAGAGCAAGAAGGCGTAAATGATCAGGGCGAACAGAATGAGGATCATTTTGAGATTCTCGACCGAACAATCTGCTGCGTCAATCCGAGACCCAAAGATTACGAGATTGCTTACAACAGAATCGTATTGTCGATGAGGCGCGTTGTGCCGATCCAGGCGGCGACAGCGAAGAGAGTGCCCGGCGCGGCGGTTTCAACAGGCGAGAGAGTCGACCAATCGATAAGAGCGATGTAATCGATCTGCACGTCGGGCTCGGCAGCGAAGACTTCGCGCGCGGCGGCGAGGAGCAATTCGCTGCGGCGCTGGCCTTGGGCGACCAGTGACTCGACTTTGCGAACCGCGCGGCTGAGGGTGAGAGCCTGTTCGCGCTGGGCAGGAGCGAGATAAGAGTTGCGCGAACTAAGGGCGAGACCGTCGGCGTCGCGGACGATCGGACAGACGACGATTTCGACGCCGAAGCGCAGATCAGCAACCATGCGGCGAAGGACGGCAACCTGGGCTGCGTCTTTCTGGCCGAAGAATGCGCGATCGGGCTCGCATGCGGTGAGGAGCTTGGCTACAACCGTTGCCACGCCGCGAAAGTGTCCGGGGCGGGATGCGCCGTCAAGGCGTTCGGAAAGCTCGGGGACGTCGACAAAAGTGGATATGGATCCATGGGGGTAGAGCTCTTCGACTGCGGGAGCGAAGAGCACATCGGCACCCTCCCGCTCGGCGAGTGCGCAGTCAGCGTCGAAGGAGCGAGGGTAGCGAGTGAAGTCCTCGTTGGGACCGAACTGCGTGGGATTGACGAACAGACTGACGGCGACGTGCGAACACGAAGCACGTGCGGCTCGAATGAGCGATGCGTGACCCGCGTGGAGAGCGCCCATCGTGGGCAGGAGGCCGATGATGCTTCCCGGCGCAGAACGCGCCTGACGGGACCAGCGGCGGAGCTCGGCGACGGTGCGAAGGACCAACATAGTCATTTGGGCGATTTCAATCGCCGGTGGATCAATTTGGAAAACGGCCCTCAGGGGCTAAAGTCCGGAATCTTCTGGGGGCTTTGATGTACGGGCTAAAGCCCGCACCCTTCAAAGCCGCCACTATCCGGTGGCCCTGTTCAGTTCGCCCAATCCTCGAATGCGTCGCGATTCACAACGGCGTCTTCGGAGTCGAAGTCGGAGTTGGCCTCAACCGGACCGCTCTCTTTGCGCGCGGAAAGGTGATAGCTTTCCGCATCCGATGGAAAGGCACGATGCTCAACGTCTTCGCGATAATGCTCGATGGCGGAGCGGAAGAGCGCGGACGCATCCGCGTAACGGCGGACAAACTTGGCGGGAGGCGCGAAGGTGAGATTGACGAGATCGTGGAAGACGAGAATCTGGCCGTCGCAGTCAGGTCCAGCGCCGATTCCAATGGTCGGAATGGGAAGCGCGGCAGTGATGCGCGCAGCGGCTTCGCGCGGAACTCCCTCAAGCACGATGGCTCCGGCGCCTGCTTCAGCGAGCGCGTGAGAATCGATTTGAAGCCGGCGCGCGGCATCGGCGGTGCGAGCCTGTACGCGATAGCCGCCCATGCGGTTCACGCTTTGCGGCGTGAGACCGAGATGGCCGACGACGGGGATCTCGGCTTCGACGAGAGCTTGAACTAGCTCGACGCGCGGACCTTCGACTTTGACTGCTTCGGCACCAGCTTCCTTTACGAAGCGAACGGCGTTGGCGACGCTCTCTGGAATCGTCCCGTGGTAGCTGCCGAAGGGCATGTCGGCCACAACGAGCGCGCGACGAACGGCGCGACGGACAGCGCGCGTGTGGTGGAGCATCTCGTCGACCGTAACCGCGAGGGTGTTCTCCTGGCCGAGCACAACCATGGCGAGCGAGTCGCCGACGAGAAGCATGTCGATGCCGGCCTCGTCGACCAGGCGCGCGGTTGCGTAGTCGTATGCGGTGAGCGCGGAGATGGGCTTGCCCTGGCGCTTCATCTCAATGAGCGCGGGCATGGTGACTTTAGGAACGGAGATGCCGGGCGTGGAGGGATTCCCACCGGCCGAAGGCTGGGTTAGGCTCATATTTGCTCCAGTGCCGCTCCGAAGACTCAGGATGCGACCCGAACAATGCCAGTATACGCCTGAAGCATCGATAAGGAGCGGACGGCTGCGCTGCGATCGGCCGCAAATATAGCAAGAGAGACTTTGGTGATTCCCTGCTGAAGCGGCACCGGCGTGGAACTTCTTTAAAGGTGCTATAAGGTTGACAGCGGGCCGGCTGCAAGGTGGATGGCCCGCGATTTTGGCTGGGGTCCGCGGAGAAAAGAATGGCCTTCGATTTGACGATCGTTCTGCCCACATTCAATGAGAGCCGGAATGTGCGTCCGATTGTCGATCGCCTGGAGAAGGCGCTCGAAGGCATCCGCTATGAAGTGATTTTTGTAGACGACGACTCGCCCGACGGGACAGCGGACGCGGTGCGGCGCGTGGCGCAGGATCGGGACAACCTGCGCGTGTTGCAACGGATTGGCCGGCGAGGGCTCGCGTCAGCCTGCATCGAGGGAATCCTTGGCGCGGCGGCGCCGTTTGTTGCCGTGATGGATGCCGACATGCAGCACGACGAAGCAATCTTGCCGGAGATGCTGCGCCGAATTCGTGAAGAGAACCTGGATTTGGTTGTAGGCTCGCGCAACATGGCCGGCGGCAGCATGGGCGAGTTTGCGAAATCGCGCGTGAAGTTGAGCCAACTGGGCCGCAAGTTGAGCCTGATGGGCGCCGAGCACGAGCTGAGCGACCCCATGAGCGGATTCTTCATGGTGCGCCTGGCGAGCTTTGAGCAGTTTGCGCACAGGCTCTCGGGAATCGGCTTCAAGATCCTGCTCGACATTGTGCTTTCGGCTGGCCCCGGGCTGCGCATCGGCGAAGTGCCTTATCGCTTCAGGCAGCGTGAGCATGGCGAAAGCAAGTTAGACCTGCTGGTTGGCCTGGAATATTTCGAGCTGCTGGTGGACAAGCACCTGGGCGGCATAGTGAATGTGCGGTTTGTGCTGTTCGGGATGGTGGGTGCGCTGGGTGTGGGCGTGCACCTGCTGATTTTGAATGCGCTGCTGAAGTTTGCCGGCGTGACTTTTGCCACTGGGCAGGCCGTGACGACGTTTATCGTCATGATCTTGAATTTTGTGCTGAACAACTCCGTCACGTATCGTGACCGGCGGCTGAAGGGATGGAGATTCTGGAAAGGTCTCGTCACATTCTGCCTGGCGTGCGGATTGGGCGTGGCTGCCAACGTGGCGATTGCGAATGAGGCCTTCCGGCGCGGAGTGCCGTGGGTGCTCGCGGCTATCACAGGGCTGCTGTTCACGGCGGTTTGGAATTACGGCGTGACATCGATGACGACATGGCGGCAGGAGCGGCGCTCCGGCGAAAGGCGTGCGCAGGAGAGGATGAAGGCAGGTGCGGCACGGGCTGGCCGGGATGCTGACGAGATGCCTGCGAAGACGCTGTGAACGCCTGAGGCGCATCCAAGACTTTTGGGTTGTCAGCGCCGCCTGCACGGCCCCATACTGACTGGCAGAATGATCTCGAACATTGCCACGGGAATCTACACGGGTCTTGGCGTTGCCGCGTGCGCAGGCGCTGCGGCAGGCTGGTATGCATACGCATCCACGTGGCCGGGCTCGCGGGTTTTTGGAACTGCGCTGACTGCTCCGCCGCGGCCGGGCGAGATGGCGTTGACGTTCGACGATGGGCCTAACGCGACGTGGACGCCGAAGATGCTGGATATTCTTGCAAACAACAATGTGCGGGCTACGTTCTTTCTTCTCGGGTCGCGCGCCAAGATGCAACCGCAGCTGGTGCAGAGGATGGTGCGGGCCGGGCATCTCATCGGGAATCACTCCTGGGATCATCCCAACATGGCGCGGAGCTCGGCGGAAGTGATCCGTGAACAGATGACGCGCACGCAAAACATGCTGGAGCAGATTACCGGAGGAGCAGTGAAGTTCTTTCGGCCGCCTTATGGAGCGCGCCGGCCGGCGCTGTTCAAGATTGCGGAGGAGATCGGTTTGCAAGTGGTGCTGTGGAACGCGATGACTTCCGATTGGAGCGACCCTTCGGCGGAGCGGATCGCGCTGCGTCTCACAAATAAAGTTGAAGCTCAGCGGCAGGCGGGCAGAGCTGCAAACATCGTGTTGCATGACGGCGGCCATCGCGACCCAGCGGCAAACCGCGCGGCTTCGGTGGCGGCGGCGGAGAGGCTGATCGAACGGTACAAAGGTGCGTACAAATTTGTGACGCTGGATGCGTGGGTGTGAGGCTGACCGCGGTGGTGGGGACGCGGGACTGAGATTTCTTCCGATCCTAAAGTGGGCGCATTGAGGCGAAGGCTTCGTGCGCGGCGGCGATGGTGGCGTCGACCTCGGCCGGGCCGTGGGCTGTTGAGACAAATGCAGCTTCAAATTGCGAGGGCGGAAGCCAGACGCCGCGATCGAGCATGGCACGATGGAAGCGGCCAAAGGCGGTGGTGTCGGACTTCGCGGCCTCTTCGTAGTTCGTGACCGTGCGGGAGTTGAAAAACCAGGTCCACATAGAACCAACGCGATTCGTCGTAAGGGGAATTCCAGCGGCTGCGGCCTGTTGCGCGACGCCCTCGGCGATGGCTTTGGTTGTGGCTTCGAGGCGCGGATAGACTTCCGCTGCATGTTCCTGCAGATAGGCGACGGTGGCAATGCCTGCGGCCATCGCGAGCGGATTGCCGCTGAGAGTTCCGGCCTGATAGACGGGCCCAAGCGGCGCCAAAAGATCCATGAAACGGCTTTTGCCTCCGAAGAGGCCGACTGGCAGTCCGCCGCCTACGATTTTGCCTAACGTAACGAGATCGGGATCGAGCGAATAAAGCTCGCAGGCGCCGCCGAGCGCGACGCGAAAACCGGTCATCACTTCATCAATAATGAGCAGCGCGCCATGGTCGGCGGTGATTTTGCGGAGACCGGCAAGATAGCCGGGCGCGGGAACGATGCAGCCGGCGTTGCCAACGATGGGCTCGACGATGACAGCGGCAATGGCATCGGGGTGCGCGGCGAAGGCTGCTTCGACGGCGCCGAGATTGTTGTAGGACAGCGCGAGGGTGAGGTGAGCAACTTGCTCCGGAACGCCTGCGGAGCCGGGAATGCCAAACGTGGCGACGCCGGATCCGGCTTTGACCAGCAGGCCGTCGGCGTGGCCGTGATAACAGCCTTCGAACTTTACGATGAGGTCGCGGCCGGTGGCGGCGCGCGCCAGGCGGATGGCCGACATGGTGGCTTCAGTGCCGGAGCTGACGAAACGCATTTTTTCAATGGCGGGATAGCAGGCAGCGATGCGTTCGGCGAGGTCGGCTTCGGCGGCTGTGGAAGCGCCGAAGCTGGCGGAGTTGCGCGCGGCACGCTCGATAGCTTCGACGATGGGCGGAAATGCGTGGCCGAGAATCATCGGGCCCCAGGAGCCGAAGAAGTCGACATAGCGATTGCCGTCTGCGTCGTAGAGATAAGCTCCCTCGGCACGCTCGATGAAGGGCGGCGCGCCGCCCACGGCGCGAAATGCACGCACCGGCGAGTTGACGCCGCCGGGGAAGAACTGCTCGGCGCGGTCCTGGAGCGACTTCGAACGGACGCGCTGCGTCGAGCGAATTCCCGCGGCTGAGATGTCTGCGCACATGCTGCCTTCAGTATAGAAGGCAATGGGGTGTGAGTTCGGCGGCAAAACTCGCGGGATGGGCGCACGTCTGCCGCGAGTCGACTGCGGTTTTTTGAGCCTGCGCTTATGCGGAGTTGCGTTTCTTTTGGGCTGCTGCGCTGGCTGCGAGGACCACGCCAAAGATTTCAAGAGTGATGGCGAGGCCGAAAAAAGCGCCGCGCAAGAAATCGTTCCAGTCGTCACCGGCGCCTTGCAGCAGGGCCAAGTGCGGCGGCCAGGTGATGCCAATAGTGAGCAGCGAAAGCCCGGTGACGAGGAGCGCCATCGCGACGGGAACGGCTTTTTCGGGAGCGTTGTTGAGGATGCGAAGAATCATTGTTGGTGGACTCCTTGGGATTTGGGAGACGCGATGGAGAATTTGCACGAGAGCGCCAAACTGAGGCGGCGGTTAATTTATGCCTGAGTATTCTGGCAGCGGCGCGCCGCGCGCAGGCAGAAGAGATTGATGGTGACCGAGAGGCCCATGCAGAATCCACAGAAAGCATCGAGCCAGTTATGGTTCATTGGGATGTACTCGCGGAAGATCCATGGCAGGAGGCCGAGAACGAGCGCGGCGTTGGCGATCTGGAAGAGGCGGCGATGTTTCGAGTCGAGACGATGGATCAGTAGTTGCATCTGCGGATCTCCTTCTCTTGAAATGAATGGCCGAACCATTGCGACGGACGGCGCCGTCAATCTTGCTCCAACCTGCTGCCGCCCTCTAATGCGCGTTTGGCCCACATGCGGACGAATTGGAAAAGAACGATCACATCGAGTGACGTGCCGATGCCTGCACAGACACCGCGGCAAAGGTCGTTCGTCGCCGGCGTCAGGTGCAGCAGCGACAACAGCGCAATTGGCCAGCCAAATGCGCTGGCGAGGTCGATCTGCGCCACGATGAGGATGGCGATGAGAAACGGAACGGATTTTTTGAAGCTGCAGCTATCGATATCGAACATCTGGCATTCCTTTCAGGTCGGAGATCGGAAAACTTCTCTGAGCGAGCTAGTTTCTGGCCTGATACCAGCGCATGAGCCCGATCTTGGTTCCACCCATGGCATAGATCACGGCAATCAGATCCCAGGGCACACTGTGCTCGACGAGCAGCCGATATTCGAGCAGGACGAAGACGATCAGGGTACCCACGATGGCGGCGGCGCTGGTGGAGCGGCGCTGGTGCTCGCGCGAGCGCTCATCGGAGACGTGGTCGAGCATGAGAATGCGCCTGAGAATGGGATGGTTCATGACTTGATCTCCAACTGGAAGATTTGATCGGTAGAACAGGAAAAGATGCGCGCGAAGGTGAGGGCCAGCTCGAGCGAAGGCACGTAGCGGTTGCGCTCGATGGAGTTGATGCTCTGCCGGGAGACGCCCGCGGCCTGCGCAAGCTGCTCCTGGGTCCAGCCGAGGGCGATGCGGAGCTCTTTAACGCGGTTTGTGATGGTCTGGGGCACGTTTTCTGTTGTTGGCCTGATGTAAAGCCGACTTTCCAAACCAGAGTAGCTGGGATCGTTTTGGATGTCAAGCGGGCTTTCCATTTTTCTTTACGGAACAGTCGGCGCGGGCGGATGAACTGAAGTGGTAGCCACCCTTTAGATTTGTGGGAAATGGCCTCGTGAATTGCTGCTAGAATTCTGGTTTCCGGCTCATCCGCGCCGAAAACTCACTGACTGGAAAGCCAGGGCCGTGGCTCAAGAGACCGCACCGAAGACTGTGACCTATGCCGACGCAGGGGTGGACCTGCGCAGCGGCGATCACGCCAAGGAACGCATCAAGTACCTAGCGCAAAAGACCTTTAATCGCAATGTCTTAGGCGGGATTGGGAGCTTCGGCGCCCTTTACCGGCTCGATATGCAGCGCTGGAAGAATCCCATTTTGGTGAGCTCGGCCGACGGGGTGGGGACGAAGCTTAAGGTCGCCTTCCAATTGGGGCTGCACCAGACGGTGGGCGTGGACCTAGTGAACCACTGCGTGAATGACATCGCCGTGCAGGGGGCGACGCCACTGTTCTTTCTGGATTACCTGGCAACGGGCAAGCTGGACGAGGATGTGGTTGAGAGCGTGGTGAGCGGGCTGGCTGATGCGTGCAAAGCGAACGGCTGCGTGCTGATCGGGGGCGAGACGGCGCAGATGCCGGGCTTCTATGCCGAAGGCGAGTACGACCTGGCGGGATTTATTGTTGGCGCGGTGGATCGCGACAAAATGATCACGGGCGCGGGCATCAAGGCAGGCGATGTGCTGATCGGTTTGCCCTCGACGGGCCTGCACACCAACGGCTACTCGCTGGCGCGGAAGTTGCTGTTTGAAGTGGCCGGATACAAGGCCACGCAATATGTGACGGCGATCAAAGAAAAGGCCGGCGCATCGCTGTTGCGCACGCACCGCAGCTATCTGCACGTGATCCAGAAGCTGGTGGCCGCGGGCCTGACGACAGGCATGGCGCACATCACGGGCGGCGGAATCACGGAGAATCTGCCGCGGATTTTGCCCAAGGGCCTGACCGCACAAGTCGAGATTGGATCGTGGCCGGTGCTGCCCATCTTCGAGCACCTGCGCGAGCTCGGCAACATTCCGCAGGAAGAGATGATGCGCACCTTCAACATGGGCGTGGGGCTGGTGGCGGCGATTCCGGCGGCGAAGTTTGCGCGGGCGAAGGCGTTGCTCGATCGATCCGAGGAAAAGTTTTACGTGATTGGCCGCGTGGCCAAGGGCGACCGCCGGGTGCAGTACACGTGAGGCAGTGATCGGCGGTTGGTGGTCGGTGATTAGCTGCCCGAGGACAAAGTGACAGCCGAAAGCAAAATAGTTCGCCTCGGCGTGCTCCTCTCGGGCCGCGGATCGAATTTCCTTGCCATTGCTGAGTCGATTCGCGCGGGACGGCTGCCGGGCGTGGAGATCGCGGTCGTCATCTCGAATGTTGCCGATGCGCGGGGACTGGCGCATGCACGCGAGATGGGACTCCGCACCAAGGTCCTGGTTTCGAAGGGCCGCAAGCGCGAAGAGCACGACGCCGACGTGGCCGCTTGCCTGCGCGAACATGAGGTGGATCTGGTTTGCCTCGCCGGATATATGCGGCTGCTCTCGCCGCAGTTCGTGGCGGCGTTTCCCCATCGGATTCTGAATATTCATCCGTCGCTCTTGCCGGCATTTCCCGGGCTCGACGCGCAGGAGCAGGCGTTCAACTATGGCGTCGAGGTGACGGGATGCACGGTGCACTTTGTGGATGAAGAACTGGATCATGGTGCGATCGTGGTGCAGCGCGCGGTTCGGGTGCTTGCGAGCGACGATGCGCACTCGCTGGCGGAGCGGATCTTGAAAGAGGAACACCTGGCTTATACGGAGGCGATTGCGCGCGTTGCGAGCGGCGAATACGAGGTGCGGGGCCGGAAGTATGTGAAAAAGCCTGAGTGAGATCCTTCTTTGCGGACGTCGTGATTGGGTTGCCGCACGGTGGAGCCGAAAGCGACGCTGCCATGGGCTTAAACGGCCGGGAAAGAGCGCAATTGAGGCCGCATTTTCATGCCGTCAAAATGAAGGATAGACTTCTCAAAGATTTCTCGTATCTAACGGGGAGTGACCCGACCCTGTTTTCTTGTCATCGACAAGCAATATGCCGGCACCATCTCCACGCGCAAGCTGGTGATTGAAACTGCCATGCTCAATGTGCTCACCGCGTACAGCGGCGACGAAGGAATCGAACTCTTGAAGCGATTTCCGCGCGTGGATGGAATCATTCTGGACTCAGAAGTGGACGGCCAGTCATGCGGCGATATCGTGGCCGAGTTGCGCAAAATCCGTCCGGGCCTGCCTATCATTACCGTCTCGCCGACTGGCCAGAACCCATGCGGCAGCGAAGACTACCATGTTTGCAGTTACGACCCGGCCGATCTGCTGGCGCAGCTCGACAAAATATGCCCTCGAGAAGTTCGCCTGGCCGGAGAAGAATCGAACTCGGCTGACACTGGCGGGCCGAAGTAGGGCCGTTTTCGCCGTGCCGCGAAAAGCTGTCAAGAGGGCAATTACAAAGATTTGTTGTAACTCTATATTTTTCAGCTGTTTGCATGACGGCGAAGTTTGCCAGTAATTAGCCTCTAATTTCGTATCCTTAGATCATTACCAGACAAAGTGCGGAAATGCCGAGCCGGGCGAATGGGTTCGCCGTTCCCGGAGCGCTTCTGAACGCCTGCGCCCAATGATGGCTGAGTTGCCGGGGTTGCAGGCGACAGGAGAACTGCTCGCGCGGAATGGCGCCGGGGCGCGGGACCGCACTCGTCTGCGCGAAGCACTCTCCGCTCGATGCGGGGCCGGAACCAGGGCCACATCGAGAGTTTGAGAGGGCTTCGCTGCGAGGCGCGGGGCCGGCGGCCGATCGGGGATATCGGGCCGGCCCGCGCGAGAAGGAACGGGCGGGCAAGAATCGGCAGTCAATCGAATTGAACGAAGCGGCAGTGGGCCGCAGCACGGAGGAGTGTAGTTATGAATTTCTTCACCAATATATGGAAGCATCCGAAAACGTCGGCCGCCGGAGTGTTGATTGCGGTGGCAAGTGTTGCGGGCGTTTTGTCGCAGCAGGGTATTTCGCTGGGCAAGGCCGGGACGGGCACCGTGGTGTCGCTGGCGAGCGCGCTTGCGACGGCGTTGCTGGGTTTGATGGCTAAGGATCCTGCAACAGGGGGCGAGGGAACAAGCCAGCAAGGGAGAGCAGCGGCCAGCGGGCAGGCCGGCGCGGGAACGGCAAAGCTGGGCGCGTGGATGTTTATCGCGCTCTTGATTCCGCTGCCATGGATGCAGGGTTGCACGGCTGCAGGCGTGGCGCAGAACATTGTGAACTGGACACCGGCATTGCAGAGCGCAGTGGCGACTGTGGACTCGACCGCAGCGTTGCTGGCTCCGGCGGATGCGCCGATCTTTGCGGCAGCGACGATCGGATTCGATGCGGCAAGCGATTTGCTGGTGGCGCAGGCCAAAGCATATCTTGCGAATCCTTCGGCAAGCGTGCTGGCGAAACTGCAAAACCAAATCGTGACGTTTCAGCAGCAGGTAAATACGGCGCTGCTGCAGGCAGCAAAGATCATCGACGCCAAAAGCCAGCAGCATGCTCTGGCGGCGATTCAGGGAGTGGGCACGATTATCGTGGCAATTTTGTCGCTGGTGCAGTCGGTTTCAAGCAAGGCGCAGATCGCGATCATGTCGGCGAAATCGGGCGTAAAGCTGGCCGCAGTTGAACCGTACCTGAACGAATCGCGCTCAGCGGAGATCGTGGCCGCACATTACGCCGAGCCGGTTACTGTTGCCCGCGCACAGGTGGCGTGGACGATGCAGGAGGAGATGAACGCGGGGTTCTGAAGGTTAGTGGCTAGTGGTTAGTGGTTAGTCAGGCGGGCTGGTTCGGGCGTGCGATCCCAGGTCCCAAAATCGGGACCTGGGGCACGGGGCAAGTACGGCGAAGACTTAGACAGCGATTGATGACCGGGTCCGCCTAGATATTCGTGTCCTTCGCTTCTCCCAGAATCAACTTGAGAGTCATTTGTTTTTTGCCGCGGACGATGGTGACGCTGACGGTGTCGCCGGCCTGATGCTTGTCCATCAACGCGCTGATGTCTTCAGGATCTGTGACCTGCTGACCATCGATGGCGATGATGAGATCGCCTCCGATCATGATGGGCTGGTTTCCTACGTACGCCTGCTCGGTGCCGCCGCGTAAGCCGGCGCGCTCGGCCGCTCCACCGGGAAGAACTCGCTGAATGAGGACTCCGGAATCGGCGGCAAGACCCATTTGCGAAGCGAGGTCGGGACCGATGGCATAGGAGACGATGCCGAGCGAGGGCCGCTTGACCTTTCCATAGCGGATAAGATCGGCGAGCACGGCTTTGGCGGTATTGATGGGAATTGCGAAGCCGATGCCGGAGCTTTGATCGGCGCCGTTGGAGGCAATCATGGTGTTGATGCCGATGACTTCGCCGGATGAATTCAGCAATGGGCCACCGGAGTTGCCGGGATTGATGGCCGCGTCGGTCTGAATGGCGTCTTCGATGGGCGCCCCATCCTGGTTGCGAATGGACCTGATGGAGCTGATGATGCCGCGCGTCATTGTGCCGCTAAGACCGAAGGGATTGCCGATGGCGAAGACTTTTTGGCCGACATTGAGCTGCGAAGAATCGGCAAGGGTGACGGGCTGAAGGTCGGGCGCGTCAATTTGCAGAAGCGCGATATCGTGCACTTTGTCGACGCCGACGACGCGCGCCGGATAGCGGCGCTTGTTCGACAGCATGACCTCGATGCCGCGATTAGCATCGGCGACAACGTGATAGTTGGTGAGAATGTGGCCGGCTTTATCGAGAATGAACCCCGAGCCCTGGCCCTGCTGCGGAACAGTGCCGTAGAAAAAATCGAAAACCAACGTGGTGGAAGTAATGTTGACCACCGAAGGCAGAACTCGCTTGTAGATAGCGATGTTGTTCTGCTCTTCCGCGTCGTAGGCGGGCGCGGCGTGCGCTTCAGTGAGATCGAGCGGGGAGCTGGAGCCATTGGGACCGACGAGCGCAAGGCGGCGCCCGAAAATGCCGTGCTCGAGGTGCGTGGTGATGAACCAGAATCCGCACAAAAAAAGCAAAACGATGACGAGAATACGGGTCAGTCTCATAGTTGGTCTCGCCTGAAAGACCCTCCTGAAGTTGGTACGGACGCAGCGCAGAGGAGTTCCTTAAGCGAGCGCTGCCGTTCTCATTATTGTAGTGACAAGTTCTGGCGGGATTTGTTGCTCCCAGCCAATTTGCTGCTCTCGGCAGAGAGGCGTGGCCAAAGGGTCTGAACCTGGGCTTGGAGCGCGGCGATATCGCCCGAATTATCAAGGACATAATCTGCTTGTGCAGCTTTTTCGGCGTCGGGCACCTGATGCGAGAGGCGATTGCGGGCGTCGGCTTCCCACCCCAGCGACAAAGACCTGTCGCTGGGGACCCCGGCTTCGATGGCGTCTGGGGACGCTTTTGCGTCGCCGGCTGCGCTCGCCGACATCAGGACACGAGCGGTGTAACGGGCGACCTTGAGGTCGTCGGGCGCGGTGACGACAATGATTCGGTCGATGCGGCGACGCCAATCCGATAATTCGATATCGCCTCGCGCGCGGGCATCACGAACCACTTCGAAGATCAAAGCGGATTCGAGAACGGCGACAGCGGCGGGGTCGCGCGCGAAGACCTCGTCCATCCATTGGCGCTGCGCTTCGATCACGGGCGGATGCACAATGGCATTCAGCTCCTGCAGGCGGCCGTGGCGGAAGGCGGCGTCGGCGAGGCGCGCGCGATTGAGCTTGCCGTCGGGATTGACGATTTCCGGGCCGAAGTGCGCGACGATTTTGTCATAGACGTCGTGACCGGGCTCCATGAATTCGCGGCCCAGCGCATCTGCTTCGATGACCTGAGCGCCGAGCTCACGCAGCATGGCGGCGACAGTAGATTTGCCGCTGCCGAGGCCGCCGGTGAGGCCTACCCGGAGCACGCTACAGCCCCCGCCGCATTTTGGCTGCGCGGACAGTGTTCGTCATCAGCATCGCGATGGTGAGCAGGCCTACGCCGCCGGGTACGGGCGTGTAGGCGCCGGAAATCTCAAACGCGCGGGGATCGATGTCGCCCACGACAACGGAGCCGCGTTTTGCAAATGCGGCTTCGCGTTTCTCGTTGCCTTTGAAGAAGCGATCGAATTCTTCGCGCGTGGTGATGCGGTTGATGCCGACGTCGATGAGGGTTGCGCCGGGAGTGACCATGTCGACCGTGATGAAGCCGGGGCGACCGATGGCGGCGACGAGAATGTCGGCCTGACGCGTAATTGCCGGCAAGTCCCGCGTCTTCGAGTGGCAAATCGTTACAGTTGCGTTCTGATGGAGCAGGAGCATCGCCACGGGTTTGCCAACAATGTCGCTGCGGCCGACGACGACGGCGTGTTGGCCGGCGATGGGAATGTCGCTGCGTTTCAGAATCTCAATGACGCCGGCGGGAGTGCAGGGCGCGAGCGCGGGACGACCGGCAAGCAGGCGGCCCGCGTTCACGGGATGAAAGCCATCGACATCCTTCGCCGGTTCGACCGCGTCGAGAAGAGCCTTTGCGTCGACCTGCCGGGGAAGCGGCAACTGGATCAGAATGCCGTCAACGTCGTCGCGCTTGTTGAGCTGGGCAACGAGCGCGAGCATCTCCTCAGTGGTGACGGTTTCGGGCGGGGTGATGAGATCGCTATAAAGGCCGAGATCGGCGCAGGCCTGCACCTTGCTGCGGACATAGATTTCCGATGCGGGCACGTGGCCCACGAGAACCGCGGCAAGGCCCGGCTTGATGCCGCGCGCAGCGAGCTTTTGAACCTCTTCGCCAACCTCTTGCTTGATAGCGGCTGAGATGGCCGCTCCGTCGAGAACCCTTGGCATTCTTCGCTCCGGCAATTTTTGCTCCAATATGCGCTCCAATATGCGCTTCAGGGTTCATGGTATCGCCTTGGGGGCGGCGGATCGAAGGGGCATGCGCGTCACACGGGATTGTGAGCAGGCTCACATACAGTGCTGCGTCGGCAGCCTAGCTTGGTCGGTGTCGGAAGTGTGCTGGATCACTCGCAAGGTCACATTCCGCTTCCGGCGGTTGACCCACGAAGAGGGCGCCTGATGAACAGGTTGAAGGACGCAGGACATCTTTTCCGGTTTGCAGGGCTTTTCGTTCTCCTATTTCTGGTGTTTCTGGTGGTGCGGTCGTACGTGGTGCCCAAGAGCTTTGGCGAGTATGGACACTATCGCGGCGCGGCGATTGGCGAGGTGGCGGCGCATCCGGTGAAGTTTGCAGGCCACCAGACCTGCGAGACCTGCCACACGGATATCGCCGACACCAAGACCAAAGGCGCGCACGCGCACGTGAACTGCGAGGCATGCCATGGAGCGCTGGCGGCGCATGCCGACGATCCGACGTCGGTAACGCCAGTGAAGCCCGATACGGCGGTTCTATGCGCGCGCTGCCATACGACGAGCGCGGCCAAGCCGCCTACGTTTCCTCAAGTGGACCCGGCCGATCACTCGGGCGGAGTTCCCTGCCAGACCTGCCACAACCCGCACAGCCCGGTCGTTGGTTCCGATTCCGGCCCGAGCACGGCGAAGGGAGGTTCGAAATGAACATCAGCAGGCGTCATCTGCTCGTCCTTTTGCCGGCGGCGGCCGTGGCCTGGAAGCACGTGCTGGCCGGCTCGCCCGAGGACTCCCCGAACTACCAGATGAGCGAGCACTGGTGGGGCATGCTGATCGATATTCCCAAGTGCATCGGCTGCGGCAACTGTGTGCGCGCCTGCCAGACCGAGAACGATGTGCCCGATGGATTCTTCCGCACATGGGTCGAGCGCTACCACCGGTCGGATATTCACCTGGAGAGCCCCGAGGTGATTTCACCCGACGGCGGGAAAGAAGGATTTCCGGCAGTCGCGGCGGGCGAAGAGGGAAAGTATTTCTTCGTTCCCAAAATGTGCAATCACTGTGCGGATTCGCCCTGCACGCAGGTCTGTCCCGTCGGGGCAACGTTCGTCACGCCGGACGGAGTGGTGCTGATCGACCAGAAGTATTGCCTGGGTTGCGCATATTGCGTGCAGGCTTGCCCGTATGGATGCCGTTACATTCATCCCACCAAGAAAGTCGCGGACAAGTGCACGCTTTGCTATCACCGGATTACGAAGGGCCTGACCACAGCATGCTGCGAGGCCTGCCCGACGGGAGCACGGCAGTTGGCGGATTTGAAAAATCCGAATGACCCAATTCACGAGTTTCTGAAGACGCACGACGTGCAGGTGCTGAAGCCGCAAATGGCCACGGGAGCAAAGGCTTTCTATAACGGGCTCGATGGGTCGGTACGGTGAAAGAGAGCTTCTAGCCTCTAGCTACTAGCTTCCAGCTGCAGATTTCAGCGGGAAGCTGGAACGGCTGAAACCAGCACGACAAGCTAGAAGCTAGGAGCTAACAGCTAGGAGCTGTTTCTATGAGCGGTGTTGAAGGCTACATGTACCCGAACGAAGCGACACTCTACTGGAGCGTGCTGATCGTGTTGTACCCGTTCATCACGGGGCTGGTGGCAGGCGCGTTCATATTGGCGTCGTTGGAGCGCGTGTTTCGCGTGGAAGCGGTGAAGCCGACCTACCGGCTGGCGCTCCTGACGGCGCTGGCGTTTCTGCTCGACGCGCCGCTGCCGTTGCAACTCCATCTGGGCCACCCGGAGCGCTCGCCGGAGATGTATTTCACCCCGCATAGCACCTCGGCGATGGCGATGTTCGGATATGTCTACCTGTGGTATCTGATGGCGGTGCTTGTTTTCGAAATCTGGCTCGACTACCGGCGCGACATTGTGCTGATGTCGCAGCAGTCGAAGGGCCTGATGCGAGTGATTTACAAGATCATGACGCTGGGCTCGAGCAACATCGGCGAGCGGGCTCTGCACATCGACGATAAAGTCGGCTGGATCGTTACGCTGATCGGCATTCCGTCGGCGTTCCTGCTGCATGGTTATGTGGGATTCATCTTCGGGTCGATCAAAGCGAATCCATGGTGGTCGTCGCCGCTGATGCCGGTGGTCTTCATCTTTTCCGCCATGGTGTCTGGGATCGCTGCGGTGATGCTGATCTATATGGCTACGACCAAGCTGCGCGGGCAGAAGATCGACATGCGCTGCGTAGACGCCATCGCAATGTACATGTTCTATATCTTCATCATCGACTTTAGCCTGGAAATGCTCGATCTGGTGCACCGTGTCTATGAGGCCGACGAATCGTTCCGCAGCCTGAATTTCATGGTGCACACCCGGCTCTTCTTTTCGCAGATCGTGGTGCAGATCTTCCTCGGCACGCTGGTACCGCTGATCCTCCTTTTCATTACGCAGATCGTGAAGCTGCCGGAGATTGTGCGCAAGCGGATCTTCGTGCTCTCCGGTTGCCTGATCCTGATCAGCGTCTTCGCCATGCGCTGGAACGTGGTCATCGGCGGCCAGCTCTTCTCAAAGAGTTTTCTTGGCTACACCACGTACAAGATGGAACTGGTGACGCGCGAAGGCCTGCTGGCGGCCATTGGATTGACCATCCTGCCGCTGCTCTTTTTGTGGGCGCTGGTGAAGATACTGCCTCCGTGGCCGGACAAGAGCCTGCACGAAGCCGCGACCGGCGATTGAGTTCAACATCGCCCTAGGAAGGATCGGGGGAGCCATGCACGATCTTCCCGACGAAATCGAGCGGCTTGAGAAACGCATGGCGGTGCTGGAGCAGCGCGTGCACGCGCTGGAGCACCCGCTCGAAGCGCGCTGGCCACATTCTTCGCAGGAAGCAGAAGTTGCCTCCGCGGCGCCGATTACAAGCACCGCACCCGCAGCGCTGGCGGGAAGCATGTTCTCCGTGTTGGGAAAGGCCATGCTGGGCGTTGCGGGCGCCTATGTGTTGCGGGCGGTTGAGGAGTCCAGTTCGCTGCCCAAGCTGGCCGTGGCGGTTGCCGGCATCGCATACGCCTTCGCATGGCTGGTTTGGGCAGCGCGCGTGCGCGCGGGTCCGCGCTTTACAAGCACGATCTATGCGGGAACCTCGGCATTGATCCTCGCTCCCATGGTCTGGGAGCTGACCTTGCGCTTCAAGGTGTTTTCGCCGTCGATCACTGCGGGCGTGATTTGCGCTTTCGCACTTGCGGCCATCGGTCTGGCATCTGGAGACGACCGGTTGCCGGTGCTGCGCACGGTCTGCATCGCCGCCGCAGGGCTCGCGCTGGCGCTGGCCTTTGCCTCGCGCACCCTTATGCCTTTTGTGGTCGCGCTGCTGGTGCTCGTGGCTGTCTGCGAGTTTGTTCCGCGGCTGGAGCGATTGCCGGAGGTGCGCGCTTTGGTGGCGCTGGCTGCCGACGCGGCGATCTGGGTCCAAATCTATGTATACTTTGCTCCGCAGTCCAGCGGCGCAGACTATCCCGCGCTGAGCAGAATGGCTTTGCTTGCGCCCGGCGTAGCGATTTTTTTGCTGTTTGCCGCAAGCGTGTGTTGGCAAACCCTGGCAAAGCATCGCAGAGTCTCCGTTTTCGCCGTCGTGCAAACGACCATTGCATTCCTGCTGGCGGCCGTGAGCCTGGCGGATTTTGGACCGCAAGGAAGCATTGTGATTCTGGGCGTGGTTTGCCTGGCGTTGTCGGGCGCAATCTATGCCGCCGTTTTTGCGGCCCTGAATCGTGCCGGGGAGCCGCGCAATGCGGCGGTGTTTTCCGCGTGGGGCGCAATGTTGCTGTTGGCAGGGAGCTTTCTATGTTTGACCTCGCTGGCCATCGTCCTACTGCTGGGAGCGACTGCGGTCGCAGCAACATTCATCGGAAGCCGCACGAACCGAATCGCGCTTCAGTTCTATGGATTGGTTTTCCTTTTGGCCGGGGCCGCGGAATCTGGACTGCCCGGTTTTCTGATCAGTGCATGGTCAGGAACGCCGAAAGGGATGCCGTCTGCGGTTATTTGGTTCACCGCGTGCGCGGCGATTCTGTGTTATGGGTGCGCGCTGCCGCGAACGGGCGAAAGCCGACTGCTGCAAACACTTCATCTCAGCTTTGCCGCATTGGCGACTGCTGCTGTTGCGGCGCTGCTGGTGGAGGGAGTCGCAGGTCTGGCCGCACTTCACATTGAGATCGGTGCGCATCACCTGGCATTCATTCGCACGCTGACGTTATGCGGCGTCGCGCTCGGCCTGGAGTTTGCCGGAGCGCACTGGCGGCGTATTGAGTTGACGCGTCTGGGGTATGCAGCGATGGCGCTGGTCGCAATCAAGCTTGTGATGGAAGACTTGCGCCATGGACACCTGGCCTATATTGCCGCGTCGATCTTTCTGGTGGCCCTGACGCTGATTGCCGCGCCGAGGATGGCACGAGCCAGACAGACCGTGCTCGGCAAATAGCAAGCTCACATCGGATTCTGGCTCCGCGCCCGCCGCGGCGTGCTGCGGCGAGCACAGAGATGTGCGTTTTTACGGCTATTCGATGGTGCCCGGCCGGTAAACATCGGGGAGTCGAATCGCGGGATGGCTCGACGGATGCGGCTCCGCACTCCCGCTCTCATTGCCCCGCAACTTCATCTTGCTCAGGTGCACGTCGTAAGTCGCGCCAGGAAGCAGCGACTCAAGGATGAAAGTTTCAGTGCCATTGCTCTTGAGCTCGCGATAGCGATAGACTCCGACGTCACCTTCGCTGTTTTCCGTGCCGCCTGAGGGCGCGTCGAGAAAATGCTGAGCGTCGGCCAGCGTTGGCGCAGGATGGTCTTCGCCTTCCATCAGGCTTTCGGCGGCATAGGAGCGCACCAGCTTGGTCCAGAAGCGGGAGAGCAGATCGGTGTTGGCGAAGAGGTCGGCCCAGATGATTTCGCCGCGCACGGCCACTACAACTCCGACAGCATGTTCGTTTCGCAACTGCGCGAGCACCTGCTCACGGGCATTCATCACGGGAGCTGCGGCCTCATCCACTACTTGGCTGACGGCGGCATCCTGCATGACTTTTGCGTAGCTGCTGGTACCGAGGGTGCGCGGATAGAGACCTTCAGAGGGCATCGACCCGGCGCTGGCGGGCGGCGCTGCTGCTGCTTCCATATGGGAGATTGCGCCGTGCACCGAGTTCCAGACCTGCTGCTGATCCTGGTCGACCATGGCTCGCTGGCGGACTGCGGGCTGCACCATGAAGCTCTTCAACTCGGACTTGCCGGATGTGCCAAAGCTCGCCGAGCTTTCAGTCCAGCGGCCGGGCTCGATGCAGAAGACGCCGAGGTCAATGGGGTCGGCATCGGCGGGAACGATTCGGTCTTTGGCGACGATGCGATCCTGCTTGCCGCCGGTGACGATTTCGCCCGCGAGCAGAAGCAGTGGCCGCTTGGCGTGATTCACGAGAACGAGCGTGTTCACTTCGTCGCCGCGGTCATAGTTGATTGGGCGTGACCCTCGGGAGCGCACCAGCCCGCGCGCGCGGCCGGCCTCAGTGACTTCGACTTCGCCGCTTTTCAGGCCCTCGTCGAGCGTGATGAATGGCGTCTCGGCCGGAGACTTTCCGTCATCGCGCACAACGGGAAACAAAAGCAGGTTGCCGCTTTCGATTGGCGTGAGCACGCGGTAAGAGCCGGCCTTGTTCTGTAAAGGGCCGCCTCCTGCCTGCACGCTGCTTAAAGACCATACAACCATCGCGACGGGCATCGCCGCCGCACACCCCAAACGACCCCATTTCGTCATGAGTCTCCTCCGCCGGCTTATTGCGTTCGCATCAGCCTTCAACGGTAGAACGGTGGATTTACGGAAGCTTGCACGGTTTTTTGGTCGAGAGATGCGTTCGATTGAAGGCCAATGAGTGAGCTCAAACGTCAAAATGAACATGCGCAACGTGAGCGAGTGAGATGGCGACCGTTGAGTCGATTGCCGGCGCGACTCAGGCGAAGGTTTCCGCAGCGCGGGAACCGATGGACCGCGGCTTGCTCGACGAGCTTTGGCGAAAGAGCGATGGCCGGGCTTGGGGGCTGGAACGCGTCGAGTTCGACCGGATTATGGATGACGTTGCAGCTGCGATGAACTTTGGGCTTGGGCCGGGATTGGCGGCAACGCGACGGCAGCGGGCGGAGTTCTTTCTTGGGCTGAGGCTCAACGACCTGGTGCTGGCGCGCGCCTGCGCTGCCGGGAACGAACTGGCGTGGGAGCGGTTCGTTGCGTTGCATCGGCAGCCGCTGATTCGCGCGGCAATCGCCATCACCGGAAGCGAGACGCTGGGTCGGGAGCTGGCCGATCAGATTTATGCGGAGCTATTTGGATTCAAAACGCGCGACGGCGAACGGCGCTGCCCGTTGCTCTCGTATCGCGGGCGCGGTTCGCTGATGGGCTGGCTGCGAACGATCTTGGCGCAACGGCACGTGGATCATCACCGGCGGAATCGCCGCCTGACATCGATCGAGGACGCCATCGGAGAGTTCGATGCGCCGGCGGCTGAGGCGGAGCCGGCGGGCCAGGTAACCGACTCTCTACGGCTCGAAAAAGCGATCGAAGAAGCGTTGAGCGATCGTGACGCGGAGGATCGCTTTTTGCTGGCGGCTTATTATCTTGACGGGCAGACGCTCTCTGGGATCGCGCAGGTCCTGGGAGTGCACGAAGCAACTGTGAGCCGCAAGCTGCGGCGCTCGATTGAAGGCGCGCGAAAGCATGTGATCAAAAATCTGCAGCGCGGCGGCCTGAGCAAACGAGCTGCGGAAGAGGCATTGGGCGCGGACCCACGCGATCTGGACGTGAATCTGAAGAAAGCTTTGCAAGCATCGCAGGTGGAAACGTTCCAGGAACAAGCAGAGGAGCGGGAAGCGAAACGGAAGCGCAATGACTAACAAGGCCAAATGCGGAACGCATCCAGACGCCGAAGTGCTGAGCGCGTTTGCCGAGCAGGCTCTGCCGGAGAAAGAGCGCAGCGAAGTGATTGCGCATTTGTCGGCGTGCGGCCGGTGCAGGCAGGTGGTGGCGCTGGCAAGCAAGGCAGCGGAAGTTGAGGAATCGCGGACAATTGGGGCAAGGCCGAGGGGATGGTGGCGTGGCTGGGGGCTTGCAGTGGCTCCGGCAGCAGCGGTGGCGGCGACGGCGATAGTGGCGGTCTACGTGCACCAGCGCACGGTGGAGAGAAATGAAAACGTGGCACAGATTGAGCGACGACCGGCGAATGAGAAGCCGCCGGCGATGACGCAAGGGCCGGGGCAATCGCAGACGCCAGCAGCTGCGCCGGAGAGCGCGCCGCCTGCGGCGCCAAGGGTTGCGCCCGCGGAGACTCGCAGGAAAGAGCGTGCAGCAGTGAGATCGCCTGAGCACCTGGTCGAACCGGACGCGGCAGCCGCGCCTCCGGCGATACCGACGAACGGAATGCTGGACACGCATGACGAGCCAGCGGGTGCTTTCGGATTTGAACGGCACCGGGCATATGAGGACGCTGCTGCACCGCCGCAGCCAGAGCCAGACGCCGCGCGGCAAACGCAAGCAGCGGCCTTGAACGAGGAACAGAAAAGACGCGCGGAAAAATCGTTGGACAAGCAGATGCTGAGGACAGAGCTGCTGCCGCCGGACGGCGAACATGAATCGGGAGGATCGGCGGAAAACCCGGCACAGACAAATAGTGTGTCTGTTGAATTTTCTGCTGCGCAACTTGAGACGCGGCCTGCTGCGCCTGCGAGATCTCTGCAATTGCATGGACTGAGCCCGATGATGAACGTGCCGCTGCGGCCGCATGGACTTCAACTTCCGAGCGGGCGGCCCGCGGTTTCGGTCGCGTCTGCGAATCATCGCATGATTGCAATCGACGATAAGGGCTCGCTGTTTTTGAGCGAGGGCTCGGGAGAAACCTGGAAACCCATTGAGCAGCAGTGGACGGGGCGCGCCGTCGTGGTGCGCAAGTGTCCGAGCGAGATTGACGCATCCGGATCCGCTGGCGCTCCGGAAAATGCTCAAGTTGCTCCAGCAGCGGGCGAAGTGCCCCATTCCGATACAGTCTTCGAGCTTATGAATGACCAAGGCCAGATCTGGGTCAGCGTTGACGGACGAATATGGGTTGCAAAATAGACTGCGGCCGACGCTTTCTTTCTGAATCCGCGGTTCTTCCCTGTTGAAAACCATCCCGATTGTCGAAAAGGACCTTAGGGGGACTGTGCGCCGGTCTCGAAAGAGGGCCGGATGATGCCCGGCCTGGGCCGGTGCGCAAACACAGAAACTGCGGCACAGAGACCGTTGGGGTGCGGAGAATGGGTTTGGAGCAGCGAAGCATGGCTTCGGTTAAATTGCCCTGGGCGTATCTGCGCTTGCCTCCATTTCCGCAAGTGGCGGTGAGGGTGCTGCAACTGGCCAGGAACGAAAATGTGCAGCTGCACCAGTTGTGCGATTTGATTTCGTCCGACCCTGCATTTGCCAGCGAGGTTCTGACCGTTTCAAATTCCCTGCTCTACGCGCCGCGCTATCCCTCGACTACGATCATGCAGTCTGTAGCAGTGCTGGGCGCGAACACCCTCCAGGGGATGTGTGTGACCGTAGGCGTCCGCGCTTATCTGGGCAAAACCATGAGCTACCCCGCTATGCGCAACCTGTGGCGACACAACGTGGCGTGCGCGATCGTTGCAGCGCGGATTGCAGACGCGGGATCGATGGACAGAGACACTGCATACACAACAGGGATTCTGCATGACGTTGGGCGCATGGCGCTGGCGGTTATTCAGCCCAAGGGATATGCTGCGCTGCTCGAAAAGCATCAAGGGACAGCGCTTTCGATGCTTGAAGCCGAGCGCGAACTGTTTGGGTGGGATCACTGCGAGATCGGACGGCAGTTGATTGACGACTGGAAGCTGCCACACAGCTTTGAGGCTGTCGTTGCCGATCATCATGCCGAGCGCAGCAGGAACGGCTGCTGGGATGCTTCGGAGTTGATCAAGATGAGTTGCAGCATTGCCTCCGCTATTGGATTTGCGGCATTTTCAGGCTGCGAGACGATGGAGTATCAAAAGCTGGTGGAGGAATTGCCGGAGGCAGAACGAACGAAGTTTCATCCCGACGCGGAGGAACTTAAGAGAGAAATTGCGGAGGGCATTCACGCGATCGAATCGGTTTAGAGCGGTTGGAACCGCCGCAGCGAGCGTTTCACCTTGCATCGATTGCGCCGGGACGCCATAGGCCCGCGACCCGGCGCGTTTTTTATGCAGGTGCTCAAGTCCGCATGAGCTTACGCTGCAGGTCCTCAAGCGTCTGGCCCTTGGTTTCAGGGTAGAAAAACGCAACCACGATAAATTGGACGACCGTGGCTGCGGAGAAGAACACGAACGGCGTGGCCGTGCTCATCATGGTTACCACCGAGGGAAAGACGAGCGCGATCACAGTGTCTGACAGCCAGTGGCTGGCGCTGCCCACACCCTGGCCTTTGGAACGGACGGCAGTGGGAAACACTTCGCCGATGTAAACCCAGATGACGGCGCCCTGCGACACGCTGAAGAACGCAATGAAAGTGACCAGCAACCAAAGCAGGTCGCCGCGATGCGATTCGGTTGCGAAGACCCAGGCTACACCGGCGAGGCAACACGCGCAGCCGGCCGCGCCGATCAGCAGCAAGGTTTTGCGCCCAAGCTTATCGATGAGGGCCATGCCGACTATGGTGAATAGAAAGTTGGTGGTGCCGATGGCGATGGCCTGCTGATCGCTGGAAATTTGGCCGAAGCCCGCGGCGGCGAAGATGTCGTTGAGGTAATAGAGAATGGCATTGATGCCGGCAAGTTGGTTGAAAGCGCCAATGGTGATGGCAAGAAACAATGGATAACGATATTTGCTTTGGAATACGGACTCGTGCGCGGCGACATGTTCCTGCGCCAGCGCCGCCTGGATATCGGCAAGCTCGGACTCAGGAGCGGGGTCGCCCATCAACCTGAGGGTGGCTAACGCCTCGGCTGTTCGGTTCTTCGAAACCAGCCAGCGAGGACTGCGCGGGATTCCGAAGAGCAGCGCAAGGAAGATCGCTGCGGGAACAACTGCTATGCCGACTTGAAAGCGCCATTCCAAAGCGCCGAGGTGCATGGTGCGAAAGGCGTAATTCGAGATGTAGGCGGCCATCACTCCAAAAACGACATTCAACTGAAAGCCCGCAACCAGCCGACCGCGCAATTTGGCCGGAGCAATCTCAGTGATGTAGACGGGACCGAGCACCGACGATGAACCGATGCCGAGGCCGCCAATAAAGCGAAATGTCATGAACGCGAGCCAACTGGATGACAGCCCGCATCCAAGCGCGGAGGCGATGTAGAGCAAGGCGGTGAGGCGCAGGGTTTCGCGGCTACCGAGCTTTTGACCCACCTGGCCCGCGCCCAGCGCGCCAATGACCGTGCCAACCAATCCGATGGCGACCGTGATTCCTTTTTCCTGGGCATTGAGGCCGTAAAGGCGAACCAGCGCGTCAATCGCGCCGGAGATAACCACAGTGTCGAAACCAAAAAGCAGGCCGGCTAAAGCCCCTGAGAGAGTGGCACGAAGCAGCCTGGAGTTGAGACCCATTGTCCTTGCGCCCTCGAGTTCCAAACTATGCTACAGAGGCGAGCGAGGGGCGGCAAACAGGAGCAGGGGGTCCCGAGGGAATTCCGATTCTCAATTCGGCTCCCAGCCGCGCGCTTCAATTGGAGGGTTCAGCGGAGGGTTTGGGCGGAGCATCTGCGCTGGGCATGACCGCGAGCACGCGGCAACGGTGCTTGTCAGCCGCGCTCCAGGCGATCGGCATCTCACTTTCCATGCAGGCGCAGTCGCCGGTCTCGAGCGTATCGTGCATGCCCCCGGCGTCAAGACGCAAGCGGCCCTCGAGTACGTAGATAACGGCTCCGGTTTCGCGAAAGACGTTAACTGCGACGTTGGAGCCGCCGGATGGAAACTCAACAACCTGTGCGGTGAGACGAAAACCGCTGCCGTTGCCATTCAAGGGCGTCACCTTGACGGCGTCTGGAACGCGGCCATCGCCCTGCAGGTGGGCTTTGCGCGTGATGGAGAGGTTGTGGCGCGCAGGTTCGGAAAAGAAGTAGTTCATGCTGACTCCATAGACTCGGGAGATGGTAGCCAGCGTGGGCAAAGTCGGAATCATACGGTCGGTTTCAAGCTTGGAAAGCAGCGCGGTGGAAAGACCGGTTTCGGCAGCAAGACGGGAGAGAGTGAGGCGCTTGGCCGTGCGCAGAGTTCGCAGCTTTAGGCCAATGCGATACGGTTCCAAAGACCATTGCGCGTAGGAAACAGTCCTGGGCATGAAAAGCTCCGGAATCATGTTATGGAAACTGAGAAACAGTCTACGCCAAAACCGGAAGCGGCGCGGCGTGAGAGATGGGCGATGGCCTCAAGCCGAGCTGCAACGCGAAAGTGAGTTCGTTCAATTCGAATGCCTTGAGGGCATAGAATAATAGGGCCAACAAATGCGGCCGCGATCGCGTGCCCGCTGACCCCAGGAGAGCTCCCCAATGAATTCTCTATCAAGCATGTTCATTTCTCCTTTGTCCGCAAGAATTCGTTTTGTATTCTTGACAGCTGCGATGGGATGCGCCGCGCTTTGCGTGGCCCAGAGCAAACCTGACGCGGGCCCCGATGTGTTGGTGTTGAGCAATGGCGACATATTGCACGGCAAGTTCGTGAGCGAAACAGCAGGCAAGATTACTTTTCACAGCGATGCACTGGGTGACATTTCGCTTTCCTGGGACAAGGTGAAGGAACTGCATGCGCCGGAACAGTTCGGAGTGCTCGATCACACTGTTTCTATGCGCGGGAAGCATCAGCACATCAAATTTCCCGTGGGGACCATCGACGTTGCCGATGAACAGGTGACCGTGCATCCTGAAAACGCTCAACAACAGACGATTCCGGTGAAAGATGCGCAGTACATCATGGAGAACGCCACGCTCGAAAAGGAGATCAATCACGAACCGAATTTCTTCACGGGATGGAACGGCGCGGCAACGGCAGGCGCCACGCTGGTATCGGCGACGAGCAATCAATACACGTTTACGGGCGCGGTCGGGCTTACTCGAACGGTCCCCGCGGCGGCATGGCTCGATCCGCGGAACAAAACCCTCCTCGGCTTCAACGAGTCGTATGGCAAGATCACGCAGCCGGCATACTCCTACCCTGCACCGCCGCCGGGCGTGGGAACGATTCCGGTTCCGGCGGCAATAACTGAGTCGTCAATTCTTCACTTTGGCGCGGAACGCGACGAATATTTTTCACCGCGGGTTTACGCTTTGGCGCAGCTCGCTTACGATCACAACTTCGCACAGGATCTGCAATTACAACAAATCTACGGCGGTGGTTTCGGATGGACCGCGGTGAAAGACCCGCGGCAGGAGCTCGACGTGCAAGGCACGATGCAGTATGAAAAACAGCAGTTCATTCCGGGAACCGGTAATGTGAACCAGAATCTGATCGGTTCGACGTTTGCTACAAATTATGCGCTGCACCTGAAGCGGCTTACTTATATGCAGACCCTATCGTTCATCCCGGCATATAACGAGCCTCGGGCCTATTCGGCAGCGGAGGCAAATACCGTCACGTTTCCGACCTATAAGAATTTAGGATTTTCGCTGGGCACGCTCGATACATACCTGAACGATGCGCCATTCATCGGAACGGCGACAACACCGCCGACGAAGCCGAACTCATTTCAATTCACGATGGGGCTGACCTACGCGTTCAAGTCGAAGTACTAGGCTGCGAGCAGGCTAGACTTTCACAAAAATCTTTCTCCGGTAAAGCGCCCACACCGGCAAGAAACAGATGGTTGCGTAGAAAAGAGAGTAAGCCAATGCTCTTGAGCCGGGATTGCCGATGTGCGCGAAGATATGGTCATAGATATAACTGAAAGCGTCGTACCGGTGGCCGTTTGCAGTGAACGGCAAAAGGCCGATGGCGCCCTCAAGCAAATCGCCAATGATGTAGGCAACGATGGCGTTCGAGCCGAAGACGAGCCAGGGCCACAAAAGCCACTTGCTTCGGGATGACCTGCCCCATCTGCGCTGCTCGACTGCCCAATACGCGAGCGCGAGCAACAGCAGCGACCATCCGGCAGCGACGAGAGCATAAGAACTGGTCCACATTTTTTTGTTGAGTGGAAACCAGAAGGACCAGAAATAGCCTGCGGCAAGGCATGCTGCAGCGCCGCTCGCAAGGCCAGCGGCCATCGTCTTGATCTCGCGCCCGCTGCAGAGCCACAGTCCCGCCAGCAAACCAATGAGTGTGGTTCCAATTGCGGGGATATCGCTGAGAAGGCCTTCCGGATCGCGCAGATCGTGGGCCGGAGGATCTTCGTAAAGATGTCCCGGCATCAATTGCCGGTCGAGCCACGCCACAACGTTCTGGTCTTTGTCGAGGAATGGAACGTCGCGACCCGGCACCCCTGCTCCGGGCACCGGAACCCAGCGCACCAGGATCCAGTAGCCGGCGAGCACGACAAACAAAAGCGCCACTTTCGTCCACACGCGGCGATCCCAAATGTAAAGCAAGCTGACAATCAGGTAGCAAACAGCAATGCGCTGCAAGACGCCGTAGATGCGCAGGTGTTCGAGACGGTAATGCGGGAAGCCATTGACGAGAATGCCCAGCAGGAAGAGGATGGCCGCGCGCAGGAGTGCGTGGCCTGCCAGCTTTGCGCGCGGGTCGCCGCGCTTGAGCCGCGCCTGAATGGAAAGAACGGTGGTTATGCCGACCACGAAGAGAAAGGTTGGAAAAACGAGATCGGTAGCTGTGAACCCATTCCAGTCGGCGTGGCGCATCTCGGTCCACGCGCCTTCGCCGCCGGTGTTGTTCACCATGATCATGAACGCGATGGTGAGGCCCCGAAGCACATCGAGCGACAGGAGCCTTGTGGGCCTCGAAGCAAGCGCAGGACCGGTCATGGCGCCAGTGCTCTCCTTGAATCAGGAATGCAATAACGCTACGCGACCGGAGCTCATTTCGCAATGATGACGCCGGCGATTTTCGCGGCGGCCACTCGCGCTGCTACACTCGCCCTTCAGGGGTTTTGCTGCTTCATCCGGAGGCTTGCCTTGGCCGAGTTTCAACCGTTCGTCGCGCCTGAGGAAAATCGTCCCGAACTCACCTTCCGCGCCCTGCTCCTCGGGTCCATATTTGGGCTGATCTTCGGCGCGGTCACCGTGTATGTGGGCCTGCGCGCCGGGCTCACCGTGGCGGCATCGATTCCCATCGCGGTGCTCTCGATCAGCATCCTGCGCGCCTTCGGCCGCGCATCGATTCTGGAAAATAACATTGTCCAGACGACCGGAAATGCAGGACAGTCGATTGCATCGGGAGTGATTTTCACTCTGCCGGCGTTGGTTTTTCTGGGCTTCGATCTCGAATATTCGCGGATCTTCATGCTGGCGCTGATCGGCGGCTGGCTCGGCGTGCTTTTCATGATTCCGCTGCGGCGGCAGCTGATTGTTCAGGAACATGGCGCGCTTCCCTACCCGGAAGGCACCGCCTGCGCCGACGTATTGATCGCCGGAGAAAAGGGTGGCTCGCTGGCCAGCCGCGTGTTTCTGGGTCTGGGTCTGGGCGGCATTTACACGCTGCTGCAAAACAAGAATCTGTTCGGCGCATGGCCGGGTTCGCCTGAGTATCAGCCGGATTTCGGCCCGCAGCACGTGATGAAAGGCGCCGCGATCAACGCCGAGGCCACTTCAGAGTATCTCGGCGTGGGCTACATCATTGGTCCCCGCGTTGCGGGCATTATTTTTGCGGGCGGCGTGTTGTCGTGGCTCGTGATCATGCCGCTGATGTACTTTTTCGGCAAAGGCCTCAGCCAACCGATTTATCCCGGACTGGTGCCAATCGGCCAGATGGGCCCGAGCGATTTGTGGGCAACGTATATCAAGCCGATGGGCGCAGGCGCCGTGGCTGCCGCGGGTTTGATCACGCTGATCAAAACCATTCCCACAATTGTTAGCGCCCTGACGGCCGGACTGAAGACAATGAAACCGGGAGCGGCACCACACAAGAAGCCGATCAGGACCGAAAACGATCTGTCGATGAGCGTGGTGATTATCGGCTCGCTGCTCATTGTGGTCTGCATGTTTTTGTTCCTCGAGTTCAAGCCGGTTCCGGGAGCATTCGTGGGCTGGGCGGCAAACCTGGCGGCATCACTGCTGGTGGTGGTTTTTGGATTTCTCTTTGTCACAGTGGCTTCGCGGATCGTCGGCCTGGTTGGCAGCTCGGCGAGCCCGGTGTCAGGCATGACGATCGCAACACTGATGGCGACGGCGGCGATTTTTCTTTTGCAGGGCTGGTCGGCGCCTGCGTTCGGCGCGCTGGCCATCATGATCGGCGGCGTGGTGTGCATCGCCGCTTCGAATGCCGGCGATACGTCGCAGGACTTGAAAACGGGCTACATCGTCGGATCCACGCCGCGCCTGCAACAGATTGCGCTGATGATCGGCGTGGTGGTGTCGACAGTCGTGATTGGCTGGACGCTGAACCTGATGAATACCGGTCTGCAGGAGTTCGACGCGGCTTCGCAGCCGTGGAGCATCAGCGTGCAGCATCCCGGCGTGACAATCCAGACCGACGTGCAGCATCTTCCTAATCAGTTTCGCGTGGTCTCAGCCGACGGGAAAACCACAACCACGCACCAGAAATCAGAATACATTTTGCTGAACGCGATCGGCTCGACCGAACTGCAGGACGGGAAGTATCTCTACTCGCCCGCGACCGGCCGTATTGAAGTGCATTGGGTTCAGGGAATCGGGAGCGCGGCGGCTCCTGCACCGCAGGCAAGGCTGATGGCCACTGTGATCAACGGAATCCTAAGCCGGAAGCTGCCGTGGGGACTGGTCCTGCTGGGAGTGGCGCTGGTGATTGCCATTGAGTTGCTCGGCATCCGATCGTTGCCATTTGCCGTGGGAGCGTATCTGCCGATCGGCACTACGCTGCCGATTTTTGTGGGCGGCGTGGTGCGCTGGCTGGTGGATCAGGCTGCAAAGCGGAGTGGCGACAGCGCGGAGGCCGACAGCGAGATCTCATCCGGTTCGCTTTACGCTTCAGGATTGATCGCGGCCGGCGGAATTGTGGGGCTGATCGGCGTTGGGCTGAAGGCCTACGAAGCAACGGTGGGAAAAGGCGACATTTTGAATTTCCCGCACACGTTCCTCGACAACAACTACGTCAGCGTCGTGGCTTTCGCCGCGCTGGCGTATTCGCTGTATTACTTTGCGAGGAAGCCGCTGAAGAAGTAGGTGTGGCGATCCCGCTGCTGCCTGCTCCGCTACAATAGTCTGAACCGCCCGCCAGTGAAGACTCCAGCTCCCCGGGCGCCGCATACTCCTATGCTCCAAGAAAATCTTCCTGAAGCCCTCACATTCGACGACGTCCTGCTGGTACCCGCCTTCAGCGAGGTTGTGCCGGTGCAGGTGAGCACGCAGACGCAACTGACGCGGGCGATCACGCTGAACACGCCGCTGCTTTCATCGGCGATGGACACGGTGACAGAGTCGCGCATGGCGATCGCAATGGCGCAGCAGGGCGGGATCGGCATTGTGCACCGCAATCTTTCCATAGCCGACCAGGCTGGCGAGATCGACAAGGTGAAGCGGTCAGAGAGCGGGATGATCGTCGATCCGGTGACGATCGGCCCGGACAGGTTGATTGCCGATGCCCTCGATGTGATGCGCCGCTACCGCATCAGCGGCGTGCCGGTGACGCAGGGCAAGCGGCTGGTAGGGATCCTGACCAATCGCGATCTGCGCTTTGAAACGCGCACCGATATCCCCGTGGGCGACGTGATGACCAAAGAGGACTTGATCACCGTGCCTGTGGGCACCACGCTCGAAGAGGCGGAACTGATCCTGCACAAGCATCGCGTGGAAAAGCTGCTGGTGGTGAACGACAAGTACGAACTGATGGGCCTGATCACGGTCAAGGATATTCAAAAGAAGCTGAAATATCCAAACGCCAGCAAGGACGATCAGGGGCGGCTCCGCGTGGGCGGAGCGATCGGGGCTACGGGTGATTTTCTTGAGCGCGCCGCCGAGCTGGTACGCAACCGCGCGGATGCTTTGGCCATCGACTCGGCGCACGGACACTCCTCGCGTGTGCTCGAGGCGGTGCGCGAAGTGAAGAAGCGCTTCGGAGACGTTTCGGTGCTGGCGGGTAACGTCGCCACGTACGACGGCGCGATGGCGCTGATTGACGCGGGCGCGGACGCTATCAAAGTGGGCATCGGGCCCGGATCCATTTGCACCACGCGCATGGTAACGGGCGCGGGCATGCCGCAGATCACGGCCATTGCCGAAGCGTATCGTGCGGCGCGGCAGCACGGCATTCCGGTGATTGCCGATGGCGGCATTAAATATTCGGGCGAAGTGACCAAAGCGATTGCCGCTGGCGCGAGTTCGGTGATGATCGGCTCGCTGTTTGCCGGCGTGGACGAAAGCCCCGGCGAAACCATTCTTTACCAGGGGCGCAGCTTCAAGAGCTATCGCGGCATGGGCTCGCTGACGGCGATGAGCCAGGGCTCAGGCGAGCGCTACTTTCAAGGCTCGGCGGATTTGGCTGTTGCAGAAAGTGGCCCTGCAGACGTGGTGCAGCGCGAGCGCGCCAACGAAAATCGACTGGCGAAGTATGTGCCCGAGGGCATTGAGGGCCGCGTGCCTTATCGTGGACCGCTCGAAGCCATGGTGTTTCAGCTTGTGGGCGGGTTGCGTTCCGGCATGGGCTACATGGGTTGCGCCACGATCGCCGAGTTGCAGGAGAAGGCAAAGTTTGTGCGTATCTCCGGCGCGGGCTTGCGCGAAAGTCACGTGCACGACGTGATCATTACGCGCGAAGCGCCCAACTATCATGTCGAGTAGCCGTGGCGGCGCACGATTCTGGCTTAATGCTTGGTCGTCGATCGCGGCGGGAATCGCTCTTATAGCAGTCGAGTCCTGCGATTGCCCTCGCGCGCAATCCCGATTGACACGTTACCGAGGTTCCAGAATCGCGCTGGTTTTTGTGGACAACTGGTGCGAAATGGGGCATACTCCGCCGTAAAGTCAATCACTTAGACCCGTATTTCAATTGTCATACGATTTTCTTGATTCCCCCGAACACGCGTGTTAAGGTAGTCTCGCTCACGAATTCACGCTTGGGGAAGTCGAGCCGCATTGTGCTGCGAGGCGCGCAATTTGAAGACAATTGCCGCCCTCGCGCACGTGTATTTCTTAGGCATCGATCTGCGGTCCAACCGGCGCTTGGGACCGAGGGGAGCGAAGCTTGTCTGGCTGTTGCCGCCGATGCGGGCACACCGCAGGGCCCAGAGTTCACTCCAAGGTTGCGATGCGAGCCGCGCAATGGATTTCCCAAGAATTCATTGCGTCGTTGACGCCGTCGCCAGATTCTTAATTCCCTGCAAAAGAAACCGTTGAGAGTTCTTAGGCCGAAATCGCGAATCGTAAGCATCCGAATGTCGGAGGAGGAGTTCTTTACTCTGCGGCGGATTTGCCTCGCCACCGGCGCACGCAGCGTTTCGGACCTGGCGCGCGAGGCGATGCGCGGTCTTTTGAACGGCACAAACCAAGAGAACGGCGACTCGGCCAGAAACGAATATTCCGCGCAAATGCGCGAGTTGGAACAAAAAGTGGACAAACTAAGCGCCGAAATTGAAATGTTCAAGGCGGATCGCAATCTTGACAAAGCGCTGGCAGGAGCAGGAACCGAGGAAAACGAACTGAATTGAGAACAATGATCGCAATGAGACCTGGATTCTTTCTTCTTTTTCTCGTTCCCTGCATCGTGTGCGCCGGACAAACGACGCCGACTGCTCCAGGAGCCCAAACGGTTCCGTGTCCAACTGGACCGGGCCCGATTCCTGAAGGGCTTGAGTCCGAGTGCCCTCCGACAACGAGCACGATGCCCACGGCCGGAACGCAGGCGTATCCGCAGATTCCCACGCCCGGCATCAACACTCTACCGTCAACCCTCGCGCCCGCGCCGACAAACAATGTCCCGCCGCCTTACAAAGTTGTTGGACCGATCACCACTAAAACAGAGTTTCAGATTTTCGCTGAGGATGAGGCTGGGCATCCTCTAAAAGTGTTCGGGCGACAACTCTTCGATGAGGTTCCCACTACCTTCGCACCGCTCGATCGCATTCCAGTACCGGCGAATTACGTTGTAGGTCCCGGCGATGAACTGTTGATCCACGTTTGGGGAAAGATCGACCTCGATACGCGCGTCACCGTCGATCGCAATGGGCAGGTTTTCGTTCCCACAGTTGGAACC
>DATKMH010000041.1:0-4443 GCA_035541975.1 Occallatibacter sp. | reverse complement strand
TAATAGGGAGGCGTCCAATTTGAGGGTAATGTTGGTTTTCATATGAGCACGTAAATTCGTGCAGCACCATTATACGTGCCAAAGAACGCCAGTCAATGATTCGTTTGGCTGTAGCGTCGCCGGCCGCGGGTGCGTCCCCCTACCGCTAGGGAAGCCGACAAAATCTACTTATCCAGTTGCCGCGCGATCGAACAATACAAATCGACGGCATCCCGCAACTGCTTCTTTTCGACGTATTCACCGTTGGTATGGGCGACGTGAATCGAGCCGGGACCGACCAGCAGCGGCTGTCCCCAATTGCTCAGCGCGGGAATATCGGTAGTGAAGGCAGCGACCATGGTGGGAAGGCCATCGAGGGTGCGCAAGCGGACGAACGGAATTTCAAGCACAAACTCAACTCTCGCCAGGTTGCCCACGGCGGCGACGATCTCCTGCTTCAACTGCTCTGATGGTCCGACCAGGCGGTAGAGCAGTTGCGCCCGCGCTCTGTCCGGGATCACATTGGGAGCGCGGCCGCCTTCAATCACCCCGATATTAAGCGTGCACGGCCCAATGCCATCTGCAACCGGCAGCTTCATCGCGCGTAGGCGGGCCAGCGCCACCAGCAGTTTATCGATCGCCGACTCACCCAGTTCGGGATAAGCCGAGTGCGCCATGCGTCCTTCGGCGATGACCTCGACGCGCAAAGTTCCTTTGGACGCGATTGCGACGTGGTTTTCGGTGGGCTCGCCATTCACCAGAAACTTGCAGCCCGGCGGCTTCTGATTTGCCACTTTGGCGCCCAGGCTGTCGCGCTCTTCGCCGACCACAAAAAGCAGCCCCACATGAATGCCTTCGCGATGCAGGCGTTCAGCGGCTTCCACCTGAATCGCGATGATTCCCTTGGCGTCGCAGGAGCCCCGTCCGTACACCCGCGCGGCATCTTCAGACGATGGGATAAACGGCGGGACGGTATCCATGTGGGTGGAGAAAACGACCGTTGGCAGCGGCTGTTCGGGGAACACGGCGAACACATTGCAGCGTGCGCCTTCGACGGCAATCTTCTGCGCGTTGAAACCTCGCCGGAGCAATTCGGCGTGAAGGAAATCGCCCACCGGACCCTCGTTGCCGGTGATGGACTCGATATCCACGAGTTGACGAGTAAGGGCGACGGCATCCATGCGCGACAGGATACATGAGTCCGAGTTATCTCCGTGTCCTCTGTGTTCTCCGTGGTTGACTCCTTATTGAACCACGGAGGACACAGAGGACACGGAGGCCGCTCCGACAGGCTGCTATGCTAAGAGAACGCAATGAACACGCAAGCCAGCGCAATCCGCTCCTTGTTTCTCGATGGCCCTGCCGGCCGTCTGGAAGCTCTCCTCAACGCCGGAACAGCCGGCGCCGCATACGCCGCGGTCGTCTGCCATCCCCATCCGCTGTATGGCGGCACATTGCACAACAAGGTGGTCTTTCACGCCATGAAGGCGCTGAACGGTTTTGGTTTTCCGGTGCTGCGCTTCAATTTTCGCGGGACCGGCCTGAGCCAGGGCGAGCATGGTCACGGAACGGGCGAGCTGGACGACGTTCGAACCGCTCTGGACTGGGTTGACCGCGAATTTCACTTGCCGCTCATCTTTGCCGGATTCTCCTTCGGCGCGGCTGTAGGTTTACGCGCGTCCTGCACCGATGAGCGGGTGAAGGCTGTAGTCGGGCTCGGCCTGCCGGTATCGCCGATTGACGATCGCACCTATGACTTCAGCTTTCTGGCCTCCTGCTCCAAGCCGAAGCTTTTCGTGAGTGGAGATCGCGATCAGTTCGGAACGCCGGCGCAACTGGAAGCGCTGGTTCGCACCGTCGCAGATCCGAAGAAACTGATTTTGATTGCGGGTGGCGATCATTTTTTTGAGGGACGGCTACGGGAGATGCGAGAGGCTATCGAGCAGTGGGTTGGGGAAACGGTGGATCCTTAGCATCTATGCTCGCACCCTGTGAGGGCGGGACGCCCTCGCAACAGCCGGCGGGCTTGTCCTGAGCGAAGTCGAAGGGACGCCGGCGCTACGGAGCACGACGCCTTTTATAATTCTTGCCGATGCCATCATCCGCCACCGACCGCGAGAAGCTTGCCCTGGACATGCGGGTCACCGCGCGCCATTTGTTTGAGCATGCGCTGGCTGAGGCCAGCATTGACCGGGCATTTCAGCGCCATGTGGATTGCGATCGCGGCGTGCTGCGCATCTGCGAGGACCTGCACGATCTCGATTCCTACAACCGCGTGCTGGTGATTTCCATCGGCAAAGCGGCGCACGCCATGGTCAATTCGCTCGAAATGCAGGCGGGCAATCGCTTTGAAGGCATTGTGGCCAGTTCTTTCGATCCGGCTTCACAAGTGCGGGGTTTTCGCTACTTTCGCGGAGGCCATCCTCTGCCCAACCAGGAATCCATCCGCGCTGCGGAGGCCGTGCTGAAATCCCTGCAGGCCCAGAATGCGTCGTCGCTGGTAATTTTCATGCTCAGCGGAGGCGGGTCGTCGATCGCAGAGAAGCCGATTGACGACGAAATTTCGCTGAACGATCTGGTTGCCACCTACCAGGCGCTGGTGCACTCCGGCGCGCCCATTGCCGAGATCAACACCATCCGCAAGCATCTCTCCGCCATCAAGGGTGGAAGGATGGCCGTCGCCGCGCCCGCCGCCCAGCAGGTATCGTTGCTGGTCTCCGACGTCCCTGACAACACTCCCAATGCGCTGGCCTCGGGACCGACCATGCCCGACTCCACCACGGTCGAAGACTGCTATACCATCGCCGAGAAGTACGGCATGCTGGAGCAGTTTCCGGCTTCCGTGCGCGAGTTGTTTCAACGCCACGCGCTTGAGGAAACTCCCAAATCCGACAACCTGGCTTTCCACCGCTCCCGCTGGTGGCCCTTGCTGTCAAATGCTTCGCTGTTGGATGCGGCTGAAGCCGAGGCCCAGCGCCACGGATTTAGCGTCGAAATAGACAACAGCTGCGACGACTGGGATTACGCTCGCGCCGCGGATTATCTTCTCGAGCGTTTGCGCCGATTGCGTCAGAAATCAGAACGCGCCTGCCTGCTTTCCGGCGGAGAAGTCACCGTGAAGGTTGAAAAGGGCGGCGCAGGCGGACGCAATCAGCAGCTTGCACTGGCTTGTGCCACTAGGATTTCCGGCGAAGCCATCACCGTGCTGAGCGCAGGGACGGACGGCATCGACGGCAACAGCCCAGCCGCCGGAGCGATCGTGGACGGCAGCACACTCGAACGCGCCAAGGCCCGCGGACTGAATCCGGCGGCCCAGCTCGCAGGCTTTAATGCTTATCCATTTTTTGAGTCGTTAGGGGATGCGATTGTGACCGGTCCCACGGGGAACAATCTGAGAGATCTCCGAATTTTACTGGCGTACTAGGCCGGCTCTTGTTGTTGCCTTTGTGTGGCCGCGGGCGACTCGCCCGCGGGGTCTGTAAAGCGCGGGCGAGTCGCCTGCGGCCACACAGTCCACACATTGCCTTGACCCCGAATGCGCCGTCAGTTCTAATCGCTGCTGGTTATCTTAATCTTCAGGGGAGACCGCGAATGCGCGTTGCCTTTTTAGGCTTGGGAATCATGGGACGTCCGATGGCGTCCAATCTGGTCAAAGCCGGTCATGAGGTTGCTGTCTGGAGCCGCACCGCAGGCAAGGGAGTAGAAGGTGCACGGAGCGCGGCGTCGCCAGCCGATGCTGCTCGTGGAGCCGAAGTCGTCTGGATGTGCGTTTCCGATACGAATGCCGTTCAGAACGTACTGTTCGGGCCGCAGGGGGTCGAGGAGTCGCTGGCTGAAGGCATGACCATCGTGGATTCCAGCACCATTTCGCCTTCGGCAACGCGCAAGTTTGCGGAGTTGGTCGGCGCCCACGGAGTGCGTTACGTGGATGCGCCCATGACGGGATCGAAGGTCGCAGCTGAAGCCGGGAGCCTGATTTTCATCGTAGGCGGAGATGAAGCGGTGATCGAGTCGCTGAAGCCGCTCTTCGCCGCCATGGGCAAAGTGTTTTTCCGTATCGGAGAGACCGGCAAGGGACAGTGCGCCAAGCTGGTCATGAATCTTCAGATCGCGCTCATCTATGAAGGCTTCGCGGAAGGCCTCACGCTGGCCACCAAGCTGGGCGTGGATGTTGAAAAGCTCATGCCGGTGATTCAGGCGTCCATGATTCGCTCCGGAGTGGTCGACTACAAAGCGCCCTTTGTGATGAAACGCGACTTCACCCCCAACTTCCCGCTGCGCCTGATGCACAAAGATATTCGCCTGACGCTCGAAGCCGCCAAAGAAGTTCGCGTCAAACTGCCCGCGCTCGAAACCGTCGAAGAGATCTATGAAATGGCCACCGAAGATGGACATCAGGATCTGGACTACGCAGCGACCCTGACCCTGCTAGAGAAGTGGGCCGGGGTTGAAGTAAAAGGAGCG
>DATKMH010000040.1:0-607311 GCA_035541975.1 Occallatibacter sp. | reverse complement strand
GCGAAGGTCTGGTCGCCGTGGTCAGCGTCAAGCTCTCGCAGCCGCAATTCGAGGGCCAGACCAAAGGCAAGCTCAACTCCGACATCGCAGGCACCGTGCAGGCCTTCGTGAACGAGCGCCTGGGAATGTTCCTCGAGCAGAATCCTCCCGTCGCCCGCAAGATCATCAACAAAGCGATCGAAGCAGCACGCGCGCGCGAAGCCGCACGCAAGGCACGCGACCTCACACGCCGCAAGGGCGCGCTCGATGGCGGCGGCCTTCCCGGCAAGCTCGCCGATTGCAGCGAGCGCAATCCCGAGCGCTGCGAGCTCTACCTGGTCGAGGGTGAAAGCGCCGGCGGCACCGCCAAGCAGGGCCGCGACCGCAAATTCCAGGCCATCCTCCCGCTCAAAGGCAAAATCCTCAACGTCGAAAAGGCGCGCTACGACAAGATGCTTGGCCACGAGGAAATCCGCGCCATGATCACCGCCCTCGGCTGCGGCATCGGCAAAGACGACTTCGACGCCGCCAAAATCCGCTACGGCAAAATCATCCTCATGACCGACGCCGACGTCGACGGCTCGCACATCCGCACCCTGCTGCTCACCTTCTTCTTCCGCCACATGACGGAGCTCATCAAGCGCGATCACGTCTACATCGCGCAGCCGCCGCTCTACAAAATCAAGAAGGGCCGCTTTGAGCAATACATCAAGGACGATCGCGAGTTCGTCAAGGTGATGGTCAACCGCGCCGCAGAGGGCATGATCGTCCGCCACGGCGAAAACGCCAGCAAGATCGAGGGCGCCGACCTCACGCGCTTCATGGCCACGCTCAACGAGTATCTCAGCTTCGTCGAAAAGGTCGACAAGCGCATCCGCAACGAGAAGCTCACCGAGATGCTGGCGCGCGCGGAGCTCACCCACCGCACCGATTTCGCTGCGAAGGACGGCAAAAAAGTTCCGGAGAAGATTGCCGCGCTGCATGCGCAACTCGTCGAGCTTGCCGATGAATTCCAGTTCAAGGTAGCCAAGCCCGTCGAGGACGAGGAGCACCACACCTGGTCGATTTCATTTACCGATGCCCAGGGCGCCACGCGCCCGATCGACTGGACGCTCGCCTCAAGCCCCGAGTTCCGCCAGATGATGGCGAAGTACTCGCTCATCAAGGAGTTCCTTGAGCCGCCGTTCCTCGTCGAATACGCGCCCAAGCCCGCCAAAGGCGCGGCGAGCGACGCCGCAGGCGACGAAGACTCCGAGCCCGACGCCGAGGGCGCGCCGCCTCCGGGCAGCGTTGAAACTCGCGCCGAATCGAAGGCCGGCAAGAATGCCCGCACACTTCGCGAGCCCGTCGAAAAGCAGACCGCCCGCGATCTCTTCGCCTACATCGTGGAGCAGGGCAAGAAGGACTACCAGGTGCAGCGCTACAAGGGCCTGGGCGAAATGACGGCCACGCAGCTTTGGGAAACCACCATGGATCCCGAGCGCCGCACGCTTCTCTCGGTCAAGCTTGAAGACATCGCCGAGACCGAGACCATCTTCACCACGCTCATGGGCGAAGACGTGGAAGCGCGCCGCAAATTCATTGAAGACAACGCGCTCGACGTCAAGAACCTCGACATCTAAATAAAGGGACGCCCCAGTGGCGTCCTGTTCGCAGGCCTAGGCTCGACGCAAAATTCCCCAATTCCCCTTCAGGAGCTCGCCATGCGTTTCAATCCCCATGTTTTTCCGCTCGCCGTTTTGCTCGGCGCGTCTCTGGTCGCCGGATGCAAATCGAACACCCAGCAACAGCCGTCCAATTCCACGCAGCCCTCCGTTTCGGCGTTGCCGCAGGGATCGCCGCAGAACCAAGGCGCCGCCGCGCCGCAAACTCCTCCTCCGCCCGCCGCAGTCGATCTTCCCGCCGGCACGCGCATCCATGTGCGGCTCGACCAGGACCTTGGCTCAAAGATCAGCCAACCTGGCGACACATTCAGCGCCACGGTTGCTGACGATGTCGTCCTCGACGGGCAAACGGTTATTCCCGCGGGCGCACACGCTGAAGGTACGGTGATCGACGCCAAGGCTCTCGGACACATCAAGGGCGGCGCGTATCTCGAGCTGCGGCTTGAGCGCGTGCACACCCGATGGGGAAGCTACCCGGTCGCAACCAGTTCCATCGATCGCGCTGAGAAAGGCAAAGGCAAGCGCACAGCTCTCATGGCGGGTGGCGGCGGAGCTTTCGGAGCGCTGATCGGCGGCCTCGCGGGCGGAGGCAAAGGCGCTCTCATCGGCGCGGCAGCCGGCGGAGGCGCAGGCACGGCCGGCAGCGCGTTCACCGGCAATAAGCAAATCTTTCTTCCCGCCGAGACGCTGCTCACGTTTCATCTGGAACACTCGGTACATATCGTCGAGCAGCAGTAGCCGGCGCTCGCGCCTTGCGGGCTCGCGCCGAAACACCGGGTGCCCCATCTCGGGGCCCCCACGGCCAGGTCCTCGTCCGTGGGGTGAATCCAAGCTTCGCTTGGGTGGGTAAAGATTCGACGCGGCACGGCCGGGGAACCCACGCAGTGCGTGGGTCGCGTGCCGCATCATCCGCCTTAACACTTCCGCCCGGGCGCTCGCACCTTGCGGGCTCGCGCCGAAACACCGGGTGCCCCATCTCGGGGCCCCCACGGCCAGGTCCTCGTCCGTGGGGTGAATTCAAGCTTTGCTTGGGTGGGTAAGATTCGACGCGGCACGGCCGGGGAACCCACGCAGTGCGTGGGTCGCGTGCCGCCTCATCCGCCTTACGCATTCGCGCCAAACTCCGCCTCTCGGCGCTCGCGCCTTGCGGGCTCGCGCCGACCCGCCCCTCACCGCCGCAAAATCATCCCCGCCCAATCCATCCACACATTCGTCATCGCCAGCCTGCCCACGATCAGCGTCACCACCGTCATCGCGGCCAGCCCCGCGGCAAACGGCCGATCGAAGCTCCGCGTCATGCCCCATCGCACCACCAGCAGCAGCAATCCCAGCGTCACCACCGGCCCAAAGATCCCCACCCAATGGTGCCCGCCGAAAATCGCTCCCGTCGTCTCGATGCGCCCCACGGCTCCGCTCACAAGCGAGAGGCACGCCATCAGCATCATCGGCCTGTGAACGCGCGGCCGCTTGCGCGCCAGCACGCCCAGCGTCACAAACATCGCAAACAGCGCAATCTCCGTAAACATCACCAGCAAAAACTGCGGGCCCGGCCAGTCGAAAACCACCTGCTCCGGAGCCACCTGGATTGACCGGTAAGCCACCACCGGCCCCGTCACCACGATCAGCGCCGCAATCCCCACCACGCCCCAGCCCAGCGTCATGTGCACCCTGCGATTGTGCGTCGAGATCAGCAGCGCCTGCACAAAGAACATCACGAACCATGCAAAGATCGCGCTCGAGTGCGCCACCACAATCGCCAGCATCTCAGGCGCAATCGGCGAGCCATCAACGTGCTTGCCGTGAAAAATGTACTGCTGAAAACCCAGCACCGTGAAAACCAGGAAAATGGCTCCGACAGCGGTGTAGAAAAAGCGGTCACGCTTCATCCGCAATCTCCTCTTTTCAGTTGCAGCGTTTCGAATTTCAGGAACGTAGGGGAAGTGCCGGCCTCTTTTCCCAAGGCCGCGCTCGATGTTCATGTGGTCCCGTGGATCAGGCCCATCATACGTCGCCGTCCACCGGTTTCCGCAAGAGAATTCTGGGATGGAGTCGGTGCTCGAATTGCACATAGAGTTTGCCTGGAGAGAAGAGCGGCAACCACCGACCCGCCGAGCCCGCACGTTACGCCAATTGTCAGAGCAATTGCGGTCTGTATATTATTAGCAGTGCTGGTTCACGGGCAGCGCAATGGGCCGACCCAGCGGCCGGCGCAAGGCTGAAGCAGCCAGGACAGAGATCGAGGATGCCGTTGCCTGAGCAGGAAACTTATCCGCGCGCACCGATCTTAGAAGCGGTACTCGACATCCGGGTACGATCATCGTCCCCGTTCTCTGAAGATTCCCTAAACGAGCTTAGAGCGCGGGAGCAGGGCAACTATCCCGGATTCAGGCGCCCCTTTCAAGTTCAGTTCAGAGTTGAAAGAACAGACCCCACCTTGGAACCGACCTCTCAAGTTTCCTCGTTCGCCAATGGCGGTGCCATGGTAAGCGAAGATGGAAAGCAGCTGTTCCAAGCCCGACCAGATGGCTTCAGTCATAATAGGCTCGCGCCCTACCAAGAATGGGCCTCCTTCAGTTCAGAGGCTCGTCGACTGTGGGATCTATACCGAGAGGTTGCCAAGCCGGAGTTCATCGAGATACTTGGCCTCAACTACGTCAACAGAATAGGGCTCCCGACGGGCGTCGAAATCAGCGACTACTTGAGGATCTATATTCAGGTCCCTCCAGAACTTCCTCAAACTCTCGAAGTGCATAACCTCCAAGTCCAGATGCTTCACCCTGAGTCAGAAGCGAGAATGTCCATCGTAGTGAGCTTCGGCTCCATCGCAAACGATAGAATCCCCGTAACGCTTAATGTGCAGGCCTTCAAGTTCGTTGGCAAGGCAACCGCCGACCTCACCGAGAATGAAGTCTGGACGACATTTGACCAATTGCGCAACCTAAAGAATCTAGCGTTCGAGTCCTGCATCACTGACAAAGTGAGAGAGGAATTCAGATGAGCACCATGTCAGTAGAAGTTTTCTTGACAGGCACATATCAGCCGAGTTTGTCTCCCTCCTCCACGATGGAACAAGGAAGCCTTCCTGTGGAACTCTCAAGAAGAACTTCCAGCCTTGACAGCGACAAGGTAACCGAGCAGGGCCGGACTTGGTTTTCGTGGGCCTCCCCCGCGGCCAAGGAATCGTTCCTTGCATTCTGCACAATGGTGCTGCAGTACAACAACGAAGACGAAGATGACCAGATCGCGGAAAATGCGCGAGATGCAGCGCTCGCCCTCGCACAAAGCGCATATGCGAATGCCCCAAACAAATGGAGTTCGCCAAGGGTCGCCACTGACGGGGGGGGCGGAGTCCGTCTCACGTGGAGATCGGGAGAGAAGGAGCTGCGAGCAGTCTTTCCAGCGGATGCGCGAAGAACGCATTATTTGTTTAAGGAGCATGGCGAAGAACACTCGATCATTAGGAACTTTACTTCTGCAACGCTCTCCAACGAGTTCGAGTGGCTCATTTCGAAAATATGAGCGAACCAAACCCCGGCACAGAACCCGTCGAATGCCCGGAGATTGTTTACCGTGCCTTGAAGAGGGGCCCGGATCATGATGAGCCATTGCCCTCCGAGGAGTTTATGCGGAGAGTACGCCAACCGGAGACGGAGAAGGCGGTCTCCCTGTCGCGCCGGAAGTACGCTACCGCCAGGGATTGTCGCTCTAAACTTAGGCGGAAACGTGGCACTGCGTCACTTCACGTAGGCAAGGTGAGGGATCTTCCATTCGGACTCGATGTCACCCCAGACCCGGCTAGAAACGAAGATGGCAATATCGTCGATCCCGCCCATTGTCTTCTGATAAACCTCCCTGACCCAGTCACCGACGAAGAGTCGGCCGAAGTCGCCGCGTCGCAGTTAATCAAGATTGCTCGGCTTGTGACTCCGGAACAGGAGGAGCAGGAACACACAGAACGATACGGGAAAGCCTAAGCGCACAAGACATCCTTCCACCGTGCAGATCACCCGGCGGCGGAGCCCTATTCGCGATTCGCTGCCAAATCCGAAACCTTGGCCCGGCACCGCGCTAGAATCGCCGCCGCACAGGCCGTCCTGCCTGGCTCAATCCAATCCCCACGCAATCTCGGCGACCGGCCGGCCGACCACTGTCCACTGTTCACTGGCCACTGTTTTTCCTTGTCAAGATGCTGAAGCCAAAATAATTCCGCCCCCATCCCCTAAGTCCTTTATTCCCTTGTCCCTACGTCCCTGTGTCCCTGCCTCCCAAGTTTGCCGGTAATTATGCCCTTTAAGCGCACAATGGTCCCATGATCGACAAACAACACCCGGCCGCGCAGCCCGGCTGCGCAGGCACATCCTTGTTCCCTTGCTCCCCTGTTCCCTCGTTCCCTGGCTCCCCTGCTCCCTGTTTCTGCCTAAGTCTTTTAAAAGGCTAAGGTTGCGCGTAAATCGTTTGAAATCATAGGGTTACAGGACCCTGCAAAAGGTACAAGTCATTGAAAACAAATCCCTTATCCCCAAATCAAGGGGAGGGGGGAGGGGAGATATCTATGTACGACGCATGCCGGCACATCAAGTCCTCGGGAGACCGCTGCAAGTCTCCGGCGCTTCACGGAAGCCACTTCTGTTTCTTTCACGACAGGCTCCACTCTGACGCGCTCAGCGCCAAATTCGATACCCTCAGGCTTCCCGTCGCGGAAGACTTTTCATCCATCCTGCTCGCGCTCACCCGCATCTCCGCTGCACTCATCGATTCCCGCATCGACACCAAGCGGGCCGCGCAGCTGATATGGATTCAGCAGCTCGCCCTCCAGGTAGTCAGCCGCAGAGCCCATCGCAACGACACTTCCATCCGGCAATTCGTGCGATCGGGGCACGGCGAAGAGATCGCGTCCCCCCTCGCCCTCTGCGACCCCGGCCACGACTGCGATACCTGCGCCCACAAAGCAGTCTGCGCGCGATCCCCGCAATGCGACGAGTCCGAATATGACGAGGAACAGCAAGACGTGGCCTACGAATACCGGAACGAAGTCACCGGCGAACCCGCCCGCTGTGCCGCTGAAGAAGACGAAGTAGATGACGACGATGATGATCAAGTGGACGAAGAAAAAGCCGGCGAACTCAACCTCGGCAATTCTCAACTCGCCGACGTCGCCATAAGAGCTGCCGCTTCCGGCAGCGCACCGATCCCGAAAATCGCGCCCGAGCGAGAGCTCGTTGCGATTGAACCCACCACGAAAGAGCGAAAACCGAATCCCTGACGGCGGAAAACTGAGAGCCCCTCATCTCCAGTCGCACCGCTGACTCCCGCTCCATCCTCGCGTGTGCTTCAATCCATGCTCGCGCGGGAGATCCCTGCCTCCCTCTTGCCTGCCGTGCCAGCGCTTCAGCGCAGGCGGGTCTTGCGAACTCACGTCTCCCCGCCGTGTAACGTAAATCAATGAGACAAATCCCCACTTCCCTCCTTGCTCTGTTTTGCGCTGCCGCAGTCTTTCCCCCCGTCATTGCCGCCGCGCAGCAGACCAACTCCGGCAACGCTCCCGCAAATCCACTCGCCGCATCGCGCGTCTTCGCCTACGACGACATGGCGCCCAGAACCGCTCCCAACGGCTCGATCAGCCGCAAGGTGTTCACGGGAACGCTGACCACAGGCGAGGCGATCGGGGTGCACGAGACCATGCAGCCCAAAGGAATGGTCCCCAATCCCGCGCACCGCATTGAGCACTCGGAACTGATAGTGGTGGAGGAAGGAACGCTTGAGTTCATGCACGACGGCAAAACGGAGCGCGCGGATGCGGGCAGCATCATCTACGTGGCGTTCGGGACGCTGCACCAGGTGAAGAATGTTGGCGATGGCGAGGCGAAGTACCTGGTGATCCAGATTGGCGGGGACACGAAGAAGTAGTGGTTAGTGGTTAGTGGTTAGTGGTTGGTGATCAGTGGTTCGCGCTCCTCTTGTGCGGGCGAGGACGCCCGCACGACAGCCGGCGGGGACGCCGGCGCTACAAGGGAGATCAGCATGCGCGGATCTGGCCGCGGCCGTGGCGCTTGACGGCGTACATGCGCGCATCGGCGGTGCCGATGATCTCGTGCATGCGGGTGCCATCGGCGGGCGAGCAGGAGATGCCCACGCTGGCGCTGACCTGCAGCGTGAGTCCGCTCTTCATGCCGAACGGAGTCTCCATGAGCGCCGCGTGCATGCCTCTGGTGAGCTCCAGCGCCTGCGCGGCCGGTGTTCGCGGCATCATGATGACGAATTCGTCGCCGCCGTAGCGGAAGGCGAGGTCCTGCTTGCGGCAGAGTTTTTGCAGGCGGCGGCCAACCGCGGCCAGCAACTCGCTGCCGATCATGTGGCCGTGCACGTCGTTGACGAGCTTGAAGTGGTCAAGGTCCCAGAAGGCGAGGCTCAGCGGCGGACCGCTCTTCTCCGACTCCTGGAGTTCCGGGTAGAGCACACTGTAAAGATGGCGGACGTTGTAGAGGCCAGTGGTGTCGTCGGTGATGGTGAGCTGCTGGATGCGCGTGACGTCGCGGGCGTTTTCGATGGCGATGGCTGCGTGGTCCGCGAGGATGTGGAGGAAAGCGATGCTGTAGTCGGACATGGCGGCGCGCGGATTGAGGATTTCAATCACGCCTTGCGTGCCGGTGCGGCCGCGCAAGGGCAAGGCGATGACCGATTTGACGCTGGTGATGCCGGCAGTGGCGGCTTGCTCCACGCGAGGGTCGCGATCGAAGTCGGGGACGATGAGGGTTTCGCTGTGCTGGAGCACCCAACCGGCCACGCCTTCGCCTTGCTTCACGCGAAGTCCGCGCAAGGTCTCCTGGTGCTCACCCTGGGCGATTGCGTAGTAGAGTTCCTGGGTGTCTTCCTCAAGCATCAGGAGGGCCCAGAATTCGGCCTCTACCATGCGCTCCATTTGTTCAAGGATGGTGCGCAGAATCGTATCGAGGTTGAAGCTTGAGTTGAGCGACCGCGCCAGCTGGTGAAAGACAAGCAGATCGGCCAGCGGAATACGGCCTTCCGCATCGTTCGGCATATTCGGGCCCTGGGGGGAAGCTTACAAGTCTATTGTTTCACACGCCGATGAGCGGGATGGCCGGACCGGGAAAGTGACGGCCGAGGCCGGCGCGGCGCGCATCGTGCCGTGAAGGCCCTCGCGATGGGGATGGGGAGTGGAAGCTTGAGATCGGCCGCGGAAGCGGACGCGCGGTCGGCCATCCGATGTGGACTCGTAGTCAACCGCCGATGTGAACCATCGAGCGTGACGGTTTCATGAATCCCGGCTCTCCGATGTGGTGGCGGGCCTCTTTGCCCTGGATGGTGCGAACAACGTAAGCGCGCAGCTCGTCACGGGACGCGCCGGCGCGGAGACGCCCATACAGATCGTGCTCGACCTGCGAGAAGAGGCAGGTGCGAATCTTGCCGTCGGATGTGAGGCGAACGCGGCTACAGGCGCCGCAGAAGGCCTGACTGACGGGCGCGATGATTCCGATTTCGCCCACGCCGTCGGGAAAAGTGTAGCGGCGCGCGGTTTCGCTGGGTTCGCGGGGAGCAAGTTCAAGCAAGGGCATGGTGCGGCCGATGCGGGTGACGATTTCGCGCAGCGTGACGACGATTTCGGGCGTCCACAGGCGGCCTTCTTCAAGAGGCATGAATTCAATGAAGCGGACGACGACGCCCTCTTCGCGGGCAAAGCGGGCAAAGCCTTCGATCTGGTCGTCGTTAAAGCCGCGCAACAGCACGCAGTTGATCTTGAGCGGCTTGAGCCCGGCGGCATGGGCGGCGCGAATGCCAGCGAGAACCTTGGCGAAACTGCCTGGGACGCGCGTGATGCGCTCGAATGTGGCGGTGTCGACGGCGTCCATGCTCACGGTGATGCGGTTCAGGCCCGCATCCTTGAGGGGCTGGGCGAGGGCGGCGAGCAGATGGCCATTTGTGGTGAGCGCCAGATCGAGCGGTTCGCCCTGGAGTGTGCGCATGTGCGAGAGCTCGCGGATCAGATCGATGAGATCGCGGCGCAAGAGCGGCTCGCCACCGGTGAGACGGACTTTGGTGATGCCGAGGCCAACGAAAATCTCGATGAGGCGGAGGTATTCGTCGATGGTGAGTTCGGGATACTGCGCGCCCATTTCGCCGGTGCGGCAGTAGACGCATTTGTAGTTGCAGCGGTCGGTGATGGAGACGCGAAGGTCGTGAATGACGCGGCCGTGGCTGTCAGTGAGCGGCGCATGCGCAGCCACTGAGGGCAATGCGGAAATGGACGGGGCAGCCATCGGCAATTTCAAGCCTATTCCATTTCGCGGCGGGGTGGAAGCGGGGCCGAATGCAGGCCGCGCGCAACGATCAAGAAGCGATAGCATGAGAGAGCGAGGCTTGGCCAGGCGTGGTGGGCAAGTTATCGCGTTTGAAGAAGAAAGCGAAGAGATGCCTGCAACCGGCGCAAGACCGTTGGGAGCGGCGGACGAAGCCGGCGCGGCGACGGCCGTGCGGCAGATGTTCGACGCGATTGCTCCACGGTATGACCTGCTGAATCACGTGCTCTCAGCCAACGTCGACCGGCTGTGGTGGCGGAGGACTGCGCGCCGATTTCGGCCGGTGCTGGCGCGGCCCGATGCGGCGATTCTGGATATTTGCTGCGGAACGGGCGATTTGACGATGGCGTTACTGAAGCTGCGGCCGCGGGGAGCGAGCCCGATTTTGGCCGGAGATTTTTCGCGGGCGATGCTGCGGAGGGGAGCGGAGAAGTTCGGACCGGCAGGATTGCGCGGCGGGAAGAAGAAAGCGGCGGATGCGCCTTTTGCCGTGCCGATTGAGGCCGATGCGCTGCATTTGCCGCTGCGCGCCGAGTCGCTCGATTTGATTGTGACGTCGTTTGGCTTCAGGAATCTGGCGAACTACCGGGCCGGCCTGAAGGAATTTCACCGCGCGCTGAAGCCGGCTGGGCAGTTGGGAATTCTTGAGTTCAGCGAACCCGGGGGCCTGCTGGGCAAGATGTATGGGGTTTATTTCAGGCGCGTGCTACCGGCGATTGGGCGCATGGTGTGCGGCAAAGACGGGCCGTACAATTATCTGCCCAGCTCGGTGGGCGATTTTCCTGCGCCAGCGGCGATGCTGGAAATGATGACGGGGGCCGGCTTCGCGGAGTGCGCGTGGCAGCCCTACACGTTTGGCATTGCGGGTTTGTACACCGCGGTGCGGCGAGGGTAGCGTTTGAGCCCCATGAGTCCTGCCGCAACAAATTCGCGCGTTCACGAGACTGCCGGGGTGAATTTCCCGGCGGAGAAGCAGCGCGTGGCGCGGCACTCGATGGCAGCCGCGGGCGTGATGACGCTGCTGAAGATTGCGGCCGGCCTGCTGTCGGGGTCGTTGGGAGTGCTTTCTGATGCGGCGCACTCGGGGCTCGATTTGGTTGGCGCAGCGCTGACCTATTTTTCGGTCCACGTGAGCGACAAGCCCGCAGACGAGGACCACACGTATGGGCACGGAAAGATCGAGAATCTTTCCGCATTCAGTGAAGCGGGACTGATGGCGCTGTCGTGCGCGTGGATTATCTGGGAGGCGATTCAGCGAATCTTTTTCCATCCGGTCGAGGTGCAACACTCACTGTGGCCGGTTCTGGTGCTGCTAACTTCGATCGGCGTAGACATTTGGCGCTCGGGCCAACTGCGCAAAGTCGCAGTGCGCACGGGTTCTCCGGCACTCGCGACCGATGCGTTTCATTTCTCCTCGGACATCTGGGCGACGGCTGCAGTGTTGGCCGGGCTCGGCGCGACGTGGATGGGCGAGCACTTCAAGATTCCGGCGTTGCACTATGCGGATCCTCTGGCGGCGGTTGTGGTCTCGCTGATGATTTTGCGAATGACAGTGCGGCTTGGCCACGAAGCGGTGGCCGCGCTGGTGGATGAGATTCCAGCGGAGACGCGCCGCAGGCTGGTGCGCGAGGTGGAGCGCGTGAATGGCGTGCTGGCCGTGGAACGGATGCGGGTGCGACGAGCTGGAGCAGGGTACTTTGCCGACGTTTCTTTGGCGCTGCCGAGGCGCTACACGTTTGAGCACACCGGCGATCTGGTGCTGGCGGCGACTGCGGCTGTTGAGCGCGTGCTGCCGGGCGCCGACGTGGTGATCCATCCTATTCCGCGCGAGACGAAAGCGGAGAGCATTTTTGATCGGGTGCGCGCAGTGGCCGCCCGCAACAACATTTCAGTGCACGACCTCAGCATTCAGTCGCACCATGGGCGGCTGCAGGTGGAGCTGCACGTGGAACTCGAAGAGCACCTGACGCTGCGCGAGGCTCACGGCTTTGTTACAGCGCTGGAAGCGGAGATTCGGCACAATGTTCCGGAGATCGATTCGGTTCTGACGCACATTGAGAGCGAGCCGGCGACGATTGAGCAGCCCGATGAAGAAGGTGCGGAGTTGCGTCGGATGGAACAGGCGCTGCGCTCGGCGGCCGCGAACTTTGATGAGATTGCGGACGTGCACGCAATCACGGTGGGCCGGACCGGCGAACACATCCTGGTGACGTGCCACTGCACGCTGCCCGACGAGCTCCCCATGAATCGCGTGCACGAGATCATTACTTCACTCGAGGACCGCTTCAAGCTGGAGTGCCCGGAAGTTTACCGCGTGACGATTCATCCCGAGCCAGTGACGGATAATACGCGGTAGGATTTTCCTGGATATGGACTGAATTCGCATGCGGATCAGACTGATTAACTCGGGAGCCTTCACAAGATTCTTCCGCATAGCGTCGCTTCTGCTGGTGCTGGTGGCCGTGTGTTTGCTGTCGGCGATTCTGACGATGCATTTCGCCATTCATGGCGCCGAGGTGCAGGTTCCGAACCTGAAGGAAATGACGACGGCCGACGCGCGCAGCGTTGCAGCGGGCATGGGCCTGAATTTGGACGTGGACCACCGTTATTATTCCGGCGACGTTGCTGCGGGACACATTCTTACGCAATCGCCCGCGCCGGGAACCGTGGTGCGGCGCGAGTGGCGTGTGCGCGTGGCGGAGAGCCTGGGCGCGCAGAAGGTGGATGTGCCAGACACGCTGGGGGCAAATGAGCGCGTTGCGGAGCTGGAATTGCGGCGCGCGGGGCTTCAGGTGGGCGAAGTTGCGCATTTGCCCGATGGCGCGGCCGCGGAGGGGACCGTGATTGCGCAGGATCCACCGCCGCATGCGCAGGGCATTGAGCAACCCAGTGTGAGCCTGCTGGTAGCTGCTCCGGACGATGAAACGCCGGACGGGTATGTGATGCCGGACTTGACCGGCATGCCGTTGGCCGGCGCGGAAGCGGCGCTGAAGAAGGTCGGCATCAAAGCGGAGGCGCCGAGTTATGTGAATGAAGCGGTGCCGCCGGTCGGAAGCGGAGACGCGCCGATTAAGCCGCCAATAAGGCCGGGAGACGTGGTGGCGCAATCGCCCAGCGCGGGTACGCGCGTGGACCAGACCACGACGGTGAAGCTGACGGTTGCGCGATAGACGAAGACAAGAGGAGAGCGGATGGGACTGAGCGAGGATTTGGAAAAGATTGCCGAGCAGGAGCGCGAGCTACGGCTGCCGCGCCTGGATGCGCGCGTGGCGTGGGAACTGGGATCGAAGATTCGCGCGATGGCGATGGAGCGCGGGCTGACGCTGGTGGTTGATGTGCGGCGCTTTGGGCAGCCGCTGTTTTATGCGGCGCTCGAGGGGACGACGCCGGACAATCCCGAGTGGGTGCGCAGAAAAAGCAACGTGGTGGCGCGGTTTCATCGCAGCTCGTACAGCGTGGGAATGACGCAGAAGCTGAAGGGGACAACGCTTGCGGAGCGGCAGGGGTTGCCAGTGGCGGATTATGCGGCGGATGGCGGATCGTTTCCGTTAAGTGTGGATGGAGCGGGCGTGGTGGGGAGCGTGACAGTTTCCGGCCTGCCGCAGCGCGACGATCACAATCTGGTTGTAGAGGCGTTGTGCGCGATGCTGGGGAAAGATTTTGGGGCGCTGAGGCTGGGGGCGGAGACGACGTAGGCCGCCGACGATTCATCTATGGCATTCGCACCATGAGGGCGACGAAGAAGCCGTCAGTGGGCAGAGTGCCGGGGAGAAGGCGGAGGGCGCCGGCGGGTGTTAGGCAGTTGCGAAGCTGAGCCGCGCCCGACGGGGTGAGAACTCCGGCGATGGCGAGTGAGGTGATGCGCGCTTCGAGTGAGATTTGCCGCGCATCGGGATGTTCCGCGAGCACGGCGGCGACGACTTGCTCATTTTCTTCTGGCTCAAGCGAACAGGTGGAGTAGACGACGTGGCCGCCGGGGCGGACCGCGCGCAACGCAGCGGCCAGGATGGCGCGCTGGCGCTGGGCTTGGCGTAGCAGATCGTCTGCGCGGAGGCGATGGCGGATTTCGGGATTGCGGCCGAGAGTTCCGGTTCCGCTGCAGGGCACGTCGGCGAGGGCAAGGTCAAAGGTGGAGTCTTCGCTGAGAGCGGTTGCGTCGTCGAGACGGCATTCAATGCGGCCGGAGTAGGCAGCGAGGCGAAGGCTGAGTTCCGCGAAGCGAGCCGGGCTCGATTCGCAAGCCAGAATGCGCGCTTCAGGGTTGCGCTCGGCGAGGATGAGGGTCTTTCCGCCGGGCGCGGCGCATGTATCTCCGATACTTCTTACTTTTTGGTCGAGATCAGTGGAACAAGCAGCTAGCTCGGCGATGAGTTGCGATCCTTCGTCTTGAAAGCGGACGCGGCCCTCGCGGAAGGCAGCGGTCGTGGTGATATCGCCGGAGACGACGGTGCGCGCGGCGGTGAGGATGGAAGCGGGCTCGAGGTTGATGCCGGCGTCATTCATTTCTTTCTCGGCGGCAGGATCGGCGAGGCGGATGGTGCGCGCGGGCTGGGTTTGTCCGTGGCGGCAGATTGCGCGCGCGGCTTCAAGGCCGTAGAACTCGGTCCAGCGTTCGACGAGCCAGGAGGGGTGGGCGTGGGCGAGCGCGAGTTCGGCTGCGGTTCCCTCAGGGGCTAAAGCCCCCAGATCTTTTGCGGAGTTTATGTACGGGCTGAAGCCCGTACCCTTCAAAGAAGATTCGGATTCGTCTGGATGGGCGGCAGCGGCGGCGAATTTGCGGAGGACAGCATTTACGAGGCCCGATGCGAAGCGGTGGCCCGATTGCTTGGTCAGCTCGACGCTTTCATCGATGGCGGCGTGGGCGGGAATGCGATCGAGAAACCGCAGTTGAAACGCGCCCATGCGCAGCGCGGCGGAAACCTCTGGGTCCAGTTTTTTTCTGGTTTTGGTGAAGAGTTTCAATTGGTCGTCAAGCAGAATCTGCCAGCGCAGGACGCCGAGGACGAGCGTGGTGGCGAGATGGCGATCGGCGGGCGAAAGTTTTTTATTGGAATCGGATTGGAGGAGTGCTTCGGCGTGGAGATTGCCGCGAGGATTCTCTCGAGCCAAATCGCGAGCGAGGGCCAGCAGTATGGCGAAGGCGGCTTTGCGTGCTGGAGAGATGGCGGGCACAGCGGTCAACCGAAGCGCGCGTCGGCGGGAAGCGGGTTGCCGTGCAGAAATTCGTCGGCGATCATGCGCTTTTTGCCTTCAATCTGCACTTCCAGGAATTCGAGCCATGTGTTTTCGGCGCATGCGGTCAGCAGGTGACGATTTTCGACGACCACCCAGCCGGGTTCGGCGAAGCCGAGACCCTCGGCGAAGCTGCCGCGCGCAACGGTCATGCGGTGCACAATGAGCTTTTTGCCGTTCAGTGCTGTGAACGCGCCGGGCCAGGGCTGGAATCCACGCCAGCGATTGTAGATTTCGTGCGCTGTGCGGGCGGCAAAGTCTATGCGGGCGTCTTCGCGTGTGAGGAGCGGAGCAAACGTGGCGCCTTCGTGATTTTGTGGCTGCGGTTGGATGGAGCCGTTATGCAATCCCGCCAGAGTCGCGACCACGAGCGGAGCGCCGGATTGGGCGAGCACGGGAAACAGCTCGGCTGCAGTTTGCGTGGGGCCGATCTCGATGGTCTGCTGCAGAAGGATGGGTCCGGTATCGAGACCCTCTTCGAGCAGCATGATGGTGTTGCCGGTGTAGGCGTCGCCATTGGCGATGGCCCACTGAATGGGCGCGGCGCCGCGATATTTGGGAAGAAGAGACGCGTGCAGGTTGATGCAGCCGAGGCGAGGCAGAGCGAGCATCCACGGCGGAACGATGCGGCCATAGGCGACGACCACGATGGCATCGGGAGCGATGGATTCAAGCTGCGCGCGGAACTCGGTGTTGGAGCGGATTTTTTCGGGTTGCGTGACTGGGAGGCCGGCAGCAAGCGCGGCCTGCTTGACCGCCGGAGCGGTAAGCTGCTGATCGCGGCCTGTGGGCCGGTCGGGCTGCGAGACGACGAGCGCAATTTGATGATTGGCCGCGAGCAATGCTTCAAGCGTGGGAACCGCGAACTCCGGAGTGCCGCAAAAGACGAGCTTGAGGCCGTTCGCCATGGCAGGCTTACCAGGTGCCCTCTTTTTGCATTTTGCGAATTTTGCGAAGATTCAGGCCGCGCTTGAGCGGGCTCATGCGGAAGAGAAAGACGATGCCGTCGAGGTGGTCGATTTCGTGCTGGAAGGCGCGGGCAAGTAATTCTTCGCCATCCATCTCAAACCATTTTCCCTGCGCGTCCTGGGCGCGGATGCGGACTTTGGCGGCGCGGACGATTTTCTCGCGGATTTCAGGAAAGCTAAGGCAGCCTTCCTCTTCGTACTGGCGGCCCTCACTGAAGGTGATTTCAGGATTGATGAGCACGAGCTTCTGCTTGGGATCTTTGCCCATGCTGAGGTCAATGACGGTGATGCGCTTGGAGACGCCGACCTGGGGCGCAGCGAGGCCGATGCCCTGTGACGCGTAGGTAGTCTCGAACATATCGGCGACGAGCTTGCGCAGTTCGGCGTTGAATTCGGTGACTGGTTCGCCGGGCTGCTCGAGCACCGGCTCAGGATATTTGACGATCGTGAGAATCATTGCCGCGGTTAAAAACTCCGTATCTGTTCGATGTAGCCGTCGAAGTTCCGTTTCAATTCGACCAGGGAGTCGCCGCCGAACTTCTGGTGCGCGAGGTTGGCGAGGACCAGCGCCACCATGGCTTCAGCGGCGACACCGGCCGCTGGGACCACGCAAATGTCGCTGCGCTCGTAGCTTGCGCTGGTGGGCTCGCGCGTGTCAAAGCGCACGGATTCGAGAGGCTGGCGCAGCGTGGAAATGGGCTTCAAATAGCCGCGCACCACGATGTCTTCGCCGTTGGAGACGCCGCCCTCAATTCCGCCGGCGTTGTTGTGCGGGCGCGTGAAGCGCGTGGGCTTTCCCGGAGGATTCTGTTGGGCGTAGTGAATGGGGTCGTGGACGCGCGAGCCGAAGGTTGCGGCGGCAGCCACTCCGCGGCCGATTTCGACGGCCTTTACGGCCTGAAGGCTCATCACGGCCCAGGCAAGCTGGCCGTCGAGACGCTCATCCCAGTTGGCGTAGGAGCCGATGCCGGCGGGGACAGAGTGCGCGACGACTTCGAAGATGCCATTGACGGTGTCGCCGGCTTTGGAGGCGGCGTCGACTTCTTCTTTCATGCGCGCTTCGGTGGCGGGATCGGCACAGGCGAGGACGACTTCGTCGCGGGCGGCGAGGGCAGCGATTTCTTCCCAGGATGGATCGCGGTCAAGCTCGATGCTGCCCACGCGGACAACGTGGCTTGCGACTTCAATGCCGAGCGAGCGCAGAAGCAGCTTGGCGAAGGCTCCGGCAGCGACGCGGGCGGCGGATTCACGCGCGGAGGCACGCTCGAGAACGTAGCGAGCATCAGGAAAGTTGAATTTGAGAGCGCCGGCGAGATCGGCATGGCCGGGGCGCGGCGAGGCGACGGCACGGTGCTTGGCGGGGTCGCCGGTTTCGACGGGCAGTTTCTCCTGCCAGTTCTTCCAGTCGCGATTGATGAGTTGAATCGCGATGGGCGAGCCGATGGTTTTGCCGTGGCGCACACCGGAAAGGATGTGGGCCTGGTCGGTCTCAATCTTCATGCGGCCGCCACGGCCATAGCCCTGTTGGCGGCGCCAAAGTTCGCGATTGATGAAGTCGAGGTCGACAGGAATGCCGGCGGGAATGCCAGAGACCAGGGCAATCAGGGCTTCGCCGTGGGATTCACCGGCTGTGGAGAAGCGGATCATACACATTCGATTGTAAATGTGCGCAGGCCTGAAGCCACATGGTGAGAAAGATGCGCAGATCGACGGGAGGGCGCAGCCACAGATCTGCCGCAGTGACGCGCGGGGAGCGGCGCACCAGCACACCGAGGCCGCGGCCTTTGATGGCATGAAACGCGGATTCGTCGGTGAGATCGTCGCCCAGGTAAGCGGCGGGATGCGGGGCGGGTTTGCGAGCCTCGTCACGGGTGGGGCTGAGGGCTCCGAGGATGGCGGTGATGGCTCCGCCTTTGTCGCGGCCGGCGCGCAGCTCGAGACCCGCTTCGAATTCGAGCAGGTTCAGGCCGTTGTTGCGGGCTGCGGCCTCGAAGAGTGCGCGAGTGCGCTTTTCGATGGCTTTGGCGCGATCGGGCGCCACTCCTCGCCAGTGCATCACGACGGCGTTCGGTTTTTCTTCAACGAGACCACCCATTGGGTCGAGTTTGAGCTGTGCACCGAGGGCGGAGAGCTTGGCCCGGGTTTGAGGCGAGAACGATTCACGCTCGAGGTGACCATCCGGATGAAGCCTTTCCGCGCCGTGCAGGCCCCAGATTTCAGGTTGAGGGTCGACACGGAGCAGCGGCGGAATCTCTTGAGCGGGGCGGCCCGTGACCACAACCATTCGCGTTTTGCGCTGGCTTTGGATTTGGTTGAGCAGATCACGAACACCTGCCCAAGGCTGCGCCTTGTAGCGGTCGACGCGAAAGGGCGCCAGAGTGCCGTCGTAATCCAGAAGCAATATAGGATGCGCCGCGCCGCGAAAGCAGCGGAAAAATTCGTCGAGCCTAGCTCGTGTCTCGTCTCTCAATTCTTTCGTTAACCCAGTCGGTCGTCAGCCCGGTCGTTCGTTAATCCCAGATTAGGGTCTCACGCCAGCTTTTCCAGGGGCATCTCCACTTCGTTGTCCGCGTTGGGCGCGGGGCGGTCTGGCGCCACGGCTTCCGCGGGCTCAAGCCTCATCTCGCGCAAGTCGCCCAGAATGTTTGCGGCCCACATATAGATGTTGCACTCCATCACCTGCCGGCGCATCCGCTGCATTCGGTCGCGCCGCTCAGTCCGGGTCATTTCCAGACCGGCATGGACTGCCTCGGCGACGCCGACCACGTCGTAGGGATTCACGAGCAAAGCATCGCGCAGTTCAACGGCCGCGCCTGTGAATCTGCTGAGTACGAGCACTCCGTCTTCGTCGTCGCGCGCAGCCACAAATTCCTTGGCCACAAGGTTCATTCCATCGTGAAGCGAAGTCACGAGGCAAACATCCGCCGCGCGATACCAGTGGTTCACTTCCTGATGATTGCACTGGCGCTCGATGAGCACGATGGGCCGCCAATGGACCGTTTGGTAGCGGGCGTTGATTCGAGCGACGGTCTCTTCGACGCGGCGGCGCAATTCCATATAACTTGGGATTTGCGTACGGCTGGGAGCGGCGATCTGCACCATGGTGAGCCGCTCGCGGTGCCAGGGATGATCTTCGAGGAGCTGCCCGATGGCTTCGAGCCTTTCGACGATTCCCTTGGTGTAATCGAGCCGGTCAACGCCGACGGCAAGAGTTTCAGCGCGCACACCGTAGTCGCTGAGCAGCTCCTTCCGCGCGGCGTCCCGCTCTTCTTCCATGGTCTCGCCATCCCAAGTCGAGGCCGGCTGCATGGCGCCATCGAACGCCACACTGACCGGATAGGACCGAATGGTGCTGGCGTGCCCGTGACGCAGCACGGACATGTGGTCGCGGTCGGTGCGTGCTTCAAGCACGCGATCGACGGTGGCAAGGAAGTTGTGGCAATGGAGCGGAATGTGGAAGCCGATGAGGTCAGCGCCGAGCAATCCGTCGAGGAGCTCTGTTTGCCAGGGGCAAATCCCGAATGCCTCAGGATTCGGCCACGGAATGTGCCAGAAGATGGCGACGCGCGCATCCGGCCGCTCTTTTTTGATGAGGCTCGGCAGCAAGGCCAGATGATAGTCCTGCACAAACACGACAGGGTCGGTGCTGTCGGCCATCTCTTCAAGCAGCGCATTGGCAAAGCGCTGGTTGACGAGCTTATAGCACTCCCAATCGGCGGCGCGGAAAATGGGGCGCGTATGCGCGATGTGACAGAGCGGCCAAAGGCCCTCATTGGAGAAGCCCTCGTAATAACATGCCTCTTCCGTTTTCGAAAGCCAGACCCTGCGCAAGGTGTAGCGCGGATCGTCGGGTGGCACGCGCAAGCGATCGAAGTCGTCCACAGTGGCTCGATCTGCGTCGCCGGTGCCACTGGCCACCCAAACGCCGTCGCAGGCACGCAGCACGGGCTCCAGGGCAGTGACCAGGCCACTGGGCGGTACGGAGCACACAATCTCGCGGCCCTGACGCACATGCATGTAAGGCTCACGGTTCGAGACCACAAAGATTTTGCTCGATCCCGCGCGGTTGCGTATGTGCACTGCAAGACGCTCGGCAGTCCAAAGATTCGCGCCGGCTTCGCGGAGCCGGGCCTCAGCTGCGGCGGCAGCTCGCGCCGCTCTCAGGCTGGCCGCCATGGTCTCTACCTCGCGCGCCAGCGGCGAAAACATGCGCAGAGCTCCCAGCTCGACTTCGGCTGGGTCGCCGCTGTGATCGGGATCGCCGGTGCGAAGGCGGCGGAGGCGTTCCACTGCACGCGTCATGGGACGGAGCAGGAACCAGCGCACCATTAGGAACGTTATGGCGACAATGGCGATGACTGTGGCCACGATGCGCAGGAAACTACGCCGCCACAGGGCGATGCCTTCAGAGCGGATATAGCCGGCATCGACCACGAGGGCCATGGCGCCTTCCAACTGGTTGCCATCGTGGATGGGGCTAGCCTGTTCCAGCCACTCCCAATGCCCAGCATGCCCGAAAGCATTTATTTCGATGCCGTGCTGCAGGGATTTCTTCACCAGCCCCTGCTTGAGGGCAGCCATTACATCGGGCGGACCGCTGCCCGCTAGAAGATTCCCTTGCGCGTCGTAGATCGCCAACCCGAGCGCCCCGGTTCCATCTTTCAAGAGCTGGGCAAGGCCGGAAAGACCGGTGGAGTCGCCGGATTCGAGTGCGTTCCGCACATCGGGCTCGATGCTCGCGCCCATCCACTTGGTGCGGCGCTCAAGATCCTCGCGCAGACTATGCCGGTGGGCCAGCATGTCGAAGTAAGTAGAGGCCAACGACACCAGTGTGACGCTCGCGATCAGCGCAACGATCAGACGCACGCGGAACAGGTGCACAGAGACCTCCAGATAGTGGCTTAGATGCGTCCTAGGGTGATTTTGCCGTGCGGCGGCCTTCGCGACGATCCAATGCGGGGATCCGACATTGAGAGGAAAGCTACTTAGGCGTTGCGATCGGCCTTCCATTTTTATGCGGGCCTGTTCTTTGCGCTATCCTGTCCACTGAAGCGCGTACGATTCTTCTTCCTAAGACCAGCAACCCATGGCGAATAACGCAATTGACCGGACCGCCAAACTGATCGTGCTAGCCGTGCAGGATTATTCAGTGTTTGCATGGCGCTCGCTGGGGAATCTCTTTCGGCCGCCGATCTATTGGACCGACTTCCTTATTCAATCGGACATTATCGGGGTGGGATCGCTGCCAATCGTGATCCTTTCGGGTTTCTTTACGGGCGGCGTACTTGCGCTGCAGTCTGCTGCGACGCTGGCGGAGTTTGGCGCCACGGCGGTGACGGGCCAGTTTGTCGGCCTCACCATGATTCGCGAGCTCGGTCCGGTGCTGACGGGAATTATGGTGGCGGGACGCAATGCATCTTCAATGGCCAGCGAATTGGGCTCGATGGTGGTGACGGAGCAGATTGATGCCATGCGCGCGTTGGGCGTGGACCCGTTGCGCAAGCTCGCGACGCCGCGCATATTCTCAAGCATCTCGATGTTGCTGCTGCTGACAATCGTGGCTGACGCATTTGGAATTCTGGGCGGGGCCGCGGTAACGGTGTTGATCAGCCATCAGAACGGCACGCAGTACCTGAACTCGGCGTATGAGCACCTTCGCTATCCCGACATTGTTCAGGGACTCGTGAAGCCGCTGTTCTTCGGTTATCTGCTGGGCTCGATTGGCTGCTTTTACGGCATGAGAACGACAGGCGGAACCGAGGGCGTAGGCCGGTCGACGATTTCGGCGGTCGTGACGTCATCGGTGCTGATTATTGCCGTGGACTTTTTGATTACGCACGTGCTGCTGTCGATCTTCCCCTCATGAGCCACGCTTCCGCGCTCGCGCCTCAACCTCCGGCTCCGGGGCACGAACCCGGGCCAGTGGTCAGCCTGCAATCGGTTACGGCGGGTTTCGATGGTCCACCGGTGCTCAGCGACATCAGCTTCACGGTCGCTCCCAATGAGACGCGCGTCCTGCTGGGTCCGGCTGGAGTGGGCAAGAGCGTTCTGCTGAAACTGATCATTGGATTGATTCGCCCGCAGGAGGGCTCGGTGATGCTCTTCGGCGAAGAGATTTCGCACATGCCCGAGGATCGCCTGTTTCCCTTGCGCGCGCGGGCCGGGATGGTGTTTCAAGAGAGCGCGCTGTTCGATTCGCTCACCGTGCGAGACAACGTGGCTTATCAACTGATTCAGGAGCGCGTGCCCGATGTGGAGATCGACAGCCGCGTGCACGAGGCGTTGCGATTTGTGGGCCTGGAGGAGACGTTCGATCTCTTCCCATCGAGCCTTTCGGGAGGCATGAGGCGGCGCGTGGCTATCGCGCGCGCGCTCATCCATGAGCCGGAGCTGATTCTGTACGACTCGCCGACCGGCGGACTCGATCCGGTGACCTCCACCACGATCATTGAGCTGATTGTGAAACAGCGCGATGTGCACGGTACGCCGTCGTTGATGGTGACGCACCGGCTCCAGGACGCGTTTACGCTGTGTACCAACCGCTTCGATCCGGAGCAGAATCGCATGGTACCTCTCCCTGAGGGAGAGATCAACGCGAACACCACGTTCCTCATGCTTCAGGAAGGGCGCCTTATTCTGGATGGGTCGCTGCACGACCTGCTGCACAGCACGAACCAGGAGGTTCGCGAGTTCCTGGAGTAAAGATAGCCGTTTATTGATGGAAGCAAAACCGGCGCTGCCTGTTCATTCCATTCCCGCTACAATTTGATCCGTGACCACGAGTCTGTTCGAGCTCTACAAGATCGGTGTTGGCCCTTCAAGCTCACACACCATGGGGCCGATGCGCGCGGCGTGCCGGTTTGCGCGAGGGCTTGAGGCCGGCGGGCTGATGGAGCGCGTCGCGCGGGTGCAGGCGGATCTGTATGGGTCGTTGGCGCTGACCGGACTGGGCCACGGCACAGATCGGGCGATTCTTCTGGGGCTTGCGGGGAACGAACCGTCGTCGATCGATCCGGCTGCAATTGAATCCACCGTGGCGGCGATTCGCGCCTCACGGAGCATGAATCTTGCCGGGAAGAAGCGGCTGGAGTTTGACGAGGTTCGCGATGTGGTGTTCCATCGCGACCAGATGTTCCCGCCAGAGGCGAAGACGCAGCATCCGAACGGCGTGCGCTTTTCCGCGTTCGATGCCGAGGGTACGGTGTTGGCTGAACGCAGTTTCTTTTCAATCGGCGGCGGGTTTATCGCAGAGGACGGAGCGGCCGGAGACACCGGAAGCGCAGAGGTTCTGCTTCCTTATCCGTTTCGCAGCGCAGCGGAGCTGCTTGAGGTGGCACGGTCGCACTCGCTTTCGATTGATCGTGTGATGCTGGCCAACGAATGCGAGCGGCTGCACGCGGCCCATCCTGAAGCGACCAGGGCGGAGCTCGAGAATCGGGTTCGTTCGGGCATTGAGACGATCTGGCAGATCATGCAGGCATGCGCAGAGCGCGGGATGGCTTCGGAAGGCATTCTGCCCGGCGGCCTGAATGTTCGGCGCCGCGCGCATCGGCTGGCGGAACGGTTGCGCGCGCGCGATGCGAGCGGCCATCAGGGCGATCCGCTGGCCCCGCTGGACTGGGTTACGGTTTATGCGATGGCGGTGAACGAGGAGAATGCCGCGGGCGGGCGCGTGGTGACGGCGCCAACCAATGGAGCGGCCGGGGTGATTCCCGCGGTTGCACTCTACTATCGGCGCTTCGTTCCCGAGTCGAACATCGAAGGCATCGTTCGCTTCTTTCTGACATCGGCCGCAATCGGCGTTCTGTATAAGGAGAACGCTTCAATCAGCGGAGCGGAGGTGGGGTGCCAGGGCGAAGTGGGCGTGGCGTGCTCGATGGCGGCCGCAGGGCTGGTGTCGGCGCTTGGAGGCGACGACGGGCAGATCGAACACGCAGCGGAGATTGCGATGGAACACAATCTGGGGATGACGTGTGACCCAATCGGGGGACTGGTGCAGATCCCTTGCATTGAGCGCAACGCGATGGGCGCGGCGAAGGCGGTGCAGGCCGCGCGCCTGGCGCTGAACGAGTCAGAAGAGCACAAGGTTTCGCTGGACCAGGTGATTCGCACCATGTATCTGACTGGCCTGGATATGCAATCGCGCTATAAAGAGACGAGCCTCGCGGGCCTTGCGCTGAATGTGATCGAGTGTTGAGGCGGCATCGAATGACTGCGTGCATTGCGTTCCTTCATTCGCTCGCGTAAATGAAAATGTGAATGCATCGTTGGCCTCCGATCGCATGAATCAAAAAATGGCGTTCGATTTTTCTTTGGACCTCGATCCACGACGAAAATGGTGTTGATCTTTTTTTCACTTCTATGTCGTTTTTTCCTTGACATCGATCCCGCGCGATTCTATACATTCTTCAACTGCAGTTTCTAATTGCAGAATCGATGCAACCCATCGAAAAGGGAGAATAGAAAAATGGCAACCAAGAAAGCAGCCAAGAAGCCAGCGAAGAAAGCCAAGAAGACCGCCAAGAAGGCCGCGAAGAAAAAGTAACGGTCTGAAAAACCCAAAAGGCAACACTCTAGGGGGACGCTCAAAGCGTTCCCCTTAGTGTTTTAGGCGGAAGAAAAAAGGCGCGGGGCCGGAGGGCGATTTGAGCGCGCCAATAAGTCGCTGAAACCCGCTCTGGGCGCGGCAATCAGGCACATCGGCAGAATCTCCGATTCATTCGATCGGCAAACAACAACGTAGAATTGAAACCGAGAAAGGCAATGCACACGTGACGCGCCGCCGCTGGATCGCCGAACATTGGGACCACGCAACAGCCACGATTGCGGGCTCGCAAGCGGAGCATTTGGCGCGCGTGCTGCGCGCACAACCAGGAATGGAAGCAGACGTTGTGGCCGGCGGCCGGGTGTTTCACGCAGAGGTTGCTTCGGTGGCCGCAGCGGGAGAAGCGAGCGAAGTTCGCTTTAACCTTGTTGCCGAACTCGATGCCGACCCTGCTCTGCCGGTTACTTTGGTGTTGGCCGTTTACAAGTTCGATCGCATGGAGTGGGCGATTGAAAAAGCCACCGAGCTCGGCGTCGCGGCCATTGCTCCGGTGATTGCGCGACGGACGGAGAAGCATCTTTCGCAAGCGGCAGAGAAGCGCGCCGAGCGGTGGCGGCGCATCGCGCATGAAGCATCGCAACAGGCGCGGCGCTCCGATGTGCCGGTGATTCATGAGCCCGTCGATTTGGCCGCGCATATTCGGGAATCATCAACAGCGGCGCGCATCGTGCTTGCCGAGCAGGAGCGGACAACGACTCTGCGCACGGCAATTGAAGAAGCGATGGATGCGGCGCGGGAAAAAATGCCCGCTCTCGAGCTTGCCATCGGGCCTGAAGGCGGATGGGCGCCCGCCGAAGAAGCGCTCTTCGACGCCAACGACTGGCGTGCTGTATCGCTGGGGCCGCGCATTTTGCGTGCAGAGACAGCGGCCATTGCTGCGCTGGCGGTGGTTGCGTCGTGCCTGGAGTAATTGCGCCGTCGGGTTCGATCTGAAGGCCGAGTGTGGAAAAGCGGGCACGAATTGTTTTGCAGCCGTTCCTATAGGTGCGCAAAGCGCAGCAGCAACCCCGCGAGTGTCGCGCCGGCGAAATCACCAACGATGGGAATCCATGCGTAGCGCCAGTTCGATCCGCCCTTGCCGGGAATGGGGAGTAGCGCATGCATGATGCGCGGCCCGAGATCGCGCGCAGGGTTGATGGCATAGCCGGTGGTGCCGCCGAGCGACAGGCCGATGCCCCACACCAGGCTGCCAACAAGCCACGGACCTAATCCAGCCGCGGGGCCATTCAAAGCTACTCCGTGCGAAAAGATGGCAGCCGCGATCAAGACGAGAGCCGCTGTGCCGAGCATCTCGCTGAAGATGTTGGCGAGCGGACTGCGGACCGCTGCGTTGGTGCAGAAGACGCCAAGCTTGACTGCGGGATCGGGCGTGAGGCTCCAATGGGGCGCGTAGTGAAGCGCGACGAGGGTGGCGCCGGCCATTGCGCCCAACAGTTGCGCGGACCAATAAACGGGGAGTTGCTTAACGTTTCCGGTGATTACAGCGCTGGCAAGAGTGATGGCGGGATTCAGATTTGCGGCGGTGCTGCCGAAGGCCTGCGCGACGACCACGCCGCAAAATACACCGAGCGCCCATCCTGTGGTGATCACGATCCAGCCGGAATCTGCCGCATACGATTTGCGCAGCAGGACGCCTGCGTTCACGCCGACGCCGAACAGAATCAGAACAAGTGTGCCCATGAATTCGCCAAACCAGACGGAATGCATCCGATCTCCTATTCGGTTCCTCGTTATTGCCCGATTCGCGCGGCCATCCCAAACCCGAGCCGCTCGGCCGCGGACCAAAATCGCAATTGAAGGAACCCAAGCATTGTCCACTGCCGGCCATGCAATCGCCAAGAGTGAACTCGCTGCGGCTGGGCAAAGCCTGCCAAAGGCGTGGGAAGGGAATCTAAGATGAAGATGGCGAGCGAACCTTTTCCCGGAGCAGCGCAACAATGGCGAGCGGCATTTTTGTAGGATTGTCGACGATTGACGTGGTTTACGGCGTCGACGAGTTTCCCGCGGCCGACACAAAGATCGTGGCCCGAAGCCAAGACGTGTTTGTGGGCGGACCGGCAACGAATGCGGCAGTCGCGTTTGCGCGACTTGGCGGCGAGTCGGCGCTCGTGACTGCGGTGGGGCGCAACCCACTCGGCGTGGTGGTGCGCGAGGAACTCAAAAACCAGAAAGTTCAGCTGGTCGACTTGAATCCGGAGTTCGATGGCTTGCCTTCGTTGTCGTCCGTCACCGTCGATCGCGATGGCAGGCGGAATGTGGTGTCGGCGGACGCGACGGGCGTGAAGATTCCTCCCGCCAAAGTGGACGCGAGTCTTTGCGGTGCGGCAAGGATTGTGATGGTCGACGGCCACTTTATCGACGCCTGCCAGGCATGGGCTTCTGTCGCGAAGGCTCAGGGCAAGCCGGTGGTTCTGGATGGCGGAATCTGGAAGGACGGAATGGAAGAGCTTCTAAAATCCGTGCAAACCGCGATCTGCTCGGCGAACTTCCAGCCGCCTGGATGCGCGGGGCGCGACCAAGTGATCGCTTTTCTGAAGGCACGCGGCGTTGCCAACATCGCGGTTACGAGCGGAGCCGAGGCTATCCACTTTGTTTCCGGTCAATCGTCGGGCACGATCGCAGTGCCGCAGGTGGAAGTGGTCGACACCATGGGCGCAAGCGACATTCTTCACGGCGCGTATTGCTTCTTCGCGACCACCGGGCGGGGATTCATTGAATCGCTGGCGGAAGCGACAAAGATTGCGTCTGACTCCTGTCGCTATGCTGGAACGCGGGAGTGGATGAAGCACCTGACGGGGGAACATTCCTGATTCGGATCCATAACCATTCTCACGGCGCGCAGCAGCGCTACTATGGGAGCGGATGGGAGGGCCGGCGCATGAAAGCAAAGATCGCAGCACTCATCTGCGTCATGAGCGCATGGGCCATCTTTACGGAGGCATTGACAATGGCACAGCGGCCCCGGCACTGGGCGATTGTGGTGCATGGCGGAGCCGGCGATATCGATCGCGCGGCGCTGGGGCCGGAACGCGATAAGGCTTATCGCGCAGCGTTGAGCGATGCCGTGAAGGCTGGTGCGGCAGTGCTCGATCAAGGCGGCTCGTCGCTCGATGCGGTCGAGGCCGCGGTTCGCGTGATGGAAGACGATCTGCATTTCAACGCCGCACGCGGCGCGGTTTTCACGGCTGAAGGCAAGACCGAACTGGACGCAGCCATTATGGATGGCGCGACGATGCGCGCCGGCGCAGTGGCCGATGTGACGCAAACGCGATATCCCATTACGCTGGCGCGCGCGGTGATGGAGAAAACACCAAACGTGTTTCTGGTTGGGCCAGGCGCCGATGCGTTTTCGCTGCAGGCAGGAATGGAGCAGGTGAGCCCGGCCTATTTCTTCACCGAGAGCCGCTGGCAATCGCTGGTGAAGCAATTGCAAAAGGACGGGAAGCCGATTCCACCGCGTCCCGAGGGCGCGCCGGCTGCGCAGCCGGCAGTACCGGTGGCGCAATGGCAGGAGCCGGCAGACACGCGACGCTTCGGAACCGTGGGCGTTGTGGCTCTCGATCGCCAGGGCAACATCGCCGTGGGCACATCGACGGGGGGATTGCAGGGCAAGATGCCGGGGCGCGTGGGTGACTCGCCGCTGATTGGCGCGGGCACCTATGCCTCCAACCAATCGTGCGCCGTGTCGGGTACCGGCGTGGGCGAATTCTTTATTCGCTACACGGTGGCGCGCGAGATTTGCGCCCTGGTTCAGTACAAGGGATTCACGCTGCAACAGGCCGCCGATGAAGTGATTCACAAACAGCTGGCTCCGATCCACGGCGATGGCGGCGTGGTTGCCATTGCTCCCGACGGGCAGCTTGCGTGGAGTTTTAATACGCCGGGCATGTTTCGCGCGCGACAGGTGGAAGGCGGCGCGATCGAAGTGCACATTTACAACGATGAGCCGTGAGCCGCGGATGCCCGCCGGCAAACCCGATCGTCAAATACATTAAGCCTATGGCGCTTGAATTCACCACATCGTATCTCGAAGACGCCGTGGCGCTGTTTCGCTACTACAAGCGGCTTGCGGAGCGCGCAATGGAGCAGGTGACGGACGAACAGCTTTGTGCATCGATTGATCAAGAAGCCAACTCGATTGCCATCATCGTGAAACACATGGCGGGCAACATGCGCTCGCGCTGGACCGACTTTCTTACCACGGACGGAGAGAAACCGGACCGCGACAGGGATTCGGAGTTCTTTGCGCCGCCGGTAACTCGGGCCGAACTGATGGCGATGTGGGAGGACGGGTGGAACCGCCTCTTCACGGCCATCGCGCCGCTTACGGACTCTGACCTGAGCCGCAAAGTGACGATTCGCGGCGAGGCGCATTCCGTGATGCAGGCGATCAATCGGCAGTTGGCGCACTATCCGCACCACGTGGGGCAGATTGTATTTCTGGCAAAGCACTTCGCTTGCGAGCATTGGCAGTCACTGAGCGTGCCGCGCAATCAATCGGCGGAGTTCAATCGCAAAGTGGCAGCCGGAGAAGCGAGTCAGCGCTGATTGCGCATGAGCCTCGATGTATTCAGATTCCCTTGAGAACCGCTGAGGCCTGTCTCGCCTTGTAGAATGTTGCGCATGGAAACAATCCAATACAATCTGCCGCAGAGCCGGATTCCGACAGCCTGGTATAACATTCTGCCGGATCTGCCGAAGCCTCCGGCTCCGGCCTTGCACCCGGGAACGCTACAGCCGCTAGGCCCTGATGATTTGGCGCCGCTGTTTCCCATGGCGCTGATCATGCAGGAAGTGAGCATGGAGCGCGAGATCGAAATTCCCGAGGAGGTGCGGCAGATTTATGCGCAATGGCGGCCTTCGCCGCTGATCCGCGCAAGGCGTCTGGAGAAAGCGCTCGATACGCCGGCCCGCATTTACTACAAATATGAAGGCGTGAGCCCGGCGGGGTCGCACAAGCTGAACACTGCGGTGCCACAAGCCTGGTACAACAAGCGGGAAGGCGTTCGGAATCTCGCGACGGAGACGGGTGCGGGACAGTGGGGATCGGCCTTGTCGATGGCCTGCGCCTTCCTGGGATTGCATTGCAGAGTTTTCATGGTGCGCGTGAGCTACGATCAGAAGCCTTATCGCCGTGCGCTGATTGAAGCTTTTGGCGCGACCGTCGTCGCCAGCCCCAGCATTGAAACCGAGTCGGGGCGCGCGATTCTCAGAGAGCATCCCGATTCCAAGGGCTCGCTGGGCATTGCCATCTCAGAAGCGGTTGAAACCGCCGCCAAAGATCCCGAGACGAAGTATGCGCTGGGCAGCGTGTTGAACCATGTGTTGCTGCACCAGACCGTGATTGGCCAGGAAGCCATTGAGCAGATGGCCATGGCGGGTGAGGAGCCCGATGTGATTATCGGCTGCACGGGAGGCGGGTCAAACTTTGCCGGACTGGTGATGCCATTCCTGGGCCGCAAGCTGAAAGGAAAGTGCAACGCGCGCATTGTGGCGGTTGAGCCGGCCGCATGCCCCAGCCTGACCAAAGGACGATTCACCTATGACTTCGGCGATACCGGTCACCTGACTCCTCTGGTGAAAATGCATACGCTGGGCAGCACGTTCATGCCTCCGGGGATTCATGCCGGCGGATTGCGTTATCACGGAATGGCGCCGCTGGTTTCGCACGTGATCGACCTCGGACTGGCCGACGCCACCACGGTGCAGCAGCTGGATGCGTTCGCGGCCGGCGTTCAGTTCGCACGAGCCGAGGGCATCATTCCGGCGCCGGAAGCCAACCATGCGATCGCGGAGGCCATTCGCCAGGCGGTTGCAGCCAAGGCGGAAGGCAAGCCGCGAACGATTCTTTTCAACCTGAGCGGGCACGGCCATTTCGACATGCAGTCCTACGTCGACTACCAGGCGGGTAAACTAGAGAATTACGAGTATCCGGCTGACGAGATCGCCATGGCGCTTGCGGGGCTGCCTGTCGTGCCATGAGTCGCAGTCTGAGATTGCGGAAGGGCAGGCTGAGCTGCGAGCGAAACATTCGGGATATCGAAGAGTCAAAATGAGTTGAAGATAGCCAGGCTGGATGCGGGCTTGCGAAGATCAAAGGGGCAATCAGCCTGAGGAGGTTGTGATTCGGATGAAGATTTCGATCGAAGGCGCGTTGCTGGGGGCGCTTCTGTTGTGCGGCGCGTCGGCAATGGCGCAAACCGATGTGGCGGTGAGCGGGTACGGGACGTTTACCAGCAGTGCGACCGGTAACGGCACCCACCAGACGCCGAAAAACTCCGAAGGCGGCTTATTCGAATGGCGTCATATTGCGAATCCTCTTGTTGGGTACGAGTTCGAGGTCAGTTTCAATCCGGCAAACCAGTCCTACATCAATCCCAACGCCACGCCGCCAACATGCTTTCCAACCGGGACGACGGGGACCACCTGCCCGCAGCTTGGAGTGTCGGGCAAGGCAACGCAATTCGGTGGAGTGTGGGTTTTCTCAAAGAAGATTGGAAACGTGAGGCCGTTTGCACTGGGCGGGGCCGGATTTGTGATTACGGTGCCAGGAAGGAGTCCATTCTCGACGAATACGGTGATGAGGCCGGACTTTATTTATGGCGGCGGCGTGGACTGGTCCTTCGCAGCGCATCTTGGTTTGCGGTTGCAGGTTCGGGGCAACATGTCGAAAGCGCCGAACTTGTCTGATATCTTCAACGCGACCACTAAATACACCCAAATTTACGAACCGATGGGCGGTGTCTTCTACCGTTTTTAAACCGCTTGCCCGCAAGGTTCGTTGAGCTGCAACAGCGGGTATGCGCGCTTCGGCGGGAGCGTCTCAGCTGTGTTACCGTTTGATTACGGTGCCCCGGCGCAGGGGCTTTTTTCGCGCCGCAAGGCAAAACGGCGGCCTCGATCAGATCGAACACTTCGAAGCGCGGACCTCGGGGACGAGAGACAGAAGCATACGAATGCAGGAACCGGAATCGACCTTACCGACACTCGTTTCGGGGCTCGCTTCAGGGCTCAGCGCGAGTCCGGCGCAACTCTCCGAACCGGCATCGGATCCCCAGACAGATTCGCAGCCTGAATCCGCGGCAGGAGAGCAGCCGCCGCACCGGGTTCCGCGATGGCTTGAAAACCTGGAATTGTTTTTGCGGGTTTTGCTGCGCATGTACATTGGCCTGGCGATTTGTTATGCGCCGTGGTCGCCCACCTTCTGGGACCAGAATCCGATCTTTCTGCAATCGACTGCGCTCGCGGACTTCGTCAGGCTCGGCGCGGTGCGCGGGATCGTTACTGGCCTCGGACTGCTGAATTTATGGATTGCATTTCAGGACGCCATTCGACGTCGCGATGGTTGAGAGATGAAAGACAGGGAACAGGGAACAGGCAAGAGGGATCAGGGAACAGGGGCCAGGGATCGGGACGCGGCGAAGGCGTCGGGGCCGGGCGAAGCTGCGCAAAAATCAGCTTCGGAAGTGCCGCCGAAGGCTGTGATTCCCACCAACGGCGAGCCACCTCCGCTGGAACGTGCGCCTCTGGCTTATGAGAACCCGGCGTTTCTGAATAGCCCCGATGGACGCCTGATCCGCATTGTGTCGGAGTTCCTGGAGCCGCTGGCGCGATTTCGCCGAGAACAGATTCAGGATACGGTGGTGTTTTTCGGCTCGGCACGTTTTCGGGGACGCGAAGAAGCAGATCACGCGCTGGAGCTGCTGGATAACACCGGTTCCACGCAGCCGGCCCCAAAAGAAGAGCAACCTGCGAAGCCGGTGGAGATTGCGGCCGGCAAAGCCACAGATTTGCAGCGCAAGCGCGCGGTGGCAGCGGTGGAGATGGCTCGCTACTACGAGGATGCGCGGCGCCTGGCGCAACTGCTGACGCAATGGGCCAAGACGATTCCTTCGCGCAAGCACCGCTTCGTGGTCACGTCGGGCGGCGGCCCGGGAATTATGGAGGCGGCCAATCGCGGCGCACACGAGGCGGGCGGAAAGACCATCGGCATGAACATCATGCTGCCTTTTGAGCAGCGGCCGAATTCCTACATCACGCCGTCGCTCAACTTCGAGTTCCACTATTTCTTCATGCGCAAGCTTTGGTTTGCTTACCTGGCGAAGGCTTTGGTGGTATTTCCCGGCGGCTATGGGACGCTTGATGAGATGTTCGAGATTCTGACGCTCGTTCAGACCCAGAAGCTGACCAAGAAGATCACGGTAGTTATTTATGGGCCGGAGTATTGGAAGAAAGTCTTCAACCTCGACACGCTGGTTGATACGGGAGCAATTTCGCCGAAGGATATCGATCTGTTCAAGTTTGCGAATTCGCCCGAGGAGGCTTTTGAACTCCTTCGCCAGGGCCTGACCGAGAACTACCTTGCAGCGGAAGCGGCTTCGAGTGCGGGCGCGAACGCTGAAGGCAAAAAGCCGAATCACGACGAGGATCTGATGGCGGGCTGGAACATGGATGATTTTCTGAGCCCGGAGCTTGCGAAGACCCGGAAGTAAGCGGCTCTTAATTTTCTGCCGGCGGTGGTGTCTGCGCGATACGTTTCATCAAAAATTCACATAAAATCCAGGGCGTTGGTTTTCGGCTTGCTTTTTAGCGGCAACGCGCGCCGGTCACAGGCGGCAATGCGGCTGCGTCATACAATAGAGTTGTTGGGAATTTACGCGTGTAGAAGTGCCGCATTTGCAGTATTTTCGTAACTCCCTTGGTTCCGTCGCATCCCTAATTGAAGGGCAATTCGCACGGTCTTAACTGGAAATTCATGGCAGTGACTGGATACTGGCTGTGGAAATCCGCACGATCGAGGAGTCGATATGCCGAATTCATCGATCTCATACATATGGCGCGACAGGGATGCGCACAATGGCTTTCGGACCGGCGTTTCTCTCCACAGCCACACCAATCAGTCACGCGAGACGCTGGATTTCCTGGCCAACTTCGGAAACCAGTTTCCGGTGATGCGGCCGCTGCTGTCGCGCATGGAGCGGCGCGCAGAGCAATTTCACGGCATTCGAATCGATTATGCAGCCAGCTATTGGACGCCACCGATGACGCCGAAGCTGGCCTTCGACCTGGAAACGCGGCAGATTGAAAAGCTGGGGCTGGCCGCGATGGTATCCATCACCGATCACGACAACATCAACGCGCCGATGCTGCTGCGGACGGTGCCAAGCGCGCGGCAGATCCCGGTCTCAGTGGAGTGGAGCGCTCCGTTCGCGGGGGCGCAGTCTTTCCATCTGGGCGTGCACAACCTGCCCAGCGCTCGCGCGGCGGAGTGGATTTCGACGCTACAGGATTTCACCGCTCATCCCAGCGACGCGCGCCTGACTGAGATTCTCGCGGCTCTCAATCGTGAGCCGAACGTGCTGGTGGTTTTTAATCACCCGATGTGGGATCTGTATTTGATCGGGAAGGAAAAACACCAGTTCCTGGTTGGCGAGTTCCTGCAGAAGAACGGAGCGTTTCTGCACGCGCTGGAGCTGAATGGCCTGCGGAACTGGGATGAGAATCGCGCGGTGCGCAGGCTGGCTGAGAAGTGGAACATGCTTCTGATTTCAGGCGGCGACCGGCACGGCGTGGAAGCGAACGCCAACGTGAACCTGACGAACGCCACGAGCTTCACGGAATTTGTGCACGAGGTGCGGCGCAAGAAGCAGAGCAACGTGCTTTTTTTGGAGCAGTACGCCGAGCCGTGGAAGCATCGGATTCTGCAATCGACGATTGACGCCATTCGGCGATACCCCGACTTTCCGCAGGGTTCGCGTACGTGGGACGACCGTGTTTTTCATCCCGACGCCGCGGGAGTTGTGAGGCCATTGAGCGAGCTGTGGCCGCATGGGTCGGCTCCGCGCTTGATTGGCGCCGGGCTGGCGCTGGTGCAACTGATGGGACGTGGGCTGGTGTCGGGTGGGTTGCGCCTGGCCTGGAACGAGTCCGATCAGATGCGGCTTGCGTTGGGTGAGCACGAGTTCTGAAAAAGCGGCGAGCGGAGCTTGCTTGGAAGCCATTGCCAATGAAGCCAGCGTTGCCGGCGATATGACTGCAACGGCGCCACGTGTTGCATACTTTCCCGATTCATTCCACGAAGTGAATGGGGTGGCCCATACCAGCCGCCATTTTGAAAACTTTGCGCGGCGGCGGAATCTTCCCTTCCTTTGTGTGCGCGCGGGCGATCGCAAACAGGCATTGATTGAGGAAGGCAGCGTATGGACGCTCGAGCTGCCACGCGGCATTTTTTCGTTTGCGCTCGAAAAAGATTTGCGCGTCGATCCCGCGTTCCTACGATACATCCCGGCTATCAGCGAGGTGCTGGAGCGTTTTCAGCCGGACCTGATTCACATTACGGGCCCCAGCGAGATCGGCGTGGTTGGTGCCTGGCTTGCGCACCAGCTTCACGTGCCGCTCGCCGCCAGCTGGCATACCAATGTGCACGAGTACGCTGCACGCCGCGCGGAATGGCTGCTGCGCATGTTGCCTGCGCAGCAGTCTGCCGCCACCGGGCAGACCATCGAGAACCTGGCGCTGGCGACCGCCGCTCGCTTTTACTCATTGGCGAAGGTCCTGTTCGCGCCCAATTCTGAGCTGTGTGCCCTGCTTGAGCGCACCACGCATCGCCCTTGCCATCGAATGCCGCGAGGCGTGGATGCGGAGCTATTCAATCCGGCAAGGCGGACGCGCGACGCGAGCGATGGCGAGCGGGTTCTCGGTTTCGTTGGGCGGCTTTCTGTCGAGAAGAATATAGGTCTGCTGGTGAGGATTCAGGAAGAGCTTGATCGCAGGGGCGTGGCCGGCTTCAAGTTTGTGATCGTTGGCCATGGCGGCGACGAGGCCTGGCTGCGCGAGCGGATGCCCAAAGCGGAATTCACCGGAGTGCTGCGGGGCGAGGCACTCGCGGCCGCATACGCCAACATGGACCTATTCGTGTTTCCCTCGCATACCGACACATTCGGCAACGTGGTGCTTGAAGCGCTGGCGAGCGGTGTGCCTGCCATCGTGACACCCGACGGCGGCCCGGCGACGATTGTCCGGGGCGGGGAAACAGGGCGGGTCGTGCCGGACGATGAGTTCGCATCGGCAATCGCGGAGTTGCTCGGCGATCCTGCGAGGCTCGCAGCGATGCGAAATGCCGCACGCGCATACGCTTTGACCGCCAGTTGGGACTCAGTATTTGAGGGCGTGTACGCAGCGTATGAGGGGATGGTGCCTGTGGCAGCTCATATCTCGCCGCACACTGAAGTGTGAGTCGGCGGTTAATTTGCGGATGATCGCACGAGCTTTCCGTTCCGGAGGTCCAGTGCGAACGGTTCTTCGCGGTTGGTCTTGATCGTCCAACCCGTTCCGCGAAGAATGCCGCCTTCAACTGCGGTGAGCGCGACGCCTTCATCCGATAGCTTCTCCGACTCCCATTCCTGGCCATGCTTTCCCCACGCCAGGATCGAATGGTGACCGACAAAGAGCAGCAGGCCCTCACTCACAACCGGACGAATTTGCAGCACCGGCCGGTAAGGAATCATGGTGAAGCGATCCGGTGCCGTTGTGTCGATGAGGTAAGCGTACCCGCCTGCGACCGCACAGATTTCTTCTGGACTTGGAGTGGACCAGAGGCCGGTGGGCGCTGCCGGATCGCGAAAACCGAGCGCGCAGGTAGCGAGGAAGGGCTGGACGTTTGGCGCGTCGGGCCGGATTAGCACCTCGAGAGCGCCGCGCTCGACTTCTTCAGCCGCTTGCGGGTAAACATAGTGGCGCGGCGGCAGAATGAGCGGACGCGCGGCGAGGATTTCGGCATGCCAAGCGCGCGGAAAGCTGAGATCGATCATCGGCATTTGCGGGCCTGCGCCTGAGGGTTGGCGTTGCAGCTCAGAATCCTGCATCGGCTCCTTCGCGTGGAGAATTGGCAGATCCTTGCGGGCGCTCACCAACCGAGTTGCACGCCCGCTGGGATTAGAACTGTTTTGATGATAGACGCGTGCGGCGAATGTTCCTGCGGGCACCCGGACGAATCAGGAGCGGCAACCATCACGAATCGAAGAATCCCGCTGCAAGATGCGAGAATACCTTCAGCGCCGGGTTCCTTCTACATACTCCTCCTGCGCCAGGGGCTCCTCAAAGATGTTGCGCGTCCTCTCCACTCACTTGTTTCTGAATCATCGTTTGCATCCTGGCCTGCTTGAGCTGGCCGAGCGCGCGGGCGCGCAGGGGGTGGAGATTTTTGCCGCGCGGCAACACTTCGACTACACCGACCGTGAAGAGGTGGTGGAGCTGGCGGAGTGGTTCCGGTCGAACTCGCTGCAGCCGTTCTCGATGCATGCTCCGATGTTTCCTGACCGCGAGATGGGCCGGGCCGGGGCTCCCGCGGTGAACGTGCTGCATCCCGACAAAGCACGCCGCATCGATGGGATGGACGAGATTAAGCGCGCGCTGGAATCGGCGGAGCACATTCCGCTGCGCAACATGGTGATTCACCTCGGCGACCGCGACGATGCATGGTCGCCGCGCACTATTGAGCTGGCACTAACAGCGCTGGAGCATTTGGGCGCGTTTGCGCGGCCGCTCGGCGTGCGGCTGTTGGTGGAGAATTTGCTGAGCGAAGCCACCACGCCCGAACACCTAGTGCTGATTCTGGAGATGGGCCATCTGAACAACGTGGGAGTGTGCATCGATCTGGGCCACGCGCACATCACAACGGGGACCGCGGCCGCGATTGCCACTCTGGGCGAACGCATCGTGACAGTGCACGTGCACGACAATCATGGCGTGAAGGATGAGCACCTGTGGCCCGGCGATGGAACCATTGACTGGGCGGCGACTGCGAAGGCGCTGAAAGCGCTGGCTGCGCCGCCGGCGGCCGTGCTGGAGATTAGCAACGCGCTGCCTGAAGCTCATGGCGACCCCACTGCGCGCATCGAGAAGGCATTCGAGATTTTCAAGTAGGCGATTCGGCGCTGCTAGCGCGAGGCCGGCCCGGCAGGAAATCGTATAGGCGCGTGGGGCGCTGGCACACACCTGACGGGCGAAAGGCTGAAGCGCGAGCATGGATCGCGGCCGGGGCGAGTGGGAGTGACGGTCTTTGACGCGCCCCAGCCGTCGACCAGAAGCGCGGCGTCGACCGATCCGAGGCCAGTCGCGAGGTTGTAGGCGGCGCCTGTGGCCGAATAGCCGGCGAGACCGGTTACGCTGTTATCCCCCGATGGCGTGGGGTGGAATGGATTGCCCGCACTGTTGACCAGTGCATATAGCCGGGGATTTGCATTCCCTGGCGGCGCGCCGCGCTGAGCGTTGATGACGAGGGCCATGATGCCGGCGAAGGACGGCGTGGACGCCGAGGTGCCTGAAGCGATCCAATACGATCCGTTTTCGGCCACGAAATAGCCGTCATGATCGGCGGCGGCGAGAGCCACATCGGGAACAGCGCGCATGCCGTGAGCCTGGTTTGCGCCTGCGATGTTTGATTGCCATGCCGGCTGCGCGTAGATGATACTCACGCCTCCGCCCGATGCCCATAGTCCGGCGCCGCCATTCATTGCGCTCTCGTTCCAAACCTGCTCGGGAATGTAGCGAAGCGCCGAGCCATAGGCGGCGGAGTTGGTTGGAGACCAGTAGTCGGCGGAGTTGGCGCCTTCGTCGAACTCGGTTCCACCCACGCAGGTGGCGTAGGGCGAAGTGCACAGGCCATTGACGGCGGCTTGCGATCCTGAGTTGGCTGTGGGCGCCGAGCAGCCGGCTGCGCCTGCGTCGCCTGAGGAGACGAAGACGCTGATGCCTTCGGCGGCCGCCTGTTCCCAGAGGCTCGAGTAGAAGGCGAGTTCGGCCGCGCCCATATCCTGCTCGCAACTGCCGTAGCTGACGCTGACGATGGGCGCTGCGGCGTGGTTGACGATGTATGCGGCGGCGAGGTCGATGCCGTCGGTAGTGGCGGTGGAGGCTGCGACAACGAGGTTGACTGAGGCTGCGGGAGCGACGGCTCCGGCCCATTCGACGTCGAGGGTGGACTCTTCCTGATCGTGAGCGACGAGCCCGGGATCGGCGGCGACGATGGTAATCGTGGGATCATTCGCGGGCAGGTTGGCCATGGATCGGAAGGATTCCACGTCGGCGAGTTTGATATTGCTGCGCGCGGCGATGGCGATGGAGCTGCCTGAGCCGGTGGTTCCTGAGCTGAAGAGCGGGTTGAGGTCGTAGATGGTGGCGAAGTCGGCGGGGAAGAGATAGTGTGTTGCGCCCGCGGAATAGTCGGGCTCGGCGGGGAGCGGAGCGAGCGAGCGCAACTCGGAGGTGCGGCGGAAGTCGTGGAGGGTATCGAGGCCGGCGACGAGGTTGGATAGGGCCGCTGGAATCTGCGGGTCTTGGGCGTTGGCGAGATGGTTGGTCCCGCTGATGCGGTAGACGTGCAGCGTGGTGCGGAATGCGGCGGAGACCTGCGCGGCTGAACCGGAGAAGACGATGAGGCGGCGGCCGGCGGGAATCTCGTCGACGGTGAAGCCACGGGACGCGAGCCAGGATGTGACTTGGGACAGGTCGTTATCGGAAGCGCCGAAGCGGGCGGCGAAGTCGGCGGGAGTGAGCCAGTGATGGAAGAGTGGCGACTCGGGATTCTGCTGCGCAGCGAGGAGCGCGTCGAGATCGGCCTGCTGCGCGGGAGAGGATTTGAGTACGAGGAGCATGCGGCCGAGGTGAGTGCTGGGATCGAGCAGGCCCTGATCGAATTCCGGACGGGCGAGCGAATGGACGTTGCCGGGAAGAATGACCATGCGGGATTCGTCGATGGGGTTGAGGCCGGCGGCGCCGGGCGATGGGAGATTCGACGGCGGTGCGGCATCGCGGAGAGTTCCTCCGCAGGCTGCGAGGAGCATCGCGATGACGAGAAATGAGACAGATCTTATGCAGTGGCGCATTCGAGTTTTTCGCGGAGGCGCAGATTCGCGAGGGCTCGATGCGAGCCGAGTGCGGTCTTAGCCTTTTCTCATCTATCGGCGGAGGAAGCCGTGGTTTGAGCAGCATACGTGAGGAATTCAGAACGGCCAACTTACGAATGTAATTTGAGATTTCTAATTTTTGGCGCGAATAAGTTGGAGGAGCGGGAGTGAGTTTGCGGAGCGGCGCAGAGCTTAGCAGATGCGGGGGAGTTGTTCACCGATCATGGTGGGGATGACGCGATTGGCGCCCATCGCGGTGCGCGCGACGAGCATGCGTTTGTGCTCGGAGGTGGCGTGGCCGATGAGCGCGGCGTCTTTGCCGAGCGGGTGAGCGCGAAGGATGGAGAGCACGCGATCGGCGGCTTCGGGCGCTACGAAGAAGACGGCTTTGCCTTCGTTGGCGACGTAAACGGGATCGAGACCGAGAAGCTCGCAGGCCGAGTGGACTTCATCGCGAACGGGAACGGCGGATTCGTCGATGAGGATGCCGACGCTGGAAGACGCGGCGATTTCATTGAGCGTGGAGGCGAGGCCGCCTCGCGTGGGATCGCGCATGGCGTGGACGGAGGAGCCGACGGCGTTGAGAACTTCGGCGATCAGGCCGTTGAGAGCGGCGCAGTCGGAACGGATGGGGCTTTCAAACTCGAGACCTTCGCGGACGCTCATGATGGCCATGCCATGGTCTCCGATGGTGCCCGAAACGATGACTGCATCGCCGGGTTGGACGCGATGCGGGCCGACCTGGATGCCGGTGCGAAGGATACCAACGCCGGCGGTGGTGATGTAGCAGCCGTCGCCATGACCGCGCTCGACAACTTTTGTGTCGCCAGTGACGATTTTGACCCCGGCTGTTGCAGCAGCTTTGGCCATGGCGTCGACGATGGCGGCGAGCTGGGCGAGGGAAAATCCTTCTTCGAGGATGAAACTGGCGGAGAGGAATTTGGGATCTGCACCGGAGACGGCGAGATCGTTGACGGTGCCGTTGATGGCGAGCTCGCCGATGGAGCCGCCGGGAAAGAAGAGCGGCTGCACGACAAAGGAATCGGTGGAGAGCGCGAGGCGCGCGCCGGATGTTTCGAGGACGGCTGCATCGCCGAGGTTTTCGAGAGCGGGATTGCGGAAGGCGGGGAGAAAGAGATGCTCGACGAGCTCGGCCGAGAGCTTGCCGCCTCCGCCGTGGCCCATGACGATGGTGGGATAGTCGGCGAGCGGGAGCGGGCAGGACCAGTTGGAGAAGTCGATCTGTGGTTTCGAATCGTTCAAGCCTCTAGCTCCTAGCTTCCAGCCTCTAGCTCTTTGGTGCGTGAACCGGGTTAAAGATGAACCGCCGACCCTCGCAGAAGAGAGATCGCAAAAAACAACCGCAGATCCTTCGTCGCTACGCTCCTCAGGATGACAATCGTAAAACGCAAAAAGCAGCTGCAGATCCTTCTCCCGCCAAGGCGGGATTAGGATGACAAGCAAAAACTAAACGCTAGCACCTGACCTTCCGGCGGCGGCGAGATCTTCGGTGGAGAGGAAACGGCCGTAGTTGAAGTAGGCGGCGCAGGCGCCTTCGCTTGAGACCATTGTGGCTCCGAGAGGGTGGCGTGGGGTGCATTCTTTGCCGAAAGCGGGACACTGGGCGGGCTTGATGGCTCCGCGAAGCACGTCGCCAGCGCGGCAGAGAGCCGACTCCTCAGTGTGAATGCCCGTGATGTGGAAGCGCTCTTCTGCGTCGAAGTCGCGATAGTTGGCATTCAAGCGCCAGCCGCTTTTGGGGATGACGCCGATGCCGCGCCAGGCGCGATCGGTGACTTCAAACACCTGGCCGAGGAGGCGCTGCGCTTCAAGATTGCCGGCGTAGGTGACGATGCGCTCATAGGCATTCTCGACGCGATGCTGGCCGCGCTCAAGTTGCGCGACGGCGCGGCGAACGCCTTCGAGCAGGTCGAGCGGCTCGAAGCCGGTGACGATGATGGGGATGCCGAATTCATCGGCGAGCGGCGGATATTGCCAGTAGCCCATGACGCTGCAGACGTGGCCCGCGGCGAGAAAGGCCTGAACCTGGTTGCCGGGCGAGGACATGATGGCGTCAATGGCCGGGGGAACGAGAACGTGCGAGACGAGGAGCGAGAAGTTCTTCAGGCCGCGGCGCTTGGCGAGATGCACGCTCATGGCGTTGGCAGGCGCGGTGGTCTCAAAGCCGACGCCGAAGAAGACCACTTCGTGACGGGGATTTTTCTCGGCGATTGCGACGGCGTCGAGCGGCGAGTAGACCACGCGCACATCGCCGCCACGGCCTTTGACCTGGAAGAGATCGCTGTCAGTGCCGGGGACGCGAAGCATGTCACCAAATGAGCAGAAGATGACGTTGGGCTGCGACGCAATGGCGAGGGCTTTATCAATGAGCTCGAGCGGTGTGACGCAGACGGGGCAGCCGGGGCCGTGAATCATTTCGATGCTTGCGCCGGGGCCGGCGGGGAGCATCTGGTCGATTCCGTTCTTGATGATGGAGTGGGTCTGTCCGCCGCAGACTTCCATGATCTTCCATGGATGTGTGGTGATTTGCGCGATTTCGCGAGCGAGAGCGCGGGCGATTTCGCCATTGCGGAATTCGGTGAGGTACTTCATGGCTTTGGAGCAGCGGGGTTAGCGGATTTGGATTCGCAGGCACAGGATTCGTTGGTGCAGCTTCCATCGGGGCAGCGGGATTGCGGACGCTGGGCAGCGCGGGCGAAGACTTCGTCTTCGGTGGCGAGTTCTTCGTCGAGAACGCCGAGGGCGCGGAAGTCTGCGAGAGTTTGCTCGGCGGTGGCCTCATCGATTTTTGAGATGGCGAAGCCGACGTGAACGATGGTGTAGTCGCCGACGACGACCTCAGGCACGTAGTCGAGGCAGACGTTCTTGACGACGCCGCCAAAGTTCACGCGGCCGATGCGGATCATGCCGTCGGAGGTGATCTCTTCGACTTTGCCGGGAATGGCGAGGCACATAGCAACCTACTTATACCGCTGCGAGGGAAGCGTCAAATGTGATTTGAATCACGCTGGCTGAAATGGGGACTTATTCGTCCATAACCCGCTCCCGCCGAATGCAAATCTGAAAATGCAGAGCATCCTGAGCTATCGGCCCCCCTCCCCCCTACGGGTCTACTTGTTTATTGGGCTCAATATCTTTGTTTTGAGCGGGTTGAGCTCAAACTTGACTCCAACCTTAGCCTTCTAAAGGACTTATGGTCGTTTTCGATCCTCGGCTCCCTGCGAAGTGATTTGTTTTGATGAGTTTAGAGTTGCGTATGACTCCAACCTTAGCCTTCTAAAGGACTTACGTCTTTTCTATTTCCTTCCGTCCGACTCAAAGGGCTTGGCGGGTCGAAGCTGCATCCGTTTTCACTTCCAAGTCTTTACCCGTGATCGCGAGGCCTTTGGTGCCATTTGGTTCCATTGTGCACCGAATAGGGATAATGATCGGCAAACTTCGCGGAGTTTATTTGCGGCGCGTTTTCAATTGGTTGCGGTGAGATTCGACAAAGGCAGGGATTGACAATTCGCTGGTGTGAACGCCGAGCGGGTTCGGGATGACAGCTTCAAATGAGGTATGGGCGAAGTGCGGGCGAGGACGCCCGCCCGACAGCCGGTCTGGAGACCGGCGCTGCTAGGTTTATGCGGCAGCGCTAGTCTGACGCGATGAGCTCGCCGGAGAGGATGGGGCGGGTGCGCGGGAGCTGTCCGCGAGACGCGGCCAGCCCGAAAGCTGCAAGCACGGCGCTAAAGACAATCAACTTGGCGAAGTTGCCGGGGCGTGTCTCAGGCAGGACTCTCCAAAGAAGGAGAAGGACGACGTGGGCGGCGGCTGCGGCCCAGACCGATCCATAGAAATAGCGGCGCTCAACGCCTTCGCCCTTCGTGGAGGGTCCCACGCGGGGCAGTTTGCCCATGAGGCCGAGCAAAAGAATGACGGCGCAAAGCGGTGAGTAGGCGTAGTAGTAAATCTGCTTGAGGTGCCAGACACCGGTGACCGAGGCAAGGATGAGGCCGGTCAAATTAAGCAGAGTGTAGCTAAGGACAGCGTTCCAGGCGAAGGTGTAGCATACGCGGCGGTAGAGGGGGTTGGGCCGGTCCTCATCGAAGCGGAGGATGTAGGGGCAGGGCTCAACGCCGGGAAGGCGGCCGCGCAGGCCGGCGATACCCGTAACCAAGAGGACGAGGGCGAGCCAACTCCAATTAATCCAATGGAAACCGCGGGAAAAGACGGAGAAGGTTAGGGGCCCGGGGGCAATAAAAAAGACCCAAATCCAAATGGGCCAGTGCGCCAACCGGTAGAGACGTGTGTTTCGTGCCCGGTATCTGCGCTCCGCAGCGAATTCAAATTTTCCGGTGTAGGACATCTGGCTGAGTCTCGCAGAGGAGAGGGGGAGGCGTCAAATAAAATTCGACCGAGGTAAATCGGGTGATCACTGGATGAATTTCAAGAGCGGAGGGTCGATTTCCGCACTGCATTGGAGAGGGACAAGGTGACCGCAGCCGGGGACGATGAGGAGCTGGGATTGGGGAATGAGCCGGAGCATGGTCTGGGCTTGATTGACGGGAACAATTTGGTCGAGCGAGCCCCAGACGATGAGCACGGGCATTTTGAGCTGGGGCAGCAGCTGGTCGGTTACGTTTTGGCCGGTGAGCATGGCGGCTATGGCGCGCTTGATGACCCAGCCGTTGCGGCGGAAGAGGCGAAGATAATCGCGCGCGATGAAAGGCGGGATGGAGGGTGGATTGGGCATGAGCAGAGCGTCAAGCTCGTCAAGCTGCTGGGGTGAGGTGGGAACGAAGAGATCGGTATTCCACATGGGCTTGATGTTGAGGCCGACGGAATCGATGATGATGAGGCGGGAGACGCGGTCGGGATGGTTGAGGGCGACGAGCTGCACGATCCATCCACCCATGGACCAGCCGGCGACATCGGCCTGCCTGATGCCGAGGGCGTTCATGAAGTCGACGACGATGGCGGCCTGATCGGGGATTGAGTAGGAGAAATCGGCGGGCTGCTGGCTGCGGCCGAAGCCGATGAGATCGGGCATATAAACGCGAAAGCCTGCTTTGGCGAGAACGGGAGCGACGTTCCACCAGTCTTCAGCGCGGCCGCCGAGGCCATGGATAAGGAGGACGGGCGAGCCGTTCGCGGGGCCGGTGGCGAGGTAGTGCATGCGATAGCCGTCGACTTTGATGGTGTGGCTCTCGATGCCGTCGAGATGCTCCTGCGCGTAGACCCACGCGTTGAGATAGCTGACGGGGCGCAGATAGAAGCCGACACCGGCGATGGCCGCGATGGCGACGAGGACCGCAACGACGCGCAGGATGCGGTGGAGCAGGGTCATCGGCGGGGTCGTCATTCGTGGGAGGGCCTTTCGGGGCGGGTGGCCTGGGCGCTGGCGGGTTGGACGCCGGTGGGGCGGTGGGCTGCGTCAGAAAGTGGGTCGGCGATGCCAAGCTGCTGGGCGCGCTGCCAGCCTTTTTCGATAACGCGCACAGTGATGGGATCGAGAACGAGGGCGCTGTGGCTGTTCCATTCGGAGCGCTCGACCCAGCGGGCGGCGGCTGCGTCGGAAGCGGCACGGAGTTGGCCACCGATGACGCGGCAAAGGTAGTCGGCGATGACGTAGTGATAGCGCACTCGGCCTTCTTCGCGATGGATGCGGTCAAGAAGCTCGACGAGTTCGATGGGCTCGACGAGCAGGCCGGTTTCTTCGCGGACTTCTCGGACGACGCCGTCAGTGAGCGATTCACCGACTTCGAGCGCGCCGCCGGGGAGGGTCCAATGACCTTTGAGAGGCTCGGTGCCGCGGCGGACGAGGAGAACGCGGGCGCGGTGGACGATGACCGCGCCGATGCCGATGAGGGGCGCCGAGGGAAATTCGCGTTCGATGCCAGCAGGGATGTGTTCGGGCTTCATGGAGTGCTCTTCAAGGTTAACTCTCCGGCTTGTGCGGCGTTTACGGACGGGGCTGGAAGGAGTGACTGCGGTCACGCTGAATCAGATGCGTGCCACTATCATCAAAAACAGAGACGCGAAGGAGAGAGAATTGGCTGAATTCACGCTGAAGATCGATGGAATGCACTGCGGCTCATGCGTGCAGCGAGTTAGCCGTGCGCTGGCGGCGACGCCGGGAGTGACGGTGAAGGAAGTGCGCGTGGGCGCGGCGCGGGTGGGCGCGGATGACGAGCGGGAAATTGATTCGGCGATTGCGGCGATTGCGAAAGCCGGGTATACGGCGCAGGTGGAATCTTAGATCTCGCTGGAATCAGGTCGAAACGTGGCAGAGCATACGACGGAATCGCTGACGCTTCCTGTTCTGGGGATGACGTGTGCCAGTTGCCAGCACCACGTTGAAGAGGCGCTGCGCGCGACCGCCGGCGTGGAACAGGCGCGCGTGGACCTGATGGCTCATCGGGCGAGCGTGGTTTTCGATCCGGCGGTGGCTGCACCTGAAAAACTTGTGGAGGCGATTCGCGGCGCGGGATACGACGCGGTGCTGCCGCGCGCGGGCGAGAGTGCGGGTCGCGGGGAAGAGGGGCAGGCGGGCGCGGACGTTAAGGCGTGGGTGACGATCGGGACAGGCCTGGCGGCGATGCTGCTGGCGATGCCGCTGGGAATGCAAGCGGGAACGGCGATGGGCACGGAGGATCGTTTTCTGGTTCGTGTGTTTCCGTGGCTCTACGAGATTCCTGCAAATGGATTGCGATGGTTTCTGCTGGCGATGACGACGGTGGTTGTCGCCTGGGCGGGGCGCGGGATTTATGGAAGTGCTGTGCGAGCGCTGGGTCACGGCGCAACCAACATGAATACGCTGGTGAGCCTGGGAACGGGCGTGGCGTTTATTTACTCCGCGTATGCGACGATTGCGCCGGCGACTGGGCGGCAGGTTTACTTCGACGCGGTGCTGCTGATTGTCGGCTTTCTATTGTTGGGTAAAAGCCTGGAAAGCAGAGCGAAGCGGCGGGCTCTGGGAGCGCTTGATTCGCTTTCGCGGCTGCGGCCGGTGAACGCGCGCCGCATTGTGGATGGCGTGGAGACGGTGGTGCCGCTCGAGGAGGTACGGCCGGGCGACAGCGTGCTGGTGCTGCCGGGCGAACGGTTTCCGGTGGACGCAACGATCGTGGAAGGTCGCACGACGGTGGATGAGTCGATGCTGACTGGCGAATCGACTCCGCTGGAGCGCGAGGTGGGCGGACGCGTTCTGGCGGGTTCGCTGAATTATGACGGCGCTGTGGTGTTGAGGGCGGAGTCGCTGGGCGAGGCGACGGTGCTCGCGCAGATTGCGCGCATGGTTGAGCAGGCGCAGAGTTCGCGGGCGCCGATGGAAAGGCTGGCGGACCGGGCGAGCGCGATTTTTGTTCCGGTGGTGCTGGGGCTGGCGGTGGTGACGTTTATTGCGTGGATGATGGCGGCGCGATCGCTGCCGATGGCGCTGGCGAATACGGTGGCTGTGCTGGTGATTGCGTGTCCCTGTGCGATGGGACTCGCGGTGCCAGCGGCGTTGACCGTGGCCGTGGGACGCGGCGCGCAGTTGGGAGTGCTGTTCAAGGGCGGCGAGGCGCTGGAGCGGCTGGCGCGGCTGGATGTGATTGTGCTGGATAAGACGGGGACGTTGACGGTGGGAAGGCCGGTGATACAGGGAGCGAGGGAGCGAGGGAGCGAGGGAGCAACGGATGATTTGTTGCGGATCGCGGCGGCGGCCGAGGAACGGTCGAATCATCCACTGGCGCATGCGGTGGTTTCTGCGGCGCGGGCGCGGGGGCTGAAGTGGGAGCCAGCGGAAGACGTGCAGATTGTTCCGGGGCGCGGAGTGACGGCGCGGGTGGCAGGGCATGAATGCGTGTTGGGGAACGCGGCAATGTTCCAGGATTTTGGAATTGCGCTGCCGGGCGATGTCGCGGCGCCAGAGGCTGGCGTGACGCGGTTGTGGATGGCTGTTGACGGGCGAGCGGCCGGATATTTTGACGCGCGGGATGCGCTGCGGCCGGATGCAGCGCAGGCGATTGCAGCGTTGCGCGAGGATGGGCTGCGCGTGGTGATGCTGACGGGCGATTCGCCTGAAGCGGCGGCGCCGATTGCGGAGCAGGCCGGAATTGCGGAAGTGGAAGCGGGGCTCGATCCGGCGGGGAAGCTGGCGCGGATTCGCGAGCTGCAAAAGCAAGGGCTGCGGGTGGCGATGGTGGGCGATGGGATTAACGACGCCGCGGCGCTGGCGCAGGCCGATGCGGGCATTGCGATGGGAAGCGGCGCGGACCTGGCGCAGGAGGCCGGCGACGTGCTGCTGCTGCGAACACAGCCGGCGGCGATTCCTGCGGCGATTGAACTGGCGCGCGAGACGGTGCGTGTGATGCGGCAGAATCTTGGCTGGGCAGTGGGCTATAACCTGATCGGGATTCCGCTGGCGGCGGGGTTGCTGTATCCCGCGTTTCACATTTTGCTGACGCCGTGGCTGGCGGCGGCGGCAATGGCGCTGAGCAGCGTGTGCGTGCTGGGGAACAGCTTGCGGCTGCGGGGATGGCGGGCGAAGAGCAAGCTTCTAGCCTCTAGCTCCTAGCCTCCAGCTCCTTTCGCGCCGCCCCAACGGGGCTGCAGGGATTTTTTGAATGCATCCAAAGGGGCTGCGCTCCGCTTGCCCTGGGCTATTCTCGGCGCTCCCTCCGGGAGCAGGTACAGCGACAACCATCGATTGGTGACGGTGATTCACGATTCCCGGACGCATGAAGGCAAAGAGACGGAAGGGCCCGTCTTCTGGCAAGCGAGGCGCTCGTGGGCGTCGGCGGGCACGCTAAACTAAGCGCAGGTCCCGCTGTGCGCATCCTCACACGCTACATTCTCGGCGAAATCATCTCGCTCACGCTGATCGGTTGCGCACTGTTTACATTCATCCTGTTCATGCCGCTGTTGCCGCACATCCTTGAGGTGCTGGTGCGCAACAGCTCCACACTCACGGATGTGGCGCAGGTGTTTTTGTTCACGCTTCCTCACCTGTTCAATTTCACGATCCCCATGGCGATTCTGTGGGGGATTCTGCTTGGGCTGAGCCGGCTGGCGTCGGATAGCGAAGTGATCGCGATGCGCGCGTCGGGGCTGGGCATTGGATATTTTGTGCGTGTGGCGTCGATTGTGGCAATCGGGGGCACGCTGCTGGGGCTGGGGAACTCACTCTATCTCGCGCCGCGAGCCAACCAGGCGATCCTGGGAATGGAACAGTCGCTGGAGACTTCGCAGGCGAGTTACGAGATTGAACCACGCGTCTTCTACGAAGATTTTCGCAATTACGTTCTCTACGTGCAGGACGTGCGCTCGGGGACGGGCGCAGCGAATTGGCGCCAGGTTTTCATGGCCGACGTATCAAACCCCAACAACCCTCTGATTACAACGGCGGCTTCGGCGACTGTGGTTATGGACAATACGCAGGAGCTGCTGATGCGGTTGCGCGACGGCGTGCGCGACGAAACCGTCGCCGACGAGCCGGAGCAATCGAATATTTCAACGTTCACGACAACGGATTTGCCGCTGATGCTGGGCCAGCAGAGCGATGTGCGCCTGGGGCGGCTCGACACGAAATTGTATGCCACGCCGCTCGATGTGCTGCTGGATCGGATCCGCAACAGCAAGAGCCGAGCAGAAGCGGAGCAATACAAGATCGAGCTGAACAACAGGTTCGCTTTTCCCGCGGCATGCCTGGTGCTGATGCTGGTGGGAGTGCCGCTGGGCGTGGCGTCGCGAAGGGGCGGCAAAAGCTCTGGGTTTGTGTTCACCATTCTGCTGGTGTTTGTGTACTACTTTCTTTCATCGACCGGAATCGCACTCGGGCACCAGAATAAGCTGCCGGCTTTTTTGGCGGTGTGGTCAGCGAATCTGCTGTTCGCCGTGGTGGGCACGTTTTTGCTGTGGCAGATGGCGACCGGCGGACGAATCCTGAGCATGATGGGTGCGTGGCTGCAACGGACACCGGAACCGGTTGAGGCCGTCAGGCGCAATGGGTTCCATGTTACGGAATTCGTGGATAAGGTGTGGACACGCGGAACAAGCTCAGCGAAGAAGAACCCTCGGGGAATTTTTCCGCGGATCATCGACGAGTACATTGTGCGCGAATTCACCACGCTGTTCGTGCTGGTGCTGACGGGATTCGTCCTGCTGCTGATTGTTTTCACCTTCTTCGATTTGCTGGGCGACATTTTGCGCAATCACACTCCGCTCGGGATCGTGGGCGACTACTTGCTGAACCTGACGCCGAGCATGCTTTACCTCACGGCCCCGCTGGCGGTGCTGATTGGGGTGCTGGTGACCTTCAGCGTTCTGAACCGCAACAGCGAAATTATCGCCATGAAGGCGACGGGGATCAGCCTCTACCGCCTGGTGATTCCGATTGTCGCCATCGCGGCATGCCTTTCGGTTTGCATGTTTCTTCTGGACCAGTACTACTTGCCGCAGGCCAATCGCAAGCAGGAGTCGCAGCGCAATGTCATCAAGGGCCGGCCGGCGCAGACCTATCTAAACCCGAATGAAACCTGGATTTTCGGGCCAAAGGCGGCCGCGGGCCAGCCAGGCTGCATTTTCTACTACGAGTTTTTCGATCGCGACACGAACGAGTTTGCGAATCTCTCGGTGTTCGAGTTCGAACCATCGACGTTTCAATTGACGCGGAGGGTTTTTGCCAAGCGCGTGGTTTGGAATGACGATTCCGGCGCGTGGCAATTTGAGAATGGATGGGTGCGCGACATGCAGGGCTCGAATGTGAAGGGATACCGTACGTTCCTCGAGACGTCGTTCCCGGAGATGCACGCCACGCCTGACTACTTCAAGAAAGAAGATGTGCCGTCGGACGAGATGAACTTCGAGCAGCTTTACCGCTATATACGCGATTTGCGGCAGAGCGGATTCGACACCAAGCGGTTGAGCGTGGCGCTGTGGCAAAAGCTTTCGTACCCAGTGGTTGCAATCATCATGGCGGTGCTGGCAGTTCCCTTTGCGCTGTCGGTGGGGCGGCGAGGATCGATCACGGGAATTGCGATCGCAATCGGCGTGGCGCTGGCATACCGCGTGATCGATACGCTGTTTGGCGCGATGGGGAACGTGAACTACCTGCCGGCGGCGATGGCGGCGTGGTCGGCCGACATTCTGTTTGCGCTGGTGGGCGGGTATCTGCTGCTGAAGACGCCGACGTAGAGGCAGCTAGTAGCCAATAGTTAATAGCCAATAGCGAGTAGCCAGGAGCCAGTAGCTAATAGAGGGTAGCGCCAGAGAGCAGACAAAAAAGAGCAGACAGGAAAGAGCGCGGAGATGATTCGTTTTCTGAGCCCGATGCGGGTGGAGGTTCAGTCTGCAATCGAATTCCCTCGGGGGCCTAAAGCCCGCGATCATTTTGCAAGACTTGACGTACGGGCTGAAGCCCGTACCCTTCAAACTGGCCCACTACCCAATTCTCTGCGACGGATGGGTTACGGCCGCATCAATCGTAGAATAGAGCTATGCTGGCCGATCTTGGTCCCCTTTACAGCTACATGCGCCGCTACCGCTGGCAATACGTGCAGGGGACGCTGGCGTGCGTGGCTACCAATGTTGTCGCGGTGCAGTTTCCGCGCGTGCTGGGGATGGCCATCAACCGCATCGAGAAGGGGACGACGCGGGAAATCATTGTAGTGTTTGCGGCGATTCTGGTGGCGATCAGCCTGGTGAAGGGCGTGTTCATGTACGCGCAGCGCTGGGTCCTGATCGGAATCTCGCGCGAGATCGAATTTGATTTGCGCAACGATCTGTTCCGCAAGCTTGAGACGCAGGATTCGGGTTTCTACCAGCGCTACCGCACCGGCGACATCATGGCGCGCATGACGAACGACCTGAACGCGGTGCGCATGCTGCTGGGGCCGGCGCTGATGTACAGCGCGAACACGATTTTTCTGAGCGTCTTCGCGCTGTTTTTCATGATCCGCATCAGCCCTTATCTGACGCTGGTGGCGCTGGCGCCGATGCCGCTGGCAAGCATCCTGGTGCAGTATCTCGGGACCAGGATTCACGAGCGCTTCGAGCGCATTCAGGCCAGCTTCAGCGATATTTCGGCACAGGCGCAGGAGAATTATTCCGGCGTGAGGCTGATTCGCGCGTTTGCGCGCGAGGAATCGCAGATCGGGCTGTTCGAGCGGCTCAATCGCCAATACATTGGCCGCGCGTTGAGGCTGGTGCAGTTGATGGGCATGCTTTGGCCGACGCTTGAATTTGTGCTTGGGATTTCGATGGTGATCACGCTGTGGGCCGGCGGACACCAGGTTCTTGCGCACCGCATCGACGTTGGGCAGTATGTTGCGTTCAGCACGTTCATGATGATGCTGATCTGGCCGATCATCGCCGTGGGTTGGGTGATCAACATCTTCCAGCGCGGCACGGCGTCGGTGAAGCGCATCGACGAACTGCTGAAGGCCGAGCCCTCAATTGCCGACAGCCCCGCCGTTGCGAGTTCAGGCGGCTCCGCGGTTTCAGGTCCTGGCGGCTCCGCCGTTTCAGGTCTTGGAGAAGATTTAATCCTAAACGGGGAGATCGAGTTCAGGCATTTGAGTTTCAGCTACGGCGAGACGGAAGTGCTGCGCGACATCAATCTGAAGATTCCGGCGGGATCGAGCCTGGCGATCGTGGGCCCGACAGGCAGCGGCAAGACGACGCTCGCCAACCTGATTCCGCGGCTTTACGACGCGCCGGAAGGGACGCTTTTGATCGACGGGCGGCCGGTGAAGGAGTATCCCCTGGCAGTGCTGCGCAGAAACATCGGCATGGTGCCGCAGGAGACGTTTCTGTTCAGCGAGACGATTCGCGAGAACCTGGCGTTCGGCGCGCCGAATGCGAGCGCGGAGGAGCTGCTGGAAGCGGCCGAGGCAGCGCACATCCGGCGGGAGTTCGAGGAGTTCCCGCAGGGCTTTGAGACCATGGTGGGCGAGCGCGGCGTGACGCTTTCGGGCGGACAGAAGCAACGCTCGGCGATTGCGCGCGCGTTGCTGCGGCGGCCGGCGATCCTGATTCTGGACGATGCGCTGGCCAGCGTTGATACCTATACCGAAGAGCGGATCTTGGGCGGACTGCGGAGCTATGCAGCGACGGCGACCACGATCCTGATTTCGCACCGAGTGTCAACGGTGCGCAACGCGGACCGGATTGCGGTGCTGAATAAGGGGCGGATCGTTGAAGTGGGCGGCCACGAGGAACTGCTGGCGCTCGACGGGTATTATGCGAGCCTCTACCAGAAGCAGCAACTGGAAGAAGAGCTGACGGTGGCGGGGTGAGAGCAGCGTTGAGCCTTCAACCCTTAGCCGTCAGCCATTAGCTATTAGCCATCAGCTATTAGCTTTCAGCTTTCAGCCGTCCGGCTTGGCTTGCGGAACAACAATCTTCTATCCCAATAAAGCGCCGCTGTAGTGAGTTACGCGGTCCAGGACGATGAGCCCGCGGCAGTTGGTGAGAGCACGGGGGCGATGGGGGATGCCGGGTTGAACTCGCGCGAAGAGACCGGTGCGGCTTCCGGATCCTTTGCGGCTTCACGCCAGGCATCGCGCACATTCCTTACACAATCGATGGCGTGCTCGAATCTGGGCTTCGATGCTGACTGAGAAGCCTGCAGGATCTGGGCAAAGATGGCGGCGTAGAAATCGCTGAGAGATTTGGCGGGGCTGCCACCCACATCCATGCGCAGGCGCGCCTGCAGATGAATGATGATGTCCATGGCGCGCTTGACGGCAGCACGGCGGGCATCGGCATCGCCGCGCTCGACAGCGTCAATGGCGGCATAGAGAAAACGGATGATGCCGTCGTAGAGCGCGACGACGAGGTCGAGCGCCGAAGCTCCTTCCAACGCGTGTTCGCGATACGTGTCCATTTCGATCTGCTTTCCTAAGAACTAGCGGTTTTGGTTGTAGCCCGTGATCGCCGAGTAAAGCTGGTTCATACCTTCGAGTTCGGTGGGCAGCTGCTGCATGATCTCGTTGGCCTGGTTCAGCTCGGCGGTCAGGCTCGACTGCTCGGCCGAGATCAGGCTTTGTTCTCTTGAGATTTCGGCATTGAGCGTGGATTCGATGGTTCTGTTGGATTTGGAAGCGAGAGAAAGAATCCCGGTGGGGGAGCCGGTTCCCGCACCGGTAAGCATGTTGTTGAAGGTCTGCCCCCAACTCGCGGCGTTCTGAAAGAAGCCGACGACGCTGGAGTAATCGGTGTTGAGAACGGAATCGAGCGAGTTGGCGTCGAAGGTGATGGAGCCGTCGTTGTTGACGCTGATGCCGAGCGCCGTCAAGGTACCGATGTCGGACGAGGTGTTGTAGTTGAGATCAGTGATGGTGGGCGTGGTGGTGTCGACGATATTGGAGGTGATTTTGAGCGCGCCCGCCGAGCCGTCGGTTCCAGAGGTGAGGGTGAGGCCTGTTCCTGCCGGATCGAGCGCGGCGGTAACGCCGGCGAGGCCGTTGATAGCGCCCATAAGGCCGGCGAGGGAGTTATTAGAGGAATCGAGCGTGATGGTTTGCGGGGCGCCGGAGCCGACCTGAATGGTGAGAGTGCCCGAGAGCGTGTCGTTTGCATTGGCGGCCGCGCCCAGCGTGCCGCTGTCAGGCGTGGAGCTGGTGTAAGGCGTGGTGTTGGAGTAGGTGACCGGAGCAGGCCTGCTGGTGGAGAGCGCCGAGGTCACGGCCAAAGCGCCGCGGGAGCCGGCGGTTTGCGAAGTGAGCGTGAGAGTGGATTCGCCGTTGCTGGTGGAGACGCCGGCAGTGACCCCGATGTTGGCGGCGTTTATGGCGGAGGCGAGGCCGGCGATGGTCGCAGGCGTGGAAGAGTCGCCGACGTTAATGGTTTGGGCGGAATTGGTGCCGACCTGGATGGTGATGGAGCCGGAGAGCGTAACGTTAGAGGCCGTCGATACCGCGTCGATGTAGCCGTTGGGGTTGGAGGTGTTGAGCCCGCTCAAAAGCTCCTGTTGAAGGAGCGAGAGGGTCGGCGAACCGAACAGCGGTTCGGGAGTTCCTGAAGCGGTGTTGCCTTCCTGAGTGTTGATGGCGCTGATGAGCGAGTTGTAGTCGGTGACGAACTGATTGACGGTGCTTTCGACGCCGGAGTTGTCGTTGGCGATGACGACCTGGACCGGTTCGAGGGTGTTGTCGGACTGTTGCGGGCTGGACGAAAGCAGCTGGAAGGTGACGCCGGGGATGAGGTTGGTGACGGTGTTCGAGGCGCTGGTGAGGGGCGCGCCGTCGATGGTGAGAGAGGCATCTTTTCCGTCCACACCGTCGTGGTAGTTGAGCGCGCCGGTGGTGTTGGTGCCAGTGACATTGTTTGGATCCGTGAGCGACGAGGTGATGGTCAACTGGCCGGCAGCGCCGGAGGTGCCGGAAACGAGGCTCAAGATCGAGCCCGAGGAATCGGCGAGGACGTTGGCGGAGAGGCCGAGGTTCGCGGAGTTGATGGCGGAGGCGACCTTGGCCAGCGTGTTATTGCCGCTGCCGGTGTAGATAGTCTTGGCTGCGGGGGTCGAGGGCGCGGCGCCGATGACGATGGTTTCAGTGGTTCCATTTTCGAGCTTGATGGTGATGGAACCGGAGAGCGCGTCGGAGGCATTGGCGATGGAGTCGAGGTAGCCGCTGGAAGTTTGCGCCAGGTTGTTGACGACGACAGTATGCGTGCCTGCAGTGGCTGAAGAGGATGCCGCAGTGAGCTCGAGGACGTTGGTGTCGGAGCTGGAGCCCTCTTTCTGCGCCAGAATGCCCTGAAAGTCGGTGAGCGAGCTCATATCGTTGGAGAGGTTCGAGAAGAGCGTGCCAAGGTTCGAGATGACGGCGTCCTGGCTTTCGAGCGACGTCAACTGAGTCTTCCAGGGAGTTTCGACGTTCTGGAGGTTCGAAACGATCTCGGCCACGGTGGAGCTGACATTGAAGCCGGCGCCGCTGGTTGGCGAGCCGAAGCTGAGTCCGACTGTACCCATGGAACCCTCCATGCGGTGAAATGCAGCCCGCGGGCCGCCGAAGCGGACTGCGCATTGGAAAAACCTTACTTGCCTTCACAGCAAGTCCCCTGCCTCCCTGCAAGAAGTGGCGGGCTCGCGTTACCCGGCGAAACCGGTTGCAGGGCCAGCGACTCGCGCATGTTGGCCATTGCAGTCTTCCTTTGCCGAGCGCAGTGGCCAGAGGCACAGTTCCACTGATCCCTGCTTTGTGATGATCGGCAGAATCACGAAAAACTCGAGGAACTCCCACCGCGGGCGATTGAACCGGCACGTCGCGCACTTCAGATTCTTCCAACCTGCCCGACCGCCACGCGGTGCGCCTTCTGCTCCCAGGCTGCACATGCGCCAGACCAGAATCATCCTGCCCGATTATGCGCGACGGTTTTCATGTATCGGACCGGCTTGCGAGGATAGCTGCTGTTCCGGCTGGTCGGTGTTCGTGGATGAGGGCGCGTACCGGAAGTATTCCGGTCTGGGCGCGGGGCCGCTGCGCACGCTGGTTGACGCTTCGATTGCGGTCAATTCCGACAGAACAACGGACGCGGCGACGCCGTTTGCCACCATTCGACTGCTGGCCTCGGGTGACTGCCCGTTCCTCACGGAAGACCGTCTGTGCCAGATCCAGGTTGAGCATGGAGCATCGTACCTTTGCAACATATGCGCAAGTTTTCCGCGCAAACGTCACAACATCGACGGACTCGAAGAAACGGTGCTGTCGCCCTCGTGCCCCGAGGCAGCGCGGAAGATACTGCTTGAGCCGCGGCTTTTTGCGGCCGGAGGCTCCTGCCACCAACTCACCTGGGACGAGACCGGGAATGGGCCTCTGCGGCAGTATTTCTGGCAAATTCGCGCGTGCACCGTGAGCCTGCTTCAGAACCGTTCGTATCCGCTTTGGCAGCGCATGTTTCTTCTGGGGTCGTTTTCGCGGCGATTGGAGGCGTTGGAGGAGGGGGAATCGAGGCGGGTGCCGGAATTGCTCGACGACTTTGGCCGCGCCATTCAAACCCGCGGTCTATGCGCTGCGATGGAAAACATTGCCGCCGATCTGCCGTTGCAGCTGGAGATGGTGTTGCAGCTGGTGGCGCAGCGGGTCGGTCAACAGCCGCTCCGTCCCAGGGTGCGCCGGGTGCTTGGCGAGTTTCTTGAAGGCGTGGGGCATCGGCGCGGGACGACCCTGGAGGAGCAAGTTACGCGCTACAGGAAGGCCTACATCCAGTTCTATGCGCCGTTTTTCGAGCGGCGACCGCACATCGTGGAGAACTATCTTCTGAACCTGGTGCTGCGCGATTTATTTCCCTTCGGAGAAAAGCTCAACGATGTCCAGGCGCGGGTTGCGCCGGCCCGGGCCTTCGCCAGGCTCGCCATTCAATTCTGCCTGGTGAAAGGCTTGCTGATCGGGGTGGCCGGATTTCGGCGGCGCAAATTCTCGGGGGGCGACGTAGTGCGCACGGTGCAGACAGCGTTCCGGCACTTCGAGCACAACCCCAGTTTTTTGACGGAGGCGTATGAGTTGCTGAGGGAGAGAAAGCTCGATGATGCGCGCGGCCTGACGGTGCTGCTCCGAAACTAGCCAGGCGGCGTCGGCGGATCGGGGGAGGAGTGCGGAGGGGAAGCGTAAGGGGCAAAAGTCGACAAGGGCGCTTTTGAAAGCGCCCTTGCCAGGTAACCGGGACCGACGAAGCGCCGGAGCCGGAGACAGGAGTTATTGCAGCAGCTTGAGTACTTCCTGCTGCGAGGAGTTGGCCTGCGCCAGGGCCGAGATGCCGGTCTGGCTCAGGATCTCGTATTTGGACATGTTGGAGGATGCAGCGGCGTAATCGGTGGCCTGCACTGCGTTTTGCGCCGATTGCACGTTTTCCTGTTGAGTGCTGATGACGTTGCTGACTGAGCTGAGTGTGTTGATCTGGGCACCGATATAGCCGTCCTGTGCAGCCACGTCGGCGATGGCGCCGTTGAGAGCCGTCAGAGCCGTTTCCGCGTCGCCTTGCGTCGTCAAGTCAGTCAGGGAAAGGTTGGCTGTGGTGTCGCCGCTTGCCGCCGTCACATACTGGATGGTCTCAGTTGCGGTGGTGGACTTGGTTGCATAGGTTCCGGTAATACCGGTTCCAGTGTCTTTTAAGGCCGTAGAGCCGGCCGCGATGACAACGTTGCTGTTGGTGTTGGTGAGCAGGATGCCGGTGTCGCCGACGTTGACGCCTCCCGGATTGCCGATGGCGCCCGCCGTGGTAAAGCTGGCCACCACGCCGGGGATGCCGAGCTGATTGATCTCGGTAATGAGGCCGCCGACCGTCGTGGCCGGGGTTGTGGCGCTGTCGGTATCGACGGTGCTTGTGGAGCCGTCGGCATTGGTGATGGTGAATTTTATGCCGCCGGCAATCGCTGCATTAGCGCCGGTTTCCGTTGCCGCCGTTGTCAGCGCCCCGCCGGTATCTTTGGAAAGATCGACGAAGATACCCGAGCTACTTTGCACGACTGTGCCGCCGGCATCGCCCACGCTCGACGAAGTCAACGGAGCGAAATACAGGTCGTCGATGGAAGCGCTCTGCTGGGATGAGTCGCCGGTGTAGATGGCAGTTCCGCTTGCGGATCCCGTGAAGACCTGATTTTGGTTGTAGGTTGTGGTTTTGCCGATGTTGTTGATCTCGGAGAGGATCGATTGATACTCCTGATTGGCGGCAGCGTCCTGCGTGGTGTTGAGTGTGCCGTTGGAGGCCTCGGTGGCCAGCGTGACGGCACGGTTGAGAAGGCTGGTGACCTGCGAGAGGGCGCCATCGGCGACCTGCAGCATGCCGATACCTTCAGTGGTATTGGTTTCAGATTGGTTTAGCGCCTGCTGGTTGGCCTGCAAGCCATCGACCAGGGAAAGACCGGCAGCGTCGTCGGCGCCGGAGTTGATCCGCGAACCGGAAGACAACTGTTGCAGTGTCTTCGACAGGCTGTTGTTGGTGCTGTTCAGATTGTTCTCCGCATACACCGCGGAGAGGTTATTCAAGACACCCAGGGACATGGGGTTCTCCTTGTGGATGCGGTGATTTGCGGCTCGAGTTCCGGTTGCGCTTCCCTATGTACTGACCTGGGATGCTGCTCGCGGTCCGGAGCCGACGCATCTGGCCCCTATTTCGGCCCGGTACCTATGGACTTTACGAGCGCGCAGTTTGTGTCTCGCAGAGAGACAGTTGTGTGCTATTGGTTTTGTTTTTTTAACGTTTGGTGTGTGGCGCCGATAAGCGACGAGAGGGAGATCGGGCCATGATCGAATTGACGCGGCTGAATGGCCGCCCGATGGTGGTGAACAGCGACCTGATCAAGACCGCCGAGGCTTCTCCGGACACGATGCTGACCTTGATTAATGGAGAGAAGCTGATTGTGCGCGAGGAGATTGCTGAAGTTGTGGAGCGGATTTTGGCGTATCGGGCGCGGCTGCTGGCGGTGGTGGCGAGGCGGCTGCATCATTTTGGGGATCTGGAGCGCGCAGCTGCGCTGGTAAGCATTGACGCCGGAGCGCCGCCGGGTGGCCCGCCGCAAAAGCCGAAGCAAGGGAGCGGTGACGAGCAATAGAAGGGCGGGCGGCGGAGTTTCAGGAGCGATAGATGGACAAAGCAAGCGTGGGCGGAGCGTTTCTGGCTATCGCGGGCATTATCGCGGGATTGCTGATCGAGGGCGGAAACGTGGGCCAGATTCTGCAGCCAACGGCGGCGCTGATCGTCTTTGGCGGAACGATGGGCGCAGTGTTGCTGCAATTCCCGCTGACGACAGTGGTGGCCGCATTTCGCAGCCTGGCGCACGTCTTCAGGGCTCCGCGCAAGGAGGACATGCAGCTGATCCGCGAAATGATCGGGTTCGCGAACAAGGCGCGCCGGAACGGGATGGTCTCGCTCGATGCCGACCTGGCGGCGATTCGCGATCCGTTTCTGAGGCAGACGCTGATGTTGGCCGTGGATGGCACGGAGCCCGCGGATTTGCGCAAGATCATGCGCGTAAGCCTGGAATCGATGACTGAAAATGAGGAGCGGCTGCCGGCGGTGTTTGAATCGGCGGGAGGATTTTCGCCGACCATCGGGATTCTGGGCGCGGTGCTGGGCCTGATTCAGGTGATGCACCACCTGGACAACATCGCGGAGGTGGGGCGCGGCATTGCGGTGGCGTTTGTAGCGACGATTTATGGAGTGGGAATCGCGAATCTCTTCTTTCTGCCGTTCGCCGGCAAGATGCGATTGCGTATCCGCACCGGACATCGGCGGCGGGAGATGATGCTGGAAGGCGTGATTTCGATTCTGGAGGGAATGAATCCGCGCATGCTGGAGATTAAGCTGATGAGCTTTGTGGACGATGCCACCGGTGAGATGAAGGAGCGCGCAGCATGAACGCGCGCGTGCCGCGCAGCCGGGTGACGCACGATCGCTGGCTGGTCTCCTACGCCGATTTCATCACGCTGCTGTTTGGGCTGTTCGTGGTGATGTTTGCCTTTGCGCGGGCGGGCGGAAACAAAAACGCGCAGGTGTCGCAGGCGATCGATTCCGCCTTGACGCAGATGGGAGCGTTTGGAGAGGCGCGCGACGAGAGCGAGGCAGGGAGCGGCGGGGCTAACGCCGTGGTGAATGAGAATGTGCTTTCGGCGGCGCAGGTGAAAGAGGATCTCGACCGGCTGCAGCGCGACCTTGCGGCGACCCTGGCCTCGCAGGTCGCCGCGCATACCATTTCGCTTGAGATGGGCCGAGATGGACTGGTGATCAGTTTGCGCGAGGCGGGTTTTTTTGATTCCGGCTCGGCGGTGCCGAAGCCGGAGGCGCTGCCGACGCTGCGCGAGATTGCCGGCAAGTTGGGATCGACGCCGTACGATTTGCGGATCGAGGGACACACCGACAATGTGCCGATCCACACGGCGGAATTTGACTCGAATTGGGAGCTTTCGGCGGCGCGCGCTACGCATATTGCGCGGATTTTTCTGGAGATGAAGGCAATTCCGGCCGACCGGGTTTCGGCGGCGGGGTACGCGGAGTTTCATCCTGTGGCGAGTAACGATACGGCGGAGGGCCGCGCGGAGAATCGCCGGGTGGATTTGGTGGTGATGCCGCGAACCAAGTTGAACTTTGCGACGCCGGCGAAGAGCGCGCCGGCTGGACCGTGGCGGAAGGTGACGGATCCCGAGTAGCGGAGTTAGCGGTGTTAGCAACTGAGCGGGTTCGTGCGTGAGTGAGCTTTGGTCACTCCACGCCGAGGACTTTGACGATGACGCGTTTGCGGCGCTGGCCGTCGAACTCTGCGTAGAAGATGCGCTGCCATGTGCCGAGATCGAGCTTGCCTTTGGTGACGGGCAGCGTGGTCTCGTGGTGCAAGAGCAGTGACTTCAGGTGCGCGTCGCCATTGTCTTCGCCGGTGCGGTGGTGCCTGTAGTCGGGGCGTGCGGGCGCGAGTTCTTCAAGCCACTTGCCAATGTCCTCAATCAGGCCGTTTTCGTTGTCGTTGACGTAAACGGCGGCCGTGATGTGCATGGGCGACACGAAGCACAGGCCGTCTTTGACGCCGCTGCGCTCGACGATCTGTTCAACCTGATCGGTGATGTGCACCATTTCGCGGCGCTTCTTGGTCTCGAAGACGAGATATTCGGTGTGAGCCTTCATGCTTCCCTCCATTCGCTTCCCATCGATGTTCATCACTTTTATGCTAAGGGTGTGACTGCAGGAAGACGAAGCCGGGATGCCCACGCCGCGGCTAGACGTGCGGCCCGGAAGTCCAAATCGAAGATCGGGCAGCAACAGGAGGCGGCCGTTGCGTTGCGCGTGCGGCGCATGCACGATGCGTTGGTGCGCGCGTATGGTCCCCAGTTTTGGTGGCCGGCAAAGACGCCTTTCGAAGTGATCCTGGGCGCATACCTGACGCAAAACACCGCATGGAAAGCCGTGGAGCGATCGCTCGAGAATCTTCGCGCGGCAGGCGCGCTCACAGTGGACGGATTGCGGGCGATGCCGCTCGGAAAGCTGCGGCGGTTGATCCGGCCTTCGGGATTTATTACGCGGAAGGCGCCTGCGCTGAAGGCTTTTGTGGCGCTGCTCGATGGGGAGTTTGGTGGATCGCTGGAGGCGATGGCTGCTGCACCCACTGGCGAACTGCGGGAGCGGCTGATGAATTTGTCCGGTGTGGGCAACGAGACAGCCGACGCGATTCTGCTTTACGCGTTTGGGCATGCGGTGCCAGTGGCCGATGAATATCTGCGGAGGATTGCGGAGCGGCATGGATTGGTGGAGTTGCCGGCGGGCCGCAAGCGAATTTCTTACGGGGATCTCGAGGGTCTGACGCGGCGGGCATTTGCCGGCGACCCTGCGGAGAATCGCGCGCAATTGTTCAACGAGTTCCATGCGCTGACTGTGGCTGTGGGCAAGGCGCACTGCGGCAAGAATGCGCGGTGCGAGGGCTGCCCGCTGGAGAAGGATTTGAAAAACAGCTTCCAGCCGCTAGCTCCAAGCTGCTAGCTCTCCTGCGCGAAGTCGCGGATCGGGGTTCCAGCGCGATGAGCTGAAGGCTGATGATTGACGGCTGAAAGCTGGCGGCTGATAGCTGTAAGCTGGAAGCACTATGAGCCCAACTCCGCAGCAACCGCAACTGAATCTTGCGCAGACCGAAGATTACCGGGAGTCCTATGCCAACAGCGTGCAGGTCCGCGTAAGCGTGTGGGATTTTCAACTGGTTTTCGGACTTGCGTCGAGCGAAAGTCCCGACCAGGTGACGATCCGCAATCACCAGGCGATTTTTCTGAGCCCGCAGCAGGCTAAAGCCTTATGCAACGTGCTCGGGCAGAACATTGCGCAGTACGAGCAGGCGTTCGGCACGCTGAATCTGGAGCCACAGACGCAGAACTTTCCGCGCGGGCCGGTGAATTAAAGACAGCCTTTAGCTACTAGCTCTCAGCTTTTAGCTTGTTTCTGCTGTTTCAGGCTGCGGCGGTTGAACCATCGCGTGGCGCGGATCTTTTGAAAAGGGCGCTTGCCAGCAGCTGAGCGCCAAAAGGGAACCGCCAAGGAGCATTGCCGTGCGGCTGAAGGGATTGCTGAATCCACGGATGGATGCGCCGCTGCCCATCTGGATGATTTTTCCAGTCATCTTCATGGCGCTCTATGCCAGCCACTTTACGCTACTGCGCTTGCCCTATTTCTGGGACGAGGCCGGTTACTACATTCCCGCAGCGTGGGATTTTTTTCGCACCGGTTCGCTGATTCCTACGACAACGCTGAGTAATGCTCATCCGCCGCTGCCCAGCATTTATCTCGCGTTGTGGTGGAAAATTTGCGGCTACTATCCCGAGGTGACGCGCGAGGCGGTGTTGATGGTGGCATCGCTGGGCCTGCTAGCCGTGTGGCGGCTGGCGATGCGCGTGGTGGGAGTGGGATCGGTTGCGTTTTGGACGACGGTGCTAACGTGTGTTTATCCCATCTGGTTTGCGCAGAGCTCGCTGGCGCAGGCGGACATTTTTGCCGCTGCGTGTTCGTTGTGGGGACTGGTGTATGCGTTGCCGGCGCGAGGGCGCGTGCCGTGGGCGGCGGCGTTGTGGTTTTCGGCGGCCGCGCTGTCGAAGGAAACCGCAATCGTGATTCCGCTGACGCTGGCGGCCATGAACATTGCAGAAGGTTTCAGGGTCGGGGGCACAGCGCGAGGAAAATTGTGGCGCGAAGCGGCTTGGTTCTCAAGCTGCGTTCTGCCGCTGGCCGGTTGGTACGCGTATCACTACGCGAAGACTGGATTCTTGTTTGGCAATCCGCAATATCTGCGCTACAACGCCGAAGCGACGCTGACGCCGTTGCGGATCTTCGTCGCATTCGGCCATCGCATTCTGCACCTCACCATGCACATGAACCTCTTTGTTCCGGTGCTGATGGCGTTTGCTGCGCTGCTGCTGGCTCCGCGGCCTGATGCGGAAGGCCATGTGCGCGCGACGATTGCGCCGGCCGTGCAAATGCGCATCTTTTTTCTGCTTTTGGCCAATGCCGTGCTGTTCAGTGTGCTGGGTGGTGCGCTGCTGACGCGATACCTGCTGCCGATGTATCCGCTGGTGCTGCTGCTTGCGGTGACCACGTTTTACCGACGCGTACCGTATTGGCAGGGGTTGGCGCTGGTTTCGGCGGCTGCGTTCGTGGTGGGATTGTTCGTGAATCCACCTTATGGATTTGCGCCCGAGGACAACCTGGCTTATGCGCGGGTCGTGCGGCTGGATGAGTCGGGCATCGCGGCGCTTGCAAAAACGTATCCTGGCGCCACGGTGCTGAGCGCGTGGCCGATGACCGACGAGCTGACGCATCCGGAGCTGGGATATGTGAAGCAGCCGTGGGATGTGGTTGCGATCGACGATTTTTCCGTGAGTCAGATTGCGCGCGCTGCCGCGGAGCAACAGGCTTATTCGGCGGCGCTGGTGTTTTCGACCAAGTACGATCCGGAGTCGCCGCTCGAGAAGCTGACGGGCGAAGCGCTCGATGAGAAATATTTTGGGTTGCATCACGATTTGCCGCCCGAGTTGATTGCGCGCGAGCTCGGCGGCGATTTGGTGTGGAGGCGCGACAGCGATGGAATGTGGATCGCGCTGATCCGGTTTAACCGGCAGATTGAGGCGCGTGTGGATGCAGCGGGACCGGTTCGCTGAGAGTGTCCTCCGTCGCCCCTACGGGGCTGAGGTTGATTTCTTGCGGGCTTTCCCAGGACTGCGTCCGCCACGGCGGACTTGTCCTGAGCTAACTTCCTGCGCTCCCTACGGGAGCTTAGGATCGCGATCGATGATTTCCTTCAGCTTGAGATAGACCGCATTGGTCCAGCCGAAGCCGATTACATTTTGCGTGTAACCGGTGGTGACGGCGACGTTCGAGTTGCCGGTGACGACATTGTATTTTTCGCGAATGGTGCCGTCGGCGGCAAAGCCCGCGTCGATGGTGGAGTCGAAGTGGCGCGCGATGCGAGCTGCGTCGGCATGAAAGCCCATGGCGTCAAGGCCGGCAACCGCGAGCCAATTTGTCGGCGCCCAGCCGTAAGGCTCGTCCCACTGCAGGCCCGTGTTGGTGTTACTGGTGGAAAGTCCGCCGGGCCGCTCGAAGACATTCAAATGGGAATCGACGGCCGCGGCCTGCTCGCGCGTGGCGAATCCCGCCCAGAGCGGGTAGAGCGAACTGATGAAAGCGTACGAAGAAGGCTTGGCGCGGATGAAATCGTAATCCTCAAAGACGCCGAGTTTGGGCTGCCACAGGTAGCGATTGATGGCGGCGGCGCGAGCGTTGGCGCGGCGATCCCATCGGTGAGCGTCCGCAGGCAGGCCGAGCAGGTGAGCGAAGTGCGCCATGTCGCGCTCGTAACGGTAGAGCAAGCTGTTGAGGCAGACTGGCGCGTAGTGATGCGTGGCGCCCGAGAAGGGACCGAAGCGATCGCTGGTGTCAAAGCCGGACTCGCGCATGGCGCGGTCACCAAGGTAAAAGTCGCGCGTGAGGCGATAGCCGATGGTCGAATTTCCGTGCGAGTTTTCGCGCGAAACCCCATACCAGGCTCGCATGCAGACGACGCTGGCATGCACGTCGCAACTTGTTTGCTTGAGGCGCGCAGCTTCGGCGGCATCGGGATGCTCGGAGGCGCGAAGCAGAAAGGTGTTTCCCTCGGCGGTGGGATGCTCGACGAGCGAGCGAATCACATCGGAGTAGTAAGTGCTATCGTCGGCGAGCTCAGGCACCGGTCCCGAGCCGTAATCGAAATAGCGCGCGAGGCCCGTGTGGCCGGCCTGATGCTCTGGGCGTGTCCAGGTTGAGTAGTCCTGCGTGGCGATTTGATAGGCGCGCGCCAGCCAATCGTGCGCCTCGGTGCGGCCCTGTGGAGTTGATGCAAAGCTGGCCGGGTCTTCGTAGACAGTGCGGATCATCTCGCCGAGAAACGGCGGTTGCGAGCGCGTGAGGTAGTAGGTGCGGTTGGCGTTGAGCACTGCGCCGTAGTGCGCGACTTCAAAAAGAAAATTGTCGACGATGGCTTTCCCGAGCGCTTCGTGATGATCGCCTTCGAGCCCGAGAAGAATAAAAAAACTATCCCAACCATACATTTCGTTGAAGCGGCCGCCGGGAACGACGTAGGGGTTGGGCAGATAAAGAAGGCCCGGCGCAGACAAATCTGCGGGGCGCAGGTCGCCGAGCTTCGTGATGGGGCGCGGGAGCGCGAGGACGCGGAGATGGCAACGTTGCGCAGCGTCGGCGACTGCGGGCGGAGTCGCGAAGCCGTAAGGAAGATAGAGGACTGAGGACGCTCCAGCGACTTTTGTGTCGGAGAGAGCCGCGCAATCGGTCACTGAGCGCGTGAGCGAATCCCATGAAGCATGGATATAGCGGAGCGTGGCCTGCGGATCGGGCGCTGGGGGAGCGGGCGCCTGGGCGTGCGGTGTTGCGAGGGCGGCAAAGAAGAACAGGCGGGACAGTTTCATTCCGGCTCCGGATTCGGGGTGCGCGAATAAAGCTGCGCGATTCCTCGGAGTGTAACGCAACGCAGAAATATTTTGTGCGGAGTGGGAACAGTTTGATGGGGCACGGTGTCTACACAAGCACAGTGGTACCGAACGGGATGAACGGAAGGACTTGAATTCCGCCCCACGCGCAAAGCCGCGCCGGGGCGGCTGGGAGCACGCGCCCATCGAGTTCGCCGATCATCCGGACGGACGGCTGAATTCGAGTCGGGAGGCGGCCATGTTCGAAGACTCCACATTTGAAACCATGGGCAGGATCCACACCCGCAGCCGGGGATGGATGATGGCGACGTTCGCGTTCAACAGCTCGATTCTGCTGGCGCTGGTGATCATTCCCATCCTTCACCCGCAGATGCTGCCGCAGATCACGAGCTCGATTCTGATGCAGGCGCCGAGACCGGTTGAAGAGCCAAAGCCGCTGGTGAGAACGGAGCAGATGCCGAGCGCGCCGTCGGCGACAAGGGATGATGCCTTCCGCGCGCCGTCGACGATTCCGAGGCAAATATACAAGCCAGACAAGCCAGAGGATGTATCGAGAACCACCGTTGAGGCGCTCGGCCGGCCCGCGAATGGCGCGGGTGGCCCCGACAGTCCGTTTAACGGAAGCGGCACGCAGCCGGTAGTGCGGGCGGCGATGCCGGCGACGCAGCACGTATCCTCAGGCGTGATGCAGGGAATGCTGATCTACAAAGTGGTTCCGACCTATCCCGCAGTTGCGCAGGCGATTCGCGCGTCGGGCACAGTGGTGCTGCAGGCGACCATCTCGAAAACGGGCGCGATTGAGAATCTGCGCGTGGTGGATGGACCGCCGATGTTGCGGCAGGCGGCGCTGGACGCGGTGAGGCAGTGGCGCTATCGACCCTACATGCTGAACGGCCAGCCGGTGGAAGTGGAGACGACGGTGAACGTGGAATTCAAGCTGAATTGAACAAGCAGCGAGTCAGCGGGTTAGCGAGTCAGCGAGTTAGCGAGTTGGCAAGTCAGCCGACTCGCTGTCGTGCGCGAAATCTCGCTGCGCGCGGAGAGTTAGCTTCCCATCCTAGGACTCGCTGCGTCGCAGCGAGTTTTAGAATGGGGCACCCCGAGTTGTGCGATGGACGGTGGTGGCGCGGGAGAGGCGTGGTCGGCGAAAATGGCTGCTGCCATGAAAACGACCGACCGCCGCGAATTCCTGAAAACTGCATCTACTGTTGTGGGAGCTTTTGCCATGCCGCGTTCATTGCACGCTGCGCTGGAACCACTGCCACGGCAGCGCGTGTTTGTCGCTTCGCACACGCCGGACGGAATTGTGGCGTTCGATTGGGATCCGACGGCTGCGGCGTTGATGCGCGTGGGCGTGGCAGCGAAGGTGCCGAACGTGGCGTGGCTGGCGATGTCGGGAGATACGATTTTTTCGGCGTCGGAGCTCGATACGTTTGAAGGCCAGCCGACCGGCGAAGTGGCGAGCTTTCGGTTGGCGGAGGGCGAGCTGAAGCAGCTATCGGCGCGGAACTCGGCGGGAACGGGAACCTGCCACGTTGCCGTAGACGCGACGGGGCGCATGCTCGTGGCCGCGGACTACACGGGTGCGAGCGCAGCGAGCTTTCGCATTGAAGTTGGGAGGCTGAGCGAGGCGGTGTGGACCGAACACTACACCGAGCAGGGACCTAATCCTGACCGACAAAAGACAGCTCATGCGCACTTCGCGTCGTTCTCCCCGGACAATCGCTTCGCGTATATCAACGATCTGGGCGACGATTGCATTCACATTTACAAACCGGATGTGGCGACGGCGCAGATGACGGCGGCAGGAACGTATCGCGGAGCGCCAGGTTCGGGTGCGCGCACGCTGCGATTCCATCCCAACGGGCACACGGCTTATTGCATGAACGAAATCGCGTCGACGGTGGATGTGCTGGAGTGGCACAAGGCGGATGGGAATTTAACACTGCTGGATCGGATTGATCTGCTGCCCGCGGATTATCACGGGCCAACACGGGGTTGCGATACGGTGATCACGCGCGATGGGCGGTTTGTTTATTTTGCCAATCGTGATGATAATTTTCTCTACTCGTTCAAAGCCGACGCGAAGACCGGCCGGCTGACGGCGATGAAGCGGTCGAATTGCGGGGGCAAGACGCCGCGGCATTTCACCCTCGATCCCACGGAGCGGTGGATGCTGGTGGCGAATCAGGATTCGAATTCGGTTTGTGTCTTTGCGCGCGACGCGGCGACGGGTTTGTTGGCCGATGAGGTGCACAGCAGCGTGGATGTGGAAGCGCCGATGCGGATATTGTTTGTGTAGGGGTTTGCTTGCGGTTCTATCGCCCCTACGGGGCTGACGATTATATTTTGCGGCTTTCCCAGGACTGCGTCCGCCACGGCGGACTTGTCCTGGGCTAACTTCCTACGCTCCCTACGGGAGCTCTTTACGCGGTGGCCGGCCTCGGCTACGCTCAGGGCCGGCTGCAGAACAGCGGGCGTGGATGTGGAAGCGCCAATGCGGATTTTGTTTGTCTAAGTGCACCCGTATCTGAGTCGGAACTGGGAAGTGATTGCACGATGAAATCAGATTATCTGCGATTCGACGGCGCAGTTGAGCACGATCCGGCCATTGACGCATGGCTGAGTAAGCACGATGGCGAACTGGGGGCCATTGCACGCGAGTGGTTTGAGGTGATGCAGTCGTGCGGCGACGAAGTGAGAGAGCTGGTGCATGACGGCTGCCCTGTCGCGTGCCTGGGCGATGCGCCATTTGGGTATGTGAATGTGTTTCGTTCTCATGTAAACGTGGGATTCTTTCATGGCGCTTCGCTGCGGGATCCGGCGCGGATGCTGGAAGGCACGGGGAAGAGGATGCGTCACGTAAAGCTGCTGCCGGGGACGAAGATTGACGCGGCGGCGTTGACTTCGCTTATCGAAGCTGCCTATGCAGACATCAAGACGCGGGTGGAAAACGGTTAGCCCAGACCGGATTACGCGGCCTGGGTTTCTCCCTTGAGCTGCTCGGCCTGGTAGTGGGCGATGAGCGCGTCGACGATGGGCTGCAGCCGGCCCTGCATCACCAGATCGAGCTGGTGCAGCGTGAGGCCGATGCGGTGGTCGGTGACGCGGTTCTGCGGGAAGTTGTAGGTGCGGATTTTTTCGCTGCGATCGCCTGAACCCACCTGCTGCTTGCGCGCCTGCGCGAGCTCGGCGTTTTGGCGTTCCATCTCCATTTCATAGAGGCGCGAACGCAGCACGCGCATGCCTTTTTCGCGATTCTTAATCTGCGATTTCTCGTCCTGGCAACTGACCACGGTGTTGGTGGGCAGGTGGGTGATGCGCACGGCGGAGTAAGTCGTGTTGACCGACTGGCCGCCGGGGCCGGAAGAGCAGAAAGTGTCGATGCGGAGATCCTTGGCCTCGATCTTAATGTCGACTTCTTCGGCCTCGGGGAGCACGGCGACGGTGATGGCGGAGGTGTGGACGCGACCCTGCTGCTCGGTTTCAGGCACGCGCTGCACGCGGTGGACGCCACTCTCCCACTTGAGCTGCGAAAAGACGCGATCGCCCTCGATGATGGCGATGACTTCCTTGTAGCCGCCGATGCCGGACTCGGAGAGCGAGAGGACTTCGACCTTCCAGCGCTTCTGCTCTGCAAAGCGCGTATACATGCGGAAGATTTCGGCGGCGAAGAGAGAGGCTTCGTCGCCGCCCGTGCCTGCGCGGATTTCGAGGATGATGTTTTTTTCGTCGTTGGGGTCCTTGGGCAGCAGCATCACCTTGAGATCTTCTTCAAGCGCCTGCTGGCGCGGCTCGAGCGCGGCAATCTCTTCCTGCGCCATGGCGCGCAGGTCGGCATCGGACTCGGTGAGCATGGCGCGCGCGCCGGCAAGGCCCTCGCGGACTTGCTTCAGCTCGCGGTATTTCTCGACCGGCGCTTCGATTTCGCGCAGAGCTTTGGCGATCTTCTGATATTTTTCGTGGTCGCTGACGACCTCGGGCAATGCGAACTGCGATTGCAGGTCGTTGTAGCGCTGCTCCATTTGTTCAAGACGATCAATCATGGGCATTCCATGCCTTTCAGGTTTTGGTGTAGAGAAGTGGAAGGCGCAGAAAAGCGTATGCGGCGGGAGCCGCTAGAGGAGGGCCGGGATGGGCTGGCGGAGGGACATTGCAGTTCCTATTTTAGCGCGAAAGGGGAAAAAGCGGAGCTAGCGGTGTTAGCGGTGCTGGGCCGGAAGCGCGCCGCATTTATTGCTACCGATAGATTTGTTCTCTGACAGTTCTTCGGCCGTATGGCACTCCGACACGCTCAGGCTTGTTTGCGAGTTCCCTTACGTAGTCCTCGAGCGATTGCTCCAGGGTTTCGCCCATCTCGGCGGCCATCTTCCGTGCGCGTTCGACGACCTCGTCTTCGATGGAAATCGTGATGTTCATTGGCAAAGTATGTGGGAGTGTCTGTGAGGTGTCAATGTCGCGGATTGGGTCAATCGTTATTTCCGGCTGGTCAAGGCTGGAGCCCTCTCATGTCGGAAAGTCCAGCTATGGGGCACACGGCTAAGTCGACTTTCGGTCTTCTTGGATCGGCAGTGGGGGTAAGCATCATGATTACATCTACTGGCAGGCAATTCTCTGCTACTAGGCGAATGTTGAGCCGTATTTCGAGGATCTTTCTTAACGCCAGTTGATTGAAAAGCGTAAAGAATCTTACGGGATAAGGGAAGACGCACATCCTGATTTCCGGGTTATCGTTGGGTAAATAAAAAACATTGAGGCGTCGTTCCGCGCGAGGATAAAGAGTGATCGGTGCCGGTTCGGTTGAATCGTCTCCGTGGGACCACTGGAGGAACATGGTTTCTGATTCCACTGTCTCCCAGCAGTTCTTGAATCCGTCGTGCATCTCGACCGACGTAAGAAATCCTCGGCAGTTTTCCACATTCGCGTCAGTTAAGCACTTTGGTAAAAGCTGGAAGTAATTACTCCATCCGTTCTTAAGGCCGGTGACTCTATCAAAAGTGTCGGTACGTTGTATTGTGTACGAGGTGATTTCAAACTTCGGAGTCAGTTTCAGGTACTGTGGTCGCCAAACGTAATATCCAGCGATGAAGACCACCAGCGCAATCACGTAGCCAAGGGCGGAACGGGAGGGGGCCCAGTAAATTGTAAGTATTCCGAACAGGATGCCAATTACTCCCGCGCCCCACAATGTTTCCCAAGCGTGGTCTTTTACAGCGGCGAAGTACTCGGGAATGTTCGCCCATCCGGTCCAAAACGATCGGGTTGCCTCAATGAACTTGCGCATAGAATCCCCCGCGCAAATGCTAAACGAACCGGGCTGCGTAATAGAAAAATCTTCCTTTTATACTCCGCCTTTGCCCAGCAGGACGCCGATGCCGTAGGTGACGGCGCCTTCGACTGCGCCCACGACCGTCATCTCAAGGCCGGAAGACCACCAGGAGCGGACGGTGATGAGCGATTTGGCGGCACCGACGGCGAAGTGCGCGGCGAGCGAGACGATGGCGGCGGCGATGACCGCGGGGATCCCTTGCAAGAAGAAAAACGGAATGACGGGAATGATGGCGCCGACAGCTGTTGAGAGAGCGCCGGAGCTGGCGGAGACGAGGGGGTTGCTCAAAGCTCCTTCGCTGGAGCCGAGGCGCTCGGCCGAGAGAGCGCGCAGCAACTGCTCGGGATCGCTGGCGATGTGGTTCACCATGTGGATGGCGTCTTCCTCGGGCAGGCCCTTGACCTGGTAGTAGAGCGAAAGCAGCTCGCGCGCTTCGGGGCCATTCATCTGGATGGCTTCGCGCTCGCGGGCGATTTCGGCGTGGTAGATTTCCTGCTCGCTTTTGGCGGCGAGGTACGCGCCCGATCCCATGGAGAGCGCGGAGGCGATCATGCCGGAGAGCCCGGCAAGAAGGACGTAGTGGCTGGTCTGCGCCGGGTCGCCCAGCGTTGCGCCGGAGACGCCGGAGACGATGCCGAAGATTGCGCCCAGGCCGTCATTGACTCCGTAGATGGCGTCGCCGATCCAGGAGCCGGGTTGCGTGCGGCCCTGACTGCGCTTGGCCAACATCTCGTTAAGAACGGCCTGCGCATCGATTTTCGCGGCGCCGGCAGCGGGCTGGTAGTGCCCGCGCAGGAGCGAACCCAGCTCGCGGTAGTGGTCTTTCTCGTCCTGGATGACGTGCTCGAGGATGGCGATGGAGCCTTCGTCGCCGAGGGCCTTCAACTGCTCGCCGTAGCTGGCGATGTGGCGGCTCTCTTCAATCTCGAGCCGGCGCAGTGCCATGCGCATGCCGCCCGCGCGGTTGGCGAGCGAGTCGGCTTCGCCGCCGGGGCTGCCGGAGTAGACCGGATCGGGCCCGCCCAACTCCTTGATGCGGCCCTCCCACAGCTCTGCGTGCTCGATTTCGGCCTGGGCCAGGTGGCGCAGCACCTGCGCGCGGACCGGATCGGAGTCGCGATCGGCGAGGGTTTTATAGGTGTAGTAGCCCTCCATCTCGGCCTGCCAATTGCCTTCGAGGGCGGCAAGAATTTTTTTATTTCTGGCGCCGGGCAGGATGGCGATGGGCATGGCAAACCTCGTTCACCATTGAGCATAACGGATGGCGTAGGCTGCACGTTGGTGAAACGTCAGCGGGCGGACGAGCTCTCGGCCAGCACGACGCCGGGTCCCGTATAGTGTTGTGTGGGCTGGAGCGGCCGATTTCCGAGACCTGCCGAGCAACGGCCCGCATTGAAGCGGCCATTGGGCCTGACAAATACCGGTGACTGACCGCAGAAGCAACACCATTCGGGAGGCGGTAAACAATCTTTATGGCAGACAACAGCAAACCTTCGGCGCCGCTCACGTCGCCGGGCTACGCAATGCCGTTCATCACGGTGACGGCCCTGTTCCTGACTTTCGGGTTTATCACCACGCTGAACATGTCGCTGGTTCCGCATTTGCGGTCGATCTTCAACGTCGGATACAAGGCGGCCATGCTGGCGGAGTCGGCGTTCTTTTTGGCGTACTTCGTGTTTTCCGCGCCGACCTCAAAGATGATTGAGTGGATGGGCTACAAGAAGACGATGGTCGTGTCGATCTTCATCCAGGTCGTGGGGTGTTTGCTGTTCATTCCGGCGGCCAAGCTGGTGAATTTCCCACTGTTTCTCACGGCCTGTTTTGTGGTGGGCGCGGGCGTGACGGCGCTGCAGACCTCGGTGAATCCATACGCCGCGATTCTGGGACCGGAGGCGAGCGCTCCGGTTCGGCTGACGCTGGCGCAGGCGTTCAATTCGATTGGCACGACGGTGGCGCCGATTTTCGCGGGCGCCTTTATTTTGACCGATCCCACGAAGTTTGCCACGCCGGCGGCGATTGCGAACACGGTTCGCGCACCGTATATCGGCATTGCGGCCGCACTGCTGGTGCTTGGAATTGCCGTGGCATTCAGCCATTTGCCGCAGATTGACCAGCCGACGTCGTCGCACGTGAGCGAGGGCGTGGTGGCGAGCAAGAGCGTTTGGAGCTACAGGCACACGGTGCTGGGCGCGCTGGGAATTTTCTTTTACGTGGGCGTGGAAGTGGGCCTGGCGTCGATCGCGGTGAATTACTTCAAATCGCAGGGCATGAGCTCGTTTAAGACGGCGTCGGACCTGGCGTCGCTTTACTGGTTTGGCGCGCTGGTGGGCCGCCTGCTTGGCTCGTGGATTTTGACCAAGGTGAAGTCGGGCAAGCTGCTGGGGATTTTTGGATTCGCAGCGTCCGCGCTGCTGATTGTTTCGATGTCGACCTCGGGCAATGTGGCCATTTGGACGATGGTGCTGTGCGGCTTCTTTAACTCCATCATGTTCCCGAACATTTTTACGCTGGGCATTGCCGGATTGGGGCCGATGACGAGCAAGGGATCGGGGCTGATCATGACGGCGATCGTGGGCGGAGCAATTATTCCGGCGCTGTTGGGAGCAGCAGCGGATCGGTGGGGCATCCAGCACGCTTTCGTGATCCCGCTCTTTTGCTATCTCTACATTGCGTGGTACGGGCTGTGGGGATCGAAGCCCACGACGACAGCGGTTAGCTCTTAGCTGTTAGCTTTTAGCCCTCGGGTCCTTGGATCTTGATCCGAGGGCCCGATGTTTTTGGGGCTGAATTTCGGCGTGGGAAATAGGCGCGATTCGGAGTGGGGAGAGTGGAGTCGGACCGTGGCCAAGCGCAAAGCGAAACAGCGCACCGAGAGGCTGGACAGCAGCACGTGGCTGATCGCCTTTGCCGCGCTGGTTTTTGTGCTGATTCTGTTGCTGCGGATGCTGGTGTTCGTCGCTCCACATGGGCGGCATCATTGAAAGCGCATCGCGCGGCGAGGCTCGGCGGCTGAAAACTTCTGACCTCGATTCGTATCGCAGATTTGGACTCCCAAAAGCAACCGCAGATCCCTCACTGCGTTCGGGATGACAGCGCTATGGGGGATAGGGGCTCGATCTGTCGGGATGACAGCGCTGGGAGCGAAACGGCCGGACGTATGAGTTGAGCCTACGAAGATCCACCCTCCTCGCAACTGGAGCGAAGAGGGTGAGAGCGGGTTTAGTGCTGCGACGACGGCGGGGCCTGCGATCCAGTTGGCGGAGGAGTGGATGGCGCTGGAGTTGTAGATGGCGTGGTCGATGGGGGCGGAGTCGACGGTTGAGTCGACGGCGCGGAGCCTGGAGCGGATCCAGCCGGCGCGCCGTGTTCTTCGGGCGTAGCCGGCTTTGGTGTGGACGCGCCCGGCGGTGGCGTTGCGTTCGGCGGAGCTCCGGTGCCCGGATGCGGTGGCATCGGCATCGGGCGCCCGGCCGGAGGCATCATCGGCGGGTGCGGCGCGGACGCTTCGGTCACGTCCACGAGTTCGACGTCGAAGATGAGATCGGACTTGGCGGGAATGCCGGGACTCGCCGGAGAGCCAGGGCGCTCGGGCCGATCGGGAATGGCATGTGTGCCGTACGCCATCTGCCAGGGGATGAAGATGCGGCGCTTGCCGCCGATCCTCATGCCGTCGACACCGTAATCGAAGCCGGGAATGACGCGACCCACGCCTATTGGGATTTCGATTGGCTTGGGCTCGCCCATCACGGGCTTTCCGTCGGGACCCATCTTGGGCTTGCCATCGGGTCCGAATTCGGGCTGTTTGTGATCCTCCCAGGAATCGAACTTGGCGCCATCGGCCGCGCGCCAGCCGGTGTACTTGATGTGCCACACCTTGCCGGATTCGCCAACAGCACCTTTGCCGACAACGATGTCTTCATAGCGCAGCGCGAACGGCATCTTGACCGGGCCGTGAGCGACGACGGGCACACCTTTGGGAAGCCTGATCCAGGGCGTGAGTTGGGGCGTCGCGGCGGTTGCCATCGGCTTGGTTGCAGCCGCTGAGGAGGCCGGTTTGGTGCCGGCCGTCGAGGCGGATTTGGGAGTGGCAGGCTTCGGAGCGGGGGTTTGGGCGCCAGAGGCAAGCGAAAAAGCCGCGAGCGAAAGCAAAAGGAAAAAGCGATTCATGGTGGAAATTATCTCCGACAGGATTACCCAAGCGAGTTTATCAGGCGGGAGCGGGCCGGGATGCCGTCACTCCGCCAGCATTGCGGCCAAGAGGGCAGTGCGTGACGCAAGGTGTTCGATCAGCACCGACTCGTGACGCGCGTGCGCGCCTTCGCCCACGGCTCCCATGCCATCGAGAGTGGGGATGCCGAGCGCCGCGGTGAAATTGCCGTCGGAGCCGCCGCCGGAACTCGCTTCTTCAAGCGCGAAGCCAAGCTCGCGGGCCAGCGCCTGCGCGCGACGGAAAAGGCGCACCGCTCCGCGGCTGCGCTCCATGGGCGGGCGATTGATGCCGCCTGTGACTTTGATTTTGCAACGCGGGTCGAGGGCGCGGAGCGAGGCGAACTTTCGCTCGATGCGCGGCCCGTCTGCGGCATGCACAATGCGTGCGTCCACTTCGGCCCATGCATGCGCCGGAATGACGTTGCATTTTGTGCCGCCGCCCGCTACGCCCACGCTCACTGTGCGTCCGCGATCGAGGTCGGTCCAGCGGCTCACGGTTTCGATGGCGCGCGCAAGCTCGCGGAGAGCGTTGGCTCCCTTTTCGAAGTCGACGCCCGCGTGGGCAGCGACTCCCTCCACCTCGATGCGCCAGTTGCCGATTCCCTTGCGCGCGGTTTTGTAGGCGAGCCCTTGCGCCGGCTCCAGAACGTAGACGGCGGAAGATTGCCGGGCGAGAGATTCCGTGATCGGACGCGATGCTTCACTGCCGATCTCCTCATCGCCATTGAGCAGGAGGACGATCTCGCGGCGCAGCAGGCCAGCCTCGGCGAGCAGCTCGATAGCTGTGAAGACCATGGCGACTCCAACCTTCATGTCGAGGGTGCCTGGGCCCCAGAGGCGACCGCGGCTCACTTTGCAAGGCATGGTCTTGAGCGTGCCGATGGGCCATACGGTGTCGAGATGGCCGAGGACGAGAATGGGTTTTGCATCGCGGGAAGTTGCGGACCGAGGGCCGAAGCGCGCTTCGAGGGCGTTGCCGAACTTGGGATGGCGGTGAATCCGGATGCGCCCACCGAGATTTCGGGCGTGCGCGGCTGCAAAGTCGGCGCAGGCATCGACGGCGGACTTTACGTCGGATGGGGACTCGATCTCGACTAACTTCCTCGCCAGGGAGATTAGATCTCGTTGCTTTCGCCGCGATTGGGCCAGCAAGGCGCGCAACGATTCGTCACTTTTGGAGATTGCAGGCATCGGGATCTCTCTCGCTGGCAGTAGCGCCTTCGGCTGATTCCCTGATTCTACGTCGGTTACGCCGGTCGCGAGGCGCAGTTATTGAAATGGTTCCGAAGCCGGAGATGCGCACGGTGTGGTAAAAATGCCACACAACTGGATTTGCCACTTCCGTCTACCCTTAAGACAGGTAAGGCTTTCCCCCCGGAGCAAGCGTTGGCCCAGAGTTTTTATCAGGAACGGACGATTGCGGGACCGCTGGAGTTTTCAGGCGTCGGGCTCCACTCCGGCGCTCCGGTGACGATGCGTCTGCTGCCGGCCGCGGCGGGTTCGGGAATTGTCTTCCGGCGCACAGACCTCGACAACTTTGAAATTCCCGCAACGGGGCGGAACGTGGCCAAGGTGAGCTATGCAACCAGCCTGATGCGGCAGAGCGTGCTGATTTCGACGACCGAGCACCTTTTGTCGGCGCTGATCGGGATGGGCATCGACAACGTGATCGTGGAGTTGGACAACCTGGAGTTGCCGATCCTGGATGGAAGCGCGTTGCCTTACGTCGAGGCATTTCAGCGCGAGGGCATTCGGGAGCAGCGCCGCAAGCGCGAGGCTCTGCGCGTGCTGCAGCCGATTGAGGTGCGCGAGGGCGAAAAGTTTATCGGAGTCTATCCGGGGCCCGGCTATCGCATTTCGTACACCATCGATTTTCCTGCGCCGATCGGCCAGATGAAGACGTGCATCGATCTCGCGGCCGAGACCTACGGAACCGAGATCGCACCGGCGCGAACGTTCGGCTATAAGGCCGACGAAAAAAAGCTGCGCGACATGGGATTGATTCGCGGCGCGAGCCCTGAGAACGCGATCATTCTGGGTGCGCGCGGGCCGGAGAATGGGCCGCTGCGGTTCCCTGACGAATATGTGCGGCACAAGGTGCTGGACCTGATCGGCGACCTGGCGCTGGCCGGCCGCCGGATCGAAGGACACGTGGTTGCCGTTCGCGCCGGACACGCCATGCACACGGCGTTTGTGGCGCGGCTGCTGAAGGATCGCTCGGCATGGGAACTGGCGCATGTGCCGCTGACTTCCCCGGAGAGCGAGGCCGAGCCGGCGGCGAGCCACGGCATGGGCGAAGCGGCGCTTGCGGGCGCGTAGGATTCTATTTCAATTCCAGAAAATGTGAGCTGTAGAGCTGCGAATGCCCTAATTCGTGCCTTCGATCGCGATAGCAGTCGCTTCTCCGCCGCCGATGCAGAGCGACGCAACGCCGCTGCGAAGATTACGTTGTGCGAGCGCGGCGAGCAACGTGACGATGATGCGCGCGCCCGACGCGCCGATGGGATGGCCGAGCGCGCATGCGCCGCCGTGCACATTCACTTTTTCGTGCGGAATGGCGAGGTCGCGCATGGCCGCCATCGCCACCACCGCGAAGGCCTCGTTGATTTCGAATAGGTCGATACTCGGGAGCGAGCAGCCCGTGCGATCGAGCAGCGCGCGAGTCGCTCCGATGGGCGCAGTGGGAAACTGCGCGGGCGTGTTAGCGAAGCTTGCGTGGGCCACAATGGTGGCAAGCGGCTTGATGCCAAGCTTGTCAGATTGCGAGCGACGCATGAGCACCAGCGCGGCCGCGCCGTCGGAGATGGCGCTGGAGTTGGCAGCGGTGACCGTTCCGCCTTCGCGAAATGCGGGCTTCAAGTGCGGAATCTTTTCGGGTGTGGCCTTGAGCGGAAGCTCGTCGAGCGCCACGATTCTCGGGGCTCCGGCGGTTTTGCCCGCTTTGACGGTGAGAGGAACGATTTCCGATGCGAAGCTGCCATCGGCGATGGCTTTTTGCGCGCGGGTAAGCGAGGCGAGCGCGAATTCGTCCTGCTGCTGGCGCGTGAACGCGTAGGCCTGCGCGCAGTCTTCGGCGAAGGTGCCCATGAGCCGGCCTTTGTCGTATGCGTCCTCAAGGCCGTCGAGAAACATGTGGTCAAGAATGCGGCCATGTCCCATGCGGTAACCGGCGCGGGCGCGGTCGAGCAGATAGGGCGCGTTGCTCATGCTCTCCATGCCGCCGGCGACGACGATGTTGGCGCTGCCGGCAAGAATCAGATCGTGCGCGAGCATGACGGCCTTCATTCCCGAGCCGCACATTTTGTTGATGGTGACTGCGCCGGAAGATGCGGGCAGGCCGGCGCCAAGAGCAGCCTGCCGCGCGGGCGCCTGACCGAGACCTGCAGGGAGCACGCAGCCGAATATGACTTCGTCCACGGAGTCGGGGGAAACGCGAGCACGATCAAGTGCCGCGCGAATGGCGGCTGCGCCGAGCTCAGGAGCGGAGAGACTGCTCAGGTCGCCCTGAAATGCACCGATTGGCGTCCGTGCTGCGCCGGTAATAACGATGGGATCGGATGATGTCATAATTCCCTACTCGATTTCTCCAGATCACCGCGGCGCCATGCGCAGCGCGCCGTCGAGGCGAATGACCTCGCCGTTCAGCATTGGATTCTCGCAAATTTGTTTGACGAGCAGCGCATACTCTTCCGGGCGGCCCAGACGCGGCGGAAACGGAACACTTTTTGCGAGAGACTCCTGAACCTCGGGCGAAAAGCCGGCCATCATGGGCGTTTCGAAGATTCCGGGAGCAATGGTGACTACGCGAATGCCATAGCGCGCGAGCTCACGGGCAATCGGCAGGGTCAGCGAGACGACGCCGCCCTTCGAGGCCGCGTAGGCGGCCTGGCCGATCTGGCCTTCGAAGGCTGCGATCGACGCGGTGTTGACGATGACGCCCCGTTCGCCGCCTGTGTCGGGTTCCTGTTTGGCGATGGCGGCGGCAGCGAGGCGGATCATATTGAAGGTTCCGACGAGATTGATGTTGACAGCGCGCGAGAACGATTCGAGGCGATGCGGGCCGTCGCGCCCGAGGACTTTTTCCGACGGCGCGATGCCGGCGCAGTTGACCAGGCCGTGAAGATGGCCGAAGGCGTTGAGCGCCAGGTCGACGGCGGCAGCGCCGTTTTTTTCGCTGGAGACGTCAGTGAGCGCAAACAGCGCTGAAGCACCAAGCTCGGCAGCGAGCGTTTCACCGGCTGAACGATTGGTGTCGGCGATCACGACGCACGCGCCCTCTGCAACGAGCAGCCGGGCAGTGGCTGCGCCGAGGCCGGATGCTCCGCCGGTAACGAGAAAGACGCGATGCGCGAGCTGCATGGAGTTGATCGGGGACTGCTGGAAAAACCGAACTGCGGTCCCGAGCGCAGCATATCATCACAAGAGCACCAGTGATGACGCAGATCGGTATGCGGAGGCAAACGGCCGTGAATCCTCATCCATCCATTTCGCCCCTTACACAGTTGAGCGAAGAAGAGACAATGTTCGCCGCCAGCGTGCGGAAGTTCGCGCAGGACGAAGTGGCGCCGCTGGTGCGCCGCATGGACGAGGAGCAGCAGGTGGATCCGGCGCTCGTGAAGAAGCTCTTCGAACTGGGACTGATGGGGATCGAGATTCCCGAGGAGTTTGGCGGAAGCGGCGGATCGTTCTTTGATTCGGTGCTCGCGGTGGCGACGCTTTCGGTGGTTGATCCCTCGGTGGCGCTGGTGGTGGACGTGCACAGCACGCTGGTGGCGAGCGCGCTGGTTCGCTGGGCCAGCGCGGAGCAGAAGCGAAGGTATTTACCGAGGCTGGCGAGCGACACCGTCGGCGCTTATGCACTGAGCGAGGCAGGGTCGGGGTCGGATGCATTCGCGCTTGAGACGCGCGCGGAAAAACGCGGCGACGAATTTGTGCTGACCGGGCGAAAACTCTGGATCAGCAATGCGAAAGAAGCCGGGCTGTTCATCGTGTTTGCGACGGTGGATGCGAGCGCCGGATACAAGGGCATCACGGCGTTTCTGGTGGAGAAAGGCGCGGCCGGATTCAGCGTGGGAAGAAAAGAGGACAAGCTGGGAATCCGCGCGTCGAGCACGTGCGAGCTGATTCTGGAAGGTTGCGTGGTTCCGGCGTCGCAGGTGCTGGGTGAGGTTGGCAAGGGCTACAAAATCGCGATAGAGACTTTGAATGGCGGGCGAATCGGGATTGGCGCGCAGATGCTGGGACTGGCTGAGGGCGCATGGTCGCACGCCGTGAAGCACGCGAAACAACGCAAGCAATTCGGAAAGCCGATTGCCGAGTTTCAGGCCATGCAGTTCCAGCTTGCAGAGATGGCGACAGAAATTGAAGCGGCGCGGCTGCTGGTATACAACGCGGCGCGGATGAAAGACGCAGGCCAGGAGCATCGCAAGCAGGCCGCGATGAGCAAGTATTTCGCGTCGCAGATGGCGGAGCGTGTGGCCGGCCTTGCCGTTGAGGTGCTCGGCGGCACGGGGTTCGTGAAAGAGTCGCCGGTTGAGAAGCTCTACCGCGACGCGAAGGTCGGCAAGATCTATGAGGGCACGTCATTCATGCAATTAGCGGCCATCGCAAAGTCCATTCTGTAGGTTTCCCCCAAAAAATGCCGGCTGTGGCGGTGGTCACAGCGGTTTCAGTCGCAGACGCAGGGGGCACCCCGCGAGAGCGTAGTGCGGACGCTCGCGTTCAAACAGCCGTGATCCACACATTCTGAAGCACTTCCATCAAAACTTGACCGCATTGAACGCACCGTTCGACCTGATCGGTGGACAAGTAACACGGAAGAAGCATTACGGCAACGTTACTAAGACCCACAAAAGTAATGTATAGTAACCTTCATCAGTACCTACAGATTTAGATACACTCAGCCTCATTAGTAATCATTCATGGATTACTTCAGTATGCCTTGGCGATGAAACTCGCGCGTGTGCCGATGTTTCTGTCGGTGCCGCTCGGAGGGATTATGCGCCACCTGCAAGTTAGGCTATTTGGGTCGCTGACCTTTATTTGCGGCCTTTATTTAAGCGGTTGTTCAGGCTCGTTCGTCACAAATAGCTCGGTCGCGGGATCCCTCACCGTGTCCTCGAGCACCATTGACTTTGGCCAGGTGGCGATCGGCAAAACAGCAAGCGCGAACATCACGGTTCAAAACCAGGGTACGGGGCCGGTTGGAATCACTCAACTCAGCCTGTCTGGCCAGAACTTCAGCATCAGTGGCGCCGGCAGCATGCCGGTCACAGTGGCGCCGAAGGCGAGCGTCTCCCTCGCAATCCAGTTCGTTCCCGTTGCGTCCGGCTCGGCCTCGGGAACGTTGACGATCGGCAGCGACGCTGCGAACGCGCCCTCGACGTCGATCACTCTCCAGGGAATGGGCGTGCCGGTGCTGACGGCGTTGAACTGCGTGAATGGAACAGTTTTGGGCAGCACGGCTGACACGTGCACAGTGACGTTGAATGCGGCCGCAGGCAGCAGTGGCGAGGCAATCAGCCTGACAAGCAGCAACTCCGCAGTGGTGGTTCCCGCAACCGTGACTGTGCCGGCCGGAGCGAGCAGCGCGGACTTCACCGCAGATGCAGCAGCGGTTACCACAACGCAGGCAGCCACTTTGACGGCCAATGCGGGCGGCGTTCAGCAAACATTTGGACTTGAACTGAATGCAGCGACGGCGGTGCTTGGCGTGAGCGCCTTGAACGTCTCGTTCGGCAACGTTCCGGTGAGTTCGGCGGCGACACAGCCGGTGGTTCTTTCATCGACGGGCACCATGCCGGTGACCGTGAATGCCGTGGCGATGTCGGGCGCGGGCTTCAGCATTTCGGGCGCCGGACTGCCGGTGACCTTGTCTCCGGGCCAAACAACCACGGTGAACGTACAGTTCGATCCGACGGCAGCGGGAGCGGCGAGCGGCCAGCTATCCGTTACGAGCAATTCCGCGGGCGGCAGCTCTACGGTTATTGGCGTGACCGGCATCGGAATTCCAGTATTGAGCGGAGTAAGTTGTACGTTGCTTTCGATTACGGGCTCAGCTTCGGACAGCTGCAGCGCGACATTGAACACAGCGGCAGCCAGCGGCGGATTTGTTGTGAGCCTCAGCAGCAACAATTCCCTTGTCACGGTTCCGGGATCAGTGATGGTGCCGGCCGGGGCCAACAGCGCGAACTTCACCGCCAGCATTTCGCCAGTGAATTCGTCAGAGACGGCGACCCTGACGGCAAGCGCGGGCGGCGGAACACAGGCTTTGACGCTCCAGCTAAACGCCGGCGGCTCCACGCTCAACGTGAACACCACGAGCGTTGATTTCGGCGACGTGGTGACGAACATTCCAGGAACGGCAACCGTGGTTCTCACTTCTACGGGGAACTCGGCTCTGACCGTGAGCGCGGCATCGATCACCGGAACCGGCTTTGCCGCGTCGGGCGCTACCTTCCCACTGACGCTGAATCCAAATCAGAGCGCGACGTTGACATTGCAGTTCGATCCCGCAATCACCGGGTCGACGACCGGCGATCTTTCCGTCACGAGCAACGCGACCAATAGTCCTTCATGGAAGATTGTCCTGAGGGGAAGAGGCGTGCCGAGACTCACCCAACTAAGCTGCGCAAACCAGACAATGACCGGAGCGGGTACCGATCCATGCACGGTAACCACCAGCGCGGCGGTGCCGGCAGGCGGACTGAATGTGAGCCTGAAAAGCAACAATTCGTCTTTCGCGGTTCCGGCTTCAATGACACTGCCTGCCGGCACCACGAGCGCGAGCTTCTCTGCAACAGCTTCGGCCGTGAACGTGGCCCAGGCCGCCACCGTCTCAGCAACCGCAACGGGAATCTCCACGTCGGCGAGCGTTCAATTGGACGCGGCTTCGATCGCGCTGGGCGTAAGCTCATCGAGTCTTACGTTTGGCAACGTGAACGTGAATACGGCGGCGACTCAGACGCTGACGCTTTCTTCGACAGGTACCTCGGCTGTGACCGTGAGTGCAGCGAGCGTGGCCGGAACCGGGTTCACCATTTCGGGAGCGAGCTTCCCACTGACATTGAACCCGAACCAAACGGCAACGCTAACCGTGCAATTCGATCCCACAATAGCGGGAGCGGCCACAGGACAGCTGACCCTGACCAGCAACTCCGTGAGCGGCAGTTCGACCCTGGTTTCCCTGAGTGGCACGGGCGTGCCAGTTCTGAGCGCACTGAGCTGCGGTACGGCATCGTTCAGCGCCGCCGGAACCGACAGCTGCAAGGTGACTCTGAATGCAGCGGCCGCAGCAGGTGGATTCACCGTTAACCTGTCCAGCAGCAATTCTGCTGTTACCGTTCCTGCCACAGTTACCGTCGCGGGTGGATCCACATCGGCCACGTTCTCAGCGACCGTTGCCGGCGTTTCCACAACTCAGGCAGCGACGCTGACGGCGAGTGCCAACAGCATGGCTCAGACCTTTGTCATACAGTTGAGCGGCAGCGGGCCCTCGCTGAGCGCACTGAGCTGCACCACGGGATCCTTCAGCGGGGCGGGAACCGACAACTGCACAGTGACGTTGAGTTCAGCGGCGGGCATCGGCGGATTCACAATCGGGCTGGCGAGCAACAACCCGGCCGTGTCCCTCCCAGCTTCTGTGACGGTGGGCAGCGGAGCTACCACAGCCAGCTTCACAGCAACGGTCTCTACGGTAAGCACTGCCGTAACGGTGACCCTGACTGCGAGCGCCAACGGCATAGCGAAGACCTTTGCTCTGCAACTTGGAGGCGGCACGGCAACATTGCAGGTGAGCGCCGGCAGCATTGGATTCGGCAGCGTGAACGTGGGGACGGCCTCAACGCAGAATTTGACGCTTTCATCCACGGGCACTTCACCCGTGACAATCAGCGCCGCAGCTGTGGCCGGAAGCGGCTTTACAATTTCGGGAGCGACCTTCCCGCTGACGTTGAATCCGAACCAGACGGCCACGCTGACTGTACAGTTCGATCCCACTGCGGGCGGGCCGATAAACGGATCGTTAACCTTGACGAGCAATTCTTCCAGCGGGACATCGACCGTGGTCGCCCTGAGCGGCAATGGAGTGGTGGCGCTGACCGCGTTGAGTTGCACCTCAGGTTCGATAACCGGGGCGGGAACCGACAGCTGCACGGTTACGCTGAATGGCGCGGCTGCGAGCGGCGGTTTCGTTGTGGGTCTCAGCAGCAACAATGCAGCGGTTACGGTTCCAGCCAGCGTGACGGTTGCTGCTGGAGCAACGAGCAGCAGCTTTACGGCGACGATCGCCGCGGTCAGCACGGCTCAATCTGCCGCGCTCACCGCCAATGCCAGCGGCACGACGGAGACCTTCACTCTGCAACTGGGCGTAGGCCTTGCCACGCTGAGCATCAATGCCACGAGCGTGGCCTTCGGCAACGTAAACCTGAATTCACCTGCGACTCAGTCCGTGACCTTGACTTCAACCGGGACCGCGCCAGTGACCGTGAGCGCAGCCACCGTGACCGGGACCGGATTCAGCCTGGCTGGAGGTTCGTTGCCGGTGACACTGAATCCTAACCAGACCGTCACACTCAGCGTGGAGTTCGATCCCACCACCGCGGTTACGGCGTCGGGCACGCTGACCATCACCAGCAACTCATCCACGGGAACTTCCGCAGTGATAACTTTGAGCGGCACGGGCGTATCAGGTTCCTCATCATCATCGGTCAATCTGACCTGGGATGCGCCCAGCAATTCTGCCGATCCCGTGGCAGGGTTCAACGTCTATCGAACACTTAGCGGGAGCACGAACTACCAGCAGCTGAACGCTTCGGTAATCGCCTCGAGCCAGACTAGCTATGTGGATACCACGGCGCAAGGCGGCCAAACTTACGATTACATCGTGGAAAGCGTCGACGCCGCCGGCGTTACAAGTGCTCCTTCGAACCTAGCCAGTGTCTCCATTCCCTAGCCGACAGCTATACGCACTGTAGGATCGAGGACACCTGGCTCCATTTCAAGTAGGTCGCGACTTACAATGCGGCCTGTCGAAAACCCATACCACCGCTGGCTATTCGCACAGCCGCAGTAAACCTGGGCGTATGTGGTCTTGGTTTTCAAATTAAAGATTCCCGGAATCTCCGATTTGTCCCTTCAATTTGTCGAGTTTTTAACAACCTACCGATGCCGAGACTTGTTCTCTGGGAAAACAAGAGTTTTCCACAGAGAAATTTATACGCACCTAGGAAGAAGTTACATGCGCGCGATAGGCTTTCAGCTCAGAGAAAATCAGGATTTCCCGGGGTTACTTCAGTGTCAACATGCATTGTATGAAGGGCATGGGAATATCCACAGTTACGAGAATGCTTTGGCAGACGAATTGCCGGACGAATTGCAGGATCACATCAGTAAGACTCTAAAACCGCAATTCGATTTTGAGCTATTCATCTGCTTCAGGATTGCATTGCACAAGCGATAACTTGCCACCATGGGCCCCCGTCGCCTTGGCAAGAATCGCCAAGCGACAGAATCGTTCGGCTGGTTTAGGTAGCGCTTTGCTTTGAGATGAACACACGGTGCTCGGGAGGTAATTTCTGACGCCGTGATCTGAAGTTTTGCAGTCATTTGCTTTCCTCAGCTACACCCGCCTGAAGCTCGGGATCGATTGCAATTACAACCGAATTCTTACTCCATAACTGCGAGGGAACCTTCAGAAATGGTTGAACCGATTCGAGTCGAATTCTTCAATTGGAACCTGTGCCGAAGATCCGAAGGGCTGCTCTGAACTAGCACTGCGGCAAGTTGGATTTGCGGTCGATGACGCGAATCGGGGCATGAACATTCATCCTCCCCCAATGAAATGATTCTCGCGATTTTCGCGGGAATTCGCTTGCGCAGCCATAAGTGGCTGGCGTCGCCGATTATTCCTGGGCTCCAGGAACGAGTGTGTTTGTTGTCTCAAAAGGGATTAGAAGTCGCGAGCAGATTGCGGGCCACGGACAAAAAAGAAAGCGTAAAGGTTTCTCCAGTAATGCTGCATGTAATTCCGTCTATCTTTTTCGATGCAGCCACGAAAGGGCGCGCTGCATGGGACTGCGCGCAGCGAGTAAACTTCTGCGACACAAATCTACAAGCCGAAATCGCAAGGTGCCGGCGCTACCGCACCATTCCTCTCACCGTTGTTTCAGTTCTGATTTCATTCTGCGTACCATTGACGATCTGTGGCTGCTTAGGCGGTCAGATTATTTCACCGAACACACCCGCAGGCTCTCTTCAGGCGTCGCCCAATAACATCAGTTTTGGAAGCGTGCCAGTTGGATCGAGCGCGAGCACGAGCGTTTCTGTGATGAACGAGGGAACTGCGGCGGTGAATGTTTCGCAGCTGAGCCTGTCAGGACAGTCGTTTGCTGTATCGGGCGCGAGCAATCTCCCCATGAAAGTGGCTCCGGGCCAGACTCTCAGCTTCAATGTGAGTTTTTCGCCCGCGGCGGCGGGAACGACTGCTGGTCAGGTGACCATTGCGAGCGATGCGGCTACGAATGGAACCCTCGTGGTGGGATTGAACGGGACTGGAGCCGCGGTGAGCATGGCCAGCGCACCGCAATTGAGCTCGATGAATTGTGCCGCCAACTCCGTGACCGGGTCCGCTAACGACAGCTGCACCGTGACGTTGAGTGCGGCGGCACCGAGCGGTGGTTTCACCGTAAGCCTGGCTAGTAACAACCCTGCGGCGATTGTTCCTGCTTCCATCACTGTCGGCGCGGGATTGATTACAGGCAGCTTTGCAGCGAACGTTTCTGCAGTAACGAGTGCGCAGACCGCGACTTTGACAGCAAGCGCCGGCACGGCGGTGGAGACCTTCGCGCTACAGCTGAACGCTGTGGGCCCGATTGGCCCCGCCCCTGCAGTGTTAAGTAAATTGGCCTGCCTAAACTCATCAATGACGGGGACGGGGATTGACAACTGCACTGTTTCACTGAATGCGCCGGCGGGGGACGGAGGAGTCGCGGTTAACATCGCGAGCGACAATAGTGCTGTAACTGTGCCGAACTCGGTTACAGTAGCCGCGGGGACAACAAGCGCCACATTCAACGCCGACATTGCTGCAGTGAGCACGCCTCAAATGGCCACTCTGACTGCGAGCGAAGGCGGCGTGACCGAACCTTTTGAGCTGCAGCTGAATGCCTCGGCTTCAGGTCAAGCGGGCGCTGCCACGACGGCATTGAGCGGCCTGAGTTGCACCGTCGGTTCCATGACAGGAGCAGGAACGGATGCTTGCATGGTGACGCTGACGAGCGCAGCTCCGAGCGGCGGTTACAACGTGAGCCTGGCCAGTAATAATGCGGCGGTGGCAGTGCCAGCAACCGTGAGGGTGCCCGCAGGAGCGAGCTCAGCCAACTTCACGGCTACCGTGGTTTCAGTGAGCACAGCGCAGGTCGCGACGCTGACGGCCAGCGCGTCAGGAGGCGTGGAGCAATTTTCGCTGCAATTAAATGTTGGTACCGGCGGCTTAAGCATTAATTCGACGAGCATCGCCTTTGGCAATGTGCCGGTGAACACGACGGTGACGCAGTCGCTGGAGCTGACAACTTCAGGCTTGCTGCCGATTGTGGTTGCCGCCGTTTCAGTGCAGGGATCCGGCTTCTCTGTTAAAGGCGCGACATTTCCACTTACCTTGGCAGTAGGCCAGCCACTGACTCTCGACGTGACGTTCGATCCGACTGCCGCAGGAGCGTCGACGGGCCAGCTGGTCATAGCAAGCGCGGCCTTGACGGGCGCCGACACGGTGGTAGCGCTGAGCGGCACGGGCGTCATCACGGGTCCCGACCAGGTGAATTTGACCTGGGACGCGCCGAGCAACTCGTCTGATCCCGTGGCCGGGTATAACGTGTATCGGGCGGCGAGCGGGGGTACAAACTACCAGCAGCTGAACGGGTCGGCAATTCCGGCGAGCCAAACGAGCTATGTCGACGTTGCCGTCGTGAGCGGACAGACCTACGACTACATCGTGGAGAGCGTCGACGCCCAAGGTGTCACAAGTGCTCCGTCGAATATAGCCAGCCTGGAAATTCCGTGATCATTAGAGCCATTTTGAGACAAAATGTCACAATGGGAGGGTTCGCTTACCTTCTTCTATATCTATAGCTTACAAAGTACGCCTGGCTTCATCTCCTGCTCGACCCCGCAATGCATAACACTAAAGTAATAACACTTAGTACCCTATCGTGATTACCGGCACAGCCCGCCCTATCGACCTGGCTCATGCTGTCGATATATAGAGCGCCAACCAAAACTGAGGACCTCCTTCTTCTCAATATGAGGGGCTAAAGGCACGCAAAGGCAAAGGCGTGCGATGGAAAAGGAGGGGCGCGTGTAAACGTTTTCATAGGTGATCGAAGTATGGGCTCTTTTTCAATTTTTTTTCCATTGGGTCATGCAAGGATTCAACTTCCAGCCGCTCGTTCAACAAACCACATGGTTCCGCCTGGTGCTTTCAGGGGACTGGCCCAATGGGTCGGTGACTGGGCAAAAGTGTTCCTGGGCGTTCTTGTTGGCTTGTCGCTGTGTTCGCCCGCCAGTTCGCTTGCCACAAAACCGGCGATTGGATCATCTCCGCTGGTCAATCTCAGTTTCGGGAAATCTCCAGTCGGGTCATCTTTGGTGATCATGGCGCCGGTGCCGGGGAGCATGTTGCCCGGATCTAGCGTGACGTTCGAATGGGGTGCTGGCAGCCGCGTTGAGACGTATCAGCTGTGGGTTGGCACCACACCTGGATCGAACAACCTAGGCCTCTGCAGGGTCAGGACAACCAGCTGCCAGTTAACCGGGCTGCCAACAAACGGATCGACGATCTATGCCACTTTGTTGTGGGAGATATCAGGGCGATGGCAGGAAGGGACGCCTATTGCCTTCACGGCGGCCACCACCGCGGCGTCGCTGAGCGGGCTGAGCTGCGCTAGCGGCTCAATTACAGGCGCGGGGACGGACATCTGCACGGTGACGTTGAATGCGGCTGCGGCAAGCAGTGGGTTTGCTGTCGCGCTTTCGAGCAGTAACACGGCGGTCGCGGTTCCGTCGTCGGTCACGGTGCCTTCGGGCTCGGCAAGCGCGAGTTTTACCGCGACTATCTCTTCGGTGAGCACGGCGCAGGCAGCGACCTTGACCGCGAGCGCAGGCGGCGTGGCTAAGACTTTCGCCCTGCAACTCGAAGCGTCTGTTCCGACACTGAGTGTGAGCGCTGGCACCTTGAGTTTCGGCAGCGTGAACGTCAACACGGAGGCGACACAATCGCTGACGCTGACTTCGACTGGAACGGCAGCGGTGACAGTGAATGCCGCGACTGTTTTGGGTTTGGGCTTTACGGTCTCGGGTGCGACGTTTCCGCTGACGCTGAGCGCAAATCAGACAGCAACGCTTTCAGTGAAGTTTGCTCCAACGGCGGCGGGCGCAGTCGCAGGTTCCTTGACGTTGACCAGCAACTCGTCGACCGGATCTTCGACCGCAGTGAGCCTGAGCGGAACCGGTGAACCGGTGATGAGCGGTTTCACTTGCACGAGCAGCTCGGTTACGGGCGCGGGAACAGACAATTGCACGGTAACGTTGAATACGGCCGCGGCGAGTGGTGGCGTTGCCATCGCGCTTGCGAGCAACAACAGCGCGGTAATTGTGCCGGCAACGGTGACGGTCCCAACCGGCTTGGCAAGCGCGAGTTTTACCGCGACTATCTCTTCAGTGAGCACGGCGCAGACAGCGACCTTGACCGCAAATGCCAACGGAGTGGCTCAGACCTTCGCTCTGCAACTCGGAGCGGCAGCGCCGGCCCTGAGCATCAACGCCACCAGCATCCCTTTCGGAGACGTGATGGTGAATAGTCCGGCGACTCAGTCTGTGACGTTGACGTCGACCGGCGGTGCGCCGGTGACCGTGAACTCCGCGGCTGTGACGGGAACCGGATTTTCGGTTTCAGGCGCGACTTTCCCGCTGACACTGAACCCGAACCAGACGGCAACCCTGAGCGTTGGATTCGATCCTAACTGCGCCGGCGCAGCTTCGGGCTCCCTGACTATCACCAGTAATTCTTCAACGGGGAGTTCGGAGGTCGTCGCCCTGAGCGGAACTGGCGTCACGGGCTCCTATGAGGTGGACTTGACATGGAACGCGCCGGCCGCTTCGACGGATTCGGTCGTCGGTTACAACGTCTATCGCGCTCCGAGTGGGTCAAGTGCGTACATCCAGTTGAATTCGTCCGTCATAACCGAGACATCTTATATCGACGTGACGGCAAGCAGCGGACGGACCTACAGCTACATAATCGAGAGCATCGACGGCACCGGAGTGGCGAGCGTTCCCTCAAACGTGGCAAGCGTTTCAGTTCACTAACTGGAAGAAGAATTAAAGCAGCTCCCTTTGGAATGGCCTCCAAGGGCCACTCTCATCGTGGAACCGCTCCAAATCTTATCGCGGGCCGAGCCGAAGATCAGCCACAATAAAAACTCGCCTAAATACAAAGGGCTGCACAAGAAGTGCAGCCCTTTGTCCTCGCGAAACTTTCTCTGATCTAGAGGCTGAGGAATGGTTGTCAAAATCCGCGCTTGATCGCGAGATATGGCACCAGAAGAATCTCAGCGAGCGTCGGCCATGGATCAGTTCTATCGAAGACTGCTTCAGTCTTGCAATTCCGCAGGGACCGGAAATATTCCCTCAAGGTTGTGTCTCGGGCAATCACAGCCATCACCGCGGCCGGAACATCCGTGACCATGCGTACCCAACCAACACCGGGCTTGGCCCGACATTGCGAAACTGGAAGACCAACTTGATCGGCGTAAAGCATGTAACTAAAATCCACACCGGCGGCTCGACCGATCGAGTGATAGCCCCAAGTGCGCGCATTGACGTCGAGTAGCTTGAACTTATGATCACGGGGATCCAGTTTGTATTCAAGCTCGACGAGTCCATAGTAGTTTGCAGCACGCAAAAAACGCTCTGAATAGTCAGCTAACTCAGGGACGTCGACGGTTTCCACGTAGGTGCTGGATCTACCGAACTGAAGCGGGAATTGACGACGTCGTCTGACGGTCATTTTCCCCACCGCTTCGCCGTCACGGAAAAATGCGCAGTAAGCGAATTGCTGTGCACCTCCTCCCGGGATTAGTTCCTGAACGATCACTTCGCCAGGACTCGTCAATTCAGTGGCCGTCTTGAAGAGCGATTTCAATTCTTCAAGGGTATCGGCCCGCCAAGCTTTAGCCTTCGTGGCATAGATGAAGTGCTCTTTGATGGCTGGCTTAATTGCGAAGGGGGGCTTCAGGTGATCAAATCCCGCAAGGTCATCAACGTCACATGGGGTATAACTGGCGGGTGTCGCAATTCCAACTTCTGCCGCGAGCCTGTAAGTGTTTCGCTTATCCCAGGCCCATTGAACGCTGGACCAGCCGGGCGTTGGCACGCGAAAGTACCGGCTCAGGCGGTCACGATGGTGGGAGAAGGCCGCAACCAGTTCTTCTCTTGTGGGGAATAGAACCCAATCCGATAACCCGTAGCGATCGGCAATATCGAGCAAGGCATCAATCGCGATGCTCTCATCCCTGAGATTGCGGACTTTGACAAAGTGGGTACAGTATTTTGAGAAGCGAGAGATCGAATGCTGGTCGTCAACAACGCAGACCGGCACACCCTTGCGTCCAAGGCTACGAAGAATCCCCAGCCCCTGGTAATCGCCACCGACGACCATGGCTCCTGGACCGTGTTCCGCTGCAGCCATCGAACGAGGCAGCGAGTCATAGCTTGCCTTGGCATTCACTCCCTAGTCCTTCTATCGTCCATTGCCGTTCGACCGGGAAATTGCGCGTGCTAATTCCGGAGAGGCAAATGTCGTCCCCGAAACGAACCCAACGATGGGGCCAAAGCTCCAGGCCCCAGGCTTGCCCAGAAAATGCAGGCCCGCAACTGAGCTTTCAAGACCCCGGCCTAGCACCGGAAATCCATTAACCGTGCGGATCTGCTCAAGCAATGTCGGGGCCAGGAATCCGTACCGCTTAACGTCCACTTGATAACCTGTCGCCAGGAGGACGTGATCGACAAATCGCTCGGTCCCGTCATCAAGTTTCAGGTGGACTCGGTTGCCGCAGATCTCGGCCGAAACCACCCGACGCCCGAGGGTGATCGGCACTTCGCTAATCCGGTTCTTGAGCCACCCAGCCACTGCGGGGCGGATGGCGCGGTAAGCCATGCGATCCTGGACTGAGCGGGGAAGCAGTCGGAACATATGCGGCGCGGCAACAAGCCGGCTAATTCCTGCGGGGCCCACGTCGCGCGGTGAGTAGAGCATCTTCGACAGCAGGCCAAGGCGATGTAAGCGTGGGTGGAGGCCAACCCAGTGGAGGTCCTTGCGACGACAGATTACTTCGACTTCAGCGCCGGACTCCTTCAAGAGCGCCGCCGACTCACTCGCGCTTTGTCCTCCACCAATCACGGCGACCGACTTTCCCGCGAATGTACTTAGATCCTCGTGTTCGTTCGAATGAGAGACCAAGGTGCGAGGGATCCGATCAAACTGTGGAGGTCGACTGGCAAAGGGCTGGATTCCGGCAGCAACAACAACACGTTTGGTTGAAAATGTCTCGCCGTCCTCGAGTTTGATTTTGAACCCTCCGTTGCCGGGCTCCACGGTACGGATGGAGCGAGTGTCCAGATCGGGCACGGCTTTCTGCTGGAACCAGCGGCCATACCCCACAAATTGATCGAGGGGGATGGGCTTTCCGATTTGAATTTGATTCTCCCGGCAATATGCATCGAGTGTGAGTTCTCCTCGCGGGTCAGCAATATGCGATGCATTCCAGTTGGACCTAAGACACATACCCTTGGGCATTTGATTCTGCCAAAATGACATTGGCTGGCCAAAAACACGCACGTCTTGGCGTGTCGCGCGCAAAAATGCTGCCGCCGAAAGCCCGTACGGCCCGGCGCCAACGATTACGACCTGGCAATTCAATGAAGACAAAGACATAACTCGGGTTTTATGTTCCTCCCAAACCGACAGCCACTCCGAGCGGGCAACTCGGGCCTAGCTTTCACTCTCAAGATAAAATCGTTGGAGACCCAGTCGAATTTGGAACTGCTCCATTGAAATGGGATTGGTACGGCGTTGAATTCTCGACCGAGAACTTGATACGTCCATTCTCCTCACTTGCAAATCCAGTGCGGGCTCTCTCGCTCCCATCGCCCTCGATATGCCATGCGCGATTCTTCTGCACCAGCCGCATAGCGGCTCTCTGCCGCCACCACCGGTTGATCTCACCCGGCGTCGTTATCCATACATCGTTTTCGCGCCTAAGCTGGTTTAGATAGGCTAGCAATTCCTTATAAACGACCATCTCCTGAGGTTGCTGCAGGTAATCTGGGTGCGCTATAAAGCTCATACACCCGTGCATCCCCATGATGATCTCTGTCTGCTGCTTCCATAGCGAAATGGAATAATCGCGCATGATGTTGAAAAGCGAATAATCCTGGATGGTTGTTACGGGAATCTCCAGAAACCCGTTCTCGAAAAAATACGGCATCACCGTGCAGCATCCGCCACGCTGCGGATCGAGGTGCGCCACGTTCGGAACCGACATGTCAAAGGAGAAATCGAGTGCGTCGTACCACAATTGCTTGCGATAGAGGACGGCCGCTCGAAAGCCTTGTGCACCGAACTCCTTACCGTGTGCATTGATTCGGGTCACTCGGCGCAGAAACTGATCGCGATGCTTGTAGAGGTGACCGTCGTGGTTCAAATCGTGGACGCAAATTTCAAATCCGCGTTTGCGAATCTCTCCCAACACCTCTGGGTGAACCGTATACCGCTCTTCAGGTATCACTTGGAATGACGATTTAATCCCATAGGTGTCGTCCACATCCATCAGGGTAGAGCAGAAATCATAGCCAGTCTGAGTCTCAACGTCGTGCGTCATCACGGCAGAACTGGAGGATCCATCAGGCCAAAACCAAATGAACGGAATCCTGTCTTCGCCGCTCGCACGCAAAGACAAGAGCAGAAGCTCTTCCATCATATGATCAAGGGAACAGTCAACAGGCCATCGTGGAAACTGAAGCGTCTTCCAGTCTTTTAGATAGATTTTCTGTAGATGCCTGCGGACACCGACCGGCAAAATCGGTCGCAACCAGTAATAGATGTGCGAGAGAGCCGACATCGGGCCCTGCCGCCAATCCGATACGTATGCTTCGTGACTGAGATTTGAGAACACCTGCGCAGGATAAAAAGGTAAGCTGACCATCCCATTCTCAATGATGATTTCTGACAAGGCATCCCGCAACGATTCTTTAGAGTTTACCGAGGGTGCCTGCCGATGATAACTTCCATAGCAAATCGATCCCGGCCCGAAGCGAAAGAAGCCCTCCTTTGACGGGAATGTCTCTTGCACTACGAATCGTTCGTTTTCTTCGGTACAGCGATAGTATTGCGCGAGCCCGCTCTTTATTGGTATTGGCATTTTCGTTCAGAGTTTGATTTGACTTGTCCCGCTTTTACCACATTCATCGTCCCACGCAGCAAACCACTGCGGAAGCGGTGGAGAAAATGGAAACGCAAGCAGCGATTTCAAGTGGGCCTGAGTCCTCATCTTTTCCTCAGTCTCTTCAGCGCCCTCATGCTGGTCGCGTTCGACACTCTGCGAGGGCCGTTGTTGGTGGTCCTTAAGGCGCCATTTAGAAGGCTACCCGCCAGCCACCAAACTGTTTCAAAAGTGAGTTCGCGCGCAAATCCATATGTCCAGCCATCCGCTGCCCACTATGGATTGCGCCGATAAAGCGACCAAGTATCAGTGGAAGCTATCTCGCGAAAGTGCGATTGCAAATAGCTCCCATAAATCTCCCACATCAATTCGACAGTCTGAACGTCACGTCCCTGGCTATGATCAGTAAGGCGCGGAACTATGACAAGCGAGGCACTCCCCAGGAATTCAGCCGGTGTTGGAAAGTGACGTTGGTCGAAGGAGAAATTCTCGTCCCAAAAAAGAAAGTCGTCATTGGCGGGCGCTAACCCAATCGCAAATGAAAAAGGATTTGCATAGGCAAAGGTCGTAACTCGATCTCCATTTTTCAGGTTCCTCTGCAGCAAATCGATGCCGTCGTTGATTCTTGCAGGAAAATCACGCACGGGCCAATAAGCTGTGATCTTCCAAATCTCAGGCGAAATGTAGAAGTCTCTCAGGTTTTGCGAGTGCATACGTTGCGAGGACGCATATTCTCGCCGCCCCTCCAAGTCCCATTTGACGGCGTATGCGCAAGACGCAGCATCTCGAATGAGAATTGTTCCGCAAAGCACAGGCAATAATAATACCATCGCAACTACATAAGCCCACGGGGCAGCGAAACTGGACTGCGCCTCCGAATGCGTGATTTGCCGCCGAAACAGTTCTAGAAAGATAACGGCGGCCAGGAAATACATCGGATCGTCCACACCACCACCCTGACTTGCATTCCCGGAGACGAGGACCAGCGCCCCAGCCACAATCGATCCCCCGACGAGCCAGATCCGGAACGCCGAGCGAGGCCGTCCTGAGACCACTCCTCCGGCGAACGTGCAAAGGCCAAGGCAAAAGGCGATCATGTAGATCAGTAATCCATTGTTGCGCAGGGCCTCCAACAAAAGCGTTTTGCGCATTCCCGAGGACTGCACACGTCCAGCCTGAAGAATGTCCAGCGCGTAAGCATAGAGACTGATGTGAAAAAATACCAAGAATCCCAGGCACACTGTGGCAAATGCTCCTGCGCATCCCAGAAACCATTGCCTGGGTTTTCTGTCGAGTAAGACTGCAAGAAGGCCGAGGGCGACGGCCGCCAGAAAATAGGTGATTTTGCAGTAAAGCATCAGGGCGAGAAGGCCACCCGCCAACAGTCCGTCGAGTAGAGCGCGTTTTCCGCCCAAATTTCGTGGTGCAAGAAACACCGTCAGCAGAAACAGAGAGAGCAAAACATAGCCGTGCCGGTTGTAAATCATTGCGTAGGTTGTATAGCGGATCGGATATCCGAGTGGCCGCGGCGTAAGAAGGAGAAACCCTTCGAAGAGAACAAAAATAGAAGTGATAGGCCAGGGAAGACGCGCCCGAACAATAATCCATCCCCACGGAAGGAGAAGCGCCGCAAACAAAACACTGCCATATGTGAGCGAAGATGCGGATGGAGACGTGACCTTCATGCCGAATGCTGCGAGCAGGTATGTGAGTGATCCAACGGGGACATGGAAACCCGAGTGAGGTACTTGCCCGTTAATAATTCGCCATCCACCGTCCAGCAGGCATGCCATGTCCCAGGGGCCCCCCGCAAAAGAGGGGGCACCAAGGATCGCCAAAAGCAGCCCGAGAACACCCAGCAACGCGAGAAGCGCGAAACCGGCTCGGCGGTAGCCGGCGGCCGACTCCGAAGACATCTGTGCGGACAACCTTCCCATCGTCGAGTCGGCCCACGCGTTTTTGGGATTCGTACTACGAACGATTTGAACTTCAGTTGACATTGCGGCGGCCTTTATTGATCCTGGATTTTCGCTTCTCTTTCTTTTCTCAGTTACAGATCGCAATTGAGATCGTGAATGCAGTCCCAGACGCATTCGGTCGGAGAACGAACAGAGATCAGTCCGCTTTGGCGTACGCCGGCTCGGGAGGCTGCGGCATTGTCTGATTCCGGGCTGCGCCGTATTTCAGCTTCTTTTTGAGGTTCATTGCCGGCTCTTCGATAAATCGATAGCATAGACCCGCAAGCAGTACGGTAAGGCCGAACGCGCATACACCGATCACGAGCTGCGCACAACTTAAGGGTATGAATCTGTGAATGGTGGGAGTAAGTCGTTTAAACAACCACTCTAGGTAAATGTAATGAAATAGATAAAGCCCATAACTCCGGGCGCCTAACCAGCAAATTCCCTTTCCACTGCACATGCGGCATAGAAAACTCCCTTCCCGCATTACAGCCACAACCAGCGCCGCCGCCGTGATATTCCAAAGAGAGATCATAGATGCAGCGCCGAGAGGGGTGCGATACGCCGAAGGTCCTGGCACTATCGCCGTTACCACGATCGCGCCCCCTCCGCACAAAGCGATGTATTGCGCGACGCGCTCGAGCCAACGATAGATCTTTTCGCCACGAATCATTGCCAGCACCGCACCTAAGAGAATGGCATCGATTCTGGTCGGCGTCCAGAAATTGAGATCTAATGCCGTCAGTCTCAGCCAGGGAGCGGCAAAGCGCAATGCGAAGCTGAATGCAATCAACACAAATGTGACACTAAAGAGAATGCGGCGATTCGGACAGAACCATACGACGAGGGGCCAGATCAAATAGAACTGTTCTTCCACCCCCATCGACCAAAGGTGCACCATAAGCGACCCTGGAGGTGAGCTGAAACCAACCTGATAATTTGGCAGGAGATTGTGGATATAAAGGAAGTGGACCCAGAATCCAAAGTTAAGCGAATAGCTTTTCAAGGCACAAAACAGGGCTACTGCGAGCAGGGTCAGATAGTAGAGAGGAAACACGCGAAGAATGCGGCGGCTGTAAAATATTTTGAAGTAACCCTCTCTCGCGCGCGTGTCAATAAGAATGCCGCAAATTAAATATCCCGAGAGCACAAAAAAGGTCGGTACAGAAACAAAGGCGATCCCTTCGATCACCCGCACCGCATACCGCGATTGGGCGGCATGCCCGAGATTGCCGCAGACGTGCGCAAGGAATACGAGGAGAAACGCATATCCCCGCACTCCCTCCAGAGAAGACACGAACTTTCGTTGAGGGCCAATATAATCAGATTTAGTCATTGCCATTCGTTTTGTGGCCGGAGGAGAACGTCTCCCGATGTCAAGCGCCCGTCCACATCGGGACATCCATAAACTCCGAGGACATTGGACGTAGCAACCTTGTGCAAGTTGCCCACGATTCAATTCATTCCCTCAAAGCACCTGGCTTCTGAAATCAACTCGATGCCGACAGTTGGAATTCATTCCCTTGGAATTATGTCCTGAGTGGCTCTTTCTTTTAAAGCAAACATTTCGCGATCCCATGCTGCAACAGTCAGTGCTGGATTAGGCGTCTGCAGCACACTGCGCGGCTTTTTCGCGCCACCATACCTTATCACCTTCTTGAGGTTCATTGCCGGCTCCTCGATAAACCGATAGCATAAGGCCGCCACGACAATTGTGAGGCTGAGCGCACACGCTGCGGCGGCCACGAGTGCGCACTTCAAGGGCATAAATCTAGCCAGGCGAAGTGCAAAGGAATGAAGAAACCAGATGAGAATAATTAAGTGGAAGAGATAGAGCCCATAGCTTCTGGCTCCAAGCCAGCGTATTCCTTTCATGCTGCACGCGCGACACAGTGTACTTTCCTCGCGCATCGCCGCCACAACGATTCCGGCCGCGATAAGGTTCCAAAGCGAAATCAAGGTTGCGGCGTGGATGGGACTCCCTAACACCGTGGCTTGCTTCTCGGAGCCAATAAGAGCGATTGCGATCACCCCGCCTATCGCCACAAATTTGGCGATTGTCTCGAACCATCGGTAGATCTTCTCCTTTCGGATCATCACCAGGACTGCACCAATAAGAATCGCATCAACTCTGGTGGGCGTCCAGAAATAGATGAAGCGCGGAGTCAGGTGCAGCCATGGGAACGCGAATCGAAGCGCCACACAGACAACAATCAAGGCGATCGTGACTCTCAGCAAAATGCGGCGATTGGGGCAGAGCCATACGATGAGGGGCCAGACCATATAAAATTGCTCCTCAACGCCCATTGACCAAAGATGTGAGATCACCATCGTCGGCACTGTATTCAAATTAGAAGCGATGCTAGGGAAGAGGTTATGTATGTAAAGGAAGTGAATCCAGAAACGAGAGGTCAGCGAAAGGCCCTTCATGGTGCAAATCAGAGCTGTGCCCAGCAAGGTGAGGTAATAAAGAGGAAACACGCGAAGGGTGCGACGGATATAGAAGACTCTGAAGTAACCTTCTCTTTCCCGAGTGTCGATGAGAATACCGCAAATAAGGAAGCCGGAAAGAACGAAGAACACCGGCAAGACTAGGGGATCAACTTGACCGAAGAGAAACTCTGGATACGACCACCATTTGTGGTTTTCATACCCAACTATGTTGAGGAAGTGGGCAAGAAAGACGATGAGAAATGCATATCCCCTGACACCTTCTAGAGATGGTACGAACTTCCGCTGGCTATTGGTGAGATCAGTTTCCATTAATATTCCTATTGGCCTAAATCGAGCGTTGTCGGTGATGAGTGCTTGATCTTGCGTGTTCATCGAATCCGGATTCTTTTGCGACTTCAGGTGAAGATCTGAGGGGCGCCAGTTAATATGCGGAAGTAGATATGCAAAATCGGCGAGACCCCCGGCCGCTCCATTTCCTCTGCGATAATGCGCCGTTCCTTGATTCTTCACGCCGGCACGTCATATCCGGCGATGGTTATGGTTGCGGCACGGGTGGGCGTCGCGGAGAGGACGGGCGAGATCGCATGACCCTGGCTTGAGAAGCTGCTTGCGAACCTCGGAACTATGCAAGTATGAAATGGCGCGATCGAAAGCCAAGTGCCGTACCTCAGACAGGCCTAGATTGGACGTAGGTGAAGTGCCGCTTCAGTTTGAGAAATGGTGATTCGATAAAGCGATAGGAAAGCGCGGAGACAAGGATTGTGAGGCCGAGGGAAAAGATGGGCTTTAACAGCGCGTGAATAAGGCGCGGATCCATCTTAAAATATTTATCGACAAGCTGAATGCAGGCGATATGAAAGACATAGAGACCGTACGAGATCTTGCCCAAATAGCGCAAGCTTTTCGACTTGAGTCGCATTCCCAAAACCGAATACACGATAAGTGTGCAGCACGCAGCGGAGGCTGAATAGCTGACAAGAATGTCGGCCTTGATCGCTTGTGGATGGATCGTTTTGAGATATCCCGTGATAACCACGCACAGAATCGCCGCACCGAGCAGAATCATACGTATCCAGTTGCGCAGGTTCGGCACGCGGTGGCGCAGCAGGACTGCAAGCAGTATGCCACCGGCAATTTCATCTAGCCGGACGAGAGTACTGAAGTAAACTGCAGTTTCCTTGCAGTGCGCAAGGAGCATGACCACCCGGGTAAGGTTGGCTACGACGATCATCAGCACGGCGGCACCTGCAATCCCGCGACGGGTCAGGCGGGCGACGACCGGCGGCCACAGCAAATAGAACTGTTCTTCGATCGAGACGCTCCACAGCGTGGCGAAAATGAAAGCTTTATGGAAAACGATTACGCCCCAGTTACCCGCCAAAAGCGAAAACGCTAGGAAATAGGGGAATGGAAAGGGATGGCTGGGAATAAGCAGGGAAACGACTTCAAAAACGATGATTGTGAGGTAGTAGAGCGGCCAGATGCGGAGAATGCGGCGAATGTAGAACGACCGCACATCCAGTGAACCTCGTTCATCCTTCTCGCGCATAAGCAGCTCGGTAATCAAGTACGCGCTCAAGGCGAAAAACAGATCCACACCGTGTTGTCCGGCGGACGGACTGTACATGAGGAGCTGGCCCAGCCAAACCGGAATGTGGTAGTGGGAATAAAAGAATGCAGGATCACTAGGAAAGTGGAACCAGAATACAGCGAGGAACGCAAAAAAGCGCAGCCCATCCAGTTCGGGACGGTAGAACTGCTCCGTCCGCGGTTGTTGCAGCGAGGCAGGGGAGTCGAGTTGGGGTTCAGCACTGGTTGTGCTCATTTATGTCTTCCAAAGGGGACAACGATGCTTCAAACTACTGCCCGATCGCACACGTCGAAGAGGTTGCTGTCTTTCAGCCGGTGATAGTCGTTCTCGATAAAAACGCGCACGTGAGAAGAACCGAGTGGGAAAATTACTTCGTATTTCTCTGGGCCGACCCTTCTGCTTCAAAACCCTCTCTGCTTCATGAATTCGTTGATTTCGTGTTCCATCCCGCCCGCTTTACAAGTGCCTACGCGCCCATACACGCATGTGCCGTCCTTACAACTCAAAGCTGTATAGCCTTGGATGGATAAGCCGATTGATTCAGGCGCAACGATCCTATTAAATGTGCCAACAAACGGGTAAGCATCGGAGAGACGATAAAAAACGAAAATGGGAATTGAACGGTTAAGGTGGGTGTAGCCGCCCACGTGGTTCCTGGCTACATCTCGGATCGCAACGCCGCACGCATCTCGGTCCACACTGAGGCGATTGAACGCCTCTAATTCACCCCTGGCCTTCGTCCAATCGGGATACAGGCTAGCCAGTACGAGCGAGCAAGCAAGAATGACACTGCCAGCGATGGCCATCTCGACATGCTCAGACAGACCGAGAGTCAAGGCATGATTCAAGAAACGGGATATATCAATTAGCCCGATAGACGCCAATATCAACACGATGGGTAAAACGGGATATATAAATCGATATTCCTTATGTCCAATTAAAACGTGGGGAATCACAACAGCCAAACAGACCCATCCAAGAACCGGCGAGCGGCGAACTCCGACAATGGCAAGGAGAACCATTGGCCCAGTATGGGACAAAAGCTTGCTGAAAAAGAAATACCAGGGTTCTGTGCCGAACTGAGCGGCCCTGTGATGGAAAATATTCTGCCTGATGATTTCATAATATGAGTGAAAAGGGTAGGACCATGTAACGGTATCCACCAAGCCAAATACTAGGACAACCACCGCAATTCCCGCAACCATCGGAAGAGACCGCTTCCTCCAATTGTGAGATATGACCCACAGCCCAACAAGCAACACCGCAACAGAAAACTGGATGCGGAGACATACGGTCAGACCGAGCAACGCACCAGTCGTAAATAGCCGCCAGCTGCCTTCTGGCCTTCGAAGGCAATGAGGAGAACCGAAGTATAAGGCGGGAAGGAGAAGATTACCTGCAACAAATTCATTTAAAGTCCGGGGTCCAAAATAGATGAGTTCAAACCAAATCGCCGTGGTGAAAGCGGCCACAAGTGCACACGCCGTTCCAAAATATCTCATGCACCATGAGTAGGCAAACCAAACGACAGTTAACGATAGGATGGAAAAGCACAAACAAGTTCCAAAAATGTAACCAGAGGACCCCGGAGAGAGCCAAGCCGTACATTTCATGATCCCAGCGATCACAGCGGGCAAAACCCAAGACCGGGCTCCGAGGCGATATTCCCACGTGATAACCCCAGAGCCAAAGGCGAGGAGGTGCGCAGGTTCCTGGGATTGAAAGATCTCGTCAGGATAGTAGATACTAGGAAACTCAAGGAACACGACTATTCGCAGTAGGAGAGCGATTGCGAGAAGGATCAACATACTCCGATACCTGTAAACTCTTTGGACAAAGGGATTCTGTCGAAGCTTCGCTTTCAAATCCACCTCCTTTCTGAAGATGACTTGTTCCGGATTTCGGGCGCTACTGGAGCGATTTAAGTCGGTGTACATACGCGAAGTTCGTCTAATCAGTTCGGCTTGCTTGCCGTCTAATCCGATAGAGGACCACCGGACCATCTTCGAACACCTTATCTGCGATCTCTTCTATCTTTCCCTGTGCCTTCTCGTCGCCATAGCTCCAGACGTAATCATAATACTTTGAGACGAAGCTCCAGTCTATTTTGTCGTCTTCTAAAATGTGGCCATAGGGTTTGTAGATGCTGCGCATTGGCGTTTGGCCAGGTATATCAAACAGGCTTCCGGAGGTAGCTCCGCGCCTTGTGACTGCGTAGGCCCAGAAATGCTCATAATAGTGATCGACCGGCATCGGATCTTTGCGCCACTCGACAAGCGGAAACACTCTTATATCGCGCGGAAGTTGCTCGATACCACGATCCATTGCTGCAACCTTTAGCTCCTCTTTCTGAAATCCCGACGTGATATTGACCACTCGCAATGCTGTCAGCACTACGGCAAGAGCAGCAAGCCAGTTCGCGCGGCGGCCCACCCGAAGCACGGAGACCATTAAGAGGCAAAGGAGCGGCACGGCACGCATGTCTATGCCCCAATTGGTTCCCCAACTGCTCGGAAGCAGAATGTAGACACCCAACAGTCCAAGCAGAACCAAGAGCCAGCGCCAATTTACACGCAATTCGCGGTTACCGATCACCGCGAATAGCAGACAAAGCAATAGTCCGCCAACAAAGGCGATATCGAGATGCTTGTTATATCCTTGTGTTGCCACCCGACGCAGCCAAAGCAACTTCTCGCCGACCGTATGCCACCTCACTGTGCCCTGCACTCTCAGGCCGGGACGAGCCCACAGTGCCAACGCCGACAGTGGAGCAAGATAGCACGCTAGAAGGCCAAGTTCACGCACTTTAATGTAAGTTAGTTCAAACAACAAAAGAATCAGCGCTGCTGACGCGAAGCAGAGTAAATGAGCGAGATAGGTCGCCGAGCAAATTAAGAAGAAAGTGATTGCGCGGACGAGCGAAGGCTGGCGGCGGTACCACAACCATGTGCCGATCATCAGAAAGCATAGGCCCATCCCAAGGTGGAAAGCAGTAAATCCCCATAGAAATGGCAAGTAATACGAGAGCGCACAGGCAAGCAGTGCGAGTTTAATCTCAGACCGATTGGCTTGCCATAGAAACCATGCTACCGCTGCCGGCACAAGGATGGTCGCCACCATCTCCAAGAACTTGCCGGCGCTTTCGACCGGTATGATGCGTTGGAGAGCGACCATCAGAATATCCCAGAGAATGTAGGGGTAGGGCTTCCAATCGGCACTGTAATACTGAGAGAAGTGATAGGTGGGATCATTAAGATGAGCGAGAATAAATGTTCGCGCAAGGTGGTTTGGATAGTCCAGCAGTGGTGGCTCGTTTACCACTAGAAAGGGAATCAGCAGTGATGACGCCAGCAGAACAAAGAGCCCAATCCAAAGTAAATTGCGTCGTCTGTCAAGATCTGCCGGGAGACCCAGATTTCCCTTCTGCAGCGGTTTCCGTAGATTATTAACTGCGACCGTCATAGAAGAAAAGGATATTTCAAATCGAATGAGTAGTCTCGCGTCATGGTGCAAGAAACGCCTGAGTGGCTGCGAAGCGGCTAATTTACCTTAGTTCAAATGCACCAGAAAGGTACCTCTAAGCAGTAATGTGAGTTGAAGCAGAGCAAGTCCAGACTTTTCTGCGACAAAGAGAAGGGACCTTTACTTGGGCACGACGAACGATTACGGAAGCGGTCCGGCAACTCTGCTATATATCCATGCAGGAAACCAATTAGGAATTTGGAAACACTATGGTTTCTATTTTATCGAGTCGGTAAAGGTACGACCCCTCCGACCTTTGACTCAAATGAAGCGGCTGCAATTCTCGCTAAAGTGTCGAACTGCGCTGAAGAATCTGGAGCGACTCGTTGCCGATATGCGTTGATTTCGTTCTTAATTGACTGCTTATGGAATTCTAGGCGCTCGAGGGCGTCAACCACATCTTCCGCCACAAAGTTGCAAATCTGCAAAACGTAATTCGTTTGGCGGAGGTCATTCATTACCCAATCTACTTTCGGATCGAAGGAGATCGCGACGGTGGGCCGACCGGCCTGAAAACCCAATATTGCACTGTGCAGGCGGCTGGCGACGAGAAAGTCCACGTCGAGGAGAACAGCGAGCAATTCGCTCCAAGAGCTGATAGCCGGGATACATAACTGCTGTTCCAGTTTTGCCTTGGAACAAGGGTCTAGCCGCTCGAGGATGTCATCAATGACTTTCCGATCGGAAAGGGCCGACCAGACCATGACAAGGAACGCGTCGCGCTTGAGGAGTTGAGAGATCAGGCGCGCCATCTGATCTAAGTATCTTTTGTAAAGTTCACTGTTCGCCTGTGGCCAGCTTTCGGGCTTAGCAAAAGCGATCGGACTTAGAGCAATGATCGTTCGCTCGTTCGCGACCGATCGAATTCCGCACGGATCTGGAAAGTCCTGATGTGGCAAACTAAAAGCGAGATCGGGCACGACGGAGTCTCTCGCGGCTCGTTCCAGCAACCCTGTGGCTATTATTTTCGTATTTTGATCTCGATAGGACCGATACTGTGCGACCCGAAGCGCAAATGACAAGAAGACGCGCGAAATTGCCGAATCTACTTTTCCAGCTCCGACGCTAACTATCGCGCATGGCACCCGAGCAACACGCCCTAGAATAGCCCATTTGAAAAGAGCAAAGGGGAGACCCCAAGGTCCGCCCCATTCTTCGTCAAGTTGGCCTCCCCCTGATACGATTAGCAGGTCATATCCACGCAGAAACCGGTAGCCCTGCACACAATGCCTGAATTCGTCACTGATGCACTCAAAGCAAGAATGGAGCCGCTTTAGACATGACCCCAGCAAAGGCACCTGTTTGAGGCGCTGCCTGATTGCGTTCGCTTTCCCCAATTCCTTCCGCTGCTGTCCGCCCGCAGCTTCCGCCACTTGAACCCGCACGGACGAACGCTCAGACGACATCCCATGAAATGGTCTGTTGGTCCCGGAAAGAGGAAATGCATCCTTACCGTGGCGTTCGACAAAGTTGTTGTTGCTCAGGGTGATCCCTGAGAAGGTTGCACGTGGCAGCCGAGCTCGAAGATTGGAGATGATCGAGTCCTGAATTGCAGCGTCGCCGAGATTGTTGCCACTGTATGGAGTTAGCAGTGCGATTCGCGGTCCTTCACTGCCGATCATATCGTCGGAGCGAATGCAACCGCAGCCATCGGACTCGCAAGTGGCACCAGCCACACCGTCCTTCATCTAAATAGCACCGCCGCTCTCTTTGAACCCACAATCGCCCCGCTGGAATCAGCAGAACCATCTGCTAACTTGCTGCTCATCCTACTTATCGATATCCGCTCTGTGGCGCGTCTGAAGTCTCCGTGCATGACTGACAAAAGGTTGCAATCAACTGGCAATCTCCTGGCTTATTCATGACCCGGCGCACCGGATAGCTTTTGAGCCTGACCGGCGACCTGAGAGCCTCCTCTCTCTGGTAGCGCGCGAAATGACTTTTTGAGACTGCAGAGGAAGTTATATTGAAAGATGTACCAAAAGGCAGCGATGCAATCTGTCAACCCCATTTTCTTTGCCTGCTTATGCGTTCGACCGTGATAAGCGATTGACACGTCATATATCGCAATATCTCATTTGGCTATTTTCGCTGTGACCTCTGTTTCAAAGTCAAATCCGGAGGTGGTAAGGTCACCCTTTGCCTGACAGACGCAGCCCTGCTTGAGAACGACACCCGTCTCCGCTCCGATCGCGACTTCTGCTCGGGGGTCATCTGCCGGACTTCACTGGATTTGAAAGCTTCTCCTGTGGGATTGTTTTTCGGAAGACCAGGCATTGCGTCACTCCGGGATAAAGCGGTACCAGAAAATTACCTATCGCAGTGACGCCGAGACTCTCGAACATATTAACGACATATTCAAAAGAGCACATTCGAGGCGACCACTCCCACTCCCATGGATTCGCATCGAACCACGCCTGTAGATTCACCACGTCGAAACACGTCTCGGTCATAACATCGAAGACGATCCAGCCACCGTTCCTTGCTACCCTAGCCATTTCCCGAAAATAAGAAATTGTTGTCAGGAGCGGAAGACCGGGGAATACTTTGTGCGCCTGAACTAAGTCAACTGATGCGGCTTCCGTTTCACCGAGCGTTCTCCAATCCGACTGCCTCGTAGTTACTCCGTACTTCTCAGCAAGCCACTTCCTCCATTCGGCGGAGGTCTCATAGATCTCGTAATGCGCGGGATTGCAAAGAGACATCGTCTTCTCCAGATAGCGACCTGAACCCGGGCCAATTTCACAAATGCGATCGAGTTTCCCGTCGAATACTCCCAAAGCCGTCAAGCCTTCAAATGTCACCTCCAGGGCCGTTTTATTTCCCACGACGTGTCTGCGCTCAAGAAATTCCCCGACAGACACGCCAGCCGCTTTGGCAGCCTTCTGAGTGTCGTTGAAAGAGATAAACTCAGAAAACGGCCTTCCCTTTTGGCTGTTTCCAAGACGGCGCCTAACCACATTGAGGAACCTGCTTCCCTGAGATCGAAGTGAATTACTCATTGTAAATGTGTGCGAGCGCTGGCAATAATGGATAAACCACTCAGCCTCCGCTCGAATCTCCTCTCGCGCTGTTTCCGCCTATCATCGCGGTGACACCACTCTCCGATGCCGCCTTGATCTCATGCTGAATCACACGTGGAGCGCAGTTAACGATGCCACGCACTCCTTCATCCGCCTCTAGATACAGGTTTGCCGCTGGGTCCAAGGAGTCATAAACCGTCTGTGTGTCATAGCGATAGATGTGTACAGAGACGTGGAAGACTCCCGTGGTGAGATGAAGTTGCAATTCGAAGGTGCATTTAAACAGTTCTCCGGTCTCAAGATTGAAATTGCCGTGTCCAAGTCGTTCAGTAGAAGTATCAAAGATATTCTCGTAGTGCTCGTCGGTAATCCACAGTGTCACAGACAATTTGCTGCAGCGCTTGTGGGCGGTCACTTCTACGTCGATCCACGCCTTTTCTCCAGAATGGAATCGAAGAGACGGCCCAGCTTGATTACGAACCGTTACTTTGGAAATAGATACTGTCCTTGAATCGGTTTCTGCGGCAGTATCGCTCCGAGACTGGTGCATATACGACGATATTACTTCCTGTGTCGGTCCGATCGCAGCCATTTGTCCGTGCTTCAGCAGAAGAGCTCGCGAGCAGAATTCCGCCACGCTTTTAAGGTTATGAGAGACAAAAAGGACAGAAGCTCCCTCGGCCACGACTTCCTTCATGCGCTTGAGGCATTTCAGTTGGAAAACATAGTCACCTACACTCAACACCTCGTCTACGATAAGGATATCCGGATTGACATGCGCGGCGACCGAGAATCCAAGCCTCGCATACATACCCGAGGAATACCGCTTAACTGGAGTATCAATGAATTCTTCGATTCCGGAAAACTCGATAATCTGATCGAGTTTTCTGTCGATCTCCCGCCTTGTCATGCCAAGGATCGTTCCATTCAGATAAATGTTCTCGCGCCCGGTCAGATCCTGGTGAAAACCGGCCGATACTTCAATCAGTGCTGAGAGACGGCCAGCAACGTGCATTGTGCCCCGCGTAGGCTTCATGATGCGGCTCAGAATCTTGAGAATCGTGCTCTTACCGGCCCCGTTCGGCCCGATAATTCCCAGCGCCTCGCCACGCCTCACATCAAAAGAGATATCTTGAAGCGCCCAGAAGTCGCGCTTATCGTCATCGTTGATTTCAAGCTGACGAAACATCCTCCCCGTTAGCGCCGGAAGTAGATCCCGCAACGAGTTGTACACCTCCCCTTTACGGAATTTTTTATACACGTGCTCCATCCGGAGCGCTACGTCTGACATTATCTTCTCCGTTAGATACTCTCTGCGAAGGTCGGCTCAAGATGCTTAAAGAAGAAATATCCGACGAGGCTTGACGCAAGAGCGAAACTGAGCGAGTAGGTAAGCCAAGGAAGATCTGGCGATTGTTGCCGAGCAATTGTCGCGCTGAATGCCTCCAGAAGAGGACTTATCGGATTGAGTAAAAGCCATTTGCCTTTTTCACCGAGCATTCTGACGTCATAAAACACGGGAGTGAAAAATATCCCGAAGGTGAGAAATACCTCGACGATGAATTTTACATCTCGGAAAAACAGGCTTGCAGCCGCAACAATCATTCCGACTCCAACCGCAAATAGGATCATTGTCAAAAGCAAGATGGGAATCCACAAGAGATTGAGCCCGGCACCAACTCTTGCGACAACGAGGAAAATGGTTAGAGCACACGACGCGACGAGAAAGTCAAAGAGGCTGGCCAACACTGCCGCAATCGGAAATATCTCTTTCGGAAAATAGATCTTCGTCACCAAGCTCGTATTGTTCGTGAGGCTTGAGCAGGAAAACCGAATACTCGAAACTAAGAACGCCCAAGGAAGGGACTTTACCGCAACGCTGGCAATGTCGGCCGCTCTAAGAGGCACGTGGGAAGCAAGGGCGTAGACATATCGCACCACGACTCCCGACATCACGATCAGGATGGGCATGAGCACGGCCCACATGAAACCCATCACCGACTGTTTATAACGCACTTTGATATCGCGATAAGTGATCATGAAAAGTAATTCGCGATATTTGTGCAATTCCTTGAGTTCTGCTCTCACTCTTCGCTCATCCGTTCTAGTTAAACCTTCGATCGACGGGTTTCACCGGACGTCCTTGTAAGTACTTCTCGACACCCTCGTCGAGGGCCTTGCGGTAAACCATCAGTGACTCGTGCGCTGCCTCAGCTGTGCGATGGATATCCGCGTCGCTATGCGAGAAACTCACTACAAAGGAGGGCGCGATTATCCCGCGTCGGATCATCTCCTGCATGAAGAGTGTGCGGAACGACTGCGAGCGCTCGCCATTTTCATCGCGCGTCGCATAGATCAGATTGCATGGCCGACCTAGCACCTCAAAATGCCCGACAAGCCGATTCTCCTTAATGGACTGATTCACTAGCTTCTCCAACAGCTCACCTTGCCGCCAAAGAACTTCGATTACATTCCGTTCAACATAGGTGCGCAACGTCGCAATCGAGGCCGCTAAGGCATGGGTCTCGGCTCCATGCGTGGTCGAAAGAAGAAAAACACGCGGCTGGTCGTGATGCAAGCCTCCCAAGCGCATAATCTCACGCTTTCCGGCCAAAGCCGAGATCGCAAACCCATTGCCCATGCCCTTGCCGAAGGTCGATAAATGAGGGACCACGCCGTGAAACTCTTGCGCCCCACCGAGGTGCCAACGGAAACCCGTGATCATCTCGTCAAAAATCAGGAGCGCCCCTTCCCGCTCGCACATATCTTTGACACCTTGCAAATAGCCTGGAAGGGGCTGAACCGATGCCTCAGCCTCCATCACAACGCACGCAATACGCTCGCGATAACGATCGAACAGTTCGGCAAGGGCAGCGAGATCGTTATAGTGAAATTTCAGCGTCAGGTCTGCCACAACGCGCGGGATTCCCGCACTCATTTCCATTGTCCCAATGAACCAATCGTCGGTGGAAAAAAATGGCTGGTCGCCACAAATCGCAATCAGATCCCGTCCTGTATATGCTCGCGCCAGTTTGACAGCAGCGGTGGTTACATCGGAACCATTTTTTGCGAATTTCACCATGTCGGCGCCTTTGATGAACCGAAGGAGGAGGTCAGCCGCCTCAACCTCTACCTTAGCCGGCCGCGTAAAGTTCGCCCCGAGTTGCATCTGCTTATAGGCCGCCTGGACAACGGATTCGAAAGCATGGCCGAGCGTAACTGATCTCAACCCCATACCGTATTCAATAAACTCCTTGCCATCAATGTCCCAGGCGTGACAACCCTTGCCGCGTTCGATGAACGGAGGGGCGCACTCCGGGAACTGATCGTCCCCCTTTGAGTAGGTATGAGCGCCACCCGGGATTAGCTCGTGTGCCTTGTGTTGGAGTTCTCGAGAGGACGCGGCGGGCTCCGCCATTCTGTCGGCGAACGTAAGGAGATCTTTCATAGGTTCTCCAAGAATTTGCTCATTTGGCTGTGAAGACGTCAATCAATAGCTTGCGTGTGTAAAACGCCTCGGCATATCCGCTAGCCGCATTCGACTCCATGCCGCGAAGCCTCATCAACCCCAGAAAAGTGGCGCTGTCAAACCATGGCTTCGATCGCTGGGATTCGAAGATTGCGGACAGGTTCTCCACTTTCTTTCGAAACGCCCACTCCTCGAGTGGAATGAAGGTATTGGGTCTGCCCAAATCACCGTCGAATTTGGGAATCTCATATTCCAGAATGGTGTGATTCCGGAAAGTGTTCCAGGTAAGTTGATTGATTAGCCGATGGTCCTGGTGCGCGTCGCCACGCCAATGCGTAAAGATTATGTCGGGTTCGACACGTGACTTCAAATCTTCAAAAAAATCTTTTACTTTGTCGCCTTCATACGGCAAATAGCCATCTCGGAACTCGTTGAGCAAAACGGTGCTCTCACAGGGAGCGGTAAAAAGCCTGGCCGCCTCTCGCGCTTCAGTTTTCCGTACCCCCTTCGCGCTCAGCACGACCCAGCAGAATTTCGCCTCTGGGTTGCATCGGCTTAGTTGCATCAGGGTCGCGCCGCAGCCAATTTCAATATCGTCCGAGTGCGCGCCTAAACAAAGCACGGAAATCGCCGAGCTATCATCCTTGCGCAAACTGAACTTCATCATGCCGATAGCCGCGTCTGAATTCCGCTCTTCCAAACACACCAAGGCGCAGAGCCTGATGCCTCAAGCTCATCGAGAACTTGCTTGTCCTTAAAAGTATCCATGCATTGCCAGAATCCTTCATATTTGCGCGACCACACTTTTCCTTCTGCGATCATTCGCTGCATGGGTTCATAGACCAGTTCCTCCCCTGGGCTCAGGTATCGAAATATCTGCTTGCTAAGTACGAAATAGCCTCCATTAACCCAGATATTTGAATCCTTCATGCAGCGTACGGCTGCAACCGTCCCGTCATCTTTCAGTTCCACTGTGTCGAGGCTGCTGGCGCGAGGCTGAACAGATATAAAAGAAGCGTAAACATTCCGACGCCCAAACTCCTCGGTCATTTCAGAAAGTGGAAAGTCCGTCAACCCATCGCTGTAGTTGGCAAGAAAAACCTCCTCGCCTTTGAGATGTGGCTCCACGAGGCGAAGCCGGTCACCGATTGAGGAACGAAGCCCCGTATCAACAAACGTAATACGCCAGTCATCGATGTCGCGCTGCACAAACTCCAGATCACGCCCCCCGCGTGAAAACACAAAGTCGTTGGAAACCGATTCTTGATATTCAAGGAAGTACTCTTTAATCACGTTGCCTTTGTAGCCTAGACAAATGATGAAGTCTTTGTGCCCGAAGTGGGCGTAGTACTTCATGACATGCCAAAGCACCGGCCGAGACCCGACCGTCACCATCGGCTTTGGAACGTCCTCCGAGTATCCCCTAAGCCGCATTCCGGCCCCGCCACAAAAAAGAACCACTTTCATAGCGTTCTCCTCCAATCTTTGAACGTCGCTGCATCCCGCAGTCCAAGCCACCGCATAGAACTACGACTTCTGGCCGGCGAGGACTGCAGACGATCCGCTTGAGTCTGTGCCGTCCAAATAGGGCGCAAGGATCTCAGGCGGGATGTGCGCCAAATCCGTTCCCCGGAGATAATCCCCCATTGTAGTTCCGGTGCATTCGGAGTCGAGATTGACCGCCCCTTTTCGACTCACTATATCGTCGAGATTGACAGTTCGGAAATCAATGCTGAAACGCGTAACATTCGAAGTATTGGGCGCGGTCGAGTGCAGTTGCGCCGCTGAGAATTGGAATGCGCCGCCAACAGGACAAATAAGGCGAATTTGAGGCTCCAACTCAAGCGGCTCTTCAGCATGGGGTTGTATCCGAGTATCCGCCTTGATGTGCTGTGCTGCGTTAAATCGGCTCTCCTGATTCCACTTTTGATAGTTGTAATGCCTGGATCCGTTTTTAATCGCCCGGCCAAAGTAATTCGGATGCAAGGCCATGCAGTTCTCTTCGTTTAGCTCATAAATTGGCATCCACCAGTTGATCTGACAGAGCGGGGCGGAGTACCAGGTATCGCGATGGGGGTGAAATGCGTACGCGATGCCCGATCTGAGGTAATCTCCGGGGAAAGCTGTGCGCATGCGGGGAACATCAAAGTATGTTCTCTCCATGTCACATCCAGATGCTCTCAACATTCCCTGGATATATTCCTTCGACTTTGGGTGATGAATGAACTTTGGTTTCAAAACCGCAAGAATCTGCGCGCATTGCTCCGCCGCCATTTGCTCATACGCGCGCAGGGGGTCGTAAGGATGGAATGCCTCCTCAATAAGCTCCTGCGCAAGGTTGCACAGCTTGAGCGCGTAGAGCGACGGCGAGTGGACAAAGAGAGAGCCATCGTATAGCGCCGCCCTCCTTTGGTCATCTTTTATTTCTCTATCAACATAGATGTTCATTTATTCGCCTCTTTGCGTGAAAAGCACATCAGTTCCCGATGAAGCTCGGATTCTGCTATCCAGCGGGCCTTTGAGTTCGCACTGCAAGGTGCGTTCTCAAGACTCCGATTAGCAGCGGACGACATTTTCCGCCACAATGCCTTTAGTGGCGTTGCGTGCATCGACAACTAGCTGCGCCTTGGAAACGATGGCGGGGTAGTCGTACTGGGAGTGATCCGTGGCAATGATTACGCAGTCGAACTCCGAAATGCGATCCAAAGGGGTACTGTTCATATTGAGTGCATATTTCCGTCCTTGACCGGCAAATGGAATGTACGGATCGTTGTATTCAACGATGGCGCCACGATTCTGGAGCAGTTCAATAATGGTGAGCGAGGGCGATTCACGAAGGTCGTCGATATCGCGCTTGTAAGCAAGACCGAGGACAAGAACCCGAGAGCCAAACAACGGTTTGCGGCGCTGGCTTAGGGCCTCGATCACGTTTTCAACGACAAAATACGGCATATTGATGTTGACTTCCCCGGCGAGCTCAATAAAGCGCGTATGGAAGTCGAACTGCTTCGCTTTCCAGGAAAGGTAGAATGGGTCGATGGGAATGCAATGTCCCCCGAGACCAGGACCAGGATAGAACGCCTGAAAGCCAAACGGCTTCGTTTTCGCTGCTTCAATTACCTCGAAAATATCGATTCCCATGCGCATACAAAGCTGTTTGAGCTCGTTGACGAGCGCGATGTTGACACAACGGTAGATGTTCTCAAGCAGCTTCGTCATCTCGGCGGCAGCTGGAGAAGAAACTGGGACGGTTTTGGTGAAGATCGACGAATAGACGGCTGAAGCCAGTTCAACAGCTATGGGCCCGCAGCCGCCCACAACCTTCGGAATATCACAACGGGCAATTGAGTCGTTTCCTGGATCTTCCCGCTCTGGGGAAAACGCGACATAAAATCCGCGGCTGCCCGCGTCCCGCGCCAGCTTGAGATTCTCTTCGTTCCCTTTTTCGAGCAGAGGCACGACAACTTCCTCGGTTGTTCCCGGATAAGTTGTACTTTCGAGAATGATTAACTGCCCTTCGTGCAGGTGCGGCGCGATGCTCTTAACCGTGTCGCAGACAAAACTCAGATCCGGCTCATGGTGCTCATTGAGTGGTGTGGGCACGCACATGATTACTACATCCATTTGGTCGATCTCACCGTAATCGACCGTAGCCCTGAATCCGCTCTTCTGTGCCTCTTGAATCAAATCGCCGGGAATGCGGACGATGTAGGAACCGCCTCGGTTCAGCGTATCGACCTTTCGCGTATCGATATCGAAACCGGTTACCTTGAATCTCTGTTCACTGAACAAAAGGGCCAGGGGCAGGCCAACATAGCCCATGCCAACAATGCCGATTCGCGCCTCTCTCGTTTCGAGGCGATGCTTCAGTTCATCGGCATGAGTTAGAGAATTGGATATCACAGTTGTCTCCTCGGTCTCGAATGAATTATTGACCAACTCGGTCGTTTGTGGCTTCTTCGCGAGCTATAGGTGCCGCGCAAAGTGGGATCAATGGATCTTAAGTTCGGGAATCGGGATCACAAATTTCCCGCCCCATTCGCGAATGTATTGCAATTGTTCCTCGATTTCCTTTTGAAGGTTCCAAGGAAGAATTACGACGTAATCTGGCCGTGTTTCCCGAATATGGCCCGGCTCACAAATTGGTATGTGCGTTCCAGGTAGGAAACGGCCCTGCTTTAAAGGATTGCGGTCTACCGTATACTTGATCAGATCTTTTCCGATGCCACAGAAGTGCAGCAGCGTTGCGCTCTTGCCGGGTGCTCCGTAGCCTGCCACGGACTTGCCTTCACGTGCCGCCGTGATTAAGAAATCGACTAGGGCAAGTTTTGTCCCCTCCACTTGGCGCGCAAACCTCTCATATCCCGCCGGAGTGAGCAGGCCAGCGGCGGTCTCTTCCGAGATGACGCGCGGGACGTTTGAGGTTTCCTGATGGACCGTCGATTCCTGGCGGCAAGCGAACACGCGCAGCGATCCACCGTGAGAACTCAGTTCTTCAACATCGAAGACCCTAAGTCCATGCGCTTGCATGATTTTGGAGGTCGTAAAGAGTGAGAAATATGAAAAGTGCTCGTGATAAATCGTGTCAAATTCATTGCGCTCGATCATGCGTAGGAGATGCGGGAATTCAAGGGTAAGGACCGCGTCCGTTTTGAGCAGGTTCCGCAGACCCTCGACAAAGTCGTTAAGATCGGGCACTTGTGCTAACACGTTGTTCCCGACCACAAGGTCAGCAGAACGCCCTTCATTCACGAGTTCACGCGCAACTTCAGAACCAAAGAAGCGCACCAATGTGGAAATGCCCTTTTCGATTGCTGCTTTGGCAACATTGGCGGCGGGCTCAATCCCAAGTACCGGAATCCCTCTACGAAGGAAATACTGGAGCAGATAGCCGTCGTTACTGGCAACCTCGATGACGAAGCTAGCCTCGTTAAGATGGAACCGCTCTCGCATCTCAGTGCAATATTTCTCGCAGTGACGGAGCCACGAATCGGAGAAGGACGCGAAATAGGCGTAGTCAGTAAAAATACTTTCTGCGCTTTCAAACTCCTCGAGTTGTACCAACCAGCATTTATCGCAGACAAAGACATGCAGGGGGTAGTACATTTCGCCATGGCGCAGATCTGACTCACTGGGATAGCTTTCGCACAGCGGCGACATCCCAAGATCAATGAACGTTCGGTTTAGGTGCGCTTTGCAAAAGCGGCAGATTCTCACCGAAGCCTGTTGGCTATTGAACTTCGAAGTCAATGCTGGACTCACTGTGGCGGCGCTGGTAGTCATCTGGGGAGTGCGGCCTCCATCTTCTTGCTTGCGTGGAAAAGCGAACTATCCAGAATTCCTGCTTCCTGGAGCCGGCGAATCTCACTTATGCGCGCGTACCGCCCCACTTCACGATCTTCACTGGTGAGTCCGATCCGGCAGTAAGCGTCATAAAGCTCCTGCGCCCCTTTTCGCGCTGTCCACTCCGGACGAAACTCAGGAACATGGCGCTTAATCTTCCCGAAGTCAACACGATAACAGCGAAGGTCTGGTCCGCCGCCGGGAGCATACTCGACACGGCAGCGCGGAACTACCTCGGCAACAAACTCGGCAATCTCGCGGACACGGAAGTTCTCTTCCGTAATTCCAACATTGAAAATCTGATTGTGGATTGCCTCCATCGGGGCCTGGAGAACCGCAATCGCAGCGGCTATGATGTCGCGAAGGTGAACGATAGGACGCCACGGGGTACCGTCGCTCTTGATCAAGACGACGCCGGTTGTAAGAGCAGAAGCCACAAGATCGTTCAAGACGATATCAAGTCGCAGCCGCGGGGATACACCGTAAGCCGTCGCGTTACGCATGAATGTGGGACAGAATCTGTCACTGGCAAGCAGAGCTATGTCGCGCTCTGCAAGTACCTTTGACTCCCCATAAGGCGTTACAGGATTCACGGCAGAGGTTTCATCCAAAAAATCATCACCCGCCATGCCATAAGAGCTGCATGAAGAAGAGAAGACAAAGCGTCCCACCCCGGCTTCCTTAGCTAAGCGAGCCAATCTGACGGAAGCAAGGTGGTTGATATCATATGTGAGCTGCGGGTTGAGATTCCCGACAGGATCGTTGGAGAGCGCGGCAAAATGAATAATGCCATCGAAGCCTTCCAGATCCGCCTTGTCGATTTCGCGAAGATCTTTGCTGATTTCCGGAATTGCGGTCGGGGCCTCCCCGAAATCGCAGTTCGCATACAGATCGCTGTCTAAGCCGACGACTTGATGCCCCGCATCCTTTAGCATGGGCACTGCGACGGCGCCTATGTATCCTTTATGTCCGGTAACTAATACTCTCATATGGTTCTCTTTCCGACTGACGGAATCGTTAAGACTTCTTTGTCCTTCTCATTTTGCAGTGTGGAAGGCGGCTCAATCAATAAACCAGTTTGTAGAAGAAGGTCCGCCGCCTCAGAGATGACATTGAACGGCAGTCCAGAACGCTCCGCAATATCGAGAAGCGAATGCTCACCATCCGAGAGATTCAAAGTCCACAGTCGCGCATGGATCTCCTGATCGGGTGCAATCCCTCCGGCAGTTCTGGCGTACAGATTCCTCTTACCTAACTGCGGTTCGCAAAAAGGGTTTTCGCGTAGGTACGCGTTGTTCCGCTCAAGCACCTCGCATACTTCCAGACATACACGGAGGCTTCCGATTAGCTGTTCGGCGTGAATAAAATCGAGATTATCGGCCGATGTATGGTATTCGGGAAACTGCCCCCAGATGCTCCGCATGAGACAGCCCACAGGAAGATCGAAGCCCGGTGAGCAGTATTGTCTCTCATCATAGCCATATGGAGTGAATTCGAGGATCCCAGCCGGCTCTCCGCTGTGCTGCAGAACGTGCGCGACCGCGCGATCGATCTCAGCGTCGCCGCGCCGGCTCTTCTTGTAATGAAAACTGCCATTGTCCCCGACACAAGTCAGCACTAGACCGTGGCGGATTTTCCGAGCGACATCTTGATTTCGCGCCAGCCATGCAATGGCTCCGATCGTACCCGGAATGAAGAGAAAGCGATAAGAGTATCGGAGGTCACGCCCACGAAGAAACTTAGCCATCTCCGTCGCCACGGCTAATCCCGAAAGGTTGTCATTCGCCAAGGAGGGGTGGCATATATGGCAGGAAATGAGCACTTCTTCCGTTGAGCTCCCCTGAACAAGGCATTCGCCGTACGTGAGGCTTCCAGCGTCAAGTGACGAATCGATCCGGACTTCGTACTCGGCATCCTTAAGTGCCTTCAGCTGGTTTTCCGTTAGGCAGAAACCCCAATCTTCTTGGTAGTAGGAAGTGCGGTACGGGATCCAGTCAGGGTGATCAGGAATCGTATAGAGGTGCGATTTCAAGTCCGCTAGGGTGAGGCGGGCATCCAACGGCGTGCTGTAGCTTACGACGTGAAGATTGTGTCGCTGGAAGTCGACAACTCGTTCGCCACGCAGATCCTTAATGTAGCCGTCGCGAATGCTCCACTCTTTCGGGATCGACCAGTCGAACACTTTTGTGCCGGTCGGAACCTCAGAGATTTCGAGCGGAATCTGCTCCCCGATTTTCGCCAGTGTCTCGCGGATGCCGTCGCCTGTGATGCTTCGGCAAATGGGATATAGGCGACTTGCGAACTGGTACATCTCCTCGCCAGCGCGGCCAAGATCTACAGCCCGCAATCCTTTTACCTCTTCAGTGTTCATTCGAAGTCGAGATATTTGCGATCGCGTTCAGAAATGATGGTTGGAGCGAACGGCCACGTAATCTGGAACACCGGATCGTCCCAGCGAACTCCCCGGGCAGATTCCGCGTCATAAAACTCCGACATTTGATAGAAGACCTCGGTCTCGTCTTCGAGGGTAAGAAATCCGTGTGCGCAGCCTTCCGGGATATAGACCATCGAACGGCTTTTCGCGAACAGGGTCACACCGATCCACTGTCGAAATGTGAAGGATTGCGGGCGCAAATCCACAACCACATCATAGACCGAACCCATGGTGCACCGCACAAGCTTCGCTTCGCAGTGAGGCGGTGCCTGGAAATGCATCCCGCGAAGTGTTCCCTTTTTCAAATTGAATGAAATGTTGCATTGCACGAGCTTCGCGTTCAGACCGTGAGTCTCAAACTCTCTTTGGCACCATGACCTCGCGAAGAATCCACGGTCGTCGTAATGAGGATCGAGGTGAATCTCAAAGACACCCGGCAGCCTGGTTTTCTGAAAGATCATTTAGTGAGGTCGAACAGGTTCATCACTTGTGTTGTGTAGCGCGGAGATTTTCTTGAATGCGGGGCCTGAAAGGCCTTTCGACGCTTCATGGAAGACCGCGGCGATCTTCTGCTTTTCAGGCCACATTATGCATTCGCGGCCGGGCTGATGCTGAGCCATCACATTGCGCTGGCGAGCTCGCCACGGCCATTTGCCGCTTGGGGTAAAGCCGACGACGACACCGTCGATCTAAAATCTCACAATGGATCATCGATCCGCCCTGCCCTCAGATAGACTCGGGATGTACTCCGACCGCATTTGATCAGTCTCGCTAACGACACGGAATGTTTCGCAAATCTGTCCAGCCGTGCACCAGACAGCACACTTCCAGCGGAACCTCTCTCTCGTGTTCACGGTCCGGATCCATCGGAGCGTATAGGACGGCAGGACTCTGCCAATCATTTTGAGGATGCCAAAATAGTGCCGCGGAAAGCCCCAAATAGGCGAGCCTTTGCCTCTTTCCCGAATCAATGACCGCCCATAATCGAACCACCAGTCCAATAGGTAATAGCGCCTCACCCTACTCTCTGGAACCGGATGATAGACCACCGCTGATGGTTCATAATGCAGGCGTTCACCTGCGGCCAGCAAGCGGCGACCAAACTCGGTGTCCTCGTTTGGGCGCGGAGTCCCACGGTTTGGACTCGGCCCGAGGTCCGTGCGAAACAGCCCGTACTTCTCGAACATGATCTTCCGAAATGCCATATTTGTGCCATATGGAGCCTGGTGGAGTTCCTGCGGCTTGTCCCCGAGGTCGAAGAGAGCGGCAAGTGCAGGTAATGCGCCAAAGGGACTGCCAACCGGCAGCCAGGCCGGCGCAGAGAAGGACCCATCCAGGACTATTCTCCCTCCTGTCCCCGCCCATTCCCGACTTTCCTCAAGCGGCGCAGTCAGGCGTTCGAGCCAGTCGCTCGCAACGGTCACATCATCATCGAGAAAAGCTAAGACATCACCGCGTGCTGCCCGGATCCCCGCATTAAGAGCAAAAGACTTTCCTTGTTGTCGTTCGAAAATGTATCGGAAGTTACCGGCGCTGCGCCGGCAAAACCCCTCCACCACTTGCCGCGTACGGTCACTTGAGTTGTTATCGACCACCAGAACTTCGCACTCGAAGGACTGCGGTGAACTTGACGCAGCTAAACTTTCCAAGGTTCGCGTCAACGTATCGCAGCGATTATAGGTGCACAAAATTACTGTGACTGTCATTCAACCTTCAAGGCTGTTGTTTTGAGTTCCTTCTTCTGTTTTGGCTTCGGGTAGCATCTTCGCAATAAGAATCCGTCAACGCCGCTTAGGCCATGCCCAGTTTTTGAAACAGCGGCTTCAGCGGCCGGCCCAGAAGAAGAGGGTGGGCGCGCACCGCCTGCCCAAGCGCGATCATCCATTTAAAGAAGTTCTTCCTTCGCCAGCAAATGGAGGCGACGGCCAAATGTAACTCCGAGACTTGCCTGTGATCAACACGATCGAGGTTTGATTGCAGAACGCCCCGAGCGACCGTGAAGGCAGCGGCATACTCGCCAGCATCTATCATGTTTCGAATCCAGCTGCGGGCGTCAGCTACGAGAGCGTTCCGCTGTGCAAGCTCTCCTACGCCCAATGTCGCGAGCGTAGAGGGCGTGATTTCAAGAATCCCGTCGAGCGGGTCCGTCTGGCCCCGGCGTCTCTCGGCTGCAGAGGCCCGCGCGGCGAGCTTGCAAAGAGCTTGTTTTTGCTGCTTGTCAGTCGACAGTTGGCTCGCATGAAACCTGTATTTGAGGACGGCTTGATCGAGATTGGCACATTCAGATTTCTCAGCAATCCTAACTGCTAAGTCGTAGTCGTGAGCGCATACAAACACTGGGCGATAACCGCCTACTGAATCAAATGCCTCCTTGCGCATGATCGTTGTAGGGTGCCAAAAGACACTGTGGGTGAGAAGTTCCTGCTGTATTTCCGAATTCCGAACCGGGTGCCGATGAACATGGAACGGCAGGCCGGCCGAGTCAATCCATTCCACGGCGCCCCCCAGGAGCGCTACTTGAGGATGGCTGTCCATGAAGGCGACTTCCATGGTCAAACGATCCGGCAGGGAAACATCATCGGCGTCCATGACGGCGATATACCGTCCGCGGGCGCGAAAGCAGCCGGCGTTCCGCGCCTCAGGCAACACGCACTCCGGAATCTCGCAGTACTCAATGCGGCTATCTTTTCCCGCGTAATCGCGAATGATCGCTCTCGAGCCATCGCGTGAGCCATAGTCCACAATGATGAATTCGAAATCCGCAAAACTCTGGTCAAGGATGCTCTGAATTGCCTCGGCGAGAAAACGCTGCGCATTGCAGACCGCCATAACAACGGATACAGTGGGGCGATCCATCTCTTACAAACCCGTGCGCCGCAGGGCTAATGCCGCGGCGGTCACAAGTACGCACGCAGCGAGAGCAGGCAGGGTCCACCTTAGCCCTCTTCTGGAAACCATGCCTCGAAGCCACGCTACACCCGAGAACCCGGTGTAATTGCCTGGGGATCCAGGTTGTATGGTGGCGCCATCATTGAACTCATCATCGAAGATTACCTTGCCCCCTTCTGTCACCTTTACATAATCGATAAGAGTCGACCAAGGCAGGGTCTCGGGCCTAATTGTTCCACCTTGAGCCCCTGCAAACACACTCGTCTTGATGTACATTGGCGCTCTCGGGACATAAGGTTGATTTATGACACAAGTGGTCGCGCCATCGATTTTGAACACGAGTGATCCTGGTCCCCAGATCAGCTGGTAAACATGAAAGTTCTCGCTGGTGTTCGAGGCAGGAGCCGTGCATCCGTCGTTGTGAGTGAAGTTGTCGACGTGGATTTGCTCGTTAACGCGAGAAGAGTTACCATGCATAATCTCTGCGATATCAATTTCTTGCCCGTTGCACTGGTTATCTGTGCCATTCGGATCGCTCGCCTGGCAAGAGGCGTCAGCCATCCACACTGCAGGCCATGCCCCGCTTCCCGCGCCGCCGAACTTCGCTCGGAATTCCACTGTGCCATACAGGAAGTTGAAGGTCCGCATCGCCACGAATCCCGATGTGTACCTATAGGCAGATGGGAGAAGATCAAAGCTGCTGCATGTGGCGTTCTCGGCTTTTGTTGAAAGGATGAGATCACCACCAGATACTGTGACGTTACTCGGCGAAAAACACTGCAAAGGGCTGGAAGGCGAGCTAGCGCGGTTGAAAGCGATCCAATTCTGCGCACGTCCGGCCCTGGAACATGCCGCAAAGACGACGAGTAGGGAAACGAACACCAGAACTTCGCGGGGATGCGCGCGCGCGGTCGCCATACACTGACCGCACGAGCGCCACATGGCCTGATACTCCTTTGGGCAGGCAGGATCACTCCTCAAAAGGGAATAAGGCGGCTCATGGCGACCGGCCGCCCCGACACCCCCCAAGACACGCGTTCCGTCTTTCTTAATTTGCGGCACCATTGAAACTTCGCTATTCGATTTCCGGACTCCGCGACTGTTCTGTACTCTTATGAGTCACTACTGCACTGGGAACGGACCGGAGCCGATGATAGATTCGGCTGCATGTTATACCTGGATTTGCGGCAAGGCGCGCTAGGCCGAAGCACAGAAGTTTGGCCAGATACATCTTTTCCAGGCGCAATCCAGCGGATGCCAGGCCTGCCTTGTGGAATTCCCAGAACTTGCCGTCTTCCCTTCTGACCGCGCCACGCGCAAGAAATCGATAGTAGGCGGACTTTGCCTCCCGAAGTATCTGACTGAACTCTGCACCTTCCAGGTACAACGGTCCAAACTTTGCGACGTGGACAAATCTCTCGAGCACGTCGGGGCCGAAGTTGACGACCCTACCCCGAATCGAATCGTCATCTACGCGGCAAAATGAGAGCACCTGGTGGACAAATCCAAAATTCCACGACTTCAAGATTCGATAGCATACGTCGGAATCGTCAAAAAAGGAGCGTTCATCGTAAAACGGCGACGTCGTCCGCACAATTTCGGATCGATATAAGACTGTGGTCGGCGTCCCAAAAACAAACAAGGCTCCTGTCAAATGCAGGTGACAGACCTCATGACCGGTTAGTACGGAACTTGTGCTTGGAATGCCCTCACCGAGCAGGCGATTCCCTTTCAATCGATAAGAGCTCACAATGCCCACGGACCGGTCGGTTTCAGCCACGGCGACCATGCATCCAACGCATTCCGGATAAATCCAGTCGTCGGCTTGAACAATCTTGCAATACTGACTGTTTGGTGCGATCAGAGAGAGCGCAAAGTTGTAATTCTGAGTTTGAGATAAGAAGCATTTGGTATCGACCAAGCGGATCTTGTTGCATTTGGCGGCATAGTGCGCCGCAATCTCGGACGAGCCATCGTTGCTGCAGTTATCGACAAGAATGTACTCCCAGTTGCCGTAGGTCTGACGCAGAACACTCTCTATACACTCGGCGAGGTATTTCCGAGTGTTGTGAAAAGGCGTCACAATGCTTACAAGCGGTTCGGGCTTTATTGTGCAGATCAGTTCCATTTCTCCAAGATGCGGCTCTCCGCGATGCAAGGCAAGCGATCACAGCGGAAATTCGTTTGAGTATTCCCGCAATTCTTTCCCCGCTTACGATGCGTGTCCGCCTGTCCCAACGGCACGTGTTTTCGGAGCAACGCTGGCAGCCAACGGTGGGGCAAGCCATGTGAGAAGGAACTTCAATATGATTCCTGGACTCGTCTTATACCTCACTGCCATGGCCACAGATTGGCGCGCTTCAGCGTAACGCCTCTTTTCCAGATTCCAATTCGTAGTCTGAGAATGTGACGCTCCTAAGCTTTGTCTGACGGTCCTGCGGATTTCGGACGGAAGCTGCACGCCGAGCCGCAGCCAGCTCTCCAGCATCAACTGTTGTTGGCGGAACTGTAACTCCTTTTGGTCCCACGGCCGGCAAGTTGACCCCGGAGGGGACGGAGATCTGTCGGTTCGGATCAGAGGCTTATTCACGTAACCAATCGACGTGACGAGCGACAGGCGGAACAGTATGTCGCGGTCTTCGACGAAGGATATATTTTCGTTGAATCCGCCCATTTGGCGAAGCGTCGAAGCCCGGACAACCAGCGTGGAAACCCAAAATCGAAAGGTTGCGGCAAGCGCTCTCGTTGCGTCCCGGTCAATGCCAATTGCATCTGGAAAGGATATTCCTTGCCATTTGAAACTTTCGCAATCCATGCCAGAGTCGTTGACCAAACGTGCGTCCGTAACACAAGCCGCGCATTCGCTCTTAAATCGCTCAATCACTTTGAGCTGAGACTCGAGTTTTGTGGGAAGCCAAGTATCATCTGAGTCTAAGAAGGCGATGTATTCACCCGCCGCCTTGGCAATGCCGGCATTCCGCGCTGCGCTTGCTCCTCGATTCGGCTGGCTCACAAATCTAACTCGATTACCTGCAGCAGCCTTACACTTGACGAAATCCTCAACTGCCACCTCCGAGCCGTCGGTCGACCCATCATCCACAATGATGACCTCGACATTTGAATGGCTCTGACCCAGAACGCTGTCAATTGCAGCAAAGGTCTTCTGGGTGCGGTTGTAGGTTGGGATAACGACGCTGACTAATGGTTCGTTATTCATGGCTGTTCCTTGAGAATTCGGCATGAAACGTGGACCGGATGGTCGAATTACCTGGTCCACTGAAGCGACTGCGATTTCGGCTGGATGCTATGCCTGCAAAGAGGAGGGGCGCTCGTCACCGCGCTCGGCTTCGTCCTGGTCGTGTTCCGCCTTCCGTAACGAGCTTAGAAATCCCTGGAAAGATGTGAGATTGGAAAGGTCGTCAGAATCGAGCCTGACGCAGAATTCCTCCTCAACCACAGCGATAAGTGTGACACCGGCAACAGAATCCCAACTGCGCACTGTCTCCGATGTTGCAGAGCGGATCTCTCCATCCGTGAGTTCTGGGAAGACAGCAGAAAAGCAATGAGCAAGACGATCTTCAACGTCTTTCATTCACAGGCTCCGGAAGCCTCAAGAATGACTCGAGGCGCTGCTGTAGTATTTCACGTGTGACAGTACACTCGGTGGACGGGGCAGTCCCAAGGATTCCGCAAAGAAAATCGCGAATAGGTCCGTTCCTTTGAGTCGTTTGAAAATCGAATGCGATCTGTTTCGCTCCAAAGTGTTTCACTAATTCGTAAAGGCATTTGTACTCAATCCGCCGAGAGAATGCTCTGCAACTCATCGCCCAGACGCTGATGTTCAGTTTCCCTGATTGAAGCGAGCCGCCGAGAACCGCAATCTTCCCCAGCGGTCCGAATTTGTCGCGGTAGGATGCGATCATGAGAAACGCGGACGATTCACCGACTAATTTCAGCCACGATGATTCGGTATACCGCCTTCCGTTCAGGTTGAATTGGTTTGTTTTGTTTACTAATTCCAGTGCACGCAGGTCTGGCGGAAATTTCTCAAAATTGCAGGTCAACTCCGCGTCCCCGTCCTCGATAAAATCTTGGGGCGCGCTCATAGACCGCATACTACGATGCAGGTTCCGTCGTCGGATGGATTCGACGCGGACGGCATCCTCTGGGAAAATCGTCCCCTTTCCGAATATATCCCTCAATTTCTGGACGAGATTATATACTCCAACGGGATCGCCGGTCGGAAACTGGAGGCAATGGACGTCGGGGTGTGCAGCCTTAACTTCCGCAAGCTCAAATGGGCTGTCGTCAACAAAGACGATCGAATCATCACTAACATTCCACGCTTCCATAATGCGTGTCACAGAATGAGATTTCGGCTCCCAGTGCGCTTCTATGGGGTAGAAGCTGGACTGTGATATAGCGAGGTCTTCACGATTCATCGCTTCATTCACCAGAGCCGGATCATTTTTGCTGGCGACGCCGACCATCACTCCAGCACTCGCCAGCGATCCGAGAAAGCGCTGATAGAACGCGTGCATCTGGCTTTTATGCTCAAGGTCCCATCTGATCCCATCGACGCCGTCTTCACCAAGAGTTCCTTTCCACAGCGTTTCATCGAGGTCCGTAATCAATCCCTTCTTGGGCAAAGGCGCTTGCAATAGACGCGCGACAGAGAATGCCAGGGAAGAGGCGTGGGGCAAACGATATGGAAAGCCCGTTAGCGTCTCACCTTCGACGTCGAAGCGTTCCTTGAGCGGCGACTCGATATCGATTCTCTGTGAATTGAGAACGCGGATCCTCGTGTTGTGCGAAACTGCGGAGGTCATTGACCGCACGATGCCATGAAGTTCGAGATCGAACGAACTCGCCTGCCAGCCCGGCGTATAGGAGAACGGAACCAGAGGAAGCGTCGGCAAAGAAAGAGCTATGGGGCTTTTTAGAGAATTCTCGTTGAGTTGCTGCTGGAGCTCTTGCGCGCGACGTTGCGTGGTCGCGAGAATGTCGTCAAGGTCGGAGCTGTTCCATCGCGCCGCGCTCCGGATTCCGAGTCGCGAATCCAGGTCGCACCATTCAAGAAAGACAGCGCCGAACTCGAATTCAGATTTCGAAAAGCGTCGGAGATTTCCAAGCAGATCGCCGAAGAGCCCCTCGGAGACTTCAATCGTCCTGTCTGGAAGGAGCTTAGATAACTCCGCCGTCAAAAAAGTCTTGAGATGAAGGGACGTGAATCCAGTGGCAAGATAGGCGGGCAAAGCTCTTCCTTCTCGCCCATTCATCCCCTTCACAATGTCTAGAGCCTCAAGGAGTTTCATGGAGAATTCATTTAACTAGATGGCTGTGATGTCTTATCTTCCGATTCTCTCAAGAAAGCACACAGATCCAGCAACCAGCGGCGAACCAGCGGCGAACTGCGCGAAAGTAGCGTTGAGACGTCCAATAAACGCAATACGCCTAACGAGCGGTCTCCGAACCCGCGGCCCTGCCCGCTTCGCCACCTACCCAAGTCCCTTTTGAAGGAACAAACTGTCTCGCGAGGCGCCCCGGATTGCCGATAATTACAGAGTTGGCGGGAAAGCTCCTCGTCACCAGAGCGTTCGCTCCAACGACGCTGTTTTGCCCGATGACCAATTCGCCGTCGTTACAAACGATTGCCGCTCCTTGACCAATCCAGCATCCTCGGCCAATCCGAATTCGTCCTCCGGGAGTCAAGCCCTGATCGCAAATAGGGCGCGTTACATCTTCATACGCGTGAAGATGGTCTTGGATAAGCACAGAAGTAGCCATAATCACGTCTCTCTCGATATAGATTAGGTTCTTTGCCGAAATGATCGTGCGCGCGCCAAGGCTGCAGTTATCTTCCAACACAATCTTCTGCAGGCCGGGCTCATCGCCAACAATATTGAGCCACACTTCTTTACCCAAGATCGCGTGCTCTCCAAGCGATACCTGATGCGCCTGTCGACGGCTCAGCCTAAGGGGGAAGTAAGTGACCAATCTCTTTCCAAGGGAAGCGAACGGATAGATCGTCGCAACCCACCAGCTGTATATTCCCGTGATAGCCCGGTCAACATGGAACAGAGGGTCTTCAGCGCAATTTGTTCGTCGAATACTCACGGGATGATTTCATCCTCCTGCACCTAAGTGCGATTCGCTGCGACAGAAGCTCAATCTGCGCGCCGCGATTTTCCCTGGAGAAATTGGGTCCAACGCTGATCGCATTTAAGCCGAGACTCAACAGTGCGGTGTTCTGCCCTTAAGTACCTCTGCGGCTGCCGCTGCGACAGCGTAGCTCCTCTATGGATGACGTTCTTGCCGATACGGGCCCGCTATGGATGGCCCGCATAGACACTCAGCGATCCTTTCGCCGGTGTGCCCATCCCAAAGCGGCGGAATCTTGCCTTTCTTGCCGTGACCTGCCAGGATCCTATCCACTTCTCTGCGCAACGCCGTTCCGTCGGTTCCAACTAAGGTATTCGTTCCCAAATCAACCGTAATCGGACGCTCAGTGTTTTCGCGCATCGTTAGGCACGGAACACCGAGATAAGTTGTTTCCTCCTGAATTCCGCCCGAATCCGTGATGACAACGGCCGCTCGTTCTTCCAATGCGACGAACTCAATATACGGCAGCGGATCGAGAATTTGGAGCAAGCTCAGATTGGCGTCGATCGATGCCAGCTTTTGCCGCGTCCTGGGATGCACCGGAAAAACCACCGGAAGATCGGAGCTTACATCTGCGAGCGTCTGAATAATCTCGCACAATCTGGAGGTATCATCAACGTTTGATGGCCTATGCAGTGTCACCAGCGCGTATCTGCCAGGAAGCCCATTGCGCGGAATCGCACGTGCGGCAGGGAGAAGTTCGACAAGCGAATCGATCATCACATTGCCCACGCGGTGAACCTTGTTGGATTCGACACCTTCTTTCGCTAGATTTTGATCGCCGTCGACGGAGGGAGTAAACAGAATGTCGGCCAGATGATCCGTAACAATTCGATTGATTTCCTCGGGCATCGTTCGGTCCATCGACCGCAAACCGGCCTCAACATGAGCAACTTTGATGTTGAGCTTGGCACATACCAGCGCGGCAGCAGCTGTCGAATTGACATCGCCATAAACCAAAACTACGTCTGGTTTACGATCTATGATGACTTCTTCGAGTCCAATCATGATGTCAGCTGTCTGTTTTGCGTGACTTCCTGATCCGATTCCAAGGTTGACATCAGGGACGGGAATCCGCAGCTGACGAAAAAACACATCCGACATATTCGCGTCGTAATGCTGGCCAGTATGAATGAGACTCTGGCGGGCGTAAGGACGCGATTGAATTGCGCGGAGCACCGGCGCAGCCTTCATGAAATTCGGTCGAGCGCCCACTACATGGAGAAAATGCATGAGGATATCTCTGAATCCAACCCGATGACTTCTTCGATGAGGGCGCATCGGCCGCCCATTGTGCGCATAGTAAAAAGCAATATCTACGCCGCGGGGCAAAGTGCCTGGACGACGTCTGTCACGGCCAGTATTTTGGCGCCGTGATCTGCGGCGCATCGCACTGTTTGCCGTAGCAGTTCGGGAGTGCATCCATATTGCGAAGGACGCTCTGCGACGTCATGTGAGTAAAAAATGAGCCAGGACTTGCGCTCCGTATTTTTCTCCAACAATCGCTTTGCTCGATCGAGCTGATCGACATCGCCATAAAGAAAGTTCGACCTCAACAGATTGAGATCCAACTCTGGCCCGTTAAGACCCGGAACGGTTCCGCGCGAACTGCTCATCAATGGTCCAAGCCGCCGTTTCGCGGAGAGTGTTGCTTCTCCATACGGATAGGCGAAGTTTGCAGTGACTCCTGAAGAAACATAGCTATGCAGCGCGTTCTCACAGCGACGAACATCTGCAATGAACTCGTCAACTCTTGTCCTTCGTGCCGATAGGTGATCAAATCCATGAATTGCGACTTCGTGCCCGCGCTCGACAAGGGACGCCAAATCGTCCCGCGAAAACTGACGCCCCACTGAGCTGTCTGTGTCCATCAAACCTGCTGCAACGTAGTAGGTTGCCTTTGCCTCGTACGATTCCAGAATTTTTCCCCCGACCGTGAAAGCGCTTCGCGGAAAATCGTCGAAGGTAAATGTGACAATCGGCCCAAGGCTTCCGAGTCCGACTGGTCGCCGATACAGGGCTGTCAGGGCAGAAGCTCTGAGTTTTCCGAGTTGAGAATGCAATGACATTGATTATGCAACAGCCGAGGAAGTTCGTTCGCTGATCTTCACAATCCCATCGTCCGGTACCGGCTGACCCTTGTGAAAAACCAGGCGCGACACGCCATCCACTTTTGCAACTTCTTGCATTCCAAGATCGGCAAAGACTCTTCCTGAAGGAGCATTTCGCTCCGTCTTTCGATAGTTTGCCCAAACATCTGTCTTATTTAAGCCAATGTACTTTTGGATGATCCATCCAAGAAACGCATGCTCCACCCGCTTGGCCTGAATGCGGCAGCTAAACATAAGGTCGGTGACCAATGATTCGCGGCTGTCCACAATGCAAAACCCAACGATTCCATATGAGCCAAAGCGATCCTGGACTTCAATCACATAGGCATCGAGCCAGGAATTGGCTAAGATCCCGCGTAAGACATCACGATCATATCGGTTTCCCGAAAAATTCATTTGGTTCGTGCGTTGAGTGAGTTCGTGGACGCGTTCCAGATTCTCTTCTGCAAGGTTAGAAATGTTTAGATGAATATCGCAATCGCGCAGAAATGCCGAGTAGTCGCCTGTAAACTTCAAAGCGAGATTTTGCCGATCAGCGTCGACCCGATACATCTTTCTTCGGCCTCTACTCTCCGCGGTCACCGGAACATCACAGTCTTCGCGCTCGATAATTTGCATGGAGAATCGAGCATCGAGGATGCGCACATCTGGAACTGCCGAGACAACTTCCGAGCGCTCGAATTCTGAATCATCCACGAAAAGAATGGTGTCAATGCCGATATTGAGCTGACGCGCAATTTCCAGAATTCCTTGACTCTTGGGTGCCCACGAAACCTGGGGAACGAGGAAAAGGTCATCGATCTCCATCTTGCGGAGCACCTCGAGCGCCTCTTCGGAGTTGTTCTTACTTGCAATGGAGAGGAGAATGCCGCGCTCATCGAGCTCACGAAGAACTTTCTTAATATGAGGCTTGATTTTCAGCTTTTCAGCGCCGTCCTCCATAAGGATTCCGTCCCAAATCGTGTTATCGAGATCCCAAACAACGCATTTGATCTTAGGTCTCGCGCCGCCTGTTCGTTTGCTTGCTGCATCAGCGCGCGCTGGGTCCTCCAGCACAAAATCCATGAGGCCGAAGAACAAAGTTAGGTGATTTGAGTCGTGATTAGGTACGATCTCTACGTTGAACGGCTTGCTCATGTTAACGATAGATTCAATTTCAGAAAAAGGGATGCGAACCCGGTTGAACCCTGCTGCGAGTTCGATGAGTCGTTGAAATGGGAATTCCGCACCCTCACCGACCGCACGGATGGCGAACGAAAGGCTGATGGAGAACTGATTTGGGTTATAGCACTCCAGCAAAAAAGCGTCCGGCAAAGGGTTGCTGGGTTTTGCATGGGACGCGATCCTCTTCTTAAAGCTGTACCGCTTCTGAACTGCGAAGGTGCGAACGGCTTGCGGAGCGGGCAACTGGGACAGTGCTGTCCCTATGCGATAATCCCGACTCTCGAGTTTTTGCGCTCGCTCGGCGGAGTGCAGATGAACATTGCCGGGAGTCCAGAGCTTTGCCCACCGTTTGAACGTGATCTTCAGCAGGTACGAATTGATTGTTTCCGGGCAGTCGATTCGAGTCATGCCATCGACGAAGCGCCTGCACTTGCCGTCCTGGCGCGGACTATAAAGATCGCAAGTCGTATAGCAGCTGGGCCATACACACTCGGTGCAATGTTCGCTCCAAGGTAAAGTCGTCCGGTGTTTCACCGACCCTTTGCTTTCCGCAAAACAACTTAATATCTCAGCGGGGATCAGCTGATCACGAGATTTATTTTGGGGATTGGCTTCGGTCTCGTACATAATGGACGCTATAATTAATGAGGCGAATTCACCCTCAGAATGCAGTGGAAACGGGCAGCGGATCCGAACTTGGCCTTGGATCACGAGATCCGTCGGCGAAGGAACGGTGCCACAGTTCCAATGCGACGAGCGAGAGGATCTCCTTCGGGTTAGTGTGAAATTCCCCATCCCTTCGGATTAGTTTCTCGATTCCGTCTTTCCTGAAATAGCCCCGATTGAGCGTTGTGCGATCTAAGAGAATATCGCGAACCCAGTCTTTAAGTTCGTGACGCATCCAGGCGTCGTAGGGCACTGGGAATCCCACCTTCTTTCGCGAGAGAATCTCGCTTGGCACCTTGTTGCGGAGAGCTTCTTTGGCGACGAACTTTGTGGCGAAACCACGAACCTTCATGTCTTGCGGCAAAGCCGCTGCAAACTCGAGGAACTTGTGGTCGAGAAATGGCACCCGCAACTCAACGGAGTTCGCCATTGTCATTTTGTCGGCCTTAAGTAATAAGTCGTCTGGCAATGAGGTCTTGGTATCGGCGTACAGCATTTGGTTCACGGTTCCGCTTGCTGCCCCATCGCGCATGTATCTCGTAATCGGTTCCGTCGAAAATGCTTTGTCAACACTGGCGATGAATTCCGCGGTATAAAGTTCGTGAGCGCACGCATTGAAATATCGACTTGGGCTGGAAGTTCGACTGTAATAATATTGGTCAAGTGGCACGGTAAGTAGCGGACCGTATTTTTCCAAACGATGTGAAGGCCATGATTCGTTGACCCGAGCGATGGCGGATGAAAGCATCGCGGCGACGGGATGAATGACTTTCTTGGCCCGCTCGAGCCAGAGCAGGTTTCGATAGATGGGATAACCGGCAAATGCTTCGTCGCCGCCCTCGCCTGAAATCAGCACCTTCACGTGCTGCGCAGCGAGTTTCGTCACATAGTAAAGGGCAACCGCTTGCGGCTCGCAGACCGGTTCCTCCATATACCACGCAAAATGCGGCAGAAAATCGGCGAACTCCTGGGCGCTGATAGACATTTCATGGTGCTGTGAACCGAATCGCTCAGCAGCGAGTCGCGCATATGGTCGCTCGTCGGCGAGTCCCGGAGCAGTGAAACCGAGAGTGAAGCTGCTCAAGGAATGATCCGTCTTACCGACAGCCATACCCAGCATGGCCGTTGAATCAACTCCGCCACTAAGGAGAAATCCGACGGGCACATCGGCGATCATATGCATGCGCACACATTCGTCAAGCAAGGCAGTCAGTTCCGCAGTCGTGTCGTGCAGATTTCGAGGCACGGGCGAGAATTGCAGGTTCCAATATTGCCTGATCGTCACTTTCCCGTCTGCCACCAGCATCCAGGAGCCCGGCGCTAACTTGCATATGTCGCGCAGGAGCGTCTCCTCGCCGGGCACATAGTAAAAGGTGAGGAAGCGGTCGATCATTTTCGGAACAACTTCAGGCTGCACTTCCGGGTCAGCGAGAATCGCCTTAATCTCGGAGCCGAACACCAGGCTGCTTTTCGAAAGCCAGTAATAGAGTGGCTTAATGCCGACCCTGTCTCGTGCTAGGAACAGGCTTTTGCGCCTGCCATCCCAAATGGCGAACGCGAACATACCGCGTAACTTGCTGACGCAGTCGGTCCCGAATTCCTCATAGAGATGCACAATAACTTCGGTGTCGGTTTGCGTCTTGAAAACGTGCCCCTTCGTCTCGAGATCGAGACGGAGCTCGCGATAGTTATAAATCTCTCCGTTGAAAACAATCCAGACGGTATCATCCTCATTCGATAGCGGTTGATGACCAGTATTGAGGTCGATGATGGAGAGGCGGCGAAAGCCCAAACCGATCGCTCCGGTGACGAAGTAGCCTTCGTCATCCGGCCCGCGGTGAGCAATCTGGTCGGCCATCGAGCGCACCAGGGTAGGCGACACGGCCGACTCACGATCGAAGTTGAACTTTCCGCAGATACCACACACAGTCGTTTTCTCCCCATTCCTCGCTTAGCGACTGGATTCGAGTTGCTTAAACCCTAAAGACCATTTCAAAACAATGGACCACTTTTCGGCAGCCCATTGAATTTTCTGTTTATGCGAAAACGGGCGCGCCAGAAGCAGGATCACCAATCGTCCAACGGCCGAGATCCCCATAGCCAAGCGAAAGCCCATTGCATAAGTTTTCCCGTGGTTCCGTCGGAAGAAACGCAACATTGCGCGCTGAACCATCACGGTCGACCATTGAGACACAGCTTGCTGCGTGCTGCTGCATCCACCGTGATGGATAATCCGCGCATCCGCGATATAGTAACTTGAAAAGCCGAGTCTGCTTACCTTGAGATTAAGGTCGATGTCCTCGGCGTACATGAAATAGTCTTCCGTGAACATTCCCGCGCGTTCAAAGACATCGCGCTTCAGCATCATGCAGGCTCCTGGAATCACTTCAACTTTCACAGGGCCTTTGTTTTCTCTGAAGAGCGGCGCAATATCCCAAAGCGGCAACGCAGGCAGGCGCAAGCGCAGCCATTCAGCGGTCAAGAGTTGATTCAGAATCGTGGGAAACTTCTGTATTGAAGTTGTCGAGACGGTGAGATCGCTGTTGAGAAGCGTAGATCCGACAATGCCGGCGTCAGGTAAGGCGCGAAGCTGATTGAGCATAAGTGATATAGCAGAACCGATCACCTTAGTATCTGGATTGAGAAGCAGAATATACTGGCCTCGGGAATGCCGGAAACCCACGTTGTTGGCGCCGGCAAAGCCAAGATTTGTCTCGCTCCGAATCAGGCGCACAGAAGGAAATCTATCGGCGAGGCTTTCAAGCCCTCCTTCCGGCGAGGCATTATCGACGACAACAATCTCAAACGGCACTTCAGGGCGATTCGCAAAAATGCTCTCAATACATCGTATGAGGTAGTCGAGCGAATTCCAGTTGACGATGATGATGGAAAGTTCAGGAAGCTGCCCTCTATCTATATCCACTGCATCCTCTGGACAGCCACTCTCAAGATGGCTCGTTGCGGCGGGCAGCGTCGCGGCCACTGTAACGATTTCGGAGTTCATTTCCAAATTGTTTGGCCTCCAAAAAGCCGAGCAAGTTGCTGCTGCCGCAGATAACGGATCACCGATGGATCATCGACTTGAGGAATCCTGTTGAAGAACGCGCTCAAATACCCGTAGATCAAAGCGATCGAGCCCACAATATAAGGACGCCGGCGAAGGCGGACCATGGACTTGGCAGCAAGGAATAGAGGATGATAACCGGAGACGTAGTCGATCTTCCCGTCCTTCACCAGGCCTCCCCATTTTCCCCAGGAAGCTCCCGTGAAGCGGTGGTGAACCATATGAATGTCGAAGAAGCTTCGCGTGGTCCAGCCGAGCATGTTGGCTTTCACTTCATCGACAGTGTCCGAGCCAGGTCCAATCCAAAGGCCGTCAATGGTATCCCAGCACGCTCGGCGATAGATTTTTGTACCTCCGCGCACATGAAATTTCGGGTGATTCTCCAGGACCATACGGCCGTTTGTCAGGTGGTACAGCACGCCACCACCGATTCCAAGTTTCGGATTCTCGTCGAATTTTGCGAAACAGCGCTCAAAGTAGTCGGGAGCAAACGATAGATCGCCATCGAGTTTGCTCATAAACTCCCAGTCGGCGAAATCTAGTGCGTGATAACCGTCATAGAATGCTTCGATGATCCCAGCGCCCCATTTCCGATAACCACGGTCCAGGCGATGCACGGCGCGGATCCAGCTGTGCTCTTTTGCGGCGTTGTCAATGATCTGTGCAGTTCCGTCCTTCGATCCGTCATCCACGATCACCCATTGCAAAGGAAGAACGGTTTGTTTTGTCATGCACTCGATAGTCAGCGGAAGATACTGCTCTTCATCGCGTACCGGAGTCACAACCACATATCGTGCGCCAGCATTCGCCATATTCAGATCACTTGATTTGAGAGCGAGACTGAAGCCAGGCCACTGTCTTCTTCGGCTGCGCGGCGGGCCACTTAGTCAATCGGCCCCACGGGAACTTTACGCGCATGGTTACTTTGGCCGATACTCCTTCTCGCTTACGGCTTAGCGCCTCCGTGGAGCAGGCACAAACCATGGCCAGCAATACGAACCACGCCATACGCGATTGGTCAAAGTAGTTCACCCCGAAGAAAGCCACAACATGCGCAAACAGCGCGGCTCCAAGGAGCCAGAACAACCATTCTTCCCGAGGCGAATCGGCACGCTTTCGTGCCCTGCCAATTCGAGAGAAGCTTCTGGAAATGACGAGAATATAGAAGACCAAAGCAGCAAGTCCCCCTGCCTCGGCAACGGATACGTACATATCCTGGGTGTCCCACATGTCCCAGCCCCAACTCGCTGCCTGACTGGTACCCATCAGCCACCAATTGCTGAAATGGTTCACGCATTGATCGATTAACTCTGCGCGGTGATAGCTCGACGATGACCCTGTGAGATCGATGTGGGCGATAATGAACCAGACAGGAGCTTTCATCACGAGTGCAAGAGCGATAATGCCTCCCACCAGGCTGAGGCGTATGGACCTCATCTTCTTGCGCAGCGGCCAAAGCAAGATGCCCAGCACAGCCGCTGCCGCAGTCAGAAGCGAGGTGCTCGTCTGTGTGAAATAAACCATCGCGAATGCGGTAATCGCGCCGACTGCTGCGGGCAATCGTGACTTCTTCGTCTTCCAGAGAATGATGAAGAGCGGAATTGCTGTCCCTCCAAACGCCCCTGCCGTCAGCGAGTGCTGGAATACACCTTGAGAGCGAATCTTGCCGTCACGCACCTCGGGAAACAGATTTACTCCTCCAAACAGGCCGAAGAAGTTCATCATCTTCACTTGTTCCAGATACATCGTCAGCGAAAAAATAATGGCCAGGCTTGCAAAGCTCTTGATCGCGAGCAACGTGTCACGCTCATCCTGGATGAGGCTGCGCAGCGCAAGATATCCAAGGACGTCGTCCCAGAGATACCCTAGCTGGTTGATGACGGCTGCAGCGCTGCCAAATCGAATCATTGTGGCCACTGCAACGATCACCACTGAAGAAATCGTCGCGGTGTCAATGGGGACCCACCCTCCGGAAAGCAGCCACTTCTGACCCGGCGCCCTGGATGTCACAGCCCTGATGAATGCCGCGAGAATCAGGATGCGACTTACGAACAGGTGAACGCCGCCAACGTAAATCTGCTGACCCTGGGGGGTAAGAAAGATAGTGATCAGAAGCGGAACGATCACGAACCTTCGTGGCAATACAAAGATCAACGCGATCGCGATCAACATGGCCACCAGAATCAACGGATTCAGGAGGGTTGCTGCGCCGCCGCCGCCGAATTGTGCAGAATAGGCTTGCATTTTGACTAGAGAGGCGGCTTTCTTAAGACTGCGTGGATGCTTTCGCCATCACCGGCGAGGGCGGCAATCCAGCCTAAAACCGGCAGTATTGTCAGGCGAAAACCCTTGCGAACCACACGAATCAAGATCCCCGGTGTTCGATCTTTAGCCAATGGAGCTCGCGAGAAACCGGCATGCTCAAGCTTGTCATCGAGATAGTAGCGGATGCTCTTCTCAAAAAAGATCTCGCGGTGCATTTCCAGTGAAACCTGCTCCAGGCCTGACCGCTCAGCAAGCTTCTGAAGTGATCGCGGCGAAAAGTGAAAAAGGTGTCTGGGCAATTCAAGGGCATACCAGTAGGACCGAAAGATGCGTTCGCCGGCGGAATCGATATTTGGGACCATAAAGTAGAAAATGCCCCCCGGCTTGAGCCACTCAGCAACTTTCTTGAGGACCGCCAGTGGCTGATATAGATGCTCAAAGACGTGAAAACAAGTGATGACATCGAAGCTGGCCGGGGCGAATGGCGCTTCAAGGATATCCCCAACAAAAACCTTCGCGCCTGAGACTGACTCGGCGTATCTGGCCACAACATCCGACATTTCTATGCCATAGAGATTCCAATGCGGGCTCTTCATCGCCTGCAAAAATCCACCCGAACTGCATCCCAAGTCAAGCAAAGTGCCGCCGGTCCGGTATCGGGCGATCGTTTTCACGCGGCCGCTCCAGCGCTCCGGAGCATCACCTGCAGCCGCAACCCATCGGTCATAGTCCGGACCATAATGCTCACCCATGGACTCTGGCGCCGGAGGATCCTTCAACCACACCAGCGAGCATGAAGGACAACGCATCAGCTGGTAGGTGTGTTTCCGCCCGTGAAAACGATCAGGGGCTGCCAAAAAAGGCTCCGGTTGCTCATTGCTACAACCGATGCATTGCGCGGTAGAAACCTGTGCAACTGCGCTCAGCTGTTGCTCCGAAATCTCATGAGAAAGCATGGTTGGAAATAGTCCTTTGGAATATAGTCTGGCGGCAAAATTGCCCGCCTGAAGCGTGGCCGCTATGCCGATTGCTTTAACGCTAGGACCCGGTAGTAACTGCGATGCAGAATCGCTTCGGTTGACTTCCGGAGCTCAAAGTCGATAGCCAGTAGCACTGTGATGCCCACCGCCCCACCGATCGCGACCTCGCTGCTCAGGAGCAGGATCGGCGTTGCGGTTTGGAGCCATCCTGTCCACGCAAACAGAAGGACAGAAACCACCACGGCAGCTGCGGACATCGCCGATGGGAACACTAAGGAAACGAACTGCCGCAGGGTGATGTTGCAGATCCGCATCAGAATGAAGACGAAGATCGGCGCAACGACAAGCGCCCCGGTCACGAATCGCGCGAGCGCGATGGCCATGATTTGGACGGTGATCGAGTGTTGGCGAGCGATGATCGCTGCCGGCACGAGCACAATAACGCCCAAAAACATCCGTCCCCATTCCAGTAATGCGACTTCTCGTACGCGCGACAGTGCCTGCAGAAGCGGCCCAGTGAAATAGGCGAACACGATCGCTATTCCTAGAAGGCAGAGCACCGTCAGCGCATGCGAAGCCGGAATCCAGCTCTTGCCGATTGTGGCCATCAGCGGGGTGCTCACCACGGCGAGACCGCAGAGCGAGGGTAATGTGACTGATGCCGTCAGACGAAGACATGTCATCGCACTCTTGCGCAATGCTTCCGGCTGATGCTGTAGCCGCGAGAATTCTGGAAGTGAAACGGCTTGAATCGCGGACATCGCAACGGTTACTACACCGTTCATAAGTCGATCGGCGATTCGATACAGGCCGAGTGCGACGGGCCCAAAGAAGAGCCCAAGAATTACCGAGCTTGCCTGCATATCGGCAAGGATTGCCATTTGACCAACAAAATTGAGGAAGGAGAAACTGGTAAGCTCCTTGAGATGTCTCCATGAGAAGCTGAAGCGCGGTCTCCAGTGGCTGAATCGCCAAAGCAGAATTGCGGTAATCGCATCCTTCGCCAGTTGCTGGCCTACGAGCGACCAGGCTCGGAACCCGAGAGCCGCCATTCCCAGTCCAATGAGCCCACCGGCAATAGCCGATGCATTCGAACAGATGGATAAACTTTTAAAATCCAGCTCCCTCTTGAGGATCGCGCTTTGCACGATGGAAAGAGAGATGAGTGGAATATCGAGCGCCATCACGCAGATCAACGTTCCCGCTTCGGGTGCGTGATTTTTTGCGGCCCACCAGCCTGACAGCAGGACACTGATCGCAACCAGCAGAATTGCCAGCGTCTGGTCCATCCAAAATACCGCATCCAGGTGCTCGTCTTGCAGTTCTTTCCGCTGAATCAAAGCAGCGACAAATCCTTGATCCAGAAACATCTGCAGAATTGCCGTATAGACGATAGCGATGGAAACGACCCCGAACGCAGTCGGGCCGAGAATTCCCGCCAGCAAAACAGCGAAGAGTGCCGAGAGTCCTTTCTCGCCCCAGTTCGCGGTGTAGGCCCATTTCACAGCGTTCATGAATGATCGCTCTTTAGCCACGGGGCTCCGCAATCGATAAGAATTCCGAGCTGAACCTTGAGTCTGCCAGGCCAAACACCAGGTCGCTTAACATCTGCGCGCGCGGCGTGAGAACGTCAACCGTCTTCTTCACGCGCATGCCGCTCTGGCGAAACCACTTTCGAACGACTCTGTGAGACACAAAATGCGCTCCAGATTCTTGAAAGTTGACGACTTTGACGACATCTCCTTTTTCTCTTCGCCACGGTCTGTATGGGCGCGCCATGTTCGGAACCAGAGTGATCACAACTGATGGTCCGGAAAGAAGATTCTTAAAGGAGGAAAGCATCGCAGGCGGGTTCTCCAGCAAATGGAGCACATTGATTAACAGCAAGCAATCGAATGTTCTGCCGGCCAGCTCAATTCGCGCACTTTCAAGATCTCCTCTAACCAGCTCTACACCTGTTCCGCCTGCGCAGCCCGGAACAACAGGGTCCAGCGGTATCGCGGTTACCGTCAATCCCTGCTCGGTAAGCCACGCCTCTGCAGCGCCCCAACCGCATCCGATTGAGAGTACCGTCTTGACCTCTGGAGGCAGAATCGTAGCCAGCTCTTTATGAGGCCGCTCGTAATAGTTCTTTGAATAAACTGCGCCTCGCAGTTTGGTTTCAGTGGAAAAGATCGATCGCGGCTCCTCTCCTTTCTCTGCCAGTTCCATCAGCACGTGAGTTTGGCGCCGAAATTCCTTCTCGTCGATTCCAAATTCAGTGCCCATATACTTGTTGGGAAGGTGGTGGATGACAAAATCGTCTATGCGCGACACGCAGATCACTTTCTCAAAACCGCATTGAGTGTACGGATCTGTCGCAGCGGTGCAAAGCAAATCGTATCTCCCTTCGTGTGGCCCGACAAGGAATCCACCCGACTTAATTGCGCTTCTCAATTGCGCCTGTGTGAGCAAGTAGCAACCCGCATGCTCATTTGTGAAGCGGGCGGTCGTGTAAGGACCTCGCCTCCGAAGCGACGCAGTGTCCCAGTGAAATGGACCATGAAACTCGGGATAGTTACGGTCCTGGCCGCTTTCTTCGAACCGCAGAAATCCTGGAATCTCTTTCTCGGGTAAATCGCGATTCACCTCCAGGAAGGCCCGTATATTCCTCTCGGTCACGAGCATGTCGTCTTCGCAATACAAAAACAAATCGTAATTATTTAGCCTATCCGCGAAGATCTTCTTATGAGGAAAGGGCAGCGTCCACGGGTTGCCATAGGGCAGGCCGACCACGAGTTCAACCCCGCTCCCGATCTCCTTTTCCAGGTTCGACAGAACGACGATATCGACCGGGAAGCTCATGGAATGGAATTCCTGAATGAGCCGCGCCAGATAACGGTCGTTACCCGTGCCATAACTTGCTATTGCGACGAGCATCTTCATGCTCGCGCTCTGGTTTGACATATGTTTGGGGAAAACAGTTCAGGGAGTTGCGTTCAGCGACGTTCGCGCACCTTGCCCCACAGCAATTGTTTGTCGTGCTTCGGAATTATGGTGCGACTCCGGTAAGGTTTGTCGGCGGCGCCGGCTCGGGGACTTGATATGCGCCAATGCTCCAGCCTCCCAGCCCGCTCGCTGGGCGTGGCATGGGCATCCTGGCGGGAAAAGGACCTGCTGCATGTTTTGTCGTATCGTAAGCCACAGCGAAGGTCGTATCGCTCTGGCAAGCCGTACCTGCGGTCGTGTTGAACGCGGTTATGGCCGCGCAAAAAGACTGTTCATTTGTGCCCTTCCCCATGGTGCTGCTTGTGGACGTCGATGGAGCAAAGGGGTACATGAGAGTCTCGGCGTACTTAAGCCCGCTCGCCACGGAAACTGTTTGCACGAGGTTTGAGGTATCGGAGCAATTTGATCCGCAACTCGTTAACGCCGACGAGGCGATATTACTAATGAGATGATTGTTGATAAAGTTGCAGGATTGGAACCCGCTTGGGCAGGGGTTGGTTATGTCGTTCTTCTCTGAAGTCCAGGCCCCGCCCCCGTCGGACGTGTTGTTGAACATGTCGATCGTTCCACAACACCCGGTCCCGCTTGGATACAAACCCCAGGGAACATTCTGTAGAGTGTCGTAGGTAAGATTGTTGAAGACGTAGTCGGTATATCCCTTCATGGGACTAACTTGATTTAGCAATCCAATGGTCCACTGGCCGCCCGGAACGCTCGAATTCGGGTTATTCGTATACCGTTCCACATTGTTGTAATAGACGTTATTGCTCGCCGTCTCGTCCAGACACTCTATCCCATTCGTGTGACCCGTTGGGTCAGTCCCGAGTCGGATGCCTTCGATAAGGTTGTTGCTCCACTCGGTGCACTCGCCAACGAACGCCGATTGGACAAAGCGGATCACGTTTCCCCGCCATATATTCGGCTGTCTCCACCCGGCTGTGGAGCTTGTCAAGCAGAAATTGTTGTTGCTCTCAGTGGCTCCGCAGTCGAGATAAGGGTTTATCTGCACTTCCGCTGTGTCCGAGCCGTCGATCACGTTGTTCAGCATCACACAGCCGGAACACTGTCCTTCGACCCCGCCGGAAGCCTTGAAGAAATCGCCGCCCACCTGAACAACGCACCCCGTGCAGTTCGTTGATGCACCGCCCGCAGTGTTGCTAAACGTCAACGTATAAGGATTTGATCCGCTGACGCCTGTCAAGGTCGGCGAGTTGTTGCCGATCGGAATCACCGAGCCCTGCGGGATGATCTGGAGCTTGACCAGACCAGATGCTGTCCACGATGAAGCTGGAGAAGAGAATCCACTATAGGGGACGAAGTTCGTGATCGTCGTCGCGCCTGAAGAAATGTTTCCTGTCCCAACAGTGATGAATGGGTTGATCCAGTCGTGAATATAGAAGTTCTCCACGATGACGCCAACTTCGGAATTGTCATACCAATCCAGAGCATCCGTCTGTCCGTTGCCCGAAGATGGCAGCGCTGCGATGTTGGTCATTTCGAAGTTGTCGTAGGTCACATAAGACTTTTGGAGGATTATGATCCGGTCGAGCGAGTCGCTTGGTGCCGCATTGCCTAGGTTAAAAACGGGCCGATTCCACGCCGTCGAGCAGCCACTCACCGATGAGTCCCACCACGTCCTGTCCACTCCCACGTAGATCGGATTGCCATTTGATCCAGCATAGGGGAACGTCCAGCTAAAAGCTGCGTTCGGCCAGGTAACGCAACCCTTGAGGATCACCGAGTCGCCCGGATTGATCGCTGTTGATGACGCATTCCCGGAAGCCCCGTTCATGCCCGGAGCATGTTTCCAGGGAGCCGACTTGCTCGTCCCTGCATTGCCGTCAGAGCCTTTTGAATAGTCCACGTAATACGTCGTGGCATGCGCCGGTTCAATCTGGAGAAGACAGAAAATGATGGCGACGATTGTTGCCGTCCGAAGCAGTGTCATTGTGGAGCCCTCATCACCAAGATGATAATCGGTTTCTTCATCGCAAGGTGTGTCGGAAAGCACTCGGGTAATTATCAAAAAGTTACTTCAGTAATAAGGCAGGATCCAACCCCGAAACTGGAGACAAATGAATGTAAAATCAATAACTTAAACCATTGTTCATCCCATTCAACGCTGGATTCCGCGGCATCCGGGATTTCGCTCAAATCCTCCCCGCATTCATTTGCTCGCCCGGCACTTTGAGAGTTGTTATGGGGCTGGGTTACTGTCTGGAACTCGCGCAGGTCAGCGCCTCTCTGTGAGAAACAGCGTGTTCATACGCCTTTGCCAACACCGCACCGGCCCTTTCCCATGTCCAGTCTCCGCGGCTCTTAAGGCTGCCCGCTCGCAGTCGTGCAAGAAGCTGCGGATCGCGATATAGATCGCAAATCTGTTGATGCAGTGTCTGCACGTCACCAACCCGGTGGATTAGCGCGTTGTCCATATGTTGGCACATCTCGGTGCACGCAGTGGATGCCAGCGGAACGCATCCGGATGCGATGGCCTCGGCGCAAACAAGTGCAGAACCCTCTTCAAAGGACGGAAGCAGCAGAATGTCTGCGCTTCGCATTAGACGTGGAACATCGCGGCGATGCCCAAGTTGCTTGATGCTGGGGTGAGAAAGCAAAGTCGCAAATCGTTGCTTGAATTCTCCGCTCAATTCTCCCGCAATCAGGAAAGTGCCGGTCGCAGCGGCTGGAGACGAGATCCATGCCTCCAATGCCAGATGCAAACCCTTCCTGACCGCGTCGACTCCGACAAAAAGAGCTGTAAACGGCGTCCCAGGCTCGCGTGGCTCAGTCGCTGGGAAGAACTCCGTTTCATCAAATCCGTACTGGTGCCGGAGGATCTTCGCGTCCGGAAAGCCAAAATCGCGAAAGCTGTTGGCCGCGAATTCAGAAGGGCACAGTAGGAAGTCGGTCGCATCGAACTCCGCCTCCTCGCGGGCAAGCACCCTGGTGTCCCCCTTGTAGTCAAAGTGAGGAGTTTGAATACCAATCCGCCGATGCTCCGCGGCCACCACGTCGTAACAGAACCGGGTGTGAGCATTCGGCCGCTCCAAAACCGTAGGAATCCCAAGGCGCTTCGCGGCCTTGATTGTTTCCAGAGCCGCAGATGGCCAAACGTGCACCACATCGACTTTGCCCGCGAATTTTGGCAGATTGTGAGCCACAATCTTGTCGTGAAGCGTAAGCGCACGAAGGTTCCCAACAAGCTTATAGGGCAATCGCAGTTTGCCGCGGGCCAATGTCGTATGAACTTGCACCTCGTCTGGCAATGGCCGTGACACCGCTCCGGTATAGAGCACAACCTCAACACCGGCCCCGCAAAGGCCTCGCACCTGTTGCCACGCCGTGTAGCAAATACGCCCTGCTCCGATTCGATGTGGAAAACTAAACAGAACACGCATAGATCACTTACTCATGGGCGGCTTTCGCCAATAGACGAGCACCGTATGGGTCGTAAGCTCCTCCATACTGTACCCGGCGATCTGCCCTGTGCCGATCATCGCCCTCGCCGACTCCATGATGCCCGGTCGTGAGCTGACTTCGGTTTCGATCGCGCAGCCGGGCCAAGCGTCAGAAAGCACGGCCCGCCACCGCTCCAGCCTTAGCTTGTTGAGGAAGCTGTTGCCTTCAAAGTCTTTCGCGGTCTCCGGCCGCAGATGCGCCCAGAGGAGCGATGCATCGTAGTCTCCTGTCATTACGCGAGCGTCCAGTGATCCGTTGTGGCTTGTATGAAGGTGGAAGTTCGCAACGGCCACCCCGGCCGGCCGCAGCACCCGCGCGATCTCGCTCAGCGCTACCGAAGGATTTGCGACGTGGTGCAATACCGAGCGGCAAACAACTACGTCGAAAGAGCTGCTGGGGAATTTCATTTGGCATACATCGCCTCGCTCAATTTGCAGCCGGGGCAACGTCGACATCTGTAGCCGGTGTTTTAAAAACTTTCGGTGCCGCGCATCAACGCCCATGACTTTGCGAAGGATTGTTTTAGTCGTTCGATGCAGCCCGTTATGTGCAAACATTGAAAAGTAGGCTGCCGGGTTTATCCCCACAGGAATTACATCGGAGTCGACTGCCGTGACTTGATTTCTTCGTGCGAAATAGTAGGACTGCACCAGAAAATGGCCCGGACCAACTTCAAGGATTCTCTTTCCTTTTACCGGCTCACCCGAAAGGCGTTCGACGATCCTCTCGAATCCCTCGGCCTCATCCGCCAATTGATTCACCGTCTTTTCGGCGTTTTGAGTTCTGATTCGAAACAGGGTTCGCGCCTCGCGGAGGCGACGCCCGGGGCCGTGTGTTTTTGAGGAATAGCTTGGCATTCGATTTCTACTGCTCCGCTTCTAAAAGTCGCGACATGAATAATTTCTGATGCCGAGCGACGTTTGGCCTGATTTTCAGCCAATCGAAGATCCTGCGTTCCGGGACTTTGATCATGACACGAACGTCTGGAACACCACTCTCGGTTCCCAACTCCCGAGTGCTGCTTATCTACCTGCAAACGCATACAGCAGCCAGCCGAGTTCATAGGGACGGCATTCATAGCGAATTCGCAGACGCATGTGCGTGGGACCATTCTCCGATAAGAAAAGGCGGCGAGCAGCGTCCACGTATCCATTCTTTGGCGGCAGATAGATGCAGCGCCAAACAAGACTCAAGCTCGGTTCAATAAAATTGCGATGCAGTTCGTTCTTACCGCCGATCCAATCAAGACCCTTGACGATTGCATGATTGAAATCGCAGCCACCAGCTTCACCTGCGGCGAACAGCATCATTGGTGCCATCGCATGCTGATGGACGGAGTACACCGGATAGCGATTCACGACTTTTCCGCTTGGCGCGTCGTAATGCCAGGACCACTCACCCATCGGCCCTTGCAATTCACACATCTTTCTGGCCGTTCGCAATGCCATTTCCAGCGCGTCAGTGTCGCTTAGCGCTTGCGAAACGCCAGCCATCGCAATCGTCGGGTACACTTGGTCGGCGAAGCTTCCAATTCTGCGGCGAATATAGCCCCTGGGGAAACCGCCGTGAGAATGATGACCGTAAACGCCGGTCGGGCCGCAATTTGATTTCAGGATCGAGCGCGCGGCTGCAATTTGCTCCATCAACCCGGGCAGATCGGAGTATCCGCACGAGCAGCACGCTGCGAGTCCCGTCAAATACCAGGCAACCTCCATCGTCCGGCCTTGACGGCCGTCTTCAAAGCGCGATAGGGCGTCACCCGCTTTGCAGTTTTCGTACACCTCGCGCACGCGGTTCGGAGCCAGCTCCGCGCAGACCCACAACAACAGTCCGATGTCTCCGGCACCGTTCAGGCGGCTCGCATCGCGGCACAGTTTGTCGAGTACAGGCGCGATTGCCACCGGCGGTCGATGGTCAGAGCGCTCGTATCGATGAAGACCAAGGAGCGTCATCATCGTGTATCGCGGTGACAGACCCTGGCGCTCCATGCCCTGCGGAGTCCGCGTAAACGTGTGACAGAAAAGTTGATCCTTTTGATCGAACATCTGCACCAGCCCCGCGGCGGCAAGATCGCAGAGTTCCCGAGTCCTCTGTTCGATTGGCTGCGCCGGCTCCGGTCTAGTCAGCACTTCCATTTGCATCTATCGGCCCAGCCTCTCGCCTATTGCCAGAACATGATTCACAATGGTCTCCAAAGCTTCTCCGCGCACGTTGGGGCTCGCAGTATCCCGTTCGCGTCGCACCAGCTTGAGTTTGTCGCGCACATCTTGCTCGCTTTGCAAAAGTACCAGTTTCCCGGTTTCCGAAAGATGCTTGTCAACCGCTCCGAGTGTGCCGCGGAACAGGCTGTAGACTGGGATACCGAGCGCAGCGGCTTCCCGATTCATCGTGCCTCCGCCGCTGATAACAACATCGGAGCGCCAGATCAGATCCAGACCGTTCAATGCATGCTCCGGCACAATCACTTGTCTTGATGAAAAAAGATTCGGCTTCTCTCGGCGAAGATCGTCTTTCTGTTTCGGCGTGCGCGGCAGCAGCACCACCTTCACCTCGGGACGGCTTTCGATCATCTCAAAGACTGTCCGTAGGAGAGTTTCGCTTTCCGGATTGTGATAATGTGCCTCGGTGGCGGGAGGACGAATTGTCACCACAATGTCGCTGGAATCAACCCCAAGCATCTCCAGTGCCGAGGGATCCGGCTTGAAGAACGGGACATAGACGTCTTCCTTGATTCCCGGATAGTGCAGGATGTGATCGGGACGAGTCCCATATCTTTCGAAATTCTCGGAGGCCACCACGGCCGGGGTCAGAACCCATTTCTTGCGCCTCGATCCAAAAAAGCTCGTGAACCTCTGATCGGCGAACTCATAGTCGCAAATATTCACGCTGGGAATTCCCAACAGCCCGGAGAGGATAATGCACGAACGCGAACCGTGAGAAATGCTGATTTCCGGCTTTTCACGCACGATGAGCGAGGCAAGTTGCAAGACGCGAGTGCATAAGCCGACCAGCTTGCGGATTGGATTTTTGCCGTAATGATGCCCGATCCTGCGGAATTGAAGACCTGCCAATTCCGCGAGTTCACATACCTGGAAACAATCCCGAGCTGTGAGAACAACCGTGCAACCTCGCCTCTCCATCTCTTTAATAATGGGAAGGAAAAAAGGGACGTGCGGAGAGTTCTCCAAGTCGATCCAGATTTTATGACAAGGCGATTTTGTCAATGCCTCGCAATTGTCAGACTCTAGCATCGCAACTTGTTTGACTTCGCTCATCAACTCAACCCGTTCCCAATTCCTCTGCAGTCCCAAGCCCGACTTCCACAAATCTGCCAACACCCGAATAACCAACTGCCTTTCACCACCACCGGCCTTCGACCCGCTCGATCATGCCGGTTCTGACGCCGATTCAACCCGAGTCGTGGCACGATGCGAAGCTCCGTGCCGCGCGCCATCTTAGGCCCATGTCTTTGCCGGCGCCAAACCCGTTTCCTCAGCAAGCGGCTGCTCAGCGATGATTTTGCCGAAAGAAAGAACGGCCGCAACCGACGCAGACTGCTGCTCGTCCGACATTTGTGGAAACATTGGAAGGGAGAGAATCTCGGCAGCCGCACACTCCGAGACGGGATAATCGCCTTCCCCATAGCCAAGAAACGCGTAAGCCTTCTGCAAATGCAAGGGGATGGGGTAGTGAATTCCTGTTCCGATCCCCGCCTCCTTGAGGTGCCTTATCATTGCCTCGCGATTGCTCGTGCGAATCACGTAGAGGTGGTACACAGCGCGAGACCAGGACGGTTCGTACGGAACACTGATCGTGTTATCTGCCGAAAGCAGGCGATTGTAGGCGGCGGCCCGGTCGCGCCTTTGTTTGTTCCATTTGTCTAGATAACGCAGTTTGGCGTGCAATATTCCGGCCTGAATTGCGTCGAGCCTTCCGTTGTAACCTTCCAAGTCGTGATAGTACTTCTTCGCTTGGCCATGGTCGCGCAGCATCCGGATTTTTGCGGCAATTGCAGCGTCGTTCGTTGTCGCCGCGCCGGCTTCGCCGCAGGCGCCGAGATTCTTGCCGGGATAAAAGCTGAACGCGGCCGCACGGCCCATCGAGCCGGCTTTGAGCCAGCAATTGTTCTTACGCGAGAAATACTCCGCTCCATGTGCCTGGCACGCGTCTTCAATCACGATCAGACCATACCTGTCTGCCAAGTCAAGGATCGCGTCCATGTCTGCCATTTGCCCGTAGAGGTGGACGGGCACCACCGCCGTCACCGGCCTCCCGCTCCGCAAACTCACCAGCCTGCCGGCGCTGTTGCGCACGCACTGCTTTTCCAGAAATCGCTCGAGCATCGGCACCGACATGTTGTAAGTGCGTTCATCGATGTCGACGAACTCCGGAATCGCGCGCGCCTGGGAGATTGCTTCCGTCGTGGCAATAAAGGTGTTCGTCACCGTCACCACAACATCGCCCGCCCCCACTCCGCACGCCATCAACGCGAAGCGCAGTGCATCGGTTCCGCTGCTGACGGCTACCGCATAGCTCGTTGAGCAGAATTTCGCGAAGTCAGTTTCAAATTCTTCCACCACAGGGCCGCCGATGAATCCGGCTGTGCGCAAGGACTTGCGAAACACTTCGGTGAGTTCCTGTTCCAATTCCAAATGCGGCGTAATGAGATCTAGGAAAGGAATGCTATTTGCTTCTGACATTTGCCTCCTCGTTTCGCGCTTCAATCGACCTGAGAACCCTGGCCGGGTTCCCGGCCACGATGGTGTTAGGTGGAACGTTTCTGGTTACCACGCTTCCGGCGCCAACAATTGCATTTTCGCCAACGATTAAATTGCAAAGGAGCGTGGCGCCCGAGCCGATCGACGCGCCCTTGCTCACCACCGTGGGCCGAACATCCCAATCCGCGCCGGTCTGAAGGGACCCGTCACTTTTCGTGGAGCGCGGATAAACATCGTTAGTGAACGTCACTCCATGACCAATAAAAACGTTGTCCTCAATGTCCACGCCTTCACAGATGAACGTGTGGCTCGATATCTTGCAGCGTTTCCCTATTCGCGCATTCTTCTGGATCTCAACAAACGCTCCGATTTTCGTTTCGTCTCCAATCTCGCATCCATAGAGATTGATAAACTTCGACAGCTTTACGTTCGCGCCGAACTTCACGTCTGCCGCAATGGAGTTGAAGTCACTCATAAACGGACAAGCGCCCCTTTCTCGTTCAGTGACTGGCTCGCAGCCTCGAGCATGCGAACGACGCGCAGCCCAGCATGTCCGTTGTTAAAAGGCTCCTGCCCGCTGGACACGCAATCCACAAAGTAATTCAGTTCCTGGCGCAGCGCTTCCACCTGCTCCAACTGCGGTGACCACATATCTCCCGACCTGTAACTTACCAGGAGATCGTAGACACCCTCGCGGCTCGTGATCTTCACGCCTTTGTCGTAGACCTTCACTTTTTCGTCAGCCTCAAGGTCATTCCAGACGATCATGCGTTTTTCGCCGCCGATCAGCGTCGTCCTAACTTTCACGGGAGATAGCCAGTTCACGTTGATGTGCGCTATCACTTTATCCGGGAAATAAACAGTCATGAAAGCGACATCCTCATGACCATTCAAGTGACCTTGACCCGTGGCTACGACCGCTTCAGGATTGCTCTTAATAAGGTGGTCCATGATCGAAAGATCGTGTGGCGCAAGGTCCCAAAGCACATTCACATCGTGTTGAAACAGGCCGAGATTGACGCGCGTTGAATCGTAGTAATAAAGACTTCCGAGCGCACCTTCATCGATCAGTTGTCCTATCCGCCTTACCGCGCCGGTGAAAAGAAAGGTGTGGTCGACCATCAATTTCAGCTTCTTCTGCTCTGCAAGGTTGACCAGTTCCTCGCCTTGAGCCACCGTACTTGTAAACGGCTTCTCAACAAACACGTGCTTACCGTTTTCTAGCGCCGCCTTTGTAAGGTCGTAATGAGTCCAGACAGGCGACACAATCGCCACTGCATCGATATGAGGAGAAGTGATCACCTCCATTGCGCTCGACGTTACCGTTACGCTTGGATAAGCCTTGCGGGCGCGCGCCTGCGCCGAAGGACTTGCGTCCGCTATAGCTCGTACGCGTGACCCATCAAGGTTCACAATGTTTCTAACTATGTTCGGACCCCAGTAACCGAATCCAATCACGCCGAATTCCATGACGTTCTAACTCCCTCTTAACAACTTATTATTGCCGAGGCTCTCAAAAAGAATGCGTGCCAACGGCCGTCGATTTCGATAATTGTGGCAGCGATGAATCCTTAGCTCTGCAGGCATGCCGACTCACAAGCGCAGCCACCGCTCGGCCGACGCTTCAGGTCGATTCAATTCCAAGCTGAAGGATTGTGCAAATGACTAGCTGCAAGACTCAATACGCGCCGCTGCCTCGGATCACTGCCCCCGGTGTTCGCAGCAGAATTTTCAGGTCCAGCCACGGCGTCCAGGTGGAAGCGTACCGGAGATCCAGGCGCACCATTTCATCAAAGCGAACGCTGCTCCGGCCCATCACCTGCCACAGACCTGTGATTCCCGGCTTAACCGCGAGCAAGCGATGCCGATGCCAGGTTTGATAAGCGGCCAGCTCATAAGGAATGGGAGGCCGAGGGCCGACCAGCGACATGTCGCCATTGAGCACGTTGATGAACTGAGGAAGCTCATCGAGGCTGGTTCTGCGCAGAATCTTGCCTATCGGTGTAATCCGTTTATCGTTCGTAAGTTTATAGATATTCTTTCCCATCTCCTCCGACGGCGTCTCGCCGGGTTTGCTTGCAATGAGTCGCGTCACAAAGTCTTTATGCACATTGCTGTCGTTGTTCACGATCATCGAGCGGAATTTTAGAAAGACGAAGGTCTGTCCGTAACGTCCGACCCGTTGCTGCCGATAGAACACCGGTCCTCGAGAAGTGAGTTTGATCACCAGAGCGATGGCGAGAAATAACGGCGCAAGCAGGATCAGCATAATCGCGCTGCCGGTAATATCGATCGAGCGCTTGACAAGCAGGACCCTGCGCTGGCGCTTGTCGTGACTTGCTAAATCTGGATAAAGTGCGGTATTTGTCGGTGGTCCAGGTTTATCGTGGTCCCAATCGTCGGGAAAAAGATGAAACGATATTCGCACTTGGTTGAACTCGTCGGCCGTAAGTTCTTCCTGCAGCGCGGCGCTCACTTTGGCAAGAAATGTGTCCAGGACAGCACGCCTGTCATTCACAATCAGTCCAGTAAATAGCGTCCCGAGCATTGTGCCGTTCTTATACCAGCCAACCAGGTCCGTGTCTCTGCTGGATGCAAGCAAGGCCCCTGTAACGCGATTCAATGTGACGGCGCTCTTCTTCGGGCCCCGTTCGCTCACCGCTTCAAGCAGCATCAATACAAACGGGGCCTTGGAGCGCTCCGTGCGCTTGCGTTCGATGGCTATCATCCTCCGGAAAGTAGTTTCATCGAGAGGCTTTCGGGTCACGACGGATGCAGTATCCAGTAGGGGATCCGCGGTGTTCGTTGTCTGTGCTTCCTTCGATATTTTCAAGATATGCTCCTCCGACGCTGCCATCGGTTAGGAATGATTGATCTGTTCAATTCCCACTTCTGATCCGGCCTCGTTGTCTTGGGAATATTCTTTAACAAAGGGTTCTCTTGATGGGACGGCGACAGTCTGCGTTCAAGTCGACCTGATTACTCGAAGTTGCAGTTTATTAAAGATCGCGGTCATCAAGTCGACTCTAAGCGGGCTAAGCTTGCGCGGCTGTTGCTACTTATTCTGAAGTTATCGAGGAACGGTAGTAATATCCGCTATACGCTGCGGCTTTAGACCCGTTTACAATGGCGCCGATTACTTTCTCTTGTTCAAGCGCATCAAGACCTTTCATCAGCTGTTGTTTCTCAGTTGTTCCCTGGCGGGTCACGAGTAGGATTCCGTCCGCCAGCCTCATCCACACGCTGGTGTCTGCAAGCGGCAGCGTCGGAGAAGAATCGATAATGATCCAATCAAACCACTGAGCAACTTCGTTCATCTTGGTCTCCAGCCGCTGCGGTTGCAAATGTTCATTCAGGTTGCTTGAGGTGCTGCCCGCTGACAGGATCCAAATGCCGGCATTCCGCAGGTGGCAGATATTCGCGGCGGTCCCATTGTCATTCTGCAGCCATTCGCAGATTCCTGGCTGTTTCTTCAGGCCGAACATTTGCATGAGAGAAGGCCTCCGCAAGTCCCCCTCAAGCAGCAACACCCTCGCGTCCGATCCGTCGGCAAGCGCACAGGCAAGATTGGCTGAGATCATGCTTTTCCCTTCTTGCGGAATCGTGCTGGTAATCAGCAATTTCTTCAGCGGTCGATTCTGACGCATATCTCTTAATCGCACGCCCAGAAGGCGAATAGCCTCTGCGGCGGGACTTTCCCGGTCGGTCAGAAAGACTAGCCGGCTCTGCGGAGGTATCGAACACTCAAGAGACGGAAAGCGGCTCAGAACATCGGGGTGTTCCATTGCGGGGACGCCTTCTGCCTCGTTCAACGAACTTAGATCCGGCCATGAAATCGGCGGGGCGCCGCGTTCAGCACGCATTTCAGTCGCCGCCGTGCTCACTTCCTCGGGTTCCGTATGAGTCGCCGTTGCGTTCAAGCTCGCGATTGCCGCGCGTTCCGCCCGCTTCAGTAATTCGGGCCCTTGCGGCAGGGCAGCAGTGTCAACGCCCGACCGCTCGTTCTCCGATCGCTGCAATGCGTCAAATATTCGGCTCATAGTTTTTCCTTTTCAACAAGGGATCGAATAATCTACGTGGGCTGCGCCGTTGGAACAAAAGGATCCAATCGGAATTCGGTCGCGACATCTTCCACGACTCGCGCCGACACCGTTTGCGACTGCCGGGCATAAGCGCTGATCAGTGCGTTTTCGCAGATGGTGTTGATCAGGCGCGGAAATCCTCGCGAATACGAGTACACCTGGTCGATTGCCTGCGCGGAGAAGATCGGCGGCTGGCTTGAGTCCGCGCCAGCAATCCGTAGACGCTGCTCGATGTACTCCTGAGTCTGCTTCGCGCTGAGCGCTCCGAGTTGTGTTCTGAGGGCAATGCGCTGTTTCAATTGCCGTAGTTCCACTGAATCCAGCTTCTTGTCAAGCTCCGGTTGGCCCGCCAGAATGATTTGAACCAGTTTATCTTCTGACGTTTCCAGGTTCGACAGCAGCCGAAGTTCCTCCAGCGTGTCAGCCGACAGATCGTGCGCTTCGTCAACAATCACCACCGTGGTCAATTGCTTGGAACCGCGCGAGACCAGGAACTTACTCAGATCGAGCAACATCTCGCACTTGTTCTTTCCTGATGCTGGAAGCCCGAAATCGGAAAGCACGTATTGCAGAAAGTCCGTAGGTTCTAGTCGGCTGTTGAACAGATACGCATAGGCAATATCCTTGCTGTTTTCCAGAAGCCGTAACAGACATCGGAGCAGCAATGTTTTGCCCGTCCCCACCTCTCCTGTTACCACCACGAATCCCTTGTGCCGGCGCACACCGTAGTAAAGCGCGGCCAGCGCCTCGTTGTGCCGAGGCGTGGGCACAAAGCAGTGCGGATCGGGAGTTAGATCGAACGGATTGCGCTTGAGTCGGAAAAAGGCTTTGTACATTTGGTTTAGGGCCTAACTGTGAAGAAAACTGAAGAGCGAACCGATAAGAATCGTGCCCACGACCACGACCGATGTGACCCATCCCAAAGCGAGTCGTTTCTTCGCGCTCCTTTTGTCGCTCTGGCTTACAATCTCTGGTATCTCCGCGAACACTGCAATGGGAAGAAGCGCTTTGATGTCCTGCTCACTGTAAAGGCGGTCGTCCAGGAATTCAAGGCCGCCCGCGACAATCAAGCCCAGAGCCAATCCCACCACCAGCCCGATGCCGCAGAACTTGAGGCGATTCGGAAAGTCCGGCCGGGAGGGATAGCTCGGAGGATCGAGCATTGTAAATCGCTCACCTTGCTGCATCTCTTCCATGCTTGTGGCCATTTCCGACTGCTCTTTCTTTCGCAATAAGTCGTCATAGTTGGCTTTTGATTGGTCGTAGCCGCGAGTGATATCGGTAAGTTCCTGTTCCGTTGCCGGTTCAAGGTTCAGTCTCCCCTGGTATTCACTGATCCTTGCTTTCAGGTTCTCGATTGAACTCTCGCGATTCTTGATTTCAACCTGGTTGGCCTGCAGTTGTCCCTGAATTTGGCGGCCCGCCGCACTTAGTTCGGGATCAATTCCGCCAGTCGTGGACGGGCTATCGTCCTGTTGCGGTACGGGTACCTTCCTTGACTTCGTCGCCGCGACCAGACTTTCTCGCATCGCCTCAGTCTTCGCAATCTGGTCCTTCAGTCTTTGCACGTCTGGATAGCGGTCTGTATAGCGGGAACTCAGATCCGCGAGCTGCGCTCGCAGCTTGTCGAGCTGATCGTCGATCGTCGCGAGGTCTGTCGGCGTGGAGGCTCCGGACTGGCCCCCGCTCGGCCGAATCTTTACCTGCGTCGCCTTCTCCTGTTCCAGAAGCGTTTCGAGATAGGCGCGTTGCTGCCTTGCGGAGTTCAATGCATCCTGCTCGCTCTGAAGTTGTGATTGCAGCCCCGCCAGGATTTGGAGGTTGCCGGCTTCTTGCGTTGGCAAAGCCCCTTCATGCTGGCTTTGGAATTCCCTGACCTTTGCCTCTTGTTCCGAAAGTGTCTCGCGTGCATCCTCTAATTGCTTTTCGAGAAAGTCTGTCGTTCCTTCAGACTCTTCCCGGCGTACTTTCAGGTTCTCATTAATGAACAGCCGGGTAAGTTCCGAGGTAACTTCCTGCGCAAGACCAGGAGTTCGAGCTTCATAGGAAATCGTGAAGGACGAGATGTTCTGCCTCGCGGGGTCCCTCACCATTTCGATACCGATATCTTTGCGCATGATCGCAACCTTCTGATCATCGGTCATGCTCGATCGATCTCCGCCATAGAGGTGAAGTTTCTGGATGATGACAAGTAACCGGGTTCGACTAAGAATCTGTTCCGTCATGCTCTGTAAGCGGGTCTGCAGGTCGTCGTTGATGTTTGGCACGACGTAATTCTGCGGCATCGTCGGCTGTTCCACCAAGATCAGCGTACTCGACTTATACGAAGGCGGCAGAATCCAGCTTGATCCCCAGACCAGCAGCCATCCCAGAAACAGCGGCAGAAGAAACTGCAGATGGCGGCGCTTGACGATCCCTAGAATCCGCTGGATGTCGAGTCCGTTCGCTTTTTGTTCTTCCGAGTCTTCTAGCATGATCATCTCCCCAGGGGTTTTCTAAACTCGTACCTGACGTCCACATATTCCTGGTTACAATCCGGACTCTCCGTCACGATTGTGACACCGGGATAGTTCTGGTGAAGGCGATCGTATCCAAAATCCATCGCGAAGCGCTCACCAAAGTCGTGATGGACCGATGCCTGCCCGGAGATCGTGGTCCCGCCGGAGTAGAGACTCAGCTGAGGCGTCAAGTTGCTTGAGGTGATATAGGTCGCTGACAACGCCACATCCCAAGTGCGGGCAAGTTTCCAGCCGCCGGTGGCCCCCACACCACTTGCGTTGAATGCGCCGAACAACCCCTGACCCGACGTCACAACGCGTGTGTAACTTGCCGCAACATTGAACCGTTCGGTCTGCCACCCCAGGCTTACCACCCCTGAAGGCGACCAGCTTGAAAAGGTTGCTGCCTGCGGCAGAATCACGTCGACTCGTTCGACTCCTCCTGACACAGAGAGCGAGATCGTCGGCTTGAAGTAGTAACTATAAAAGGGAAGCATAGATTGTGTAGTGGTCGTGGCTTGCTGGCTTGAGACGCTGGCTACAGTCCGCGTGAATTGATAGGTGACCCCGAGGTACTGAGTCCGGGCAAGCCGTCGATTGTAGAACGCATTCACTCCGATTCCTTTTGAGTTTGAAATACCCGCCGACGGCGACAGGCCCGGAAAGTTGGTGATCGAGTAGATCCCGCCAGCTCCGATCATTCCGTCTCTTCCGAATTGGTAGCTCAGGTCCGCGCGCGCTGTGTTGGTCAATTGTTCTGCGAAGGGAGCAATTACCGTTGCGATCGGATTCTCTGTTGAGCCGGAGACCGATACCGCAGTGTATGTTGAAGACTGATCGAATACATTGGACGTCCTGTAAAACGCATCCTGAAGGCCAATGCTCCATGCGGGAGACAAGCGGTAACGAAAGTCCGTTGAAGCGGCTTGATTGATCGAATCGAGAACCGTAGTTGGTTCATAGAAGACGAAGCTCGGACTGTAGGTAATTGAATCTTGCTGTCGCGGCGTCGATCGAGTCAGTTGAAAATTCGGAAGGATTGAAATCGTTGTATCGCTCACGGGGGCTGAAGTCTGGCTCGGGAACAGGTTGCTTACATAGGCTGTATTCGCTGTCACTCCGGCAAGAAAGTAATTGGATTGCTTCTCGCTGCCTATCTCTGTTGAATACCTGTCTCCACTCGCAGGCGGCGGAGTCTGCATCTCGGTGTCGCCGCCAAGATTCGTACCGCCTGTTGCACCAGGCGCGACCTGCGCGATCCCAGGCAATTGCGCCAGGAATACAACGAAGATACCGATTCGAGCTAACATGGAAAGCCTCTAGGGCACGACGATCGTGTCATGTGGCATCACCCTGATGTTTTGCGCTACGTTTTTGCCCTTGATGAACGAAGAGTAGTTGAACCGGATCTTGGATTCTTCTCCATTCGCCTTTGGACGAAGAATATAGATACCTTTCTTCTTTGCGAACGTTCCCAGCCCGCCGGCCATGGCAATCGCGTCCACAACTGATGTCGCCGCCGTTAGAGGGTAAGAGCCCGGTTTGCCCACTTGTCCAAGGATATTGAAGGTCTGGCTCTTAATCTCCTGAACGATGACGGCCACTTGGGGATCGGTAATAAAGCTCCGCAGGGTCGCGGTGATGTCCTCGTCAAGTTCCGCGGGGGTTCTTCCGGCGGCTTGCATTTCCCCCACTAACGGCAGGGAAATCTTCCCATCTGACCGCACAGTCACTTGCCGAGTAAGGTTGGGTTCATTCCAGACATTGATCGACAGAATGTCATCGGCGCCAATGACATAGTCATCTCCCTGACTGTGCTTTGCGGGCGGGGTCGGCGGCGAATTAGAATCTGCTCCTGCTTTCGCCGTATCCTGAAGCGGCGAAGAAGTCTGGCTCCAGGAGTTTGAGGAAAACCCGACGGCTACCAGAAGCGTAAGCGATACTGCGATGGTGGCTCGCTGCTGTCTCACAGATTGCCTCAGTCTTTTTGCATACGTTGATTGCGACGATGGTGCTCGATTGTTCATTAATTACTCTCTTGAGTTCGAGTCCTTCTACTGGAAAGCGAGAATCATGGATTCCTAACTTACACCCCAATGCACCGGGATCTATCAAGTTCCGAGGGCGGTCTGACTACGCTAAGACTGTCCGGTCGGATCGTGTTGGACTCAAATCTGTGCTCTGACTCGCGCGGATTGCTCGCGCATGGTTCCACATCCCAAGCGTGGACTTCAACCGCAACCGCCTGCGCCAGCATGTCCACCGACAAAACAAGACGCAGCAGATTCTTCTTGCGCGTCAGGATTCCTTCCACTCCCTCAAGTGGACCGCGCACGACGCGTACGCGCATTCCACATTTAAGAAAGGGATGTGGCTCGACTTTGAGTGAGCCATCAACCGCTTTCTGAATCGCTGCAATTTCTTCGTCCGGAATCATCGCGACTTGTTCGCCGCGATAAAGAATCATGTGGATTCCCGGCGTGGTTACAACTTGCAGCTTGCGATCGATCCCGCCGCGAACGAAAACGTAACAAGGAAACAACGGCAGCGACAGCACCTTGGACCTGTCTTTCCAGCGCCGCGTCGAATCATAAAGCGGCAGGAAAGTCTCGAAGCCCTTCGCGGTCAGCGTGTCCGCAACAACCTTCTCATGCTGATGACGGGTGTAAACCGCCCACCAGGGTGCGACGTTGCGCATATCGGATTCGAAGGTCTGCTCGGTCTGCATTTCTAAATTCCCTTGCTCTTTGCGTTGCCCTGACGAACGCGAACCTGGACGTAGCTTCGCCCTGTGAGTCACATCAACGACCTGAGGACTCCGCGTGAGTTACCTTTTCCCCCCTACTTACGGGCCTTAAAAGCGAGAGAAATTATCGCAGTGGAACGGGGGACAAATACTGTGCCTTCATCATCATGGCCCGTGCAGTCAGAGACAATGCCTCTATTGTGCTAGCGCTTCCTCTCTCGGTAACACGTTCAAGCTTCCCCAGGTAACGCGTCGCTTTGAAACTCATCCCGCTTTCTTCACTTTCTGCCGATCGAAAGTGGCTCTTGCACCCGACACGAACAGCACATCCGAAAACAAAACTGCAAGACTTATCTCTCAACCTGTTTCCCAAAATCGCTTGCGCCTTCGAACTGCAATTCTCAAAACTCAACCTGACCATCTCCGCGCTTTGCCCATCGGTGGCTTCAGCGGCCCTTAATGCCTAATGCGTCTGCGGAGGCCCCTTATGACTCCTGCGCCTTTGCGGAATGCCTACACTGCGCAGTCCTGAAACCAGTGCCCGGTAGCTCATCTTCAGCTCTTCCGCAGTCTTTCGACGGTTCCAGCGGTTCGCCTGCAACGCCTTTAAAATCAATGCACTGGTGACTCCTGAAACCCCGCGCTCCGTGGCGCCGCTCCGGGACGATTTTCGAGTCACCCGGTCCGCTGATCCCTCCAGCGTCTCAATCCGGCGCCGAAGCTCCGTCACGAGAGGCTCATCATCGCCAAGAATGATGGCCCGCGAAATCCAATTCTTCAGTTCAAGTAAGTTGCCGGGCCAATTCCACTGCTTCAGCAAGTGAATCGTGTCTGCGCTTAGTTTCGGTGCGCTCCTTTGAAACTGTCGAGATAATTTCTCGAGAAAGTACTCGCACAGCCGCGGCAGATCGCTCTTCCTCTCCCGCAGCGGCGACAGCTGCAGTGACACGGCTGCAATGTGATCAAAGAGCGCAGCGCGAAAACTGCCGGAAGCAACCGCCTCGCCCAAATCAACGTTCGTCGCACACACCACTCGCGCCCTGGCTTTGCGCTCTTCGCGCCCGCCCACTTTCACAAAGGATCCATCGCGCAGTAGCCGCAGCAACTTATCCTGCAGCTCCAAACCCATATTGCCAATCTCACTCAGGAACAGCGTGCCGCCAACTGCAGCCTCAACCAGGCCGACCCGGCCTTCAGGCGCTTTCGGCAAAGCTCCTTTTTCGTAGCCAAACAGCTCCCTTTCCTGAAGACCCAGCGGAACTGCCGCGCAGCTCAGCCTCACAAACGGACCATTGCGTCGAGTGGAATGCGCGTGAAGAAACCGTGCAATCAATTCCTTGCCCGTGCCGCTCTCGCCCTGGATGAGAACCGACTGGTCGCCCAGGCGGACTCGTTCGATCCGGTCCCGCACTGCACGCATTGCCGCCGTGCTGCCAAACAGAACACCTTCCCCCGGCAGGTCGGCCGGATCAACACGAAGGCTATCGTCTAGATTGATGGGCATAGAGTTAGGTGAAAACCGCGGGGACGGTGCCTCGTATGTTGCACTCCGGCAGCCAAACCCTCGGACCTATCGAAAAGCTGGCTGAAGCTTCTAAGTGATTGAGTGTATAGTAGTTTATAACTCGACGACGAAATTAACGGATGCCTTCGCCGTCATAAAGTTGCAAAGTTTTGCATATTTTGTACCACCTATGTGCATAATTCTGGCTTCATCGATGAAAACCGTTCAAGACACCGAAAAGTGCGCCAGGAATTATCAGTCGGTCTAAACGGCACTCTCCGTCGCCGATTGGGCCTTTTTGCGATGCTGTTGGGGCTCTCCAGCGTCCCACGGCCGCAGATGATGTTGCTGAATTTTGTAGAGCAGTCCCCGGTAGCTCATGTTCAGATACTGTGCCGCGCGGCGCCGATTCCATCCGAAGGTTTCCAGGGCGCTCAGGATCATCTTCGCTTCGGTGCGCGCCTTCACGTCGCGAACAATGGATCGAATGCCTACGCAAGGAGCCGACGCATCGGCGAGCGAACTCTGCGATTCGGCGTCGCCCGACGCCGCGGCCTTCGATTCCAGTTCGCGCGTAGCGGCATCGGCATCGCGCATCACGATCGTCCGCGTCACAAAGTTTCGCAACTCTCGCAGGTTTCCCTTCCAATCGTAGAGCAGTGCCGCATCCATCAATCTTGAAGAAAGACTCGCGCCGAATCCGGCAGTCAATTCCGCGGGAGAACGGCGAATGAACTCTTCTATGAGGTAGGGAATCTCTTCGCGCCGCTCGCGCAGCGGCGGAACCTTGATGGTGAAGACGCTCAACCTGTAGTAAAGATCCTCGCGGAATTTCTTTGAAAGCAGCGCGTCTTCCATCAATACATTGGTGGCCGCAAGAACTCGCACATCGATTCGGGTCGATTCCTGCGCTCCGAGCCTGGAGAATTGACCATCCTGCAGCACCTGCAGCAGCTTTGCCTGCATTTGCACGCCAATCTCTCCAATCTCATCAAGCAACAGAGTGCCGCGGTTTGCCTGCTCGAATTTACCCGCCCTGTCGTTGATGGCGCCAGTGAATGCTCCCTGGCGATGACCGAATAGCTCGCTCTCCAGCAAGTCCGCCGGCAGCGCCGCGCAATTCACCTTCAGGAACTTCTCGCGCCACCGCGCGGAGTTCTTGTGAATCAACTGTGCGATCACTTCCTTGCCAGTGCCGCTTTCGCCAAGGATCAGCACGTTGACGTCGACGTCCGCGAGCAATTTCACTTGCCGATGGATTTCCAGCATCTGCGGCGAAGCAGCCAGGAAGAAGTTGCTGCCGCCAAGCTCCTCGAGGTAAGGCATGGCAGGCATGTCTGCGGGAATCTGGGGAACCAACTGCTCGTGCGCCTCGAGATGCGAGCCTACAAAATCGGCGGACGTGGAGCTATGCAGACCGTCCGATGACTTCACAGGTGCCATCGAGTCCACCGCGGCCTCAATGTCTTCGCGGGTCAACGGCATGGTCAGCACGTTCTGAATGCCAAGTTCAGCAGCCTGCCGGCGCGCCTGCTGCTCGCTTAATTTGGTAATCAGGCAAACGCGATCCCGCCCCACAAAGCTCAAGATCGTGCCGATCTCCGATGTGGCCGGCGCTTGCGCGCTCGATAATTCGCAAAAGATGAGATCTGGGTCGAGTCCGTTACTCAGCAGCGCATGAGCCTGCGGGCTCCCCGCCGCTTCAATCACCCTGTGGCCAGCGCTCTCCAGAACCAATTTCACCGTGGAACGCGCTTTGGCGTTCTGAATCTTTGTCAGCACCAGAAGAAACGGTTTCACCAAGGCCTCTTTCTCAAAATCCAGTCTTGCAAATGAAAAAACACTTCATCACGTCTCCTGCGAAACATGATGTCTTGCGCATCAGCGATTACGATTTATGCAAAGGGCCCTTCAGTTGAGAGAAGCGGGCTTTGGGGACAACTGATCGATCTTGCGAAAGGAAAAAACTAGGCCTTTAAAAGCGGGATTAAGCCTGTTGCGTGGCTCTACTCTACCCACCGTAGGAGGAATCTTTGTTGATCACAGCGTCAGGCTATCGTTAATCTCTGCCTCCGCCCCATATCATCCACCCTGCTCAGAAAACCGAAATCCACTTGGAATTCTGAGAAGTCTGGCTTGATCCCCAAAGCGGTTTGATCAAACGACGCTGACTATTTCAAGAATTACGTGCGCATCCTGACGATAGGAGAGAAGGCGTTAAGAGTCAACGGCACAATGGTCATTGGCTCTGCGCCTGAGTAACCCCCATTCGTAACCCTGCCTGTTATCGTTTTTAACAATACTCGAACTTGTATTTTACGATGCTGGATTATCGGATCGAACTGGTACCCGCTCGCCTCAACTTCAGCCGATTTGAAACAGAGTGGGTAATGGAATCCTCGCGATAACTTCCTGCGAATCAACCTACTCAATCACGCAGCCGACCTTATCCACACTCATCCACAGCCCTTCGCCTTGCCAGACTTGCCTGTACCGAGAATCTGCCCCAGAAACATAAACATTAGGCGTCAACCAGCCTGCGGATTTCGTCGTATTCTGTAGGAAAAGTAGTGCAGTAAATAGGAAAACCCGGAGCCATAAGATGAAGACGTTTACCCTCGATGAGGCCCAATCTCTGCTCCCGGTGCTGGAATCCCTTCTGAAGCGCGCCATCGCAGGCAGGCAATCCGCAGAGTCTGTCGAGTCCGCCCTCAACGGGCTGGCGCAGCGTATCTTTCTCTCCGGCGGCATGAAGATCGATCCCGCAAGCGTCGCCCGCCAGCGCGCCGAGTTGGAGCAGCTCCTGAAACAAGTGCAGGAAAGCGTGACCGAAATCGACGCGATCGGGGTTCAGGTGAAGGATCTCGACACCGGCCTGCTCGACTTTCCTTGCCGCGTTGATGATCAAGTCGTCCTCCTATGCTGGCGCATGGGCGAACCCGCTATTGCGTACTGGCACACGACGGAAGCGGGCTTTCAAGGGCGCCAGCCCGTCGACGAATCGTTCCGGCGCCGTGCCTCCTCCGGCGGACGTCCCAACTAGAATCTTCTCTGCGCTGTCTAGGTAGTCGAAGTCTCCTTAGTCTATGGGCCCGACCGCACCGGCTCTATGATGAATCTATGTGCGGACGATTTGCGCGCAGATCCACGCGCGAAGTTCTTGCTCAACTTTTCGGCGTCGACCTCGACGATCTTCCACCTTTCCCTGCCAGTTACAACGTTGCGCCGCAAAGCGTGCAGCCCGTCGTACGTTCAGGCCCGCAGTCTCAATCGCGTGAGATCGCGCTCATGCGCTGGGGACTGATCCCAGCCTGGGCGAAAGACGCGAAGATCGGCTACTCAACCATCAACGCGCGCGCGGAAGAAGCTGCAAACAAGCCTGCTTTCCGTGATGCGCTGCGCAAGCGCCGCTGCCTCATTCCAGCCGACGCGTTTTACGAGTGGACCAAGCACGACCCCAAAAAAAAGCAGCCGCATGCCTTCGCCCTCAAAAGCGGAGCGCCTTTCGCCTTCGCCGGCCTTTGGGAACGCTGGCGCCCCAAAGAAGGCGAGCCGCTCGAAACATTCACCATCCTCACCACCGACGCCAATGAGCTGCTCGAGCCTGTCCACAATCGCATGCCCGTCATACTCAAGCCCGCCGATTACGCACGGTGGCTTGAAGAAGCGACCCCGGATCGGCTCCCAATCGATCTGCTGCGGCCATATCCACCGGAAGAAATGACTTCCTGGAAAGTGAGCGATCGTGTCGGCAATGTCCGCAATAATGATTTAGATCTTCTCACCGCTCGCGAATGATCCGCTAAAGAGATTTCAACACCGTCTGCGCCTTCAATCTGTCTGGTAAGAATACGGTTGGCCGAATGCACATTGCTTCGCCATGCGCGGGGTGCTGATGGCATCGAGGCGCTGCTTGGAACGAACGTTCTGCTTGAGCAGGTGAGCCCTGGCTTTCCGAGCCAGGTCAGCGGCTTTCTCGTGCGTGCGGTTGACGGTAGATAAATTGGCGCCCTGCTCAACAAGGTCTAAGACTGCGGCGCCGGCTGTGCCGCCCTCGATAGGCATCTTATGGGCCTAGCCAGGAAGCTGAGACTTTGGAAATGTGTGGACATCAAGTGTTTTTGATTGAGGATTTCCCTCGTCGATATGGCTTTGGGATGACCTTGTGGGAGCAAGTGAAAGGGGTGTGGAAAACGCTCAAGAAACAACCACACGTCGGCGAATTGCTGTGTTAGAAATTATTCCTCAGTCTTCATGGCTAATTATTGCAGTCTGCATCCACGTGCTTGCCCGCATCATTCCCTCCCTCGCAAGCATTATGCAGTTCGCCACCCTGAAATACCTAGCGGAGGCAATCTCAATGGTCGAGGGAAGAATGAGCGTTCCTTTTTGCCAAGAGCGGCTTGATACCTGGGAATCGATCGCTCGGTACCTTGGGCAAAGCTCTCGCGTTGTCCAGCAATGGCATCGCGAGTATGGTCTTCCAATTCACCCTCTCGGCGTGGAGACGAGCACGATCTTCGCCTATGCCGATGAGTTGGATCGCTGGCGGAGAGACCACAATCGGGTTCCGAAGAGCCTTCTTCCTTTGGAACAGTCCACGCAGGAGATGCCATGGCATGTCCTGCATGTTCGTTCGAATTTTGAAAGACGTGTGGCGCAGCATCTCGCGGTACGCTCCGTGGAGCAATACGTGCCGCTTTACAGGGAGCGAGTAAAGTGGACAGACAGAACCGTCGTCACAGAGCGTCCGCTTTTCTCTGGGTACGTCTTTGCCCGATTTCTGCCTGATTCCAGGATCACAGTCATAAGCACGCCGGGTGTCGTGCGGTCGCTGGGTGATGAGGGCGGGAATCTGGTGAGCAGCGCGGATCTCGATAAGATCCGCGAGGGGCTGGCCAGCGGACTCTTGTTGCGTCCTCACATCAACGTTTCTGTCGGGGCAAGGGTACGAATCCGAGCAGGAATTTTTGAAGGCGTTGAGGGAGTTGTGACGGATCTCCGCCAGCAATGCAAGGTGATCATTGCGCTTGCCGCGGTACAGCAGTGCTTTTCGCTTGAGGTCGAGCTGGGAGATATTGAAGTTCTGAAGAAGCCGCCCGTCAGGGCCAACCTTTCTCAGAGCGATGCATATGGGTATTGGAATTTGCAAACCAAGAAGCCGTAAGGGGTCACATTCTTTCCCATTGCCGGCAACGCAAGTCGATCCGCTCCTTGATTAGCGACTGAACGCAAAAAAGGCCACGCAATCCTGTTCAGGGTATGCCATGGCCTTTTTATTCTTGACGATTATTTGCTGGACTTCTCAACGGCGGGCGTTTCTAATGATCGCCAATTCGGGATTCTCGGAGCAGAAGCACGCGGTTCCGCGGATCGGCGTTATGAGGAGATCAGTCGTGAGTTCCGACAACGTTCCTTTCTGGGGAAAATTCGGGTAGGGTCGCGCACGTATTTTTTCCAATTCCCTCTCTTCGAAAAACCTTCAACACGGTCAAGCCGATAATCCTGAGATCCAACCACAGGCTCCGGTGATCAACGTACCAGGCATCGAGAATGAGCTTCATTTCCCAATTGAGCTCGTTGCGGCCGTTGACCTGAGCCCATCCGGTCATTCCCGGCTTCACTTCGTGCCGTCGGCTCCGGCACGCGTGGCAGGGCGGCAAATATTCATGCAGGAGCGGACGAGGACCCACCAAACCCATGTCACCGCGAAGGACGTTCCACAATTGAGGCAACTCATCAAGACTCCAGGCCCGCAGAAATTTGCCGAGCCGAGTGATGCGGAGTGAGTCATCCAAGAGTGCTCCACGGGTGTCGCAGTCGTCGGTCATCGTCCGAAATTTAAAAATTGTGAATGGCTTTTCCTTGAAGCCAATCCTCGTCTGGCGAAGCAACACCGGGTTTCCCAACCGCAGCCAGATTAAGAAGGCCACTACCAACAAGAGCGGCGACAAGAGACAAAGTGCAAAACCAGCAAGACTGCGTTCCATGATGCTCTTGAACATCGCGATTCGAGAGTTGCGGGCATTCAAACGGAGGATCCCTTGATCCTGGGGGGACCGTACCTGCGAGCAGTGCCAGGCCAATAGATTGCGCCACAAATCTTCGCGGTGAAAATTCTTCTCGACCCAGCTTCTTCCTGCCGCGCTCAGCGTTGAGCGCAATGCCGCGTCACCCAACAACCGGTCGAGCGCTGAGGCGAGAGAGCCAGTGTCACCTATCGGGACACGCAAGCCGGTTTCGCCGTCCACGATTGCGTCCACGGCGCCAGTAGCATTCGTGGTGACTACCGGGATGCCGGCGTACTGGGCTTCGAGAACGACCGTCGGAAGACCCTCTCGATACGTAGGCAATGCCATCACATCCATGGCCGGGTAGAAATGCTCTACGTTGTCCACGAATCCGGTATGAATTACGGCGGGGTTGGCCGCGATCTGCGCCCGCAGCGCGCCCGGAACAGGATCACCGGTCTCAAAGTCGCCCACAAGCAGGAGACGCAGATCGGGAAATCGGCTCTGTAACCACGTGAAAGCCTCGTAGAGTTCACGAATCCCCTTGTCGCGCGTCAGTCGCCCGACAAAGCCGATGACGGGAGCGCCGGCGGGAATGCGCAGTTCGCATCGCACTTGTTTTGCTTCGGCTTCGGCTTGTGCGCCAATAGCATATCGCTCCATTGCGATTCCGTCGGATGAGCCATTGCCAATCACGAAACAGCGATCCGCGGGCGCCAGTCTCAGCGCGACGGTACGCGCGAGCAAACTTGGGCTCACACAGCGAACAGTCTGCGCCGCGTGACATGCAGTCCATTCCGCGCCCATGAGGATCCCGCGCTTGATTCCCGTGGTCGTTTCCAACCGCAAGCCGTGCAGAGAATACTGCACATTGGGCACACCGGCCAGGCGCGCAGCGAGGCACCCAAGCAAGCCTCCTTTCGGAGTGCCGGCCACTACGATGTCAGGTCGGATACGCCGGAACAGCCGCCACAAGCGCCACAGTGAACGCAAATCGCGCGCAGGAGAGATCTCGCGTTCCATCGGTAGAGGCCACGTCTCAATCCCGTGATGTCGCAGAGCCTCCAGGCGCGGGCCTGGGTTGCAAATCGCGTGCGCTTCAAATCCGTTCGCGGCCAGGAATGCGCTCTGCCCTTCAAATTGAATGATGGAGCGGTCGGTTGCGACGACAAACGCAATGCGTGGCCTCAACTCGTTCAAGGCGAAGCTGCTCATGCGGGCACGCTCTCCATTCCTTCCAAGCACCGCCATGCGGTTGTGCGCGCCGCGTCTCTCACTTCGCGCCACTGCTCCTTTTCATGGCGGGAGATCGGCGGAATGCGGTGCCTCAACACGCGATGATTCAAACCGGTTCCCAGCGCGAAGGCATCCAGCGTGAGTTTCAGTGCCTGCCCTCCCACCTCCGCCATGGCGTTCAAGTAAGCTCCGCCGGTTTGCGAATATTCGATGACGAATAGAGAGTGATTCCAGCGTGTCGCAGCAAGTTTACGCAGCGAGAGCGAAGCCTCACTGACGCCCAAAACGATCTCTTGCAGGTTTGCAAACCGGCTCTGCCTGTGGGCGCGAAACAACAGGTCCCAGTCTTCCATGCGCACGGCATCCTCGCGGTAGGGATGGTGACGGAACCAATCTGTGCGCCCAAGCCACGTCGGATGGGCCATGGGAAAACGGGAATACGGCCGCGCACAGATGCGCTCGTGTTCCAGGGGGGGGTGCCGCACGCCAATTGCTTCTCCGTTGCCATCGATGACGGCAACGGCGCCGGCGACCAGATCTATTTCAGGGTGGTTTCGAAGAAAGTCCACCTGCTGCTGCAACCGATCGGGGTAGGCGGTGTCGTCGCCGTCCATGCGTGCGAAAAAGGTGCTTCTACTCTGCCGCACGATCTCAATGAGGCGCGCGGGCAGTCCGCGATTGGTTTTGCCCACGATGAGGCGAATGCGCGGATCGGCGAATCTTCGCACCACGTCATGCGTTCCATCGCGCGAACCGTCATCGAACACAACCAGCTCCCAGTCCTCGAGGGTCTGGTTCAGGATGGACGCGATGGATTCGGCAACCGTTGCGCGGCAGTTGTACACCGGCATGCCGATGGTTACGAGCGGATTCTTTTTCACGGAGCCTGTCAGGACTTGCTTTTGGGGCTTGTTCATCTGCGGCGAACTACGGGCCGATCACCTTCACGCCGCGGGAACGATGTTCCAGCCGTCGGGAAACATTTCGAGTGGGAATCGCTTTTCTCCCCGATTCCAAACCGAGGGGACATAAACGGCCTTGCGAGCGAACTCTCCAAGCCAAGCGGCCCACCATCCAAACGTGCTGTTAGCAAGTACAAAGTGCTTGCACAACCTCATAAGGTAGAAACTTTTCAAAGTATCCTGTTCCTCGATTACTTTCACCGCGCAGTTTGTCGTAACGAGTTGCAATGCGTTTTCTCGTGCCCAATCAAGATCGTCGCTGAAGAGGTACGCGTTGACAGGACCGCGTTCGCGAGCGAGCGTGGCTAATGCGCGCCGGTAATAGCTGATACCACACGCGCCGTAATAATCGGCCACGGCGCGGCGGGTTTTCGTGCGATCCGCACATACTCCGAGAAGCCGGCGGGCGTGAACGCACACTGAGTTGGCGAAGTAGATTTCGCTTACGATTGCCGGGTCGACACCTGCGGGGATGGCCTTGAAAGCGAGCTCTTCTTTGAGGGCCTCTTCCAAGCCAAGGAAATAGCGGGGACTTTGGCAATAGGCATCGAGCACCGTGGGCCCTGAAACTCGCAGTCGTTGAATTGACGGGCTGTAGTATCTTCCCAATAGTTTGAGCCGCAGGATCTCACGGCGCCGGAGGAGGCGGCTTCGCAACTCAGCACGGAGCCCGCGCCCCGATGAATCCGCCTCCAGAACGATGTTGCTTAGCGCAAATGCGCCAAGCGCGTAAGAGCGCCCATTAGGATCGTTCTCGAAGCCCGACTTTGTGTCGAGCATGAGGGGTACGCCGGATCGGGAGGCCAGGCTTCGTCCCGCCGCATACTGAAAGAGCTGATTTCCCAGCCCCCCGCGTAGCTTGACGATGACTGAGGGAGTATTTCGAATCACGTCGACCCTCTCGGGGACGGGTTGGCAAACGCGCGCATTACAGGAGCTGTCAACCAAGTCCACGCAGGATCCTAAACGGCTCCAACTGGGCGACGATCGGCTCTCGACGGGTAAATCGCCACTAGCTGCGGTGCCGTTTGGTTGGGTGAAACGTCGAGGATCAATATCCCTCGCGCTGCCGAGTTGCGCGTGGGCCGAAGGGCAAGCGCGAGGCAGAGTGCGTAAAACGCGATGAACTGTCCCATCGCCGGAACCGGATACAGCGTCTCCTGAGCAATTGATGCCACCAAGATGGCCAGGGTACCGAATATCATTGGCCGTGATTCCGGGCCCGCACGGCGAAGTTGGCGGAATATCTCTGCGAACGCAAACGCGAAAGCGGCGAGTCCCACTATGCCCGTTTCGTTAAGAATCTGAAGGTACATCATATGCGCGTTGCCAGTCTCTTCGACCGCGGTTCCAAATCCTCCGCCTGTCAGCCAGCGCAGGGGTTTCTCATTTAGGTATTGGATCTGGCCAAGCCAGAGTTGATCCCGTTCTCCGGGATCCTCTTCATCAAACGGGTTGATAGCGGAGACGCGGTCGAGCGCGGGGCGCATCACATCCGGCGCCGATGGCGCCAGCCCCGTGGTAAGCGCTGCGACCGCGAGGAAGATCCAGGCAAACGCGGCGAGTACTCGCGGACGGCGAATGAAGAGCGCCGCCAGGAACAGCAAGCTCCCCGCAAAGACCGCACGGCATCCGCTGATAAGGATTGCGGCCTCGGCGATAAAAACCAGTGCAGCCCTTGTGAAATTGCGCGCCTTGGGCTCCAGGAACAGGTATAGAACCAGCAAAAGCAAAACTTGCGAAGAGCTGTAGGCATGGTTAAAGCCGATTGTCCCGTATCCGAAGGCCCCGTTAGCGCTGGCATAGTAAGCCCAGGGGCCGGCCACGGAGAGGCTTTTGGGAAGGTGGCCTGCGTAGGCGGAAGCCGGGACAATACTCAGATATTCGAGGAAGAGGGCAGCACAAACGACCAAAAGTGCCGCGACCGTTGTCAAAGCGAGAATTTTCCGTCGGGGGATAGTCAAATCAATCTGCGATGCGAATGCAAACGTGACGATCGCCTGCACGATTCGATACAGTTGATATTCGCCGAATTCGGCGGCCCTCCCCGTTTCAGTCAGGTAGAGGATTGGCATCGCCCGGCATAGGATCACATAGGAGCAAGTGCACGCGGCCAGGAGAGCGACAAGCAGCACAAGGATGCGCTTGTTTGCCTTGTTCCGAATCTGGCCTGCTCCCATGAACCTCCGGGCGAGCACAATAGGAACGATTGCCGCGATCACCAGGTCGCCGGCGGTTGGCCACGTGGCCCAGGACGGCCCTACAGTAAATAGAGGGACTGCATATGCCTGGGAGAGCACGAAGAGGCAAAGAAGAATAAAGTCGAGGTGCTCGAGTTTGCCTTGCATGCTTTTCAAGCTCGAAACCCAGTGCCGCTAGTCAACCAGCTTTTGCACTTGAGGGCGGGGGGTGGTGCGAATGGACGCGGCTCCAGTGACCGCCGTCGATCGCTTGCTGGAGCGGGTCGCGCGCAGCACTTTTGTGTAGAACCGGGCGAGCTGATTCGCCGAATTCTCACGGGAGAACTGCGAAGCCCAGCCCTCGGATGGTGAAATGCGTCTCTCGTCATTCAGATAACTCGCGAGCGTCGTCGCGAACTTCCGATGGTTTCCCGGTTCGACTAGGGTGCTTCCGTTACATCCAACGAGGGCCTCTTCAATCGCGGGAATAGCGGAAGCGACGACGGGGATTCCGGCCATTCTGGCCTCGAGAACCGCAATTCCGAGCCCTTCGTACTGTGAAGGGAGACAGAACACGTCGAATGCCGGTAGGATCCGTTCGACGTCGGTGCGTGCGCCCAGAAATCGGACGTGGGCCGAAAGTCCGCTGGATACGACTTTCCTCTCGATCGCGCGCCTCAATGGACCGTCCCCGACGAGGACAAGGAATGCGTTGGGAAGTTGGCCACGCAACAACTTGAGGATTTCGATCAGCCCCTTGTGGTTCTTCGCTGAAACAAAGCGGCCGATGTGGCCGACGACGGCTGCGTCATCAGGGACCCCAAGCGATCGTCTCAGCCCTGGGCTCCTGGTTTGAGCCTTATATCTCCCGGTCTCAATCCCACATGCGATCACTTCGTTAGCGAAGGATCCTCTCAGGCGTGGCGCACTCGCCAGGGCGGCTTTGGAGCAAGCCAGTAGCGCGTTCGCATGCTTTCGGACGAGGCTTCTACCCACCGTGCGACGGAGGAGGGTGCCAAGCGACAATCGTCGGCCATCATTCGTAGCGTGGAAGTGGGCTATCCGTCCGATGACGCCCTCGGTCCGGGCATGCCGCAATAACCATCCGGAGAGATTGAACATGTGACAGTGGACAATGTCATATTGCCCGGCATGGATCAGTTGGCGGAGTGCTCGACCCCCCATCACCTCGCCGAGACTCGGAGGGACTGCCGAAACGCGGCAGCCGAGGGCTTGCACTTCTTCGCCGCGCCGTCCGATGTCGTTTCCCCAACACGCGAATTCCAAAGAGTATTCGTCTCTGGGCAGGACCTTCGCGACGTCAATCAGCCACCAAGCAGTGCCTCCAGGGTCAAACGGCTCACATATGTGAAGAATGCGAACAGGCATTTTGCACTTGCTTCCTAAGTTGACGACCGAGGGCCGCATGCTGCGGCAGCCCGTCGTCTCCGGAGATTTTGTTTGAGGTTTCTCTACGAGTGCGGGACGGCGGCGCTTTCATCGATGAAGGAAACGCTGTCCGCGGCGAGTTGCGGAACGCGCAAAGCGGGAAGCAGGATAAGGATAGAGCCCGCTAGTTGGATTACCGTGGCAAGAATGAGAGCGAACGCCCCACCTTCGATGCCGTGCGCCGGGACCCAGAAGTAGCACGCGGCGGCCGATAGCAGCAAAACCACCGCAAACAACGCCGGCTGCGGCTTGAGAATGCGCGCCGCGGTCATGCCATATCCAAGGATCGACGCCACAAAGCCGATCGCGGCGGCAATCATGAGGAGCGTGAATACGCCCGAGTAGCTCTCGTAGTCAGCCCGGTACAGTAACCGAAGAAGCGGCTTGCCCGCCAGGATCGCGGCGAGGATGCCAGCGATGCCAGGAACTGCCGCGGCCCCGCAAAGCCTGAACAGAAGCGATCGAAAACCTCGGACGTCGCCCGACGCGTGGCGCGAAGCGAGCTTTGGCGTTGCGGACTGGCCGATGGCGTTGATGACCAGATTCCCGGCCACCATAAGGTATGCGATGGCCGCGAAGAAGCCCAATGCGCGCGGGCCGGCTAAATGCTCAATGAAGTAGCGAGGAACATTGATATTCAGGGAGATCAGCATCATGGTGATACCGAGGGGCAGCGAAAGCCGCGTGATTCGGACCAACGTGTCCCTGGAAAAACGGGGAAGAGATGGGTGGCGGCATTCAGGCGCAGGACTCGCACCGGCAAATCTCCGCGCAAGCGAGAAGTCGTAGGTGACCAGCACCAGGCTCCAGGCGATGGCCAATGCTGCGGCGCCCATCACCAGTGAGCGCGTCAGGGCCATTGTGAGAGCGAAGGCGGCGAGCGAGATGACACCCTTGAGCACCATGGAGCGCGCGATGAGGTCCATTCTTTCCTGCCGCTGTACGACGCCATAGACCGCGTCACTGATGGATTCAGCGCCCTTGGCGCAACCCACAATGACGATCACGGCCGCGATCCAGACCGGGTAACGGGACCATGCGGCGAACCCGGCAATGACCAGGAGGGCTAGTGCCGTTGAAAGGGTTCTCAGGCCCATGTAATCGCCGAAGGCGAACTGGTGAGCCATATCTGTCGCTTCAACGGCTCGAAGCTGAAGATTCGTGAACATGAAAACCGGAGCGGCGACGGCGAGCGCAAGGGCGAATCGGCCGAGCATTTCAGGAGAGCCCAGCTTTGCCAACGCGATGAGCATGCCCCACTGGCATGCGGCATAAATTACGTTTCCGGCGAACGTCCAGGCGACATTGATCCGCAATGAGCGCTCGGCGGCGAGTGGCGCCTCGCCTCGGAGCCGTTGTTCTTCACGATGGACAGCAAGCGGCAAGATTACAGGCAATGACATGGGTCGTGTGGTCCGATTCCGCGCAGTTTTGGCCGGGCCGCTGATTCGCTGAGCCGCTCACTGCGGGGGCTCTTAAGCCTGTTTAAGCTCAGTTCCGTGGCATCCCGGACTTGTAATAGTTTGCATAATGCTTCTGGTAATAACTGGAGTACTGGTATCCGCCGGCTGAGGTGTCGTGGCTTACGCGATTGAGGACGACGCCGACAATGTTTGCGCGAAGACGACGCAGGGCTGCGATAACCTCGGCGACGGCCCGGCGCTTGGTTTCTCCAGCGCGGCTGACAAGAAGCACGCCGTCGGCAGCGGCAGCCATCTGGAGGCACTCCGCGAAGCCCAGGAGCGGGGGCGAGTCAAGAATCACCAGGTCGTACTTCTTGGCAAATTCATCGAGCAGAGTGGAAAGCCGGGGACCGATCAAGTCAGCGGCGCGATGAGAGCCCAGGCCCGCGGGAATAAGGCTCAAGTTAGTCGTGCCCTCGATTGGGATGACCACTTCCTCCCAGGAGAACTCGCCGGTGAGAACGTTGGAGAGCCCGGTGTGAGGGTTGAGGCCGAATTTGGAGTGCAGGCTCGGGTGCCGCAAATCGCCATCAACAAGCAGGGTCTTTTTGCCACGGTCAGCATTGGCCATTGCAAGGTGAGCCGCCAGCGTGGTCTTGCCCTCGCCTGGAGTGGCGCTGGTAAGAACGATGGAGTGGAGGCGACTATCGAAGTCTGACAGCAGAATGGTGTTGCGAAGACTTCGTATCGCTTCGTCGAAGCTCGAAACGCCACCGTAGTAGTCCTTGCGGTGACCGTTATGGCCGTTCCTCGGCACGAGTGTGGCTGGAGCGACTTCCGATGTTTTCCTTGGCAACTGAGCACCGGCGCGATCAACCGGCAAGGTAGCAATGACATCGGCGCCGAGGAATCGGCTGGCCTCGTCAGCATCGCGAAGGGTGGTATCGAGCGAGTCGAGGAGAATGGCCCCGCCAATTGCGAGAAGACAGGAAAACAGGAACGCCAACACAAGATTGAGCGTCATGTTTGGAAAAACTGGCTTCAGAGAGGGTCGCGCAACATCGGCAATGCGAATATTGTTGTTCTGAAAGCCGGCGTTGATGTCGGCCTCTCGAATCTTCTTAATCAGCTCGTCGTAGAGCGCCTTATCGGCATCGGCTTCCTGCTTCAGTTGCTGATACTGAAAGGACTTGGCATTGACGCGGTCCCACTCGGCCTTGGTCTCGTTGACAGATGCCTGAAGCATCTGTTCGCGGTTCAGGCTTTCCTGGTACTGAGTCTGCACTCTTTCGGCAATGCTGCGACGGGTATCATCGAACTGCTTTTCGACCTCCGCAAGCTCAGAAGCGGCTTTGCGATATTCGGGGTGATTGGTGCCGTAGGTGGCTTTTACCACCGCGAAGCGCTGGCGAGCTTGATCGAGCGTGTCGTAGAGCTTAATCAGCGTGTCTCCCTGAGAAGATGCCTCGGCGGCTTCAAGGGAGCCGGACTTAATCGCATTCCACGACGCTTCCGCGCGAACGCGATCGGCTTGCGCGGCGGTGTAGTCGGTGTTCAGTTGGAGGAGCCGCGCCGACAGAATGTTCGTTTTCTCTTCGGGATTGATGACGTCAAGGTCCTTCTCGAACTGGGCAAGCGCGAGGTTGGATCGCTCCATCTTCGCCTTTAACTCATCGAGTTGCTTCTCCATGAATGTCGACATTCCCGCCGCGGAGCGTATACGCAGATCGTATGTTTGGAGCAAGTAGGAATCAGCGATCGCATTCGCGACGTCGGCGGCAAGATGCGCGTCAGGGGAGCGATAACTGATGAGGAGCAGATAGGTATTCGGCGAGCGGGTGACTCTCAACCGCTTAAGAGTGATCGGCGCCGAGGCGAGAAGTTGTTCGCGTTCGTCGGAGGCACTGCTCGTCTGGCCTTCCAGGCTCAGGAGATGGTACTGTTCAGCGACGGGACGCAGGACGGCGTCGGATTGAATAAGCTTGATCTGCGTAGCGAGGAATTGATCGGCGTCGTTCGGGGCGACGAATCGGGTCGAGTCCTCTCCGACAACTTCAGAGGGCGCCTGACGATCCACATTCACAGTCGCGGTAGATTGATAAATTCGTTGCAACCTGGCAGAAACGATTAGGGTGGCAATCACGCATGTCGCAACCGCGGCGACGATCTTCCAGATGTGCCGGCGGAAGATCCAGAGATAGTGCGACAAAGGTACGGTCGGGCCGGCCGCTTCAACTTCCTCGTGCAGGGTAATGGGAGCATAGTAAGCGGGCGGCGTACCGCGACTTCGCAGGTCCGGGGGAAGAACTTCTGTCAATTTCAGTTGTTTAGGCATGGGTCCTCTTCAGGTGGCCTATTTTGTTCCGTAATAAATAAAGGCGGCGCCGAGAGCGGTGCCGATCCCCAGAGATGTTTCGAGGGTTTTCAAGCTGGCCTTAGCCCCGGTCGCGCTTGGGACATATAGGATGTCGCCTGCCTCAAGCGCAACATCCGGCGTCTTGCGATCCATGATCTTCTTGAGTTCAATGGGTATTTCTTTTCGGCCTTGACCGGCATCGTCCGCACGATAGATGTAAGCTTCGTGGGAAGAAAAGCTATCCAAGCCCTCCGATAGAGCAAGTGCCTTCAAGACGCTACTCTCGGACCCGTCCGTTATGTAGAAGGCGCCAGACTTTTTTACGTCCCCAACAATAAAGATCCGCCCGGCTTCCGGCACGCGAATCACTTCGCCGCCTTGCAAGCTCTCGTTCAACGAGAGATTCATTCCGTCGAGGAGGCCGCGGACCGGAATGCGCTGCACCAGCGTTGCCGGTTTGCCGTCCGCATCCGGCGTCTGACGGCTCACGAGGATTTCCGAGCCGGCATTTTCAGTAAGCCCCTGGGCCCGGGAGATCGCATCGAGGAGAGTCACGTTTCCCGTAGCCTGAAACGTGACAGGCATTTTTACCGCGCCGACCACAGTGATCGGGTGGCTCTGGTATTCAACGATCGAAACGGTCACAACGGGATCTACGAGAACATGATCCTGGGTCAAAGCGTCCGCAATGACTTTCTCCAAATCTGTAGGATAAAGTCCTGCTGCATGGAGAGGTTGATTAACCATCGGCAGCGTGATATTACCTCCTGAGCTCACGCGCACCGTTCGGGTAAGCTCAGGAGCGTCGTAAACCGTGACGCCAATCAAATCGTCGTTACCGATCCTGGCCATCGGGAGATTCGAAACGTCACTGAGTGTTGTAGCCCCCGCTCCCTCATGGAACGGGGCAGGCTCTTGCTGTGCAGAAGCCGCGGCTGCTGCTGCAATTGCCAGAAGTGTAAATGTCATTTTTCTCATAGAAGCTCCGTGGTGATTGAGGTATGCGGACGAGCAGTTATCGGAGGACGGGGTTGAAGCCTGTGCGGCATTCATTCCATGACGGTCATTGGGTCGTTGGCCGCTCCGTGGATAGGACCTGATTCCTTATTTCGTCGACCCGCCGATTGAGAATCTCCATTTGTGCCTGGACGGCGCCCGTGGGGTCGGTCAACAGCCGCTCATGGGCAGTGAGGCAGAGGAACAGGCGCATCGCGTTACGCGCAAGGTCGGAAAGGCTGTGAGCGCCAGTTACCGCCGAAAGACGGCAGAGCCCGTCATATTCTTCCTGCGACAGCCTGATGCTGATCATCCGCGAACGCGGCTTCAGGACTTTCATATTGTTGATTGCTGAAAGGCACGCCTCAAGCGGCGGCGATGGATTTTGGGTAAGCTTCGCACTCTTCAGTCCCAGCAAGGTGGAATCCTGAGAGATGCCTGAATTTCCTCTGGAGCCATGTTTCCGAACTTAGAGTTCGGACCGGGGGACGGTGCTCGAGTCTTGCCTCACACGGGGCGGTGCAAAGGACTCTAGCACAAATTCGCGACAGGAGAAAATGAAAAATGTAAGTCATGTGAATGACGAAAGTATGTCTGAAGTTTGCTCAAAGGTAACCATCTTCGCTCAGCGCCGATGCGGGGGTCGGACGCGTGGTATGTGAGGCGAAATGATTGCACCGTCGGTTCTTTGCGACTAGCGGCAATTGGGGAAGTTTTGGAATCCGCGCCGCAAGAGAACGGCACTGGTTGTGGAAAAACCCAGAGCAGCACGGATTGGAGCATTGAACCGAGAACTCGGGGTCACAAATGCGTGCCCTGCCTTTTTTTCGGATGGGGACTGTGAGGAATGGACGTCGAGTGTGGTCGCGAACGAAAGCTCAGCGACTTGCCGAGGATTTACTGGCCTCGGCTCCGACGATTGCAGCAACCGCACCGCCGCCACCGATCCCAGCTCCAATCAGCACTTTTGTCTGTGTGGTCATTCCAGTGCTGCCTTTTGCGCCGCCGCTGAGATCGATCGATGTAACGATGACCTGGGTGAGGCCTGAGGAAGTGGGAGCAGTCTGAAGGAACCCGGATACATCGACTGTCTTGCCCTTGAATTTCTTAAGTTCTTCTCCAGTGACCAGCTCGTACTTGACGCCCTTGTCAGTTGTCAGGAAGAAATTGCCATCTTCATAGGACACCTTTCCGCTGACTCCGATAAAGGAAGACCCTTGGGGCGCAGTGGCAGTCTGTACTGCGGGAAACGAGATGGCAGCACCACCAGAGACGTTGGCGGCCGCAAGACTCGCCTCATCGACAACTCGAAAATCGCCGGCTATTGCTGCAACGTCAACGGTATTCGATGGGCCTAACGAGACAACGCCAAAAGAATTCGGTTCGCTGGGAATCACGCGCAGGCCATGAGCTTCGAGGGTGAATGGTGCACTGAGTGTCTTTAACTGGCTTCTGCCTTCGAGCAAAACAAGACGATCGCCGTACACCATGCCGTGTGTGTTGATCGCCAGCACGATCTCGGTGCCGTTGTCGAGCCGCAACGTTGCGGTGGCTTGCCCGGTCTCTACGGTTGTGCCGTCGAAAAGCGTTCCGTTGCCCCACACCGAGTAACCGTCGACGCGAATGTCTCCGCGAGCACTGATGGTGCCGATCGAACTTGTTGCCGCCGATACGGATGCGCAAGAGAAGGTAACGAAAATCATCGCAAGCAGACAGCTCTTCCTGGCCATTTTTCGCTCCTCCCCGGTGGATTCACACTCTGCCCGAATATCCGTCACTTATACGCCAAGAAGGATCTGCTTTTCAAGGATCTTGTTGCTCGCACTGTGTATGACACGTGACATACAAGAGGGCACGATGAGTTTCCAATTTCGTTTTCGGGCTTCAGCACAGACACCGAGAATGTGCGAGGGCATCTTCCTGAAAGTTAAGCTCGATTTGGCGCATGTCTTTCAGGATTCGAAACCAAGTGGTACGCTGGAGGGCCGTGACCCGTCATCAGACCAAGCTGTTCGCGATCGCGTGCCGAACCATCATTGCGGGAATCTGTGTCTACGGGATCTGGTGCTCTTGGAGGCTGGCGAGGGCGGACTATTTGTTTCGGCTGAATACAGCGGAGTCGGTTCGCGCGGCCATCCGCCTGGAGCCCGACTCGTGGGAATACTATATGCGCCTCGCGCTCCTCGATGATGCGCATGCGCAGCAGCTCCTCGAATCGGCAGTCAAGCTTGACCCTTACAACGCGGAGGCCGACATCGAACTTAGTCTGCGACATGAAGGCGCCGGCGACTATCGCAATGCCGAAAAGCTGTTGCTGGACGCGTTTGCGATTGACCGCACCTACCTGCCCCGTTGGAGTTTGGCCAACTTCTATTTTCGCCGCAACAACCTTCCGGCATTCTGGGCATGGGCACGGGTCGCCGCAGAGATGCCGTCGGACAACATGCGGCCTCTGTTCGAACTATGCTGGCGCCTATCGCCCGATCCCAACCAGATTGAGCGAAGGATTGTGAACAACAATCCCGAACTCATTCGGCAGTATCTCGATTTCCTTCTCGCCAAAGAACAATTGCCAGCTGCAGCCGAAGTTGCTGATCGCCTAACCGAAGTCGGAGATCCAGAGACAGATGACAAAGAAATGTTTTCGGTTATTGATAGGCTGATCGCGGCGAGCGAGGGAGACAAGGCGAAAGATGTCTGGAGCGTCCTGGTCGACAAGCATTGGGTCGTCGCCGATCGGGGTGTGCCAAACAATCCGAACTTCGCCCGTGACCCGCAGCCTGTCGGCTTCGATTGGACGATCCCCTCATACACAGGTTTGCATTCCTGGCCAGGTCCATCCGGTCTGGAAACGGAGTTCTCAGGAAGCCAGCCGGAAAACTGTACGATTGCCGAACAGGCTATTGTTCTTCCGCCCGGCAATTACGAAATGCAGTACTCCTACCGAACGAACGGGATTCCTTTGGAAACGGGTCTCCGGTGGCAGATCATGGCAGCAGGGTCTGAAATGGCGCTAACGGAGTCTCCCGATCTTTCGAGCGAGACAATGAGCCGTGGGAATGTGGAGTTTTCCATCCCTCCGGACCGACCGCTCGTTCATCTCCGCCTTCAGTATCGGCGCACGCTCGGCACTCCCAAGATTTCGGGCACTCTCGTCATATCGTCTGTCCAAATTCACGCTCGGCCAAGTTGAAGTTTTCGGCGCTTGAATTCCACTTCTTGAGGCGAATGATCTGGATCTGGAGGAGTTGCAACTCCCTTTTGGCGCCGATCGGAATTCCGAGCCATGTAAAGGAGGCCCAGCATCGCAAACATCCACCCGGAAACCGCAGGACGAGGGAAAGGATAATCCACACAGGCATGGAGCATGACTGCTGCCAAGCCAAGACCCCACGGATGTTTTATCGCCACCGGGACGGCAGCGGCAAAAGGGATGAACACAAGAAGGAGAAAGGGAATTCCGCCATCGGCAGCAAATTCTGCCCAGTCGTTATGAGCATGGTTGACGTAAAAGGGAAAGTCCTCAATCGCATGCTGCTGGTAGACCTCCGGAAATGTTCCTAATCCGTAGCCCATGAGCGGTCGATGCCTCGCCATGTCAACGGCTGAAAGCATGTACTCGAGCCTTCCTTCATGTGGATTGTTTTGTTGAAAGCGCTCCCAGATTCGGTGCCATCCAACGACAGATGTGAAGATCGCCGCAAGAAGAGGCACCATTACCAAGGCGGCCGCAGACGAGTGGAATAGCCGCCCGAGGTTTTGATGTCTGTGTTGAATCACCCCGATCGCCAGCATTGCCAATAGCTCAGCCGTGCAAAGGATAGCGCCGGCGCGCGAGGCAGCGCCGATCACCGAGGCATAGAGTACGCCTCCGATGAGGGCATATCCCCATGAGCGCCGTCCATCGTACATCGCTCGCCAAAGGGCAATCGGCAGGGAAACCTCAATGAATTGCGCGTAGTTGTTGTGGTTGGGGAATGTTGCATATACATCCGGATAACCCGTTGAGAAGATCCACAGAACGCGTCCTGCTGAGGTGAACAGCTGAGTGAGGCAAAGTACAGCCATCACTGTCGAAAAGCACAAAAAAGTCACAAGCATGATTTCACGGGCCGCGCGAGTGCGAGCGACCATCTGCGAAAGGAAAAATACTGCAGCCAGGGCTCCCCAACGCAGGACAGCTTCGCGGGTTTCCATGGTCGAGGCTGTGGTGTGCGCCAAGATTTGGACCACACCCCAGGCGGGAATGAAATACACGAGCCACGGTGCTACACCGTCGGCGAGGTTCTCGCTGTCTCCTCGGACCCCACAAAGCAGATATGTTGCAGTGAAAGCAAAAACACCAATTTGAAAGGATTCAACCGGCCAGGACGCCTGCACGAAGACCGCGGAAGTACTAAAGATGAGTAGGAGAATAAGCGCCGCACCAGCAGCGATCAAAGGCCAGCGACCTTTTGCCCGTCCAGGGCGCCCGTGCCCTGCGATTGCGAGATCGCGCATGGCGAACATTCGGTCCATTCTACTTCAGTGTTTCGATTGCCAAAGAAAGGCGGTGTGCGATCAAGTGATTTCCGCCCGGCATTCTCCGCTCCATTTTCTGAGATTGGATGGGCCAACTTGCTAATTCCGGGATTGCGCTTCAGAGCCAGAGATGTGCTGCGAATGACTGCGCTCAAAAATTCATTTCCACCTAATCAATGGCTGCATTCGCCTGCGCAACAATGCGCTCACTCAATGACGCATCAATATCATTTCGCTGCTTAGGCCCCGTCGCATTGCTTCCCATCAGGATGAGCTACCTCGTTCTGCACCCAGTCATCTAATTGAATGGATGCCGAGTCTCCGATCGATTGGCCGCGGAGGCTCTCCGGCAAGACGTTCGATTATATTTTCCGCGCAGCTACCGCTCACCTCATCGGTGAGTTGTTTACGCTGAGCGAGGCGCGCCTGCACCAGATTCGCATTCATTTAGGCGCTACCACATAAAACTTAAGGAGAATTTAGATATGAGAATCAAAGCCGCATTCGCACTCTCAGTCGCCTTCACCACCTGCGCACTTGTTTACCCTAGCTTCGCCAGCGCGCGGAACATGGCGAACGATTCTAAGGGTGACCCGGGTGCAACTCCCGCTGCTTCCGCTGATGCCGAGGGCGCTGCTTCGCAGATGGTCCCGGCAGAAGCCGTCCTGAAGAATGCGATCGACGCCAAAAAGGTCCACCAGGGTGACGAGTTCAAAGCCACTCTGAGTCAGTCGGTTCAGCTGAAGAATGGAACAGAGCTACCCCGCGACACCGTGCTGGTCGGAACCATCGCTACCGACAATATGCAGTCTGGAGGAACCTCCACTCTGGCGCTTCGCTTTACCAAGGCACAACTGAAAGACGGAAAAGTCATCCCGATCCAGGCCGACATTATGGGAATTGCCGGTCCCAACGGTGCCGAACCCACCGAGTCCTACAACACCAGCTTCGCAATCTCGCCGTGGGATGGAACAACCACTCGCGTCGATGAACCCGGCGCAGTCTCAGGATTCGATTTTCACGGTCGCATCGGCGGCCAATATTCCGGCCAGTTTGTCTCGACAAAGAAGGACAACGTGAAGCTCGCACCCGGCAGCCAGATCGCCTTGGCTATCGCAGCCCGGCCGGCGTAACACAAAGCGTCTCCCGCGCCCTCGCACGGCCGGTCATGTGCATACCCTGCCTCGGGACGGCGAGGTATGCGCATGATGGCCCGGGAGCGACTCCCGCGCCCGCCCGCATGCATGCGCGCTCAGCGATGCCCGCCCCGGCCCGCGCTCAACCGCGCCCCGTCCCACCCACGCCCCGGCAGAGCTCACCTGAACCCCATGAGCGAATTCCATTTTCGGGCGTCTTTCTTGCAGGTACTTGCCGCCGGCCGCACACTCGCAGCCGCAAGACAGATTCGCCTGCCGAGCGGTACCCTCTTAGCAGTTGTTTTTTCAAAACTTTTTCTCGATCTTGACGAATTCTTTTCCGCTTCTCCGTCAGGCCAATTGCGGGGCGGATTCTTCCGATGGCTGATCTGATCGGCTTCAGGCAGTGCGCGAGGAATGACATGAAGACCGTGCGTTGGATTGCACCTTTACTGGTACTTGCCGCGCTCGCGGCCGGTTGCAAAGGCTTCTGGGACCTCCCCGCCGGCAGCGGAACCGGAACCGGCACCACCCCCACCACAGATTCCAGCGGCGTCTTCTACGTCCTCAACCAGACCACCAAGCAGATCGCCGGCTTCAAAATCTCGTCTGGCACTCTCGACAACATTTCCGGCAGCCCCTATAACTTGCCTGCCGCGCCCACTTCCATTGCCATCGATCCGGTGAACGGAGCATTCCTTTACGTCGGGACCATCAACGGCATCTATCTCTACTCCATCGCATCCGGGGGCGCACTCACGCTGGCCAACAACAGCAACCCCATCTCCGACGACATTCCGGCCGCCATGCTCATCAGCGGCTCCTGGCTCGTCGATGCATTCTCGACCGCAACCAACAGCCCTCAAATCGATGCAATTCCGATCGATCCCTCTACTGGCGCCTATACCGGTTCGGGAGGCGCGCCGCCCAGCCAGATCTTCTCCAGCATCACCAACGCTGCCGTCAAGCAGATGGTTCTGTCTCAGGACGGCGCGAATCTCTTTGTCGCTCTTGGCACTGGAGGCTCCATCGTCGTTCCCTTCACTTCCTCCAGCAACTCCAACCCGCTCGCAGCGACTGCGACAACCATCCCGCTCGCCAACTCCGGCGGCGGCGCGCTCTCCGTGGCCGTCGACCCCACCAACCGCGTCTTCTACATCGGTGAAACCGACGTCAACGGCTCGGGCGGCCTGCGCGTCTTCAACTACAGCTCTCTCGGAACCGCAGTTCCCCGCACCACGCCCACGCAGATCACCGGCTCCCCCATCGCCACGGGCGGGCTCTCGCCTCTCGCCATTCTTCCCCTCTCCAACGGCGAATACGTCTACGTCGCCAACGGCCAGGGCAACACCACAGCAGGCAACGTCGCCTGGTTCCCCATCACCGCCTCAGGAACCGCGTACTCCATCGCGGCGGGAAAGACCATCGCCGCCGGCGTCTATCCCGATGGTCTCGCCGAAGACAGCAGCGGCAATTTCGTGCTCGCGGTCGCATCCGGCGGAACGACCTCGAGCGCCAATCCCGATCTCGATGCCTTTACCATTAGCTCTGGCGTGCTCACTTCCGCCATCCAGGCCAAAACCGGAACCGATCCCGTCGGCGCCATCGCCATCGCACCGCTGCCGTAAAAGCAGTCGTCAGTTCACAGTTCATAGTTCGCAGTTGCCTGGGACCCGAAGTCTGTGAACTGCGAACCAAGAACTGCGAACTGCTTCGCGCGCTTCAGCGCGCAACAATGCTATCCTCATCTTGAACGCCACACGCTGTGTTCACGCGCCTCACAATCCTCTCCGCCCCCTCATTTCGGCGACCAAGCCTCGAACTCCGCCGGCATTCCCGCCGCGCATCTCCCGCGCTCTTCGCGGTCCTCTCGTGTTTCGCGTTCCTCGCCGGCTGCTCGCGCTTCCGCCACGAGCACCACGAAATGGTCTACGTTTCGGTCCGCGCCAGCTACCTGCACGATCGCGTCGCCGCTGTCTCCAACCGCGTCTGCGAAGTCACCAACGGCGAGCCGCTCCAGGTGCTCGAGCACGGCAAGCGCTTCCTGCGCGTAAGCACGCCCGACAATCAAACCGGCTGGATCGAAGAGCACGCCGTCATCGATGAAAAAACCTACGACCAATTCGCCGGCCTCAGCCGCCAGCACAAGGACGATGCTGCCGCCGGAACCGCTACTCTGCGCGACGACCTCGCCATGCACCTGCTTCCCGGACGCGATACGCCGCGCTTCTATCTACTCGAAGCCAACTCTAAGGTCCAGCTTCTCGTCCGCGCGTCCGCCCTCAGGAATTCAGCCTCTCCGTTCGCGCTCGCGCTGGTTCCTGCACCCGTCGCGGCCAAACCCACGCAGCCCCGCAAGCCGCCTGCAAAGCCATCGTCGCCCGCTCCTCCGTCAACCGCCGCAGGCGCGCCCAATGCGCCTCAGCCTGAACCTCCACCGATGGAAGACTGGTGGCTCGCGCGCGATCCCCAGGGCCGCGTCGGCTGGCTGCTCGCAAGCCGCCTCGATCTCGACGTGCCAGACGACGTCGCGCAGTACGCCGAGGGCCAGCGCATCGTCGGCGCGTGGGTCCTCACCAAGGTTGCCGACCAGGACTCCGGCGCGCCCAATCATCAGGTCCCCGAATACCTCACCGTCCTCGACCCGCTCAAATACGGCCTGCCGTTCGACTTCGACGAGGTGCGCGTATTCACGTGGAGCGTCAAGCACCATCGCTACGAGACCGGATTCCGCCTGCATCCCATTCAGGGCTATTTACCGGTGCGCGTCTTCACCGTCAACACGCCAAAGGGAACCGTTCCCGCATTCAGTTTCGAGATTGCAGGTTCCGGCGACATTCGCACCGATCCCGCCACAGGCATCACGCGTCCAGCCTCTCCGCGCGCCATCAACTACGAGATGATCGACACGCAGGTGAAGCGCATCGGCCCCGACATGGCGCCGATCCCCATCACGCGCGAGCCGGGTGAGAGAAAGCCGGAGGCTAAGAAGAAGGCGGTAAGGGGAAGGAAATAGGGCGCAACGAAGGATCTGCGGCTGTTCTTTCTTGTCGTTCTCTCTGCCGCGGCCCGCTCGGATTTCGGCTTGACGGGTTTGGGCCACTTCGCTACACTGTGTAACGTTATGCCTTGTAACATTTCCAGAAGAGCCGCTGTCCTGCTGATATGCGTGCTGGGTATCCTTCTGCCTCCGGTTGCAGGGCCAGAAACCGCGCAAGCTCGTCCAACTCTGGACCAGGTGATCTCCGAGGCGGTTCAGGCGATGGGTGGCGAGGACAACATTCACAATCTACAAAGCCTCGTGTTCAGAGGATTCCACTATGAAGGCAGTTACAAGGAAGAGTTCGCGGGGTCGAGGACTGGCAAATCGGTGATGACACGGATGCGTCCTAACCTGCGCGTGGTGGGCTGCCGGCCTGAGATTGAGGGATGTGAGGGCAAGTGGGGCGGGATCGTGGAAGGCTTCGACGGCGAAAAGGGATGGGAGTTGAACTGGCCGAAACAGCGGCTGATTTTCGCAGTGAACAAAGCCGAGCGGGCCCTCAAGTGTGGCGCAGCTTTCGACCCCTGGTTTGTGGATTACAAACAACGTGGATATCGCGCTGCATATCTTGGCGAACAGACACTGCTCGGGACTCTTGGCATCGCAGTCAGCGTGACGCGAGATGATTGCCAGCAAACGACAACGTACTACTTCGATCCGGCGACACACATTTTGCTTATGCAGCGCGCCACTCTTCCGGTGCATGCGCGTGGCGATGCAGTGGATACGGTCGAGGTAATGCGGGAGACCACACTGGTGAATGGCGTTCGAATTCCCAGCCGGGTGGAGGAGATCAATCTACAGACGGGCGACGTGCTTGGCGGAGCGGAATGGACGTCGATCGTCGCGAATAGCGTAACCGATGCAAAGATCTTCGAAGCGCCCGAAGTGCACCCGCAAGGCATTACGGCCGTGGTGCTCAAGATGCTGTCCGCGTCGCAGCACGACGCGAGCACAGCGCAGATGATGGAAATCTATAAGGAGTATCGCCGCACTGCCGGCAAAAACGAGGATGTGAGCTACGACATGAATTGGCTGGCCTATGAGCTTCTGAAGGTAGACAAGTATGGCCAGGCAGAAACCGTTTTTCGCCAGATCATTGCAGAGAATCCGAATTCGGCGCGCGCATATGAAAATCTGGCAGAGCTCTATTTGCAGAAGAACGATTCCGCGCAGGCGAAGGAAGCCTTGCAGCACGCGATCGCACTGGGCTCGACCGATCCCGATTCGAAGAAGAAGCTTGAACGACTGAACGAGCAGCAGCAAAGGATCAAGTGACGTGTTCCCCACCGCTACCACGTAGGATCACGCCCCCGGCTTCCCGGTGCCCCCGCTGGCATATCCGGAATCCGAAGTGCCGGAGTCCACGGTGGTCGCGTCGATCTTGTCCATCAGCAGCGATCCCAGGCTCTCAAGAATCCCCTGATTCCCGCCGCCGCCGAGCACAAGAATCTTCGGCACGAAAGCGACGTTGCCCACGGATAGCGCCTTGACGGCATTCACCAGCGCTGTCGGCCCCTTGCCAAGCGCTCCCACCTGCCGCTCGTAAGCTTCTGCGTTGGCCAGGCCGACCGCGCGCACTTCCGCGCCTTTCGCGGTTCCGGTTTGCTCAATGTAGGCGGCCTCGCCCTGCGCCTCTTTCATGCGAGCTTCGGTGCGGTTGGTCTGAATGTCCACGCCCACTTTTGACTTGGCAAGGTCGACCTGCATGTCGGCAGTGCCGCGTGCTTTTTCTGTCTCGATGCGCTGGTCCTGCGCCTGCTTCTGCATCTTGAATGTTTCCACTTCCTGGTGCGCGACTTCGCGCTGCGTGAGAACCGTAACCAGCTGCTCCGGATAAATGACGTCCTGGATATAAACTCCGCGCGTCTCGATCTCGTACTCGGCAAGCTTCCCCTGGATGTAGGTGAATGCCTGTTCCTGAACGTTCTGGCGCGTCTGAATGAACGTGATGGCTTCCATGCCGCCGATGCGATCGCGAAACAGATTGCCGACGGCGGCCTGGAGAACTTCGTTCACGAGATTCTCCATGGAACCAACCATGGAGATGACGCGAGGCGCGTTGGTGTCGGGAACGTGAATGAGAACCTGGAGATCGATGCTGAAGACGAAGCCTTCGTTGCTCTTGGCAATAATGGGCTCGAGGCGCGCGTCGAGGCCATGAGCGCCGGTGACGTCTTTTGCCCAATCGAGCTTGATGATGGATGTGAGAACGAGCTTGGCGTCGTAGATGCGCGGATTAATCGGGTATTTTCCGGTTCTAAGCGACTCTTGCCAGATGCCCTGATGGCCAGGGCGGACCAGCGAGCCAAACTTGAAGTTCGCTCCCGATGTGTCTTGCGTTGGCAGGCCGACATAGGCCTTGATCACGGCGACTTGTCCCTGCTCGACAACCAGCATGGGCACCTGCTCCACGCGGACAAGAAATGGGTTGAGGTTATACGCGCCATAGAGAAGCGGATCGTGCTGAAGGCCGATCTTTCCACCTGATTGAAGGAACTTCTGGAAGTCCTGATAGTTGTTGTGCTGATCGTTTTTGCTGCCGAGGATAAGGCTCATCAGCTCGAAGTCAGTGACGCCCTGTTTGGCTTCGAGGTCGCGGACGTCGTTGAATTCGCCGAGACGGCTGGCAATGGCGCCGGCCGGCAACGGCTCGCCGTCGAGTGCAGTCACGACTCCAATCATGTCGACGACTTTGCCTCCGTCGCCGGTTGGCTTGGGCGCGATGCGCGTGACATCGAGCTGCCAATCCTCAAGGCCGAAGGCGCGGAAGTCGAGTTTGTTGTAGGCGGCGAGCTTTTTATATTCGGTGGACACCGGCACGCCGAAGACCTGCGGCTTGGTGATGACGAGGAAGGCGATGGGATGAAGCGGCGCCAGAGTGCCGGGAGAGAGGACCGGACGCTGCACGCCCTTCTCTCCGTTCTTTGCAACGAAGGTCCGTAGATCGGCAAAGTTGCCGAAAGCCGGATCGTACCGCGCCGACTTGGCGCCGATGGGCGTGGGCTTTCCGACCTGCGCAATTACAACGCCGATTTGCCCGGCAGGGACCTGCACCCAGGGATGCTTGGTAACTGCGTAGAACGGTTTGAACTTGAAGCGCAAACCGGGCATGAGAAGGTCGGCCTGGTAGCCGGCTTCGTCCTGGAATGCTACAGGGTTGTCGCCGGGCAATTTGTTGCCGAACCTTTTGCGCACGAGTCCCACCTGGGTGGGGCCGATGCTGTAGACCGATGCGGATATTGGGACGAAGACGAGCAGCAACACCAACACGATGAGAAGAAGCAGGAGCGGAATCATGGCGGCACCTTATGACAACAGAGCGTTGAAATGTCTTGGCTGAAGTCGCTTGAATTGTACCGCCGAAGGCGAGACCGCAATGTCAATCGGGGATTTCGATTTCGCGGTGGAAATGCCGAGTACGCCATCCTCGCTTTGCCAGGGTTGGGAGGCACGCCAGATGCCGGCACAGCATGGCGTCATCCACCACTCCTCGTCGGCGCCCCGTCGCCCCGCCCGACAACCCATTGAATACTCTCAACTTATCTACATCTGTCCGAGTCAAACGCCCTTGGCTGCTGCATCACTTTCGTGCACCCTTCCGTTGCACCCATCCCTGCCCCCAACGAACCACGCCCTGACGCCAATGCGCCATTTTCCATCGTTGTTCAGCGGAGCTATCGTCCTCTCCTAAGCTTGATTGCGCTCATCGAAGGCGCAACAAAGCGCGTGGAGACTTCCCTTTATGGTTGACTTGCTTCTTGCCTTGGCCTTCGTTGCGATGATTTTGTCGCCGCCGATCCTGGCGACGCGCCATCGCACCCGAACCCACAGGCGCAATCACTGAAAGGTCGCGCTCCCCTGGGGGTTCCAATGGTTGCCTTGATCTTCGAACTCGCTCTGATCGCGGCCGGAATCATGCCGCTGATTGCCACCACGCTCGAGCCCGCCCGCATAGAAAATCGCAGCTACTGCGGCCGCCTCGGCAACGCCCGCAGGAGCCGGTAGAGCCCGTTTTCGGCCCCGTCCCCAACGTCTCCACTCGGCTCCTGACCCGCTCGCTCCCTGCTCCCTCGTTCCCTGTCTCAGGTGATCCATATCACATCGAATTTGACCCCTCGCCCTCACACTCGTATCGTTAGACTTGGATCACAAATGAAGCCCCAATTCCAATCCCTTCGCATTGGCATCGCAGTCGCCGTCATCCTGGGCACGGTGGCCTGGCTCGCCTTTACCGGCTACAAGTCCAATAAGAGCTACTACGTAACCATCGCCGAGCTGGGCACGATGGGCGACAAGGCCTACCACAACAATCTTCGCGTGGAGGGATTCGTTCAGCCCGGCTCCATTGAGCAGGTTGGAACCCATGTCGACTTCGTCCTGAACGAGTACGAAAGCCACTCGCCTAAGGCCGCGACCGGAAAATTGCTCAAGGTCAGCTATAAGGGAACCGAGCCGCCGCCCGACACGTTCAAGGACGACTCGCAGGCTCTTGCTGAAGGCACCTACGGACGCGACGGCGTCTTCCACGCCAATGTGCTGCAGGCGAAGTGTGCCAGCAAATATGCTCCGCAGCAACCCGGAGCGGCGCCCTCGACCCAGCCAGTGTCGAAGCCAAACACCGCATCGGCACCTCCGGTTGCGCCTCCCGCGTCGCCACAAACCGCTTCAAACTGATCGAATGACGATGAACGCATCCGAAGCCGGCGGCTCAACCCGCAGCCCGCGGCCCGCGAATCCGCGCGTCGCCACAGCGCAAGCCCCCAACGCGACACTTGACCAGGTTTCAAAGCTCTTCGGCAGCTTTGCCGCTCTGCGCCAGGTCACGCTCTCGTTCGAGCCCGGCCGCTGCTACGTTCTACTCGGCGAAAACGGAGCCGGCAAATCAACTCTGCTGCGCATCATCGCTGGTCTTCTTCGCCCTACCCATGGAACCGTTACCGTCTTCGGCGCCACGCAGCCGCATGAGGCTCGCGCACGCATCGGATACATGAGCCATGCGGCCATGCTTTATGACGAACTAACCGCCCAGGAGAATCTTCGCTACTTTGCCAGTCTCTATCCCGGCCGCCCTTGTCTCGCCCCCGCCGAAGCGCTGCGCGAGGTGGGTCTCGATCCCGAGCTCAATCGCCCCTTCGGCCAATACTCTCAGGGCATGCGGCAGCGCACCTCGCTCGCACGCGTTCTCCTCTCCGTTCCCGAGCTCCTCCTGCTCGACGAGCCATTTTCAAACATGGATGTGGAAAGCGCGCGCCAGATGGTTGCTCTACTTTCAGGCTTTCGCCAGTCCGATCGCACCATCATCCTTACCACGCATCAGCGCGAGCTCGCCGCTCCCATCGCCGACTTCATCGTCACCCTCCACGCCGGCCGCGTGGCATCCGTCGATCAGGGATTTCCGTGGACAGGCTCCCGCCCGCCCGCCGCGGAGAAGGGAGGCGCCAACCGATGAAAACCAACGGCGCGCGCTTCCTCGAGTCGCTCAACATTCCCTTCGAACTCCGCGAGTACGAAGTCGATCCCGATGACCTGACGGCGATTACCGTCGCAAAGAAGATTGGCATGCCTGCCGAGCAGGTGTTTAAAACGCTTCTGACCACCGATGGCGCGCGCGAATATGTCTTTGCCGTTGTCCCCGGAGATGCCGAACTCGACTTCAAGAAGCTTGCGCGACTCGCGGGCTGGCGCAGGGCCGAGATGGCTCCGCTCAAAGACGTGCAGCCGCTCACCGGATACATCCGCGGCGGCGTGACGATCTTCGGAGCCAAAAAGCCGTGGCCCGTTTTCGTCGACGAGACTGCGATCCTGTTCGATCGCATCAGCGTTTCGGCCGGCACGCGCGGCACCCAGCTGATCCTCACGCCCGACGATTATCTTCGCGCCGCGGCAGCGATCGGCGAGACCGTTCAAACCGCGGACCTGACAAAAGATGCCGTAGCGCACGCGTCAAGCGGGCACGAGCCGCACCGCGAGGGCCACCGCCCGGAGCGTCAGCCATGACCCGCGCCCTCTTCACGCATCTCATGAAGGATCTCCGCATCGAGTGGCGCACTCTCGACGCGATGATCTCCATGATTTTTTTCTCTGGGCTCGTCGTCGTGCTTTTCTCAATTGCCTTTGATCCGCGCGGAGCGTTCTCGCAGCAGATTGCCGGCGGCGTCCTTTGCGTAGCCACCATGTTCGCGTCGGTCAGCGCGCTCAATCAGGCGTGGGCACGCGAAATCCGCCACCAGGTGATGGACGCGCAGCGCATGGTACCTGCGCCCGGCGCGGAGCTCTATCTGGCCAAGACCATCGCCAATTTTCTCTTCGTGTCGATTGTTCAAATCGTTCTCGCGCCGTTCTTTTTCATCTTCTATAACCTTCACGTTGCCGGCCAAGCCTGGCAGTTGGCGCTTGTGCTGCCACTCGGCACATGGGCCCTCGTCGTCAACGGAGTCTTCTTCGCCGCGCTCTCCATCGGCAGCCGCAATCGCGAGTTTCTGCTCTCGCTAATCCTTTTCCCCATATTCATCCCCGCACTGCTCGCCATGGTCCAGGCCGTCACCTCCATCCTTACCGGCGACAGCGATCCCGGCCTCTGGATCAAAATGCTTTGGGGCTACGACATCATCTTCACCACCGCAAGCCTGCTGCTCTTCGATGTGATCTTCCACGCGGATTAGCGTGGCTCTGTCGTAAGCTCCAGAATCTGTCGCTCAAAAGTCGTGCCAATTGGGCTTGCAGCTACCACCTTCGTGTGAAGTATCAGTCGTGCAAAATCGGTGTAGACTATATTCCGATTTTCAAAATGGGCAGTTCCGGCATTTTTAGGCTTGAACAGGTTCCGCTTTGATTCGTCTGCCGGTTGGGTTGGTGTCGTCTGTGCACGCGCCGGCGGCGATTGTGCACCGGGCCCCAGAAAGGAATGAGAGGCCTTGCAACGATGAGCCCTGCGGAAATGCTGCGGAACGCGGCTGCGAAAGACGAGCGGGTAACCCACCTGTCGGCGCTGCTCGACAGCACCCACGACATCATCTTTTCCTTGGATCGCGACCTTGCCCTGGTCGCCTATAACCAGGCCTTCGCCGATCACATTCTGCAAACATGGGGAATTCAGGCCGCTCCAGGCATGAACCCGTTCGACCTGCCATCCCGCCAGCGCGCTGAAGCTTGGCATACTCTCCTGTCGCGCGCCCTAAACAAAGGTGCGTTCCTCACTGAAGTTGAATTTGCCGATGGCCGCTGGGTTGAAGCCAGCCTCAATCCTGTCCACGCTAATGGCGGCGTCATCGGGGTTTCCGTCTTTGCAAGAGACATCACCGAGCGCAAGCTCGCCGACGTATCGTTGCGCGAAGCCGAGAGCGCCTTACGCGAAAGCGAAGAGCTCTTCCGCAGTTTCTTCCAGTTGCCGCTGGTTGGGTTCTCCATTGTGCACCCCGGCAAGCCCGGGATTATTGCCAACGAGCGGCTCTGCCAGATGTTCGGCTACTCAGCGGATGAGCTCAGCGTGATGTCTTGGAACGACATCACGCATCCTGACGACCTCACAAAGAGTTTCACGCAATTCGATCAGCTCGTTGCCGGGCAGATTCGAAGTTATTCGCTTGAGAAGCGCTATATCCGCAAAGATGGCAGCATCCTGTGGGCCAGCGTTGCCGTGGGCTGCGTGAAGAATCCTGATGGAACGGTCAAGCAGGTGTGCGGTTACCTTGAAGACATTTCTGAACGCCGAGCCGCTGAAGAGGCCGTGCGGAAAGCCGAGCATGAGTACCGCCAGATTTTCGAGCAGGCGCCGGAAGGAATCTTCAAGACCACGCCCGGGGGGAAAGCTCTTTCGGTAAACCCTGCAGGCGCAAACATACTTGGTTTCTCGTCCGCTGAGGAAGTCGTCGGTGCAGTTGCCGATTGTGCTCATCAGGTGTGGATGTATCCCGAAGACCGGGTCGGTTTTGTGGTCGAACTCGAGGAGCGAGGCGAAATTCACGACCTGATCTGCCAGCTCAAGCGCAAAGACGGAAGCCCGGTCTGGGTGGCCGTGTCGGCGCGTCGCGTGGCGGGAGAAGACGGAAAGGCGCTCTACTACCAGGGGTATTTCGCCGATGTTTCAGAAAAAAAGCGGCTTGAGACCGAATTGAACGAGCACCTGCGCGAAGTGAAGGTGCTGAGCGAGATGAACAAGGCGCTGCTCAATGCAAAGGCGGAAGAGGATCTGCTGAAGGAATACTGCCGGATCGCAGTTGAAACCGGCGGATACTCGATGGCGTGGGTTGGCTTTGCCAAAGAGACGCCTGAGAAAATTGTGGTGCCGGTCGCATGGTTCGGGCACGAAGACGGCTACCTGTCTGACATTAAAGTCACGTGGGACGGCGGAGAGTTTTCGCATGGGCCCACAGGCCGCGCGTGCATCACTGAAAAGATCCAGGTGGCGAAGGATTTTGAGGCCGATCCATCCCTTGCGCCGTTTTGGCCGAAGGCGGCCAAGAGGGGATTTAAAGCATCGATTGCCATTCCCTTTCGGCCAACTCCCGACTCGATCGCTGTCCTCACCATTTATGGCTCCACGCGGAATGCGTGGACTGCTTCCGAGCGCCGCCTGATGGACCAGGTTGCTTCCGCGCTCGGCTACGGCGTGCGCACGCTGCGCGACTCCGTCGCCAAGGAGCGATACCAGCGCGATCTCCACCACAGCCTCGAACAAACCATTCAGGTCATTGCCGATACTGTCGATCGCCGCGATCCTTACACAGCCGGCCACCAGATTCGCGTTGCCGACCTCAGCGTGCATATCGCGCGGAAGCTCGGTCTTACTGAAGAGCGTGTACACGGACTCCGCCTTGCGGCCAGCATCCACGATTTGGGCAAGGTGGGTATCCCCGTCGAGATCCTCACCAAGCCCGGCCGGCTCTCGCCGCTCCAGTTAGACCTGGTCAAAGAGCACGTCGAAATCGGATACGAGATCATCAAGGATGTGCGGTTCCCGTGGCCGATTGCCGACATCGTTCGCCAACACCACGAACGCTTGAATGGGTCCGGCTATCCGCTTGGCCTCTCGGGAGACGCCATCCTGCTTGAATCGCGGATACTCGCGGTCGCAGATGTCGTCGAGGCCATGGCGACCCATCGGCCTTACAGGCCAAGCCGTGGCATCGATGCAGCGCTCGAAGAGGTCGATAAAGGTCGCGGTACGCTCTACGATTCCGATGCCGTCGATGCTTGCATCCGCGTCTTTCACGACGAGGGATATCAACTTCCGGGGTGATCCGGTCCAGGGACTCAGCTGCCGTTCGGCTACGACATCGTCTTCACCGTGGCGAGTTTGCTGCTGTTCGACGTGATCTTCCACGCGGATTAGCAAACCCGCCAATGAGAATCCCACATGGTAGCATTGCGCAATGCGTATCGGTGTCACTATCCCCGCACCGGTCGGACACCTAAATGCAATGACAGCTCTTGCTCGCCGCCTGCAGTCGCGCGGTCACGACGTCATCTGCATCGGTACCCCCGACGCTCAAAAAGGTGTTACAGCCGCAGGTCTCTCGTTTGAGGAGTACGGCGCCCGTCAATTTCCGCTCGGGTCCTATGCGGAGCGCGCAAAGATTCTCAGCACGCTCACCGGCGACGCCGGCGTGGCCTATACATTTCAGTGGATCGGCGATGGCTGCCGGGCGGAGTTGAATGAGGTGCCGGCCCTCCTCGAGCATCTCCATGTTGACGGTCTGGTCATCGACCAGATTCATCCAGGGGCTTCGGTTGCGGCGATCGGAAGCGGAACAAAGTACGTGAATATCTCCTGCACGCCGCTGACGGATCTCACGGGCGTCACTCCGCACTGGCTGTTTCCATGGCCGCATGAAAACAGCGAAGCAGCACGCGAGCGCAACCGCGCCGGAGTAGCTGGATTCTTGAAGGTGATGAGCGGCATTCAGGCCATGTCGCTCGAACACCTTGAGAGCAAAGGCATCTATCCGGACACGAGCGATCCCTACTGGCGAACTTCGAAGCTCGCCTACCTCTCGCAGATACCGGCTGCATTCGATTTTCCCGGTGATCACTATCCCGCTCACTTCCACCGCACCGGACCTTTTCACGATGGCGCTGGACGCCAGCCCGTACCGTTTCCATGGGAGCGGCTGACGGGAGCGCCGCTCATTTATGCTTCCATGGGCACGCTTCAGAATGGTCAGGCGGAGACGTTTCGCGCGATCCTGGCGGCAACTGAACGGCCCGGTTGCCAGGTTGTGTTATCGGTTGGCATGAACACTCCGCCGGGGAGTCTCACGCTAGCCCGGCCCGACACGATTGTCGTTCAGCGCGCTCCGCAATTGGAGCTGTTGCAACGAGCGTCGTTGTGCGTTACCCACGCTGGCATGAATACAACACTCGAAGCGTTAGCGCAGGGAGTTCCTTTGGTGGCAATTCCCATCACGAATGACCAGCCGGGTGTGGCGGCGCGCATTCTCGCCAGCGGAACGGGCTTGTTCCTGCCCTTGGCGCAGTTGAATGCGCAGGCTCTGCGCGGCCTTGTCGACGAAGTGCTCCAGAAGCCCTCGTACCGTGAGCGGGCGCTCGCAATGAAAGCAGCGATTGCCGAGGTGGACGGACTGACGATGGCTGCCGAGTTGATTGAGAAGGCGTTCGATCAGGAAAGCTAGCGCCTCACCCCGCGCGCGCCGCAATCCAATCCGTCTCTTCGCCGTTATCGCGGGCGGTCTCCGCGCCGGTTTCCATCGTGCGCAGAATTCCTCGCATCCGCTCGAACTCCGGCCGCCCGCTGAGCGGCTGCAGCCGCGGATCGGCAAGCAACTGAAAAAACCAAGGGCAGCGCCGTTCGTTTGCAATGCGCAGTACGTCAAGCGCAGCTTCGTCCTCTTCCATCGCCACATACGTCGCGGCATCGAAGCTATTCATCACGAATCGCTCCCGGCCCAACCATTGCAGCCTTTCGAGCAGAGTCCGCGCTTCCTCTTTCCGTCCCGCGCAGGCCAGTGCATAGGCATGAACCGACATCGCCGCATCGAAGTGCGCCAATCGTGAAGCGAGCGCGCGCGCCAATTCCACAGCCCGGGCCGCTTCGCCGTTCCAGCCAAGAATCATCGCGCCATACAAATGCGCCATTGCGCACTCGGTGAACTGCGAAATCGCCCTGCGAACCTGATCCACGCTCTCTTCAGCTTGTCCTGCAAGATGCAGCGCCCACGCCAGCTCCGCCTGCAGCCAGGGAGAATATGGATCGATCTGAATCGCCGCGCGCAACTCGTCGAGCGCTGGCTCAAACTGCCGCCGGCTCAGCAGAAACTTGAGTCTCAGCCGCGTCACCCATTCATCGTGCGGCAGGTGCGCGGAGCGTGCGAACGCATCGAGAGCCGCGCCCAGATCGCGATCCACATGAAAGCGGATCCAGGCCAGCGGGACCCAAAGCAAATCCTCTGACGCAGGAGAAATCTGCGCCGCTCGGCGAACCATGCTTGCAGACACAGACGCCGGCATAAATCCGTAGATCGCCTGCGCTACACACAGATGCGCCAGGTCGGTGCGCGCGGCAACAAGGGAAGAATCGAGCTCGATAGCCCGTTGCAGCAGGCCCACTGCATCCTGCATGTGGTGCCGCTCGTGCATCTGCCACTCATGATGTGCGCGCAGATAGAGCTCATGCGCCTCGCCACGAAACGGTGAGCCTCCGTCCTCAACATCGCGCGCCGCAACGGCTGCGATCGAAAGACCTTCCCGATTCATGCGGCTGCTGACCCGGTGGACCAACTCCCATTCAAGCTGTGCAATTTGCTTGCGTTCCACCATCAAATCGTCGATCCAGAGCTCGCACCCGTCGGCAACCCGTGTCATGGCAGCTCGCAACCGCAGCCGCTCAGGAGTTGCATTGAGCGTGCCGCACAAAACCAGATCCGCATTGAGCATCCTGCCAATTTCAAGCGGCGCGGTTCCGCGCCGTGCCAGCGCGGCGATCGAGTCGCGCGCCACCGCCTTAGCCACCGCGAGTTCCCCGCCGCACAATGCAGTCGCCGTTTCTTCCGCGATTGCTGAACCCAGGTAGTTTGCGACTCCGTATCCCACCGTGAATGGAAGAACCGCCAGCCGCGGCAGTGCGCTGTCCACTTCCGCATCGCGCCTGTGCACCGCGGTGACGAATCGATATCCGCGCTTGTAGACGCACTCGATGCAGTCGGCGGGCTGCAGCTTTCCGCAGAGTGAAGCGATGCACTTCGCAACCACATCGCTCGAAACACGCTTGTCGCCCCATGCCGCGCGCTTCAGCTCCAGCGGGCTCACCGTCTCGCCCGCCCGCGCGAGCAGCAAACGCAGAACTGCCGTTTCTTCAGTTGATAGGAGGACAGTGCTTTCGCCGCGCAGAAGCCGCCCATCCGGCTCCAGCCTGAACCCGGAAAACACATACCGGGCAGACTGCGTTTCCGCAAGCGTCGGCGACGAATGGTTCATAGAAAACTACGCAGTTCCGTGGAAGCCTACCGCTGCCGAAAACCTGAATCGAGTTTCTGATTCCGTCGATTCACTGCCACAGTCGGCAACGGAGATTCACACCGCAATCATCCTGGGAGGCAAGTGACCAAGGCAAAGATGGCCCATTTCCACTCAACACGCAAGTCTGCCCTGAGCCGCGTCCGCGGCAACAAAGGCCTGATCCACACGGTTAATAAATCGATTATGCTCCCAAGCCGGACGCAGACAGCGTCTTTCTTCGGCATCTTTCAGGCTGGAAGTAATCCGCGGCAGGTTACCGCGCAAGCGGCAGATCGGCGCCGCCAATTGCGGCGCAACCTCGGTTTTCGCAAGATCCACTAGCGGTTAGCTGTTGCCTCCCAGTTCTCGCACGATGAGCTGAAGGCTGAAGGCTGACGCCTGAGGACTGGATTTCAAGTTTTCCCGCAAAGCACGCTAGGGCTAGAAGCTGCTTCTACCTGCCGATCACCTTCGCCAGCGTCGCGCCAATTTCCGCCGGCGACACAACGACGTGAATCCCGGCCGCCGTCATGGCCTTCATCTTGTCGGCCGCCGTTCCCTGGCCTCCGCTGATGATCGCACCCGCGTGTCCCATGCGCCGGCCCGGGGGCGCAGTCTGTCCCGCGATGAATCCCACTACCGGCTTCTTCACATTCTGCTTTACGAACTCCGCCGCCGCTTCTTCCGCCGAACCGCCAATCTCGCCGATCATGATGATCGCTTCCGTGCCGGGATCGTCATTCAGCAGGCGCAGCGCGTCGATGTGCGTGGTGCCGATGATCGGATCGCCGCCGATGCCGATCGCCGTCGACTGCCCGATTCCGCGCTGCGTCAATTGGTGCACCGCCTCATAGGTCAGCGTGCCCGAGCGCGAAACAATTCCGATCGATCCTTCCTTGTGAATCCGCCCCGGCATGATTCCGATCTTCGCCTTGCCCGGCGAAATCACGCCCGGGCAGTTGGGCCCGATCAGCCGCGACTTCGACGTCTTGAGCTTCGCCCACACTTTCACCATGTCCAGCGTCGGGATGCCCTCGGTGATGCAGACGATCAGCGGAATCCCCGCGTCTTCGGCCTCGAGAATCGCATCGGCCGCAAACGGTGGCGGCACAAAAATCATGGTCGCGTTCGCGCCCGTCTTCGCCACGGCGTCCGCAACGGTGTTGAACACGGGCCAGCCTTCGTGCGTCGTTCCGCCTTTGCCGGGCGTGACTCCGCCAACCACCTTGGTTCCGTACTCCGCGCACCCTTTGGCGTGGAACGTGCCTTCCTTGCCCGTGATGCCCTGCACGATCAGCCGCGTATTGTTATCAACCAGCACCGACATGGTTATGCTCCTGCCGCAGCGGCGACGACAAGCTCGGCTGCTTCTTTCATCGTTGCGCCTACCTGGAAATTCAATCCCGACTCTTTCAGAATCTTGCGGCCCTCTTCCACGTTGGTGCCTTCGAGACGCAGCACAATCGGTACCTTTACGTGCAGATTCCGCGCCGCCGCCACAACGCCCGTCGCCAGGCGATCGACGCGCAGAATGCCGCCGAAGATGTTGATGAAGATCGCTTTCACATTCTTGTCAGAGAGCAGGATCTCGAACGCGTGCTCGATCTGCTCCTGCGTTGCGCCGCCGCCCACATCCAGAAAATTTGCAGGGCTGCCCCCCGCATACTGAATAATGTCCATCGTCGCCATCGCCAGGCCCGCGCCGTTCACCATGCAGGCAATCGTCCCGTCGAGCTTGATGTAATTCAGCGCGTACTTGCTCGCCTCCACTTCCAGCGGATCTTCCTCAGCAATGTCGCGCAGCGCCTTGATGTCCGGATGCCGGAACAGCGCGTTGTCGTCGAACGTGATCTTGGCGTCGAGCGCAAAAAGCTTGCCGTCCTTCGTGGTGATGAACGGATTGATCTCGACGAGCGACGCGTCGGTCTCAATGAACGCGTTGTAGAGACTTTGAAAGAAAGTAACTGCCTGGTTGATCTGCGCCGGTTTCAGGCCCAGCGCAAACGCCAGCTTGCGCGCCTGCCACGCGCCGAATCCAACCGCCGGATCGATCGTCTCTTTGAAAATCGCTTCGGGCGTTTTCGCGGCGACCTCTTCAATTTCCATGCCGCCTGCCTGCGACGCCATAAACACCAGCTTGCCCGTCGCGCGGTCGAGCACGATGCCGAGATAAAGCTCGCGTTCGATGTCGGCCGTCTCTTCCAGCAGCAGCCGCTGCACTTTCTGCCCCTGCGGGCCAGTCTGGTGCGTCACCAGCGTCATGCCCAGGATGTTTTTGCTGTGCAGCTCCGCATCCTCGCGCGTCTTGGCCACTTTCACGCCGCCGCCTTTGCCGCGGCCGCCTGCGTGAATCTGCGCCTTCACCACCACTCCCGGCGCACCCTCGGCGAACAGCTTGCGCGCAACCGCGACCGCCTCTTCGAAGGTGGCTGCTTCTTCACCTTTGGGCACGGCAACGCCATACTTCGCCAGGATGCCCTTTGCCTGATATTCGTGAATTTTCAAATGGATTGGACCTCAGACATTTCCCAGATTACCACGCAGATTCCGGCTGCAATTTCACCATTTAGTGCGCGCTGCAAGCGCTGTTTTCGCCCAAAACCCTCCGCTCTGCAATACTCGAAGCATGTCTTTGGTGCCCCAATGTCTTTGGTAAAAGACCTGCTCAAGCCGCTGGCTGAGGATGGTGCAGCGCTCACGCGCGAGCAGGCGGCCGCAGTGCTTGAGGAAATTCTGGCCGGCGGCGTGCCTGAGGTTGAAACAGCCGCTCTGCTTGCCGTCCTCGCCACGCGTGGCGAGCAGGCTCCCGAGCTGGCCGGCTTTGTCGACGTCATGCGCAGGAACTCCGTTCCTTTACCTTTTGGAGAAGAGGAGAGGGAGACCCTCGTCGACTGCGTCGGCACCGGCGGAGGTGGTCCGCAGACCTTCAACATCTCATGCGGGGCCGCGCTGGTCGCCGCAGCCGCAGGAGCGCGCGTGGCCAAGCACGGCAACCGAGCCGTCACTTCGCGCTGCGGTGCCGCCGACGTTCTTGAGGCTCTCGGAGTTCCCATCGAGCTCACGCCCGAACTGGCTGTCGAATGCCTGCGCGAAACCGGATTCGTCTTTCTCTACGCGCCGCTCTATCACCCGGCCATGAAGGCTCTAGGCCCGCTTCGCCGCGCGCTGGGATTTCGAACGATTTTCAATTTAGTCGGTCCACTCACCAATCCCGCGCACGCAAAAACGCAGGTCATCGGCGTGCTCGCTCCCAGTCGCGTGCTTCTCGTTGGCCGCACGCTTGCCATGCTCGGGGCCAAACGCGCCTTCGTCGTCCACGGGACGGATGGGATCGATGAGCTCACGACCACGAGCGAATCCGTCGTGGCGCGCGTTGAAGAATCGGAATCCGGCCAGCCCGAGCTTAAAGCCGCGCGCGTTACGCCGGAGATGGCCGGCCTTCCCCGCGCCACCATCGATCAATTCACCGGCGGCGACATCTCAACCAACAAAGAACTACTCTACGACGTCATCACCGGCATCAAGGGCGCGCGCCGCGATGTGGTCCTGCTCAATGCTGCCGCGGTCCTCGTCGCCGCCAGCCTCGCCGGCGATCTGAAAGAGGGTGTGGCTCTCGGCGCCGATGCCATCGATTCCGGCCAGGCCGCCGCGACGCTCGCGAAGCTGCAGCAATTCGGCGAAAAATTCGCCACGAAACATTAGAGCTGCGGAGCCCGAAAACTAGGCCCCACTGCTTCGCCTTACAGCAGCCCCGACCCTCCCGCTAGCCGCCGAGACAGCAGCCACGAAAACAGCGCGATCCCCAGCGCCATTGCTACCCAGCCGACGTCTTGCAGGTGAGCGTTCGCCACCGGCCAGTGCACAAGCGCCGGCGAAAACGCCTGCAAGGTTGCCGCGGAATTTCCTCGCGCAACTGTAGAGATCGCCCGCACCAGTTCAAATCCGCACCAGCCGAGAACCACGGCCACAAGCACGATGCCGGGCAGCGCGCGCAGCCACGGAAAGGGAATTGGCTTTGGGGTCACGGCCTCTTCGCGCACGCGCTCCATCGTCGCCGCCAGGAACCCTGAAGAAGGAATCAGCTCGTCTTCGATCGCCAAGATCTCATCGATTGCGCCGAACGTTTTCTCGGAATTCGTCTTCGGCTTCATTACATTGCCTCCTTCTCCGGCCCGATTGCCGGCCCCATCGCCGGCGCGCTCTCTTCGTTCAGGTGCGGAAATCTCTTCTTGAGCAGATCGCGACCGCGCGCCAGGCGCGCTTTTACCGTACCTTCCGGAAGTTTCATGGTCCGCGCCGCCTGGGCCACATCCATCTCGTGAAAGTAGTAAAGCAGCACCGCCTCGCGATAGCGAGGCGGCAGCGCCAGCACGGCCCGCCGCACCCGGTCGTCGCTCTGCTGCTTCGCCAGCCCGTGAAATTGCAGCGCAGGCCCCGCCGGCTCGGCCACGTCTTCAAGCGGCACATCGACCGTGGGAATCCGCGCGAGCTCGGTGCGAAACACATTCGCCGCCAGCGCAAACAACCACGTGGAAAAGCTCGATTCGCGCCGCCATCCCGCCAACCCGCGCCACGCACGGATGAAAGCCTCCTGCGCCATCTCCTCGGCACGTCCGCGGTCGCGGCAGTAGCGCCAAGCCATATTTACCAGCGGCCCCTGCCAGCGGCGAACAATGCCTTCGAAGGCCTGAACCTCGCCGGCCAGCACTCGATTCACATCGGCCAGGTCTTCCTCGGCGCTCGTCACCGCTCGCATCTTGATACGCGTGCCTCTCGAAACAGTGTGACCGCTCCCGGCCCGCCACGGTTGCAATTTCTTAAGAGAATCTTCCTTCAAAGATAATGCAACCGAATTCAGAGCCCTCCTGTCGTACCAGTCGCAAGGGGAGATTCCCCAGCAAGGAGGAAGTCATGTGGAATGGTCCGGAAATGTTCGGGGTTCTTATTCCGATTGTTGCCATTGTGGCGACGTTCACGTTCGTAACGGTGGTCCATTGGGTCGATAGCCAGCGCAAGGAACGCGATGCCTATTACAAGGCGGAAACGTTGCGCCGCATCACTGAAGCTCCAGGCGAAGGCGCCAAGGCGGCCGTCGAACTGATGCGGGCCGACGAACGGCTGAAACGTTCCAAAGCGCGCGAAGGACTGAAGATCACCGGCCTCGTCAACCTAGGCGCTGGAATCGGCGTTATGGTGTTTCTTCATGAGTTGTTAAAAGGGACCGCGATCTATCTTTGCGGGTTGATTCCTGCTCTCATCGGCGTCGGTTTCCTTGTGTACGTGTATCTGCTCGCCGCGCCGATCGAATAAGCACTGTCGGCCTTGCAGCTCAAGCGCGAGCTTTCCCGGTCGTGCCTGCGTCGCCTCTATAGAGGGCCATCCGAGCAAATGGAGGGATCTCTGGCAGATTGTCGCCGGCTCGCCGGGCATGCGGCGCTTGAGCCTCGAACATCGTTGGAAATCCCCCACTCGCTCGGCGCACAGCTTTTTCCTGACGTGTGTCCGGAACCGAACAGAAGATTGCATGAATGGACAGGCCCAGATAGACAGTCTGCTTCGCACATTGTGCTATGCCCTGTTTTTGCAATAGTTTCAGCCTGCTTCATCGCCGCGCTTCTATGGCCATTGAATTGCTCGCGGCAACCTCAGGCAAAGATCCAGTCGAGGAGGGCACATGGGCTATTTCGAGAGGATTCGCGATATCGTCTCTGAGCCGGCCAGTCCTGAGATACTCAGGCGGCGTGCAGAGGCTGGATGGCAAATGGTTGCAATCGAATGGCGGCGCGAATTGCCCCCCGGTGAGGCGCCAAGCGAAGGCGAGTTCGAAGTTCCCTACGGCCTGCGCATCTCTAGCGATTGCATGCAGCTCGAGGCCGATCCGGTCGAACATCAGGTATTGATGGTGATTATGGAAGGCGTGGCGATGGACGCTTCCTATGAGGAGATCGCGAGCCGCCTCAACGAGCAGGGCTACCGCATGCGGAACGGCGGACACTGGAATCGGGTCACAGTCTTCGCGATGATTCCGCGACTCATTGATGTTGGGCCGAGTCTCTTTTCGTCAAAGGAATGGGTGGAACGCAGCCGCCACCTCCAGGGACCACGACTCACGGCAGATGCCGACCAGCCTGCAACGCGACCACGAGCATGACGCAGCCCTCCCCTGGGTGTAATGCTGCGATCTGGTTAGGATCTGGTCTCAAGGAATGAACGTACCCGGCCTTTGCTGAAGCAGTGAGGGGTGAAGGCAAATCAAGAGCAGGAAGTCGCGTCGCTCAATTCAGCAGTTGATCGATTCGTCCAGGCCCCGGAATATCGCGTCATAATCTGCTGGTTTCGGCGTTTGACTTGCCGGCCACCAACTACGACAATAGAAGAGTTGTCCCGCCCAACGTGGGCCTGTGGCGCAGCTGGGAGCGCGCTTCCATGGCATGGAAGAGGTCGTCGGTTCGATCCCGACCAGGTCCACCAATCCTTTCAAATTGCATCGCCGTAGAGGTCCTTCGCCCGTCTCGGGCTCAGGATTTCGCCTGCGGTCTAGGACGCCCGCAAAACAGCTCAAGTTCGATCCCGACCAAGTCCACTAAATAATTATTTCAAGATCAATTACTTAGAGGAATCGATTCGGAACTGCCCAGAGCGACCTGGTATCAATTTGTGTCCGTTTTGCATTTTGCGCACGGGCCGGCGTTTTTTTGCGCGGAGTTTTGCCGTGATCTCATCTCATCATGAGGAGACAATCAATGAAGGTGCTGTTTTCGATTTCACGCCTGCTGCTCGGCGCGGTGATGGTTTTCGCCGGCGCCAATCACGTTTTCAAATTCATTCCTCAGAGCCCGATGCCCGCCGGTGTGGCCGGCCAGTTGCTTGAGGGCATGATCGGCTCGGGCTATATGTCCTTTATCGGAGCTTGCGAGATCATCGGTGGGCTTTTGCTTCTGGTCAACCGCTTTGTGCCGCTGGCTCTTACGCTGTTGGCCGCAATCATCGTTAACATCATTGTCGTCGATATTCTGGTGATGCCGAAAGCGCTGCTGGTGGCGGCTTTCCTTACCATCCTTTGGATTCTCACAGCAAGTCGCGTTCGCACGGCGTTTTTGGCGCTGCTTCGGCAGCGCGTTGTGGAATAACGCAGGCTCGGTGTTTCGCTTTGTTTGTCTGGGCATCGTTACAATCCCAATAAGGGATGATTCAGTACCTCTATCTCCGCCGTGTGGACTATGCCGACGCTCTTCGCGTGCAGGAAGAGCTTGTCGGCTTGCGCCAGGAGAGCCGGATCGGCAATGTGCTGTTGCTGCTGGAGCATCCGCCGGTGCTGACGTTAGGCCGCAATGCAACACGCGCAAACATCTTGGCTTCGGATGATCTGCTCGCGGCGCGCGGTGTTACGGTTCACGAGATCAACCGCGGCGGAGATGTGACGTATCACGGCCCGGGCCAGCTTATCGGCTATCCGATCTTCGACCTGCGCAGCATGCACAATGCGAAAGGCAATCGCCTGGGCCCTGTCGATTTTGTGCGCCAAATGGAAGAGGCGTTGATTTACTTGTGCGGCGACTTCGGCGTCGAAGCCGGGCGCATCTGCGGATTGACGGGAGTGTGGTGCGGGCTTCACGCCGCGAATGCGGCGGGAAGCCCGGCTCCTGATCAGGCGTCATGCTCGTCCAAAAAACAAGTGCCGGGAGGCCGCAAGATCGCCGCCATCGGCATTCACGTGGCTCGCGGTGTCACCTCGCACGGATTTGCGTTCAACGTCAGCACCGATTTGCGCGACTTCGCGCTGATCAATCCGTGCGGCATCACGGACCGGCCAGTGACGAGTCTCGAAAGGGAAGTCGCCGATCCGAAGTCGCTGCCCAGCTTGGAATCGCTCGCCCACATGGCCGCCCGCCATTTTGGCGCGGTATTCAATGAGGCGGTTGAATTTGTCGAGGACCTTGCCGCGTTTCGAGCAGGACACATCCAGCAAGTTTTCGCGTAGCCCCGGCAGTCGAACGGCATAGCCGCCGCCCAACCATCATCGCGTCCGGGATTTATAATCCGGCAGGAGCCGGGCTCGCGCAGCGCCGCAGTTTCGCCGCTTGCCGGACCGCGAAGAGAGGAACGCATGCCGACCGAAGTCATCATGCCCCAACTGGGCGAGTCGATCTTCGAGGGCACAATTACCAAATGGCTCAAAGCGGTCGGCGACACCGTGGCCGTGGATGAGCCACTCTTCGAGATTTCGACCGACAAGGTGGACGCGGAGATTCCTTCGCCGGTTGCCGGGGTGCTCGCGGAGATTCGCTTTCCCGAAGGCGCGACCATTGAAGTAAACACCGTGGTCGCAGTGATCGGCGACGCGGGCGCAAAGGTTTCCGCGCCCGCAGCGGCCGCGAAGACCCCACAACCGCAAGCGGCTGCGAAGGCGTCGTCATCCGCCGCACAGATCCACGTCCAAGAGCCCGCCACGCCGCAGGCGTCGTCCGGTGGCCGCATCCGCTCTTCTCCGCTGGCGCGGCGTATTGCCAAAGAGCACGGAATCGAGATCGAACGAGTGAAAGGCACCGGTTCCGGCGGCCGCATCGGCAAGGACGATGTTTTGCGCGCGGCAAACTCCGCATCGGCACAGTCATCCGTCCAAAAGTCCGCCCCACCGCAGGTGGCGCAGGTGGCGCCAGTGGCGCAGGCGTCGCCGCCAGAGCTTGAAAGTCTGCCTGCCGAGCTGGTTCCTCTCACGCGCATGAGGGCCATCATTGCCGAGCGCATGCTTGAGAGCCGCCGCATCAGTCCGCACGTCCACACGGTTTACAAGGTGGACATGACGCGCATTTCGCGCCTGCGCGAGCAGCGTAAAGCCGCATTCGACGCGCGCAACGGCGTGAAGCTCACGTTCATGCCGTTCATCGCGGCCGCTGCGGTGGGTGCGTTGCGGCGCTGCCCCATCGTGAATGCGTCGCTCGAAAACACTAGCCAGGGCCTGGCGATCCGCTATCACCGGTCAATCGATCTTGGCATCGCAGTCGCGCTCGATTGGGGCCTGATCGTTCCTGTCATCCGCCACGCCGAGCAGCGCAGCTTTGTCGATCTTGCGCACTCTATCGCCGATCTCGCGTTGCGCGCGCGCTCGAAAAAGCTCTCGCCCGACGAGGTTGGCGGATCGACCTTTACGCTCACCAATGCCGGCGCGTTTGGGGGCGAGTTTGGGATGCCGATCATCAACCAGCCCGAGTCGGCGATCCTGGCGGTTGGCGGACTGCGCAAGGAGCCGGCTGTACTGACCGATACCGAGGGCAACGATACGATTGCGATTCGGTCGATGCAGTATTTTTGCCTCGGCTTCGATCATCGACTGATCGACGGCGCCGACGGCGGCAAGTTCATGCTGGAATTCAAAAAGACGCTCGAAAGCTGGAACCAGGAGATCGGGTAAGCAAGGCTTCCACAAGCCTGGTTTGCGGTCCGAGTATAATTTGATCGATGAAACGAGGGGTCAAGATCGCGATCGCTATTCTGCTGCTGGTCATCGTGGCAGCGGTCTTGATTTCCCCGGCGGTCGATCTTGCGCCGACCGCCTTGCGTGCGGCCATCTGGAGTTCGGCGCTCTTTGCCTCGATCGTTGCCATCGCATTGGCTTTTGCCGGGTTCCGCCCGGCATCGTCTGCTGAACGCGTGCTGATGCGGCCGTTTCGTCTCTTGCTCAAATTAATACCTGTCACCGATCTGGCCTGCGTCAGACTCTGCTAGAGCCCTCGCCTCTTCGCGCCAATCTATCAATCGAAAGATGCGTTGCACTGCGCAACACAGGACTTCATATCCTGTGTAACTCGATTTCGATGAGGGGCATGATGCAGAGACTTATATCCAATGGGGCCCCGCGGGCCATACAGCAAACGTTATCTGATTTCCTGAAGAGAGTATCGCAAGCAAGCACGCGCGCACTCATCCTGAATTTCGATGGTCTACTGGAGCATTACCCCAATTCAGGCGAACGTGTAGAACCGGGCAGCGAAGAATTGGCTGTTTTGCGCAAGCTCAGACAAGATACCGACATCCGGCTCGTCGTCATCACGGGAAGACCCGCCGCCAGAGTGGCACAGTGGCTGGGCTTGCCCGGCACCGATATCTGGGGCTGTCATGGACTTGAGCGGCTGCGAGCTGACGGTGCGGTCGACAAGGCAGAGGTCCCAGCGGAAACTCTCGATGCCATTGGAGAGGCTACAGGCCAGTTGCTGAGCGATGGCCTCGGCCCATTCGCTGAAAGCAAATATGCATCGATTGCGATTCATTGGCGAGGGCAGGAGGAAGAAGCGGGCCGCCTCACGCGGCGTGTCCTTCACGCCTGGTCGACGATCAAGAATCGGAAGGGCGTTCTGCTTGTGCCCTTTGATAGCGGCCTGGAGATTATGGCGAGCGCAAGGAACCGCGGCGATGTTGTTCAAACGGTCTTGTCGGAGATCGGATCCGACTCCGCTGTTGCCTACCTTGGTGGCGAGACTAACGACGAAGACGGGTTCGCAGCGCTGCGCGGGCGCGGGTTGAATGTTCTGGTGCGGGAGCAATACCGAAGGAGTCTTGCCGATGTTTGGGTGCGGCCGCGCGCCGAGGTGAGGGATTTTCTGAACAGCTGGATTGCGGAATGCAAGACATCGGTTCCCGGTTGACTCGTCGCGCGATTATGAGTCGCCTAAGGAGTTTGCCGATTGCCGGTAAGCTGCGAGTGCGTCGTGCAGCCGGTTAAACATGCGCTCCGTCCCGATCAGCTCTGTTACGTGATGCCGATTGAGGTCGGAGCGCAGGTCCCACGGCACGCGCGCAAAGGCGAGCTCTACGCCCGCTTCAGCGAGGCTTTGCTTCAATCCCTGCACAATGCGCGCCGCAGTGTAATCGATGTGCGTCATCGCCTCGGCATCCACAACAACCCACTTCACGCAGGTCGGCATCGGCTGCACGATCTTCGTTAGTTCTTCAAGAAAGCGTCCGGCGTTGGCGTAGAAGAGCTCAGCGCCAAAGCGGTAAAGCACGAGGCCGGGTTCTGTGACCACGTGCGATGCGGCCGGTTCAAGCCGCCAGCTTCCGTCCGGGTTCGCCTGCAGCACGCCGCTGTGCGGGTGATAGTCGTGGCGAACAACTCGCGCCAGAGAAACCAACATCGCCAACAGGATTCCCTCTTCTACGCCGACGAGAACGACGACCGCCGCGGTCATCAGGGCCAGCGCGTATTCCTGAGGGCTTTCAGACCGGATGTTGCGCAGCTCGGCGACGTTGATTAGGCGCAGCGCGACGAGGAATACGAGCACGCCGAGCACACAGGTAGGCAAATATTGCAGCGGCCGAGTAAGAAACAGAAGCACGATGCAGACGACGATTGCCGTGGCGACCTGCGCCATCTGGCTTCGGCCGCCGGCATCTTCCATCATCGCGGTTTGCGTGGGACTGCCGTTCACCACAAATCCGCCGCTCAGGGCCGCGGCAGCGTTCGCAGCCGAAAGACCGTAGAGATCGATATTCTCGTCGACTTTTTCGTAATGCTTTGCTGCGTAGATTCGAGCGGTAGCCGCGCTCTGCGTAATGATCATGACGGCGCAGGACGCTGAGACCGTGAGGAGCAGCTCGATTTCCTTGCGCGTCATCTCGCGCAGGCTGAGCAACGCCGATAGGCCGAAGTGAGGCAAGCCGCCAGCGACCGGACCGATGGTAGCAATTCCATGGCCGGCAAAGTTAAATGCGGCGCTGGCAGCAATGGCGGCAGCAACAGCCACCAGCGCTCCGGGAATTTTTGGAAGGAAATGGCGCAAGAGCAAAACAAAGGCCAGCACCGAGACAGAGAGCAGAACTGTAGGCAGGTTTGCTTGCGGCAAACCGCGACCAACTTCCCAAAGCTGTACCACCGGCCGATGCGAATCCACGGGTACGCCAAACATCTCGCTCAGAACGGAGATTCCCACCTGGAAGCCGACACCGGTAAGAAAACCGACGAGGACGGTCCGCGAAAGAAAATCGGCGATAAAACCGAGGCGCAGCAGGCGTGCCAGCAGCAGAATAAGCGCCGTGAGGACAGCTACGATACACGCGAGGGCGATATAGGGGGCGCTTGACGGGGTTGCTGTGCCTGAGACTCCGTCCGCGAAAATTGCCGCGGTGGCCGAATCGGCGGCAACAACGAGATAGCGCGATGATCCGAAAGCGGCGAACGCCACCAGCGGCAGCAGCAGCGAATAGAGTCCCGTCACCACGGGCATTCCCGCAATTTTGCTGTAGCCCAGCACCTGTGGGATGTCCATCGCGGCCATCGCCACGCCGGCGAGTGCGTCGCGCAGAGCGCCAGTGCGCTGGATTGGCCGTAAGCCTCGGAACAGATTCACCGCGCCGACACTCCTCTTTCTGCCGTCAATGCAAATTCGATTCCGGTTTCACTGAGACTACTACGCGGCCGATGCTATTCGGTCCAGGCTTTCGCCCGCCCCACGGCCCGCTGCCAGCGCGCGCGCCGCTCGGAGCGTTCGGTTGCGTCCATCTTTGGCTCGAAACGCGTGTCACCTTTGCGCCCGGCGCGCAGAGCATCGGGATTCGGCCAGAATCCGGTCGCGAGTCCGGCAAGATACGCCGCGCCCAGCGCGGTTGTTTCCGTTACGCGAGGCCGAACCACGGGAACGCCCAGCAGATCGGCCTGAAATTGCATCAACAGATTGTTGACGGCAGCGCCGCCATCAACGCGCAGCGCCTGCAACGGCCGGCCGGTTTCGCTATGCACCGCTTCGAGCACGTCGACCACCTGGTATGCGATTGCTTCAAGCGCCGCGCGTGCAATGTGCCCTGGACCGGTATCGCGGCGAAGGCCGATCAACATGCCTGCCGCGTGGGCGTCCCAGTGCGGAGCGCCGAGGCCGACAAACGCGGGCACGAAAACCACGCCGCCTGTGTTTGGCACGCTGGCTGCGAGCGCTTCCACGTCGGCGGACGCGCCGATGAGCTTCAAGTTATCGCGCAGCCATTGCACCACCGCGCCGCCGATAAAGATGCTGCCTTCGAACGCATACTCAAGCCGCTGGTGCGCACTGGCGGCGATGGTGGTGATGAGCTTGTGCTTCGAGCGCACGAAGGTTGTGCCGATGTTCTGCAGCAGGAAGCATCCGGTTCCGTAGGTGTTTTTGGCCTCGCCCTCGCTCCAGCACAGTTGGCCGAAGAGCGCAGCCTGCTGGTCGCCGGCGATGCCCGCAACTGTAATGCCGCCCAGGCCGAGCGTGGTCGTCACTTCGCCCACGCGCTCGCTGGACCACACAACTTCCGGCAGCATGCTCGCGGGGATTTCAAAAAGCTTCAACAGCTCGGCGTCCCACTCTCCTTTCACGACGTTGAAGAGCAGCGTCCTCGACGCGTTGGTCACATCGGTCACGTGTTTCTGGCCGCTGGTCAGGTGCCAGATGAGCCAGCTATCGACGGTGCCGAAGGCGAGCTCGCCACGCTCGGCCCGAGCACGAGCGCCGTCGACGTGATCGAGAATCCATTTCACTTTGGTCGCGGAAAAATATGGATCGATGACCAAGCCGGTTTTTGCGGAAATCGTTTCCGCGTTTCCGAGATCTTCGAGCTGCTTGCAGAAGAAGGCGGTGCGGCGATCCTGCCAAACGATCGCGGGGTGAATTGCCTTGCCCGTCGCGCGATCCCACACAATGACGGTTTCGCGCTGGTTGGTGATTCCGATGGCTGCTACATCGCGTGGGCGGGCGTTTGCTTTGGCCAGTGCTTCCACGGCGCAGAAGAGCTGGCTGGTCAGAATCTCCGTCGGATCGTGCTCCACCCAGCCGGCTTGCGGATAGAACTGCTGGAACTCTTTCTGCGCGACGGCAATGATTGCGCCCGCCTGGTCAAACAGAATCGCGCGCGAACTCGTTGTTCCCTGATCAAGCGCCAACACATACGCCATGACCTTCACCCTTCTCCCGTCGAGACGATCGCGCCGAGCGAGCGGCGGTTACCGCACCTTACCCGCCTGTTTCTCCAGCACCACGTTCGACAGCACCGCCGTGTCCACCGTCTCCGGCTGGTGCGAGCAGAAGCCGATGCCGACATAGAACGGCGCGTCGAGATGCAGCTTGATCGGTGGGCCGAACTGGTGCATCGGCTCGCCATCGAGGCTCATCCAGATGGAAAACTCATCGCCGTGCTTTTCAATCCCGATCCGCTTCGCGCTGATCGTGACGAGGCTGTCCGGGCTCGCGCCGCCCGGCCGGCCGCGCCCGCCGACGCGAAACTCCATGTCGGTCACGCGCGTATCTTTTTCGGGCCGCCACGCAAGGTGCACCATTCCGGCGCCGTGCTCGGCGACCATCGCAGCTTTCGAGTCGTCGTCGAGACTCTGACGAATCATCAGCACGGCTTTGCGATCGCCGTAACCATTCGGATCGGGGAAATTAATATCGGCAGCGAGCGAGACGTCGCCCGACATCTTCTTCCACAGAAATCGAAATTCATCGCGCGTGTACCAGATGTTGTAGCCCGCTGAATGGATCGTGTACTGACCGGTCGCGGCATCGAAGCTTGCGCTGCCGGGAACCAGAGCGCTGCCCACGTCCGATTGGCCATCGAAAATACCGATGGGCGCATCGAAATTTGTACTCGGCCGGTGGAAATCTGCCGGCGGCGCAACTTGCTGGTGCGTTGCCGAGCCCGGAAGCGCCCAATCGGGCACGGGCGGCAGAGGATTTGAAGGCGGCGTTTGCGCGAGCAGGCCGAGCGATGCGATGAACATCGCTGATGCAGCCAGAATCGCGAAAGAATCGAGGAGCCGATTCGCATTACGGAATCTCATGGCAACCAACTCTAGCAGACCGCTTGGGCTGCAATCCATCCCGGATCAAGAGGACCTCGTGTTGTACCATTCGATTGGATCGATGCCGGCAAGGCAGCCTTGAAAAAGCCCCGAAGAAAGCTCTGAATGATGACCCCTATATCCTCTCCAACTTTGCTGGTTCTGGCTGCCGGAATGGGCAGCCGCTATGGCGGGCTCAAGCAAATCGATCCCGTCGGCCCCGCCGGCGAAACCATCATCGACTACTCCATCTTCGACGCTCTCCGTGCAGGCTTCGGCAAGCTCGTCTTCGTCATCCGCAAAGACATCGAGCAGCAATTCCGCGAGATCGTGGGCGCGCGATTTGAGAAGCGCGTCGCGGTCGAGTACGTTTTTCAGGGGCTCGAGGACATTCCGCCGCGGTTCACAGTTCCTGCCGGCCGCACCAAGCCGTGGGGCACAACGCAGGCGATTCTGTTGGCTGCGGATGCGATCCACGAGCCTTTCGCCGCCATCAACGCCGACGATTTCTATGGCGCGGACGGATATCGCGCGCTGGCAGGACACTTGACCTCCGGCTCGCAGGACTACTCCATGGTCGGCTTTGTCCTGCGCAACACGCTTTCAGATTTCGGCTCCGTAGCGCGTGGGGTCTGCCAGGTTTCGCCCGATGGCTATCTTGAGCACATCGTGGAGATGACGAAGATTGAGCGCGATGGCAATGGCGCGCGCAACACTGACGTTTCAGGCACGGTAACAAAGCTCTCCGGCGACGAACCGGTTTCGATGAACATGTGGGGATTCACTCCGCAGGTCTTCGACCAGTTGCGAGAGGATTTTGAGAAATTTCTCGAAGGGAATGCGACGGACCTGAAATCGGAGTGTTACATTCCCAACACGGTGGGAGGACTCGTTCGTTCCGGCAAGGCGCGCGTGAAAGTGCTGCGGTCGCGCGATTCATGGTTCGGCGTGACCTATCGGGAGGACCGCCCGCGTGTTGTAGAGAGCATTCGCCGCCTGATTGCGGATGGGTCCTATCCTGATAGTCTCTGGTCATGAGCGAACGGCCCGACGCATACGCCGCAGCGGGCAAATTCGAGTTTCGCGGCGAAATCCTGGACCTAAAGCCGCACGGAAGCGGCCACATTAATGACACGTTTCTGGTGACGTGCCAATCGGCGGGCGCGACTTCTCGCTACGTTCTTCAGCACATCAATCGGCATGTCTTCCACGATCCCGTTGCCGTGATGCAGAATATCGAGCGGGTGACGGCACACCTGGCTAAGCAAGCTGCGGGCGAGCCTGACAGCGCACGCCGCACATTGCACCTGGTCCCTGCACGCGACGGCCTGCACTGGCACATTGATGCGCATGGCGAGACCTGGCGCGCATACCGATTCATTGAAAATGCGCGCACTTATGAGACTGCCACCTCGACCGCGCAGGCATATCAGGCCGCGCGTGCGTTTGGGCGCTTCCAGCAGCAGCTGGCGAATCTGCCGCCGCCGCGATTGAACGAAACCATTCCCGACTTCCATAACACGCCCAAACGTGTCGCAGCATTGGAAGCGGCGATCGCAGCGGACGCGGCCAGCCGCGTTTCGCTTGCCAGGCCCGAAATTGAATTTGCGCAGTCCCGCGCGGCGATTGCCGGCGTGCTGTTCAGTGCGAACGTGCCGGAGCGCATCACTCATAACGACACGAAATTCAACAATGTGCTACTCGATGACAAAACGGGCGAAGCCGTCTGCGTCATCGATCTCGACACTGTGATGCCCGGCCTGGCGCCCTACGATTTTGGCGACATGGTGCGCACCACAACGAGCCCTGCGAACGAAGACGAACAGGATCTCTCCAAGGTGACCATGCAGTTCGCGATGTTCGAGGCCCTGGTGCGCGGATATCTTGAAACGGCAGGAGCGTTCCTCACGGGCGCGGAAAAAGAGCTGCTTGCGTTTTCAGGCAAGCTGATTACTTTTGAGATCGGGATTCGGTTCCTGACCGATTATCTTGCCGGCGACACGTACTTCAAGGTGCATCGCGAAGGGCACAACCTCGATCGTTGCCGCACGCAGTTCAAGCTCGTGGAATCGATCGAGCAGCAAGAGGAAAAGATGAACCGGCTGGTTACGTCGCTTGGATGAGCCGGGCCCCTGGTGCGCCGGTGGACCTACACGTTGCCAGCCGGAACGTGTAGACGAGGGAACTTATTGACTCTGGCCAGGAATCTGCGGAGACGTGTGTCCGATTCTTCCGAGGTCCACTCCGAATTTCGGGTCGTGTTCCGTTCCTTCCACATGAATGGGAACCAACGAGCCGGCTCCGCCTTTTTTGAAGAGTCCATCAACCGGTTTCAGCAAAAATCCCTTCCAGCCGCCCACCATTTTCGAAACCGTCGCTTCGGTTCGCGCGGTGCCGTGAAAATCCAGTGTGCCGCCATTCACACCATACTTCCCTTTGAGTTTGATCTCCGCGCCCGGTACAAGGTATTCGAGGCTTGAAAAAGCGATGACTCCTTTGTCCATCGTGAAGTTCCCTTCGAATGCTGAACGGGCATCGTCGCCGGCGGTCTTCGCTTCTTTCGCTTCGCCTTGCCCGCGCATGCTCAGGTCGGTCACCTCGTGCTGAATTTTGTCACTCGTGAATGCCGCATCCTCAAGCAGGAAGTGTCCATCGAGCTTCAACTTGTCTGTCACGGCGTCGGTTCCCGGTGGAATCTCAAGCTTCGTCTTTAAAGCCAGCGTTCCCGTCAGCAGCGGCGTGCCGTTGCTGCTCGTCAAGCGCAGAAAATCTTCCATCCGTCCCTCAGGGATGTTTACGTTGAGCGCAATCTCGTGCCCGCCCGGTTCAACTGTTCCGTTGGGCAGAGTCTTGGGTTGGACGCCAACGATTTCACCTGCCGCGGTAAAGTGCGATTGGCCAAGCGTGGCGCGAACCGGATGCAGCCATGTGTCGCCATTCGTGCCGTCGACCGTTGCATGAAAGGTTGTCTCGAGCGGCATCGGCGTGCCGAAGTGCGTCAGGCTGAAGTTCGCTGTGTGGGTCTGGCCATCCACCTCCAGGTTGCGCAGCACGCCCGTGTAGTTGCCGGTTGAATCCAGTGTTCCCGCAATCCCGTTAAAGACCCCAAGATCGGCGTGCTCAAAGCGGTATTCGCCGGTGATGGGAGTCTCTCCGGGGTCATCCACAGACCAGGGGCCAAAGCTGCCCGAAGTCAGGACGAGGCCGGCGGGCCGCGGGTTGGTGAGGTTGGCGTCGAAGTGCATCGGATTGTCTTCGCTTACGTGCGTCACCTTCACCTGGGCAATGTCAAACTCAAGCGGTAGCTTGTCGGGCTTGCTGGTCTCAATGGTCAAATGCGCGTTTTTGCAAAGAATGGTCTCGACGACAACCTGCACCAGCGGCGGCTGATTCTGTTGGTGCTGCGCACTGTCCGGTGACTCGTCGCGGTGCGCATGGGGCGGCTTGGGCGGAATGTCGATATCGAGCCCGGTCAACTGAACTGCGGCGATTTTGATGGGCTCACCAGGTTTGTAATGGAGATGAGCGTGAAAGCGGAAATCCTGCAACCGGATAAGAGGCTTCGAGTTGTCGGTGCCGGATTCTTCGGCCATGCGGGCTGGAGGCCAGATGCGCAGGCCTTTGCCTTCGGCCCATACTCCATTGCTCAGGCGGACACGAAAGCTATCGAGCTCAACGTGCGCATGGAAGTGCTCTTCGAGCTTTTGAACGATCGCGGCCCGCAACATGGGCTCGGCCCGGCGGATGGCCACTGTGATGGCAATGCCAAGTACAACGAGCGTGAGCACAACTGCCGCTGCAACCCACTTGAGCCATGTGTGCTTGCGCCCTTTCGCCGTTCGCCTTACTGCCACCGCCCACCCTTACCTGCGATCATTCTCGCAGGCCCTCCGCACCCCGTAAGTGGATCCGCTGCCTCGTTTGACGCTGTTCGTGGCGCTCGAGTGCGTCGGCGAGTAAGGTTGCCGCGGTCCGCTCCTGCCTGCCGGTTCCTTTCACCTTCAACTCGCTCTCTTTTGTTCCTTGCCGCCAAATGCCGTAGACTTCTTGTCACTGATGCAAGCGTTGATTGAAAATCTCGTAAAGCTCCAATTCATCGAACTCGACCGCGCCCGTCTTAATCAAGAGATGCGCGCGCTGCCCTCCGAGATCGCTCAGGCCGAGTCAGCGCTCGCCGCTGCCCAGCGCCAGTCAGCCGATCTTTCAGCCGCGCTTGGCCGCGAAGAGACAGTGCGGACCAAGCTTGACCGCGAAATCGATACGCACCGCAAGAAGGCCGCCCGCTTCCGCGTCCAGCTCGATTCTGTAACCACGCCGGAGCAGGCGGCGGCCATCGAGCATGAGATTCAATTCTCAACGGCCGAAGCCGATCGCCTTGAAAACGAGGAATACGCGAGCCTGGAGCGCACCGAGGCGCATGAAGCCGCCCTTTCCGCGGCGCGCGCCCGGGTGGAAGAGCTTGCCGCCGAAGTGGAATCGGTTCGTGCGAGCGTGGCAGCGCGCCAGCGGGAACTGAACGCCAGATTGGGCGATTTGGATGGTGAGCGGAGCACGGTTCGCGGCGCCATCGATTCCGATTGGCTGGCACGCTTCGATCGCATCGCAAAGGCTCGCGGTACCGGAATAGCCCGCGCGGAAAATCAACAATGCACCGGATGCAGCATGGGCATACGGCCGCAAGTCTGGAACCAGCTGCGCGAAGGCGAACTGCTGACCTGCGACAGTTGCAGCCGCCTCCTCTACTGGGACCCGGCAATTGCCGCGGCACCCAAAGCGCCGCAACCGGAGATGATTCCCGGCGCCGGACGCGCTCCGCGCAAACCCCGCGAGGCCGGCGCATAGTGTCTCCTTGGCCTGCTACCCTTTTTTAAGAGAACTTTTCGAGGAATGCCCCAGTGCAACGCATTTGTGTCGATATGGACGAGGTCATAGCCGACACGCTCGCCGAGCATCTGCGCCGCTACAACGAGGCATTCGACGAGTCTGTCACCGCGGAAGACCTGGCAGGCAAAGGCTTGTGGGAGATCGCGCCGCAGGATCGCCAGACCGAGTTGCGCGCTTTTCTCGATGCGGAAGATTTTTTCGAGGTGCTCGACGTAATTCCTGGCGCGCAGGCGGTTCTCAAGGACCTAAGCCAACGCTTTGAAATCTTTATTGCCACGCAGGCCATGGCGGTTCCCAATTCACTCGGCCCCAAGTACCGATGGCTGCAGCGGCACTTTTCGTTTATCCCGCCCACACATTACGTTTTCTGCGGCAACAAAAGCATCCTGCGCGCAGACTTTCTCATTGACGACCAGCCCAGGAATCTGCAGCGCTTCGAGGGAACGGGGCTGCTCTACACCGCGCCGCACAATCTAACGGCGACGGGATTCGCCCGAGTGAACAACTGGCGCGAAGTGGCAGATTACTTCTCCGGGATTGCTTCCGAATCCTGAAACGGCGCCAGGGCCCGGCCGAAGTTTATTGCGCCGGCGCAAACCGTAAAAGCAAGCCGGGTCGCATGTTGGCCTTGAACTTCGATACCATAAACTTTGACAGTGTCCGGGTTCATTTCGAAGGCGCCAATCACGCGCCGCCGTTTTCTCGTCACGAGCGCGTTTGCAGGCGCGGGTCTGGCGCTTTACGGCACCGAAATCGAGCGCCACTGGATCGAGGTCACGCGCCACGAAGTGTTCCTGCCAAGCCTGTCGCAGGCCTTCGACGGCTATAAGATCGCGCAACTAAGTGACATCCACATGGACGATTACACTGAGCCGTTCTTCGTACGCGACGCGGTCCATCACATCAACAGCTTGAACCCCGATTTGGTGTTTCTGACGGGCGACTTTGTCAGCCATGGTCTGCTGCCTAGAAAGTGGACAATTCCCACGGCGTGGCAATGCGCGAATTTGCTCAATGAGCTCAATTGCAGTCTGCGCTATGCGATTCTCGGTAATCACGATGTCCAGGTGAGCCGGCAAGAAGTAACCGAGGCGCTTCGCGCCAATGCGATTACTGTGCTCGAGAATGCTTACTTGCCGATTGAACGTGCGGACGCCCGGTTCTGGCTCGCTGGTCTCGACGACGTTCTGGAAGGCAGACCGGATCCTCGTGTAACCATTCCCGCTTCCATTCGCAACGTCCCGCACGAGCCGGTCATTTTGCTTTGCCATGAACCTGATTACGTCGACGATCTTCTGGCGACGCCCGAGAGCGCCGCGATCTCACTCATGCTTTCCGGCCATACGCACGGCGGCCAAGTGCGCGTGCCGTTTGCAGGATCGCTGATCGTGCCCACAATGGGGCAAAAGTATGTCGAGGGTTGGTTTCGCTTTGGGAATCTGCAACTCTACGTGAATCGAGGGCTGGGCACAATCGGAGTGCCTGTGCGATTCGACTGCCCGCCAGAGATCACACTTTTCACGTTGCGCGCCTCACAGAATCGAAGTTAGAGCAGGCGCGGCCTGGATGCTAATCGTGGGTGATCGTCATTCGCCCGCGATTGTCATGCCATCGATGCGCAGGGTCGGCGAAGCCACCGATCCCCTGAATTCAAGGTCGCTGCCGATGGCTGTCACATTGCGCAGCATCTCGGCCAGATTGCCGGCGATCGTCACTTCTTCAACGGCGTGCGTCAGGATGCCGTTCTCGATCCAAAGGCCCGTTGCGCCGCGAGAGTAGTCGCCAGTGACGAGATTTGTGCCGAAGCCCATGAGGCCAGTCACGTAGAGTCCGGCCGGAATGTCCGCGATGATTTGCTCGGCTGTAAGCGTTCCCGGCTGAAGAAAAAGATTGCCGCAGCCGATTCCCGGCGCGCCCGCCAATCCTCGCGCTGCGTTGTGGGTTGACTTCATGCCGAGCTTGCGTGCGGTGTAGGTGTTCAGCAGGTAGTTACGCAACACGCCATTTTCAACCACCATCGTGCGCTGAGACGCCAGGCCTTCATCGTCGAAGGGCGAGGTCCCAAAGCCTCCCGCTCCGTTGGGCAACAGCATGGTGTTGTCGTCCACGATGGTGATGTTCGCCGCGGCGATGGTTTCTCCCAGCTTGCCCGCCAGAAACGACGCGCTGCGCCAGATGGCGTCGCCTGAGGCAGCTTCAAAAACCGAGCCGATCAGAGTGCGCGCGGTCTCCGGAGCAAAGACGACGGGAGCGCGTTGCGTGGCCACGCGCCGCGCGCCGAGCCTGCGCAGGGTTCGCCTGGCTGCTTCGGCGCCGATGGATTCCGGCGATTCGAGATTTTTGAGCCGCCGCGCGCTCGACCACCAGCCGTCGCGCTGCATTTTTCCGTTGACATCCGTCGCCAGCGGCGCTGCGGCAATGCCCGCATAGCTGGTGCGATAGCTGCCCATAAATCCGCGCGAATTGGCCATCGCTTTGCGGCCCGTTGTGGCGTCGAAGCTGCCGCCATCGGAGTTTGTAATGCGCGGGTCGGCGGCGAGCGCCGCAGCTTCAGCGCGCCGTGCCCACTCAATGCGCTCCGTTCCTTCAAGCGAGTACACGTCTTCGAAGTAGAGATGCAGATCGCCGTCGACCTTGCCGAATTCCCCGGCATCCGGCAATCCTGCGAACGGATCTTCTTCGGTCAGCTTGGCCAGCGCCAGCGCGCCTTCAACAAGCTGCCGGATTCCGCCGGCTGTCAGATCGCTGGTCGAGGCCGACCCCGATCGCTTGCCCAGGAACACACGTAATCCCAAACCGCGCGAGCCCGATTCTTTCAGCGTTTCCACCTCGCCCATGCGCACGTTCACACTGAATTCGTCGCCTTCGCGCGCCACAGCCTCGGCGTCAGTTGCACCGGCTTTCATGGCCTGTGCAACAACGTCCGCGACGAGGGATTCGAGGTCGATTGCGTTTTCTTTGGTTTGGGCGGTTGCTTGAGGCATGTTCCCAAGCTATCAAAGCTTGTCGGGTAGAGGAATTTGCAGGCGAGAGTCCAAGAGACCGGAAGAACAACGCCCTACGCTGTCAACCGCTCCAGCTGGTCGGGCTTGACGATGGTCAGGCTGGTGCCCTTGATGGTGATCCACTGATCCCGGCGGAACTGGTTCAGCAGTCGCGTCACGGTTTCGCGCGAAGTGCCCGCCATGTTGGCGATCTCCTCGTGCGTAAGCGCCATGGTGAAGCGAATCTCTGGCTTGCCGTTGGCGGATTGACGTCCCCAGTCGAGCAGCAGCCGAGCCAAGCGCCCCGCCGCAGAGCCTGAAAGCGCCAGCCGCTTGGCATCGTGGAAGACGGTGAGGTATTCGCCGCTGAGCGATTGCGCCGCATGCATCGATGCGATGCCGTGCCGGCCCAGGAATTCAACGAATTCCTGCTTGCGCACCGTTTTCACCTGGCAGGGCTCGATAGCTTCGGCAGTCACTTCGTGGGGCACGTTAGCCAGCACAGCGCTCAACCCCATCACATCGCCGGGGCCGGCAATCTTCAGGATCATCGTCTTGCCGTCCCGCGAAGTGGAGGAGATTTTGACTTGGCCGAAGCAGATCACAAAGACATTGCGCGCCGCGTCGCCCTCTGAGAAAAGCTTGGCGCCTCGGGCGTGACTCATCATGATGCCGATTTGGTCGTAATCCGCCAGCGCCTCCGGCGTGAGATTGCAAAACATCCGCAGATGCCGATGTTCACAATTGAGGCAATCTTCCGGGGCGTGATGCGCGTGATGTGAGGCCATAGCTATACCGTTGTGGGCTAGAAGCTACCAAAAGTATAGCGCAAATCACGATCCGGGACGCCATGCAATCCCCGGGACAGAAATGAGGCCTGGTGTTTAAGCCTGGGCGGGGAGGGTGCACCTACGCACTGGTTCTTCCGTTGCTGTGGCGGCGGGACGGGGTGACGCGTGTGAGACAGGAAGTAATGTAAGCTCTCGACACCTCGCGCGCGAGCTCTTCGAGCAGCTTCATTTGCAACGGAGGATAGGTGTCAAATGCGCGGCGCAGCGCCTCGATGGGCACCAGCAGCATCTTGCCTGACCCAACAGCATTCAGCGTGTAGGTGTGATGCTGGTCTCCAAGGACGGCAGCCAGCTCCAGCAGATCGCCTGGCCGTGCAGATCCCAGCGTAACGCGCATCTGAAAGCGCTCTGCCTTGCGCACGAAGTCACCGGAAACCACAACATAGAGTCCTTTGCAGACCTCGTGCTGTCGAAAGACCACTTGTCCAGCTTCGAAATCGAGACATCGCGTCTCCACGCTTAGAAGGCTCCTGGCGTCGTTGGGGCACTCCAACAGTTCCGCGAGTGGCCGTGCTGCTGCTGCGGCCAGGCGCTCGAAGCGCGTATCGGAGTGATTGCTTACCATTTCCTCGCCTTATTTTTGGTTGCCAGGCCCGCAAATGGGGGAAGCGAACCGAAACGGATATTTCGGCGAATCGACGTATGCAGACCCGCTCCTGCGCAGCATTGCGCCGGAAGCGAGTCCGAGGATCTCGATTTGATTTTGCTTGGACAAAACGGTGCGGTTCTCCTTTCACCCGCCCATTTTCCTTGGCCAGTCGCGGCCCGGCTACAGTGCCCCTGCGAGAACTTCTTCCGGCCGTTCCTGTGCGCCGACGCGAGGGATTTCTGGAGGAACGCAAAGAACCGGCACGCGCGAAGCGGAAAGCAAGGCAAAGGCCGAGCCATGAGGCCCTGGGGTTCCACTGGTACGTTTCACTCCAGCCACAAGAATGCAGGGGTGGAATTCTGCAATGGCTTCCTGAATCGCCTCTCCCAGGTCGCCGTCCTTTACGATGCAATGGACCGGAGCCTCATTGAGCAGCCAACCGGAGCCGCCGCTGGGCGCGTGGTGCGGGCGCGGCGGAAGGTTGACACCAAACTCCTTTGGCGTGGCTGCGCAAGGATCCTTGCCTGAGTGGGCTTCCGCCGCAGTGCGCACATGAAGCAAGAGCAGCGGCCGTCCGAAGGTCACGGCCAGCGAATATGCAGTTGCCGCAGCGGGTGCGGCAGCGCTGTTGCGTTCCACGGCCAGCAGAACCGGACCACCCGGAGCCGGGCGTTTCGGGCCCGCGTTCCAATCTGCGGCCACGGCCAGCACGGGACACGGCGCCAGCCTCACGAGCTGTTCCGCGATTGCACCAACCACGACCGGACCGGCACCCTCCATCCCCTTTGTGCCGATGACGATCAGGCCGGCCTCGTACTGGCGCGCGACGTCGACCAGCATCTCTGCGACCGCCCCTTGCCGCACTTCGGAGTGGCTGTGAATGCCCTCGCGCAGCAACTCGCCCGCCAGATCGTTCAGCACCATGCGCGCTTTCGCGGTCAGGTGGTTCACCACGCTGCCGGGTAGCCCGTCAACTGCTGCATATTCCATGGGATCGAGCCCATGAGCCAGTACGATTCTCGCTCCATAATGGCTGGCCAGCTTGCGTGCATATTCCAGAGCGCCCTCGGCCTGGCCATCAAGGCCCGTCGCCACCACAATGGTTTTCAATCCTTGATCGAAACTCATAGCTCACTCACCTCCGGGGAATGTGGCTAACTTATTCACTGGACTTCGAGTGTGCGCTTTTGAAGAACCGACGGGCAGTGACATTATTCACCCGTAGAAGTGATCCATGTCACAGGGCAAATCGTGGTTTGCAGGGAAAACTCCGCCGCTCGTCAGACCCCGAGAAGGCCTCAGCGGGACGCCTGACGGCCGACGTTGGCCTCAAGTGCCTCGGTACCTGGTGCGATCCTGGCAACGGTCGGATTGGTCGTTCCTGCCAGAACCGCCATCGTGTCTGGCGAAAGAACCTCGGGACGCTGCCGGATGAGCGGATAGCGCCCAAAAATCAAGTAATCGGCGAGCACGCCGGCGGCAACATACGGATCGAGCAGAGCCAGCGGAATCACATCGCCGGAAAACACCAGCGAGCCTGCCACGCTCTTGCTGCGACCGCTCTCGCGCCGATAGCCGGGAATCTGCGGAATCTGCATCAGCTGCAAATGAAGTTCAGGATGCCTCCGCGCATACTGTTCAAGCTGGTACGCGGTCTGCCGGGGCATGGTGATTCCTGCATCCGGAAGCAGGCGGCGCTTGAACGCGCCGGGGAAATAAAAGTTCAAGATGCCCGAGGCAAAGTCAGCGCAATTCCTGGTGATGAAGTTAAAATGCCCGATGTTCTTGCTGTCGTTCATGCGCGCGATGAGCGCGTCGTCCTGCTGTTCTGTAGTTTCAAACCTGAAGACGTAAATGCGGCGCTCATAGGCCGCGCCTACAAGCTGATTCCATCCGGGCATCACGCGCCCGCCGGGCGGCACATCGCCACCCAAAACCATCAAGTGCGCGTCGTGATAGGCCTGGCGCAATGCAGCCACGGTTTTGTGATCGACGCGTGAAGGAACCGACGAAGGATCGTCGACCGCGTAGAGATGGGGCAGAAGGGGGATCGCGAGCCAGTCGCGGCCTTTCACGCCCTCGTACCGAGAAATTACGGTGCCCAGTTCGCCGGAGCCACACCGGCGCAGCTGCGTGGGTGTGTCGGCGCAGATGCGCGCGAAGTAAAGCGCAACGTGACCCGATGGTGACAGAACACTGGAAAAGCCGGCGGCATCTTCAAGAAGCAGGGCCGCCTGCGCCGACGCGCGAGGGCCCAAGCCTGCGGCCAGCACGCAAAAGCTCGCCCAAAACCAGAAAAAAACGCGGGGAAACCGCATCGCGGCATCAACCTCCCGGAGCCCGGGGAATTCTAGACCTCTTACTGATTGCCGGGGGGGATTAAGCCATTTCCTTTATAAGACAAGACACGGCCAGACTCAAGAGGTTGCGGTTGCGCACCCGTGCTTGAAGAATTTTCGAGGGGAGCCATGTTTTCCGGATTAAGGACTTCAGCCTGTTTCAGCGGGAGGGGATACCGGCCGAAGGCCAGATAATCCGCGACCAGGCCGGCGGCGATGATCGGATTGACGACTGCAATAGGAATCACATAACCACTCACAGTGAGCGAGCCTGCAACGCTCTTTCCTACCCTGCTCGGGAGCCGGTAGCCGGAAACCTGAGGAATCTCCAGCACTGTTAAGCCCATCTCCGGATGCCTATGCGCGTAGCGCACAAGCTCGAATGCCACTTGGCGGGGGCTTTCGATTCCCGCATCGGGCACAAAGTGCCGCCTGAAAGTGTGCGGGAAGTAGAAATTCAGGACCTGGCTGGTAAAGTCGGCACAATTGTTGAAAAGAATGTTGAAGTGGGAGCGATTTTTTCGACCGTTCATCCAAGCGATGAATGCGTCGTCCTGGGCCTCGCGGGTCTCAAACCGGAATGCGAAGATGCGCCGTTCATAGGAAGCGCCGACCAGTTGATTCCAGCCTCTTTTCGTGCGGCTGCCTTCGGGGACGTCTTCCAAGCTCGTGAGGTGGGTTTCGAAGTAGCGGCTGCGCATCTGCTGCACAGAGTCGGGATCCACATGGGCGGGAACCTGAAATGCATGGTCAACGGAATAGAGATACGGGATCGGCGGCATAGCCAACCAATCGTAGCCTCCGATTCCCTTGTAGCGGGAGATCACCACCCCCCGCTCACCGGGGTTGCAGCGGCGCAACTCAGTGGGAGATGCCGCGCAGATGCGCGCGAAATAAATCGCGTCGTGGCCAGTAGGATCGAGCGCGCGTGAGAAGCCGTCGGCGTCTTCCATCAAAAGAGCCGCCTGCGCTTTGGCGCGGACACATAACACGGGTCCGAGCGCCAATCCGATGCAAAGCCAAGAAAGAAAGCGGGGAATGCGCATACGACGGAAGCGCCTCCGATACCCCAGTTAGATTCATTTTCGGCCCAATAAGTCGCACTCAGGGCCTATGCTTCGCTGGAATGACGGCCAGTCCGGTGATCGCTCCCCTATACATCGGGTGGCCCGATGCGCTAACGTGGGCGCGTCATGAAATCACTGCGGTTACACCCAATTCTCCTGGCTTTCACTTCTGTCCTCATCGCTCTTACCCTTTTCACCGCAGCCGGCCTTGCGGCCCATGCCCAGGCTCCGGCGCCCGATTCGCCCGCCATTGAAGCTCAGGCGCACAGCATGATTTCGAAGTTGACGCTTGAGCAGAAGATCGAGCTTCTTGGAGGCGTTGACAACATGTTCACGCGACCGATGCCCGTGATCAATCTGCCTCGCTTCAAAATGTCCGACGCATCGCTCGGAGTGCGCACGTGGGGACCGACGACCGCCTATGCCGGCGGTGTTGCGCTTGCTGCTACCTGGGATACCGACTTTGCGCGCAAGCTCGGCGAAGGCCTGGGCCGCGACGCACGCGCGCGCAGCGTGAACTTCCTGCTCGGTCCCGGCGTCAATATCGCGCGCTCGCCTGTCAGCGGGCGTAACTTCGAATACCTTTCCGAAGATCCGTTCCTGAACTCCGCACTCGTGGTGCCGTTTATTGAGGGCGTGCAGTCGATGGGCGTGGCCGCAACCGTCAAGCATTACGCACTCAACGATCAGGAATTCAATCGCCACGACGCCAGCGCCGATATTGACGAGCGCACCATGCGCGAAATCTATCTGCCCGCCTTCGAGGCCGCCGTCACCAAGGCTCACGTCGACGCGGTGATGAACTCCTACAACCTTGTCAACGGCGTTCACTCTACGCAGAACGATTTCCTGAACCTGAAAGTGCTCAAAGGAGAATGGGGTTTCCAGGGCGTTCTCATGTCCGATTGGGACGCGACCTACGATGGCGTAGCCGCCGTGAACAACGGTCTCGATCTCGAAATGCCTAGCCCCAAATTCATGAACGCGAAGAATCTCGTTCCCGCGGTGCAAGGCGGCCAGGTGAAAGAGGCCACCATCGACGAGCATCTTCTGCGTCTGTTCCGCACCGAGCTTCGCTACGGCTGGACGGATCGCCCGCAGTTCGATCCCGCAGATTCAACGTATTCCGTTGCCGATCGCGCGGTCGCGCTTCAAGGCGCGCTCGAAAGCATTACGCTGCTTAAAAATGACGGGAATCTTCTCCCGCTCGATCCTGCCAAGATCAAGAACATCGCCATCATCGGCCCCGATGCGTATCCGGCCGAAACCGGTGGCGGTGGATCGTCTGAAGCGCACGCGTTCGAACCGGTCAGCATTCTCACCGGCATCGCAAACCTGCTCGGCCCAAGCGCGCACGTCTTCTATAGCCAGGGCATTCCCGATTCGCCCGACCAGATGAAAGCCATTGCCGACGCGGATGTCGTCGTTGTGTCCGTCGGCTTCGATCCCAAGACCGAGCGCGAGGGCGCCGACCGCACCTTCACGCTGCCACCGGGCCAGGACGGGCTCGTCGAGCAAGTTGCCGCGGCCAATCCTCGGACCATCGTTACGCTCACCGGCGGCGGAGGCATGGATGTTACTCGCTGGCTCGACAAGGTTCCCGTCCTGCTCCATACCTGGTATCCCGGGCAGGAAGGCGGCACGGCCGTGGCGCAGATTCTCTTCGGGCAGCATGACCCCGAAGGCAAACTTCCAGTGAGCTTCGACCGCGCATGGGACGACAATCCTTCAGCAAAGTGGTACTACGGCGACCCGAAGAACAATACGACCCTTCACACCATCGGCGCAGACGGCCAGCCCAAGGATTACACCGTCGAGCACATCCAATATGGCGACAAGCTGATGGTTGGCTATCGCTACTGGACCACCACGGGCAAGCATCCGCTGTTTCCGTTCGGCTTCGGTCTCAGCTACACAACGTTTAAGTTTTCGAACCTGCAGGTTCCCGCCAAGGCTAAATCCGGTTCGACGGTTGACGTGAGCTTCGATGTCGCCAACACCGGCAGCGTGGCCGGCGCTGAAGTGGCACAGCTCTATGTCTCCGATCCATCGGCGCAGGTTGGCCGTCCCGAGCGTGAGCTGAAAGGGTTTGCGAAGGTCCGTCTCGATCCGGGCGCGACGCAGCACGTGACGATCAGCCTCGATGCGCGCGCCTTCAGTTATTGGGATGAGCCTGCGCAACGCTGGATTATTGATCCTGGCAAGTTCGTGATTCGCGTCGGCGACTCCAGCGAAAACACGCCGCTCACCGCCGACATCGATCTGCATTAAACGCACCAATCTCGCAAGAAAACCAACGCGGTCATCCTGGGCGTCGATCATCCGACGCTGCGGATGGCCGAAGTCGAAGGACCTGAATTTCAACTTCGCAGACCCAGGCCAAAGGAGAATTCATTCATGCTCAATCGCTGCTTCCCCATTCTTGCTGCCGCCGTTCTCGTCTTTGCCGTTGCGCCTTCTCCCGCCCAATCCGCGCCCGCGCCGCAATGGGTCGGGACATGGTCCACCGCGCCCATGCTCGCAGATGGCGGCTTCAACGTTCGCCCCTTCAGCGCCACCACTCTGCGCGAGATCGTCCACATCTCCGTGGGCGGTGCCGAGATTCGCGTGCGCTTCAGTAACGCGCTGGGAACCGATCCCCTCGCCATCAGCGACGCGCATGTGGCACTGAGCGCCGGCAATGCGGCCATTCAGAAAGATTCCGATCACGCCATCACCTTCGGCGGAATGTCCGCTGTCAGCATCCCGCCCGGCGCCGAGCTGTTCTCCGATCCCATTGCGCTCGCCGTGCAGCCGCTCTCCGATCTCGCGATCAGCTTCTATCTGCCGTCGCAGGTGATGCGCGCGGAGACGTACCACAACTTCGGCGACCAGGACAATTTCATTGCCGCCGGTGATGTCTCCACCGCGCCGGACATGCCCGACGCAACGAAAGTCTCCTCGTGGTACTTCCTCGATGGAGTTGATGTCCGGGCAGTCGAGGGTTCGCGCGCTATCGTTGCTCTCGGTGACTCCATTACCGACGGTGCGCACGCCACGCACAACGCCAATCTGCGCTGGCCCGACGATCTGGCCGCGCGCCTGAACGCCGATCCCAAGCTGAAAAACGTCTCGGTGCTGAACGAAGGCATCGGCGGCAATCGCGTGCTGAATGAAGTGGCCGGTCCGAGCGCACTCTCGCGTCTCGATCGTGACGTGCTCTCCCAGAGCGATGTGCGTTACGTTGTCGTGCTCGAAAGCATCAACGACATTGGGCGCCTGGCGCGCCTTACCAATCCGTACGACGACGTCACGGCCCAGATGCTGGAGATGGGATTGAAGCAGATTGCCGACCAGGCGCACGAGCACGGAATCAAGGCTATTGGCGCGACGCTCACGCCTTATGGCGGCGCCGGCTACTCCTCCGACAAGGGCGAGCAGGTCCGCGAAGACGTGAACACCTGGATCCGCACCAGCGGCGTCTTCGATGCTGTGGCAGATTTCGACAAGGCGACCCAGGACCCTGCAAATCCGAAGCAGTTCAACCCGGCATACGACTGCGGCGATCATCTGCATCCGAACGATGCTGGCTACAAGGCCATGGCCGATTCCATTGATCTCGCAATCTTCGGCAAGTGATGGATTCATCTCAGAGATGAAGCGCAATCGAGCTCAATGAGAACGGGCGACGCTCGCACCGCCTGCGCGCGGATGTTTTGCTTCCGCAGTCTGGTTTTGCGGCGATGTGCCGTCAGTATTTTGCGCCATCAGCAGTTTCTCCGCGCCGGTCAGCGCTAGGTCCGGTGAAATCTCCCTGAAATGCGTTTTCACATCGTCTTCTTCGTCGGAGATGTCCTTGAAAAGGAGCGCGCGTCCCGCGACGTGAACATGCGTCTCCGTAATCTGCCAGACGCCGTTGCCTACCTCGCGCCGTTCTACGTCGAATGTGCCCCCGGCTTTCAATTCCCCAAGCAATCCCCAGCCGAACTTCACGTCGTGGATCATGCGGCCCTGCAGGCCGGCAATGCGATGCTGCTTGTCGTCGACCGTCATGTTGCCTTCCATCGCGGCAAACACGCGCGCCTCATAGCTGGGCGGGTTGAACTGAGGATTCGGCGCAAAATGCAGCACCGTCCTGCCATTCTGGTCGCTAAGCTTTGTCCAGATAAATGCCTGCGGCAGCATGCTCAGCATCTGCCGCGCCTGCTCGTCATCGTGATGCCCGCTCTTCCGCTGCCTGGCTTGCGCGGCCGGATCGTCAACGTAGCTGTTCATCTCTTGCCGCTGGTCCTGAGCGCTGAGCCGATTGCCATTTTCCTTCAGGACTCGTTTCAGATCGCCGTGGCCAGTCTCGGCAACCCACTGCTCAAGCGTTTCGCCCGGCTTGCGGTAAACGTCGAAGAAAAGCCATCGCGAATGGTCATTTTCATCGGCCGCAAGCTCAGTCTTCACAGCCTGCTGCACAATCTGTTTCGCCTGCTGGCCGCGCAGAGCGGGCACCAACACGATTGCTGCAAATCCCAAAACTCCAAGTTCGCGCCATACGCGGCGCATGGCCCACCCCCTGCATCGGGCACCCGGAATGCATTGGTGCATTCGAAACCCCGGCCCAACCAGTAGGATGCGGAAGCGGCCACGGAGGAAATCCGGCGGCTATCATCGACCCATGAAACGAATTGGGAAGCGCGTCCTTCTCTCCTGGAGCAGCGGCAAAGACAGCGCATGGGCCCTGCATGTGTTACGCCGCGACCCGGCGATCGAACTCTGCGGCCTGCTCACCACGCTCAATGCGGAATTCGATCGCGTGGCTATGCACGGCGTGCGCCGCACGGTGCTTGAAGCGCAGGCCGAGGCTGCCGGGCTTCCGCTCTGGACGGTCCCGCTACCCTGGCCCTGCTCGAATGAGATCTACGAACAGCGCATGGCCGAGGTCTGCGCCCGCGCCGTCGCTGAGAAGATCGATGCTGTGGCTTTTGGAGATTTGTTTCTTGAGGACGTCAGGGATTATCGCATCAAACAGCTCGCACCAACCGGCCTTGAGCCACTCTTCCCGCTCTGGAAGATTCCTACCGATGAGCTCGCGCGCTCGATGATTGCCGGCGGCCTGCGTGCGCGTATTTCATGCATCGATACGCAGAAACTGCCAGCCAGCTTTTCCGGCCGCGAATTCGATGAAGGTTTGTTGCGCGACCTGCCGCCTGATGCCGATCCCTGCGCCGAACGGGGCGAGTTCCACACCTGCGCCTATGCAGGGCCCATGTTTCGCGCGCCACTTCCGCTTGAGACCGGAGAAATCGTGACGCGCGATGGATTCGTTTTCGCGGACCTCGCACTCACGAGCGCTGAAGCTGTCAGCGCCTAGTTTCTCAGCCCGCGCAGCGCCGGATACAACTTTCTCCAGCGCGCGTAGCCGGCTTTGTACGCAGCCACGTCGGAAGGATCAGGCTCGATCCGCTCGGCCACTTGAATAGCTTGCGCGCAAGCCTCATCGAGATTCTTCCAATGCGTTGCCCCAACGCCGGCCATCAATGCGCAGCCAAATGCGCCACCCTCTTCGGCTACCAGAATCTCAACCGCATGCGCGTAGACGGCTGCCTGAATTTTTCGCCATAGCTTTCCGCGTGCACCGCCGCCGCCCAGGCGAATGCCGGTGACCGGGATTCCCAACTCACGAAACAGAGTGAACGTATCTTGCAGCGAGTAGGCAACGCCTTCCTGCACTGCGCGCACAAAGTGCGCCCCGGTGTGCTGCACGCCGATGCCCGCAAACGCCGCGCGCACCTCGGGATCGAGATGCGGCGTGCGCTCGCCAAGCAAGTAAGGCGCCCACTCCAATCCATCGCAGCACGGCGCAATTTTCTCCGCGCCGTCGCTCAGCGCATCGTAGCTCTGGCCGGCAAAGAAAGCTCCGCGCAGCCAGTTCAAGCTGAGTCCGGCGCTCTGCGTCACTCCCATCACATGCCAGCGGCCGGGCACGGCATGGCAGAAGGTGTGAATACGGCCTTTGGGATCTTTGGTCGGCTCTGCGGTCGCGGCGAAGACCACGCCTGAAGTTCCGATGGTGGCCGAAACGCTGCCCGGCTGCAGAATGCCCATGCCTACGGCTCCCGCGCCCTGGTCGCCGGCGCCCGCGGCCACCGGTGTGCCGGCCTTCAATCCCGTGAGCCCCGCGGCCTTCTCGCTGATCCGCGCGCAAATCTCCGGCGATTCGTACACCTTCGGCAGCCAGCTCATGGGAATACCTGCCGCATCGGCCACTTCGCGTGACCACTGCCGGTGCGTGACGTCCAGCAGCAGCGTTCCACTAGCCTCCTGCACGTCGATCGCATATTCACCGGTCAGCCGGTAGCGAACATAATCCTTGGGGCACATCACGTGGCGAATCTTTGCGAAGATCTCCGGCTGATGTGTTTTCACCCACAGCAGCTTGGTCAGCGTAAAGTTGGGCAGCGCGGGATTGCAGGTAAGCTCGATCAGGCGCTCGTAGCCGATCTTTTCGGTCAGCCAATCGCACTCAGGTTGCGTGCGCGTGTCGCACCAGATGAGCGCCGGCCGCAGCACGGCTCCGTTTTCATCGAGCATCACAGCGCCATGCATTTGTCCGGTCAGCGCAATGGCTGCAATCGGCTCGCGGGGCTCCACGGTTGTTGCCAGCGCGCCCCGAATCGCATCCTGGGCTGCGCGCCACCAGTCGTCCGGATCCTGCTCGGCCCATCCCGGATGCTCAGCGCGAAATGGCGCATGCTCGGCCGAAGCAGCTCCCACCAGCTTGCCCTTTTCGTCCACCACAACCGCGCGCGTTCCGCCCGTTCCCACATCCATGCCCAGGAACCACATTGCCGTTCTCCTCGCCATAATTCGATTTGCTGCAGACCCCGCAGCATAGCAGCTTTCGTGGGGCAGAGAAAAGCGGAGCGGCTGCGCGGAACGCCCACTGCCGGCAGCCGGAGGAGGATGTATTACCGGTCGGCTGTCTGCCCTAATTTGTGCTCGGCGTTGCCGCCGCGGCCAAAACCTGCGCCGCATCCAGCGTGACAGGGCTGTCGAGCACCATCTGGAACTGCCAGCCCGCAGCATAGAGCATGAAATCGGTGCTGTTCGCGTGGTGATGGGCTCCAGCCACGGCCAAAATCACCAAAGCCGCCGTTCCTCCGAGCGAGATTCCAATAATGAGGCCCATCGGCGGACCGACGTGCGGCGGTGGTGGCGCTTGAGTGGGGGGCAATCCGACCTGCCCCTCACCCATCGCCAAGTGCATCCCCGGCAGCCTCGGCGGCACAAGCTCAGCCACCTCGTTCGCCGACAAGCTGTCATTAGGCGGCAAAAGCAGGGCCTGCGTGTTCTCGCCATTCAGCGCAATGGAGTACCCGTTTGAGAACACCAGGCGCGTGAAGTGCGCAAGGAACGATGGCGGCTGGCCGCCACCTGGATGCGGCGTGACGCGGACCACGGTGCCGTCGACAAAGGTTCCGGCAGGAATCGCAAGTTGCGTCCCGATGGTCACAGGAAAAGCAACTTCCGCCCGCACCGAGTCTCCAGCTTTGGTCGATTTGCTCTTCACCGCGCTCATCAGCGTCAGCTGAATCGCCGTTCCTGCCGGAACCGTAATTGTTTGCCCCGTGGGCGCCGGCAATGCCTGGCCACCCGGAGCTGGAGAAACTTGTCCTGAAGTGGGCGCGCTCTGTGCCGGAGCGCTTTGCGCCGCGGGTGTGGGCATTGGTGTTGCGGAGATCGGCGTCTGGCCGAGTGCGAGTGAAGCAATCATAACTGCGGTCACGGATTCTGCGAGCATAAGATCGAACTCCTTCAAGGAAACAATTCAATCGGAAAAATGCCGCGGTCTTAGCGTGACGCCACGGGTTGAGGATTTTGACTGGATTGTTTCGTAGAGACTGGCGCACAGGAAATCACGAGGGGTTTGGCTGGGCAAGTATAGCCGGCATCGCCCGCCGTGCCGGGGGTCCCGGGGATCACGGTATCCGGCGTTGCCGGGGTTCCCGGGATTACGATGTCGGGCATTCCCGGTCCTCCGGGAATCGTGGTGTCTGGCGTACCCGGTGATCCCGGGATCACTGTATCGGGTGTTCCCGGCGTGCCCGGACTGCCGGCGACATCGCGGCAAAGAGTGGCCGACTGCAGTTGTCCCGGCGCCGGCATGCGCGACAGCGGAATCGATTGCGCAACTTGCTTTCCATCCAGCACCAGCGGCGCGCCAAGCGTCATCTCCACTTCATCGCCATTGTCGAGCAGCAAATCGTTTGCCGTTGTCGCCTGAACCGTGATCGCTATGAAAGTCTCGCCCGCCCGCGGCGGCTGCTGCGGCTCCGGCGACGCGCTTGCGCTTCCCGGCAACTCGACTGTATAGCCGCTGGCAAAAATGATTTTCGTAAACAGGACATCGATCTCGGCGTGATTAAGCTTGCGTGTCGGCTTCGTGATGCTTTCGATCGTTCCTTCAACGTAGGTGCCGGCGGGAACTGCCATTCTGCTGTTGGCGACCACAGGAAACGAGGTCTGCGCGTACAGCGTATCGCCAACCTTGGCGGACTGCGCCCATTCAGGGCGCGTCACAACCAGTTCCACAGGGGTTCCTGCGGGAACGATGACGGACGCTTGAGGGCTTGCAAGGGAGGGCTGCGGAAGCGCGGGAGAATTCTGACCTGCGGGAGTTGTTGCCGCCAAGCCAGGACTTTGAACTGCCGCGGCACTTAATGTTGAACCAAGCAAAGAAACCAAGATAAATGCAATGCGGCTCACGATACCACCTCCGCCTACTGCGGTATCAACCCTGTTGGACGGATGGGCGCTCGGGAAAGTTGATCCTGGTTTGCCGTTTGGGCGCGTATGCCGCCGTAGAATCTCAGTGAACACGTGTGCTTGTGACGGGCGCCACGAGGTAACCGCGGTTCGTGCCGAGCGAATCCCAACCCGGAGAAAAGGGAGCGAATAAATTCGCGTCAGGCGGCTGGGCGTCGATCCCCTTTGAACCCTCAGACGCGAAGGCCGCGCTGGCTCAGACGCCGCAGTCGGCTGCAGTCTTCGCGCTGTATGGAGCGGATGCCCGCGGCGAGCCTTACATTGGCCGCACGCCAAATCTTCGCTCCAGGTTGGCCCGCCTCCTCGAGCCTTCAGAAAAGCATCCGCGCCGCCTGCAGCTTGCCGGCCTGGTTCGCCGCATCGAATGGAAGCTCACCGGCTCCGAATTTGAATCGCTGCTCGCGCAGTTTTCACTTTTTGAGGAGTTCTTCGGCGCGAAGGCAGTGGAACGCATGCACCTGCGCCCTCCGGCATTCATCCGTTATCTCGGCAGCAATCCCTATCCGCGCATCACGGTCACGAATCGGCCCAGCCTGCGCGAATCCGATTGGGCCTACGGGCCGTTTCCTTCGCGCGCGGCCGCCGAACGATTCTCAGACGAGATGCTGAAGCTGTTTCTGCTGCGCCGCTGCACATTCGAGCTCGCTCCCGACCCGAGCTATCCCGGTTGCGTCTATTCCGAGATGAAGATGTGTCTTGCGCCATGCTTCAAGGGCTGTACCGACGAGCGCTACGCGGAAGAGTCGTCGGCCGTGCAGCGGTTTCTGGCAACGCGGGGCGAAAGCATGCTTGCAACTCTGCGCGCCGAGCGCGATCGCGCGTCGGCAAACCTTGAATTTGAGGCTGCCGCCGGATTTCATGCGCAGGTGCAGAACGTTGAGGCGGTGCGCGCGATGGCCGCTGAGATTGTTCGCCCGTTGAGCCGTCTTCGCGCTGTCGTCTTGCAGGCGTCAACCGATCCCGGCGAGGTGGCCGTATTCCTTTACGAAGGTGGCCGCTTGCGAGGCCCTGCTGGGTTCTCGACCGTCGGGATGAGAATTCAGAACGAACAGTCGGGCTCGACCTCGCTGTTCGCGCAGCCGCTGGCGATTGAAGCAGTGCCGGAAGAGCAGGGAGCAGGAGAACAAGGGAGCGAGGGAGCGGAAAGACAGGGACTGAGGGAGCAAGGGAGCAACAAGGCCGTGCGGAACATGCTCGAGTCGCGGATTGAAGGTGTGCTCGGAGAGCTTTCTGCTTCGGCTGCGCCGCCCTCGTCAACCGTCCGCCAGGCACATCTCGCGCTGCTCAAGCGCTGGTACTACCGGCCTGAAGCCAAGCGCTCCGGGGAAATCTGTTTCCCCGACGCAGAAGACCACTGGCCGCTGAAATCGATCTTGCGAAGCATCGGTCGCGTAGCTGCAAAATCCGCTGCAGCTCACGCGGCCGCCTTCACCAAAACGCCTGAATCGCACGAGCCCAGTTAGCGCTTTCGCACTCCCTCCGCCAATTCGCGTCCTGCGCGCGCCGCGTGGCGCGGCCAGCATCCCACGGGCTATCATTCGTTCCAGCGTTTTCCGGGTCCATGCCGGAATCATCAAGCGGAGAATTCTGTGCGAAAGTTGCTAACGATTCTGCTCCTGGCATTGCCTGGCGCTCTATACGGGCAGAACGGACTCAGCGGACCCATTGTCAGAGTTCCTGATAGCCAGTGCATCTACTGGCTTGGTGACAAGGCCGGCTGGACCCCTGCCGATGCCGACCCGAGCGACGCCCGGCCCTACAGCGAATACCACATGACAGGCGACGCAACCGTGGTTTGGGTGCGCTGCCGCGGGTCCATCGACATGGCCGGAATCCAGAATCCTGCGCTCGTGATCGGTTCCAATACCGCTGGGAGCAAAGAGGTGTATTTTGATCGCCAGCCGGTGAAGAAACTGGAGAAGTACCCGCTCTTCCCAATCTCCGCCGTCGCCAAAGGTTCTATACACACCATCGATGTGCGCACAGCTCAGTATCCGCTTCCGCCCGGCGATACGCCTGGCCGTCCGGTATATGTCTATGTCACCGACGTCCCATTCACTGAGCAGCTCATCGAGGCTCAACGCGGCGAAAACATCAGGGACCTGGTGCCTGCGTATTCTGGTTATCTTGTCATCGGCGGCGCGGGACTTTTTCTGCTGGGACTCTTCTTCTTCGATCGTTCGCAAAAAGCTGCGTTCTGGTTGGGACTCTACTGCGCGGCCGTGGGCATCACGCGCCTGAGCATGATGGGTTCTTATTTTTTTGACAACTACCCCAGCTACCTGCAGGCCACGCTCTTCGGGGTTTCGATGTTTGAGTCATGGGCACTGGTTCGCGTGAACTTTGCCCTGGGCCAGCGGCGGGTTCCCGCCGTTTACTGGGTGGTTTTTGCCGCATGGGTATTCATCTTTGTTGGGTCGGTATTACCGGTTCTACTCCCAGTTCGAGCTGCACTTCCGCTTTCGCTCTTTGTCCAGGTCACTTGCTTCAAGCCCATCTGGTGCATCTGGACGTTTGCCTGCACGGCGCCGTTCGTTGCGTTCTGGCCCTGGACGGATTTGCGAGGGCGCATGCGCGTCGTCGCTGGGCTCTGCGCCGTCTGGGCGATCATTGAGGGGTGGTTCCAGCTCCAGCAAGTGATCTTCAACCGCGAAACCTGGCGAGGCGCGGTGCAAGACTTGATGTCACTCGCAATTGTTTGTGTGATTGTCGCCCTCTTCGGCCACATCTTCTATCAGCAACGGATCGCGGCCGACGAGCGCGCCGAAATGCGCGGCGAGCTGACTGCGGCCCGCCAAGTGCAGCACTTGCTGGTCCCGGACAAGATGCAGGTCGCGCCCGGCATCACCGTCAGCTCGGCCTTCCTGCCCGCGCACGAAGTTGGCGGCGACTTTTACCTTTGCCGCGCGTTGCCCAGTGGTGCGCAGCGCGTGCTGCTCGGAGACGTCAGCGGCAAAGGCGTGGCCGCCGCTCTCACGTCCGCACTGCTGCTCGGCGCCGCCGATCGCTGCGACCACCTGCGTCCGCCCCTCGTTCTGAAGGAGCTGAACGCAGCGTTGCGCAACAGCGGCATCGGTGGATTCACCACCTGCCTATGCGCCGATCTGCTTCCCGATGGAAAGCTCTTGATCGCGAACGCCGGCCAGCTTCCGCCCTATCGCAACGGCCGCGAGATCGATCTTCCCTCCGGCCTTCCGCTCGGCGTTGAAGCAGCACCCGAATACACTGAGTCGTCTTTGCAACTGGCACCGGGCGATTCGCTTACATTCCTGTCTGACGGAGTTGTGGAAGCCCGCAACGCCGTGGGCGAGCTCTTCGGCTTCGAGCGCACGCGTCAGATGAGCTCGCGCGCCGCCGATCAGATCGCCAATGCAGCCGTCGAGTTCGGCCAGCAGGACGACATCACGGTGCTCACCTTGCACCTGGCCGCGGCGCCTGCACCCGCATAAGTGGTTGCGATGGAGCGCATCTCCATGATGAACTCTGAGCGGCTATTCGTTGTTGTTGCCTTTTGCGCGGTATTCTCCGCCCCGACTTTGGTTGCAGCGCCTGTCTGTGACGTGAGCGCGATGATCCCTAAAGATGCTCGAGTGTTCGCGGATCCCGGCGATTCGAACCGCTGGCGGGAGTTCCAAAATACTGAAGATATTCCTGGCGATGACTCAGATGCCGGGCAGTCGGCTCAATTCTGGAAAGACGAAAAAGGCGCAGCGTCGGCCGATATTGTCGAGGCAACGGAGGACTTCGTAATCGATACGCGGTATTGTTTTGCTCGATCGGGAAAGCTTGAGCATATCGGTTTTGAGGTTCGGACAGCGTGGGGCTGGGGGTACCGATTACGAGGCTCAATTAACGGCGGCGTTTTGCACCGAGAGTCCTCAGAGTTTTTCGGTACTAAAGACGAAAAACCAATTCCCAGGCCCAGTGACGCATCGGACATCTCTGAGGTACTGAAGCCGACACTTTACTTAACAACGGGAAAGCTCCCATTCGCTTCGTTGCTATCACGTATTCCGAGGCCACGGCAGAAATAACCCGCAAGCATTAGCCCCTGATACACTGTCCCCGCAAGGAGTTGCGCGCAGATTTCGTGGCCGATCTGCTGCCGATCTCACCATGGTTGAACTTTTACCCTCGATCCTCTCCGCCGACTTCGCCCACCTGGCCGACCAGGTGGCTGCGGCCGAGCGCGGTGGAGGCACCACCATCCACGTCGACATCATGGATGGCCACTTCGTCCCCAACATCACCATTGGTCCTCCTGTGGTGGCCAGCCTGCGCAAGTTCACGCGCCTGCCGCTCGATTGCCACCTGATGATCGAGAATCCCAACGAGTTCATCCCGGCCTTTGCCGATGCCGGCGCGAACTGGTGCAGCGTCCACTATGAAGCCTGCACCCACCTGCACCGCTCGCTCGAGCTGATCCTTCATCACGGCATGAAGCCAGGTGTCGTCATCAACCCGGCCACGCGCGTTGATCTGCTCATCGATATTCTTCCCATGGTGCACCACGTGCTGGTCATGAGCGTGAATCCCGGATTCGGCGGGCAGGAGTTTATCCCTTTCGCCCTGAACAAGATCCGTCGCCTCGTCGAGATCCGCAACGATCTCGATCTCGACTTCAAAATCGAAGTCGACGGCGGCGTAGCTCACGACACTGTCGCCGCCATCGTCCAAGCCGGAGCGGAGTTGCTCGTGGCCGGCAACGCGGTCTTCGGTGCCGGAGAGCCGGAGCGCGATGCGCGCGCCTTGCTCGCCGCGGCCCGCGAGTTTGAAGATCGGATCATCGTCAGCAAAGTGGCCGCGGGAAAGAGTAAAATTCACTAAAACGAGTTCGCAAGCAGCGGATGGCCCACCCCCGGGTCTTCCTTTCAATGAGGTGGTATGAAGCGGTTGTCTCCGAGATTTTTAACCCTTGCCATTCTGGCTTTATTTTCCGTTGGCGTTTTAGCCAAAGCGCAGAACCAGACTTCAACCCAGAACCAGGACGACGTCCATCATCCGCGGTCCAGGGCGAAGAAGAGCAAGAAGGCCTATGACCTGAACGCCAACCCACTGGCCGGGGTCCAATCCAGGCAGCCCGACAAGGAACTCTACGACAAGGCCATGGTGGCCATGAAGAAAGGCCGCTACGACGTAGCCCGCCTCGACCTGCAGACCCTGCTCAACACCTATCCCGAATCGGAATACCGCATGCGCGCCAAGCTGTCGGTCGGCGACACCTGGTTCAAAGAAGGTGGCTCGGCCGCCCTCACGCAGGCCGAAGCCGAATACGAGGACTTCATCACCTTCTTTCCCAATGTGCCCGAAGCCGCCGAAGCCAAGATGAAGGTTGCTGACATCTACTACGAGCAGATGGAAAAGCCCGACCGCGACTTCACCAACGCGCAACAGGCAGAGCGCGAATACCGGGAGATGATCAACATGTTTCCCGACTCGAGCTTGATTCCGCGCGCCAAGCAGCGGTTGCGCGACGTGCAGGAGGTTCTGGCCGAGCGCGAGTTCCAGATTGGCAGCTATTACGAGAGCCGCGATGACTATATTGCCGCCATTGCCCGCTTGGACACAGTCGCGGATTCATACCCTCTCTATTCGAAGAGCGATCAGGTGCTCATCGATATCGGCGATGCTTACGCCGGCGAAGCGCGTGCCATTGAAATGGCTCAGGGCTTGAACGGCGCCGTAAAAGAGCGCATGCGGTCCGCATATGAAGACAAAGCGGCGGCCGCTTATGCAAAAGTCATCACGCGCTATCCCATGGCGCCCCACGTTGAAGACGCGCGTGACCGCTTGGTGGCTATGAATCGCCCGGTTCCCGAGCCTACGCAAGCAGCCATTGCCGAAAGCGACGCCGAAGAACGCAGCCGCCAGCCATTGCACTTTACTGACAGCCTGCTCGGCATCATCAAGCATGGGCCCACCGTGGTTGAGGCTGTGCACGTTGGCGAGCCCACACTTGACGATCCCAAGCGCACGCTGGCTCCCGACGTCACGGCCCAGAACAAGGCCGTGTTCACCGATGCCCTGAATCAGGGCAAGCCCGCAGCTCCTGCGCCGGCTGTAACGCCGACCGGTCCCAACGAGCCGCCGCGCAGCGACCAGCCCTCTAACGCGCCGCTGCAGATGCAGGCGCCCGGTGAGGGCACCGGCGTCGGCGTAGAAGTGGTCAATGCACCCAATGGCGGTGCGGCTCCCAGCAACACCGTCGCAGCCGATCCTAACGCGCTGGTAAAGCCCGTGGGCCCCACGAACAATGTGCTGCCGGCGGCTGAAAAGCCCGCGGAAGCGCCTCTGCAGGTGAACGACATCAAGCCCGGCGAGAATCCCGCGCAGCCAACCACCGAAACCAAGTCGAACGGCAAGACCAAAAAGCCCAAGGCTGATTTGAGCGATGAGTCCTCCAGCAAGAAGAAAAAGAAGAAGGGGCTCGACAAGCTGAATCCATTCTGAGCTGGGCAGAAATCCAATCGGCTGAATTCCTCGGGGCCGCCTCAAGGGCGGCCCTTCTCATGCGTGCCCTACAATCGAATTCTGCTGCCATGACGCTGCATGTCGAAAAGGTCGGTCTGGAAGCAATCCTGCCTCTGCGGGCGCTTTTTCTCAAGGAGGCAAACTGCCAAATCCGCTACAACGCCGTCCACGAGCGCGGTTGGTCCGATTCCTACCTGATTTCGCTCGATGGTCGCACCGCCGGGTACGGCTCTATCAAAGGCCGCGAAATTCCCGATCGAGACACGGTGTTCGAGTTTTTCGTGATGCCCAACTTCAGAGAAGATTCGAAAGAAATCTTCCGAGGGCTGCTATTGGCCGCGCGCCCCAAATTCATTGATTGCCAGAGCAACACCCCGGTGTTCCCGTCTTTGATTGAAGATTTCGCGCACGGCATCCATGCCGATGTTGTTCTGTTCGCGGACGATCACGTGACTGATTTAGCCGTTCGCGGAGCCGTGGCGCGCGTGCGGCACGAGAACGACCGGATTTTTTCGCACACCGCCGAACCAGTGGGCTCGCACGTGATCGAACTCAACGGAGAGGTGGTGGCGACCGGCGGCTTTTTGACGTACTACAATCCGCCGTTTGCGGACCTTTACATGGAAGTGCATGCGGAGTTCCGGCGCAGGGGCATCGGCAGTTTTCTGGTCCAGGAGTTGAAACGCGAGTGCTACCTGGCGGGCCATGTTCCGGCGGCGCGTACCGGCGTGGAGAACAAGGCCTCTCGTGCCACGCTCGCGAAAGCAGGCTTGCGAGAATGCGGCATGATGCTGGTGGGAGAGCTCGACCCGCAAGGGCTGTAATGAACTTGCAACGGCTGTAATAAATCTTGATCGGCTGTAATGGCGGACAAGCGAAAAGTCCGGCCCCTTTTGTCTCGCGGAACGAGCCCACTGTCACGCATGGAATTGGCGTATGATCGTGCGTTGCGTCCTATGAATCGAGCGAGGCATTCTATGGCTGCCAGGTTCATATCTGCCTTGTTTTCTTTTCTCGCCTTTTCGTCGTTGTCTTTGGCACAGGCGCCAATCACGGTGACGCCGTGTGACCTCGTCAATGCACCCCACACATATTCAGGAAAACTTGTTGAGGTGCGTGCGCGCGTGAACCTCGCCTTCGAAGATTTCTCGCTTGCTCAGCCCGGCTGCGAAGACAAATACCCAGGTGTCTGGCTCATGTATGGCGGAGACGAACCGACACCCACGATGTCTACGGTTAACGATCAATCCCGTAAGCCCGGATCCGTAATGCGCGTGAACGGCATTCCGATTCCTCTGGTTCATGATGAGGCTCTAAAGCTGTTCCGAAAACGGCTGGGCGCTCTGCGGACCGGCCCCATTGGTGACCGCCCCTGCTACGACTGCTACCTCTACCGCGTAACCGCGACAATCAAGGGCGTGTTCTTCGCAGCGCAAACACCCGTTCAGCCGTTTGCGGGTTACGGCCATCTTGGATGTTGCCATCTGCTGGCGATTGAACAGGTGAGCGATGTCCAGGCTGAAAGAACTCCCATTCCCATGGGAGGCACATTTAAGTGCGAGTCCGAAACCAAAACTCTGGACGCCGTTGAAGCCCAGCGCCTGAACGCACTCGACAAGCCGTGCCCGGGCGTGTCGTTCAGGCAGTGCCAGGACCTGAGGTTCGAAGAAATCGCCGCGGCCGCCAAGCTCTGGAATGATCCGCTCAAGTTGCAAGACGGGACACTCAATGTTGGAGAAATAGCAGGGAAAACTTCAAACGAATCGTGGGAATCCAACGACAAGTTGAAAGCATATACAGTGACAATCGAGCTGGACGACCCTGACAAAACCGAGAGCAAAGCAACCGGCGGTTCGATCACACGCGAAACCTGCAAATCGACGGTGTCGCCATTGCCGATGTCGGCAGTCGTCAACTGTCGAAACCTCTGGTCGGAATTCCGTTCAAAGAAAGATGACGTCGAAGTGGTCGCTCGCCGAGTTGCGACAGGCGAAGAAAGTTGGCGAGTCGGGCCGACTGCGGGTGCTTCTCTGAAAGCGCTCAACGAAGCCGCGGCGATCTGGGGAATCACATTATCGAGGGAGTTTCTGCCAGTCGACTGCGAGAAGTCGATGGTCATTGAGGGTGACCAATTTGCATGGTGTCACTGGATGGCGAAGGATGGGATGCAATCCTTCAGCGTGCAGGTCACTCGCTTTGGATACCTTCGCCACGGCCGTCAATGGGCCTCTGTGCCCTGGGTTCTGACTCGGGGAAACGGTCTGGTTTGCAGTGTCGAACCCTGACATGCGGCAACGATACGCCCCGCGTGCTTTACGCTAGAAGAATGCATCCGTTTGAACCCCCAGCAGGCCAACGAGCCCGCCCTGCCGAGCCAAACCCATGAACATCGAGGCCCTGCCCAAACACTTTGATACCCAGGCCGCAGAGATCGCCTGGCAAGCACGCTGGAGCGAGCTGGGCGTCTATCGCTACGCGGCCGCCGGCCCCGGCCAGCCCCGTTTCGCCATCGATACTCCTCCGCCCACCGTCTCCGGTTCGCTGCACGTGGGCCACGTCTTCTCTTACACGCAGACCGATCTCGTGGCGCGCTTCCATCGCATGTGCGGCAAAAGCGTCTTTTACCCCATGGGGTGGGACGACAATGGCCTGCCCACCGAACGCCGCGTCCAGAACTATTTCCATGTGCGCTGCAACCCTAGCCTGAAATACGAACCGAACCTCGAACTCACGCCCCAGGAGAAGATCGATCCCAAATCGCCGCCGCGCGAGATCTCCCGCAGCAACTTCATTGAGCTCTGCCTGCGCCTCACGCAGGAAGACGAAAAATCATTCAAGGATCTCTGGGGCCGTCTCGGCCTCTCCGTCGATTGGAAGCAGGAATACTCCACCATCGATCCGCGTTGCCAGCGCGCAGCCCAACGCAGTTTTCTCGATCTCTGGCGCAAGGGTCACATCTATAGTGTTGAAGCGCCGACCATGTGGGACGTCGACTTCCAAACTGCCGTTGCCCAGGCCGAAGTCGAAGACCGCAACGTCGCTGGGGCTTTCCATCACGTCCGCTTTGGCGTCGAAGGCAGCCCGGAAATCTTCACCATCGCGACAACGCGGCCCGAGCTGCTGCCCGCCTGCGTGGGCGTCACCGCGCACCCCGACGACGCGCGCTACAAGCATCTCTTTGGCAAGCGCGCCCTAACGCCGCTTTTCGGCGTTCCTGTGCCCATCTTTCCCTCCGAGCTCGCCGATCCTGAAAAAGGCACCGGCATCCTGATGGTCTGCACCTTCGGCGACGCCACCGACGTCCGCTGGTGGCGCGAACAGAATCTCGCCAATCGCCAGATCCTCGGCCGCAACGGCCGCCTGCTCGCGATCGAATTCGGTGACGGCAATTGGCCCTCCATCGATCCCGCGCGCGCCAACACTCTCTACGCTGAGGTTTCCGGCCGCAACGTGAAGCAGGCGCGGCGCATCATCGTCGAACAGCTCCGCCAACCCGACGAGCCGGTTCTGCACGGCGAGCCGCCGCTCGAACGTGAGCCCGCGCCCCTCGAGCATCCGGTTAAATTCTTCGAGAAGGGCGATCAGCCGCTCGAGTTCATCACCACGCGTCAGTTCTTCGTTCGCCTGCTCAACAAAAAGCCCATGCTGATCGACGCGGGCGACCGCATCCAGTGGCATCCGGAGTTCATGCGCCACCGCTATCGCATCTGGACCGAGAATCTCGCCTTCGATTGGGCCATCTCGCGCCAGCGCTACTTCGGCGTGCCGTTTCCGGTCTGGTATCCCATCAACGCGGCCGGCGAAATCGATTACGACCATCCGATCGTCGCCGACGAATCTCGCCTACCGCTCGATCCGGCTGACGCAACGCCGCCGAACTTTACTGAAGCTCTGCGTGGCAAGCCGGGCGGCTTCATCGCCGAATCCGACGTCTTCGACACCTGGTTCACTTCCTCGCTCACGCCCATGATTGCGAGCGGCTGGGGCGAAGACCCCGATCGCTTCCAGTCGCTTTTCCCGATGGACCTGCGTCCGCAGAGCCACGAGATCATTCGCACCTGGGCGTTCTACACCGTCGCCAAGGCCTTGCTCCACGAAGGCCAGATTCCATGGAAGAACGTCGCCATCTCCGGCTGGATTCTCGACCCCGATCGCAAGAAAATGTCCAAGAGCAAGGGCAACGTCATCACGCCCATGCACCTGCTCGACGAGTACGGTTCGGATGCAGTCAGATATTGGGCCGCCGGCGCACAGCTTGGCGCTGACACCGCCTTCGACGTGAACGTTCTTAAGGTCGGCAAGAGGCTCGTCACGAAGCTCTTCAACGCTTCCAAATTTGTCCTGGGAAAAGAAGGCGCTCCCGGCCCCATCACCTACCCCATGGATCGCGTCTTCCTCGTCAAGCTTCGCCAGCTTGTGCGCAATGCCACGCGCCACTTTGAAAACTACGAACACCAACAGGCGCTGGCCGAGACCGAGCGCTTCTTCTGGACAGCATTCACCGATTCCTACATCGAAATGAGCCGTGCCCGGACGCTCGGCGTCTACGGCCCCGAGGCACAGGGCTCCGCGCTCGCCACGCTTCGCATCGCGCTCAGCGTCTTCCTGCGCCTCTTCGCGCCGTTCCTGCCCTACATCACCGACGAAGTCTGGTCATGGTCCTGCGCCGCTGAAACCGGGAGCGCCAGCATTCACGCCGCCGCGTGGCCCTCCGATTCCGACTTCCCCGACCTCAACGACGCTGTCGGCGAAGGCGTCTTCGATGTTGCCGTGGAGGCACTCTACGCGATTAATAAGAGCCGGGCAGGCGCCGGCGTCTCCTCCGCGCGCGAAATCAAGACCGCCACGCTGGCCGCGAAATCTGAGGTCTTTACCCTCCTTAAGGCAGCGTGCGAAGATATTCGACTGGCGGTCCGCGCCAACGAATTGCTCGCCGTGGAAGAGCCGCAACTCGACGGAACCGGAATCGAAGTCCGCCAAATCGAGTTCGTCTCTGCCGAAGCGACCGGGGTCGCCGCCGAAAAAAGTTGACGCTGTAAACTTCGCACAAACGAGCTAAAAGCTAAGAGCTAATAGCTGTTTTCCGAAGGAAAACACATGGACTGGAAAAGCCACCGCATCGACGCGCTGCTAGAGCAGGCCCTGCTTGAGGATCAGGCTCCGCATGACGCCACCACGCATCTCACCATCGATGCCAATCTCCACGCCGCCGGCTCCATCATCGCGCGCGAAGAACTCGTCGTCGCAGGCCTTGGCGCCATTCCGCGCATGTTTGAGATTTACGCTCGTCTCGACCGCAGCCCCGAAGCGCAAACCCGATTCGAAGTCATCAGCCATCCTGAAATTTTCGACGGCGTCCGCGTCCATGCCGGCCAGGTGCTTGCGGTCATTCGCCATAATGCCCGCGTCCTTCTCAGTTGCGAGCGCGTCCTGTTGAATCTTCTCCAACACATGAGCGGCATCGCAACGCTTACGCGCCAATTTGCCGACGTCATTCAGGGAACGCATGCGCGCGTTCTTGATACACGCAAAACAGTGCCCGGCCTGCGCGCCCTAGAGAAGTACGCCGTCCTCTGCGGCGGAGGCACCAATCATCGCATCGATCTTGCCTCCGGAATTCTAATCAAGAACAATCACATCGCGCTCGGCGGCGGCATCGCCCGCGTGCTTCCCCGCGCCCTTGCGCAACGCAAGCCCGGCCAACGCGTGCAGGTCGAGGTCCGCACCGCGCAGGAGCTTGAAGAGGCTCTCGCTCACGGCGCCGAAGCCATTCTCTTTGACCACATGTCGCCCGCTGAAGTCCGCCATTCCGTCGAGAGAATCAAAGCCATCACCAAGGCCGAGCCCAATCGCTGGATTCCCACCGAGGCGTCCGGCGGCATCGTGCTCGACACCATTCGCGCCTACGCCGAAACCGGCGTCGACTTCATCAGCGTCGGGGCGCTCACTAACTCCGCCCGCGTCGCCGACATCTCCATGACCATCGCGGCAGAGCGCTGACCCGGCCGATGTACGATCTCCCCGCTCTCCAAGCCTCGCTCGCCGGAACGATCTTCGCCGGCAAGCTCCACTTCACCAGCGTCACCGGATCCACCAACGCCGACGCTCTCGCCGCTGCCCGCGAAGGCGCGTCGCACGGATCCGTCTTTCTCGCCGGCGAGCAAACCGCCGGCCGTGGCCGCGGCAATCACAGTTGGATCTCCACCGCCGGCGATGGCCTCTATGTCAGCATTCTTGTTCGCCCGGAGGTTCCTGCCGCGCGCCTGCCGCTTTTGCCGCTCGCCGCAGGCCTCGCCGCCGCCGATGCCATTCACTCCGTCTCCGGTTTGAGCGTCGATCTCCGCTGGCCCAACGATCTCCTCATTGGCCCGCGAAAGTGCGGAGGCATTCTCGTCGAGGCACTCCCTCCATCCAAAGCTCCGCTCCATGCAATGGCAGTGGTGATCGGAGTGGGGATTAATGTGCATCAGCGCCAGTTTCCCGCCGATCTTGCTACGCCGGCCACGTCGCTCGACCTTGAAGCCGGCAAAAACATCTCGCGACAATCTCTCCTTGTTGCCCTGCTAAAATCTTTGGAGCGTGAGGCTTCCATGCTCGCTAATGAGGCTGCGGCCAAACAGATTCCGGCGCGCGTCGAACAGGCGTCCACGTGGATTCGCGGCCGCAGCGTCGAGGTTCACGGCCCGCAAGCGTGCACGGGCGTAACGGCCGGGCTCGATGAAGATGGCTTTTTGCGAGTACAAACCGCCGGCGGCCTCGTCACCGTGCAAACCGGCGGGCTGCGGGAGACAAGCAGCCAATAGCCAATGCCAGTAGTTGGGAGCGCGAAAGAAAAAATGCTGCTCGCACTCGATGTCGGCAACACCAATACGACGCTCGGCCTTTACAAGCTCGACGGAACAGAGCCCGCGCTGGCCGCGAACTGGCGCGTCACCACGCACCGCGCGCAAACCGTCGACGAGTACGGCGTTTTCTTCGTCAACCTCTTCGAGATGCACGGCATGGCCCCCAGCCAGGTTACGGACATCATCATCGCGTCCGTCGTGCCGCCCGTCGACTCCACCCTCCGCCAGGTTTGCGAAACCTACTTCAAGGTCGAGCCGCTCTTTGTCGAGCCTGGCATCAAGACCGGCATGACGCTGCTCATCGATCACCCCACCGAGCTCGGCGCCGATCGCATTTGCGATTGCATTGCCGCCTTCGAGAAGTATGGCGGCCCGTGCATCGTCGTCGACTTTGGCACGGCCACAAAGTTTGAAGTGATCTCCGCGCGCGGCGAGTATCTCGGCGGCGCCATCGCCCCCGGCCTCGGCCTCAGCGCCGACGCGCTCTTCAACCGCGCCGCTCGCTTGAGCCGTGTTGATATCAAGCGGCCCGCGAAAGTTATCGGCACCAACACCGTGGGCCACCTGCAAAGCGGCCTCTATTTCGGCTACATCGGCCTCGTCGACGGCATCCTTTCGCGCATCCTTGCGGAGCTCGAATCCTCGCCGGGCTACGATGCTTCCAAGCCGCCGCGCATCGTCGCCAGCGGAGGCCTCGCGCGCATGATCGCTCCCGACTCTCGCTACATCCAGGAGATCGACGACCTGCTCACGCTCGACGGCCTGCGCATCCTCTTCGAGCGCAACCGCGCCACCCGCCCTCGCGGGCGAAACCGCTAACCACGTCAGATCAGGAAATCTTCCAGTGCGGCTTCTCATACCATGACTAGGTGCCGGAGGTCCCGACAACCTTCCATTTCTAAAAAGATGCATTACGCACTAGAAATCCTGATGAGTTTCTTGTGGTAATTCGGTGCTTGGCGCGAAGCGACTTCCGAGTAGCCAACTGTCCACCCGAACTAAACGCTCAATGGGCGAACCCGGTATGCTCGCTGGTGTCACTGATCGGCATTGATGACAACGGATGTATGGCCAATATCAAAGAAGACATCGATAAAAGCGCTGATTGGATCGCAAACGCACTAAACAGTTCCGGCTACCGCGCCGATTTTGCCCCTCGAAGCCTGTGGGAGATTGACCGCTTCTTTGAGGAGCACAGCCAGGATGGCACGGCCAAGCCCGGCGGCTTGCTTTCGAGCGGTCTGGGTCAGCGCATTTTCGCGCTCGGCTCTTACATAGGAGAAGTTGCTCGTCGAGAACTCGGGGGTAGGTGGGGTGGCGACGACAACGACCCGGAAGCTGAAATCAACGTGGAGTTACTGCTGCCTGACGGAACCCGCTGCTGGCCAGTGCAACGCGCGATGAAACGATTCAAGAATGGCGAGGAGGACGGGATCGCCGCATGGGGAGCTGGCCTAGGCTTGGCGGTTGGCGCACCTCCAGGGTTTCCGCAAGAACCCCCACGACAAGGCTTTTTCAAGCGACTCTTCAGGTGATGGAGTTAGGTAGTCCCCCTCACAGCCCCGACAAAATCTCCTGCGCTGCCGGTACATGCTCGCGCAAACTCTCCGCCGTCAGCTCATCGGCGCGCCGCAGATCAGGAAACAAACCCGCCCACAACCCCGCCACCGCCAGCGCGCCCACTCCGCCAATTACCGTCGCGCGCACAGCGCCCCACCATTGTGCCGTCAGCCCGCTCTCAAACTCGCCCAATTCATTCGACGCGCCGATAAACAGCGAATTCACCGCGCTCACCCGCCCGCGCATCGCCGGCGGCGTGGCAAGTTGTAAAAGTGATCCGCGAATGATCACGCTGATCGTGTCTGCAGCGCCCGCAATGGCCAGCGACCCGAGCGAAAGCCACAGCGTGTGCGACAGCCCGAACACCACCGTCGCCACGCCGAAGATCGCTACACACACAAACAGCCACCGCCCCGCGCGCCTGTGCAGCGGAAACCGCGCCATGATCAGCGACATCGTTACCGCGCCGGCGGCTGGCGCAGCGCGCAGCATGCCCAGCCCGCGCGGACCCTGGTGCAGAATCTCGTGCGCGAAAATCGGCATCAGCGCCACCGCGCCGCCCAGCAGCACCACAAACAAATCCAGCGAGAACGATCCCAGCAGAATCCGCGCGCGCCACACATATTTGAAGCCCGCGAACAACACCTTCATTGAAAGTTCGCGGTGCTCCATGCGTCCCGGCCGCACGCGCAAGGAAGCCACCAGTGCCAGAAACCAAACCACCGTCACCAGCGCGAACACATACACAATCCCCGCGCCTTCCAGCCGCCAGCCTGCCATAAAACCCGCCGGCGGCAGCGTGAACAGCAATCCGCCGAGCGCCGGCCCGGTGATGTTGGCCAATTGAAAAATCGCGCCGCCCCACGTCACCGCGTTCACAAAATGCACTTCCGGCACAAGGTGCGGAATCAGCGCCGAGCTTGCCGGCGACGAAAACGCGCGTCCTGTTCCGATGACAAACAGCACCGCATAAATCGCCAGAATGTTTTGCGTGTTGTTGCGCGCGAGCTCGACCAGAGCGCCGGTGCAGAACACCTGCAGCGTGTAGCAGGTCAGAATGACGCGCCTGCGGTCAAACCGGTCCGCCACGTGGCCGGCGGGAAGAAGAAAAATCAGCCCCGGCAGAAACAACGCCAAGCCGGTATAACCCAGATCGATGGCGCGATGCGTGATCGAATACACCTGCCACGCCACCGCAACCGACTGCGCTTCCGCGCCCAGAATCACGGCCACGCGCGCCAGTTGATACCGCCTGAAGTCGCGCGAAGCAAACGCCTCCAGCCCGCGCCGCGGCTGCCCGGAACCATCTGAGTTGTGTGGGGAATCCGGCGTCATCGTCTGTCTTCAGGGTACATTGCCGCGCGCTGCGGCACTTCGGGAGCGCGCGCCCCGGCGCACCGTGTCATGAAACAATAAATCCGTAAACGCCATGACCGACGAAACTCTCTCGCCCTCCGAATCCACTCCCGACACGCCTGAAGCCGCTCCGGAATCTGCTCCCGCCGAGGCCAAAGAGTCGACGGAGCCTATCAAAACTCCGCAGACAGTCGCCAAAGAAGCCCCTATCTCCGAAGGCGCAGCAAAAAATGAGCCGGAGCCGGCCGAGCCCGCCCCCGCCAGTGACAAGGCCTCGGTGTTCGACGAATCCACATCTGCCTCATTTGTAGAAGACCAAGACCTGGACGGTCAGTCCTCGTTTGCCGATGCGTTGCAGGCATTCGAGCGCTCGCACACCCATCGCGCAGAAGCCAAACAGCTAGAAGGCACCGTCGTCTCGCTCACCGCCGATCAGGTTGTCCTCGACGTGGGCTACAAGATGGAAGGCGTTCTGCCGCGCTCGGCCTTTGCCGACAACGCTGAAGGCGTCAAAGCGGGCGACGCCTTTCCTGTATCCATCACTGGCCGCAATGAAGAAGGCTACTACCAACTTTCGCGCCACCGCGTCGCGCAGCCGCGCGACTGGTCCGCCCTCGAAGCTGCATTCGCCAGCAAAACCGCTGTCGCCGGAACCGTCACCGCCGTTATCAAGGGCGGCCTCAGCGTCGATGTCGGTGTCCGCGCCTTCATGCCGGCCAGCCGCAGCGGCACGCGCGACGCTGCCGAGCTCGAAGCGCTGGTCGGCCAGGAGATCACTTGCCGCATCACCAAGCTCGACGTCGCCGATGAAGATGTGGTCGTCGACCGCCGCGTCGTTCTCGAAGAGGAGGCTCGTGGCGAACTTGCCGGCCGCCGCGCCGCGCTCAAACCCGGTGACACGGTCCAGGGAACCGTTCGCACCATCATGCCTTATGGCGCCTTCGTCGAAATCGAGCCAGGGCTCGACGGTCTTCTCCACATCTCCGACATTTCGCGCGCCCGCGTGGCCAAACCTGAAGACGTGCTCTCCGTCGGCGAGCAGCTGACTCTTCGCGTGCTGAAGATCGATCCCGAGACCAACAAAATATCGCTCGGCCTCAAGCAGCTTCAGCCCGAGCCGTGGGAAACCGCCGCCGAGCGCTATGTGCCCGGCCAGCGCATCGCCGGCGATGTCACGCGCCTCACCGACTTCGGCGCTTTCGTTGAGCTTGAGCCCGGCCTTGAAGGCCTCATTCACATCTCGGAAATGTCGTGGGCCAAAAAAGTTCGCCACCCATCGGACCTGCTCAAGCAGGGCGACCGCGTTGACGCCGTCGTGCTCTCCGTCAAGCCGCCGGCAGGCTCGGAGCAGGGCCGCATCGCGCTCGGCCTCAAGCAGACTCTCGCCGATCCCTGGTCCGAGGCCAACAAGAAATTCCCCGTTGGCTCACAGGTCGAGGGCCCCGTCACAAAAATCATGAACTTCGGCGCGTTCGTTCAAATTGCCGAGGGTGTCGAAGGCCTGGTTCACGTCAGCGAAATCGTCGCCGACCGGCGCATCAATCATCCGCGCGACGTTTTGCGCGAGGGGCAGATTGTCAAAGCTGTCGTGCTCGCAGTCGATCCTGAAAAGCGCCAGATCAAGCTCTCGATCAAGCAGCTCATTCCCACCAGCATTGACGAATACATCGCCGAGCACAAAGTCGGCGACCAGGTCTCGGGCCGGGTCGTTGAGCTCACTGCGAATGGCGCGATCGTCGAACTCGGCGAAGGCATCCGCGGCACCTGCGGGGCGGCAGCCGCGGCTTCGCCGCATAAGCCGTTGGGGGCCGGGGCGCAATCAAGCAGAACGGCGCAATCTTCCGCCCCGGACCTCTCGCAGCTTTCTTCTATGCTCAAAGCCCGCTGGAAAGGCAATGCTCCAGCGCCGTCCGCCGCGCCCGAGCCGTTGGCCGAAGGCCAGATCCGCACCTTCAAAATCACAAGCCTCGTCGCCGACAGCAAAAAAATCGACGTGGAACTCGCCTGATCTGACCAATGCGGAAACAGAAAACTTGAAGCGAGTTGTCTTAGCGCTTCGCTCGCCTCACTTCGGCAGCGGAATCCGATGTACCACCTGATCGGCCGTCAGCACCAGCAACATCTTTTCTTTGCCGCTCAGAATCCGTCCCAGCCGCACCGGCGATCCCATCGTGAAGCGCTGCAGCTCCTTGCCCGTGCTCTCGTCCACCAGCAAAATCTCATCTTCGCGATTCACCGCAGCAATCAGCCCCGCCGCCGAATCGGTCGCGAGTGGCATGCCGAAAAACTCGCCTACGCTGGCGCCGCTATCGAGCCGGTAGATGTCTGTGTTGTCATGCTCGCCATGCACCAGCACAAACTCGCCATCGACCCATGCATATCGCTCGTCGTGCCAGCCCTCCGAAAGATCTACCTCGGGCAATGCCACCTGTTCCATCGGAGCTCCGGTGTCGGCGGTCACGGTTTCAATCAGCAATCCCTTCTTGTGGTTGTTCAGCGCCTTTGCTTCGTCCTGAGCCTTGGCATATTTCTTCACCTCGCTCTTCGCGGTGTCGCTACTTAAATCCCATGCCAGCGCCAGACGATTTCCGCTCGCCGGCCAAACCGCCGGCGTCACTTCGTTGTAATCGCGTGACCACACAACAGCCTGCGTATCCATCCGCTTCACTTCCAGCGTTGCGTGGTAAGCAGTCGAATGGTCGCCGCCAATTGGCTTAAAGCGATATTGCAGATCGCCATATTGCTTGTCTTTGTCTTCAAATTTCCCCAGCGATTTCGCGGTAAGTGCCGGCAAGCTGAATTCAACCTCGGTTGCATCCATGTCATCGGACTTCGGAAGTTGCGCGAAAACCTGATTGGATTCGCCAACCCAAAGATTCCGCATCGGCCGAAGGAATCGCATTTGCTTTCCTGTGGAGAGATCCCACACCGTGGCGCGCATGCGCAAAGAAGCGATCAGATACTTTCCGTCTGGAGAGAAGTCCGCTGCCCGCGGAAATGGCAGCTTTCCCAGGGGGAGAGGAATCTTGATACTGTCGTTGCTCGCCAGCGAGCCCAGGAACAGACTTCCATCCGGCTCCTCCGCCGCCACCGATTTCTCCCACACGTCCATCGTGGGCAGCTTCCACCCGGCCAGAATCTTATTGGCAACTGGATCCATAATGGCGGCCGCATAATCCTTCACTGGCCCGATAATCAGCAGCGATCCTTTTGTGACACCGCGAAAACCCTGGTCTCCTATGTTCGATTCGCCGAGCGGCTTCCCATCGGGAAAGCTCAGAATGCGCGCTTTAAACATGCTTTTGGAAATGTCCGGCTCGGCGGCAAAAACCTGATCGGCCGCGATGAATGCGATGCGGCCTGTGTTCGGCTCCTTCAACTTTCCGCCCACGCTGATGGGAGCTCTCTTTTCCAGGTCATATGCCCACACGCGCTCACCGATCACGATCATCAGATAATGCCCGTCGGGCGACGCTTCCATTGTTGCAATGTCCTCGCCAAACAAGGCCTGCAGTGCGAAGACGATCGTCTGGTAAGACCACGCGTAAACATCTCTTTCGAAGAACTTCGGCTTCTCGAAGAATGGCGTTCCCGTTTCAACATCGATCAGCCGCAAACCCACGTGAAAGCCCGATTCGTCGATCTTCGAATTCAGGCAGGCAAGTGTTTTGCCGTCGGGCGACAGCAATGTTTGGTTGCAGCCGTCATAGACAACGATCTCCTTCGCCTCGTCGCGCTGACCTTTAGCCACGTTCCATCGCTCCACGCGCAGATTGCTGTCGCTAAACACAACGCTTGTCGAATCCGGCGTAAAGTGCGCGGCGTTCACGTCAGGCGCATCGATTTGAAACAGCACGCGCGGCGGGGTGACATTCAAGACAGTGATGCTCGCTTCGTCCTGCGCCAAAACGGACTTTCCGTCGGGACTGAAAGTGATGTGCCACAAATTGGGCCGCATCGGCGGATCCAGCTTGAGCGGCTGGTCGCCGGTTGCTGACGCAGCCGCCTCTTGTACACGCTCCGTCATCTGCTGCTGTTGCCAGGCAAGAAACTCCTTGCTCGCCGAGGCTTGCCTCGCGGCGCAACCGGCGGGGAGCGCAGTGACCAACTTTGTCGCCTCGCGAAAGCGCTTCTGATCCTCATTCGTCACTCCGAAAACATCGCTTAACCAGTTTCCGGTCTTGCCTTTATTCATCGTGATCTGGTTGAAGAATGCGGGAAAACTGGCCGGGGCATAGCCCGCGCGCACCATCGCAAAGATGGCTACGTGGTCGGCCACCACCTCTTCCGGCGTTTCCTTTTCTTCGCCCTCCTTCTCCTTGGTGGGAGTGTTGAAGAGCTGGTGAACTTTCGCAAAAATATCTGCGCGATCTCCAACCTCCGTAATGCCCATGCGGATCCTCAAAAGGCGAGTCATCGCGATTGCCGTCTGGTGCGTCGACAAATGGCCCAACTCATGAGCGAGCACGCCCGCCAGCTCGTCCTCGTTCTTTATCGCCGCAATCAGTTTGCGGCTCACATAAACGCGCCCTCCAGCAATCGAAAACGCATTCACCTCGCCGGATTCGTAAATGCGGAAGGTATAGTGGATCCCGGTCGGCGGCAGCGTCTTCAGCAGTTTCTCGCCGATGCGCGAAAGCTCGTCGTCGCCGGCAGCCGGCGCAATTCGCAGGTCCGGCTCCGCAAGCTCGGCCAGTGCATCGCCCAGGTCCTGTTCCTGGCGGTCGTTAAAAATGTTGGGCGCGTTGGTGGCGAATTGTGGAGGATCGATCGTGCAGGATGCTTGATCGGATGTCTGACCAGAAAGTGCTTCAGGCCAAATAAAGATTGCCAATGCTGCGAACAGGCTCGTTGCGCAGATCTTCACGGGGGGCCTCGGATTTGGCTTTTTGATTCGCCGCAAAGGATAGCACAGAAGTGGAAATCAGTAAGCGTTGGCCCGCACGGCACGCGGGCGCCGGTCCCACTGGCGGCAGCGCGGTTAAGTCTCCGAGGCGATCTTCTATAAATACACTTGATCCACGTAGCACCAGCGCCAGTCTTCGCCGCGCTCAGCACTCTGGATCAGGGGATGTGTCGTTGCATGAAAGTGCGCACGCGCGTGCCGGTTCTTCGATGAGTCGCAGCACCCCACGTGCCCGCACTCAAGACACATACGCAGATGGACCCATGTATCGCCCATCTTCAGGCACTCTTCGCAGCCCTTCGTCTTCGGCTTCACGCCCTTCTTGATCGTTCCCATGTGCGTGCATTGCGCTGTCATCTTTCGACCTCCGTCCGGGGAAAAGTCCTTGGTCTAAATGCGAAACTCTCAGTTCTTAATTCGCAGTTCTCTGTTCGCATCCTGCGATCCCAGGTATTTGTGGTCCCTATTCCCAATTCCCTGTAGTCACCGACCCGCCCACCCCAAACCATCCGTGCCATTCCCGGTTGCAATGTTCCGTTCTACCGTCCATGTCGCCAAGTCGATCTCGGCAACTTCATTGCTGCCAACGCACGAAACGTAGGCTACCTTCCCGTCCGGCCGCACCAGCACTTCCTGTGGTCTGTTGCCAACATCCACCGCGCGCGCCAGCTTCATCGCTCTCAGGTCGATCACGTCTACCTTGTTCTCGTCCGGCAGCGCCACCAGCAGCCAGTGCCCATCTTTTGTCACCGCGCTGCCGTAGCCAAGCCCGTCAATTTTGACCCATTTCGCCACCTTCTCGGTCGCCGTGTCGATCACCGCCATGCGCGGCGCGGTCTGGTCGGCGGTAAACACCCACCGATCGTCGTTTGAGATCGCGATCCGTTGCACGTTGCCCGAGACGGGAATCACCGCGATCGTCTTGCGTGCCTTCATGTCGAGCACGCTCACTGATCCCGGTCCCACATTCGCCGTGTAGCCGCGTAGCCCGTCGTGCGAAATCGCCAGCATGTGGCTCTCCGCCTGACTCGTCGGAATCTTATCCACAATCTTCAGCGTCTTCGGGTCGATGATGGTTACCGCGTGGTCCAGCTCCGTAGTCACATAGAGCAATCCGTCCTTTGGCCCCATCACTGCGCAGTGTGGCCGCACACCGTGGTCGAACTCGACATTGCCAATCACCTTTTGCGCGGCCACATCGATCACAACGATGTTCTTCCCATCGGTTCCAGGCTTGCCCACTCCGGAGTTCCCATAAATCGGCACAAATCCCAGCCGCCCATCCGGCGTTCCTGCCACCTCGTGGCCGGTGGTGCCGTTCTCCGCCACGTTTGCAATCACTTTTCCCGCCTCGGGATCGACAATCGCAAGGCTCCGGTCGCCCTTCTGCGCCACTAGAAGTTTTCCTGTTTGCGCTTGCGGCGCAACAGCGCCAGCCGCCAACAGGGTCACAACACAAATCTGCCAATAAGCTTTCAACTGTGACCTCCCCATCACTTCAACAGCTTCGACTATCCATGCTGCGCCCACGGATCGTAGGTTCCAACGCTCCACGTATGTCCCTCGGGATCGCTCACAGCGAACTCGCGGCTGCCGTAACTCATTTCTTCGAGCGGCCGAACGATTGTCGCTTTTGCCGCCTGCGCCCGCGCGTACACCGCATCCGCATCGGGAACCACGAGGTAGGCGCTGCTCGTCTCCGCTCCTCCCAGTTCTCCAGGCGATCTGAATCTGCGCCCATGCTCGTCGTCTTTCATTGAGCCGAGCATAATCATTCCTCCGCCGAGCGCGAGCTCTGCATGCTCAATCGTCCCGTCCTTGCCTTCGTACACGGCGTGGCGCGTAAATCCCAGCACGCTCGTCAGCCATTCAATCGCGGCTCGAGCGTCGCGGTAGCGAAATGCGGGGATCACACTGCTGCGGGACTCAGCCATGGGGAAGCCTCCGCGCCAAGGTTAGCTCTTCATCGGGTTCACGCGCAACGGCGCCAGATTGTGCGGCAACTCGTCAGATCCAAGATGAAAGGATGAGGAAGACACGTTAATGAGACCCGTAATGCATGGCCAGCAAGATGGTGCAGATTCCGAATATGGTTTCGAAAGTTGCCGGGATCGCAACCACAAGAAAGACGATCCGCGCCCACCCTCTATGAGTGCGGTTTGCGCCGATCACACCGATGAGAGCCACTGCGGCGAATACAGATATGCGCACAATCGCGGCGCGAGTTTCGGGCACGATCAGCATGATGGCTCGATTCTAGCTCCCGGCAATCAGGTGTCTATACCCCGGCGAATTATTCTTCCCACATGCCTTTGCCCCGGCACGACCCACAGCTGGTCCAAATTGGCGAGGCCCGGCTGCTTGACACCGTCGACGCCGCACTGGCCGATGCTGCGCGCCGCGCCGGGGACCTGCTCGCTTGCCGCATCGGCTGCACGCAGTGCTGCCACGGAGCCTTCGCCATCAACGCGCTTGACGCTGCGCGCCTCCGCCAAGGCATGTCGTTCTTGCGGGTCGAGAATCCCGTGCTTGCCGCCGCAATTGAGCGCCGCGCGCGGGCCTGGATCGCCGAGCACGCTCCAGCCTTCCCCGGCGATCCGGAGACCGGCGCGCTCGGCAGGTCGGAATTGGATCAGGCTCGCTTTGAGGACTTCGATAATGATGCCGCCTGTCCTGCGCTCGACCCCGCAACCGGGCGTTGCGATGTTTACGAGTGGCGACCCATGACCTGCCGCGTCTTCGGGCCGCCCGTTCGCGCGAGGGACGAAAACGGCGCCGAAGGCTTGGGCCATTGCGAGCTCTGCTTCATCGGCGCAAGCCAGGAACAGATTGCTGCCTGCGAGATGACGGTCCCGCATGCGCTCGAAGCGGAACTGCTTGAGAAAGTCGGTTCGCAGGACGAAACCGTCGTCGCCTTCGCGCTCATTCCGTAGCCGACGCTCACGCTTCACGGCAATCGATTAACCACCGTCGCGCCCCACTCTTCGGGGCTCACGTCGCGTGCGTGTGTGGCAAAAATCCATCTGTGCCCGTCCAGATCCTCCACGCCATACTGCCGTTCGCCATAAACCGTTTCGTGCAGCTCCTCCCAGATCATCGCGCCCTCCGCGCGCGTCCTCGCAAAGTGCGTGTCCACATTCGGAACGACGATCGTCACCATCTGCGTGTTCCATCCAGCAACGGCCGGGCTTTGCCTCTTGTCGCGCGGGCCGGAGATCATGATCACCGCGCCGCCCAGGAACATCTGGATCCCGGCAACCGGCTGCCCGTAGCGGAAATGCTCCTTGAATCCGAACACGCGCTTCAGCCACTCGCACGCCTCGGTTATGTCGCGGTAAGTCAGGTGGGGAAGCACAGCGGAAACCGGCACCGAACGGTTATTCATGGCGACAGTATGCATCGGCCCTCACGTGGAATCAATTGCAAACGCGGATTCGATTCCTTGGTCATGCAGTCAGTCGATTTGAAGGGTACGGGCTTCAGCCCGTACATAGCCGAGCAAAATGGATCGGGGCTTTAGCCCCCGAGGGAAGTCTTTCGCAAACTGGTCCACCGCCCGCCATGATTCAGCCTCCGTCCCTTGCCGTAAACTGTTCTTTGCCGGCCCCAATGACATCGCGCCCTTGCTGGGTTGAGATTCGCACTCGCGCTCTCGAGGAAAACTTCCGCTTCCTCGCGCGCCTCGCCGCCCCCCACGCCGAGTTGCTCGCCATCGTCAAGGCCAACGCCTACGGCCATTCGCTCGCGCTATGCGCTCCCGCAGTGGTTCGCGCAGGGGCCAAGTGGCTTGGGGTTACCAGTGTTGAAGAAGGCATTGCCGCCCGCGCGCTGTGCCCAAATGCGCGCGTGCTGATCATCGGCGGCGTCTTTCCCGGCCAGGCCGCAGCCGCCATTCAGTTTCAGCTCACTCCTGTGGCGTGGGAGCAGTGGCAGCTCGACGAGCTGGTCTCGGCTGCTCGCGCTGCGGGCTCGCAGCAGGGCTCGATCCCGGTTCATCTTGAAATCGACACCGGCATGAGCCGCCAGGGCGCGAGCCCCAGCGATCTCGCACAGATTTTCGCGCGCTTTGGCCCCGGTTCACCGTTGCGGCTTGAAGGCGTGATGACGCATCTCTGCGCGGCCGACGAAGCCGACAATCAAGTCACAAACGATCAGCTTGCCCGCCTGGATGAAACTGCCGGCCGCATCTCTGCCGCGGGCCTCTTCGCGGAGTGGCTCAACGTCGGCGCCTCCGCCTCGCTGCTCTCGGGCCAGGCTCGCGTCATCTCCGACCTCGCCGCGCGCCATGGCATGAAGGCAATGCTGCGTCCCGGGCTGGCGCTTTATGGATTGATCCCGCGCTTCGATCCTGCCTTCGGCCCCGGCAATGCCACGCCCGCCGGCCCGCTCGCCGCCTCAGCGCCTCCCGCCGAGCCGCCTTCTCTCGCCGCAGCCCGAGCCGCGCTTCAGCCCGTCCTCACCTGGAAGGCCTCGGTCGCCAGTGTGCGTTCCGTCGCTGCCGGCGCAACCATCGGCTACAACGCAACCTTCGTTGCCACCGAGCCCATGCGCGTCGCTCTCGTCTCCGCAGGTTACGGCGACGGCCTCACGCGTTCACTCGGCAATCGATTTGAGTTTCTGGTGCGCGGCCAGCGCGCGCCGCTCATCGGCCGCGTCAGCATGGATCAGATTGTTCTCGACGTCACCGAGATTCCCGGCGTCGCGCACGGCGACGAAGTCGTCCTCATCGGCACACAGGGCAGCGAAACGATTACGGCCTTCGACCACGCCGATGCCGCTGGCACGATCCCCTGGGAAATCTTCACCCGCATCGCGCCCCGCGTCCCGCGGATCCCCGTGTGAACACGCTGGGAAAGTCGACGTCGGACCGCGTCGAGGCTATACCGACCGGAAGGCAGTCGCAGCATCAAGCATTTTCTTCTCTTTAAAAGCCGCGCGGAGGAGAACAAAAGTGCAAAAGACGATCGCAGCAGCTAAGTAAATGGAAAGGGATAAGTCCGCTACTTTAGGGAACATCATTCTTGTAGACAAGTCCCAGGGATACTGAAAGAACGCGACGCCTACACCAAGGAAGAAACCTAACTTCGCGCGCGGGAAACAACCCCTTAGATGAAATACAAACCCTCCGATCGCGGTGAGTAGCCCGGCTGTCCCACCCACGATTAAAGCAAACAATCCACTTTCGATGCAGGCTTGCGCGAACGCTTTATTCAAGTGACTGGTCATGTCTTTATCGACGTCGTGGAGCAAATAGGTCGAGACGGCGCCCACAAGGACAGCTGAACAGAAGATTCCCAGGATCAAGAAGAGTATGGGGCGGCGCATGGCGTTTGCGCAGGAGTATACCGCAAATGCATTGCACTCGATGCAAGGACTGCGATACGGCGCGACGAAGTTCCAAGCGCACAAGTATTTTTCTGCGTTGCGCCCAGTCTACCCCGCCACCTTCTCCGGCGCCGGCGCGCACAATCCTGCCGCGCATTGCACCGCGTCAATCATCGCCGGAATTCCGATGCAAGAGTTCAGCAGCATGTGATAAAGCCCGCGCGAGCACCACTCCCGCTGGTAGAACTTTCGGATCACCGCTGCGCGCCTGCGGTCGAACGCAGCCAGTTGTTCCTCGGCCTCGTTCGCCTGCTCGGGAAACTTGTGCGCGAACCAGTTCTTCTTCGCGCTCACCGTCGCATACACAAAAATATGAAAGCAGCCGGGCTTTCCGGCCAGCTCGCATGCCGCCCCGCGCCCCACCAGCACGCAGTTGCCTTCATGCGCCGCATCCAGAATTTCCTTGCGGATCAGCTCCAGCATGCGTTCCGAGTCGAGGATCTTCTCATCCTCGGTGGTCGCGGGCGCATATACCGGATCGCGCCAGAACATTTTGCCGTAGCGGTAATACCAGGGATCGAGCCGCTCGTCGAGCTTCGCGGCAAGCTTTGGATCTACGCCCGCCATGCGTGCTGCGCCTTCGACCAACTCCGAATCCATCAGGCGCCAGCCGAGATGCTTCGCAAGATCGTGCGCAAACTCCCCGCCGCGCGAACCGTACTCACGCTCCACGGTGATCACTTTCACCGGTGCATGCACCATTGCCGCGATCGACCCCCCCGGGGAAATGAATCCCACGCCAAGGAGCATAACTCCATTTGCATTTAAAGACAAAAAAAGGCCGCGGGAGCCATGGGTGCTCCCGCAGCCTGGGGCGGTCCCTCAAATCATGGAACCGCTCCATTTTCGCTTTGTGGCGCTACTGCGTAACCGGCTGTTGTGGCAGCGTCTTATTGCTCTTCAGATGCGGCGCGTTTGCTGCCGGCGCGTTAGGAGCCTTCGGAGCGGCCGGAGGGGTGGCCGGAAATGCCGCCCCCTTCTTGATGTGCAGATCGCCGTTGCTCGTATTTAGCTGAATGTGCGCGGCGCCCGATCCGATTTTTCCGTTCACGGTCTTGTTCTCATCGCCGCTGATCGTCAGCTCGTAATCGGAGACGATGTCGCCATTGTGCGTTTGCCCGTCTAACGTTGCCGAGGCATCGGGCGGCAGTGTCAGCTCGATATCGCCCTTGTCGTTCTTGGCGTCAACGCTATAGCTTCCAGCAGGCGCTACGCTGATGGTTCCGTTGCTGCCTTGAACAACGATGTCACCGTAGATCTCGCTCAGGTCGATGTCCTTGGAACGTGTCGTCACGTGCACCGGCCCCTTTGCGTCGGTTACGCGCAGGCTATCGGAGTCCATCGTCATGTCTCCGTGTAAGGCGCCAATCTGCACGTCGGTCCTGGATGTGTGAAGACCCACCTGGGCGGAGGCGTTTTCAATGTGCGCCTCGCCGTAGATGTCTCCGTTCAGCGAAATACGCCCTTGAACTTCAGACAGCGTCACGTCGTTGATGTCGCCGTTGGCGGTGATATCGCCATTGATCTGGTGCGCTGAGAAGTCGTGCTTGTCGTTGGAGAGATGCATCGTGACTGAGCCAGTGACATCATCAAGGTGCGTATCGCCATGGCCGGCAGTCACATCGATCCCCGCTCCAAGCCCCGAAGCGGTCACATCGCCCTTTCCCGCGCTCACTTCCACCTTGGCTGTTCGCGGCACCGTAACAGTCAGATTTACGCGGCCATGGTCATTGCCGTTCGATTTGACGATGACAGACGCTCCGCTAACGGTTATGTGCGCCGCTTCGCTGTCGAAGACCTTGCTCGCTTCAGAATCGGTGTCGGCATATGCCATCTCGTGCGCCTGCACCTGAACGTTGGGCTGGTCGGCGGCCGTAATGCTGACGTCGCCGCGCGGGTTCTGGATCACAATCGATCCATTGGCAGGAATCGTCGCGTTTAGAGCTTGCTGGTCAAGGTCGTGCTCGGGCATGCCCCAGAAGTTGAAGAAGTCGTTGTTTCCATTCCAACCACCGAAGAATGGCCCCATATGATGCCATCCGGCGGCGCACAGCCCGAGAAACGCCAGCAAAAACAGAATTCCAACGAAGCTGCCGCCACGGCGCACCGGTGTTTCGCGCCGCATATCCATCGCCCACTCAGCAAGCAGCGCCAGCCCCGCGGCGATCAATAGCAACGGCCACCAGCGGCCATACCAATCCCAGAATGATCCCGCATCGATGTGTCCTGTGGCCAGAAGCAGGGCAATTACACCCACGCAAATCAAAATCACTGGGCCTACGACGGAAGGCACGCGCGGTCCGTATGCGCCCGCGTAGTTCGCCTTCCATGCGTGACGCTGGGCGCGCCATGCATCGCGCTGCGCTCGCCAGGCTGCGCGCTGTTGCTCGCGATACGCGCGCCACTGCATTTTCGGATCGTATGGCGGGGGGGGCGTTCCGCCGCCCGGAGGCATGTTCGGAGGCGTGCTCATGATTGCCCTCCATGAATTTCGTCACCAAAAGGCTCATGTTCGCTCGGCATGTTTCCCGTGCCGCGCGTCGGCTGCGAACCCGTCGCCGAAGTTTGTCCAGTAACCGTCCCCGCTCCCGTGTTCTGCCACGGCGTGCCCGGAGGCGGCGGATAGCCTTCTGACGCCAGCGCCGCGCGCTCAGCCAGCAACAGCAATCCCAGCAGAATCAGAATCAGCGGCCAGCTTTGGCCCCAGCCCAGAATGTTTGCCTGCGACAACAGCGCCATCACGCCAATCAGCAGCAAAATTGCAGGCCCACGCAAACGGCGAATCAGAATATAGCGGCTCATTGTTGGCCTCCCTGCGAATTTACCTTGGTGTCGTTCAGGCGTCGCACGATCAGCCACACTCCCAGCCCGATCAACAGAACCGGCCATGCAAACTCAAACACCCGACCTGAGAACCAGTCGAACCGTCCCATCAGAAACAGCACACCCAGGGCAATCAGAATCACAGCGCCAATCGGCTCGCGCCGCTGCCAATGGGGCGGCGGCACTGGCGGAACATCGGGCAGCGGATAACCCGGCGGCACTGTTGAGCCGGGCCCGGTCGGACCCGTGTAGCCCGGCCCCTGATAGGTCGCCTGGAATGGCGGTTCATTCGGCGCCTGATACGGAGCCTGGTATGGAGCCTGATACGAACTCGCCGGCCCCGCTCCGGGCTGCGCGCCAGTTGCTGGTCCAGGACCCGGTCCCATTCGTCCGCCGGCGCCGAACCAGCTGGTTACTTCATTCAATCCCAGTGGATCGGGCAATGGTTCGCCGTCGCGCCGCGCCTTCGCCGTGTGGTAGGCCTCGAACACCTGGTAGCACACCCAGCCGGCGATAAAGAGCCCAAAGATTCCGTACACATGGGCTGCGCTCACCAGCACCGCAAAGACCAAAATATGAATCAGGCCCTTGATCATTTGGCCGTTGTACATGGCGCCCACGCCGGGAATGAGCCCCAGCAGTGCCGCCAGCACCGGATTTGGGCCGCCCATGGACGGCGCCACGAATGGCGGCTGCGCACCGTGCCAAGCCGTCCAGCACGGCTCGCAGAAAATCTGACCACCCGCCCCAGTCTTCACGCATTGCTGGCACAGCGGCTTGCCGCAGTTCTGGCAAAAAGCCGTCGCGCTCACACCACTATGATTTACGCAATCCATAACCTGCTCCCTTCCCGAGCACTCCTTACGGAGCTGTTGGATCGCCCTCTTTTGCTCTGCAAGTGATACGAAGTGTCCACCAGTTCATTGTTGTTGGTATATGCCGGCCTTACGATCGAGTTGTCCGGCTGTTGCCGAGGGTCCAGGCGGCCACCCCCGCCGTTTCCGGGATTCTGTTTTGTCTCTCCCGGAGTTACCGGCTTTTGCTGTTTCTGGTTCTGGTCGCTCCCCGGCGTTCCGTTGTCATTGCTTTCGCTCTGTTCCCGCAACTGCCGCACTCGCGATTCCACCTCGTACACGAACCGCAAGTGGTCGTAGTAGCGCACGATCGGAACTGAAGCCATGTTCAACTGCCGCTCCATATACGACCGCATCGCCACCGGCCGCAGATCGGCCAGGCGCAGTGTTGAAAGCCGCACTCCGGTCAGGTTCAACGTCAGCGCGATCGAAAAGAATGCCATCGCTGCTGTCATCAGCAGCCTCGGCTGCATCGCTTGCCGCGTCCGAGCGAAAAAGCCCGGCTGTTGCCACACGGGCGGCACGAATGCCGGTACCGTTCTCGACCCGGCGAACGCCGGAATCGGTTGATGCGCAGAGTGACCCGGTCCGGTATGCGCCAGAATCTTTTCGAGCAAACCCGCGGGAGCCTCCGGTTCAGGCGACAAAAACTCGAGCCACTCGCGACCCTTCCGCGCTTCTTCATACAGCGCTGCGCAAAATGGGCATGAGGCCTTGTGCTCCAAAAACTCGGCTTCGTCCTCCGGCCGCAACGTCCCATCCAGAGCGTCCGCCAGCAGCGTCTCCCACGCGCCGCATGCTGGAGAATTCGGAAATTGTGTCCGCTCTGTCATGGCTACATCACCTCCTGTTGATTACGCTCCAGCAGCCTTGCAAGTTCCGCACGGCCCCGGCTGATGCGCGATTTCACGGTTCCTTCGGGAATCGCCAGCACCTGCGCAATCTCTTTATAATCAAGGTCTTGCAAATCTCTCAGAATGACGGCCTCGCGCAGTTCCACGCTCACCTTGGCGAGCGCTCCCTGGACCATGTGGGCCAGTTCCTTGCGCGCTGCGAAGTCATGGGGCGAGGGTCCCTGCGCCACCAGCCGGTCAGAGGGCTTCAGCTCTTCCGTCTGGTCCCATCCATCGTCCAATGAGCCCGTAGCTCTTTGATTGCGTGTGCGCCTGAAGTTATCCACCAGCAGGTTCCGCGTCATGGTGGTAATCCACACCGGCAGGCTGCCACGCGTGGCGTCAAAGCTGCTCAGATTCGAGTAAATTTTCAGGAATACGTCCTGCGTCAGGTCCTCGGCGTCGGCGGCGTTGCCCGTAAACCGGTAGCACAGCCCATATACACGCTTCTGGTGCGTGCGGACCATCTCAGCCCATGCGCCCGAGTCACCATCCATGCAGCGGTGGACGATTTGCGCCCAGTCTTGCTCCAGCGGTCTCACCTCCGCTCGCGCTGCCAGTTGTGTGCGTCCCCGACCATCGTCACCAAGTGTGCGGCGCACCGCAAGTGCCGGCGTCACAGCCGCTTCGGAATGCCGCTGAACCTGCGGCCGTTTCCTTGCCGCTTCCCGGCGGTCGGCGCGCGCCATTCCAGCGCCCCAAACTGCCCCGCTCCAGCTTAATGCACCCACGCACTCCATGAATCGTTCATACGGAATTCACAAGGCATTAGTTCCTTTAGCGAAACCGATCCCCGGCCGGCTCATCACCGGGAACCAATCCTGCCCCAGCGCAAGAAAACCGCCCGATCCGCAACTCCGCACCGTACACTGGGCAACAGCGGAGGTCGAACCGTGGAAGATTGGAAATTTGTCGAGAAGGATCCCTCGGAAGCCCTGGCCAAACTGCACTTCTTCTCCATCAAGAAAAAGCATGCCTCGGGCGAAGTGGAAGCGCGCATCACCGTTAAGGAATTTGCCTCGGCAAAGACTTCAGATATGAAGTTCTTCGCCCAGGTCGATGTTGCGCTGAATCAGAAGACCGCAAGTTTCCATCCTTGCGGCTGGCACGAAACCCTGATGGGCGCGCTGACGGAGTGCCTCAGAAATCTGCGCAAGTTTGACTACGAAGATGCCGAGTTGCCTGCTCTGCCTGCCTGCGACCCGCCGCACTGAGGTTGCGCTTCCAGAACTTGTGAGTTCTGAGCTAAGGTGTTCCCTGATAGGACTCTGCAGATGGTCGAGCGAGGCTTCGTTTGTCGCACGTGCGGTCAATCTCATATCGAACTGCCATTCAGCTTCGCCGCAGACTTTCCCGACATGTATGCGAGTATGGCGAAACCTGATCGCGATGCGCGCGCGCTCATTTCCTCAGATCAGTGCATCATCGACGATGCCTGGTTCTTCATAAGAGGTTGTTTGGAAATCCCCATCAGCGATTCCAGCGAGGTTTTTATCTGGGGCCTCTGGGCGTCGGTGAACGAAAAGGGGTTTGATGAAATCTCGGCGTCTTGGGAAGAGACGGGCCGGGAGATAAACAGGGGGCCATTCAAGGCGCGGCTCGCAAACTCGCTCACTTTATACCCAGAGACTCTTAATTTAAAGATGCGGATCGTCATTCAACCGAAGGGGACGCGCCCACTCTTTGTGCTGGAAGAAGAACACCCAATCGCCAATGCACAGCGCGATGGGATTTCGCGGCTCGATGCAATGGAACTTTCTGCGGCGTTGCTTCATTCCCAGGGCTCTTGGTCCAAGGCGCATCAATAAACTCAGTCCGGCTTCATGAACCATATTTCGACTACTGAGCCGGCGGAGGATTCCGCCGCTGAGCCCACCCGCCTACTCCGGCGCGTATCCCTGCCCGAACTCCGGGTCCACCGGGTTCTCGAACATCGATGCATCGCGCGTCACAATCGTCAGCCCTGAAGGCGTCACGAAATAGCGCCGCTTGTCTTCCACCGGGTCGTAGCCAATCACGGTGCCCTCGGGAATGTGCACATCGCGATCGATGATTGCCCGCCGGATTCTGCAATGCCGGCCGATATTCACGTGCGAAAAAATTATGCTCGCGTCCACATCCGAATACGAGTTCACGCGCACGTCCTGCGATAGCACAGAGTTGTACACCGATGCGCCCGAAATAATCACGCCCGCGGTGATGATTGAATTCACGGCCATGCCCGACCGACCAGGCTCGCCGAACACAAACTTCGCCGGCGGATACTGGCGTTGCCGCGTGCGGATCGGCCAACTCTTGTCGTACAAGTTGAACACCGGCGACACCGAGCACAAATCCATGTTGGCTTCGTAATAGGCGTCCAGCGTCCCCACGTCACGCCAGTAGAGAGCTTCCTTCTTGTTCTCGTCCACAAAGCTGTAGGCGACAATTTTCTGCTTGCCCAACAGGTTGGGCAGAATGTTGTGTCCAAAGTCATGCTTGGAATCCGGATCGTCCGCATCCGCGATCAGCGCCCGCAGCAGCGTCTCCGTATTGAAGATGTAAACCCCCATCGACGCATCCACGGTGTTGGGATTGAAGGGCGAGCGGAACGGCGTCGACGCGGGCTTTTCCTGAAAACCGCGCACCTCTCCGTTATGGCCCACCTCCACTACGCCGAAGCGCGACACTTCGTCCGGAGCAACCGGCAAGGTCGCCATCGTCAAGTCGGCGTTGGTCTCCTTGTGATGCGCCAGCATGCGGCTGTAGTCCATTTTGTAGATGTGGTCGCCGGCAAGGATCAGCACGTGCTTCGGTTGCTCGCTGCCGATCGAGTAGATGTTCTGGTACACCGCGTCCGCCGTACCCATATACCAGTTCGTGCCGGTTCTCTGCATGGGCGGCATCAGCTCGAAGAACTCGCCGAGCTCCTGGGCCACCACGCCCGTCCAGCCTTCGCGAATGTGCCGGTTCAGGCTCAGGGCTTTGTATTGCGTTAGGATGTAGACCCGCCGCAGCCCGGAGTTGATGCAGTTTGAAAGCGTGATGTCGATGATGCGGTAGTGCCCGCCGAAGGGAACCGCCGGCTTGGCCCGGTCGCGCGTCAACGGAAACAGCCGCTCCCCCGCCCCGCCCGCAAGCAATACGCCCAGTGTGTCTTTCATATCCATAAGGCTACCTGCTTCACGTCAACGCCGGCTAGTTATTCCTTGGCGCGCCCGTGAGCTCCGGCCTTCCATCGATGTCACGATCTTAAACGACGGCCTTTCAGGCGGGATTCTCCCTTCCACGCCATTGAACGCAGGAGAATACCACAGTTACCAATCAAATTTGCACTACCGCCCTATTCTTGATGTTGCCGTGTGCCGAACGGTTGGCCCCATGATGTTTCTGTCAATTTTTATGGTCGCCGCCAGGATGCAGGCTCTGACCATGACAAGGCTAATGGCTGACAGCTAACAGCTGCTTTCCCTACCAGCCCGACTTCCAGTTCTTCGTCTTGTCGTTCGACCGCTTGATGGATGTGAACTTGTATTCCAGCCCGACCGAGATGGCAAAGTTCACGTCATATTGAGCGTAGCTCAAAGAAGAATGAGGCGCATCGCTGAAGGTGTAGTGCGTCATCACCGCGTCGGGTGTAATGCGAAACACCCAGTGTTCGTTGCGGTTCAGGTCGAAATTCCCGCCGATGATCCCCGCGGGAGCGATCTGGTTATAGTAAAAGCCCACCACCTCAGGCGCCTCTCCCCGCAGATCCTTCTGGAAGTTCCCGTAAACCCCGCCGAACATGGCGTGAGCAATCATTGCCCCGTGCTTGTTATGCGGCCCCAGCCACTCCGCTCCGCCAACGAAGAAATACTGCTTTACCACCGGGCCGCGGATGACGATGAAGCTGCCGTCGGGTGCTGTGGTCTCATTCGGCGCCGTTCCGCTCGTCCCGATATAACCGCGACCTGACGCCACGATGCCCCAGTTCCGCGTCAGCCAGTAGGAGCCTTCCATGTCCAGGCCGCCAAGGTTCGACCCCTGGAGCAGCGTCGGCCCCGCCTTCATGTGGTCGTAAGCGAATCCCAATGACATGTCATAGCGATTGTCGTAGCGAACCTTCGCCAGCGGATCAACGGCCATGTATACCCCGTACTCGGTGGAGGGCGTTGTCTGCTCTCCGGCCGACTGCGAGGAGGAGGTCGAAGAGGACGAGCCTTGCCCTGAGGTCGGCTGCTGGGAGGCGGGTTGCTGGGAGTTCGGCTGGGAATTGGAATCCTGCGCCCCGGCGGGCCTCGCCGCGCACACACACAGCGCGAAAACAACGGCAATTGTTGCAGATAACCTGACTTGGAGATGCATCACAAACAAGCTTACAGGACCGCCCCGAGGGCGGACAACGCGTCTGAACTGCATTCTTTCTTAGACTGGCAAACGAAATAGCTGATAGCCAGGAATCGGGATAAGCCCCACTGCCGCGCACCGCCCGCCATTCACCCTCCACGATTCACGACCCACGAGCCACGAGTTACAGTTCGCCGTTCATCGTTGGTCGTTCACCGCACCTGGCATGTCTCCATCCACCGCGACCACACCAAATAATGAATAGTCTTTGCGATCTCTTTCGCCGTCATCACTCCACTCGCCCAGGGCCCCTCCGGCTGCAGTGCCGGCGCGGCGTGCGTCCTCCATTTCAGCGGCAGCCGGCTCAAGATCAGCCCTGCTCGCTGCAAGTGGCTCGCCTGCGAAATCACTTCCGCCGACTCCCAACCGTGCTTGCGCATGATCCTGAGCGAGTTGCATGTATTCTCCATCGTGTCCAGCGCCGATTTCTCCTCCACAATTGCGTCCGCCGGGATCCCCTGCGCTTCCGCCACCCGCGCCATCACCTCGGCCTCAACAAACCTGTTGCGTGCCGCGCCTCCGGTGAAGATCATTCTGGGAGCCACGCCCCGCTCATATTCATTCACCGCCTCGGTCACGCGTGCCACTTCCGCCGGCGTCGGATTCCCGTCCGCATCTGCCGGCGCCCCCAGCACCATCAGCACGTCAAAGTGATCCTGCTCCGTGTTTCCTTTGGGAGCCACTGCCCGCGTAATCGCCGCCCAAATCAGCAGCGCCGCCACGATTGCCCCTCCAGCCCAAACCGCGTGCCCTTTCCATCCCCATTGCTGCCGCCGGATGCGCAGTCGCCTCGCGCCCGTTTTTCGGGATCCTCTCCGCTGTCCTATTCCCGCTGCGCCCAAAGAAAAGCCCTCCAATCCTTCACTCTATCGCGCCCTGCAATCATTGCCCCGCGCCGCAGGCGTTCGCAGCGGCGAATTCGTTAGCCCGCGCTTGAGCGTGGGGAACACCGCCGGGATTCTCGCGGAGTCCTGTAGGGACGGCGCGAATCCATTTCTCATCCGCAAGAATCTGCATCAGACCCTTTGAGTTCGACCTCAACAAGGAGATTCATACATGGCAACGAAAAAGAAATCATCGTCCAAGAGTTCGCGTTCTCATTCCAAGAGCAGCAAAAAAAGAAAATACAGCCCAAAGGCGGGCAAGCAGGTGGAGACCGAGATGCGCGAAATGAAGCGCGGCAAGCTCAAGAGCGGACGCAGCGGCAAGAAGGTCACGAGCCGCAAGCAGGCGATTGCCATTGGCCTTTCAGAGGCGCGTAAGAAAGGCGCAAAGGTCCCGCGCAAGAAAAAATCCTAGCGCACCCGGACCCCAGCGCCAGTCCGGAGCGCTCACCTATTTGGTTCCAGGCGCTGGACTTGGGATTGTTGCCGCAGGCAGGCATTTTTCAGCCCGCGAAACGCTACCTAAGTGAGACTTTTAACATCCAATAGGCGACAGGAGGTATCTGGAGATGCGTATCTGGACGCGTATTTGTTTTGGGCTCTTGGGCGTTGCGCTTTTCACCCCGGTTTTTGTGGCCGCCCAGCAAAAACCATCGTCGAGCGATCAGGTCCAAAAATCTTCGCCGGGCGATCAAGTTTTTGTGCCTGGCTCACCTGACGAAAACCAACTGGCGAAGGAAGTTCGCCACAACCTGCTGATGCTCCCGTACTACTCGATCTTTGACGATCTTTCGTTCACAGTGAATGGCAGCGTAGTAACGTTGCAAGGCGCGTGCCCGCCCGAGGCTCCGTGGGACATTAAGTCCGACGCTGAAGCTGCGGTGAAGAGGGTGAAGGGGGTCACGCAGGTCATCAACAACATCAAGCTTCTTCCGTTGTCTCCCAACGATTGGCAGATTCGCCGCGCTGAAGAGCATGCCATCTACGGCGATCCCGACCTGGGAACGCGCTATGGGTATCAGGCACTGCCCTCGATTCACATCATTGTCGATAATGGGCACGTGACACTGACTGGCGTTGTCGATAGTAACTTCGACAAGACCCTGATCAACACGCGCGCCAACACGGTGCCGGGCGTGTTCTCGGTGGATAACGATCTGATCGTCGCCAATCAGGGAAAGAAGGAAAACGTCTCGAGCACAAAGTAACTTAGCGGTGCGATTGCCGGCATAACTCAATCGGCCAGTGGACTGATCTGATCAGCTCACTGGCCGATGTTCTTCTGACTCCACTCTAACCAATTACCACTAACTGCTCACCGCTGCGAACTGTGAACTACGAACTGTGAGCTGGCTTTACGGATACATCCGGTTCAGCATTCTCGGGAATGGAATCGTTTCGCGGACATGGTCGAGCGCGCACACCCACGAGACCAGGCGTTCAATGCCCATGCCGAAACCCGAATGCGGCACGCTGCCGTAGCGCCGCAGGTCGAGATACCACTCGAACGCCGCGCGCGGTAGTTTGTGCTGGTCAATACGTGCGCTCAGTAGCTCGTAGCTCGATACGCGCTGCGACCCGCCAATGATTTCGCCGTAACCCTCGGGCGCCAGTACGTCCACGCAGAGCGCATAGCGCGGATCCTTCGGATCGGGCTCCATGTAAAACGCCTTCACATCCGCCGGGTAGCGATGCACCATTACCGGCCGGTCGTACTGCAAGCTCAGCCACGTCTCATCCGGCGAGCCGAAATCGTTGCCATACTCAAACGGCGCTTCCAGTTTCCCATCCTTATGCGCCTGGTTCAGCATCTCCGCCGCCTCGTCGTATCTCAAACGCGGAAACGGCGCCTTGATGGCTTCGAGCTTCGCCACGTCGCGGCCGATCACTGCGAGTTCCGGCGCGCGATTCTTCAACACGCTCTGCACGATGTACGAAATGTAATTCTCTGCAAGCTCCATCAGGCCGTCGAGCTCGAGAAACGCTACTTCCGGCTCAACCATCCAGAACTCCGTCAGGTGCCGCCGCGTCTTCGACTTCTCCGCGCGGAACGTCGGTCCGAAACTGTAAACCTTGCCCAGCGCCAGCGCCGTCGATTCGACGTATAACTGCCCGCTCTGCGTCAGGTACGCGGGATCGCCGAAGTAGTCCACCGGAAACAAAGTCGACGTGCCTTCGCACGCGGCCGGCGTGAGAATCGGCGGATCAGTGCGGATAAATCCGTTGCTGTCGAAGTACTCGGCCGCGGCCCGCATGATCTCCGCGCGAATGCGCAAAATCGCAGACTGGCGCGGCGAGCGCACCCACAAGTGGCGCCGCTCCTGAAGAAAATCCACGCCGTGCTCTTTCAGCGTGATCGGGTAGGGATCGGACTCCGGCACGCGCTGCACCACTTCGATGTTCTCGACATCCAGCTCATATCCGCCCGGCGCGCGCTTGTCCGCACGCACCTTTCCGGTCACAATCACGCTCGATTCCTGCGTCAGCCCTTTCAGCCGCTCAAACACTTCGGGCGACACGCTCTTCACGTGTGCGACGCCCTGGATCGACCCCGTTCCATCGCGAAAGATCGGGAACAGCAGCTTGCCGCTTTCGCGCGAGTTATAGAGCCATCCGTGCAGCGTGACGGATTGCCCTTCGTGCGACCCGATCCCGGCTATGGTGGTCGATGGCGCGGCGCTCTTTGCAGCTTCGTTTAGGTTTTTGCCGGTGTCTTCCGCAGTCTCTTCAGGCATGTCTTTATAGGCTTTCTGGGCGGCTGGCTCATCCCGCCGGACACTCCAGAATAACGCCGATGCCGGTGCCCCGGTTGACCTTCCCGGCAGGCCTGCTTATGATGCTCGCAAAGCCCCGGCCCCCGGAAAACACTCCGCCCCCCAGAAAACTGAGCCACCATGCCCATCTGCGCGAAATGCGGCCAACCCCTGAAAGATGGTGCGAGCTTTTGCAGCAACTGCGGAGCTGCCGTCGCGCGCTGTCCCCGATGCGGCCAGCTTCTCAAGGATGGCGCATCGTTTTGCAGTCAGTGCGGCGCTGCTGCCGCTGAAGTTCCAGGCGCGTCCGCTTCAGCCCAGCCGCCGGAACCCAATGCCACCTGGGCGGCCGCGTCTCCGGTCATGGTCAGGCTCACGCTTTCCCGGCCTTTCTTTGCCAAAGCGGCGCCCTTCCTGGCGGTCTCATTCACCGAAACCATCCTCATCGACGGGGTTGAAATCCGCACCATCGAAATGGGCGAAACCCTCGATTTTCCGGTTCTGCCCGGTCAGCACACCATCCAACTCGTTCACTCCAAGCGGTCGTTTGCCACTCTCGGCATGACCTTTTCGCATACGTCCGACCCGGTTGAGTTCGTCGCCCAACCAGGATCGCTGCCCGTCGTGGTCGGCGAATTCGATATGCTCCTGGAGAAATACGACCTTGCGCTGCAAGGCTACTTTCCGCTGGCCTGATTTGAGCTGAAGGACCATCCTACCCCTCTTCCGTTTGCGTAATCAAATACCGTTCATACCCGATCTCGCCGATCTGGTGAACCTGCGCCTCCAGCCAATCCACGTGGCCTTCTTCATCCTTCAGCAGCTTCATAAACAAGTCGCGCGATCCGTTGTCGCCGTTCTCCACGCACACCTTGATCGATCGGTTATACGAGGCCACCGCCTCGTGTTCCAGGTTCAAATCCGACTCGATCATCTCTTTCACTGATTTCCCAATCGAAAGCCCCATCGGTTTCATCTCCGGCGTGCCATCGAGAAAGATGATCCGCTCCATCAGCAGCTCGGCATGCTTCATCTCGTCGATCGATTGCTTCTTGATGTACTGCGAGTACTTTTTGTATCCCCAGTTTTCCGACATCTCCGCATGCAGAAAGTACTGGTTGATCGCCGTCAACTCGTCGCGCAGAGCTGCGTTCAGCTCCGCAAGAACTTTGGCATTTCCTTTCATGTGGCCCTCTCGCGTTGGAAAAAATGAAGTCCCGCCGGAAACTCCCCACTATGGGTGACGAGTGTCGCGGCGGACTCTCCAGAATAACGCGGGTGGAACCGCGGGGGTGAGCGGTGAACGGTGCACGGTGGTGCGGAGTGCCGTGCGGCCGCGAGGAGTGCTGACACGGGAGCAGGCGCGCCGGGCGACGGGGGCGGATGGGCCCCGAAGGCGGAAGCGATGACAGCGAGGAGCCGGGGCGAAAAGTTACTACAAAATTATGGTTAATTTTCAGGTAAACTTGCACCAAAGTTGGTGCATCTATTTCTGATTCTAAAAGACTTATATATATACCAAATGTGCACTCCCCCCAAGAAAAACGAGGGCATGTATTTTTTGCTTTGGCGCGATATATGTACCGATCAGTAAACACAAATTGCCGGCAGAGAAGCGCATCGCGGCGCGGGCCCGCGGGAAGTCGGTTGAGTTTCAGCATGAGTCCATTGTGCGCCTTTTGGGGATAATTACCGGCAAACTTGAGATGCAGGGACAGAGGGACGTAGGGATCAGGGAACAAAGAAGTTAGAGCCGGCGCGCAGATTTTATTTTGGGCGGAGGGGGTTGACAAGGAAACAGGGAGCGAGGGAGCAAGCGAGCGAGAAAGCGGAAGTGGGGCTGGCGTAGCAGCGGGGTTAGCGGAGCTAGAAAGGGACGTCGGAGCCGGAGGCGGCGAGAGGCAATCGATTACTTCCGGGGAAGGTCCAGCAGCACCACATCGGAGCGATCCTGCTCCCGTTCGAGAACAACGTCACGGCCGTCTGGGGAAATATCGAAGTCGCTCACGTCGAAATCGGGAGGGAGGCTGGTTAACTGCCGCTCGGCACCGGTCTTAATGTCGAGGAGCCAGAGATCCTTGTGTCGAATCTCGCCGCGAAGGAAGACGAGTGCGCGCCCTCCGGACAGGAAGGCCAGGTGTCGAGCTCCGCGAGTGAGAGTGAGGGCCGGCAGCGGAAACGGCGCCGCGTCGGCCGTAGCCGCTTTCACCGAATATGTGGTGCCGATATCGGGTCCCGAGTAAATGACGAAACGGCCGTCGGGTGACGTTGCGGGATCGGCGGAGTTTTCGCGGACAAAAGTAACAGGAGCTCCGCCGTTGACCGGCACACGGAAGAGGTGTGGAACGCCGCGATCATTCGCGGCCGAGAGAAGCGACCGGCCGTCGGGCATCCATGCCGGATCGCCCTCAAGGTCGAGTGAGTCAGCTACGATGCGCGCGTTGGCACCGTCGATGTTGATGAGGTATAAGAGCGATCGTCCGTTCATCCGCGCGGAGAATGCGATCGACTGTCCATCAGGCGCGATGACCGGACCGCCGAGGACCTGGGCTCCATTTCCACTCCACAACTCCGTGGCCGTACCGTTAGCAAGCTTCCAGATGCTGTCGCCCGCGCCGGTGGAAGTAACGTAGAGAAGGGAATCGGGACCGAGATGCGGCGCGAATCCCGTGCCGGTGGACAGCGGAATTTGGACAGGCGCCGAGACATCCTTGGGGGGATTGTCGATGCGAAGGCGCCAGAGCGTTCTTTTTGGACGAGCGCGAGTGACAACCAGACGGCGCCCGTCAGCGCTGGCCGCGAGCGAGGTGTAACGATCAAGGCTTGAGGTGAGACGGTGGGGGATGCGGTGTTCGACGTCTACGCTATAGAGCCACAGCCCGGAACCACCGGTGTCGCTTGCGAGGAAGACCAACGTGCGCCGATCCAACAGGACCGGATGGCTCACTCGCCCGTTGATTGAAGTGATCCGCTCAGGAGATCCTCCAGTTGGGCGAATGCGCCAGATATCCAATTTATCGGGAAGGGTGCCACGGACAAGATAGAGAAATGCCCCGTCAGGCGACCACAACGGAAAGTGGCCATGGAACCCGGCGGGAGCGGTAAGAATGGGCTTGTCCGGTGATCGCGGGCCGCCGTCGGAAACGAACAGTGGATCGCCCGGGCCCGGGGTGTGGTAAGCGAGCCGCGAGCCATCATGCGACCAGTCGAACTCGGCCACGCCTTCGAGGTACGGCCTGGGTTCGCCGCCCAGGGTAGGCGCAGCCGAGATTGCAATATCGTCGCCATCGGAGCCGCCGGGCTTGCCAACCCAAAACGTGACAAGCGATCCATCGGGCGAGAAACCCAGCGTTCGAATGAAAGGATTGACGAGATCGGGAACTTTGCCGTGAGTGAGGTTGTGGAACTCGCCGGAGCCGACCTGGGTGACCCAAACGTCCATTTGACCGTCGCGGTCTGACAGGAACGCCACGAATTGGCCATCGCGGGAGATGGCGGCAGCCTGCTCCGTGCCGTCGAAATCTGCAACCATTTGCAACTTGGCGTTGGCGAGTGGATCTCGCCAGAAGAACTCCGTCCTTTGCAGCCAAAGCGCTGCGCCGATTGCGATTGCGGCGACTGCGGCCAGCACGGGAAGAACGAAAGTCCACCGGAGAACGGTCGATTTGGCCGGTAGCGGCTGCGCGGCGGGGCTGGGCGATATCTCAACCTTGCCACTCTCCTGCTCGGTTCGAAGATTCCGGCCGCGCATCCACGAATCGAGTTCCGCCCGAGAAGCGTAGACCGAACCTACCCTGTCATGCAGGTGGCGGTGGACAGGCATCCCCTCCCGCTTCTCCCAGCGCTGGACCGTGGTGACATCGCGCCGGAGGTATGCCGCAATTTCCTTCCACGAATCCAGTCGATCTTCTCGCGATACCTGGGAAGGCGGAGGCGGTGAACCAAGCGATGGTTCGGCCATGGCGTCCTCCTGGTTGGCCCGCAGTGATGACGATCCCCGGAGTCAAGATTGTAACCCAGCCCCGGAATGGCACGGTAAAAGACGGTATTGGACGGCAACCGGTGAAACGACGGCACTTCCGCGCTTTACCGCTTGAGGACACAGGCAATGGTGCTCCATGGTGAGCGTAAGAAGTTAATGCGCCAAATGGAGGTGTTTCATGAAAAACAAAATCGTGACTTCGACGGTCCGCGCACTATCGGTCGCCTTGCTGGTTTCGAGCATCTGCGCTTTTGCCCAAGAGCGAAGACCGGTGCACTTCAGCGGATTGATCAACGATTATTCGCCAGCGACAGTTAAAGGCGGTCCATGGGAGATGCATGGTCAATGGACATTGGACGTCCGCCCAGAGTCAAGCACGGCTGACTTCTCAGCCGATATGACGATGTCCGGCTACGGAAGGACCTCGACAAACGCTGTCGATCCGACACAGCCCGGCGTGAACCCTCACACCCACGATATCCGGTTGACGAACGTGACGGTAACCTGGGACATGACAGGCTGCCCCGCATACGCGCCTCCGCTCACGACAACGGGCTTTCAGATCAATGGCACCGTCAGTGTATTGACGGGAAATGGAAGCATTGCACCGTTCGAAACGGATCCGCCCTCATCGACATTGCAGGTGTGCGTGACGGGAGGAAGCGATATTCAGTATTCGGTGACGAATTCGAATATTACGCTGACGTTCGGAGGTCCCGCGACGACGCATTTCGGAACGCAGGCCATCCATGGCGTCGTTCGAAAGGCGTCGGCCGACCCGTTCGGGATCGATGAAAGATATCGATAAGACCCCCCTATTAGAGCGTGTTTCATCAACAGCGTTTGTGGCAGGCGAAGCTCATGGGACCCGGCTCGTTGCCGGGTCCCACATTTGCCGGACCCATCATTCCGGATTTATGAAACACGCTGTAACAACCCATTGGGACATCGAGCTCCCCGTTATTTTTTCGGGCGTTTGTAGAAGGGCAGCGGGACTTGTTTGCCGCGGACTTTGTTGCCGCGGACGTCGACGAGGACGTCGGAGCCGGAGGCGGCGACCGATGCGTTGATGAGCGCCATGGCGATGTTGGTCTTGAGGAAGGGCGCGGGCGAGCCGGACGTCACTGTCCCGATGCGCTCTTCCGAAAGGGAAAACACCGGGTAGGTGTCGCGGGCGATGCCGCGCTCGACCATCTCGAGGCCGACGATTTTGCGCTTCGGTCCGCCCGATTGCTGGACGGCAAGCAGAGCGTCGCGGCCAATGAAATCTCCCTTATCGAGTTTCAGCCAGCGATCGAGGCCCGCTTCGAAGACGTTGATGTCCTCTGAGATTTCGTGGCCATAGAGGCTCATGCCGGCTTCGAGGCGCAGAGTGTTGCGCGCGCCGAGGCCGCAGGGACGAATGCCGAAGTCCTTGCCGGCGTCGAGCAACGCGTTCCAGAGCGCGAAGGTTGTGGCTTCGTCGGAGGCGACGTAGAGCTCGAAGCCGTCTTCGCCGGAGTAGCCGGTGCGCGCGATGAGCGTGTTGGCGATGCCGGCGACCGTTCCCCAGGTGAAGTGATAGTTCTTGATGGCGGCGAGATCGACTTTGGTGAGCTTGGCGAGAGTGTCGAGCGCGCGCGGGCCTTGCAGCGCGAGTTGAGAGTAGTAAGGCGAGTAGTTGGAGAGGTGAATGCCGTGCGTGCCGGCGGTGTGCTGCTTGATCCAGGCATAGTCCTTGTCTGTGGTGCCGGCGTTGACGACGAGCAGGTAGTCATTGGGGCTGAGGCGATGGACGAGAATGTCGTCGACAAATGCGCCGGCGGGCGTGAGCAGCGCGGAGTAGTGCGCCTGGCCGTCGACGAGGCGCGACGCGTCGTTCATGGTGATGTGCTGGATTGCGGCGAGAGCGTTGGGGCCGCGGAACTGGATTTCGCCCATGTGGGAGACGTCGAAGAGTCCGACGGCGGTGCGGACGGCGAGGTGCTCGCCGATGAGGCCGACGCAGAGACCGTCGCCAGTGGGCGGATATTCGACGGGCATGTCCCAGCCGCCGAAGTCGACCATTTTGGCTTTGAGGGCGCGGTGCGTGGCATTGAGGGCGGTCTTCTTGAGGGTCGGTGCGGGCGTGACGGAGGGGGCGGAGCTGGCCATTTCGCAATCCTTTGGGGCAGCGTAAGCTACAACCTTAACGATAGGGATGTGATGGGGAAGGGGTCAAACAGGAGTGGGGAGGTTGGCCGGCCGGTGAGTCTGCGCAGATCGATTCCGTGGTGGATGGTTGGATTTCGCGCGCTGGCGGGGCCGTCCATTGCTGTGCTGGCAATGCGAATGCCGCGGCCGCAGTTGTGGCTTGGCGGGCTGATTGCGGCGGGAACTGTGTCGGATATTTATGACGGGATTTTGGCGCGGCGATGGAGGACTGAGACAGCGGCGCTGCGCGTTGCGGATTCGAGCGCGGATATTGTTTTCTGGCTGGGGATTTTGACAGCGGCAATTGTGCGCCACGGCGCAGAGCTGCGGGCGCGGCTGGGGCTGGTGATTGTGGTGCTTGTGTTCGAGGCGATTCACTTAAGCTTCGGCTGGCTGAAGTTTGGGAGAATGCCGAGCTTCCATACGTACAGCGCGAAGCTCTGGGGAGCGCTGTTGGCCGCTGCGGCAATTGCTCTGCTCGGATTTGACCGGTGGGCGTGGCTGGTGACAGTGAGCCTGCTTTGGGGCATCGCTTGCGAGGCAGAGAGTTTGACAATTGCGATCGTGCTGCCGGAGTGGACTTATAACGTGAAAACGCTGCGAAGGGCGATTGCCTTGCGGCGCGAGATGTTGGCGGCGCGCGAGACGCAGGCTTCGGTGCGGTGAATCGTATGAATCCAGTGCGCGGCGTAGTGATGATGGTTGCGGCGGTGGTGGCGTTCTGGAAGGGCTGGGAGATTCATCGCGGAGAGACGGCGGTGCTGGCGTATGGGCTGGGCGCGATGGCTCTGGCGCTGGGCGTGTGGCATTTGACACGGGGGCGGAGGGAAGTCCCGATGGCGCGGCGGCGACATTGAGGGCTGCGGGAGTGCCGGGGAGACGCCGGCGGGTTGAGCGCAGGGTGCAGCGCCGGATCCAAAGTGAAATATAAGGTTTATTTTTATACACTTGCAGCTCCGGCCAACATAATAGTTCGCGACTCGAATAAATTGGTGATATTCTGGAGTTTAGGGGCAATTCTTGCAGATGGCAACGCTGCGCGAAAAACTCGCCGATCGAAGCCGCTTCCTGGTGGCGTCGGAGCTGGTTTCGGTGCGCGGGTCGATGGCCGGAGTGAACGCGAAGAAGGCGCGCGACTTTGCGACGGACCTGACGGGGTGCCCGGAGATCGACTGGATTTCGATTACCGACAATGCGGGCGGCAATCCGCAACTGGCGCCGCTGGTGCTGGGGCGTCCGATTTTGTATGCGGGCAAAGAAGTGGTGATTCACCTGACCTGCAAGGACCTGAACCGGAATGGCCTGGAGAGCGAAGCCTGGATGCTGAACAGCGAAGGCTTCAACAACATTCTGGCGATGACGGGCGACTACCCGGTGGCGGGGAATGAGGGGCTGGCGAGGCCGGTGTTCGACATCGATTCCGTTGGGCTGATTTCGCTACTGAACAAGATGAACGGCGGCCTGGGCGCGGAGACGGCGACCGGCCGGACATTGCAACTCGAAAAGACGCAGTTCTGTATTGGCGCGGTGACGACGAACTTTAAAGTGCGCGAGGGCGAGGTGATTCCGCAGTACCAAAAGCTTGAGAAGAAGGTGGAGTGCGGCGCGCGGTTCATCATCAATCAGATTGGATTCGACTCGCGGAAGGTGAGCGAACTGCGCTGCTACATGGACGCGCATGGAATGAGGGAGACGCCGCTGATTGGGAACGTGTATGTGCTGAGCGCGCGCGTGGCCGATTTGTTTCATGAGGGCAGGATTCCGGGCGTGGTTGTGAGCGATGCGCTGTGGCAGCTTTGCCGTACGCAAGCTGCGTCGCCCGATCGCGGGAAGGCATTTTTTGCGGAGCTCGCGGCGAAGCAGATTGCGGTGTATCGCGGGCTCGGATTTCGCGGCGTGTACCTGGGCGGAGTGCACAACCTGGCGGCAATTGAGCGGATTTTGGAGATTGAACGAAGTTTTGCGCCGGAGGATTGGAAGCAATTCGCGCGTGAGATCAAGTTCTCGCGGCCGGGCGAGTTTTTCTATTATGCCGAGGATCCCGCGACGGGCCTGGCGAATCCGCAGGTTGAGACGCCGCGGACGAAGACGCCCTCGAAGCACGTGACGGCGGTTTACCAGATATCGAAGCTGTCGCACGAGGCGATGTTTATTCCGGGGACGCCGTTTGCGCGGTGGGGCGCGAAGGCGTGCGCGCACGCGAAGGATCCGATGCAGGGGCCGAAGGTGCTCCGCACTCTGGAGCATGTGAGCAAGGCGATCTTGTACCAGTGCAAAGACTGCGGCGACTGCTCACTGCCCGACATCGCATATCTTTGCCCCGAATCGCAGTGCGCGAAGAACCAGCGGAACGGGCCGTGCGGCGGCACGCGCGAAGGCCGCTGCGAAGTGGATGGATACGGCGACTGCATCTGGCTGCGCGCCTATGAACGGCTGAAGCACGACGGCCGCGAGGCGAAGCTGCTCGACCACGTGCCGGTGGTGCAGAACCAGGGACTGCGCGGAACGTCGGCGTGGGCCAATCTTTGGCTGGGCCGCGATCACAGTTCAAAACACGAAGCCGCGAAGCAAGAAGCGGCGAACCCGATTCCGGAGTTGCAAAAGCAATGAATATAAAGCTCAATATTGTCGGCGAATTGATGAACAACTCGTATGCCCGCGCGCGCAAGGCTTTCACTGCGCGCGATCCCGGCGGCTACGCGCAACTGGCCAAATTGCAAGCCGATTTGGGCGCGGATTATCTGACGCTGAATATCGACGGCACGCAGCGCATTCAGGTGCGGCGGCAGGAGATGCTGGATTTTTTGCCGGAGGTGATTCCGGCGATCCAGGAAGCGACGTCGACGCCGATCGCTTTCGACAATCCTTCTGTCGATTACCACAAGGTTGCGCTGGCGCACTACGACCGCAAGAAGAGCGGGCCGCCGATTTTGAATTCGCTGGCCGCCTCGCGCGAGCGGTTGGACGAGATGGTGGATTTGGTGAAGCACTACGACACGCTGGCCGTGGTGATGGCCTCGGAGACATTTGTGCCGGGGGGGACGTCGCAGTGCTTGAATCCGCAGGACTCGTATCGGGCGGCGAAACAGTTTGTAGAGCTGCTGGCGACGAAGGCGGGACGGAGAAACGATCAGATCATTATCGATACGGGGCTGGCGCCGGTGGGCGCGGACACTTACGGACTGGTGAATATTGGCCTCGATGCGATGCGGCTGATCTCGGCAGACCCTGACCTGAAGGGCGTGCATTTGATTGTGGGCCTTTCGAATTTTGCATGGGGTACGCCGAAAGAAGTGCGTGAGGACCTGGAGAAGGCCTACCTGACGCTGGGAATGGATGCGGGACTGGACTTCGCGCTGGCTAATCCGGAGAAGTCGCCGGCCCCGTTGCCGCATGGGCACCCGATGGTGGCGAAGTTACGCGAGGCGCTGGAGCAGGGCCGCCGCGGCGATGGGGAATCCGCTGAAATGTGCGGCTTCCGCCAGGCAGAGGCCATTCTGAATATTTGCAGAGAGGTTGAGGCCGTCGACTTTTAGGCGCGGCTCCGAATCATGAATCTGAACGCTCTCATTTCTCCCGCGGTCGGCGAACGGCGGATCTGGCTGCGTGTGGGGACGCTCGTGGACGGCGTGAGCACGGCGCCGGTGCATCGCGCGAATGTTGTTTACGACAGCAAGGGGATTCTTTTTGCGGGCGCAGATTTGCCTCCGCGGGATTTGCTGCGGGCCACGCGAACGGAGCCGGATCACGAGTTGCCGCAGTTCACGCTGCTGCCGGGATTGACGGACGCGCACACGCATCATTTCCTCGAAGGCGGCGAACTCGATCCGGATAAGCGTACAGAGTTTTTGAAGCAGACGCCTGCGCAGTTGACGGAGCATGCGCGCCGGCGGCTGGAAAAGCTGGTGCGTCTGGGCGTGACGGCCACGCGCGATTGCGGCGACAAAGATGGCGTGGGTTTAGCGCTAAGCAGGCTGAATGAGAGCGCAGATCGGCCGCACATGCCGTATGTCGACAGCCCCGGCGCTGCAATTCATCATCGCGGGCGCTATGGCAGTTTTATGGCTGAGCCGTTTGAGGACTGCCTGACGGCGCGGCAATGCGTGGAGGCGCGGGTTAAGGCGGGCGCTGACCGCATCAAGCTGATTCCGACGGGCATTATCAATTTCAAAAAAGGCGCGGTGACCGCGGCGCCGCAGATGAGCGCAGAGCGGATCGCGGAGTTTGTTGCGGCGGCGAAGGAGTTTGGCAAGCAGACGATGGCGCACGCATCCGGCGATCGCGGCATTGAGAACGTGATCGAGGGCGGCGTGGACTCGATTGAGCACGGATTTTTTGTGCGCGACGATCAGCTCGCAGAAATGCGCGACAAGCAGATTGCGTGGGTGCCGACGTTTGCGCCGGTGCAGCGGCAGGTGGATCACGCGGATTGGATGGGCTGGGACGCGGAGATCGTGGGAAACCTGAGGAAAATTCTCGACGCGCACGCTGCGAGTCTGGTAAAAGCGCATGCAATGGGCGTGCAGGTGATCGCGGGCGCCGATGCAGGTTCTTATGGCGTTGCACATGGTCTGGGCCTGCTTTACGAATTGGAATTGATGCAGCGCGCGGGGCTTTCGCCGCTGGCTGTGATCAACTCGGCCACGGGAGCCGGATCGAAGCGGCTGGCGTTCAAAGAAAAATTCGGGCAGATCAAGGCAGGATTCCGCAGCCGATTCATCATCGCGCACCATTCTCCGCTGGAGGATGTGGGGAATCTGCGCAAGGAAAAGATTGTGGTGTTTGATGGGGCAGTGTTTGCCGGAGGCGGAGACGTGGACGCGACGGGGCTCTAGCAAAAGATGCGGCGCGCGAACGGTTCTCACGGAATCTTTGCTGAGCGAAGAGATCGGGCGAAACCGCGGCTGCTATTTGCGGCGTGCACGCCAGAATGAGCTGACGCCGAGGTAAAGAAAAACCAGTGCTGCGCCGATCGTGAAGTCGCGCGAGACTCTTCCGATGCCTGACCAGTTTTGCCAGAGGCGCAGCGCGAAGAGAGCCGCGAATAAAAGGAAGAACGTGCCGGTGGCTTCGAGCCACACGATGCCGCCGACGCGGCGGAAGGGGCGCAGGAATCCGCCGATGCCTTTGCTGACGTTGCGGCCGGTTTCAGCGGCAACGCGGCCCATTTCCGCTGTGTCGCGCCCGGGAGCCTGAGTCTGAGGGCGAATGGAAGCGACCGATCGAGCGGGCGGAGTTGGCCGCGATTCAGGCGCGGCGCTGGGTTGGGCGGCGGCAGCTGACGACGCTTTGGCGTGAGCCGCAGTGGCACCCGGCTGCGCGGTTCCCGCGACGCGCTGACCCGCGATTCGCCCGGCGACGCGAATGCCGATGCCCAATGCGCGGCCGATGTTTCGCGGTTCCATACCGTTTATGATGGTAGCAGCGGATTACCCAACATTTCGCGGTTGCGCGCAGCTCGGCTGCGGGTCTTGGGTTGCTCTCAGTGCCGATTGGAATTAAGGTAGAGAGATTCCGCGGTGCGGCCCGCACGCCATGGGGGTGCGCCGGCAGCGCTTGCGATCATGGAGGTAAGCTGTGACATCTCGTCTGCGTGAACTGATTCAGCAATTGGGCGAGGCCATCCATGAATCGGTGATTGAGAGCGAGCAGATTGCCGCCGTGGTGCAGGATATTCGCAAACACGGGTTCGATGTGCTGCTGATGCTCGAGGCGACCATCGGACTGAACGACGTGACCTCGCAACCGAAGGGCGAAAAGCAGGGCGAGCTCCCGAGCGAAGCCGGCGCGGAACCGGGGACGTTTACGCCCAACGATTTGCACTTTCTGCGCTCGTTGCGGATTTCGGTTGAAGGCGAGCCCGACGAGAACGCGACAGATGTGAAGTAGGGCCTGGGTTCGTTTGACCCCCATTCATCAGATTGATAAGATGAGAGTGCGGGGTGGAGCAGCCCGGTAGCTCGTTGGGCTCATAACCCAAAGGTCGCTGGTTCAAATCCAGCCCCCGCAACCAATTAGCTCTGAAGAGCATAGAGAAGGCCGCCAGGAGCGGCCTTTTCTATTTGGCTGGGTGCATAGAAAGCCGAGTTCCGTCGAGAGGTGCCGGGGAACGGGCTGAGAGTGGTTTTGGCTGCCGGAACTGGTTTACGGAGTTGGGTTATGCCAGCTGCCGTCGGCGGCGATGAATGCGTCGGCTTGCTTCGGTCCCCAGGTGCCGCGCTTGTAGGGGCGAACGCGGTGATGGTGCTTGAGAACTCGATTGACCACTTGCCATGCGGCTTCAACCGCGTCCTCACGAGTAAAGAGCGCGCCGTCGCCCTTCATGGCGTCGCCAAGAAGCCGTTCGTAAGGCGTTTCTTCTCCGGGCTGCTCATCGGATAGGGAAAGCTCACGGTCTTCGCCGATGAATTCTTCACCTGCCAGCTTGACGCGCGCCGCGAGAGCGATGACCGCGGTAGGCGAAAGACGAAAGCGCAGGTAATTCGATCGGCTATCGGCGCTTACTGCGTCGGCAAAAAGTTTTTGCGGCGGCGGCTTCAGCTCCACCACGATTTCTGTCGCGGTGATTGGAAGATATTTGCCGGAGCGGAGATACCATGGCACGCCCTCCCAGCGCCATGAGTCGATGAAGAGACGCACGGCGCAATAGGTTTCGACGTCGGAGCGCTTGGCCACATCCGGCTCCTGGCGGTAGCCGGCATATTGGCCGCGAACCATGTCATCGGCCTTGAGCGGGCACATGGCTTGAAAGACCTTGGCTTTTTCGGTTTGCACTGCGCCATAGTTCTGGCCGGCGGGCGGTTCCATGGCGAGGAGCGCGACGATTTGGAAGAGGTGATTCTGGATGACGTCGCGCAGGCAGCCGGCTGTTTCGTAAAATGCGCCGCGCTTTCCTACACCGAAATTCTCAGCCAGGGTGATTTGAACGCTGGCCACGTAGTTGCGATTCCATATTGGCTCGAGAAACGAGTTGGCGAAGCGGAAATAGAGGATGTTCATAATCGCTTCCTTGCCGAGGAAGTGATCGATGCGGAAGATGGAGTCCTCAGGAAACACCGAGTGGGCAACACGGTTGAGCTCGCGCGCTGAAGCGAGATCGCGGCCGAAGGGCTTCTCGACAATGACGCGCGCATTCGCAGCCAGATTTGCGGCGCCGAGACCCTTGATGACCGTTCCAAACAGCGCGGGCGGAATAGCGAGATAGTACGCGGGACGGCGCGCGTTGCCCAGCGCCCGCTTGATGCCCGCGAACGTATTGCTGTCTGTGTAGTCTCCGCTCACGTACTTGAGCAACGAGAGAAGCCGCCTAAGCGCGCGCTTGTCATCGATTCCGCCGGCCCGCCTGATGCTGTCGGTGGCGCGCCGGTGCAACCGCTCCAAGCTCCATTTGGGGAAGGCGACTCCGATGACCGGAACCTTGAGTGTGCCGCGCTTGACCATGGCATAGAGCGCGGGAAAGATCATTTTGTGCGCCAGGTCGCCGGTGACGCCGAAGACGACGAGAGCGTCGGATTCCGCATGAGCCATCAAGCGCCTTCCTTCTGCGCGGATTTCTCCTGGTGGCCGCCGAACTGGAATCGCAGCGCGGATAAGAGCTTGTCAGCGAAGGTGTCTTCGCCGCGCGAACTGAAGCGCTCATAGAGCGCCGCGCTGAGGACCGGCGCGGGAACGGATTCGTCGATCGCGGCGGTGATGGTCCAGCGTCCTTCACCGGAGTCGGACACGCGGCCCGCGAACTTTGCCAGATCCGGACTGTCGAGCAGTGAGATGGCGGCAAGATCGAGGAGCCAGGATGCGATGACGCTGCCGCGGCGCCACACCTCGGTGATGTCGGCGAGATTCAGGTCATATTGGTAGACCTCGGGATGGCGCAGCGGAGTGGTTTCGGCATCGACCGTGTCCTGCTTCTTGCCGACATTGGCATGCTGGAGAATGTTCAGCCCTTCGGCGTAGGCGGCCATGATGCCGTATTCGATTCCGTTGTGCACCATTTTCACGAAGTGCCCGGCGCCATTGGGACCGCAATGCAAGTAGCCGTGCTCGGCGGTGCCGCCGACTTTTTCGCGGCCGGGCGTGCGGGGAGCTGAATCGATGGACGGCGCCAACGCGGAAAAAATTGGATCGAGGCGTTGAACGACGTCCTTTTCGCCGCCGATCATGAGGCAATAGCCGCGCTCGGCGCCCCACACTCCGCCGCTGGTCCCGGCGTCGACATAGTGGATGCCTTTCTGTTTCAGCTCAGCAGCACGGACAAGGTCATCGCGATAATAGGAGTTGCCGCCGTCGATGATGACGTCGTCTGCCTGGAGCAGAGGAACCAGGTCTTTGATGGTCGCATCGACCACGCCCGCGGGCACCATCATCCAGATGGCGCGAGGCGTTTGCATTTTTTTCACGAAATCTTCAAGCGTATTGGCGCCGACCGCGCCATCCTTGGCGATTGACTGCACGGCGTCAGGATGAATGTCGTAGACAACGCAGCGGTGGCCGGCCCGCATTAAACGACGGACCATGTTGTTTCCCATCCTGCCCAAGCCGATCATGCCCAGTTCCATAGTTTCCCTCCCGATACGAAGTTTGATGAGCGCGAGAAAAGGCGGATGCACCCGGGGCTCGTGCGGAAGTACGCATTGTGCCGCGATTACTGCGTCTTCTCTTCCTTGGTGACGATGAAGAAACTGCGCACGTCAGCCTGGCCGAACGAGGTGGTCATGGCCACGTCGGCTGCATCGCGGCCAGTTGCCATCAGGACGCGGCCAATGGGAAGCCGTTTCGACCCTCTGAACTTGAGGATATAGGCATTGGAAGCGGTGGCGACCCAGCGATACGAAAGACGGGCCTGAAATGGGAGCGCCCTGTTTTGCCAGAAGCAAAAGCCGGGGAAAAGGATGTATAAGATTGAGTGACTTATCCGCTTAGCTACACGTAGAATCACTTTGTAGACAATCCCCCCACTTAAGGACACCGGTCATGATGCCGGATCAGGACAGTTTTTGGGACGAACTGCTCGCCTACATTGAGGCGCACAGCGTGGTGACTGTCGTGGGGCCGGAGCTGGTCGTCGTGGAGCATGACGGGCGGCGCGAACCCTACCATCGGCTGCTGGCGCGCGAGCTTGCGAATCGGCTGAAGGTCGGCGACCTGGGCAATGGCGCGTCGGGCGAAGCGGCGACGCTCGACCAGGTGGTGGGCGCTTACCTGGCGAAGCCGGGCAGCCGGCGGCAATCGATTTATCGCGAGCTGGGCGACCTGGCCGCGAAGCTCACAGTGAAAATCCCTGAGCCGCTGATGCAGTTGGCGGCGATCCGCGATTTGAATCTGTTTGCGAGCTTCTGCACCGACAATCTGCTGGCGCAGGCGATCAACACTGTGCGTTTCGGCGGACGCGCGGAGACGAAGGAGCTGGCCTTCAATCCCAGCGAGGCCGGAGATTTACCGGATGGGGCGCGCGATGTGCCGGTGGTTTACGGATTGTTTGGAAAGATGTCTGTTCTGCCGAAGTACGTGATTGCGGAAGAAGACGAATTGGAGTGGGTGACTGCGCTGCAGATTCCTGAGAAGCGGCCAGAGCGGCTGTTCGACGAGCTTGGACACAACCATTTGCTGTTTCTAGGCTGCAGGTTTCCCGATTGGCTGGCGCGTTTTATTTTGCGCACGGCGAAGAACAGCAAGCTTTCGGCGGAGCGAGGCTTCTCAGAATATTTGATTGACGCCGATGCGCAGTCGAATACGCCGCTGGTCGAATTCCTGACGAGCTTCAGCCGCGAGACTGTGGTATTGCCGGCGGATCCGGTTGAGTTTGTGGCGGAGCTTTCGCGGCGTTGGCAGCAGCGGCAAGGCGGCGAAGCGGCGGAAAAGGCGCCGGAGCCGGGGCCGATGCCAGAGACGATGCCGCCGGGAAGCTTGTTCATCAGCTATGCCAGCGAAGACCGGCCGGCCGCGCTGCGGCTTGCGGCAGAGTTGCAGGAGGCCGGGCTGCCAGTGTGGCTGGATCGGCAGCAACTGGACTGGGGCAGCGACTACACTGCGCGCATTCGGACGGCAATTCAGCAGTGCGCGTTGTTTGTGCCGGTGTTGTCGCGCACGGCCGAACAGCGGACGGGATTCTTCCGCAAGGAATGGGCGTGGGCGAGCGAGCGCAATCTCGACTTCACCGGCAGCACGCTTGCATTTTTGTGCCCGCTGGTGATCGATGACACTCCGGTGGTGACAAGCCCGGAGATTCCGCCGGCGTTCAAGCTGGTGCACATTGAGCAGGCCCCCGACGGAACTCTGCAGAGCCATCAGGCAGAAGCCATTGTGAAAGCCTTCAACGCCATGCGCGCGCGCATGCAGGGCAGGCCATGATCGAGCGTCCGACCATTGACGCGGAACGGCCGTGGCCGGGGCTATTGCCGTTTGGCGAAGACTCGCGCATGTATTTCCACGGGCGCGAGGCGGAGACGGATGAGCTTTTCAGGCTGATTGAACGCGAACCGCTGACGGTTCTGTTCGGACAATCGGGATTGGGAAAGTCATCGCTGCTGAATGCAGGCGTGTTTCCGAATTTGCGGCGCGCCGGTTATCTGCCGGTGTATTTGCGCCTCAGCCTGGATGCGGGGTCGCCGGCGCTCATCGATCAGGTGTGGCAGGCCCTCGCCGCTGCGTGCACGGATCACGAAGTAACGGCGAGCGCGGCGCTGCCGGGTGACGGATTTTGGCAATATCTGCATCGGCCCGGGACACAGTTCCTGAATCCGCGCGGGCGGCCGGTTGTGCCGGTGCTGGCCTTCGATCAGTTTGAGGAAATTTTCACGCTGGGCCGGCAAACTCCAGAGCAAACCGCGCGCACGCAATTGCTGCTGCAGCAACTGGGCGAGCTGATTGAGAATCGGTTGCCACCATCGCTCGAGCGCGAGCTCACCGTGCATCCGGAGTTACTCGATCAGTTCGATCTGCTGCGCCAGAACATCAAGATGGTCTTCACATTCCGCGAAGACTATCTGGCCGAATTCGAGAGCTTGAAGACCGTTATCCGGCCCATCATGCAGAACCGCATGCGGCTGACGCCGATGCGCGGCGATCGCGCGGCGGCGGCGATTGAGCAGGCGGGCGGCGGATTGTTGAGCGCGAGCGTGGCGGCGCGCATTGTTCGCTTCGTTGGCGGAGCCGCGAGGGGCGACCGCGAGCCGCTTAAGGACATCGCCATTGAGCCGGCGCTCTTGTCGTTGGTTTGCCGCGAGCTGAACGAACAACGCATTGCGCGCGGGCAGGCGGAGATCAGCGCCGACCTGATCCAGGGCGAGAACACGCAGCAGATTATTGCGCAGTTTTATAACCAGGGATTCTCGGGGCTGGACGTAAGGGTTCGCTACTTCGTCGAAGATCGGCTGCTGACGGCTGCGGGCTTTCGCGACAGTTGCGCGCTCGACAACGCACTGGCCGAGCCCGGCGTGAGCGATGCATCGATTCAAACGCTGGTCGATCGGCGCATTCTTCGCCGCGAAGAGCGCGGTGGATTGGTGCGCATCGAGCTGATCCACGATGTGCTGGCGCTGGTGGCGAAAGAGAGCCGCGACGCGCGGCATGAGGCATCGGCACTTGAAGCCGCGCGACAGTTGCTGGCGAAACACCGGCGGCGCCAGAAGATCGTGATGGCGTGGGCCGTGGTGCTGATTGCGTGCCTGATCGGGGTTTCGTGGCTGGCGCTGATGGCAAGCCGCGGCAAAAAAGAAGCTGTGAACGCGCAGCGCCAGGCCGACCAGCAGGCAAAGGTGGCTCTGGAGCAAAAGCAAGTCGCACAAGAGGAGAGCGTGAAAGAGCGCCAGGCAGAAAGTCTCGCCGTGCAAAAGCAGGCGCAGCTGGCCGTGGCGTTGCAAAAAGCGGACGAGGCCACGCGCGACGCCAAGAGCGAGTCTGACGCGAGAGAAAAGCAACGCTGGCAGGCGGTTGTGTGGGCTGCGGCAGCCGACGAGCAGCTTGATAATCACGGCTCGGGCGAACAACTGCGCGCATGCGTCGACTCAACCAATCGCCTGGCCGACGATCCGGCCAAGGCCACGCCGGATTACATGTTTGGCGTGTGGCATGTGGATCAGGGAGTCTCATCGACCGACGTGGCGTGGAATAGCGACGGCACATGCGTGAACAGACATATTTACCAGAATGGCGTTGAGCTTGATTTGAAGCATGACGTTTGCACATGGAAATACAAGCCGGTTGCGGGACACGACGATGAATTCGAGGTGGATTGGGCTTCGAAGATCCTGGGGCCGCTTTATCCCAAGCAGCTGGTGTTCAAAATCAAGAGCCGCACGCGAATGCGCAACATCAACATCGGCGAGGGCTACGACGCATTTCGCATTATCTGTCCTGCCGAAGAGTTGACGATCCGGCAGAGCGAGCTGAAAGCGCTACAACAGAAGGCCAGCGAGAATCCCGGCAATGCGGATGATCAATTTGCGCTTGCCGACGGATTCGACAAGCTGGGGGTTGTCTCAGAGGCGCAGGGCGATTATACGAATGCGTCGAAGGATTTTAATCAGGAGCTCAGCCTTTGCAAACCGTTGGCGCAGCGAAAGCCGGGAGGGCCGGAGTGCCTGAACAGAATTGCGCAATCGTTCGATGGGCTCGGGGGCTTGGAATTCAATCAGGCGACCTCATTCGATCAGGGAGGCGACGCCAAGGGCAGCACGCTACAGGCGTACGCGGCGATCGCATCGTACGAGGACGATCTGGCGACTCGCCTGCTACTGCTTGAGCTGGCGCCCACGGACGTGGATGCGCAGGTGAACGTAGCGCTGGCATCGAATCATCTCGGCGTGACGATGTATTGGATTGGGCGAGCGACGGATGGGGTGGATGCGATTCGCACATCGGCCCAGGAACTCGAAAAGATCATCGACGCGCACCACGGAACCCCGACGATCCGGGAGAATCTGCTTTGGGTTCTTTACAACCTGAGCCAGCGGTCGAACGTCGGGACCGAGTCAAAGGATTCCCTGAGCAAGGCGCTCGAAATCGCGAATGAGCTGGAGCGCGAGGGCGATGCCCCCGACGATATGCGCCCTGTGATTCAGATTCTTAAGGACGCGAAGCCCAGGTGAGACCCGCGGCCGTCGTTCGCCGTGCGGATTTCAATTCACGTTGCAGGGCTCGGCGCGCGTCCCCGACGTTGCCACGCCATACTGATTTTTTCCTGAGATCGTCTGGTCGTCGCCGGAAAGCGTAACGCTGTCGACAGGGGCGGGCCAGGTAAGCGTATAGATTCCGCGCGCGGCATCGACGGTTTGCCAGGTTCCCGAGAATGTTGCGGCCGAGAAAGATCCATCGGCGGATACAACAAGCGGAACGGCATTGGACATGGTCCAGGTGCCAATGAGGCCGAGTCCACCCGGCGGGCGCGTGGCGGATACGGGGTATCCGTACTGATTCCTTCCGCTAAAGGATCGCTGGTCATGCTTGATGGTGACGGTGTCAATGGCCACAGGCCAGGTGAAGGTGTACGCGCGCTGTGCTGCGTCTACCAAGCGCCAGTGTCCCGTGAATGGGCCGCCTTGGATGACGCCGTCCGAATGAATCAACACCGATCCGTTGTTAAACCAGTGATAGCAGCCGACGATGGGATCGGCCGCGTTGGGTGCGGGGCTAGGCGTGATTCCCAACGGATTGGGAGACGGATTCACAGCGACTGGTCCCGGCGGTTTTTGCCTGAGCAAGATGACTCCAAGAACAATTGCTGCCACAACGGCGGCCGCGGCGATGCCGATCCAAAGTCCTTTCGGCGATGCTTTGCCAGCGGGCAGCACTGCAGGCGCGTGGGTCGCGGCGGGCCGCATCACTGACGAAAAGGCCGAAGAGACGCCTCCAGAAGCCGGCTTTGCCGCTTGCGCGGCCGCCGCGCCGACCGGCGCGATCAGTTTCTGAACCGTCTTCACCAGTTCATCCAGGTGCTTTTCGAGCGGCGGCGTCATGGCATCGAGCCAGTGAACCGAGCCGATGAAATAGTCGAGCGACTTGCCTGGCGGAACATCTTCGATGCGAAAGGGAAGGATAGGGACGCCGTTGCTGACCGCGCGCTCAACTTCTTTGGGAATGTGGCCCGACGAATTCGCGTTCGCCGAAAGCACAAGCACCATCACCCTTGCGGCGTGAATTGCCTCGATGATGGATTCACCATAAGACGTGCCGGCCACGATGTCGCGCGGAGCGATCCAGCAGCGAATGCCGGCCGCTTCAAGCCGCGCGCACACAGCGTCTGCGACAGGCTTGTCTTTCGAGGAGTGGCTAACGAAGACGTCGAACGACAAGGGCGAGAACTCCTTGAAGGTGCGATTTGTTCTTTGGATTTTGCCGGATTACGCGGGGACACGGAAATCATAGCATCCGTTCAATCAGACGGCCGGCGGGCAAGATTGGACTGGACGCAGGAGAAACGCGCAGGACAAACGCGCGAATCGGCAGAAGACTCCGGCGGAAAAGGGGCGAGAACCGCGCCCTGATCGGAACAATCTATTGACCATATTCAAATGGTGATCCCAGGTTCCTGGTGCGTGAGTGACCTCGAGCATGCGCCGGTGGGGCTCATACGAATTTTTGCTTGACACCAGAAAAACGGTGTTCTAAAAGTGGCATCATGCTCCGGTTCTTCCCTATGCTAGCCGGAGTTCCCGAAAACTGATCCCGAGCCCGCAAACCGAGCTGAAGCTATGCTGCGCTTATCTCAGCAGGCCCGCCTTTTGAATTTCCGCAGGCGTTTCGAGGATGGTACGGCCCGGGTGGAGCGCGGATACGCGGACTGCGCCTGATGGGCTAAGCACGACGGCCACGAGTGCGAATCAGAATCCCAGAGGAGGGTGACATGCGAAGGATGGCGGTATTGAGCGTGTTTTGTATTTCGATTGCGGCGCTTGCTGCGCAGACGCAAAACAACAAGGCCAAGGCACCCACGCCGCTCACGAATATGGCGGCCAACATGACGCCACTTAACGTGCAGACCGGCCTTTGGCAGATGACGGAGACGGTGACGTGGGTGGGGCTCCCGCCGCAAATGCAGTCGGCGATGAACAGCGGCGTCCCCATCAATTACCAATCGTGTGTGAAGCAGGCGGACCTGAGCAGCAATCCATGGGGACATGGAAATGGGCATTCGTGTCATTGGACCACGCTGAGTTCCAATGGCACCGACATGACGATCGAGGGAGACAACTGCGATTTCGGCAATCAGAATGGCTGGGTCGCAAGCGTCAAGGGGGCAATCCACGTCAGCGATCCGCAACACGGCACGGGAACGATGGACGTGACTGTGAGCGCGAACGGCCAAACCATGCAAGGCCATGCGACCTACACGGGGGTGTGGTCGTCAGCAACCTGCCCCGCTGACCTGAATTGAAGCGCACATACCAAAGGTGACCCAGAATCGGGACGTGATTCGTCTCATTGCCACTTTTGGCCGCCTTGGAACATGGGGCCTTCGTGGAGAAAGCCCGGATTTCGGGGTACACTGGAAGCTGGCAGGAGGACCGGGCGGTCGCTGCCGCAAGTCCTTGCGCAAGCTTGGCTTCGCGGGAGAGGAAAGTCCGAACTCCGCAGGGCAGTGTGCCGGATAACGTCCGGGACGCGGGCTTCAAAGCCCGTGGACGGCAAAACCGGTTCCTGAGTTGGTGTTTCCCGAAGCCGCTGCATTTGAGTGGCTCTTTCCCCCAGGAAAGAGCCACCGAGTACGACTTCTAAAAGGGCTACATCAACTCAGGAACCGGTCTAGTGCCACAGAAAACAAACCGCCACTGCGTGGGGCAGCCCTTTGGGTGGGGCCACTGGAATATCAAAGGATCTCATCCAAAGGGCTGCCCCACGCAGTGGTAAGGGTGAAAAGGTGCGGTAAGAGCGCACCGCGCCGGCAGTAATGCCGGCGGCAGGGTAAACCCCACACGGAGCAAGACCAAATAGGGAGGGAAGCGTGGATCCGGAGCAAGATCCGCGCACGGTGCCGGCCCGGCGCCGCAAGGCTGCTCCAGAAGATGGCCGAAACCTCCGGGTAGGTCGCTGATGAGCGCTCGCGGTAACGCGGCGCCTAGAGGAATGACCGCATAAACAGAATTCGGCTTACGAGTCCTTTTGCCGAATAAAGACGGCCCCGCTCAGGAGAACACCTGACGGGGCCGATCATTTGGGGAGCCAAGCACCGGGGCGGTAGGATCTTGTTAAGTGCTGGGAGAGCGTCCGCTCAGGCAGACTTTCCGAGCGCGAGTTCGGCAAACTGGTGAGCCTCAGTGATTCGCTCCGAATACTGGCGAATCTTCTCGTAAACTCCGATCACAGTCTCTTCCACGCACACGCAGTAAACCTGAATGTCCCCGTCCTGGGGGTTTTCCAAGGCACCGCGCTGAATGTTAAAGATGCTGCGTGCGCCCTCAAGCACGTCCTCGTGGGCCAGCCGCCCCTTTGGGTGGTGCGATTTGGCGATGGTTCGGGCCGAGGCAAGAAGCGCTTCAGCTTCTTTGGGGTTGCACTTGTGCTCCCAAGTGTCCCATAGGCCGTTTACGAATTGTTCGGCAAAGACAATAATCTTCATGAGTTAACATCCAAGGTTAAGATTTTCATTGTTTGTTCGGGGCCCTGGATAACTGTCGGTCGAATCGAGTGTAGGGCACCATTTCCGGTGCATCAATGCGACAAAAGGGTCATTCGATGGGATCGAAACGCCGGTCCAGCCTAAAAGGACGAGTCCGGGCCTAAGAACCTCGGCCATCTCGGCTGCTAGCATCAATTTCATGCTGCGAGTCAAGCTTTTAGATCCTGGCGCGCGCCTGCCGGCTGTCGCACACCCCGGCGAAGACCTCGGCTACGACCTGTTTGCCCTTGAAGCCGTCGTCCTGGCGCCCCGAGCCACCGCAAGGGTGCGGACGGGCATCGCCGTCGAAGCCCGCGACCCGCGAACAGGCACGCCGCTGGGTCTGCTGGTGCGTGACCGCTCATCAATGGCCGCGCGAGGTGTTGCCACAACCGGCGGCGTCATCGATGCCGGCTATCGCGGCGAAGTTCTCGTCCTCATGACCAACCTCGGCGACTCGCCCGTCGAGCTCAAGGCCGGCGAGAAGATCGCGCAGATGGTTCCCGTGTCCGTCCTGACCGGCCTGGTGCAGGAGGTCGAAAGCCTGGAAGGCTCGGCGCGTGCAGAAAAAGGCTTCGGCAGTTCCGGCCGCTGAGCACTGCGCGGATAAACAACAAGGAAAATTGGATCGAGGCGCTCGATAAGCACGCAGCCGAGGAACCTCGATTCCCGCCGATGCGTATCATAAAGAAAACGGATCATGCCGCTTCGAGAAGCCTTCAAACTCGCACTGCAATCGCTATGGGGCAATAAGATGCGCACCATTCTCACGCTCATCGGCGTGGTGATGGGCGTGGCCTCGGTGATTATGGTCATCACGCTGGTGAACGGCGCGAATCGCTACGTGGCTACAAAGCTCTCGGGCTATGGAGCCGATGTCTTTCAGGTGTCGCGCCAGGCGAGCGTCATCTTCAACGCCCAGGACTACTTCCGCTACCAGAAGCGCAAAATCATCCGGATCGAGGACTACGATGCGGTCCGCGACAACTGCACCGATTGCAGTGAAGTGGGCGCGGCGCTGGACAAGTCGACCAACGTCTTTTACAACGGCCACTCCAGCAACAACACCGATGTGCGCGGATATACATGGACCATGCTGGGGCTCGCCAATGTCAATATCGCTGAGGGCCGAGGCTTTACGCCCGCCGACGAGGACCACGGCACGCACGACGCGATCGTTGGCTACGACATTGTGGACAACATTCTGGGGCCCGGCGATCCCATCGGCAAAGAAATTCGCGTTGACGGAAATCCCTACACCATCGTTGGCGTAGGCGAGCGCCAGGGAAATACGCTGGGCCAGTCGCAGGACAACTGGGTTGCCGTGCCCATCAGCACTTACCAGCAGACCTACGGCTACAACGATTCCATCGAGATCTTCGCCCGCGTGGCCGGGGGGGCGCAGGCCATGGAGCGTGCAGAGGACCAGGTGCGAGTGCTGATGCGCACGCGGCGTCACGATGCGCCGGGATCGGCCGATGATTTTGAGATCAACACCAACGACACGTTCCTCGATATCTGGCGGCAGATCAGCTCGCTCTTCGCGAGCGTTGTGCTGGGCCTCGCATCCATCGCCCTCGTGGTAGGCGGCGTGGTCATCATGAACATCATGCTTGTCAGCGTCACGGAGCGCACGCGCGAAATCGGCGTGCGCAAGGCTCTCGGCGCAAAACAGCGCGATGTGCTGCTGCAGTTCCTCATTGAAAGCGCTTTAATGGCCGTCATCGGCGGTGTAGGTGGCGTGGGAGGCGGTGTTGCGGTAGCCGAATTGATCACGATTGCCGTTGGTTTCCCGGCTAGCGTAACTGTGTGGTCCGTTTTTCTTGGGCTGTTTCTCGCCGCCTCGGTGGGCATTTTCTTTGGCGTCTATCCGGCAAGCAAAGCCGCCAAGCTCGATCCGGTGGTGGCGCTCCGCGCTGAGATGTGATGAAAGTGGTGAGTGGTGAGTGGCTAGTGGTTCGTGGGTTCGGTGAGTATTTCGCGATTTGTGATAAGTGCCATGCATCGGCAGAGATGTGGAGGACTGGATGGCCGTAAGAACGTTTCGCGACCTTCTCGTTTGGCAGCGTGCGATCCAACTTGCAACTGCGGTCTACCGCTTGACGAGCGCATTTCCAAAGGAAGAGATCTATGGCTTGACGGGCCAGATGCGGCGAGCAGCAGTCTCAGCTGGTTCAAATATTGCGGAAGGCCAAGGGCGCTTGACCACCGGAGAGTTCCGACATTTTCTTGGCATGGCGAGGGGTTCGAATCTAGAGTTGCAGACTCAAATTGAGGTCGCCCGCGCGTTGAAGTTTGGTGACGCTGGTCTCTTGAAAGAAGTGGAGGAGTTGTCGTTCGAAGTTGGAAAGATGATTAACGGACTGCTAGCGAAGACAAAGTCCTGAAATCAGCCCAGATTTCTAAACACTAGCCACTCACCACTCGTAACTTGCTCACAGATCGAAGCACCCATGCCCTCAACGACCCAAACCCGCGAATCCGTCAAGATGGCGCTGGACACGCTGCGATCGAACAAGTTGCGTTCGGGCCTCACCATCCTGGGCATCGTGATTGGCGTCGGCACCGTCATCACCATTTCGTCGGTCATCAACGGGCTCAACAATCGCGTGTCGGAGTGGGTGAGCACGCTCGGCTCGAATGTGATCTGGGTCTTCCAGTTTCCGGTCATCGGCGTCAGGCCCACCGCGGAGCTGCTGGCGCGCAAAAAGATGACTCTTGAAGATGTTCTTGCGCTGCGGCAATTGCCGCATGTCGTGGCCGCGGACGGCGGAATCCAGCATGTGAAATCCGTCTTCCGCGTGGGCGATGTGGATGTGAAGTATGGCGGAAAGAAAGTTGCCGGAACCATCCTCGGCGGCGACACGGCTGAAGTGGCCGACGTGAACGATCTTGACATGCTTCAGGGACGCGTCTGGACCGACGAGGAAGACGCGCGCGGCGCGCACGTGGTGGTTCTGGGCCACGACACATGGGAAGAACTCTTCGGCGACCAGCCCGCGATCGGCAAGGAAGTGGCGATCGAGTCGGGCCTCTACACCGTGATTGGTGTCCTGGACAAACGCAAGCAGCCCTTCGGCAGCGGCAAGAACCCGAACGATAATATGGCCGTCTTTCCATTGCACACTTTTCACGACCTGCACCCTGAAGACAAAGATATGTGGGTGGCCGTGAAATACGACGACCCCAAAAACAAGGCGCAGGTGCAGGAAGAGATTCGCGAGCTGCTGCGGATTCGCCGCAAGGTGCGCGTCGACAAACCCGACGATTTTGAGATTTTCGGGCCGGACTCGCTCAGCAAGTTGTGGGATCAAGTTACTGGGGGCCTTGTGATCTTCATGATCGCTGTCTCCAGCGTGGGCCTAATGGTTGGCGGAGTTGGCGTGATGAACATCATGCTGGTCAGCGTGACCGAGCGGACTCGCGAAATAGGCGTGCGCAAAGCCATCGGCGCCACCAAACGCACCATCCTCACGCAATTCACCACGGAAGCGGTCACGCTCTGCGCGCTCGGCGGCGTCGTGGGAGTGCTGGCGGGGGCAGTCATTACCTGGATCGTTTATTTTCTTCCCATCGGGTTGCCGGCTTCTCTTTCCACCACCTGGGTCATCACCGGTCTCAGCGCGTCCTGCGCGATTGGGCTCCTGTTCGGAATCTACCCCGCGTGGAAAGCGGCCAACCTCGACCCGATTGAAGCGCTAAGGTACGAGTAATCCAGTTCGCAGTTCATAGTTCGCAGTTCGGAGTTGTCAAGCTGCGCCCAAATCATCGAAGCCGCGCCAGCTAGAATCGGTGAACTGCGAATGACGAACTGCAAGCTGTAACCTATGAACTGCGAACTTAGAACTACGAACTGAGAGCTGATGCGAAGAACCGGCCAGACCAGCGAATCCATCAAGATGGCGCTGGATACATTGCGGACCAACAAGCTGCGCTCGGGGCTCACGATTCTCGGCATTGTCATCGGAGTCTCAACCGTCATCGCGATTTCGTCGGTCGTCAACGGCATCGATCGCCGCGTTTCCGGCTTCATTGACTCGCTGGGCTCGAACGTCTACTGGATCGGGCGGCTGCCGATCATCAACGTGCGGCCGACGGCCGAGATGCTGGCGCGCCGCATGTTGACCGTTGACGACGCGCGCGCCCTGCGCTCGCTGCCCCACGTTATTACCACCGACGCCGAGGGCGTTTATACCAAAAGCTTTCAGGTTGGCGATGTCAGCGCGCGATACGGGGGCAAAAAAGTTGCCGGCACGATCCTGGTGGGAGACTTCCCGGAGGTGATGGAAGTTACCGACCTCACGCTGCTGCAAGGGCGCATGTTTACGGATGGTGAAGACGCCCGCGCTGCGCACGTGTGTGTGCTGGGCCACGACACCTGGCAGGAACTGTTCGGCGATCAGCCGGCGGTGGGCAAGGATATCGCGGTCGAGTCGGGTCTCTACACCGTGATCGGCGTGCTCGACAAGCGCAAGCAGCCGTTCGGGAGCGGAAAGAATCCGCGCGACAACATCATCATCTTTCCTTTTGGAACCTTTCACAATCTGCATCCCGAGATCACCGATCTCACGCTAATTGTGAAATACGATAGCCCCACGAACAAAGACCTGGTGCAAGAAGAGATTCGCGAGCTGCTGCGCATCCGCCGAAAAGTCCGCGTCGACAAGCCGGACGATTTCGAGATCTTCGGACCCGATTCGCTGACGAAACTTTGGGGCCAGCTTACCGATGGCCTGGTCGCCTTCATGATTGCCGTCTCCAGTGTGGGCCTGATGGTGGGCGGCGTGGGCGTGATGAATATCATGCTGGTGAGCGTGACGGAGCGAACGCGCGAAATCGGCGTGCGCAAAGCGATCGGCGCAACTCGGCACACCATTCTGACGCAATTCACCGTGGAAGCTGTCACGCTATGTTCCGTGGGCGGAGCTTTGGGCGTTCTCGTGGGCGCCGTCATCACCTGGATCGTTTATTTTCTTCCCATCGGATTGCCGGCGACGGTTTCTACCACCTGGGTGATTGTCGGCTTAGGCGCCTCCTGCGCCATCGGCTTGCTCTTTGGGATTTATCCCGCATGGAAGGCCGCGAATCTCGACCCAATTGAGGCGCTGCGGTACGAGTAAGGCAGTTCGTAGCTCGCAGTTCTTAGTTCTCAGTGCGCGTCTCATTCAAGCTTTACGATGTTTCGACCTCGGGCAAGATGCCGGTCATCAAGCTGCCAACTCCGAACTATGAACTGCGAACTTGCAGCCTTCAGCATCCGCTACACTTGTCGTGATGATGCCGCACGCACTGGCGCAGGCCGTGGAGATCGTAACAACGGCGCTCACCGTCGCCGGTCTCGGTTATTTTCTCGCTGTCATCGTCGCCACTCGCGTCTTCCTCCATGAGCGCCGCAAGCCTTGCCCGCAGTTTGCGTCCGCCGTCAGCATTCTCAAATCGCTCAAAGGCCTTGACCCCGGCATGTTGGATGCTTTTCGCAGCCACTGCCGGCAGAACTACGCGGGCCAGTTCGAATTGCTCTTCGGCGTTGGTTCGCTGAACGATCCCGCCGTGGCTGCTGTCAAGCAGCTGCAGGCCGAATTTCCTGATGTCCCGATCCGCCTGATCGAATGCCCGCAATCGCTCGGCACAAACGGCAAGGTCAGCACGCTGGCGCAACTGGCGGCGCACGCGCGCTACGATTTTCTCCTCATTAACGATTCCGACATTACCGTTGGCCCGCATTATCTTGAACGCGTGATGTGCTGCTTCGCGGATCCCACGCCGGGCAAGCGAGGCGGCAAGAAGACGCACGAAGTCGGCATGGTCACTGCCCTCTACCGCGGCAAAGCGCATGGCACGCTGCCTTCAAGGCTTGAAGCTTTGGCCATCTCAACGCAATTCGCGCCCGGCGTGCTGCTTTCGAAAATGATCGAAGGTGGCATGCATTACGGCCTGGGCTCAACGCTCGCCATGCGCCGCGATGCGCTTGAGAAAATCGGCGGCCTGCTCGCCGTCGTCGATCACCTTGCCGACGACTACGAACTCGGCGCGCGCATCGCGCACGCCGGTTACCGCGTCGTGCTCAGCTCCGCAGTCGTTGAGACCTCGGTGCCTGCGTACAAATGGCGGGAGTTCTTCGACCATCAGCTTCGCTGGCTGCGTACGGTGCGCTGCTCTCGACCCGCAGGCTATGCCGGCCTCATCTTTACGCATGGCTTCGCATGGGCGCTCATCAACCTGCTCGCCAGCGGGCTAAGCCCTATAGCCATGTGGCTTCTGGCGCTGAGCTTTTTCCTGCGCCTCGGGCAGGCCATGACCGTCGGCTCCGCTGCGCTCGGCGACCACGAGACACTCGCCAATCTTTGGCTTCTGCCTGCGCTCGATGTAATCGCGATGGGACTGTGGGTGGCTGGGTTTGCTTCGAACACGATTGTGTGGCGCGGCCTGCGCTTTACGCTGAAAGATGGGAAGCTGGCAAAGGTCTAGCTAATCTGCCGCTGCCAGCGCGTCCGCTTGCTCCGCGGCCCGCATTGCCGTGGTATCGATGCTGAGGCACTCGCCAAGTTCGTTAAAACCCTTCTCCCAGCGCGGCCGATCTTCCTCCGCCAGCGAAGTTAGCGCGTAGCTTGAGGTGTGCAATATTTCATTCCAGATATTCTGCGCCTGCCACAGATTCAGATCAAAGGGCAGTTCAGAGAGCGCCCGAGCTAGCGCCAACGCCCGTTCCAGTTTCTCCACCGAGCCAGACGACATTTGCAAATCGACCATCGCGCGTTTCATGCGCTGGTCCGCGTAGTAGGAGAGCGACGCCGATTCCAGTTGTACCTGGTCCGCTTTGGCGAGCGATAAGAACGAACGCATCTGCGCAAGATCGATAGGCTCACCCTCAAGCGTGCGCCGCAATCCGGCATTGATCGCGAATCCCGCGGCCAGGGCCAGCGCGGGCGGCTTGGGCAGGTTCGCCTGCGATAGATAGTGCAGCAGGCTCGCGTGATCCTGATAAATCGTCGTCAGCGAAGTCTCGATGTCGGAAAGCGTGGTGTTGAGAATCACGCCAATGATGCGGCGCTGATCGTCGCTGAACAGCGACGTAAGCGAGTAGTTGGCATGGCCATAGTAGCGATCGATCAGCCGGATAACCTCGGGAAAATCAGCACGCTGCACCTGTCCCGCTGTCTCGGCGGCAAAATCCTCAAAGGCGCGTGAATCCGCATCGTCATAGGGTTTTACGGCAGCGGTAATGTTCTGGTCGCCGAAGTGAAGCACGGCGAACGAGAAGCTCCTTGCCTGGCCTGTGATGGCGCTGGCTACATGCGCGCGACCCAGCGACAATCGCCCGCGCCCGGACGTAAAAATCTCGTTGGAGATGCGGCTGATGCGATAGCAATAGAGATCGGTTTCGTCGGCAAACGAGGAGAATACGGAGCTGATGGCATAATGCGCGGCCACCTGTTCCAGGCTCAGTTGCATCGATTCCACACTCTTTTTGTAAATGCGCGCTCCGTCGCCGGCCTGGGGCACGTTCGAGTGCGCCTCGGCCAACTTGGTCAGGAATTTAGGCTCGAGCGCCGCAGCTTGCTTGCCAAACAGTTGCCGCGCAAGCTGCAACACGCGCGCTGCGTACGCGATCACCTGCACCGTCTCGATGCCCGAGATGTCGTCGAAGAACCAGCCGCAACTGGTGTACATTAGCATCGCGTGGCGTTGCATCTCCATCAACTCAAGAGCGCACACTCGCTCCGTAACCGAAAGCTGATGCGTCTGGTGCTCCGCAAAAAATCGGTCCACGGGCGCCGTCTCGCGGTCGAGTACTACCTGGATGTAGGCGTCGCGCGCTGCCCACACATCCTTGAATAACTTGCCGCCCTCAGCTTCGGTCAGCGGGACCAGCGCGTCGCGCAATTCGTCGAGAGCTTCGCGCAACGGCTTGCGCCACTCCTGATTCCATCCCGGCTTGCCGCCGTTGCAGCCGCAGTTGGAACGCCAACGCTCGACGCCGTGCACGCAGCTCCATGAAGTGTTGTCGACGATCTCGCACTCAAACTTGGGCGGATACTGCGCAAGGAAGCAACCGTAGTTGGTGAGCTTCACCGTTTTGTCCTGCTCAATGAGCCGCAGCGCATACGCCAGCGCCATTTCGCCGTACTTGTGATGATGACCGTATGACTCGCCGTCGGTCGCGAGATGCACCAATTGCGGCTCCGGGGTATCTTTGAATGCGGCCTTCAGCCGCCCCGCGAAATTGTCGCCCGAATCAAGCAGCCCCTCGAATGCGACCGCGCGTGAATCCGGGCCGTCATAGAAAAACACTGCAATCGATGCGCCCGATGGGAATCGCTGCAGGTAAGGATGCGTTGTGACCACGCTCGCGTTTGGCGTGTCAGTCCACTCCGCTTTGTCGTCCCCGATTGGGCGAATCCGTTTGCACTGGTGCGGCGCCATCACCGTGAATTTGATTCCGTTCAACGCCAGCGCCTCGAGGGTCGCAGTGTCGGCCGCGGTCTCAGGCAGCCACATGCCCTCAGGCTTCACGCCAAAGCTGCTTTCGTAGTCCGCAATTCCCCACCGGATCTGCGTGTGCCGGTCGCGTTCGTTCGCCAACGGCAAAATCATGTGGTTGTAAACCTGCGCCATGGCCGAGCTGTGCGTGTGGTAGCGCTGGCGGCTGCGGTTCTCGCCGTCCAGGATCATGGCTACCGTTCGCGGCGCATTCTCCCTGAGCCAGCTAAGCAGCGTGGGGCCAAAATTAAAACTCATGCGCGCGTAGTTGTTCACGATGCGCGTGATCTGATTCTTGGCGTTCACGACGCGTGCCGCGCCATTGGGGGCATAGCACTCGGCGCACACGCGTTCGTTCCAATCGTGGTAGGGGGCGGCCGAGTCCTGAGTCTCTACCGTCTCCAGCCAGGGATTCTCGCGGGGCGGCTGATAAAAATGGCCATGAATGCAGACGAAACGCTTTCCAGCAGGCATGTAAGATCCCGATGCGGCGCGAGCGCTCTCTGCCACCCGCTCTGGCTATTTTACGGCTAAGGCGTTGCTGCTAACGAGCCGAGCGCCCGGTTGGCGCAGTCTTCTTTGCCAAATCGCAGGCGCGCCACATGTACCAGCTCGCGACCGAGCGATAAGGGGCCCAGCGCTGCGCCCGGCGAAAGATCACGTCGGGCTTGGGAAGATCGGCGGCTTCAAGGGGGCGCGATTTTGGAATGCGCTGAAACGTGAGCGCGAAGCCCTTGCGCACGCCGTAGTCGGTTACCGGCAGCACGTTGGGCCGTCCCAGCCGGAAGATGAGAAGCATTTCAACCGTCCATGAGCCGATGCCGCGCACTTCGGTCAGCCGCTCGACAATATCGGCGTCAGACATTTTCAGAATGGCTGCGTGCGATGGCACGGTGCCGTCAATGGTGCGCGCAGCCAGGTCGCGCAGCGCTTTGATTTTGTTGCCGGAGACGCCGGCTGCCCGCAGCGGCTCATCCGGAGTGTCGATGAGCAGCTGCGGCGTTGGATCGCCGCCGAAGTATTCGCGCACACGACGATGAATGGTTGCCGCGGCCTTGCCGTGCAATTGCTGATAAAGGATCGATTCCAGCAGCGATTCGAACGGAGAAACGGAATCGTCGATCCGCAGCGTGAACGGCCCTGCACGGTCGATCAGCGCAGCAAGCTTTGCGTCGTTCGCCCGCAAATGCCTGATGGCAGCCGCGGTGTTGAATGGAAGTTTGCGCCTGCGGCCATCGTGAATCATTCAAGGAGTGTATCGCAGGCATTCGAATGCGCTTGTGGGGCCTAGTGATGGCGCAACAGGAAACCTCCCGCGTCCACGTAGCGATGCGGGAGGCCTGGGCCCTGCTAACTACTGTGTCGTAACGCCGGTGGTGTGCACAATCGTGATTTGCGTCTCGCCGTTGTGTTCATCGGCCGACTGCGAAACCGTCACAGCAACGGAGTTCGACCCGCTCTGCATGGAAATCATGCCCCCACTGCCACTCGCCATGATCTGCGCGTTCGCGCCTGCCTGGTCTTTATAGAACGCCATCACTTTATCCGGCGGATCGGGCGTAAGGAAATTCGCGGTCACCATCGATTTGCCACCAAGCGTCAGGCGCACGCCGCCTTTTTCCTGCGTCGCTCCCGGATAAATGGCAATCCCCAGATCGCTTGCCGTGAAGCTTTGGTCCGGATTCTCTGTGATGGTGCCCTTCGGCGTGTTGATGCTGATAGCTCCGTTCACATCCTTATGCACGGACTTCGCCACCCGGTAAATGCCATAACCGACAATCGCTGCGCCAATGGCGCCCAGGCCAATAAGCACAGCCAGGATGATGAGGATGACCTTGAGCGCGCTCGGTCCCGACTTCGGTGGAGGCGCGCCGACCGGCGGCACAGGCTGAAACGAAGCAGGTGGAGGAGGAGGCTGAGGAACAGGAGTGTAAGTGGGATCGGACATGGTCACATCCTTTGAAGCAGGCGTTGGAATTGTGAGTTTTGACCTGGAGGATTTTAGAACCGCTCCAATATACCTGATTCCACCTGAATTAAGTAACCGGTATTTTCTGGCAATGGGCCGAGTATTCCGGTTTTAACTTGGGAACCTATTCCCGATTCGCAGTTAGCCGTGCGGGGGGACCACTCTACCGGACAATTGATGCCCACCGGCTTTACCATCAGAGGATACAAAGCGGCCGACTCAGGAGACCGCTTCGTAACTCAGGAGCTTCCACCATGAAGATGCGGCCGGGAACGCAAACCGGATTTCTCTTGTGCGGCAAGGAATGGACCGACGGCGAAGCGCTTGAAGTGCGTTCGCCCTGGGACCAGGGGCTGGTGGGCCGAGTCACCGTGGCCACTCGCGCCGACGCGCGCCAGGCCTTGAATCACGCCGTGGTCAGCCTGCGCCGCACCCGCCTGTTGCCGCGCTGGAAGCGCCGTGAGATTCTCGAAGACATTGCCGCTGCACTCATTGAACAGAAAGAACGCTTCGCCCAGCTGATCGTCGCCGAAGCTGCGAAGCCCGTCCGCATGGCGCGCACTGAAGTCGATCGCGCCGTGCTCACGTTCAAAACCGCTGCCGAAGAAGCCGTGCGCATCGGCGGCGAAAGCGTTCCCCTCGATTTAACCGAAGGGAATGAGGGACGGTGGGGCCTGGTGCAGCGTTTTGGTGTCGGCCCGGTTCTGGCAATCACGCCTTTTAACTTTCCCTTGAATCTCGTGGCCCACAAAGTTGCGCCGGCCATAGCTGCCGGATGCCCCGTAATCGTGAAGCCCGCGCCGCAAACGCCCTTCACAGCATTGGCGCTCGGTGAAGTCATCCTGAAGGCTGGCTGGCCCGAGGAAGCGCTCGCCATCCTCACGCTGGCCGACGTGGACACAGCATGGCTCGCCGAAAAAGAAGATCGCATCAAGCTCGTCAGCTTTACCGGCTCAGCTAAAGTCGGTTGGGAGCTGAAAGCGCACTCCGGCCGCAAGCGCGTCCTGCTTGAGCTGGGCGGAAACGCCGCGCTCATCATTCATAGCGATTGGAAGAATCTTGACGATGCTGCTTTGCGCACCGCTCATGCCGCTTTCGGTTTCGCTGGCCAGTCATGCATCAGCGTGCAGCGCGTATTTGTGGAGCGGAGTATCTTTCAGACTTTCGTCTGGAAGGTAGTCGACGTTGCGGAGAAAATGGCCATCGGGGACCCATCGAATGAAGCCACCGAACTGGGGCCCATGATCCGCCTCAGTGAGGCAGAGCGCGTGGAAGAGTGGGTGAAGGAAGCCGTCGAAGGCGGGGCTAAACTTGTGGCCGGCGGCGAACGCAAGGGATCTACATTTACGCCGACGATTCTGACCGCAACCAAGGCGGGCATGAAAGTTCGCGACGAAGAGGTTTTTGGGCCGGTGCTGCTCATCGAGCCCTACGACGACTTTGAAGACGCGGTGGCAGAAGTGAACCACTCGAAGTATGGACTGCAGGCGGGGCTCTTGACGCGCGACTCCGGCCGCATCCTGCACGCCTTCCGTGAGCTTGAAGTGGGCGCGCTGATCGTTGGAGACACGCCGAACTGGCGCCTTGATCCGATGCCTTACGGCGGCGTCAAAGATTCGGGTCTGGGACGCGAAGGCATCCGCTGGGCCATCGAGGAGATGACCGAGCCGCGCATGCTGGTCATGGCTTCACAAGGATAGCGCGGCCGCGACGCCCACTGCGGCAGCTCCCTTGGAGCGTGGCACCGGCTCGGGACTCGACTACTTTTTCTTGGCTCGCACTGCCGCCCAGCGCTTGCGCTGAGCATCTGCGATCCGCTTGCGCGCTTCAGCACTTAGCACGCGCTTCTTCCGCGGTTTCGCTTTGCCCGCCGCCCCGGTTGCTTTGCGTCCGGCGGCCGCACCTGTTGAACCAAGGTTGGCCAGCAACGCCCGCGCCTGTTTGAGTCTCGAAATCTCAGAGTCTATTTGAGCAAGAATGTTCTCGATAGCCATGGATTCAGCATAACTCAGGGAACTAATCTCCGCATAGCTTCAGGCAAAGGTTTTTTCTTTCACTTAGAAGGTAACAACACCGATCAAACCGTCATTGAGGGGAGTTACTTTGGAGATCAGCAATTAAGGTACCGATCCTTCATTGTTGCTGATGGCTTGCATCCGGCTTAAGTTGGATTGCAGCATCAAAGATTGCGCCCAGCGCGCTGCCGGAACTTCTCTGCGGCCAAAACAAAGCGGCGGGAAGTGCGATGTGCCCTTCCCGCCGACTTAGTCTTCTTTCTCCATTTTCCCGGTCAAAACAGCCAACTTAGCTGCCCAGATACATGACATGCACATAAGTGCCCAGCCGCACATTGTAGGCAATGTAGCCCTAAGCCGTCACCGCCGCCGGCGCGCGCCGCCATGAATAAAGCGGAAACCGGTTGGCTAACTCCGCTACCTCGCCGCGAATGCGCTCGAGCGCGGCATCGTCATTGCGCTGCTCCAGTGCTTTCGCGATCCACGCAGCAATCGTCCGCATCTCGGCTTCTTTCATTCCGCGAGTGGTAAGAGCCGGCGTGCCCACGCGAATGCCCGAAGGCTTCAGCGGCGGATTTGTATCCCACGGGATCGAGTTCTTGTTTACCGTGATGCCGGCCTTGCCAAGCGCCAGCTCCGCTTCCGAACCAAGAATGCCCTTCTCGAACACGTCCACCAGCAGCAGGTGGTTGTCGGTTCCACCGGAGACCAGCCTGTAGCCTGCCGCGCGCAGCGCTTCGCCCAGCACTTTGGCGTTGGCCACAATCTGCGCTGCGTAAGTGCGGAACTCGGGCCGCAGCGCCTCAGCAAGCGCAACCGCTTTGGCCGCCACAATGTGCATCAGCGGACCACCCTGCTGGCCCGGGAACACTGATTTATCAACAGCGGTCGCCAGATCCTGCGTGCAAATAATCAAGCCCGCACGGGGACCGCGCAGAGTCTTGTGCGTGGTCGTGGTCGTAATCTGCGCGTGCGGCACCGGCGAAGGATGTACTCCGCCCGCAACCAGGCCGGCGATATGCGCCATGTCGAAGATGTAAACCGCGCCCACCTTGTCGGCAATCGCTCGCATGCGCGCAAAATCCCACAGCCGCGGATACGCGCTGGCGCCGCCGATAAGCACCTTCGGCTTTTCGGCAAGCGCAACCGCTTCCATCTCGTCGTAGTCGATGGTCTCGGTATCTTTGCGAACATGATAGAAAGTTGTCCGGTAAAGCTTGCCGCTGAAGCTTAGCCGATGCCCATGCGTCAAATGACCGCCGTGCGACAAGTCCAGACCCAGAATCGTATCGCCCGGCTGCAGCACCGCCGCATAGGCCGAAGCGTTGGCCTGCGAGCCAGAATGCGGCTGCACATTTATGTGCTCGCCGCCGAAAAGCTGCCGCGCGCGGTCGCGCGCAAGGTTCTCAACCACGTCAGCGTACTCGCACCCGCCGTAGTAGCGGCGACCCGGGTAACCCTCGGCATACTTATTCGTGAAGACAGAGCCAGCCGCCTCCAGCACAGCTTCCGACACAAAGTTTTCGCTGGCGATCATCTCCAGGCCTTCGTGCTGGCGCAGAGTTTCCTGGTCAAGAGCGGCTGCAACTTCGGGGTCAACCTGGGCGAGGGGGAGAGACATGCGGTCCGTCATACTTCGAATTTTAGCCTGTTCTCCCTCTGCGGAGTAGAGCGTTTCCGTCCCGCCCAAGGTGCAAATCCCTTAAACTGAATTCGGCATCAACATCGCGCGAGGTTCCAGTGAACTTCCCTGTCAGGCTTGCACTGATTTTCGCTTGCACTCTAGCCACCCCGCTCCCGGCGCCAGCTCAGGTTGCCGGCCCGGCGCCGTCTGCTCCTGTTAACATCGACGCGGCCATTTTGGCCAAAGCCAACTCCGGCGACGCGGCCGCACAAGTACAGGTTGGTGAGCAGTATGCGCATGCCGGAGCTACCGAGCATTACAAATCTGTCGCCGCCCAGGACTATCAGCAGGCTGCGGCGTGGTATCTGAAGGCCGCCAATCAGAAATCCGTAGATGGAGAGATGCATCTCGCCGCGCTCTATCGCGATGGGGGCAACGGATTCGACCGCGACATGGAGCAGGCAGCAGCCTGGTATCTGAAAGCCGCGAACCATGGCAACGTCCTGGCGCAGGGAACGCTCGGTGTCCTCTACTCCATGGGCCAGGGCGTCGAGCGCGACGACGTTGAAGCCTACTTCTGGCTCGATATCGCCGCCTCATCAAAAGGCCCGAACCAGGAAAAGTACGCCGCAACCCGACAGATGATCGGCGAACGCATCACCGCCGATGAGCTGACCGCCGTGCAGGATCGCGTGGCCGCATGGCTGGCCGCGCACCCGCAGTCCAATTCCTCCAAATAAAGAAATCCGGCGTCTGACACGTGCCTGCAACAAAAGTTGCAGAGCCGCGGAAGAATCTTTAGCTGTGAGTTGCTTGTGACCATCGAGACCCCATTTCGCACGCGGTAAATCCAGAAAAAGCACAACTACTTTTCCTAACCTGTGTCTGGTGGTGACATGGGCCGGCAATCAAAATTCAAAGGCCCGTGGAGAAAACCATGAAGCGCACACTCTTTTTGCTTGCTGTGGCCGCCCTCGTCTCTTCGGGCTCGGCCTTTGCTCAACAGAGCCAACCATCCACGCAGCCCAATCAACCCGCACCGACCGTCAACGACCGCCGAGAGAATCAGCAGGATCGCATTGCCAACGGCGTCGATTCCGGCCAGCTGACTGCGGGTGAAACCAAAAATCTTGAATCGCGTGAATCGAATTTGAACCGCGAGGTCCGCGACGACCGCTCCGCCGACGGTGGCAAGCTGACGCAGCAAGAGCGGCAGCAAATCAACCATCAGCAAAACAATCTGAGCCGTTCCATTTATCAGGACAAGCACAATGCCAACACGGCGCATTATGGCAACAACGAGGTCGGCCAACGCTGCGAAAACCAGCAGGACCGCATCGCAAACGGCATCCGCAACGGCTCGATGAGCGCCGGCGAAGCTGCCCGCACTGAAAATCGTGAGCAGGGCATTAACCAGCAGATTCATGCTGATCGCTCTGCCAACGGCGGACGCCTGACCGCGCAGGAACATCGGCAGATCAACCGCGAGCAGAACGGCGCCAGCCGCCAGATCTATCGCCAGAAGCACAATGGAAGGTAACTCGCCTGAGGGAGCCGCCGCACCTCTCTCCGAAACACTCCGCGGGATGCCGCCCGGTATGCTGGTTGCATGACCTGGTCGCGTATCCCGCGGTTTGCGTTTTGGCTAGTGGCCATAGCGTCTCTTTGTTCGCTTCCTGCCCGTGCGCAAACTCCGGGCGATGAAGTCGCCATCACTCCCGCGCAAGTCGTCGCGGGATCCCCGGAGTTGATTCGCGTGCAGGTACCTGCAGGCGCAACCGTGAGCGGCGATTGGCATGTGGGCGCGCCGCCGGCTCGTAACCTGCAGTTTTTCCGGGGCAGTGCCGCCGATGAGTGGTTCGCGCTCGCAGGGGTCGACGTCGAAGCTCAGACCGGCGCTTCCATGCTGCAAATCAAGGCGCACACTCCGGCCGGCTCTTCAATCGACTTCATCCGCAATGTCGAGATTCTTCCCGCGCATTACCGCACGAGCACTCTCACCGTTGCCCCAAAGTTCGTCGAGCCCGGCCCCGACGAGATGACTCGAATCAAGGCCGAGCGCGCACTTAAAGATAAGATCTTCGCTTCGAGCGCCCCAGAGCCGCTGTGGTCAGGAAACTTTCGCGCGCCGGTCCGCGCTGCGCCTACCGATAGCTTCGGCACCCGCCGCACTTTCAACGGAAAGCTCGCCAGCATTCATGAAGGCATGGACTTCCGGGCCGCGCCCGGCACGCCAGTTCACGCCGCCAATAGCGGCATCGTTGTGCTGGCGCGCCCGCTTTATTACGAAGGCAATTGCGTGGTCATCGATCATGGCCTGGGGCTCTTCACCATCTCAATGCATCTGAGCCGCATCGACGTGCACGAAGGCGACCACATCGCCAAAGGCCAGCTACTCGGGCTCAGCGGCGCGACGGGCCGCGTGACTGGCCCGCATCTGCACTGGGCGGTACGCTTGCAAAACGCCTATCTCGACCCCGCCAAGATGCTGCGAATGAACTTGAGCGGCGTGCACTAGCGCGTCCGCAGGCGAGCACGCAATTAAAACCGCGAAGTCCGCACCCCGCCGCCAATCTTGACACCGCGCCCGCAATCGTCTGTACTGTTGCGCATGTTCTCGTTCAAGGCTTTATCCCTCACTGCTATTCTTGCCGCGTCTCTTGCTATTTGCCTTCGGGCACAGGATTCGCCGACCTCTGCACCCGCCGCGCCCTCCGCTCCCGCGCAACCGCTCAAACCCTCGCGCCTCCTCGCAAAAGAAATGTGGATCAAAGTTCCCGGCGCATTCCCCAACGGCCTTGACGCGCTGGAAGTGTCAATGGATCTTCCGGGAAAGCATCCGCTGGTGGTTCTCACCCACGGCACATCCAACGAACCCGACCAGAGAGAACACGTCACTCCCTGGGCGCAGTTTCCTCAGGCAGAGTGGTTCGCCGAGCGTGGCTACGTCGCGATCGTCGTGGTCCGCAGGGGATATGGCCGCTCAGGCGGCCAGCAGGACTCGATGAATGGCGGCTGCGGTGGCCGCACGGGGACCTTCTATCAAACCGGCGAAGCCAGCGCCGACGATCTGCGCGCCGTGATGGATTTCGCTCGCAGTCTGCCTGAGGTCGATGCGGATACGATCGTAAGCGCCGGCCACTCCACCGGCGGATTTGCGCAGGTGGCGCTCTCGGCCAATCCGCCGAAAGGATTGAAAGCCGCCATCAGCTTCGCCGGTGGCCGGGGTGGCGACGGCCACGAGCACAATTGCAACCTCAGCGGCGTGATCGACGCGTTTCATGACTTCGGCAAGGAAGCGCACAAGCATGGCGATCTGCCCATGTTGTGGATCTATGCCGAAAACGACCATTGGTTTCCGCCCGCGATGGCGCAGCAATTCGACGCGGCATATAAAAAGGGCGGCGCGACGGACCAATTCGTCCTCGCTCCGCCGGATGGGGACGAAGGGCATCGCTTGATTTATCACGTCGCGGCCTGGTCCGATACGGTCAGCGCATTCCTGAAGGCGCAGAATCTTTTGCCGCTGGGCGATACCGTGCTGCCCAGCCCCGAGCCGCCCAACATTCCCATGCCAGCCGGGTTTACGAATGCGGAAGCCTGGCGGCGCTTTTTGCTGGCTCCGCCCTACAAGGCACTCGCGGTCAATGACAGCGGTCAGGAATTCATCTCTGCCGCCGGATTCGACCAGTCGCGGGCGGACGACGCCGCAATCGATCGATGCAAGAAAGCTGCAGGCAGCACGCATTGCACAATTGTTGCTCGCACGCCGGGCGAAAAGTAATCCGCTTCGGCCGCGCATCTCAGCGCGGCTGCGCTTCCTGTTCCAGCATTGCCGACGCACTCGGCGCCGCTGCCTTCTCCGCGCGCAGCGCTTTGTACGCGCGATAAACAAACCACCCCAGATACCAGCCGTCGATATATTTGAACGGCGTTTCACCGGTCGTATAGTGACCGCACGGCAACACGCGGACTTCGTGGTTCAAGGTCGTGCGCCGCGCCGCCTCAACCACCTGCAGCGAGTACTCCAGCGGAAATGTCAGATCGTATTTCGCATAAACAAACAGAACGCGTTTCTGCGGCCCGCCCGCTTCCTCGCTCACGTATCGCTTGTAATAGCTGACCGGGCTAACGGCCGCCCACAGCGCGCGCAATCGTTCCTGCGTCAAACCCGCCGCTTCCACGCCCGCGCGAATGTGCCGCGTGCTTTGCCCGGCCCACACCACGTCTCCGAATGCCGTCGACGCGTGATTGAACGCATTCACCCTCAGCCGCGCATCGTGCGCACTGGCCAAAAATCCGTAGCACGAACCGAGGCTCGTGCCGAGCACGCCGAAATGCTCGTAGCCCTGCTCCTCGAGCCAGTCGAGGCAGCAACGAATATCCACCACCGCCTGCCGCGCAGCCGAAAGCGTGCGCCCGATGTTCGCGCTCACCGCATAATCCGAGCGCTCGAGCTCCGCCGGCCGGCGAATGTCGTGGTACGGCTTCGAGAGCCGAAGCGCCGACACGCCCATGCGATTAAACAACCGGCACAGCGCGTTGTGTCCCAGCCCGTCGGCGTTCCACTGCGGCAACACAACAATGGCCTGCTTCGGGCGCGCTGGATCCTTGTGCGCCGGCGCTGGAAACCAACGCGCGTTCACCTGGTCGTTTTCGGGGTAGGGCGTGCGCTCAGGCGATGTGAAACGCAAAAACTGTGCCTTTTCGAGCGTGCCGTCGAGCGCCCGCTGCTTCAGCTCCGCATCTTTCTGGAGCGTCTCAGGCCGTACGTTGGTCGGGAACAGCTCCGGATGCCGCTCTTCCAGTCGGAAATCCGTGGGCCGTTCGTAGCCGAAAAAAACGTCGCTGTGCTGGATGAGAATTTCGTTGATCCGCCGCATCGCGGCTTCTGCCGCCACCGGATCGCCGGCTGCGCCCGGATCAGGCACCGCATCGCCAAATCCATGCGCCTCAAGGAACGGAGCAATCCACTCAAAGCCCCACTCCAGCGGACGCACGACGCGGTTTTCGTCGCGCGTGCTTAGCCGCGTCTCCCACGCATACATCTTGCGCGCATACCAACCAGTTCTCATGAATTGATATCAATTTTATCAGCGTGAATGCGGTCGAGGCAGCGCCGCAATGAGACGCCCGGCGCATTCGATCTTGTTTTTGGATGTGGGCAGCGACCTAGGTGCTCGCCTTGCGCGCCGCCCGCACCAGCGCAAAGTATTCCGCTGCAAACCAACCGATGCTCAACAGCAGAATTACGGCGATGATGGTTTGCGAAATCGCGCAATACAAGCACCACACGCCCAGCCCGTACTGCTCGATCATGGACAGGCGAAAGGCAAACAGAAATCCGATGAACGCCGCAAGAAAGGTTGCAAAGCGCAGCCGCATGAAGCTGAGAATCCCCAGCACCAGGTAGCCGGCAATGCCGATGGCCGCAACCGGGATATTGGCAATCACTGCAAACGAGCTGTGATTCACGATGCCACAATCCCAATGCTCGTTGATGTCGCACGGCGCGGTGCCGGTTGAGTAGTGCAGTTGCAGCGCGAGCGCGGAAACGACAACTCCGGCAACGGCGAGAACCAAAATCACATAGCGCATGGCAGGTGAGGAAACGGTCGGATTTGCTTCAACCTGATTCTATCGGACCGGCCTCCGCAGCCCGCGTCTTGCTTGAGCGCCTGGCCTGCGCTGTACGATGAAGCCATGAATCAGGCTGCGGACAACAGCACGCGGGAAAACGTGGAGCGGCCTGTCAACAGCTCCGCGCGAATCGCCTTCTTCGGCGGAAGTTTTGACCCGCCTCACCTCGGCCACCTGGCCATTGCGCGTGCAGCCCGCGACGCCTTCCACTTGGACTCGGTGCTGTTCGCGCCCGTCGGCGCGCAACCGCTAAAGCCGGAGGGATCGGGCGCGCGCTTTGAAGATCGCCTGGCCATGACGCGCCTCGCCATCGAAGGCGAGCCCGGCTTCGCCATCTCACTCGCCGATGCGCCCAAATCTGCAGGCGCGGAGCGTGGCGCCGCTCCCGAACCCAATTACACGCTCAACACGCTCCACAGCCTGCGCACGGCCTTCCCGCCTGAGACAGCGCTTTACTGCCTGATGGGCGCGGACTCCTTCTTCGGACTGCGCCACTGGCATCGTGCCGCGGAGATTCCCTTCGCGGCATCGCTCATCGTTGCCTCCCGCCCCGGTCAGCTGCTCGATGGATTGAAGGAGGCGCTGCCACCGGGCCTCACCCTCGAACCATCAACGGTCGCCGGCCGCGAGGAATCCGGAATCATGGTCCGCTCTTACACGCTTCTGGGTCCCGCCGGCAAACGCGCGCCGTTTTTTGTTCTTCCCGATCTCGACGTCGCAATCAGCGCGTCCGCCATTCGCGACGCCATCAACAGCGCCTCCCAATCGGGATCGACCGTCGCGGAAGCCTCGCTCCGCACCATGCTGCCGGCCGCCGTCGCCGACTACATCCGCTCACACGGCCTCTACCGCTGAGCGATTCAACTTTCTGGCCGGCTCTCTTGCCTCCCCGTTCTCTGCTTCCCTTTTGCCTAATCCCTGTTCCCTATTTCCTAATCCCTGCTCCCTGCACTACCATGACCTTGGAGACGCCACCCACCGAATGAGCACATCGCCGGCGCAGAAACACACGCGCACCCCATCACAAGCACAAATTCTGGTGCAGGCCGCTGCAGCGGTTTGCGAAGAAAAGAAAGGCCAGGACACACGCATCCTCGAGCTCGATCCAGTCGACTCCGGCCTCTCTGACTTTTTCCTCGTCACCTCAGCTACTAACCAGCGGCAGGCCGTCGCCATTGCCGACGAGATCGAGCTGCGCCTGAAGCACAACTTCGGCGCTTACGCCAATTCCGTTGAAGGCCGCCGCAATGGCGAATGGATCCTGCTCGACTACGTCGACTTTGTGATTCACGTTTTCCTCGCCGAGAAGCGCGCCTTCTACGACATCGAACGCCTGCGCAAGTCGGCGCGTCCGCTCACGCCGTCGGAGTTCGACGCCGAGCTGAAAGCTGCTCTGGCCGCAAAAACGCGGGCGGTCCGCGGCATAAAGACTAAAAAGGGCGGGAAGCTAGATTCTGAAACAGCGATCAGGCGGAAGACGCCGGCAAAGACGCGACCGCGCGCCGGAAAGTCGGCCGGACCTTCGAAACATAGAATCCTGAAACGCGCGAAGCCTAAGAAGACCAGGAAAAGTCGATGAGTATTCCGTGACGCGACGACTTTTCCGATTCGAGGCTATTGTTTTAGGTTAGCTGCCATGGCCCGGACCTCTTTGGCTCGACTTGCATTTCCCGTTGCCTGGCAGGCATCAGCCAGGACCGCGTAAAGCTCTGCGTTGGGCGGCTGAAGCGAAATCTGTTCCTCCAATAAATGCACCACGGCCTTAGGGTTGCCATTCTTGTTCAGTGCCTGAGCGATGGCGAGCAGTGTTGCTGGATTCGCCGCAGTCTTCGCAAAAATCGGCTGTTCGTTCAACGCCGCCAGCTGATCGATCATTTGTTTTCGCATCAGCAAAGCTACGAGGTTATCCATGGGACGCATATCGCCGCTGCCCTCAGACAGCGCCCGCTCGTAGCTTGCCTGCGCATCGATGTCATCTCCCTGTGCTTCCGCGGAAAGGCCACGCTTGAGGTCTTCCACTGCTTCCCCGCCGGGATCCGCCGGACCGTAGGCGGTCCAGGTGTCGATATATTCGTTCGCGGGCGTCACGTGCAGGTTGAACGTAGCATATGCCGTCTTCTGCTCGCCCTCGCGCGCTGCGCTTAGTACAACCTGGTAGACGCCCGGCTCGAGTTCCGAAGTATCGATGGTATGGCCTGTGAGCAGGTTGCCGGCCTGATCGTGATTGCTTGCGTCTACCACTTCATTGCTCTGAACGGCGTCGTTGCGGGAAGAAGCGATGGAACCGAACACGTAATGCAAATCAACCTTCTCAGACGTCTGCGAGGATGACGCTCCAGGACCAAGCCATAGCTGGAAGACCAGCGGTAGCTTGTCGCCTTGGCGAATGTACACATTCTGCGCACCAAGGGGAGTAAAGCGAAGGTGGGCAGTACTGAATGGGAGCTGGTTTTGCGGGTCGGGGACTCCTGCCGGACGCCGATATGCCAGAATTCCGGAAAATGCAACAGGATCGTTTTTTGTCGCGGGCACACTGATCGCCGTACGGAGCCTGGTAGCCGATTTGGTTACATCGTTCGTGAGCGTCACCACCAATGAGTAATTCCCGGGCGCAAGGGGAAGGGTGGCTTCAGCAGCAAACCTCTTTTTGCTGGCGACATCGACTTCCGCCGGTGTGAGATTCGCGGTCATCCGGTCTTCCTGCGAATACGCCGGCTTCCCCGCGGCGGTCAGGACGTCGCTGCGCAAAGTCAGGTCGTAATAGTTGGTGCCATCTTTGCGAGTGCCAACGATGCTCGGGTCGGCGAACTTCATGTTGAACAAGTAACTCAGCTTGATTCGCCCACGATCGTCGCGGAAACACACGTAGCTCAGTGATGCTGACTCACCGCCAAGGAACACGCTTGTTGTCACCCGCTCGCGCGCCCGGTTCTGGTCCAGTTTCTCCTGTGTGATTGGATTGTCCGGCAAACTGGCGATTTCGCCGAGTAGCAAGTCGGATGACATGCTCGGCTCATAGGTGTCCGCCCCCAGATCGACTGGCTCGCCGGGGATCAACGAAACTGCTGTTGTCGCAACCTCATCGCCCAAAGATTTGCGGAGGGTGTCTAAACTCCGCTTCTGATCGTTCATGGCCTCGAGCGTTGCAACCAGCCTGACGGGTCCGTCAGAAATCGGAGAGTAAAGGGTGAAGTCCTCGGAGTTGCTGCGCTTGTAGAAAAGCAGATTGAAAAATGGGGGCAGCGCAAGGCTCGGCGATTGATAGAACCAGATCTCCATCGGCCGCACGTTGCGCGCGGAGAGATACGTCACTACTTGTTTGGGCGGGCCGAGGATGATGTACATCCGCCCCCTGTCGGTTCGCCAGCCGTCGTCTCTTCCAATGGTGCCGTAGTGCTCATTGGCATAGGCGAGTCGTTTGTAATGCTCGTCCTTGTAAGAATTGATCGATGAACCAGGATCGGGGTTGCGGATCCGCCAGAAGGTATCGATAAAGGCGTCCCTCTCCGCATCAGTGTTGAGGGTCAGGAATTCCTTCTTCTCGCTGCCGGAGATGATGTAATTGACTTCTGCGTTGAGCCAATGGCGGTAGTGAGGGGGAAGATCCTTTGCGTGGTCGGCCGCGAATGCAGAATGCAGGATACAGGCGGAAAACAGAACGCATGCCAGATTGCGCGCGAAGTGCGACTTCAAATTAAAACCCTCTAAGAAAATCAAAAGGGGAGAGAGTGGGCACTCTCTCCCCTCTGGTTAGATTCTAGCAAGAGCTAGAATTCCAGCCGAATCGTCGCACGGGCATAGAACGGACCCTGGAAACCGGTCGGCCGCCCATAGTCCTTATTGAGCAGCGGGGTTGCGCCGACCACTGGTACGACGTTTGCCGGCTGCTGCGTGTACTCAACCTTGCCGGTGATGGGCTGCGAGTCAGTAACGTTGAGAGCGTCCAGCGCCAACTTCAGGACCGTCCGTTCGTGAATGGGCAACGAGTATTCACCCTTGAGGTCGAGTTGAAGGGTGGCCGGGGTGCGGCCGGCAGCGCCGCGTCCACCGAGCGGAACCTCGCCCTGGTTGAGATAAGCCGGATGATCGCCAAGGAAGCTGAGCGGAACACCGGTTTGCCCGCGAAGGGCAATGCCAGTGGTAAGCCCCTTCAGGTCGTGGATCACCGGGCTGCTTCTATCCACTGTGTAGCTCAGGAACATGTTTGAGACGATACGGCGATCGGTGCTGAGGTAGCCCGGCCGGAATTGGTCGCCCAGTAGGTTCAGTTGCCCAGCGGTGAAGTCGAACAGCGAGCTGATTCCAGGATCCGACTGGCCGTTGTCATTCCGATAGGCGCCTTCGTAGTTGCCCCACAGATTGCCGAAACGGAAGTTGACGGCAGCCAACCAGTGATTGCTGTAGCGCTTGTCAAGTTCGAGTTCCAGCGCCTGGTACTTGCGCTCGGGATTGATGAAGCCGTCAGCCTTGCCGTCGCCTGGCCCGTTGTCCATGGTCGCCAGGTTCAGGAAGCAAGCACCACCGAGTGGAGTATTGTTGCCGTCGACAAAGATACCGCCGGCAGCGAAGTAGGTGTCATTGCCCGCAGTGCAACCTGGGACAACCGGAAGATAGTTTGACTTGGTCAGGCCGCCGGGTTGAGACATCGGTACGGCTTCTGCCGTGTTGAATTGCGCCTGCGTATATGTCAATTCCTGATCGTTGACTGCGATATCGGTCTTGGAAGATGGATTCGCAATGCCGCCGGTGTAGTTGCCGCCGATCGTGGAGCCTTCGGGCGACTGCGAGCCGATGTCTTCAATGACGCGATCCAGATTGCGCTGAACGTAACGCGCTTTGGCGACGAAGCCGTTCTTGATCTCGCGCTCAAAGCCGACAACGTACTCGCTTTCGTACTCAGACTTCGTGCCCGGAATGATGCCTTCACCGGTTGAGGACGAGAAGTTCGGCGAGCCGAAGGTATGAACGGCGTCGGACGTGTCGGTGTATTTGGGCATGCCGTTCAGATTGTGTGCATCATCTGGAACCACCACGAGCGCCCCATTCTGGATGGTCGGCGCAAACACGTAGGCGGTATCGTCCTGCTCGTTGCCGAGCTGACGGTTGGCGGCATCAAGCGGCATGGCCCAAACGTTCAGCCCGTAGTTGATGAAGATTTTGCCTTTGCGGTCGCCGAAAGGATCGATGTTGAGACCTAGGCGTGGCGACCAGTTTCCGCCGAAGACATAACTCAATACCGATCCAGCGACGCGTTCCTGCTCCCAGCGAAGGCCGCCGTCGATCGTCATGAAGCGGTTCAGCGCCCAGGTGTCTTCCCCGTAGGCCGCGTGGTAGCGTTCAATCGAGTTGACGTAAAGGCCAACATAGGTGCCGCGATAGATGGAGGCATAAACGCGCATGCCGTTCCACACCGGGCACTGCGAGCAGGTAGCGTCCGAAAGGTTATTGGCATTGGTGCCGGTAACCGTGAAGATCGCATTGCTCATCGAGCCTGCTGGCGCCCTGATGTTCGAGAACAACGAGGTCAGCGTCGTGCCTGCAGCATTCTTGTCGGGAAGCGTAAAGAGGGCGCCCGAACGCTCCGGTGTATACAGGAACTTCGTGTGATCGTAGCTGTAGCCGACTGCGACCGTATGCTCACCGAGGAAATGAAACGTCTTTTGCGTATTCGCGAGCAGGCTGTAGGTGCCTTCACGAGACCCCACGAAGGCGCCAAAGCCAGTGTTTACCTGACCTCCGGGTGAGGGCAGCAGTTCAGCTGACTGGTCGAGGATCTGGTAGTTCTGGAGGGCTGGTGTCTCGACGAAGTGATCGTAGTTGTAGGTGTAGGAAACATCGGCAACCCACGATGGTGTGATTGTGTAACTGAGGCGCGCCAATGAGTCACGCGAGCCCCACTGATAGCTGCTCTCTGACGACACGATGTTTGAAGTCGACAGCGTGGAGGGGACCACATTGTGCTTCGACGGATCACCGAAGCTGGCAATCTCAAGCTGTAACTTCTGCATGGGGTTGAATGTGAGCTTGCCAGCCCAGCTCAGTGTCGTTGTGTCATATGGCCAAGGGCCATGCGTCACCACCGGCGGTCCTGAAGCTGGTGCGCCAGAGTATGTGAAGAACGGATTGGCAATGTTGATGTTCTGATCGAGCGAAGGGTTAAACGCCCCGAAGAAGAAGATCTTGTCCTTGAAGCCCGGGATATAACCACCGAGCTCTGCGGCGAGATCGTAGTGCGGACTGGAGAGCGTGCCGCTCGGCTTGGTTTGAATGTAGCCATATTGGTAGAACTCTTTGCGGGCTGCATACCACGCGCCGGGATTCATGTAAGCGCCAAGCGCTCCATGGAAGGTGTCGGACCCCGATTTCGTGACAATCTGGACGATGCCGCCCTGGGCCTTGCCATATTGAGGAGCGAAGCCATAGGACTTCACATCCACTTCCTGAATGAAAGCCAGGTTGATGCCGGTGCCGAGCGATCCGTGTTGCGAGTTAAAGGTGCCGAGGCTGCCGTAAGCCTGGTCGGTGACGGTGACACCATCAACGACGTATAGATTCTCAAGGCCTGAAGAACCGCCGATAGAGGGGTTCGACGTGCCAGGGCCCACTTGGTTTGCAACGCCTGCCACCTGGCCGCCAGCTACGCCAGGCGCCGCGTAAAAGATCGCGCTGACGGCGCGAGGCAGCGGGACATTGTTATAGAAAGCACTTGTCAGGTTGGTGTCGACCGCCGTCGATTGTGTGTCGATGCTGACGGCCGATGCTGAAACCTCGACTGTCTCTTGCGCGCTACCGATCGTCAATGTGACGTTCAGCAGCGACGATACGCCGACCACAACCTCGTTGTGGAGAGATTTCACCGTCTTGAAGCCGCTTTTGTCCACCTTAACTTCGTAATAACCCGGGACCAGGTCGGTGAATGCGTAGTGGCCCATGTTGTCGGTGACCATCGTGCGCGAGCCCTGGGGGCCCGTGATGGTGACCGTAGCGCCGGTCACAACAGCCGAGCTTGAATCAACCACAGTTCCATTCAAGCCGCCGAAAACCGCTCCCGATTGCTGCGCCACCGACATCACCGGTAGCAACAACAGCAACCCGGCAAGAACGGAAAGTGTCCTGAGTAGATTCCTCATCGTAACTCCTCCGAAATGCGTTTGAAACATAAAGTCCCTCGATTCAAGTCTTGCTTTTTTCAAAATCTTCTCGCTGATGCGGTTTCGATCGCCGGCGGGATGCGAACGAAATTCGTCCCCGTGTTTTTCACCGAGATGGCAGCTTTGGGAATCGCCGCCGCCGCGGATTCGTCCTCAATAAAGGCGAGATAAAGTGAAATTTCTGAAAATTCCGACACATCATGGCGTGCGTGCACACCTTCTGCCCGCTGGATTTTCATCCAGTAACCTGGTAGAAACTTTGAGCGTATTAAGGCAATTCACTTGCCATTCATGAACATGGGTCGCCCTCAATCCAAAAGCCTGAAAACAAATGACATTTGGTTCTACAACGTCCGTTGCAGTCGACTACAACCTATGAGAATCTGTAGTCAATGACCACATTATCGTAAAATATGTAGTTTTCGACCTGACCACTGCTTGCGGACGGTAGCTCGGACGGCCTCCCGAAACCCGGAATGTGTAAAACGCCGCCTGCGCAAGTGCGAATCTCGCGATCTTTAACTCCTAGAGTTTCTTGTGCGCAAAACAAAAAGGGCGCCCCGTTGGGAACGCCCTTGATTTCAGGTTCAGGCCGTTGTTTAGAAGTTGATCTTGGCTACAATTCGCGCTGTCCGGCCCGGCTCCGGGTCACCGTTGTAGTCGGATGAGTCATCCACTGCGCTGACCGTGCCAAAGTACAGACCATCGGTGAAGTTCCCGTCCGGCGGGGCGAAGTTTGCATGATTGAATACGTTCGCTGCCTGCAACATAATCTGCACGTTGCGTGCCGAGTCGTGACCGAGCGGCAGGTTCTTGTAGACACTGAGGTCGGTGTAGTTGTAGCCAGGGCCATGGAAGAAGTTGCGCTTCACATTGCCGAAGGTGCCGACCGTTTCCTGAGTGAAGTTCGAACCGTCAAACCCTGAATTGAGCCCATCGGAGTTCAGCATTCTCGGGTTGAATTCCTTGATGTTGAAATTGCTCAGGTTTGGCTCGTCAGGGCAGCCATAGTAGACCCACAAGTCGCAATACAAGGATCGATACGTACCCTCATCGAGGATCGTAACCGGAAATCCGGTCTGGAGAACCGTTATGCCGGCCACATGCCAATCGCCCAGAATCTCCTTGATTGCGAAGTTCTCATTCATCGCTTGCAAAAGAGGAACTTTGTAGTCATACGACGCCACAACACGATGACGCGCATCGAAGTCGGAGTCGCCGTAGTTCAAGTGCTGGAACCCCGGAACATTGTTCATGCCGCGGCCGTTGAAACCGGAGCTCTCAAGCCCCGAGGCATTGTCCAGCGAGTGAGCGTATGTGTACGCAAAGGTGAAATACAACCCATGCCACGAGTTGTTCACCAGGCTCAGCTGGAAGGAGTTGTAGTTCGATGAGCCCCTGGTCGCCAGGGCGCCGACGTCAAGATAGTCCGGAATGCCATCGATGGTCGCCGGCTGCGAGGTGTTCTGCGGGAAGAACAGGTGTTGCTGCGCGCGACCGGCGGAGCTGGTGCAACCCGCTTCCGCGCCCGTGTTCGTCAGGCAAGCCGCGTGACCGGCCGCCGTAATGGGATCGGCATCGTAGGTTGTCGCCAGCCGGTGGCCCACTGAACCAACATAACCAAACTGCAACACCATGTTGCCTGGCAGCTGCCGCTGGATATTCAGATTGAAGTTATACACGTAGGGCGTGGAGTAGTGTGGATCGATGGAACTCGTGTCAAGCCCAACGTAACTGGGCCAGTCCAGGGGGGTGCCTGCGGCAGGTCTCACGTAGGGAAACACATTGGCTTCCGTTCCGCCACCTGCGACATCCGAGAACGGATCAAGGAATCCAGGGCTTCCCCCGAAATCCGCGGCGCCATGAGATTCCAAGAAGTTCGGAATATCCCCCAGGTTCTGCAACTGCCCTTCCTGCGCATCGCGGTTGTAGTAGAGCCCGATGCCGCCACGAATCGAGAGCTTGTGCGCTCCTGCGCCGCCGATCAGACCTTCTGGGCCTCCACTCGGCGACCATGCGAAACCTAACCGCGGTCCGAAATGGGTGTATTTGGTTGTCGCGCCGCCCTGTGTGTTGCACCCCGGATCCCCAGGGAAAAGCAAACCCGGGAATCCGCCCGGGAAGACCTTCGAAGTTTGGCTGCTCAAGTAGAAGCAGGTAATCCCCAAACCCTTGAACTGCACATTGGAGTTGGGCGTCTCCACGTCCCAGGCGATGCCGTAGTTGAGGGTCAGATCGTTGTTCACGTGCCAGCTATCCTGCGCGAATGCGTAATCTTCCCACGCGATGGTGTCGATGAAGCCGCCAGACGTTTGGGCATAGCTGTCCGGAATGCCAAGCAGAAAATCGATTCCAGGGTCGCCTGAACTGTAGGCTCCGGCTCCGCCGTAAGAAAAGTCGCCGTTGTTGTCGGCGGAGTAGGGGTTGCTCACGCGGAACTGCTCGACGTTCACGCCAAATTTCAAATCGTGGTTGCCCGCGATGTGGCTTAAGTTGTCGCTGTATGTAAGATTTGTGTCCTTGCGGGGCTGCGGCCCTTCATAGCTGAAGCCGATCGTGAAAAGGCCAGTCAAGTCCATGTTGGGTATGCCCGACTGCACATTCTGCGGGTGAATGTTGAAGCCGAGGCTCGCAGGGTCAACCACCTTCGCGGGCTCAACTGCTGCGAAATTGAAGCGATAATAACCTGCGCGCAGAACGTTCAGCGTGTTCGGGCTGAACATGTGTGTTTCCTGCGCCGCGAACAGCTTAAAGTGCTCCGCGTTAATCATGCCGAAGCCCGGAAGCGTGGAGCCGCCAAAGGGCAGGGTGCGCGTCGACGGGCTCGATTGAAAGATGCCCGTGCCATAGATCGAATCATGATCGCTGATGTGGTAATCGACACGCAGCACACCCTGATCCTGCGCACTGGTATTCGCCGTTGGGAAATTAAAGTAAGGAGCCATCGCCGTGCCCGCGTTTCCGCTCGGAACATACTTTTGCGCCAGCTTCAACGCAACAGAATTGAAACTTGAAGTATTGATAACGACCGGAGAACCGACCGGGAAACAATCGTCCCAGTTTGGCAGTTCTGTTTCTGGTCCGCAGGTCGCCCCGGGATTCGCAACGCCCGTTCCGGTCCCGACCACGATGGGAAACGGAATGGCGTTATCAGTGAGCCCGGCATTTATATTCGTGTCGCCGTTCGCTACATTCTGCTCGTTGCTGAAGTTTCCACCCGGATTCGTCGAGGTCGGCAGAATCCCACTCTGAAACACTGGCGTCTGCACGATCGCTCCCGTCCTGGCGCGGCTGCCCTGGTACGCGGCGAATCCGAACAATCTGTTCTTGATAACAGGCCCGCCCAGCGTGCCGCCGAAGAGATTCTGGTGGTAGGGAGTCCGTTCACCCGGTAGCGCAAAGTAGCCGGGGAGATTCATGAATGTGTCGCGATAGAACTCAAAGCCGCTTCCGTGGATCTGGTTCGTCCCCGGCTTCACCACTTCATTGATCACCGAACCGCTATTGCGCCCAAACTCCGGATTGATTGTGCTGGAGACAATGTTCTCTTCCTGCAATGCGTCTGGGTTGACCGCCAGGCCTTCGTCCTGCAGCGGGCCGTCGTTGTTGTCGATCCCCTCCAGCATGTACGCGTTGCTCTGCGTCTGGTTGCCGTTCACCGAGTAGGAGCCCATGCGGTCAGACGATTCCACAACGCCGGGCGCCAGCCTCTCCATCGCCGCCGCATCGCGGCCGAGCATGGGCAGGTTCTCAAGCTGGCTGGCAGGAACCACCTGTTCCAATTGCGTGTTTGCAGTTTCCACCTGCACCGCCGATGAACTCACCGTCACCGTCTGCGACTGTGTTCCTACCGCAAGCGTGGCGCTCTCTTCAAGGTTCGCGTTCACCGTCAGCATGATGTCGGTCTTCGCAACTTTCTGGAAGCCGGGAGCTTCGATCGTCACCGTGTACGGGCCCCCGATCTGCAGTGACGGGAAAATGAAAAACCCGCTCTGATTCGAGGTGGTCTCCGCTGAGATGCCCGTGGCCGTGTTCAGGGCCGTCACTTTGGCATTGGGAAGCAGCGCTCCGCTCGGATCGGTGACCGTGCCGTGAATCGAAGCCGTGGTCACCTGCGCCTGGATAACCGGAAGGTTCACAAACGTGAGAGAGCCAACCACCATCAAAACAAACGCCAAAAACGCAGGCTGAAAACGAGAAATGCGCATCCTACATCCTCCAAATCAGCTGGGAAAGTTTAAGTCGCGATGGAAGCCCCCAACTGCCGGCTCCTCTCTCTTTCGTTTCTTCTTTTGCTGCGGCCATTCCACATCGATCAGTGTCGAAATGGGCGAGGTGTGTTTGGGAGAGTTGAAAGATCGAATGTTCCGGACCGCTCAGGTCCCGTAATTCATCCCCGATGGGCGTCCCCGGAACAATTTCCTAATTTCCATACTGCACGCGGCGGGCCATTCACCCCAACCCAAACCCCCTTAGCACCTTGTTAAAAGAAAACAAACGAGTTGTACATCACCTATATGTGTCACATTCAGAACCCCCATCAGCGCGATCTCGCCCTCACGCCTATGAATTCTCATATAAATATGCGCTCATAATCCATAAACTAAAGGTTAAGTCTCGGATTACGAGAAGGATACGGCGTCTTTCCATCGCAAAAAAAGCTCTCGTTTGCGTTATTCTCCCCTCTATGAACATCACGCTTGCCCAGGTCGGTGCCGGTCCCCGCTCACGAGACCCATTCGATGGTGCAGTGCGGGACTATCTGAAGCGTTCCATTGGGATTGCGCGGTGCGGTGCCGAATCCTTCCAGACTGAGGCGGCATTCTTCGATTGGCTTGGCCGCCAAAAGGGGCGAACGGATCCGGCCCTGCTGATGCTCGACGCGCGCGGCCGCCAGATCAGCTCCGAGGCTCTGGCCGAATGGTTCGCTGCCTGCCGCGCCGGCGGAACTCAGCTGGTCGTTTTCGCCGTCGGCCCTCCCGACGGCTGGTCAGAAGAAGCTCGCTCCGACGCAAAACGCCGCGGCGCTCTGCTCTCGCTAGGGCCTATGACCCTCGCGCATCAACTAGCCCGCCTCGTGATGGCAGAACAGATCTATCGCGCATGTACAATTCTCACGGGCCATCCGTACCACAAGGGGCATTGAGCCAGTTCTCAGTTCGAAGTTCGCAGTTCTCAGAAAAAACGCGAACACGGGCAGCAACCTGCTTCGCTCCGCAACTGTGAACCGTGAACTAAGAACTCTGAACTGGGAACTAAGAGCTATGGACTCCGAGCCGTCATCACGCAAAGGCCTGATCCTCATCAACACCGGTCCCGGGAAAGGCAAAACCACCGCTGCGCTGGGCACAGCATTGCGCGCCGTCGGATGCGGCATGAAGGTGCTCATCCTCCAGTTCATCAAAGGCTCATGGCACTATGGTGAGCTCGACGCAGCGGAAGCTCTCGCGCCCAACCTCGTCCTGAAGCAAATGGGCCGCGGCTTTGTGAAGATTGGCGGGGCCGAGGCTGACCCCGAAGACATTCGCCTCGTCAAGGCCGCATGGGAAGAGGCGCGCGCCGCAATCAACTCAGGCGAGTGGGACCTCATCGTCCTCGACGAAATCAACTACGCCATCAGCTACGGAATGCTCGATCCGGCGGAAGTCGCCGCGGCTCTTAAGGAAAAACCCGAGATGGTGCACGTGATTCTCACCGGCCGCAACGCGCATCCTTCGCTCGTCGAATTGGCCGACACCGTCACCGAGATGCGCGAGGTGAAACACGCCTATCAAAAAGGGATCCTCGCCCAGCGCGGAATTGAATACTAACCAGCGCGAAACCGACTCCTGAGGTAAAACCATGCCGCAAGCGAACCATCATCGCTGGATTGACATCGAGCCCGAACCACTCAACCCGCTCATCACGCGGCAATATGTCGTTGGCACGAACACAATGCTTGCCCGTATCGTCCTGAAGAAAGATGCGCGCGTTCCCATGCATCATCATTTCCACGAGCAGATCAGCCACGTGGTCGAAGGTGCGCTGAATTTCTTTATCGACGGCAAGGAAGTTGCCGTGCGCGCAGGTGGAATTCTCTGCATTCCGCCCGACATCCCCCATGAGGTCATCGCGATTGAAGACTCCGTCGCTCTCGACATCTTCAATCCGCCGCGCCAGGACTGGATCGATGGGGACGACGCATACCTCCGCGGCGGTGAAGCGGAAACGTCGCAGAATGGATCAAAACGTTCGGAACTTTAGAAATGGCGACTAGCCAATCACTCCGCTCGAAGCGATTTCATCGGATCGATCGAAGCGGCGCGGCGCGCCGGCAGGTAACACGAGATGAGTGCCACAGAACCCAGGAAGAGAGCGACGGAAACAAAAGTAAGAGGATCGTCGGCCTTGATCCCGTAGAGGAGCCCGGCCAGCAGGCGCGTCGCCGCGAACGACATCGCAAGCCCGATCAGGATACCGATCCCACTAAGGCGCATTCCTTGTTTCAGAATCAGGCGTACCACGCCGCGCCGGTCAGCTCCAAGGGCCATGCGCACCCCAATCTCATTGGTGCGCTGGCTGACGGAGTAAGACACTGTTCCCGATAGCCCGACCGTCGCCAGCAACAGAGCCACGCATCCAAACACCGCCAGCAGCACTCCAGTTGTATGCGCCGCGAACAACGGCAGTGCCATATACTGCGAAATCGTCTCCATTTCCATGGGCACAACATTGGGATCGAGACTTTGAATCACATGGCGAATCTCGCCGAGTGCAGCCTCCTCACCTGTCCGTGTGCGCACAACCAGAAACTCCTGCGGTTGCGAGCGAAGCGGAAGGTACATGAAATCCAGCGGGTCTTCACCCAGACTGCGGTACTTTCCGGTTTTGACCACGCCAACGATCTCCACCGTTTGTTTGTCATCTTTGAAGTGCTGGCCGATGGGATTCTGTCCCGGCCAGTAGTGCGTTGCCATGGCTTGATTGACAATCACTTTCCCCGAGTTCGGTTGGATATCCTGCGCCGAAAATTCGCGACCGGCCAGCACCGGTGTACCCATGGTTTTGAAGTAGTCCGGCGCGACAGAAGCGACCTGCAGTGGAATAAAGTCTTCCCCCGGAGGCGGGTTGACTCCTTGTATATGAATACAGTGAACCGTGCGACTTGTTCCGAGCGGCAGATAGTCCGAAAGGCTCGCGGAACTCAGTCCCGGCAACGCACGCACGCGTTCCAGCAATTCCTGATAGAACTGGCGATCCTGCGCTTGTGTATAGCCAAGGCTGCCGGGGTCAAGGCGCGCAACGGCAATGTCATGCGTGCTGAATCCCGGATCGATGGAGCGAGCGTTAAAGAGGCTTCTGACGCAAAGTCCCGCGCTGATCAGCAATACGAGGCAAACCGTGATTTGCGCAATCACGATGCTGCCGCGCAATTGCGAGCGCCGCGGACCTGCGATTTGTCTATCATCCTTCAGTGCAGGAATCAGGCCGCGCCTCGTGCTGCGCAGTACAGGAATGACGCCAAAGGCAATCCCACTCAAAAGCGAGGCAACAAAAGCGAATGTAAGAACATGCCAGTCGAGCGGAGCATCAATCGAAACCGGGATCGTGGCGGGCTTTAGACTCAGCAATTCAGGAATGGACCAATACGCAACCAGTAGCCCACCGGCACCGCCGATCATTGAGAGCATCAGGCATTCAGTCAGTCCCTGGCGAATGATTCTGAACCTGCTCGCACCCAGGGCGGAGCGGACTGCGAGTTCTCGCCGTCGCGTTGCCGTGCGGGCCAGCACAAGATTCGCAGCATTGGCGCACGCAATCAAGAGCACCAGACCCACCGCAGCCATCAGCAAGCCTGTGAATGCTGCCACGTAGCCGCGAAAGGGGCCTGGCACAATCTCGAGCGGAGTCGCGATCGCATCCATGCCTGCCGCATTTGGATCGGAAGCGTAAGCATTGCGGATAAGTACGGTCAGGTCCGCCTGCGCTTCGCTCCTTGAGACTCCAGGCTTCAATCGCCCCACTCCAAACAGCCAGTGTGAATTTTTGCTGCCCATCAGGGTTGGATCGTGAATCAGGGTCGGCGTCATGGCGAGAGTGGTCCAGAAATCGTGTCTCAGACCGATAATGACGCCCGCGAAGCTTTCGGGCGCCACGCCGATAACGGTATAGCTGCCGCCATTTAAGACAAGCACGCGCCCCAGCACCGAACGGTCTCCGCCAAGCTCACGCTGCCAGAATGAATGGCTGATCACAACGGTAGGTGCGCCACCTTTACCTTCGTCGGGCTGGAAAAAGCGCCCCAGCGCGGGCTCAACGCCCAGCACGGAAAAGAGGTTACTTGAAACCAGTTGGCCATAAACGATCTGTCCGCCACCACCGTGGCTCCAACTAACGACGTGTGGATCCCCATCGAACGCCGCAAAGCCGGAAAGGCTGCGGTTGTGGTCGCGAAGATCGACGTACCCCGGATAACTCAAATTCGAATACGCTTCGATCCCTGAAGCTTTCGCATTGTGCGTCATCACCTCTATGAGCTGTCCGCCGTCGGCCACCGCAGGCGGCCTCAGCAGCAGCGCATTCACAAACGTGAAAATAGTGGTGTTCGCTCCCAGACCCACCGTGAGCGACAGGATCACAGTAAATGAGAAACCGGGAGATTTCTTCAGTTGGCGCAGCGAATAGCGCACGTCGGCCCAGATGGACTCGAGTGTCGTCCATTGCCAAACCTCGCGGCTTCGCTCTTCCAGAACAGTGAGATTCCCAAACGCTCGCCGCGCAGCTTGCTCGGCTTCTTGGTGGCTCGACCCCTCACTGACCAATTGCTCCACGCGCTCTTCAATGTGCAGGCGCATTTCCTCATTCAAATCTTCGAAGAGCTTGCGGCGGCGGAAAATGGCTGGAATCCAGCTCATAGGAAACTCTCTTTAATTGGCAATGGATGTGCCTTGATCGAGGACCAGCGAAATACCTTCGAGCATGCGCTCAAAGCTGGAAATCTGCTTCTCCAGATGGCGCAGACCCGATGCTGTGATCTGATAGGTTCTCACCCGGCGATTCGTGGTCGAGATGCCCCACTCGGCCTTCACCAGCTTCGCTTTCAGCAACCGCTGCAGCGCAGGATAGAGCGAGCCCTCTTCCACTTGCAGCAGGTTGTTTGACCGTTGCTGAATGTGGAGCACGAGCGCGTAGCCGTGAGCTGGCTGGCGACGAAGCGACTCGAGGATCATCATCTCAAGCGCGCCGGGAAACAAATCACGCGTATTGGCTTCTGCCATAGGCTTGTTCGCTACAGGCATAGACTAAACAGGTATAGGATGGTTGTCAAGGCTAAAGTCCTGGCCATTTTTCCGCGACATCTGAACGGATCATGTCGGCCATCACAGCACGTTGTCACTGTGCGGCGGCACAAAGGTTTTACCGGCTCGCTGCATCTGTTTGCGACCAGCATTTCAGCCCATCCATATACAATTAGCTTCGGTATGTCGTGGTTTAAACGCGAAAATGGCGAGTTCTCCACGGGGCCCGGTGGTCCCGAAGGAGAGAACGGCCCCGAGTCGGGCGCCCGAAATGTCCGCACCGAGGGCCTATGGGTCAAATGTCCCGGCTGCCGCCAACCCATCTACCGTCAGGACCTTGAAGCGAATCTGCTGGTCTGTCCCAAGTGCCAGCACCATTTCAAGCTCAGCGCCCGGGAGCGCATTGACACGCTTCTCGAGCCCGGCTATACGCTCGTCGACGCCGGCCTGCGCTCCACCGATCCTTTGAACTTCACTGACATCAAGCCCTATAAGCAGCGCCTGCGCAACGCGCGTCAGGAAACTGGCCTCGACGACGCAATCCTGAACGCGCTGGGAAATATCGGCCCCCATGAAGTCGTGTTGAGTGCCATGGAGTACGGTTTTATCGGCGGGTCGATGGGCGCCGTAGTCGGCGAAACCATTGCGCGTGCAGTCGATCGCGCCCGCGAAACGCAGAAGCCTCTCATTATCGTCGCTGCTTCAGGCGGGGCGCGCATGATGGAAGGCGTCGTGAGCCTGATGCAAATGGCCAAAATCTCCACCGCGCTGGCTCAGCTCGACGACGCGCGCGTGCCCTACATCTGCATCCTCACCGACCCGACCACTGGCGGCGTCACCGCCAGCTTCGCCATGCTGGGCGACCTGAATATCGCCGAGCCCGGCGCATTGATCGGCTTCGCCGGCCCCCGCGTCATCGAGCAGACCATCCGGCAAAAACTTCCAGAGGGATTTCAGCGCTCCGAGTTCCTGCTTGAAAAAGGCTTCCTCGACGCCGTCGTGCATCGCCACGCGCTCAAGGCTTATTTGATCCGCGCCCTCAACTTCCTCAAAACCCCCGCCGCGGCGTAGCGGACGAGCTTGGCGCTCGATCCGCCACTCCATGCGTGCCTTGTCCTAACTTGTTACGGCGGGAACCGAAGTTCTCAACGCGGACTGAGCTAAAAGCTCCACACCAGCCCGCTCGTGATCCGCGCAAAGTTGTTCGGAATCCCCGGCGTGCGCACCGGCACAAGCTCTTGCGCGTTGTTCAGAAGCTGGAAATTCGTGTATTGATAGTCACCCTCCACCCGAATCGCAACCCGGCGCGACACCGGCGTATCGACCCCGCCGCCAAGAATCCCAGCGAATGAAGCAGTCTCGCCCGGTGTGTGGTTCGGTCCCCAATCTCTCGTCAGGTCGCCGGAGTTCGGCGCCATCAGCCCCTCAGCAAAAATGGTTTCTCTGCCGATCCGTTTGTAGAACTGCGCGCCGGCTGCAATGAACAACGAGTTCTGTGATGCTCCCGTGTTCGTTCCCAGGTATTGTGAAACATCGACTTTGAAGCGAATGAAGCGCCACGCCTGCAGTCCGAAAGAGGCATTCCACCCATTCAACGGATGGCGCGCCCCGGGCAGCCCATTGAATGAGTTGGAGAGAAATGCGTACCCGCCATAGAGCTGAAGCTTCGGTGGCTTTTGCGATGGGCCATCGGTTTGCGCGCGGATGCCTGCGGCGGGCAGCAACAGCACTAGGAGCAGCGTCAGTCGTGGGGTCATGAAGAGCCTGAACAAAAGCGCTCCCGCAAATTTGCCAGGATCAGATGCGCATCGGCATCAGCACGTAGCGGTACTTGAACTCGGCGTCAGGATCTTCGGGCCGCATCTGGCCGGCCGACTGCGCGTCTTTAAACTCAAGCCGCACCTCGCCCGCATTATCCAGCGCCTTCAGGAAGTCCAGAATGTAGCCAGAGTTGAATCCGACCGTGATTGCCTCCGATGAATACGGCGTATCGATCGTATCTTCGCTCTCGCCTGTCTCGGTGGAATTCGCGCTCACCTTCAGCTCGTTGTCTTCAAGCTTCATCCGGATCGCTCCCGAGCGCTCGTCGGCGAACTGAGCCACGCGCTGGATGGCCGCAGAGAGCTCGCTCGACCGCACCACTGCGAATTTCGTATTGTCGCGCGGCATCACCGCTTCGAAGTTCGGGAACTGCCCGGTCAGCTTGCGGCTTGAAAGCGTGCGGTGCCCCACGCGGAAAAACAGCGTGTGCTCGTCATCGGCAAACTCAACCTTTTCTGCTTCTGAATTCGCCAAAAGCAGTTGCAGCTCCTGCAGCGCTTTTCTTGGAATCAGCACGCGCTTTTCTCCGCTGATGCCTTCAAGCGTCTCGCCCGGCTTTTCGACGAACGACAACCTGTGTCCATCGGTCGCCACCATCGCCATGGACTCAGCTTTCAGCACCAGCAGCGCGCCGTTCAGCGTGTAGCGCGACTCCTCATTCGAAATCGCAAAGATCGTTCGCGCAATCAGCGTACGCAGCGATGCAAGCGAAATGCTTGTGGCCGCGATCGTCGGAAACTCGGGCACCTGCGGGTAATTCGCCCTCGCCATGCCCACCATCTTCGTGTTCGATCGCCCGCTGCGAATCTGCACCCAGTGGTTCTCAAGCAGCTTGATTGAAATGTCTCCGTCAGGCAGCAGCTTGATGTAGTCGTACAGTTTGCGCGCGGGAATTGTGCATGACCCCGGTTTCTTCACCTTCACCGGCGCGCTCGTCCTGATCGCCTGGTCCAGATCCGTCGCGGTAATGTTCAGCTTGTCTTCGTCCGCTTCGAGCAGAAAATTGGAGAGGATCGGGATCGTGGTCTTCCGCTCCACCACGCTCTGCGTCGCTGTAAGTTCCTTCACCAGATCCTGGCGGCTTACGCTAATCTCCATTGCTGCCCCCTCGGCTGATCCCCCGACCCGCTTCTCGATCTCGGCTTCCGCACTCGGCATACGCCCACCCCTGCCCGCTCGAGCCGCGCCCTATGCCCCAACTCTATAACAGCTTGCGGCTCATCGGAAACGGCACTTTTTCTTCCTCCCGATTGTATTCACCCTTGAAACCATGCGCTCGTGGAAAACATGGTCCATTCTGTGAATTCTGTGTACTGCGCCTGAGCCTGCGTCATCTGCGAAGCGCCCGTTCCCATCCATCTGCCCACACGTTCACTTCGTGCGCTGGCGCTCTGTTCTACGGAGGGGTCTTTGTAGATGAGAAGAGAGATAAATAAAGCAGTAGTACCCGTAGTTCGATTCGGAAAAGTGGGAATCAGCGCAAAGTCACTTCATAGGAGCAGCTTGCCCACTGTCCGCGTTTTCTAAAACCCGACATGCCTGCTCGAACAAGCCGGAAATCAAGTCGCTCTCCCTCGAAAGCCGCTCCTCTTTCCCACGCCTCCCACATGTGCTCGCAAATCCCCTGTGGATCGTATTCACGTTGTGTGGACCCTGCGTCGAACGCCCAACGACGCAGCAACATCCGCCGATCGTTTCTTGCACAATCACGCAGGTGCTCTTGGAGGGCGCCCTAGTCCCTCGTCCGCCGCAGCGGAAGGAACGACGAAGGATTCAAGCTCACCGGTCGACACCGACGATCAATGAGACTCCTCTTCCACGCGGCTCTTATACTGGCTCTTCGGGTACCGCGCGGCATCCATGTCCTACACAACAGCCATCGCCCAACTCAACTCTCTCGTCCCGGAGCTCTACGCGCCCGCCGGAAAGTCCCAGCGCCGCTTCTCCATCGACGAAATTCGCATCCTTCTCGACGCGCTCGGCAATCCGCACCTGCATTTTCCGTCGCTCCTCATCGCCGGCACCAACGGCAAAGGTTCCACTGCATCCACTCTCGCGTCGATCCTGATTGAAGCTGGCCTGGCCACCGGCCTCTACACATCGCCCCACCTTGAGCGCCCCAATGAGCGCGTCCGCCTCGGCCGAAACGAAATCTCCGACGACGACTTTGCGCGCCTCTACTTCCAGGTCCACGATGCAGGCCAGCAACTCCTGCTCTCGGGTCGCCTGCCCCAGCTCCCTAGCTACTTTGAAATCCTCACCGCGCTTGCCTTCCTCTACTTTGCCGAGAACAAAGTCGACATCGCAGTCCTCGAAGTCGGCATGGGCGGCCGCCTCGACGCCACCAACATCGTCGCCCCGCTCCTCTCCATCGTCACCGACATCTCGCTCGACCACATGGAGTGGCTCGGTCCTACCATCTCCGCCATCGCGCGCGAGAAAGCCGGAATCCTGCGCCCGGGCGGCACCATGATCACTCTTCCGCAGCATCCCGAGGCCAACCAGGTTCTCGGCGAAGTTGCCACAGAGCTCAACGTCCGCGCGGTAAGCGCAGTTCCCTACCTGCCGGCCACCCCAACCAGCGGCATCTATCGCGTCGCTGCCATGGGCGCCACCATCACAGTCGATTCCCCGCTTGCCGGTGCTCACCAGCAACGCAACATCGCACTCGCCATCGCCGCTGCAATTGAGCTGCGCGAGCGCCACAAGTTTCCCGTAACTCCCGCCATCATTGAAAGAGGAATTCACTCCACGCGCTGGCCCGGCCGCCTGGAACGAATTCAGACGAACGCCGGCATTCAAGAAAACGCCCTCGAATGGATCCTCGACGTCGCGCACAATCCGGCCGGCGCCTGGGCTCTCCGCGCCGCTCTGCGCCCCATTCTCGAAACCCGCTCGCCGCGCATCCTCGTCTTCAGTTGCCTGCGCGACAAACCTCTCAACGAGATGGCGCAGATCCTCTTCCCACTTTTCGATCAGATCATCGTCTCTCCCATCCATAACCCGCGCGCCGCAACTCTCCACGATCTGCTCACCGCTGCCGCGGCCACAGGCACGCCCGCCCTCGCCGCAGACTCGGTCAGTGATGCGCTCCGCCTGGCGCGTGAACACATTACGCAAAACTGCGCAACAGCCGTCGCAGTCGTCTCCGGCTCCGTCTACCTCGTCGGCGAAGCCCGCACGCTGCTTCTCTCGGGAGCCGGCCCGCAATCATGACCACGCGACCCAACCCGCTGCCCCGTTTCTACGTCTGGCTCACATATGGTTTGCTGGGCCCGCTCATGCTCATCCTCACAGCGGTCTGCGCCTCCACTGCGTTTCTTGTTTCCGTCGTCGACAAGAAAGGCCGTGTGCAGCATTGGATCGCGCACTTCTGGGGCCGCACCATGGTCCGCCTCTCGCTCTCCCGCCTCAAAATCGAAGGCCAGGAAAACTTCCACAAATTTCCCGTCGCGGTCTACGTCTCCAACCACACGTCCTACATGGACACACCTGTCATCTTCGGCGCGCTTCCCTTCCAGTTCCGCATCCTCGCCAAAAAAGATCTCTGGGGCTGGCCCATGATCGGCTGGTATCTCAACCGCTCCGGCCAAATGCCCATTGACCTCGCCAACCCGCACGCCACGCTCTCCTCGCTCGGCGGAGCGGTCAAGGCTTTGCGCTCCGGTATGCCCTTGTTCGTCTTCCCCGAAGGCGGCCGCACGTCCGACGGCGAGCTGCGCCCGTTTCTTCCCGGTGCGGCGTACCTCGCTATTCGCGCACAGGTCCCCATCGTTCCCATCGCACTCTCGGGCGTCTACGATCTCTTGCCCATTCACACCAAACACTTCTTTCCCTGCCGCCTAACCGTGCGCGTCGGCGAGCCTATCGAAACCAAAGGAATGAACGTGCGCCAGAACGGAGAATTGACCGAGCGCGTGCGCAACGCGATCGAAGACATGCGCATCAAGCCCGCGCCATCCAATTCCGAATCGCCCGCGCCCGTTGTCTAAAACTCCCATCGCATTTTGCCGCGCCCATCCGGCGCACGCCTGCATCCAAACGAGAAAGATCTCGGAGGAATCTGGATGATCGTCGAAATGCGAACCTACAAGCTCAAGCCGGGCAAGCGCGCGGAATTTCTCGAAGTCTTCCGCTCGAAATCGATGCCCGCCCACGCGGAGATCGGGATGAAGATTCTCGGCCCGTGGCTCTCAATCGATGACCCCGATACTTTCTTCTTCATGCGAGGATTCCCCGATATCGAGTCACGCGATCCGATGAAGGCGAAGTTCTACGAAGGCGAACTTTGGAAAAGCGAGCTTGAGCAGCGTCTGATGCCAATGATCGAAAAGTACGACGTCGTACTCGTCGATGATTCCGAGGGGCTGCTGCGCTGGTAAGTTCGCGCGGGCTTTACACTGTCCCCATGCCCCCGCGCATCGCCATCCCCGAACCAACCGGCGACGATCCGGAATACAACGCGCGCGCACTGCCGCAATACGTCGCCGCTGTCGAGAAAGCCGGCGCTGAACCTGTCGTCATCCCACTCAACGCTGCACGCGAACACGTTGCCAAACTTCTCGCAAGCATCGACGGCGTTCTTCTCCCCGGCAGCGGCCACGACGTCGATCCCGCACTCTACGGCGAAACTCCCGCGCCGGAAACCGCACCGAACGATCCCGCTCGCGCCATCGCCGACGAGCTTCTTCTCGCCGACGCATTCAACCATCGCAAGCCCGTCCTCACCATCTGCCACGGCACGCAAACACTGAACGTCTGGCGCGGCGGGTCTTTGATCCAAGACCTGAAAACGCCCGTGAATCATAAGCCCGGACGCGAAATCGTCAACGCGCATCCCGTGCGCATCGCACCCGAATCACGACTCACAAAAATTCTCTCCGCCGCCGGCGAACAAGATGCGCACGTGAACTCCAGTCATCATCAGGCCATTCGCGAAATCGGAAAAGGTCTACGCGTCACCGCAACTTCACCAAACGACGATGTTGTCGAAGCCATCGAATTGGCATCGCCAACCGCCAGCTCAGAGAATCGTGCCGCGCACGAACATTTCGTCATTGGTGTCCAATGGCATCCCGAGCGCACCTACGAGCAAAGCGAATTTTCGCGCGCAATTTTTTCAGCGTTCGTCCAGGCCGCGAGCGCTTGGCAGCAAAAAGAAAGATCGTAGCGGATCCGCCCCCGCCCCACCCTTCTACACTGTCTCCATGGACGTCAGTCCTACGCCGCCCAGCCTCAACGAGCTGCTGAAATCCGCCGGCCTGCCGCCACTCGCCCCCGAAACATCTGCCAAATTCGACGCCTATCTTTCGCTCTTTGTTCGCTGGAACGAGCGCCTCAACCTCAGCTCCGTCCGCGAACCCGAAGAGATAATAAAGCGCCATTTCATTGAATCGATTGCAGTTGCACTCGCGCTTCCCCCGGCAATCCCGACCCTACTCGACTTCGGCTCCGGCGGCGGCCTACCCGGAATCCCCATCGCGCTCAGCCGTCCGCATATTGCCGTCACCTTGGCCGAATCCCATGCCAAGAAAGCCGCATTCCTCCAGGAAGCCGCCCGCGTCCTCGGAATCAATGCGAATGTGCATCCCGGCCGCGCCGAGACGCTTCAGTCCGTTTTCGATTGCGTCGTCCTGCGTGCCGTCGACAAGATGCCCGAGGCTGTCCGGGCCGCAACCAAGCTTATCGTACCCGCGGGCTATCTCGCTCTGATGACTACAGATGCCGGCCTCGCAGAGCTCCAATCCGCCGCCGGCACACACTTCCGCTGGGATCCGCCGGTTCGCCTGCCAAACAGCGATTCCCGCATTCTCGCTCTCGGAATCAGTTCGCGAGCTTGATCTCCACCAGCTTGCGCACTGCGGCCAGATCTCCGGGTTTCCGGACCATCACTCGAATGCCTGTCCCCTCGGCATAGCGCCTGGCTTCGGAGATTTCTGTCAGGATGGTTTTCGGCAGTCCACTGGCCAGCGCCGCAGCAACTGCCTTGTCTCCAAGAACGAAGCTGGTGCGGAAGCATCCCTCGCATGGACCGAGATAGAGAATCGTCCTCTTCTTGAGCGAGGGCCGAAGACCCCAACCATATTTTTGGGGGGAGATTGAATGCCAATCTCCGATAGCGATTCCCTTCTTTTCGAGCCAAGCTATCAGCTCTGTCCAGGAATCGACCGCATGACCCAGCGTGGAGGCTATTTCCTTTTCACTAGGAGGGTTAGTTTGCCCGATAAACGCGTTTGGGAGATCCATTCTTACCTTCTTTCTGGACTCCGGCCCAAGTGTACTCCTGGTCAGCTAACAAGATGTTGTCAAGACCCTCCGCCCGAAATAAATCTGCCGCCCTCCCGTAACTCCTTCATTCCTTGCTCCCTATTCCCTTGCTCTCTTCTTCTCCAAGTTTGCCGGTAATTTCGTGCTCATCGTGCATAATAGACCCAAATGAACTGGAAGCCGGGCTCTGACTCCCAAATAGGAACAGGGCTGTCGGCTCACCATTTAAAAAGAATTGCAGTTTTTTTTGACCCCCATCGAGAGTCAATTCTATAAACCGTTTTTAATCAATATTTTGACATTCTCTCGTCGACCAAATTTGACCAATTTCGACGATTTTATGAGCAATCTTTCAAAATCGCATCGATCTGGCAGGTGCGTCGGCCAACCGTGTGACACTCAATGGCCGCGACTGGGCGGACGAACCTGGGGAATTGACCTTGGTTGCACTTTGTTCCACGTGGGACGACCGGCGACAGATCGGGCCCATGAGAGTGTTCCACGTGGAACACAGTCAGCACTACCGTCCGCTCGAGCCTCTTGTTCCACGTGGAACAAATGCCCAGATCGGGAAAGGTCCCAAAGCGAAACGTTGCCAAATTCTTCCTTGCTGCCGCGATGCTTCTCCGGGACTTTTCCACCGCATTCCCTTTTTGTCGTCGAAATCTGCCTCTTAGCCCCACTCGCCCCAATCCCCTTCCACCCAAATGATTTCGCCGCCACTGCCCGGCACGCTCCAAAGGCCGCTTTCCACAACTTTGCCCGGTTCTCCACATTGCAAGCGCAAACATAGATCGGCCCTCTCGTTTTACTCTGAAATGCCATGGGCAAGTTCGTCGGACTCGTCAATCAGAAAGGCGGAGTGGGCAAAACCACCACCGCGATCAACCTTGCCGCTTGCCTTGCCCTCGAAGGCCTCAAAATCCTCCTCGTCGATTGCGATCCCCAGGCCAACGCCTCCTCGGGCCTAGGCCTGCAGCGAGACGACGCCCGCCGCTCCGTCTACGACGTCCTGATGGGCGAAAGCAGCGCCGACCAAGTCATCTTGCCCACCGAAATCGACACGCTTTCCCTGCTTCCCGGCTCCAAAAACCTAATAGGCGCAACCATTGAGCTCGCTTCCCTCGAAGATCGCGCCCTCTGCCTGCGCAAAAGCCTCGAACCTATCAAGGGCAACTACGACCTCATCTTCCTCGACTGCCCGCCCGCGCTCGATCTGCTCACTCTCAACGTTCTTTCCGCTGCGGAAACTCTCATTGTTCCCATGCAAGCCGAATACTTCGCTCTCGAGGGCATCTCCGAGCTCATTTCGACTCTCGAGCGCGTTCGCGCTGCCTACAATCCCGACCTCGCCATCGAAGGCGTCCTGCTCACCATGTACGACGATCGCACCAACCTCGCCCAACAGGTCACGCAGACCCTTCGCGATCACTTCCGCGAGATCATCTATCGCACCGTCATTCCACGCAACGTCCGCCTGGCTGAAGCCCCCAGCCACGGCAAGCCTGTCGTGCTTTACGACGCTCGTTCGCGCGGTGCCGAAGCCTACTTTGAGATGGCTTGGGAGTTCCTGGCCCGCAACCAAATGGAAAGTCCGAGAGCTGCCGAGCGAAAAGCTGCTGGTGGCGAAGGGCGCCCCCGCACCAAGGGGACCTTTTGGCCCTATTCCTGACCGGCCTAACTTACACGAACTTCGCGGCGATTTGCCGCAATCGGCCCGTTTTCACCCCAGATTTTGAGGAACCAGCACTATGAACCAAACCGCTATCGACCCCAAACGCCGCGCCCTCGGCAAAGGCCTAGATTCCTTGCTGCCTCGCGCTCCGCAAGCCGCGCCCGTCACCCCACTCGAGGCTGATGGAGGCAAACCGCGCGAGATCTCTCTCGACCTCATCGATCACAATCCCTATCAGACCCGCTCCGCCGTAAACGAGGAGCAGCTCGCCGAACTCGCCGCCTCCATCACTGCCAACGGTGTGGTTCAGCCGGTGCTGGTTCGTCCGCTTGCCGGCGGCCGCTTCCAGCTCATTGCCGGCGAGCGCCGTTGGCGCGCATCCAAACTCGCCGGCAATGCCACAGTGCCTGCAATACTGCGCCAGGTCTCCGACGAACAGGCCATGGAGATCACGATCGTCGAGAATCTCCAGCGCGCCGACCTCAATCCCATGGAGCAGGCTCGCGCCTTCGAGCGCCTCTCACGCGAGTTCCACATGACCCAGGAGCAGATGGCGCAGCGCACCGGCAAAGACCGCGCCACCGTCTCCAACTTTCTGCGTCTACTCAAACTCCCCACATCGGTCCAGTCCCGCGTGGAATCCGGAGTGCTTTCCTTCGGCCACGCCCGCGCCCTTCTCGCCCTGCCGGACTTCGAACAGATGGAAAGCGCTGCCCAGCGCGTTGCCAATAATTCGCTTTCTGTTCGCCAGACAGAGAGTCTTGTGCAGGAGCTCATCGACCCAAGCCGCAAGGCCAAAAAGGCCCCCAAACCCGAGCCGCCTGTCGACGCCAACGTTCGCGACGCCCAGGAGCGGCTGCAGCGCGCCCTCGGCCTCAAAGTCACCATCGAAGATCGCAACGGCCGCGGCAAAGTCATCATCGAGTATGCCCGCCTGGAAGATTTCGACGCCCTCATGGAACGTTTTGCGGCAGAGTAGGCGACGCGTGCAATGAATTCGCTTTGGATGGAGTCAGAACCCGAATGATCAGGGCTTCCGCATTGATTCTTTGTGCCGCGCTGGCTGCGAGCCCCGCTCAAACGCCGGCGCCATCTCCTACTGATCGCCCCGTCTCCATCCACGTCGATCTCACAAAGCCCATCGGCGGATACAAGCCGATTACCAGCTGGTTCGGCTATGACGAATCGAACTACACAACAACGCAGCGCGGCAGGGAACTGCTGCGCGAGCTTCACGACCTGAGCCCGGTACCCGTCTACATTCGCGCGCATCACCTGCTCACCTCAGGCAACGGCGTCCCCGAGCTTAAGTGGAGCTCCTCGAACGTCTTCTCGCTCGATGCGAAAGGCAATCCTGTCTATGACTTCACCATCACCGACCAGACCTTCGACGCCTATGCGCAAGCCGGCGTTCGCCCCATGGTCGAGCTCGGATTCATGCCTCGCGATCTGGCCGCCGCCGTTCCCGGCATCACGGAATACCAGCTCCACTATCCCAAGCCAACCATGGGCGGCGCATCCAACAATCCGCCCAAAGACTACAAACTGTGGGGCGAACTTGTCCGACATTTCGTTGCGCATCTTGTCGAGCGCTACGGGCGCGCGCGAGTGAGCACCTGGTACTTCGAAGTGTGGAATGAGCCCGACATCATTTACTGGCATGGCACGCCGCAGGAGTACTTCAAGCTCTACGACTACGCGGCGGCAGGAGTGCGTGCGGCATTACCTGATGCGAAGGTCGGCGGTCCGGCAAGCACCGGGCCCGGGGGAGCGAAATCGATGGCGTTCCTCGAAAACTTTCTCCGCCACTGCTCGCGCGATAAAAGCGCCGCCGACGGCAAGCCCATTCCGCTCGACTTCATTTCTTTCCATCCCAAGGGCCACACTACGCTCATCAATGGCCAGGTCCGCATGGGAATCTCCAACGAACTCCAGGCCGCGCAAACCGGCTTCCACATTGTCGCCGGCTTTCCGCAGTACCGTCGCCTTCCCATCATCCTCAGCGAAGCCGATCCCGAAGGTTGCGCAGCTTGCTCTATGAAGGACAATCCCGCCAACGCCTACCGCAATGGACCGCTCTACGCCAGCTACACGGCCACAGCAATCAAGGCGCTCTTTGAACTGCAGGATGCAGCGAAGGTCAATCTCATCGGCATGCTCTCCTGGTCCTTCGAATTCGAGAATCAAAACTACTTCGCCGGATTCCGCACGCTCGCGACCAACGGCATCGACAAGTCCATCCTGAATCTTTTCCGCATGGCCGGCCTCATGTCGGGCGAGCGCGTTGCGACCACCAGCTCGGGACAGGTTCTGCTCAGTGAAATGGTCCAGACAGGCGTCCGCCAGATGTCCGACGTTGATGCGCTTTCGACACACGCCGACAGGGAAGCAGCTGTCATGGTCTGGAATTACCACGACGAAGACCTTCCCGCGCCCGCCGCCCATGTACAAATCACCGTCAACGGAATCCCGTCCGCCGTGAAAAGGGTTTTGCTCGAGCATTACCGCATCGACGACACGCACAGCAACGCCTACACCGTATGGAAGGAAATGGGCTCGCCGCAGGCGCCCACGCCCGAGCAATACGCCCAGCTAAAAGCAGCCGGCCAATTGCAGCTTCTAGTTTCGCCGACCTGGCTCGATGTCGATGATGGGAAGGTCACCATCGAGACCAATCTCCCCCGCCAGGCCGTTTCGCTGCTGCGCCTCAAATGGTAGCGGCGAGCCCTCGCAGGCGCAGGGTCCAGCGAACGATCCGCCCAGTGTTCCAGCGAACGATTCGGCCATTGCTTTGCCGCTTCGATAGATTTATCCTTCATTTCTACTCGCGGCTCCTCTCCGCATAGGCGAGGAGCCCGTCTTTTCTGGCCGAAACAGGCCTTCGCGGAGTCACTTCATGGCCGTCCAACCCGTAACCTCGAACAACGGCGCGTCCCGCCCCACATCGCATACTGTTCAATCCATCCCGGTCGTCCTGAATGGCCGAACGCTCGAGCCGAACCACCGCATTCCGCTCAATCTCGATTGGGTAGAGGGTGTGCGCGTCAACACGAGCGCTGTCGAACGGCGCGCGGCCACCCACGTTTCGCGGCGCACCGTGAAGAAGGAAACCCAGGCCGCATGGCTGCTGCGCGCTATTGCCTGCATGGACCTGACGACCCTCAGCGGTGACGACTCCGCCGACCGCGTCCGCCGCCTCTGCGCCAAGGCGCGCAATCCGCTGCAGCGCCACATCGTTGAAGGCCTCGGCATCGAAGATTTGCATCTGACCGTCGGCGCAGTCTGCGTCTATCACGCGTTTGTTGAGACGGCCGTCAAAGCGCTCGAAGGCTCCGGCATTCCCGTCGCCGCTGTCTCCGCCGGATTTCCCGCGGGCCTTTCGCCGCTCGCCGAGCGCGTCGAAGAGATCCATCGCAGCGTTGAAGCCGGCGCGCAGGAAATCGACATCGTCATCACCCGCGCCCACGTCTTCAACGGCGAGTGGCAAGCTCTCTACGATGAAGTGGCTGCATTCAAAGAAGCCTGCGGGCCAAACGCGCACCTCAAGGCGATTCTCGGTACGGGCGACCTGATGACTCTGCGCAACGTCGCGCGCGCCAGTTGGGTGGCGATGATGGCGGGCGCGGACTTCATCAAGACTTCCACCGGAAAGGAATCCGTCAACGCCACGTTGCCTGTCTCTCTCGTCATGGTCCGCTGCATTCGCGATTACGCTGAGCGCACTGGCAGCGCGGTCGGCTTCAAGCCCGCCGGCGGCATTCGGACAGCGCGCCAGGCCACGGATTGGCTGGCGCTCATGAAGGACGAGCTCGGACGCCCGTGGCTTGAGCCGTCACTCTTTCGGTTCGGCGCCAGTGGAATGTTGGGCGATATCGAGCGCCAGCTGGAGCATCATTTAACTGGGCGCTACTCGGCCACGTACCGTCACCCGATTGCTTGAGGAACCCACATGGGAAGCATCACCGAAAAGTTCTACACCATGGAGTACGGCGCCGCGCCGGAAGATCCCAAAGAAGTGACGCAGTGGCTCGATCGGCACCATCGTCGCTTCAATGAATTCATCGGCGGCACATGGGTTGCGCCCGCGAGCGGCGAGTACCAGACCACCAGCGATCCTTCCACCGGCGAAACGCTCGCCGAAGTCGCCAAGGGCAACACCGACGACGTTGAAGCTGCCGTCTCCGCAGCCCGCAAGGCTCTTCCCGCTTGGCAGGCCCTCAGCGGCCACGAACGCGCGCGCTATCTCTACGCACTCGCCCGCCAGGTGCAAAAACATTCCCGCCGCCTCGCCGTTCTCGAAACCATGGACAACGGCAAGCCCATCCGCGAGAGCCGCGACATCGATATTCCCCTCGTCGCGCGCCACTTTTACCATCACGCCGGCTGGGCGCAGCTACTTGAATCCGAATTTCCCAACTATCAGGCGTGCGGCGTTGTCGGCCAGATTATTCCGTGGAACTTTCCGCTGCTGATGTTCGCTTGGAAAGTAGCTCCGGCACTGGCCGCCGGAAACACCGTCGTCATCAAGCCCGCCAAATATACCCCGCTCACCGCGCTCGCATTTGCCGAACTCGCCATGGAAGTCGGCCTGCCTCCCGGCGTGCTCAACGTGCTCACCTGCGACGCGAAAACCGGCCAGGCGCTCATCGAGCATCCCGGCATCGACAAGGTCGCATTCACAGGATCGACGGAGGTTGGCCGCACCATCCGCAAAGCCACCGCCAACTCGATCAAAAAGTTGTCGCTCGAACTCGGCGGCAAATCGCCCTTCGTTGTTTTCGACGATGCCGATCTCGACTCCGCGGTCGAAGGTCTCGTCGACGCCATCTGGTTCAACCAGGGCCAGGTCTGCTGCGCGGGCTCGCGCCTTCTGGTGCAAGAGCGCGTTGCTGAAACGCTCTACGCGAAAGTCCGCGCGCGCATGGAATCTCTGCGCGTCGGACCGCCGCTCGACAAAGCCATCGACATCGGCGCCATCGTGTCGCCGGTGCAGCTTGAATCCATCCGCAAAATGGTCGATGCAGGCGTGGCCGAAGGCGCACGCTGCTGGCAGCCGAGCAATCCGCTACCGGAGAAGGGCTGCTTCTTCCCGCCCACGCTCCTCACCGACGTGCATCCCGGATCGACAGTCGTCCAGGAAGAAATCTTCGGCCCCGTCCTCGTCGCCATGACGTTCCGCACCCCCGCCGAAGCGGCTGAGCTCGCCAACAACACTATCTACGGCCTCGCCGCCAGCATCTGGAGCGAGAACATCAATGTCGCGCTCGATCTCGCCTCGCAGGTCAAGGCTGGAGTCGTCTGGGTCAACTGCACCAATCAGTTCGACGCGGCCTGCGGTTTTGGCGGCTATCGCGAATCGGGCTACGGCCGCGAAGGCGGACGCGAGGGCATGCTCGAGTACCTCACGCCGAAGTGGCTGCACTCACTGCCTGCGGCTGCCGAGAAAGCCGCGAAGATAGAAGCGCCCGACGAAGAGGAGGGTTTCACACCGGCGGACGGACCTATCGACCGCACGGTGAAGCAATACATCGGCGGCAAGCAGGCGCGTCCCGATAGTGGTTATTCATTCCAGGTCCAAGGCCTGAACGGCCAGTTCCTCGGCGAAGCGCCGCTAGGGAACCGCAAAGACATTCGCAATGCCGTCGAAGCCGCACGCAACGCGGCCGGCTGGGCCAGAACCTCCGCGCACAATCGCGCGCAAATCCTCTACTTTCTCGCCGAAAACATGATTCAGCGCCGCGACGAGATCGCGCATCGACTTGCGCGCACGGTCGGAGAAGATCAGGCCGCCGTTGAAGTCGATCTCTCCATCCAGCGCATTTTCACCTACGCCGCTTGGGCCGACAAGTACGATGGCCTAGTCCACAATCCTCCTGGCCGCAACATCGCCATCGCGATGAACGAGGCTGTCGGCGCCATCGGAATTCTCGCGCCCAGCGAAGCTCCGCTGCTCGGCCTGCTTTCACTGGTGCTGCCTGCAATCGCTGTCGGCAACACTGTCGTCGCAGTGCCTTCCGACCGCTATCCGCTCATCATCGGCGATCTCTATCAGTTGCTCGACACCAGTGACATGCCAGCCGGCGTTGTGAATCTTGTCGCGGGCCGGCCGAATGAATTGCTAAAGACCCTCGCCGAGCACGATGGCATCGAGGCCATCTGGTGTTTCCGCTCAAATGAAGAAGCTGACTTCGCGCGCGCAGCATCGATCGGCAACATGAAGCAGGTATGGACCAACGACGGACACGAGTACGACTGGTTCAATCCCGCGCAGGCCGAGGGCCGCTGGTTCCTGCAGCACGCCACGCAAGTCAAAAACATCTGGGTTCCCTACGGCGAATAATCCCCACGATGGGGGCGCCTTGCCCGCGGTCACGCGCCGCGGTTAGCAATGGGGGATCGCGTAGCGCCCGTTCGCAAACCTCGCCGCGCACCCGTCCCATCGCCCAATGGGACCGATTCAGTAGTGCGACCATTGACATCAATGGGCTAACATTTCGACATGCGCCCATCGCTTGTGGAACTCATCGCAGAATGGTCTGTGAATCGGAACCCACTGAACTGAAGGTTGGATAAGAAGGAAACGGACATTCACATCGCTCCGCTGTGAACCACGAAGTGTGCAAGAATCCAGAAAGGCAAAATGAACACCACAGTGCATACAGAGGTCTTTTTGAAAACCGCGCCTGTCGCCGGGCCAGAAAAAGAACCCAGGTCAATTTCGGAGGCCGGTGTACGAGAATCGCTTCTCGAGGATCTCGCATTAAAGACGCTTTATCTCTCAGGTCCATTCTCGGTTCTCGATCTCTCGCAAAGAATTCGGCTCGGCTACGAAATAGCGGAGGAACTGTTTCGCCGGCTTCGCTCGAAACTCCTGGTAGAGGTCAGGGGAATGAGCGGGACCGTGGCCGAAATTGCCATAACGTCTCAAGGCAGAGCGCGAGCCTTGGAATTGCTCGCCCAGAGCCACTATGCGGGAGCTGCGCCTGTCACTCTGGCTAGCTACGTTCAGCAGGTTCGGAAGCAGAGCGTTCGCAATGTGAAGGTTCAACAGGAGGATGTCGAGCAGGCCTTTGCGCACCTGGTAATGGACCCCAGGACCTTGGCGCAATTCGGAACCGCAATCAACTCCGGGGCCGGAATCTTCCTTTATGGTCCGCCAGGCGTTGGCAAAACCGCCGCCGCCGAAACCTTGTCGCGCGTGCTTGCCAAGGATGGGATATGGATTCCCTATGCGCTCGAGGTCGACGGCCAAATCATTACTGTCTTCGATCCGGCGATCCATAAGCGAATCGAGGAACCGGAATCTGAGAATCGAGACGAGCGTTGGGTGCGCTGCCATCGACCTGCGGTTACTGTCGGTGGAGAGTTGACGATCGAAATGCTGGATCTGCAGTTCAATCCGATTTCAAAATGCTACGACGGGCCACCCCAGATGAAAGCCAACAATGGGGTCCTGATCATCGATGATTTCGGCCGGCAGCGGATTCCGCCCGATGAATTGCTGAATCGCTGGGTTGTTCCGCTTGATCGCGGGATCGAGTTTCTGACTTTGGTTGGCGGAATGAAGATTGAGATCCCTTTTGAAATGCTGGTCGTATTCGCGTCGAACATCGATCCGGCCAAAGTGATGGATCCCGCGTTCCTGCGGAGGATCCAAACGAAAATCAGACTGGGCGCGATTTCCGACGAGCAGTTCTGCGAGATATTCAGCCGCTATGCCAGTGACCATGGTCTGGAAGCCGACTCTGACCTGCTCAGTGAGTTGATCGTCGTCATTCGCGATACTCTGCAGCAGGAGCTGCGGGCGTGCTATCCACGGGATCTTGTGAACCAGGTCTTGTGGGCCGCTCAATACGAAAACCGGCCGCCGCAACTCGATCGCGTCGCCTTGATGCGTGCCATCGATGCGTATTTTCTGTCAAAGTCCTGAGCAGGCAGCAGCGAAATGCGGCGCAGGCGTCGGTCGCGCCGCACCGAGGCCCAGCACTTAATTCTTCGGCTTTTTCTCGCTCCCTCTTCCCGGATTGCTGGCATGCACAAGCTCCGGCGTTGACACTGCGGCCAGCGTCATCTTCTGCTCGTCGGTCGCGATGCGGTGGTACCGATGGAACGGCGGCAGCGTAACCGATTGCCCTGTTTTGAGCGCCGTCTCGATCCCCTCAAGCACTCTCACATCGGCGTAACCTTCTTCGCCGTCGGGTTCGGGACGGTCGCCGCTCAGAATGCAGTCGGAAAAATATTTCATCTCTCCGCCAAAATGATCGGTATTTTTGAATGACTGCTCTTGAGATTTGTCGCCAATGGTGACTTTTTGCCAAAGCCCTTTTCCGAACGTGTACGAGGGATTCATCTCCAACGTGCCCTCGGTGCCCACCACAACAAACGAGTTCGATGGGTTTCCGTAGTAGGAGAGATTGAACTGCGCAAGCCGGTTCTCAGGAAAACGAAGTGTTGCCGCAACGGTATCGAAGAAATCCTGCTTGAATCCCGACTCGGGATGTTTCACTCCGACCGCGGAAACAACTTCCACCGGCTCATCTTCGAAAACGTAGCGCGCGGCATTCACCGGATACGGCCCCATATCGAAAACCGGCCCAGCCAGCTCTCCGTTTTGCGCGCGGTGGTTCGACGGGTCCACAAGCTGGCTGAACGTGGATGCGAAGAGAATGAGCTCTCCTAGCATTCCCGATCGAATCTTTTCAATCGTGTCCAACGTTGCGGGCTCAAAGTGCAGCCGATAAGCGACCATGAGCTTTGCCACCGATGCATGCTCCGCATCCAGAATCTGCCGGCATTTCTCGGTTGACACCTCAAGCGGCTTCTCCACCAGCACATGAATGCCGACTTTCAGCGCGGGCAGAATGAACTCGGCGTGCCGCCAGTTTGGAGTGGCCAGATAGATCGCGTCGAATGTCTCGGAATGCAGCGCCTCTTCAAACTGCTCGTAACTGAAAAGAGCGCTGATGCCATACTTATCTCCCAACTCCTTCGCCTTCATGTCATCCGAGGTGACCAACGCCGTAATCTCAGAGTTACCTGTATGCTCGACGCCCGGCATCATGTCTTCCTGTGCAATGTCGCCCAAACCAACAATCGCATACCGAACTTTGCGCTCGGTTTCCACTCCCAGCAGCTCTTTGATTCCCATCGATAAAACTCCTAAATAGATTTCTATGAGATGAAGTTCCCATCCCGCCTGACGAATCGTTCTTTAAATACGAATGAGCGCAATGGCCGATTCCGGATCGATCTGCTTTTCCAAATGCCGCGGATTCTCGGTAATCACAAGCTCGCACGTCGGCCGGACAATTGCTTTCAGTAAATGCCCGCCATGGGCTGTCCCATCGCGGCGACCGACGACCAGGTGTGCATGAATCTGGGGCTCGCCATCCTTCAGCGCGACGTCGCCAATCAGCGATAGCAGCTCGACCTGCTCATCAAGCTTCACCGCTGTCTCGTATTTCTTTGTCTCCCAGTTGAACCAGCCAAGTTCCGCGTGCATTAAGGCGCCGATGGCTTTAAAACTGCTCCCCGCCAGCTTTTCTCTTTTGGCGAACTCCTCAAGAGACTTCAGGATCTCCTCGCCGGTATCGAGAATGACCACGTATGTCTTTGGAGCATCGGCAACTTGCTTCGAGCGCATCGCGCCCTCCTCCACTCTCCGATGCAGAAAACAGCGGGCAAGTTCGCTTTCCGTGCCGCACGCGCCTTTGCTGAACTTGAAAGCAGCCTGATCCAAATCAAGAACGTGTCCGCTGCTCGCAACATCAGATTTTGGCCGTTGGTCTCTGTGCGCGCCCATATACCGCAACCAGCAACACCAAAAACGCCGGCAACGCTCCCACGGCCGGCCTGGCGTAGCGGAAGAGCAGCCCAGTTGCCGCCGCCGAAACCAAATACGCGCCGAGAATACTGGCTTGCATCAACATGCGCTCTTCATACTCCACCTTCTTTTGGCTCAGCTTTCGCTGCTCGCGACTCAAAAGGCGCGTAAGCCCCCTGACAAGCTGAGTCCATGTACCGGTGATGTAAGTGGTCACAATTCCAGGAATCTTGAGTTGCAGCATGGCGCCGCTTTGAATGCCAATTGCCAGAGCCACTGTTGCAAGCAGAGCGTTCAAGACCGGCGTCGATCCGGGAGGTGTCGGGCCTCGACCCGCCAAAGCCCATCCAATTGCGGCCGCGATAAAAAGCACCGATTCCAGCGCCAGCGCATTGCACACGGCACGAGACCACGACCCTCCCTCGCGAGCATTGCGCGTGATGAATGCCGCAAGGGCGGCTCCCACCGCATAACAGGCGAGCGATATACCTGGATGCAACAAGTCGCCGTGCAAAAACACAGCGATACCAAGCAGCACGGTATTGCCCGTCATGTTGGCGACAAAAGCGTGTCCGAGCCCGAAGTAACTCCAACCATCGGCCGAGCCGGCAGCGGCCGCGAGAAGCAAAAGCAGCACGTCGCCATGGTTGGGCCCGGAACCGTGGCCGCGGCTCTCATGTTCCTTGCTCTCTGACGGAGTACCCACGAATCACCGCTGAATATCGCGGCGCAGGGTTTCATAACCAGCTTGCCGCCGCCGCGCTACTGCCTCGGATGCACGATTCATCGCGAGAGGAAACTTCTGTCGCTGACATCGCACCGCAGCGGCTGCCATTCTTTCGGGACGCACATAGCGGGTTGCCGCTGTTTGCCCGTCTTGCATCCAACTTGGAATGAGCGTGGAACAAAACTTGACAGTCGTCATTACCGGCGCCTCCGCGGGCCTCGGTCGCGCAATAGCGGCAGAATTTGGCAAGGTTGGCGCACGAGTCGGCCTCATCGCGCGAGATCGCGCCGCCCTCGATGCAGCCTCCGCTGAAGTCGAACAGAATGGGGGGACGGCGGCCAACTACGGCGCCGACGTCAGTGACGATCAGGCGGTGGAAGCCGCTGCCACATATTTCGAAGAGCGTCTCGGCCCCATCGACGTTTGGGTGAACAACGCGATGGTATCAGTGTTTTCGCCAATCAAAGAGATGCAGGCCGCGGAATTCCGCCGCGTCACCGAGGTCAACTACCTGGGTTACATCCACGGCACGCTCGCCGCTTTGCGGCGAATGCTCCCACGGGACCACGGCCGCATCATCCAGGTTGGCTCCGCTCTGGCATACCGCAGCATTCCGTTGCAGGCAGCCTATTGCGGCACGAAGCATGCCATTGTCGGATTTACCGATTCACTGCGCTGCGAGCTGATCCATGATGCAAGCCGCGTGAAAGCAGTCGTGGTGCACATGCCAGCGATGAATACTCCGCAATTCACCTGGGTAAAAAGCCGCATGCCCAACCTTCCGCAGCCCGTTCCGCCAATCTACGAGCCTGAGGTCGGAGCGAAAGTCGTTGTGCACGCGGCGCTCACGCGCTCGCCGCATCGCGAATACTGGGTCGGCAGCTCCACGCTCAAGGCAATCGTTGGCCAAAGAATCTTCCCCGGATTGCTCGATCGCTATCTCGGAAAGACCGGTTACAAAGCGCAGCAGCGCGATATTCCCGACTCACCTGACCGCGCGAACAATATCTTTCAGCCCGTCCCCACTTCTCTCGGTGCTCATGGCCCTTTCGACCAGAGCTCGCGGCCCTTCAGTCTTGAAGCCGAAGTCTCAAAGCATCGCGGCTGGTTTCTGTTCGGATGCGGCATCCTTGGCGCCACTCTGTTAGCTCGAAGACTCGCGCATCGCTAAGCAATTCGCGGGTTTCCCTTGAATCGCGTATACGGCGGACTTAGATCGTAGCGGATTCTGGGCTCGCTCTGGTGGCGCTGGTTCGAATAGAAGATCGCATCGCCCTGTCCGATCAAATAATCCGCCGTGCGCGCTGCCAGCGCCTGGATCGTCAAGCCGGGATTCGCCGAGCCTTGAGTCGGCAAAATGCTTCCATCGCAAATAAAGAGATTAGGAATGTCGTGCGTCCTTCCAAACTTGTCAACCACCGATGTTGCCAGATCTTTTCCCATCCGCGCCGCGCCCACCAGGTGCGCAAATCGCGACTCCTGCACTACCTTCTCCGCGCCCGCAGCCCACATGATCTCTTGCACCTTGTTTTTCCCAAACTCAATCAGCTTCTTATCGTTTTCATGCAAGTTGAAGGTCACCTTCGCCACGCGCAGCCCATATTGATCTTTCTCCTCCGCGAGCTCCACGCGATTGTCTTCCCATGGCAGAATCTCGCCGAGCACTCCGATGGTCGCCCAATGGTTATAGTCCATCATCACTTTTCTCAGGCCCCAACCCCACGCGCCCATCGCCGCAACCATCTGCTTCGCAAAAGCCACGGGAAGCGGCCCCACAGTCTGCACCGCGAACCCTCGCGCAAATCCACGCTTCGGATCGGTCTCATAAAACTCTTCTGAGAGCGCATGGGCCGGCGGCGCTTTGTAAAGACGAATCAGTTCATCGAATCGTCCCGCGATTACGTTGCCCGCCTGCGCCATCAGATATTTGCCCAGCGTTCCGCTTGAATTCGCAAGCCCATGCGGATGACTCGGGCAAGCCGAGTTCAGCAGCAGCCGCGGAGTTTCAATGGCATACCCCGAAACGATCACGGCGCGGCATTTTTGGAAGTGCTGCCTGCCGTCGCGGTCGAAATATTCCACTCCATCCACGCGTCCGTCCGCGCGCACACTGATGCGCGATACCATCGCATGGGCGCGAATTTCGACACCGTGCGTAATTGCATCCGGCACATGCGTAATCAAGGTGCTCGCTTTAGCACCCACTTTGCATCCCTGCAGGCAGAAACCGCGATAGATGCAATGCGGCCGGTCTCCATGCGACGCAGAAAGAATTGCCACAGGGCCGCCCGCGACCGATCGAATCCCCAGCTTCGTGCATCCGCGCACCAGCACGTCTCCAACTCCGCCCAGCGGATGCGGCCCGTAAGGATGTCCGTGCGGATCGCCCCACGGAAACCACGCCGGCCCGGCAACCGGAATCTCTCGCTCCAACAGCTCGTAGTAAGGCTTCAAATCCCAATACGACATCGGCCAGTCGGCGCCCACGCCGTCTTCTGTGTACACACGAAAATCCGAAGGATGAAAGCGCGGCGTAAATGCCGCCCAATGCACCGATCCACCACCAACGCCTTTTCCGGAGTTGTTTGCGCCTAGAGCAAGCGGATGCGTTCCGCCGGTAATTCGCAAATCGTTCCAATACAATTCGTGCGATCCCTTCTCGTCGCTCACCCAGTCCTTCTCTGTATCCCAGAAGGGACCGGCCTCGAGCGCGACAACGCGAAACCCCGCGCGCGCCAGCCGCTGCACCAGCACACCTCCTGCACTGCCCACCCCCACAATGCAATAATCCACGGTTTCGGATTCACGAAATTGACGCGTCTGCGCGGGGAGCGTCTGCATGGGCCCCAGTCGATGCGCCATCAGTGGGTCCCTCCATGGCCGTGCAACGATCCATGTTCCGGCGGTGCGCCTTCTTCGTCGAGCACAGAAACTGCGTCGACCGGCGCGTTCCATTCATAACGCTGTTCGTCTTTCTCCCACGGCTCCGGAAGCCCATTTTCCAGCCGCATGTATCCGCGCGGATAGGCCGGCCCGCCAAATCCAATCTCATCCCACGCCCATGGGTGCGAATAATACGCAGTCACGCAATCTTCCATCAGCAGCGCCCAGAATCGATGCACCGGCATTCGTTTCCACGTCTCATGTTCCGGGTTGGGCTCTCCATCGTGCAGCGATTTCAGAATCAGTTCCTGCCGATGCACGGTCAGCTCAGTGAACGGCTGGTCGTAACGCTGGCGCGCCATTTCGTCGATGGCCTTGATGCCGATCCTGTACGCTTCCCGATCCGGCGGCATCTCCTCGTAGCGGAACCCATTCAGTTCATTTTTGTAGAGCCGCTCGTCGATCGCCGGCAGAATCGGAATTGTCCGCGCCTCCGACCGATCGTCCTGGGGCACCAGTCTGTCGATCACAGCGCTCAGCACCGCCGCTTCTTCCGGAGAAAAGAAGCGGATCGGCGGAATCTTTTCGACGCGCCCGCTGACAACTTTCTGCGTCGCCTCGTCCCAGCTCTTCTTTTGTCCCATAGTGCTGTAGCCGGGGTAATAACCGGGTTGATCGAGGTCTTTCAGCTCGCCGCCGGTCGAACGGAATGGAAACGACTTTCGGCTCATCTCCGCTCCCGGCGCAGCAGGCTCGCCAACAGTCCAAGGAATCCGCACGCGGCAAACAGCAGCGGTGCGAAGATCGGCGGCCCATAGATCGCGTTATAGAGTGGCTTCTTCAAACCTCCCGGCCGTCGCACAATTCCGCGCGCATGATAAAAGAAACCCACTGCGCCGTCGACGAGCGCCAGCGCCGATGCAGCGGGCAGCGCAGTTTTCGCAAGTCGCCGGCTTCTGATCGCTCCCGCTGCCGCAGCCATCAGCAACGGCGTCAGCAGAACCGGAGTCCACTGCGCCTTAAAGCGAAAGTTTGTTTTGTAGTGCGAATAGAGCGCTTCGAATCCGCTGAAAAATGCCCATGCAATCGTCAAGGCCGAAAGATGCTTTTGAAATCTTCCATAGCGTAGGTCCGTCCGCCAATCTGCACGCGACGGAATAACCTCGCCAACAGCCTCGCGAATCCTCTCATCCGGTTTCCGCAAGTCTTCTTCGCGCCGAAGGTACGACGCCATCAAGCCGAGATAGGCGCTGGTCCCGAACAGCAGCGGCGCAAAAATCGGCGGCCCCATCACAATATTGGTGACCGGAAGCCTCCATCCACCTGGCTTGCGCGCCACGCCGCGAATGTGAAAGAAGAATCCGATGATTCCATCGGCCAGCGTCACAATGCTCACCCAGCGCAGCAGCGTCCGCGCGCACGCCCGGCTGAAAATTCCCAACAATCCCGACCCTGCAAGCGCGCCGCTCAAAATCACCGGCGTATACATCACTGGGTTGCTGTAGCTGCCTTTGTAGTGCTCATATCCGACCTCGAGCCCGCTGGCCACGCTTGTAGTTGCGACAACCAGGCACAGACTGCGCTGAAAACAACCCTTCCGGATGTGCTCGAGGATCGAAACCGCGGCGTCACTCGCCGGCGCTGGCAAATTATGCTTTGCGTCACGCTCGAGCTCGGTTGTCAGCGCATCACTCACTCCATCTCTCCCTCATGCGGTAAAACCGTCTCGCGCCCGTTGTGCGAGCAATTGAAAATCAGCAAGCGATCCACAAATTTCCAGCTCTGTTGATGCGGGTCGCAAATCATCGGCCGACCTTCACTGCGAATCGCTTTGCGTCCTTCCTCTTGAAAACCAGGCCCAGCCCGGGACGCGACCGGTCCGGGATCAGTTGCCCATCCACCGGCGCGATAAAGCCATCGAACAGCATTCGCTCAATCCGCGCGTGGTCGTGGAAATACTCAACATGGCGAAAACCCGCAATCGCGCAACCCACGTGCATGTGCAATGACGGCGCGCAGTGCGCGGAAATTGGGCAACCGAAACTCGCCGCGATTGCCGCGCCCTCCAGGAATCCTGTGAACCCCTTGCACCGCGTCGCATCCAGTTGCAAAACGTCCACCGCTTCGGCCTTAAGCATGCGCCTAAAGTAAAAGCTGTCGTAGCCATACTCCCCGGCAGCGATGTCCATACCGCCCGGAGCACGATCGCGTATGCGCCGAAGATCGGCCAGGTGATCGGAACTCACCGGCTCTTCAAACCACGTCACGCCATAATCAACAAAGCGTTCCGCAGACTTGAGAGCCTCGCGCGCGCTGTAAGCTCCGTTTGCATCCACAAACAGCTCAGTCTCGGCGCCGATCGCCCCGCGCGCGACGCGAACCCGATCAAGATCCTTCTCCGGCTCGGCGCCGATCTTCATCTTCACCCGCGGGATGCCTTCAGAAACCCATCCGGAAAGTTGCCCGGTAAGCTGCTGATTGGAATACGTCGTGAATCCGCCGCTGCCATATGCGGCCACGCTCGGTTTGGCTTGTCCCAGCAAATCCGAAACGGAGCACCGCAGAATCTTCGCCTTCAAATCCCAAAGCGCAATATCCAGCGCCGAAATCGCCATCGACGCAATGCCCCGGCTGCCGTCGTTTCGCACCTGCTCGACCATCGACTCGTGGATCGCAGGCAAATCGAGTGCAGCCCGGTCCTTCAGGCATTTTTCTCCCAGTTCCTCTGCTACAACCGCTGTAGCTTTGTTCCCGTAGGTGTATCCGATCCCAATCTCGCCGCCCGCGTGTACTTCGGCCAACACCAGCGTCGTCGAATTCCACTTGAATGTTCCGTCGCCCTCCGGCGCATCTGTCGGTATCGTGTAGGCCGAGACGTCGACTCTCTTGATCGGATTCTCAACTCGCTTCATGGGAAGACGGCTTCGCAATCTGCGCCGAAAAGAGCAAAGCCGCCGGACCTTTGCTCATCACGAAGATCCTTCCGGCTTCAACTGCTTGGTTGGACGCCTTCTCGCCGCATATGGGTTTCTCGCGCCGTCGCATCGTCTCAGTTCCCAGGCCAGGCGGCGCTGCAGTTCGCATTTCGTCCATGAACGCCTGCGATGAGCAACTCGGAATTGGCATCAGGCGTCCTAACCTACGTTGGCCTCACCAGCCTCGAAGCCGCAGGCATGTCTGCTCGCAATTTCGAGAACGAAACTCCTGCTCCCCAAATCCTGGCAAAGTTTACGAGCTCATTCGCGCCGCAGAAATCAAAATCGGTCCCGAAAGGTGACCTGCGCGCTGACATCGCGCTGTCAAAACTGTGCATCTTTCGATGAGAGAAAGGCGGATTACCAAATGCCGGAAGAAGAGACAATGAAACGCGCTCGCCGAGACCTCAAAGAAGGGAAATCCCCCTCGACTGCTGCCGGAGAATTTGTCCACGAGGAGATTGAGCACGTTCGCGAAGGGAAGCATGGAGCACGCTCGCCACAACAGGCCATCGCGATCGGTCTGAGCAAGGCGCGGCGCGCGGGTGTTCCTTTGCCGCCGCCCAAAAAAGGCAAGACCAAAGAAAGTACAAGAAAGAGTGCTAAGCGCGAATACGAGGCCGGACAATCGAAAACCAAAGACTCGCCGTCTCGCCGAGCCTCACGCGCCCGCGAGCGAGTGCTCCAAAAGGAATCGCATACAACCGCTTCCCACGCGGCTCTTTCCCGGCAATCCCGGAGGTCTTCGCGTGAGCGCGGCGCAGAGGACCGTCACCGCGCAGCAAAAAGGGCTGTGAGGACCAAAGGTAAATCGGGGTTGCGCCGGGCAGCAAAGAAGGCCGCAAAGACGCGTGCACGTGGAGAAAACCGTGCGTCGCGCTAGCCAGCCTCATCGTCGGATGCCGTCGTGGCGCGTTTGTCTATTGACCCTGACGTTCATAGCAGTCCTGTGGATTGTTTTCGTAGGCGGAACTCGAGTCGATGAGATGATTGTCGGCTTTGGCGTCATCCTCCTGTCGAGCGCCTTCCTTTATCAGGTCTGGCGGACAGAAACCCTTAAGATCCGACTTGCACCGCAGGATGTTGCCCAGGGATGGTCGGTTCCTTGGCAAGTCTTCACCGATATCTGCCAGATCATTGCGGTCCTCGCCGCAACTGTTTTTCGCCACAAGCGAACGGGTTCGTTCTATCGCGTGGTTAGATTCCGAACGAGCAAATCGGATCCTCGACTTATCGGGCGGCGAGTGCTCGCCACCTTCTACACAACCATGGCGCCCAATTCCATCGTCATCGGAATTGATCCCGATCAGAATCGAATGCTCTTCCATCACTTGAAGCGCACTGGCATTCCGAAAATGACTCAGGCACTGGGCGCGCGACCCGGGGCAGCCCCATGAACAATTGGTTGCTCGCGGCGGCGGCAGTATCGGCTTGCCTCATCCCGTGCGCCGATATGTGCCTGAGGGGTAAGCCCGAAGGACGCCTGGTGGGTCTCGAAATGGGCAGCTTGATTGTCACGATCGCCTTGGTGCTGTTCACCATCGGGTTCGGACGAATGCCATTCATTGACATGCCTCTGGCGTTGGCTGTGATGTCTTTCGGAGGAGATCTGGTCTTCGCCCGTTTTCTCGGGAAGCATTTATGACAATTGGAGTCGCGACTGACAACGTTTTATTGATTCTCGTGGTCTTGTTCTGCTGGCTTGGGGTCCTCGGCATGTGGCGCATGAAAGAGCCCGTGCAGGCGTTGCACTATCTCTCGCTACCCGCAACCGGGGCAGCAGTTTTGCTAGCCTTCGCCATCCTGCTCTCCCAAGGCCTCAGCCAGGTGTTTTGGAAGGTTTTACTGATCGCAATGATTCTCTGGGCGTTCAATTCCGTTGTTACCCATGCCACAGCCCGCGCGTTTCGAGCGCGGCAACTTGGCCATTGGCAGCCGCTTGATGGCGATCCGATGGAAATGGTTGATGAGGAGAGCAAGAAGTGACGTGGATCGGAGCGGGATTGCTCTTGTTGGTTGCGGTTACCGGGTTTGGCGTCGTAAGAACTCGCGACGTTACCAGCCAGGTGATTGCGTTGAGCTTCTATGGAGTGCTTATGGCACTCGTATTCTTTTTCTTCCAGGCGCCCGATGTCGCCCTCTCACAGATTACTGTCGGCGCGGTGGCGCTGCCTCTTATGGTGATGCTTGCGATTTCGCGCATGAAGTTTCGCACAGCCGCGCGTGAAAACAAGGGAGAGCGCGATGCGTGAAAAAGTTCGGACGCGGGTCTTCTTCATTTTCGGGGGCATCTTTCTCTTCTTTTTCTGTTATTCCGCCATCGATCTTCCACCGTGGGGAAGCTATCGCGGCCCCTACGGCGATGTCATCGCGCGAGTGAGCGTTTACGAACGCCACGCTACAGACTCCGTGAACGCCATCAACTACGATTACCGCGCGTTTGACACCCTTGGGGAAGAGTTCATCCTCTTCGCCGCGGTTCTGGGAGTCATGATGCTTCTCCGGCGCGACGAAGATGAATCGACGCGGGACGTTGTCAAGGTCGAGGATCGGCATCCTCTCAGCACTACGGTCCGCGCCGCGGCGATGCCGGCGATTGCGCTTACGGTGGTCTTCGGCTTCTATATCGGCTTACATGGGCAGTTAACTCCCGGCGGCGGCTTTCAGGCCGGCGTAATCCTCGCTTCCGTTCCGTTTCTCCTCTACGTATGCGAGAACACCGAATCATTCCGGCGCATCACCTCGCATACAACTGTTGAAGCGATTGAAGCGCTCGGCGCCGGCTCCTATGCGCTCATTGGCCTTGCCTCCTTAGTCCTGGGTATGCCGTTCCTGAGCAATTTTCTTCCCCTCGGAACCACCGGAGGTGTCTTTTCGTCTGGCACGATCGCTCTCATCAGCGCATGTATCGGGCTCGAGGTTACCGCAGCATTTCTGCTGGTTGGTTACGCCTATCTCGAAGAAATTATCACCGGAGAGATACCTGAGGACTAATGCCATGCCAAACGCTCTCCACCTTTTTCCGTACTTTGTTTCTGGCTGGCTCTTCTTCTGCGGACTCTATGGTCTTGTAACTAGCAGGCATCTCGTGCATTCGGTAATGTGCCTCGCGGTTCTGCAAAGCTCCACTTACACCCTGCTGCTCGGGATCGGTTATCGAGTTGGTGGCGCGGCGCCCATCTTTGCCGACATTCCCCCAGGCACCGTCACCGTCGACCCCATTGTCCAGGCCCTCATGCTCACTGACGTGGTCGTTGAGGCCGTCGTGGTCGCTCTTTTGCTTGCCATGGTGGTTAAGGCTCACGAGAAGTCCGGCACGGTATCTCCTGACGAGCTGAGAACCCTCCGAGGCTGACAAATGAGCGCGCCTTCGCCGCTTACGCCGCTGCCGGTTGCTGTGCCATTGGTCGGGGCAGCCCTGATCGCGTGTTTTCGCAAATGGCTTAATCGCACCATGGCCGACGCTCTCGGAGTTTTCTTTGCAGTGGCAACCCTCGCAATTTCGTGTTCGCTTCTGGCGCGGGCTGTGCACGGCAACAGCGTTTATTGGTTCGGGAACTGGGTCCCGCGCGGCGCCATCGTGTTGGGAATTGGATTTGTTGCCGACCCCATCGGCGTTGGTCTGGCGGTCGTGGCCTCAACGTTGACCTTGTTCAGTCTTGTTTACGCATGGCGTTTGACCGACTCCGGATCCAATCACTTCCAGCCGCTCATACTGATTTTTCTTGCGGCAATGTGCGGATTCAGCCTGACGGTCGACGTGTTCAACCTTTTTGTGTTTTTTGAGCTGATGAGTACCGCGGCGTTTGCCCTTTGCGGCCTCAAGACGAGGGAGCCCGCCCCGCTGCAAGGCTCATTCAACTTTGCGGTAACAAATACCATTGCGGCATTCCTGATATTGACCAGCATCGGGCTTTTGTATTCCGTTACCGGCGCACTCAACATGGCGCAAATCGGACTCGCCCTCGGCACGCGCCACGATCCGCTGGTTCTCTTCGCATTCGCGCTTTTGATCTGCGGCTTCTTCGTCAAGGCGGCCATCGTTCCCTTCCATCTTTGGCTGCCCGATGCACATGCCGTTGCGCCCACCCCGGTCTGCGTCCTGTTCTCCGGCATGATGGTACAGCTGGGATTATTTGCGGTTGCGCGCCTGCGTTTCACGATCTTTGCGCAAACGTTCGCAGGCCACGAGGCCTCGTTGCGGCTGATCCTGCTCTCTCTCGGTGTGGCAACAGTCCTGGTCGGCGGATTGATGTGCTACGCCGAGCATCATTTGAAGCGCATGCTAGCCTTTTCCACGATTTGTCACGCGGGCATTATGTTGCTCGCGCTGGGTCTTGGCACTCCACTGGCGTTGGCCGGAATGTTTGTTTATCTACTGGCCCACGCGTTCATCAAGGGCGGCCTTTTTTTCACAGCAGGCTTGTTGCTCCATCGCCTCCGCGCCATCGGTGAACGAGCGCTGTTTGCGAAAGGCAAGGAGTTGCGTTGGACAGCGGCGCTCTGGTTCCTCGGAGCGCTTGGTCTTGCTGCTGCGCCACCATTCCTCTTAATGACAGGAGAAGCAGGAATCTCCAAAGCTGCGGAGGAAATCGGCACGCCGTGGATTTCGTGCGTGTGCGTCTTTGGCGGAATGATCACAGCTGCCGCAGTGTTGCGCATTGGCATGCACACATTTTTTGGCTGGGGCAGCCAACCGGCCACGGACGAGCCCGCGGAGGTTGGAGAACTGCCGGAAACTGCCAAAGAAGATCGGCGCACATATTGGTATCAATTTGCACCGGCAGCCGTTTGCATCTTGGTCCCGTTCGCCCTGGCTGTAATACCAGGATGGCAGCATGTCCTTCGCGACGCCTGCGCAGTTTTCAGTTCGCAAGCCACCATGCTCCATTTGGTTTATACGGGCGCTGCAGTTTCGGGCCATTTGTCCGGCTGGCAGCCGGCGTTGAAAACTTCGGCGCTGCGTGGCTTCTCCGCATTTGTTCTCGCAGCATTGTTGGCATCCACATCCATTTTCAAATTGCGGCTCAAACGGAATATGCGGTTTGGAGCATTCCTCGAATCGGGCTTGAGGCCGCTGCGCATCTTCCAATCCGGACACCCGGGCGATTACGTGCTGTGGTTGACAATCGGGCTGGCAAGCCTCAGCGCCGCTAGCGTCCTGCTGTTGAGACGGTGAGTCGATTCCGCCGCGATCTGCGAGAGCGAGAGCACGTCTGCACGTCGTAGCTGGTCGTCATTTCACTTGCCGATGCAGAAGGTCGAAAAGATCAGGTTCAAGATATCGTCCGACGTCGTTTGTCCGGTTAGGGAGTCCAGCGCCCACAGAGCGCGATAAAGATCGAGCAGGATCATCTCGTGAGGAATGCTGCTCGCGTTCGCTTTGCTTGCATCTGCCAGCGCCGATAGCGCAGTGGCGACGGCTTGGTGCTGCCTCAGATTTGTTAGCATTCCGGGCTCCGCCGCAGCTCCGCCCGTAGCCAACTCTAGAATCCGCTCCCGCAGAGCAGCAATCCCTTCGCCCGTCATCGCCGAAGTCGAAATCGCAATCATTCCTTTAAATGCCGGTTCCGCAATCGGCTTGGGCTTCTTCCCGCTCGCCAGCAGATCGTGCTTGTTGAGCGCAATCACAACGGGCCGCCCCTCAACTGCGTCGAGCAGGCGCCGGTCTTCATCGTTCAACGGTTGTGTCGCATCCAGAACCAAAAGCACCAGCCCCGCGTCAGCCAACGCCTCGTGGCTGCGACGGATTCCAAGCTGCTCGGCCTCCTGGAGCGCCTCATGTCCGCCCTCACGGAATCCCGCCGTATCCACAAGTTCAATCGGAATGCCTCCCAGCGAGATCCGCTCGCTCACCAGATCGCGTGTCGTGCCCGGCGAAGCAGTGACAATGGCGCGGTCTCGTTCCACAAAGCGGTTGAACAGCGAGCTCTTGCCCACGTTCGGCCGGCCAACAATGGCCATCGTCAATCCATCGTGCACAATCCGACCGCGGGCAAATGACGCTTCCATCGCGGCCAGCGGCGTCACTATCTCGTCAATTCGCCGTCCGATCTCCGTCGCCGGCGTCACATCCACGTCGTCTTCGGCAAAGTCGATCCCCGCTTCGAGCAGCGCGATCAACTCAACCAAGTCCTGCTTGGCCGGCGCAGCTCGGCGGCTCAGCGCCCCTCCCATCTGGCTCGCCGCTTGTCGCGCTTGCGTCAGCGTTTGCGCATCGATCAGGTCGCGCACTGCTTCGGCTTGGGTCAAATCAAGGCGCCCCGCCAAAAATGCTCTTTCGGTAAATTCGCCCGGCTCAGCCAGTCGCGCACCAAGCTCCATCGCACGCCGAAGCAACAACTCCAGCACGACAGGTGAACCATGCGCGGCGATTTCAACGACATCTTCTCCGGTGTACGAATGCGGCCCCTTGAACAAAGTCACCAGAGCCTCATCGATGCGCTTGCGATTCGCGTCTTCCGGATCGAGAACATCTGCAAATCTCGCCCGCCCGTGCTCGAGCGATTGGTGCGGCGGTGCTAGCTGTGTTGCAATCGCCACAGCTTGCGGCCCGCTCACGCGCACAATTCCAATCCCGCCGCGCCCAGGCGGCGTTGAGATTGCGGCGATCGTGTCGCTTGCAGCTTCCTTCTCACTCATCGGTGCACTCAGTGTAGTTCCTCATGTGGTCCGCCGCGTCGCAGCCCTAATCTCGCTTCACGTTGATCCCCGTGAATGATCTCCCGAAACCACTCGATCATTTCCGTCCGCATTCAACACAGCCCGTGGCAATCGGTTCGAACTTTGTTCTAGAATTTAGGTGGGAACAGCATTCTCCGCGTTCTCTCTCGATCCGGCCGTGAATCCACCTTGGCGCTCCGGCCTGAAAATCTCGGCCTGGAAATCTCTATCGATTCGAGGTGAAACCGATGAGAACTGCACGTCTGGCAATGATCAAGTTCTTCGCGCTGCTGTTTCTTCTTCCCGGCCTCGCAGGTCTCATCGTCTCTGCAATGATCTCGACACATTACCTCGATACCATGCCCCGGTGGCCCGCGCCGGAAGTGAACCGCGTCGTGCCCCGCGGCATTCACGGAACCACGGTCTACCAGACCCCCGCCGAGGACCGCGAGCTGAATCTGATTGAATTCTCATCGGTCGGCGTCTTCCTCGTCGGACTCGCTCTTGGAGTCATCTATCTCGAGCAGTGGGGAGCGCTCCAGAGCCGTCTGGCCGAAGAGGAAAACGAACTCGTCGGCGATCCTCGATAGCCTGCCTGCGAATCCGCGCTAGGCCGTCCGCTAACCAGTGATGGCCCTCCATCGCGATCCTCTACAATGAGCCGATGCCGGAACTACCTGAGGTGGAAACGATTGCGCGCGGCGTCAACAAGCGCATTCGCGGCGATCGTATCGTTCAGGTCTGGTTCAGCCGGGCTCCTCAAACCTTCAAAACTCCACGCAAGCTGCAGGCCGAGGGCCTTACCGGTCGCACCATACTGGCAGTTCACCGCACCGGCAAGCACATTGTCTTCGAGTTAAGCCGATCCGCCTCTGAGATCGATGCCCAATGGATTGTCCATCTCGGCATGACCGGCCGTCTCCTCGTCTCCTCGCCCGATTTTCCTGTTCCCGCTCACACCCACGCACGATTGTTCCTCGAAAGCGGCCGCGAGCTGCGCTTCGTCGATCCGCGAAGATTTGGCCGCCTCGAATTTCGTGATCTCAATCGGCGCTCCGCATTCGCAGCTCCAGGCGATGATCCGCTCGCCATTGGTGAACCCGAATTCGCAGCCCTTTTCCGCGGACGGCGTTCGCCCATCAAGGCGGCTCTGCTCAATCAGTCTTTGCTGGCCGGCGTCGGCAACATCTACGCCGACGAAAGCTTGTTTCACTCCAACATTCGGCCACGGCGTCGCGCCAACCGGCTCACCCGTCTTGAACTGGAACGTCTCCGACTCGCGCTCTGCGAGGTCCTCAATCACGCCATTCGGTTGGGGGGCTCCTCGGTTTCCGACTATGTAGACGCCGACGGCGAGCGCGGCTTTTTTCAGCTCGAGCACTGCGTCTATCAGCGAACCGGCGAGCCCTGCCGTCGCTGCGGAACCCCCATCCGACGCATTCTCCTGGCCGGACGCGGAACGCACTACTGCCCCAACTGCCAGCGGTGATTCCGCTCGAGCAGACCGCGCCCGCAGCCTTCTATGCTTTTTTGAAGAATCTTCGCCTTTTTGCTTCCAGAATCCAAACAAAATCGCAATGCCGCGTCCGCTAAGTCATTGCAAATAAACATCACTGTGAACGGTACATCGATTGCTACCTCATGGGTGCCAGTGATGTATGGCAGCCTGCCGGAAACGGCCGAGCGAGCCAAATCAGCACCGGGTACCCGGCAGAGCAACCGCCAATGAGCGGCCCTGATGAGGGGATAAGCCAGCCGGGGAGCCCGCAACTCGGAGCGGAGCGATCAGCCTGCTCCCCAAAACCGCTGGGAGGCCAGTGACCAGCGCAGGGCCCCCAACCCTTTCTTGAAACGCCGCCCAAAAGGGGCGGCGTTTCGTGCTTCAGGGCTTGTTTCCCATCGCCTGTTGCGTCACGCCAACGCCGGACCGAAAGTTTCGCATCGTATTACTTAAGGCGGTTCCTCCTCCGGCTCCCCCTTGCCACCGGTTATCCTTCCCTGTACTATCGGAGTTGCCTATCAAGCGGCTGACGCAGGCCACCCGGGTATGGGGAGAGCACGCTCGCCGCAGAGCCAGCACATCATCGTCCAGTTCCGATTGCGATCGACTGCGTGCGATGAAGGCTCTCATAGGAAAGGGCATTCTCCGAGAAAAGCAAAAGCTGCGCCAGGAACGATTCGGCGATCGGATGGAGTTGATTGGCGGCTCCCGCATTGCAAGCAGCAATCGCATTCTCAAAGGGGCTCAAGTTTTTTTGAGGCAAAGTGGCTGACGCGCGGACCCGGTTTTACAAGTCTCGCTCAGCATTTCGGTCTTCCCGCAGTCGAGGTTTTTGTTCCTCGTCAACGTAAAGACCTCGCGAGCAAGGAACGGTCTGCGCCAGTTCAAGAATCGAGCAGCGAGTAGGATCGATCTGCACCGCCTCCCGGCACAATTCGGAGAGCATCGGCGGATGGCTATTCAGCGGCTCAACCAAGAGTAAAACGCAACTCAATACAGCGAAAGCAAGCATCAGGAAGCATACGCATTATGACAACAGAACCGACGCAGCCCCAGCCTGAACAGGGGCCAGCTCCTGACAACGGTCAGGTGCAGTCGCATGGGCATCGGCGCCGTCGCCGCCGCCGCAAGAACAAGTCCAGTCAGCAGGCTGGGATGCAGGGGCAGCAGCCCCAGGCACAGATGCAGGACGCGCAGCAACCGCAGTCGCCGCATCAATCCCACCCCGGCCAGCATAAGCCCCAGCATCATCACCAGGGCCGCAAGAAGAAGAAATTCTTCCAGAAAAACTCGGGTCCTCCGGCGCAGCCCGGCAACAGTATCAACGGTTCGCAGCAAGGCAAGCGCAGAGGTCGCCAGAAGGGCCCGCGCGCGTTTGTTGGCCCCATGGACCACAGCTACCGCGCCGTGAACGGAAATGTCGCCGATGGACCGCCATCTACGATTCCCACCGCGGGCAACGGCCATAGCAGCGGTTACTATCCCGACGTTTATTCTGCGCAACCGCCCGCACCCGTCCGCGAAGATGCGCCCACCCGTATCTTCTGCTTCATCGAGGATCTCTTTTTCCTGGCCAAGATTCAGGAAACCGCGCGCAAGCTCGGCGTGAAAGTGGAATTCATCAAGGGCGAAAACAAAGACGCCATCACGCGCATTCTTGAAGCTGGCGAAAATGAAAAGCCGGCGCTGGTGGTCTTTGACCTGAACAATCTCAACGCCAAGCCCATGACGTTGATCCCGAAGTTCAAGTCGAAGTTCAAAAAGGCCGTCTCGATCATCGGCTTCCTCAATCACCTGCAGGGCGACCTGAAGATGAAGGCGGTCGAGGCGGGATGCGATTCCGTGATGCCGCGCTCGGCCTTCTCGCAGAGCCTGCCGATTCTTCTCCGGCGCTATGGCGTGGAAGAGGAAGAGGAAATTTCGCAGCAGCCGGCGTTCTAAATACAGCCAATAGTGAGTAGCCAATAGCCAACAAGGACCTGCCGGCTATTGGCTATTTGCTATTGGCTGCTTTACCCTGGCGGCCACATCATCTGGCGCCCACCCATCACATGCAGGTGGAGATGGTCAACCGTCTGGCCCCCATCGTCACCGGAATTGACGATCACGCGGTAGCCATTTGCCAATCCCTTTTGGCGCGCAATCTCGGCAGCTGCCCACATCAGGTGGCCGAGCAGCGGCCGATGTTCGTCTACCGCCTCGGCAAGTGACGCAATGTGCTCGCGAGGAACCACGAGCACATGAACCGGCGACTTGGGGTTGATGTCGGCGAACGCATAAACCAGATCGTCCTGATAAACGGCCGTCGACGGAATTTCACCCGACGCGATCTTGCAGAATAAACAACTCATGGCGTGACCAGTTTACATTCAGGCCGCTCCGGTTAAGGTCGCACTCAGCATAAAATGACGGCATGGCCACTCCTTCTCCGTTCCGCGTCGTTCACACGGTCTGCTCGCATGACTGTCCGGATTCGTGCGCGGTGCTGGTAACGGTGAACGACGAGGACCGCGCCGTCAAAGTCGAAGGCGACCCGTCGCAACCGGTTACACGCGGATTTCTTTGCGGCAAAGTCGCTAAATATCTCGATCGCGTCTACGCGCCCGATCGGGTTCTCTACCCGCTCCGCCGCAAGCCCGGCGCTCCCAAGGGCCCGCTACCACGCGGCCGCGAGCACGAATCGTTCGAGCGCATCAGTTGGGACGAAGCGCTGGATGCAATTGCCGCGCGGCTCAAACAGATCGCCGATCGCTACGGCCCCGAATCCATTCTGCCCTACAGTTACGCGGGCACCATCGGCGTTCTCGGCTATGGTTCGATGGATCGCCGCTTCTTTCATCGCCTCGGCGCGAGCCAGCTCGACCGCACCATTTGCTCTGAGGCCGGCGGGCAGGCGTGGAATCTTGTCTATGGCAAAAAGTACGGCACGCCCACCGAAGATGTTCGCCTGGCGAAGCTCATCATTGCGTGGGGCGCAAACATTCACGGCAACAACATTCATTTGTGGCCTTTTGTTGAAGAGGCTCGGCGCAATGGCGCGAAGCTCATCGTCATCGATCCCTACCGCACTCGCACCGCAGCGGTAGCCGACTGGCACATCGCCATCCGTCCCGGCACTGACGTTGCGCTCGCGCTTGGCATGATGAACGTCATCCTGAACGAGGGCCTTGAAGATCGCGCCTATATCGGCGAAATGACGCATGGCTTCGAGCAGCTGGCCGAACGCGCGCGCGAATACACTCCAGACCGCGTCGCTGCGTGGACGGGAATGCTCGCCGAAGATATCGAACAGCTTGCGCGCAAGTATGCCACCACGCGGCCGGCAATGATCCGCCTGAACTACGGCGTGCAGCGCTGCCAGAACGGCGGCGCGGCGGTGCGCGCCATCGCCATGCTGCCCGCGCTTACCGGCGCGTGGAAACATCGCGGCGGCGGCCAGCTTTCAACCTCAGGCGCGTTTCAGTGGAACAAAACAGCCGTCGAGCGTCCGGACCTTGCGCTCGCTTCGCCCATCGGCCGCCTTGCCCGCGTGGTGAATATGTCGGAACTTGGACGCGCGCTGATGGAGCTGGGACAAGACAGCGAGCAAGGGAACGATGGAGCAGGGAAGCAAAACGGTCCCGCAGTGCACGCGCTGTTCGTCTACAACTCCAATCCTGGTGCGGTTGCGCCCAACCATAACGCCGTTTGCCGCGGACTGATGCGCGACGATCTCTTCACAGTGGTGCATGAGCAGTTCTTTACCGACACCACTGACTACGCCGACTACATTCTGCCGGCGACAACTTTTCTTGAGCACACTGACGTGCAGGGGGCGTACGGCCACTACTTCGTGCAGCTTTCAAAACAAGCCATCGCTCCGCTCGGCGAAGCGCGCTCAAACGTGTGGCTCTTCGGCCAGCTCGCACAGCGCATGGGATTCACCGAAGCCTGCTTCCGCGACACACCGGAAGACATCATCCGGCAGGCGCTCGCGATCGGCCCTGACGGCCACTCGACGAACGCGAACATGGAGCACATGACGTTTGAGGATCTGGAACGCGACGGGCACATTCCACTCGCGTTTCATTCCAATCCAGACGAGCAGCCGTTTCTCCCTTACACATCAGGGACGTGCGCCACGCCTTCAGGCAAAATCGAATTCTTCTCTGAGACGCTGGCCACTGCGGGGCAGGATGGTCTTCCGGGATTTAATCCGCCAACCGAATCGCGCTGGGGCGAGGCGGCGAAAAAGTATCCTCTGGAACTGCTGGGGCGCAAGAACGACAACTACATGAACTCGACCTTCGCCAACCTGCCGGGCCACCGCAAGATGGAAGCGCGCACCAGCCAGCGGCTCGAGATGCACCCCGCCGACGCCGAAGCCCGTCGCATTATCGATGGCGAGCGCGTGCGCGTCTTCAACGCTCGCGGTTCGCTGGAGCTGACGGCGATGCTGAACCCGAGTCTGCCTGCCGGCGTGGTGGCCGCCCGGCTGGATTGGGCCAAGCTGCACCCGGACAGCGTGAACATCAACGCGCTCACCAGCGAAAACCTGACCGACATCGGCGGCGGGGCCACGTTCTATTCTACGCTGGTGGAAGTGGCGAAGCTTTAGCCAGCGCGGGGGTACGCCCCGATTTTGTTGTCAAATGGTTTGTTGTCAGTCACCTATGCCTCGAATCATTTGGGGCGCGCCGGCTGCGCGCTCGGACCATGTTAGAGTTTTGGCGTGACCCGTGCGGCCACTGTCTCCCAAAAATGCAAATAAGAAGGCGGAGGTGGATGAGATGAAAAAGGAGAGTCTGAGTTTCAGGGTTTTTGAAGCGCGAGACGGCTTATCGCCAGTTCGGCTGCTGGGCAGCACGAGCAAAAAAGAGGAGCACGAATTCGGCAGCGCGCAGATATCCACTCATGCAGGACCGATCTTCAACGTGGCTCCAGCTGGCGAGGACGGGATTTTCCTGATGCCTTTCGGTCACGCCGCGTTTAAGGAAAAAAGCGTTCTGGCCGCCAAGGACTTCGAACTCGTGTGCGAGAAGAGTGGCCAGGGAGTGATCGTCCGATTTGCCAAACGCGATAGCAAGTAGCAGATAAAGATCCACGCTGCACGGGAACAAGCCTGAAGCGCGGCATTGTGCTCGCGGATTTTCCAGCCGTGAACCGCCGGTATATCTCGCTCCTTGTTTTCCGGATAGGTGACGGGACGTGATCCGCTATCCGTGCGGATTCATCGCTCATGGCCGCTGCGAAGCAAGAATGTCTTCTGAACCGACAGGCCTTTTACCCGCGCTTGCGGGCGCGCTCGCGCTGCAGCTCTCGATAGATTTCACTCTTTGACCGGCCGAGTTCGCGCGCCAGTCGCTTGAGCGCTTCTTTTTCATCGATGCCCGCTTCTGCCATCATGCGGGCGACGCGGGCGGCGATGGTCTGCTGCGCGTTGAACGCGTCCGATGCTGCGGCCGCAGAAGAAGCGCGCGCGGGAAGCTCAACGAGCAGCGTGATTTCGCCGCGAATGCGGTCGCGGCCGGCCAGCTCGCTGCGAATTTCGGCAACGGTCCCGCGCAAAAACTCTTCGTGAATCTTGGTGAGCTCGCGTGCGACCACTGCGTGAACCAGTCCTCCCCAGACGCTCTCGATGTCCGACAGGGTATCGAGCAGACGATGCGGCGCCTCATAAAAGATCAGCGTGCGTGTGGTCTCGCGCGGCTGCGCTGCGAGATTTTCGAGTTTGGTGCGCCGCGCTCCCGCCTTCTCGGGCAGAAATCCGAGAAACTCGAATTCATCGGCGGGCAAGCCGGAGGCGATGAGTGCGCTGACAGCGGCGTTGGCGCCGGGGATAGGATAGACGGGAACACCGGCGGCGATGGCCTCGCGCACAAGCCACGCGCCGGGGTCGCTGACGCCGGGTGTGCCTGCGTCCGACACAAGAGCGATCGCCTTCGCCGTCCCGGCTTTCAACTCTTGGATTAGTTCTTTGGCTCGGGAATGTTCGTTGTGCTCGTGGCAACTAACGGTTTTTTTCTCGATTTGGAAATGATTAAGGAGTTTTTGCGTCTGGCGCGTGTCTTCGCAGGCAATCCGATCCACGGAGCGGAGAACTTCAAGGGCCCGCAGCGTGATGTCGCCCAGGTTGCCGATGGGCGTGGCGACGAGGTAGAGACCGGGGGTGAGTGGTGCGGTTTCAGCGGACATGATTGCTCAATAGTTCAGTGTTCGTAGTTCGCAGTCGCGGATTCAAGGGGAGTCTCAGCAGCCCTCTCTTCGGCATTTCTGGCGACGCTGAGCCAGATTGATGGTGGCCGCGGAGAAACTGCGAACTGTGAACTAAGAACTGCGAACTGTCGTTCTACTCTTCCGCTTCCTGCCGTTCGATCCGTCTCTGCTCGGCCAGGAGCGACATGGAGCTCATCAGGTTCTGCACACTGACGATGCCGACAACTTTCCCGCTTTCGGTGATGGGAATGAGCGCGAGGCCGTGGCCGGCGGTGAGGCGACGAATTGTGGTGCCGAGCGTGTCCTCTGGCCGTGCCACTTGAAACGCGCGCGACATGACGGACTGCACGTAGCCGTTGCCTTCGCTGCGCAGCGCCTCAAGAATGCGCTGGCGCGACACGATGCCCACAAGCTGCGGGCCGCGGACCACGGGAAAATCTTCCTGCAGCGAATGCACGCAGCGATAGAGCGCGTCAGCCAACGTGTCAGAAGGCGAGAGCGTGGCGAAGTCGGTAAGCATTACCTCGCGCATGCGCACCGTGTCGACGACGGACTGGAAGAAGACGCCCTGATCTTCAATCTGCGCGCCGATCATGATGAAGAAGCCGGCGAGGATGAGCCAGGGTTCCTGCGCGAGCATGCCGCCCAGGATCGCAGCCAGCGACAGCACCTGGCCGACACCAGAGACAGCGCGACCGGCGGGCCCGGAGCCGTGGCTTTGCGCAAACTTGTTGCGGAGCAGGCGCCCGCAGTCGAGTGGATACGCGGGGAAGAAGTGCAGCAGGCCAAGCGACGCCTGCATCCAGACGAGGCTGCGGAGTAAATGTCCGCCGGTGATGAAGGGATGAACGAACAAGGGCACATTGCCGCCTGCGCCCAGGATGATTCCCGCAGCCGTGAGCGCCGCGCCGAGATTCGCAAGCGGCCCGGCGAGCGCCAGAACAAATTGACCACTGCCGCTGTTCGCCGTCTCCTGGCTTTCGGGTGTGGCATAGGCAAACAGGCCGCCAATGGGCAATAGCAGCACCGCGCGCAGCTTGAGGCCGAGCCACGCTGCAGCCAGCAGGCGAGCGGTTTCGCGCACGGCAACCGCCGCGATCAGAACCAGAAACAGCGCGAGGGCGCGTCCCCAGCCGTCTGCGCCGCTGATGGCGAATAGCACCAGGACCAGCAGGGGGAAAAAGATGTGGACGCGCATCTCCACGCCCAACCAACGCCCCAGCGGAATGGACCAGCCGCGCATAAAACGATTGTAGAGGAACGGCGGCGAGCGGCTGTCAGCAAGTTCGTGCAAGTGCGGCGGCCTGCGTCATCCGGCGAGAGTCAATCGTCTGATAAAGTGGAGACTCGAATTCAGGCCTTTTGGAGGGCGACATGACACGCAAACTGCTTTTGCTGCTGAGCACGCTGGCCGTTGCCGCCGGAGGATTGGCCGCGCTGAATGCGAACGCGGCGGCTTTGGGGGCGCAGGTCCAGCCTTTTCAGCCGCAGCAAGCGCCATCGTCGCCGGCGCTGGTCGGCACGTGGTCTGCGACGGTGAACTGGAATATGCCGTCGGGGATCATGATCACCACGAGCTTCACGGCCAACGGCCAGGTGCAATCGACGACGCAGAATCGCATGGGAATGAGCTTTATGCTCACCGGCGTTTACCAGTACAACGCGGCGCAAGGCACGTTGAGCTACACGTGGCGCGACTACTCACCGAAACAGATTTGCGCCGGCGGCAATTGCACACCAGCTCCGGTGCCTGCGCCCTTAGGCGTGGCGAACACCAGCCGCATCCGGTTCCTGAACGCGAACCAGTTTGTGGCCACATCGAACGGCGACTCCACAACCTACATCCGCACCAACGGCGCGGGCATGCCGACGAGGTAACGGCAGCTTTCGGCTATCAGCCCTCAGCCGTCAGCTTTTTCGTGCAGGTGCGCGTGTTTGCGGTCCGCAGCAAAGGCGCGGGAAGGTGGCGAGCCGGCTTCGATATGCTGGTGGTCGATGCGCATCATCGCCGGAACACTTCGATCGCGCACCCTGGCCGCACCGCCGGGAACGAGCACCCGGCCCACCAGCGACCGCCTGCGCGAAACGCTTTTCAATGTGCTTGCGCCGCGCATCGCGGACGCGGTGTTTCTCGATCTCTATGCCGGCTCAGGCGCCGTGGGGTTTGAGGCGCTGAGCCGTGGAGCCCGGCGGGTTACATTCGTTGAGCGCGCGCCGGCAGCGCTGAGAGTGCTCGAAGCAAATCTGGCGCGGCTAGGAATCAATGAAGGCGTGCGGGTTGAAGGAAAAAGCGTGAGCGCATTTCTGCGTTCCGCGGCTTATGCCAGTCAAAGCCAGGAAAAAAATCCAGAGCCAGAAAAGAATCCTATGCAAGAACAAAGTCCAAAACAAGGACGGTACGAAGTACTCTTCCTCGATCCTCCGTATGATGCAACCCTTGAGTATGCGGCCACATTGAGCCTGCTCGGCGGTGCAGCGCAGGCGATTCTGGCGCCGGGCGCGACCGTCGTTGCCGAGCACCGGCGCAAGTTTCTTCTGGAAGAGCGCTACGGCGCCCTGAGGCGGACGCGACTGCTCGAGCAAGGGGACGCGGCGCTGAGCTTTTATGCGCTTTCGGCCTGATCCGAAGCCATTTCACAAGAAGCTCAAAGCGCTGATCCGCTCCCGAAACGCATCGCTCGCACCTTGACCTGTGAGCCGGGTCACTTTCAACCGCATTGACAGCGGAGGAAAGTAGATGAAAAATGGCGGGGCGAAAGATTTCGAGCCGCAATGTTCGTTCTATTCATGCGCCACTCGTGTGGGCATTGGGGGGAAACGTGAGAAACACGGTGAAATTGCAGGTGTTGGGAGTCGTCGCAGCTTTAGCATCCGGGCTGTGGATGGCCGGCTGTAAATCGGCGCCAGATCTAACGCAGGCCCAGGCATTGACGATGATTCAGGCCAAATACGACCAGACTCCCGCGGCGCCGGTGAGCATTACCGTGAACGACACCGGTATGCAGCAGGGCGACAACGCAAAATACTGGACCGAAACCAAAAGGTATCCCAATGGATATTGGGGCGACTTTACGCTGACACCCGATGGGAAGAAGGTGCTGACCCTATCCGGCGGCGGCGACGTAATCAAATGGCGGCCCGATAGCCCGACGGATACGCATTTCGTGATCGTGATACAGTCCGTGGCGACGAATCATCCGAAAGTGCGCGACGTAGGCGACATTCAATCGATCGGCGATACCAAGACCGCGATCTTTACTGAGGACGTAAACCTTGACGGACTTCCGCAGCCGCTCGCGGATATTGCGCACAACCCCGGAAACAAGCTAAGCGCAACGCGCACGGCCACATTTGTCCTCACAAACGGGGCGTGGACGCTGCAATCGATTGAATAGGGTTATTGGGGCGGTGCGCTGGGCGGAACTTGTGGCGATTGGCTGCGCGGAACGACAGGCGTTCCGCCGCCCTGTCCGCCAAAAACATTTACGTTGGCGGCCAAAAAAGCTCCGTCTTTCAGCGCGCCATCCACGCGCACTGTATCGCCCACCTGGATGTCGGCAAGCGTGATAGGATCGCGGCGCTTGCGGAACTCGGTGTTCTCGTCCGCAACCACCGTGTGTGGAGCGTTATCGAGCGCGCCCGCCAGCGTGATCTTCGTGCCGTCAATCGCGGTCACCTTTCCCATCAGCCAGGTCTTGCCGAAGTTGGCTTCCATGGCCCGAATCTGGTCCACCGTCTGCTGATCCATCAGCGCCACGGCCCGCGCGTTCACGGTTTTCGTTGAGGCGTCGGTTTCGCCCATCACGTTGATCATGTCGCCGGTCTTGATGTCGGCTGCGCTGATCTGCTGCGGCGGATTGCCGCCACCGTAACCCATTCCGCGGCGTCCCTCGCCACCCGGTTCGCCGCCGCCCTGCTGGCCGTTCTGGTCGGCGCCTGGTCCCTGGCTGGATCCCGGGCCGCCGCTTCTCGCTTGGCGCTTGAACATCCGCGTATCCGCGGTGAAGCGAACCGTGTAAACGTCGCCCGCTTCGGTTTTGATGGTGTAGTGGTCCGCCGCAACCGCGGTTACAGTCCCCATCAGGCCGCGGCCCATCATGCCCATTCCCTGGCCGCCGCCAAAGCTGCCGCGCCCGCCACGGTGGCCGCCGTATTGGCTATAACCGCCGCCGGAACCGGGATTCCCGTTCTGACGTGCACTTTGGCCCGCGCTTTGCCCATCATTCTGGCTCGGACTTTGACCCGCAGGCGCAGGGCTGGATTCCTGCGCGCAGGCAGCAGCGGTGAATGCGGCAGCGATCACCAATGACGAAAACATGCGGATACTCATTGCATCTCCCGGAAAGCCGGCAGACCGGCCGTTCAAATAGACGCTGGATATGAGCTGACAGTCGACGGCGCGTCCCATTGCGGGCGCGAATTCGGCGGCTTACTGGCTGCGCTTTTCCTCTTGAATCAACTGTTTGAAGGCTGGATTGGAGCGCAGGCTGGCGAACTCCTCGTCATTTGCCACTTTTTTGCGTGTGGTAAAACCCTCGTCGAGGGCAAGGCGCAGATATTGCAGCGCGCAATCGGAGTAACCGGCGCGCGCGCATCCGGCCGCCATGTAGTAGTTCATTGCGCCCCGCGCCTGGATCGAGGACGGATCGTCCACCGAGGGAGTCCCGTGATTGGAAAAGACATCCGGGTCAATCGCGAGCGCCTGCTGGTAAGCCTGCCAGCCCTTGTTGTATTTGTGTTGCGCCAGCAGGTTGGTGCCAAGATTCTTGAGCACGATGGCGGATTTTGGGTCGAGCTTCAGCGCCCGGCGATAGTAGCGGTCCGCCTGCCCATACTCCTTCAGCGACGCATACACGGTGCCCAGATTGTTCAGCACCTGAGGATCCGTCGGATCGAGATGCAGTGACTCGTTGTAGCAACGTGCGGCCTGCCTGGAGTTGAACATCATTTGATAGGCGATGCCCATTTTGTTCCAGATTGCCGCCGTCATCACGGGCGCTTTCGCGTAGGCCTCAATGGCTGCCTGATAGCGCTGCCGGGCTTCGAAGGAGTCGCCCAATTGCTCGGCGGTTGGCGGCGGGTGAGGCGCAGGCGGGGTGGCAGATGGCGCAGGCGTGGGGGGCATTGCTGCAGCCGGAGCAGCTTGTGCCGCAGGCGGGGCGGTTTGCGGCTGAGGCGGAGCGACTTGCGGCTGAGACGGAGCGGGTGCCTGGCCCGGCAACCCGCGCGGGATCGCCAGATAAAGCGCAACCAGCGCCGCGATCAAGATCCGGGTTTTACCGAGCCGCGCCATGCATTCTCCTGCCATTTCGCCAACCGGACTGGAAGCCTCCCACAAATCTCTGGCAGGGATTAAACCACCATTCACAGTCAAATACCAGTACCGCTACTAGGATTAACGGTTAAACAGACGCTAGCCAGCGGGTCGTTAACGGGTGAACGAAGATTGCGTAAGCCGGCGCCTCATGGCTGTTCAGGGGCTGGGCAAATGGCGTGCCGACGAAGGACTTTCGACAAAAAGGCGTCGAATCGCGCGTGGACGGCATCAAACTGTTTTACACTCACCGGATGCGCGGGGGGACCTTGAGCACCAGCACAATTTCAAGCGCGGGCGCGGCGATTCTCAACCGTTTCAATAACGTGCGCCGCAGAACAACGGCCCTGTGCGAGCCGCTCTCGGCAGAGGACATGATGGTGCAGTCGTGCCCAGAGGCGTCGCCCGCAAAGTGGCACCTGGCACACACCGCATGGTTCTTTGAGTCGTTCGTTCTGCGCGAGTTCCTTCCCGGCTATCGGCTTTTCAACCAGGATTTTCCGTGGCTGTTCAACAGCTATTACGAAGGTTTCTCAGCATTCCCTGAAAAGCGGCTTCGCTCATCGTTTTCGCGCCCCGGCCTCGATGAGATTCTGCGTTATCGCGAACATGTTGATGCCGCCATCGAGCGCCTGTTTGAGCGCGAGCCGGATGCGGAGGCGCTGCGCCGCATCGAGCTCGGCGCCAACCACGAGGAGCAGCACCAGGAACTGCTGCTTACCGACATTTTGAATGCATTCTTTACCAATCCGCTGAGGCCGAAGTACCGGGAGCAAGAGAGCGAGGGAGCGAGCGAGCCGAAGGACCGAGAGCAAGGGAGAGAGGGAGCGAGGGAGCCGCTTCGGTTCAGGCAGTTCGAGGGTGGGCTAAAAGAAGCAGGGCATGCGGGAGACAGCTTCTGCTTCGACAATGAGCTGCCGCGCCATCGTGTGTGGCTGGAGCCGTTTTCGCTGGCCGACAGGTTGGTTACCTGCGGCGAGTATGCGGAATTCATGGCAGACGGTGGCTATCGCAAGCCGGAGCTGTGGCTCTCGGCGGGATGGGATGCTGTGAAGGCGAACGGCTGGCGGGCGCCGCTCTACTGGACCGAGACTGACGGTACATGGAGCGTGTTCACGCTGCGCGGAGAACAGTCGCTCGAAGATTTGAAAGACGTTCCGGTCAGCCAGGTCAGTTATTACGAAGCGGACGCCTACGCGCGGTGGGCTGGCCATCGGCTGCCTACGGAGTTCGAGTGGGAGTCGGCCGTCGAAGGCCAGCCAGTCGAGGGAAATCTGCTCGATTCCGGAGCCCTGACACCGATCCCTTCCACGAATCTCATCCAAAACCAAGACGCCACGAAGTGGTACGGGGATTGTTGGGTGTGGACGAGCAGCGCATACCTCGGCTATCCCGGCTTCAAGCCTCTCGATGGCGCGCTGGGCGAGTACAACGGCAAATTCATGAGCGGGCAAATGGTATTGCGCGGCGGATCGTGCGTCACCCCCGCCCCACACATCCGCGCAACCTATCGCAACTTCTTTTCCCCCGAAACCAGATGGCAGTTTTCCGGCATTCGGCTGGCGACATAAACCTCCCAGCCGCCATCCAACTGAGGGCCAATGACCGCAGCCGCAGCTTCCCCTGTCCCAATTCTTCAAGTCGATGAACGCGTAGCCACAGCAGTCCGCACAGGCCTGGCCTGCCGGCCTAAATGGATACCCGCATGGCTGTTTTACGATCGCGCCGGCTCTCGCCTGTTCGAGGCCATCACCGAGCTCGACGAGTACTACCTGACGCGAACCGAGCGCTCAATTCTTGCTCAGCACTGCGGCGAGATTGTGGCGCGCGCCGGCGAGCGGGCGGTGCTGCGCATTGCCGAGCTGGGCGCGGGGTCGGCCGAAAAAACGCGACTGCTTTTGCGCGCCGCAGTGCGTCGCCAGGGGTCCGTTCTCTACGAGCCGATCGACGTTTCATCGAGCGCGCTAACGGCGGCAAAAAGACGCATCGAGCGCGAGATGAATGTGGTTGCCGTTGCGCCGCGCGTAATGGATTACACCGACGGCGACGCGCGCAGGCTGCATTTGGCCGGCAAGACGCCCGATGAAAAACGCCTCGTGCTCTATATCGGCTCCAGCATCGGAAACTTTGAGCCAACCGAAGCGGAAAAGTTGCTGCACCGCGTGCGCGCTGGGCTCGACAGCGGCGACTCCATGCTGCTGGGCGTCGACCTGGTGAAGGACGAAGCTATGCTGGTGGCGGCATACGACGATGCCGAAGGCGTGACGGCTGCGTTCAACAAAAATGTCCTGGTGCGCCTGAACCGCGAGCTCGATGCCGACTTCGACGTGGACACATTTGCGCATCGCGCAGTGTGGAACCAGGCCGATTCACGCGTGGAGATGCACCTGGTCAGTGCCGTTCCTCAACAGGTGCGCCTTGAAGCGCTGGACATGACCGTGGACTTCGCAGCCGGCGAGAGCATTCACACCGAAAGCAGCTACAAGTATCGTCCCGGGCAGGCCGAAGCGCTGCTGGAGCGGACCGGCTTCAGCCCCGATGCCACGTGGACCGACGCGCGCGGGTGGTTTGCCGTGTGTCTGGGGCGCGCGAGGTGATGCGGCTCTCCGATCGCGCTTGCCAAGCGCCAATCGAAGAACCGCACGCGACCTAGCTTCCGGACGAATCGTCGACCGGGGTGTCATCCACAGGCGCATCCTCAACAGGCGCCTCATCCGCTGGTGCTTCGTCGGCAGGGGTGTCCATCGGCTCACCGACGGAATCGCCGTACTCACCCGACTCGGCGGAGGCATCTGCGCTCTGCTCCTCGCTGGCGGCTGCGTCGCCATAGAGTTGCGCGTCTGCCGCATCCGTGTCTGGATTCCCCGTCGGGTCGTTGAGGTAACTTTCAGCAGTCTGCTGATCTTCCTGCGCAGTTTGCTGATCGGAGGCAGCCCAGCTTTCGTCCAGCTGTGCCGTCCACGTTTCGTCGGTCGAGTCGGGTCCGCCTTCGCCGGCCACTGTTTCCGATTGCTGATAGGCCTGTTGCGAATCGCTGTACGCGGCCTGGTAGTCGCCCGACTGCACGTCCTGCTGTTCCTGCTGCTCTTCCTGCTGCAGAGTGTCCTGATCGGTGGCCAGTTGCGATGTGTCAGTTGAGCCGGTCGAATCGGGATCAGTCGCGGTAGTCGCGTCGGAGCCGACAACGCCTCCCGCCGTTGGATCGTCGGCAGTGGACGCTGTGGGATCTGTCGGATCGGTGCCGTCGGGTGAACCCGGATCGGACGTGCTGATCGGGTCGACCGAACCCATTGGCTCCGGATCGCCTGCGGATCCGATCGACGGATCGGTCGGGTCGGAATAGCTGCCGGTGGGGTCGACGGAACCATCAGGGCCCTGATCGCCCGGGCCATCGCCGCCCGTGGTTGAAATGGGATCGACGGAAGCGGGCGGATCGCCGGGATCGGTGCCCGCAGTCGGGTCAGTTCCGGCAGTGGGATCGGCGTTCGGGTCCGCGCCCGTATCCACGGCGTCAGGATCGACGACGAACACTTCGGTCTCGCCGTCGGGCGCTTCTTCAACCACCACGACTTCGGGGTCGGTGCTTGCAGTGGTGTCGGTGCCGGGCTCGAAAATCTCGACTACCTCCTCCGGAGCGGTGTTGGAAGGAGCATCCGGTGAAGCGGCTGCGTCTGGGACAATCACGACAACTTCATTGGGATCGTCTGGCATAAATTAATCCTCTCGTTTCTTTTGGGGTCACCTGGCTTGCTTATGCGGGCTTGCAGGGCTTTGAGGCCGCGAGACCGGTTTTGCTTTCGCGCTTGGATGCGGTGCAGCGGCGGCTGGTTTGGCCGCGGCGGGCGCTGTTGGTTTTGTGAATGCAGCCGGCGGGGGGGCGACCGGTTTGGCCGGCGCGGAGGAGGACGCCGGCGAAGGAGTTGGGTTGCTTCTCGCTGCGGCTTGAGCGGCCGCTTGTGAACCCGGCGCCTGAGAAGCGGGCGCTTGCGAAGCGGGTTTGGGCCGCAGCGTGAAAACGTTCTGGCACTTCGGGCAGCGTACGTTCAGCGAGGGCTTGCCGCGAAGAACAGCGAGCGGAATGCGCATCGGGGTCTGGCATTTGTTGCAGAGCACGCGGACAGAATCTGCGGGCGGCGCGGGCCCTGCTGCCGGTGCTGGTCGAGTTGGTGCGGGACCTCGACCCATCACGGAGCCGAGACTCACTGCGGGGCGGTGAGCCGCTTGCGCTGGGCCCATGCCGGGCAGAACGGCCGATTGCGGCGGCGGTGAGAGCCGCTTGCGCACAGGCTGGATCGTTGCGCTCCAACGCATCAGTTCGGTTTCGCGGCCCGCCTGGCCCATCAGCCGCAGGCGCCGCGTGGTGTACATCGACGAGCTGGTCGTCATCTCAGTGAAGCGCGTCATCTGGTCGTCGCTCGCGTCTTCCTGCCGCATCCATTCGTCGATGTTCACCTGCTTCAGCAAGCGTGCCGATTTGATTGACCATGCCAGCAGCACGCGGCGCGCGGCAATCTCGTCGCCGATGGCGAGCAGGCCGGCACGGTCGGCGGTGATATCCGCCTGGCGCGCCCACGCCATCAGAGGCAGGTCGACTGCGTCCTGGAGCCACTTGGTAGGGCTCAGGCTGATCGCGTTCAGCACACCGTTTGAGAGGATGCCGTGCGTGCTCGTGTCGCCAACCAGGAAGCGGGTGACGGTCTTCCAAAGCGCATGGCCCGCGCGGCAGTGGCCCATCTCGCGCGCCAGCACAAAAAGCAGATCGTCATTCTGGAAGTTGTTCAGGATGGCCGTGCCGAGAACGATGAAGGCACTGCTGTCGGTGCCGTAGGTGTAGGTGTTCCAGAGCGAATCACCGGAGATATAGACGTCGGGCATTTTGGGCAGGCCCAGAATGCGCGCGGCCAGAACGGCGCGAATCCAGATGTCGGGGAACTGCCGGGGCCCAAGGCGAATGCCGTTGAACGTAGATTCGATCCAGGGCCGACCGACCTTGTCTGACACTGATTTGACGGCCGAGTGCAAAGCGGAGATACTCTGCAGCTTGTTCATGGCCTGGCCGTCCTGCGCCCACAAAAAGACCGAGCGATCGAGCGTGTAGCCGGGATAAAGCGGGCGAAGCCACGCGCACTCCGGGCATACTGAGACGTCTTCTCCCAGCCCTGCGCCCGTGTTGCCGCAAACTTTGCAGGGCGCCCCTTGATTTTGCGGTGCGGGCGCTGCAGGCGAAGGCGATGGAATTGCACCGGGAGGAATGGGCGGAACGGACGCCCCCGCAGTCGGCTGCCATTGCGGGGCAGCGGGCGGCTGCACGGCGGTCGCGGGTGCTGATTGCCACTGCGGCGCAGCTGTCGGTTGAGCGGGTGCGGCATTTACCGGCTGCCACCCTCCGCCCGCCACGGCGCCCCCCGTGGGATTGGCTGACGCAGGCTGAGCCGGCGAGGATGCCGCTACCAGAACCGTCCCGCAGAGTGTGCAGAAGCGCGAGCCGGGCACTCCGGGGCCATGTCCCTGCGGACAAATCAGCGGTGGAGCTACGGTCGCCATAGGAACTCCCAGTCCGGGTGCGCTTGAAGAGATTTCAAGGCCCGGCAAACTAAAACTCCGCCAACATGAGGGACTTTGCGGAGAACTTCGGATCGTTTATCTGACGGCCGCACGCATCAATGGGACGAGGCGGAAACGTCATCAATCATCGGCGGGAGGGAGCCGTGCAAATACTCTACCCGGTTTGGGCGGGGAGTAGAAATAAAAATTCGCGATTGCGGCCCGGCGGCAATTCGTCCCATGAAAACGACGGTTCATCGTTGTCCGACAGGAAGGTTCGTCGCTGCCGCCCCGGCCTACTTCGGCGTCGCAATCCGCACCAGCAGCACATCGTGGCTGGCTATCTCAATCGGCATCGCGTCGCTGAGAGTGATTGCCTTGCCGGTCCAAAGATCTACCCCTTTTTGCGGACCGTGCAGTCCCAGCTTCGCCAGGCTCAGTTGAAACGGATGCGTGGAATAGCGATCTGGCCCGGCGTTTACCATAGCGATGGCAATGGCCCCGCCGGAAAGTCGCCGGGTCCACACGTCGACTTCGCCCTCGGAGTAGGCGCGCGTGGCTTCGCGACCCAGCCGATCCTGATCGATGGCGATCACGTCGCGATTGGTAAGAATGTCGCGGACCTCGGGCGTCATGTTCGGCAGGTCGTTTCCAGCGAGCAGCGGCGCGGCCAGCATGGCCCACATGGAGAAGTGTGTGCGGTTCTCCGCCGACGAAAGCTTTCCATTGCCCACTTCCAGCATGTCAGGGTCGTTCCAATGGCCCGGTCCGGCGTAGCGGGCCAGCCCGGCCTGCTCATTCAGGATCGAGTAGATGCTCTGCCAGTTGGGCTGAATGTCGCCCGTGGTCCGCCACAGGTTCGCGCCCACCGACGGGCCCCATTCCCACACCGCATCCCATCCGTACTGGCAAAGCGAGTAGACGATGGGCCGGCCGGTAGCCTTCAGCGCCTTGTCCATTTTCTGGTAGGCAGCCACCATCGTGCGCATCTGCGCGGCCTTGTCGTCCGGCGCCTGCGCCTGCATCACTGCGGGAATAAAGCTGCACAGGTCGTACTTCAGGTAGTCGACGCCCCACGAAGCATACAGCTGGGCGTCCTGTGCCTCGTGATCGAGCGATCCCTCGAAGCCCGCGCAGGTCTTTGGTCCCGGCGAAGAATAAATGCCCAGCTTCAATCCCTTCGAATGGACATAATCAGCGAGCGCTTTCATGTCGGGGAATTTCGCATTCGAGTGCAGCACGCCGTCGGCATCGCGCTCACCCTCCCACGTGTCGTCGATATTCACGTAGACGTAGCCCGCGTCCCTCATGCCGCTCGATACAAGCTGGTCGGCAGCATTGCGAATATCTTTGTCAGTCACGTTGCGATGGAAGAAATTCCAACTATTCCAGCCCATGGCCGGCGTGAGCGCCACCTGGGGTGGCGCGGAACGTTCGACGAGTTTTTTCGGGGTCTTCGGGCCGTTCTGTGCCCCGGCAATCAGCGATCCAAGAACAAATACGCCAACGGACAAAAACCGAAATGCATGCACGATAGGAATCTCCACGAATGTTTTCAGCGCAATCGTATCTCTCCGCGGTTGCGAGGAGCAACCGGCGCCGCGCATCGCTGTCGCTCGGCAAAGCATTCACCGCGCCAAATGCGAGATACTTGAAGCAATGCCGTTCACTATCTCACACGCTGCGGCCATGTGGCCTCTTCAGCGCTCGCGCCTTGAAATGTCGGCCCTCATTATTGGCTGCTTTTCGCCCGACTTTGCCTATTTTTTCTTTTTCGGCCCTTACGGCCACTTTGCCCACACGATCAAAGGCGCATTCGTGCTGGATTTACCGCTGTGTCTGATCGTATATCTGCTTTTTCATGCTTTCATCAAGCAGCCGTTCACAATGCTCCTGCCCAGGGGATTTCGCGCGCGGATCGAGCCCAAAGCAATGGGTTTCTCTTTCTGGCCACTATCCCGCATTGCATTGATCGTCTTATCCATCCTGATTGGAATCGGCACGCACATTTTGTGGGATTCGTTCACGCATCAATTTTATTGGCCCTATCGGCATCTGAGTTTCCTCAGCGACCCAGGGTATTTTCCGATCCAGGGGCAGGTTCCCACCTATAAAGCGCTGCAAAACTGGAGCAGCATCTTTGGTCTGGTGGTCGTCGCCCTGTGGATCGCGGTGTGGTATCGCTCGACCACGCCGCGCCCGCTTCCTGCCACGGAGCCCTATTCGCCGCGGCCCGCGCGCGTCATCCGGTTCGTCGTGCCGGCGCTGGCTTTCATGTTCGCGCTGCTTCTGGCATTTGCGAATGACGGCATTCCGCACATCGAATTCCGGTCCATGCTGCATTTCTGGCTGTCCGCGGGGATCGCAACCATCACGTTTCTGGGGGTTGGTTTACTGATCTGCGGCGTAATCTTCCGCCCACGCATCGCTTCCGAAGTAAGAGCCTGAACCCGACGATAGCTCCTTCAGAAAGCCACTTTCGCCGACGGCCAACCTCGCAGGCGGCCACTTTCGCAAACGACTAGTGTCATCTCTGAGAAAACTCGGCTGTTCTTCGGTCGGCCCAAATGCCAGGTCAAGCTTCTTCAGGCTTCTGCTCCCGATGGCGCGTGAGCAGGTAGTAGACCAGCGGCGTGATCACAAGGCTCAGCACCATCGAAATCGTCAGGCCGCCAATGACGGCGATGGCCAGCGGCTGCAGCATCTCTGAGCCAGCACCCAGCGCGAAGGCCAGCGGCAACATGCCGCAAACCGCGGCGAGTGCCGTCATCACGATGGGACGCAGGCGGCGCTGTGCAGCGTGCAGCATGGCGTCGTGTGCCGAGGCTCCCTGCGCGCGATAGCGCTCATCGGCATCGAGCAGCAGAATTCCGTTCTTGGCCACGATCCCGACCACCATGATGAGTCCCATGAACGAGGCCACATTGAATGTGGGTTTGGTGATAAGCAGCGCCAGGATCACGCCCGAGATCGACAACACCGATGAGGATAGGATGGCAATCGGCGCGGGGAAATTGCGGAACTCGGTGAGCAACACCCCGAAAACCAGGGCCAGCGCAAGCACCAGCACTCTTAGCAGGTCGCCGAAGGATTTCTGCTGCTGTTGATAGGTGCCGCCGTACTCCACGCGAACCGATGCGGGAAGATGCATCGCCTTGACGGCCTGCTCCACCTTGGCCATCACTCCGCCCAGGTTCGAGCCTTCCAGGTCGGCTGTCACCTCCACCAGGCGCTGCAAATTTTCACGCGCGATCTCGTTCTGGGGCGGCAACTGCTGAATCTGTGCCAGCGATCCCAGCGACGCGGTGTGGCCCGATGCGCTGTTGAACACCGTGTTTTCAATCGCGTCCAGTGAAGTTCGATGCTCCTCGGAGAGGCGAACGCGGATGGTGTAAGCGCGTTCGTTCGCGACTACCGGGTTGGCAGGGATTCCATCCAGGATCGAGGTGGCGTCATCGGACACCTCCGCAGGCGTAAAGCCGAGCCGCGAGGCCAGCGTGGGATCGACCTCGAAGTTGGTGGCTGGGCCGCTAACCGTGTTGTCGATTCCATTCGCAACATCCACCACGCCGGGGATCGGGGTGATCGCATTGGCCACGCGAGGACCCAGCTGATTCAGCAGTGCAGCGTCAGGGGAGAAGATCTTGATCTGGATCGGCTCCGGCGCATTCGACAAGTCGTTAATGTTGTCTTGCAGAACCTGCGTCAACTCGACGTCCAGCTCGGGCTCGGCGGCTTTGATGCGCGCGCGCGCCTCGTCCATCACATCCCACACCGATCTACTGCGGCTTGACTTCAACTTGACGGTGAAATCGCCGGTATTGGCTTCAGTGACGGCGGCGAGGCCCAACTGCAATCCAGTGCGACGCGAAGTGTTTTCGACTTCCGGAATCGAATGGAGAATGCGCGTTACATCCTTAAGGACGCGATCGGTCTCTGCAAGTGAACTACCAGCCGGCATCACATAGTCGAGGATGAATCCGCCCTCGTCCATGTCCGGCAGCAGATTTGTACCGAGCTGCGAGTATCCGAACCATGTGGCAAGAATCAGCAGCACGCAGATGCCGCCAACCCAGAGCGGCTTGGCGAGCGCCCACTCCAGAACTTTTCTGTGGATCTCGAGAATCCTCGACAGCAGCCCGCCTTCTTGTGCGGGTTCGGCACCGAGATCGAAATCAAGATCGCCCTCGCGATCAGTTTCGTGTCCCGCGTCGTTCCCGGCATCGCCCGACGCCGGCGCGGTGCGCTCGCGCAGCAGCACAAAGCTCAAACCGGGCGTCCACGTAAGAGCCAGAGCCAGCGAAGTGAGCAGCGCCGCCGTCATGGTAATCGCCAGCGCGCGGAAAAAAATGCCGGTCACGCCGGTGACCGAGATCAGCGGCAGAAACACAACGACCGGCGTAATCGTGGACCCGAGCAGCGGAATCGTCAGTTCCTTAATGGCCTTGCGCACAGCCTCCATGCGATGCTCCCCGTGGTCGCGATGCATCACAATGTTTTCCACCACCACGATTGCATCGTCGATCACGAGGCCGATGGCGGCCGCCAGGCCACCGAGGGTCATCAGGTTAAAGCTCTCGCCAATCACCCAGAGCACGAGGATGGTGATCGAAATCGTTACCGGAATCACGAGCCCGGCGATCAATGCCGATCTCCAGTCGCGCAAGAACAGGAACAGGATTATGCACGCCAGCCCGAGCCCGATCGCGATGGCATCGCGCACGCTGCCAATGGCGTCGCGCACCAATTGCGACTGGTCGTAAAAAAGCTCGAGCTTCACGCCGGGGGGCAGGGTCTTCTGCAGGTCTGCCACCTCGGCAGCAACAGCGTCTGCCACGGACACGGCATTGCTTGAAGGCTGTCGCGTGATGCTGAGTAAAACCGCGGTCTTCCCGTTCGCAGTTACCGTGGTATAGACAGGCATTGTCGAAGGTTCCACAGTGGCCACGTCGCTTAAATGCACGGGAACGCCGCTGGGCGTGGTTTTCACCACGAGCTGGCGCAGGCCGTCGAGATCGTGCACCTGTGCGCCCACCAGGCCAAGGATCAGCTCGTGATTGGCCTGATAGAGTCCCGGCGATTCAACAATGTTCGAAGTGTTGATGCCGTTCACCAGGTCGCTGATGGTGACGCCTGCGTTCTGCATCAAGGCCAGGTTGGGAACCACGCCATACTCGGGCACCTGCCCGCCCTGCACAATTACCGTCGCCACTCCGCTGATGCGGTTCAGAGGCGGCTTCAACTGGTAGGTCGCCATCTCCCAAAGCTGCGTTTGCGGAACCGTGTCGGACGTGAGGCTGTAGCCGAGGACCGGGAATGTGGCGAACGTGAGCCGGTTGGTGGTGATGCGCGCCGTTGCCGGAAGCGTTTGCTGCGTCTGCGCCAGAGCCGCATTCACCAACTGCAGCGACTGCATCATGTCCACGTTCCAGTCAAAGAACAGGTCCACTTCAGCCGAGCCGCGGCTGGTGGTGGAGTGCACGCTCTGAAGACCGGGAACGGAATTCACCGCGTCCTCGATGGGCCGGGTGATGGTCACTTCCATTTGTTCAACCGGCATCACGCCGTTGTCCACGCCGATAATCACTCGGGGAAAATTGGTATCCGGAAAAACCGAGATCGGCACCTTGAAGGCCATGTAGACGCCGGCCACCATCAGCAAGGTGGCGAAAAAGAAGATGGTGCGTGTGGATCGCGCGAGCCAGAAGGGCTTAGGCGCGGGGGCGGCCGGATCGCCAGGCATCAGTCCGATCCTCCGCTCTCTTTCGGGGCCGGGCCGATCTTTACTTTCGTTCCTTCATCAATACCGTATGCGCCGCCGGTAATGACGAGATCGCTGGGCGCAAGCCCGCTGAGGATTTGCACGTCGGTGCCGTCGTTGATGCCCAGCGTGACCGGCTTGCTTTGCGCCGCGCCGTCGTTATCCACCATCACGGATTTGGAGCCGTCTTCGGCCGTCAGGATCGCGGAGTTAGGAATCTTCAAGGCCTGGTCCACAGTCCTTCCGGTTAGCAGCACCTTCACAGGCGCGCCCACTTTCAGCTTGCCATCCTTGTTGTCGACCTTTACCCACACTTCGACGGTGGTTGACCCGGGATCGAGCGCGGGGCTGACCATTGCAACCTTGGCGGCAACCGGATTGTCGATGCCGGGCACGCGCAAGGTCGCCGCGTTGCCCACCTTCAATCGCTGCGCTTCGCTGTGCGCGATGTGCATCTTTGCCAGCAAAACGCTGGTGTCCATCACGGTAATCAGCGGAGAACCTGCCGCGGCCGTTTCGCCCGCGAAGAGCGGCCGTTCAGTGACCACGCCGTTGATGGGACTGTGAATCTGAGAGAAGTTCACCTGCGCCTCGGCGCCGTTGTATTTGCCTTCAGCGGACGTGAGTTGTCCTTGCGCCGCCTTCAGCGCGGCCTCGCGGGTCACCTTTTGCATCGATTCCAGATGCTTTTTTGCCGCGTCGTATGCAGCCTGCGCCTGCACGAGGGCGGCTTTTGCCGTGTCCAGGTCGCGGCCCGGAATCGCGCCTTCATCGAAGAGTTTCTGGCGGCTGCTCACGATGCTCTGGTTCAAATCGAAATTGGCCTTGGCCGAGGCCAGATCCGATTCCGCCTTCAACATGTCTTCAGGAACCTGCGCTTTTGTCGCCGTGTTATATGCTGCTTGGGCCGCTTCAAGCGAACCTTTGTTGTCTTCAGCCGCGGCGGCTAGGTCGGCATTCTCCAGCGTCACGAGCAGCTCGCCCGCCCGCACCTTCTCTCCGCGCTGCACATAAAACTTCTTCACCGGAGCTGTGATTCTGGATTCAATGGCAGCCTGCGCAATCGGCGCCAGAATCGCGTCCGCAGTGATCTGCTCTGAAATCGGTCCCTGCTCGGGATGCTCCGCCTGCACCGTCACCTGCGTTTCAGGCGCGGCGGCCTTCTTGCAACCGGGCAAGAACGCCAGCGGCAGCGCGGCAGCCGCCAGCAGGACGAGCAGCGGCGAAACGCGCGCCAGCTGGGTTGTGTTGTGCTTCTGTTTCGCTCTTTCGTTCATCGCCGGTTCACTGTTCACTGGTCCCTGGCCTCTGCTGTTCACAACGTTCCCGTCAGAGTTTGCAGCGTGGCTCGCGCCGTCTCATAGCGTACGCGCCCATCTTCGCGAGCGTCTTCCGTGCTGACGTAAGTATTCTCCGCGTCCACCACCTCAAGCACCGTGGCCTCGCCATCGGTGTAGCGCAGCTTGGTCAAGCGCAGGCTCTCGGCTGCGTCGCTCACGCTCTGGTCGAGCGATGCCAGTTGGTCGCGCGCGGCGTTGGCTTCGGAATACGCTTCTTCAAGCTGGGCAACAAGTCGCCTTTGCGTGGTGCTCAACGCCACCTGTGCCGCGCCGCGGCGAATCTCGCTCTGCTTTACCTTGTTCTCGCTGGCGAACCAATCCCAGAGAGGCAGGTTCACGGTAAAGCTTGTAGAGTAGCCGAGATTTCGCGCCTTCGTGCCATCGGCGATAAGCGGGCCGTTCACTGCGAACTGATTGGCGTCGATGCCGTAGGTAAAGTTAAGGCCGACAGTGGGCAGCAAGGCGCCCCATGCAGCTTGCACATCGGCGTTGCTCGCGGAAAGCGAAGCGAGGGCGCTCTTCAGTTCGGGATTGTTCTTCGCGGCAGCCTGCTCAACATCCGCTTGCGAGGGCAGGGTGGGTGCGGCCTGCGGTGCGCTCAGCGTATATTGCGTGCGCGGATCGGAAAACAACAGCACGGCCAAATCCAGGCGGGCCTTTTCCGCTGCCACCTGCGCGTCTTCAAGATCGCGTTCGCGCTGCTGCTGGGTCAATTGCGCTTTGAGCACGTCGGCATGAGCAGCCTCGCGCGCCTGCTCGCGCTCCACCGTCATTCGTGTAAAGCTGTCGGCCTCCTGGCGCGCCTGCTCGGCTGCAGCAAGCTTGTGATCCGCCGCGAGAGACGCATAAAAAAGGCCGGTGACGGCAACCACGAGGCCACGGCGCGCAATCTCTTGCTCGGCCCTGGCTATGGCCGCCTCGGCGTCTGCTCGACGCAAGGCCGCCGCGCCCGCCAGGCTGAACGTCTCATCCACAATTCCCTGCGCAATGTACTCGCGGGGCCGCGAGTCGTTGGAAACGAATTTTGGCAAAGGAGCCGAAGCCTGGCCTGCATCGCCCTCGGAGTAGATTCCGTTGGGCTGAGTGTAGATATCGTCGCCGTAAAAGCGTGCATTGGGCAGCAAGCCTGCGCGGGCAATGGATCGATCGAGATTTGCGGACTGGCCGGCAGCTTTGGCCGCAACATAGGCCGGCTCGCTCGCCTGTGCCAGTCGAATCGCATCGTCCAGCGTAATCACCACGGGTTTGCCTGCGTCGGCCGCAGCCACCTTGTCTTGCGCCTGAACTTCAGGCATATGAGCCGCGCACAACACCAGAAGCGAACAGACCGCCGCTAGGGAGCCGTGAAGCAGCCGGCCTTCGGCGCGACGAAATCTGCAGCGGGTCGCCACTCACAGAAGAATACAATCCCTCGGCCAAAGCAGCAGAGCCTCGAATCTCTCGGCCCCGGCAAATGGGTTTTGGCGGATTGGCTCCCTGTGCCGCCCCCCGCTCTGCGATACTTGTCTGTTATGCCTATCGACGACCTGCAGCAGGCTGCCCAGAAAATAGCCGCATTCCTCAATAACCTGAACAAGTTGGGCGGGCTGCGCCTCAAATACCGCATCAGCGCGTCAGACGGCGTCGGCGAAGACCAGCCGCGCCAGATATCAGTTGAACTGGCCGGGCCTGACGTGCCGCTGGTCATCCAGCACAACGGCGAGTTGCTGAGGGCGCTTGAAACGCTGGCCGCGCAAATGCTGCGCCTCGATCACCATGAGCACCACATGATCAGCTTTGACGCCGGCAACTTCAAGGCTCTGCGCGCCGAGGAACTGCGGCTCGCTGCGGAAGCCGCCGCGGAAAAAGTGCGCCAGACCGGCGTGCCCTATAGTTTTCCGCCCATGAACAGCCGTGAGCGCCGCATGCTGCATCTTGTTTGCCGGTCGCTGCAGGGGGTTGAGACGGCGAGCGTGGGCGAAGGCTCAAATCGCTTTCTTGTTGTCTATCCCGAAGGCAAGACCAATCTGCCAGTGGCGCCGCAGTTCAAGCCGCGCGGCTTCGGGCGCGACCGGCGCTAGAGAAGCGGGGATCAGGCAACAGGCCACGGAATCACCTGTCCACGGTAGACGGTGAGCAGTCGATCGTAGCGCACGTTTCGGAAACACTCATCCATGAGAAACGCAATTGCACTCTTCGTTCTTGCGGTAAGCGCCGTCGCGCTCAGCGCGCAAAAGCGCCTTGTGCTTGTCGATCAGGATGGCGCGGGCCCCGGCGGATCGGATCAAATGTCGATGCTCGCGCTGCTTCAAGCGCCCGACGTTCAGGTTCTCGGCATCACGATGGTGACCGGCGACGCGTGGCGCGACGAAGAGACGCTGCACACGCTGCGCATGCTCGAACTCACCGGCCACACCGATGTTCCCGTGGTGCGTGGCGCGGTTTTTCCCCTCGTCCGCAATCAGGAAGACACGAGCATTCAGGAAGCCATCGATGGCAAAGCGCCGTGGCTGGGGGCGTGGGGTGGAGTGACGGCGACGGCGGCGGGGCCCGTGAAGCCGCAGTCGCACGGCCCCCACGAAATTCCTCCCATGCCCGAAGGCCTGCCCGCCGCAAAGCCGCTCGATGAAGACGCTGCGCACTTCCTCATTCGCCAGGTGCGCGCGCATCCGCATCAGGTGACCATTTACGCTGCTGGGCCGCTCACCAACATCGCGCTCGCCATCTCCATCGATGCCGAATTTGCCTCGCTCACCAAAGGAATTGTGATCATGGGCGGCAGCCTCAATCCGCAATCGAGCGACATTGAAGCATCCGATCCACGCCACGAGTTCAACTTCTGGTTCGATCCCGAGGCCGCGCACATTGTGTTGCGTGCCGATTGGCCGCGCCTGGACGTAACCACGGAAGACGTTTCTCTCAAAACTCAATTCACCCAGGAGATGCTCGACGCGATTTCCAAATCGCAGACACCCGCCGCGCGCTACATCGCCGCATGGAGCCAGCGCCGCACGTCGATGTGGGATGAGCTCGAAGCCTGCGCGTGGATCGATCCGGCGATCATTACGCGCGAAGTGGATGTCTACATGGATGTCGACCTGAGCCACGGCCCCAGCTATGGCGATACGCTGGCATGGCCCGCGGCGCTGAAGCCCACCGACGGTGTGCGCATGGTCCACGCGCAAATGGACCTGGACCTCGCGCGATTTCAAAAAGAATTCATCGACCTGATGACGCAGAACAGCTCAAAATAAGAGTTCCGACTGGAAACTCTCCGTTGAGGTGCCTGCGTGGCGCAATCGATTCTTAGTAGCTGCAAGCTTGTGGCGTTCGTCGCCACTACCAATCCTGACAAGGCCCGCGCGTTTTACGAAGGAGCTTTAGGCCTCAAGCTGATTCAGGATCAACAGCCGTTTGCTCACGTCTTCGACGCCAACGGAACTATGCTGCGAGTAACCACCGTGCGCGAACACAACCCCGCGCCCTTCACCGTGCTGGGGTGGGATGTGCAGTCGATTGAGAACACAGTGCAGAAATTAGCGGCGGCGGGAGTAGAACTCGAGCGCTATCCCGGCGTCAATGATGGCGATCCGAATGGGATTTGGAATGCACCCAGCGGCGCGCGCATCGCATGGTTCAAAGATCCGGATGGAAATGTATTGAGCGTGACGCAGTTTTAGAGCGGCTTTATCTTTCGTCCGCCGGCGTCCCACGTCAAGTTGCTCGCATCAATTGGCCGAGTGGTCATCTCCGTTATTGTGCTTGTATTTGACGATAGTCTCGTTCAGCCGATCGGGATCGACGGAGACTTGGACCACATTCAGTTCCTTGCCCTCGAGATCGAGAATGAAGAGACACATGTGCTTGCCTTCGGGGCGAGAGAAGATGAACGTTTGCTCGCCACCATGGCGGCTGGTCTCGCGAATCATGCGGTTCCATCCCTGGCCCAGCTTCTCCTCCACGAGCCGGTTCAAATCATCGCCGTCCACGGGCGCTGAGAATTGCTCGAACTCGGCAACATGCACTCCGCCCACGCCGCCATGTGTGGCCACACCCGCAACCACGCTGGCCAGCCCCATCAGTGGAATGCGCATGGCGTGCTGGTGATAGTGCGACTCGATGGAATCGACCACGCCGTCGAAGCCGCCTTCGCCGGCTGCGTGCACAACCCACCACGGAGCGGTCGCAAGCACGCACAGCGCGGCACAGCCAACAGGAATCCAAAAATGCCGGTTCCCAGGGAACTTCATTGGTCGCCTCCCTCTCTTCTACTTCTCACCCTTGTCACCTTTGTCGCCCTTCTCTCCCTTGTTGTCCTTCGTGGCCTTGCTCTTCTGTCCCAAATCCACGTCGCCAAGCTTGCCGAGCCCGCTCAATCCTTGAAGCTCAGACAATTGATCCATGCGGATGGGCCCGAGAATCAGCACGATGGTCAGCTCCTTCGGCTCTGCATCCAGCACAAAAATTCCGTGCGGCTCACCGTTCACCAGCTTCACCAGTACGTCTGTAGTCTCGGCGCCGTTATGCTCGCGCGTGTGCACCATGGGCGACCACTCCGGGCCTCCGAAGGACTCGCGCAGCTTGCCAATCTCGTCCATCGAGTATTGGCCTTCCTTGTCGAACTCATAACTGCGCACGTAGACGCCGTCCAGGCCGTTGATCAGCTGCTGCACCGCGGCTTGATCTTTGTCGTTCTTGTCCATAAACTTCGCGGCGAAGCCGAGCATGTCTTTGCCAAGCGTGACCTCGGTGACGTCAGAAGCGCGCGCAGCCAGCTCCTTTTCTACGGGCGAGGGCAGCGGCAGGGCCGATTGCGCCAGCACCGGCGCGGCCAGCATTGCAGTTGCAAAAAGTACGATTCCGATGCGGTTTTTCATGGCGTATTCCCTTTCCTAGTGCTTGTTGTCCTGCTCCGCGAGCTGCGCGCCAACGTGGTCGAGCGCGCGATTGGTAATGCGCAATGCCGTGAACACCTGCTGCTTGGCCTCTTCGCCCCGGCGGCGCTCGTCGGCGTAGTGAGTAAAAACTGCTCCGCCGGCCACGGCTGCAACTACGAGCGATGCGGCCAGCCGTTCGAGCCAAACCATGCGCGTTTGCCGCCGCCGCGTTGGGAATGCGAGCGTCGGTCGTCGCACGTTGCGCCGCTCCATCACGATGCGCTTCAGGCTTGCCGGCGCGTGTCGGCGTTCCAGCGCCGCGCGCAACTCGCGTTCGAATTCGCGCGCCAGCTTATCCGTGGCTTCGTGATCGACTTCACGATTTTTCCCGTCCATCGCCTCAAACTCCACGCACATACTCCTTCAGGTGAATCGCGGCCTTGGCCCTCAGCAGCTTCAGTCCGCGCTGCAAATTGCTCTTCACCGTGGCCAGCGGCGCGTCAAGCGTGGCCGCAATCTCTTCCGGCGTCAGGTCCTCCTGGTAGCGCAGAACCAGCGCCGCGCGTTGCGCCTCGGGTAGCGTGGCCAGCAGCCGCTCCACGCGATCGCCCAAGGGCGACGTTCGCTCTTCTTCAAGCGCCCCGTGAGCTTCCTCAAGCTCGGCCCACAGGTTGTTGCCCCGGCTTCGGCGTCGCCGCAGCGCGTCGGTCGCGCGGCTCATGGTCACCCGCCGCAGCCAGAACATTGCGTGCTGCGCGCTTTCAATCTTGGCGAGATTGCGATCGAGCTCCAGAAAAACATCCTGCGCAATCTCTTCGGCCAGGCCGCGGTCGCCGGTCATACGCAGCGCCAGAGAAAACACCATCGACTGGTGCTCGTCAAAAAGCCGCTCGAAATCCGGAAGCTGTTCGAAGCTGGGCTGCCAGTCAGTGGCCATAAACTCGCTGCTACTTTCAAATCCGCACGGGAGCGCGGATCGGGATGCAGAAAGTTACGCATTCGCGCCGGAAAAGTTCAGAGCGTAGTTAGCGGAGCTGACTGTGTTGGCGGAGCTGGAAGAACCGCGAGCCGGCTTCTGGCCTAGACTGATCGGTATGCGATGCAGATGGCTGATCGCGGGGATTGTGGCGGCCTGTGCCGCGGCGCACGCGCAATTTCAGATGCAGAACTCCAACACCACAGCCGATTTGCGCGGCATCGACAACGTAGGTGGAGGCGTGGCGTGGGCCTCGGGTACGAACGGCACGGTTCTGCGCACCGAAGACGGCGGATACATGTGGCAGTCGTGTTCCATGCCGCCCGGCGCGGAGCATCTGGATTTTCGCGGCATCCGGGCCTTTGGCGCGAACACGGCGATCGTGATGTCGAGCGGCAAAGGCGATTTGTCGCGGTTATACAAGACGACGGACGGGTGCAGCAGCTGGACGCTGGTGTTCACGAATCCGGACAAGGATGGGTTTTGGGATGCCTTCTTCGCAGGTCGCGAAGGTGACGAAGAGCCGGAACTGCTCGTCTTAGGCGATCCCATCGACGGCCGATTTGCCACGTTCCAGTCGATCGAGGATGGAAAACAGTTGAAGAAATTCGATGCAGGCGGCCTAGAGGCAGCTCCGGGAGAGACGCTATTTGCTGCTAGCAACTCTTCAATGGCGATTAACCTGGATCGGCTTACTGGAATCTTCGGCACTGGCGGTGCGAACGGATCGCGGATCTTTGTGATGTGCTCCTCTTGCGAAGGAGACGACGGATGGAGATCCGTTCGATTGAAGCACTTCGCGACCGGTGCATCCGCGGGTGTATTTTCGGTGGCAAACCTTGATCGCGTGTGGGTCGCAGTGGGTGGCGACTACCTGAAGCCATCAGAGGGCACAGCGAATAGCGCCTTTAGCGTCGATGACGGCGCAACATGGAATCTGTCTAGTGGATTTCCGCACGGCTACCGCTCCGCCGTCGCCTACGACGCCGATGCAAAGACCTGGATCACCGTCGGTCCCAACGGCACTGACATCTCCACCGACGACGGCAAAAACTGGCGCGCGCTCCATCCCGACCCCGCGATGCACGACGCGCCCGACGCCGACAAAAACTGGAACGCGCTATCTCTGCCCTTCGTTGTGGGCCCGCACGGGCGCATCGGCAAGCTGGATTCAACCGCACTCGCGCCACCACCCCGCCCTGACCACTAACCACCGATCACCGACCGCCGTTCACTGTTTTTAAAACAAGTCTGGAATCGCGTTAAACGCGATGCGCGTGGGCGCGGCTTTGTATGCGGTCAACATCGCCGCCGGCGCCAGGGTGCTCATGCCGTACTTGTCGTTGATCTGATCCATCGTCGCGTTCAGGCGCGTGCGGCTTTGCTCTTCTTCGAGCCCATCGAACAGCGCCAGCGTGTGCAGCCGATCGGGAATCAGATTGTTGAGCTGCACGCCGATGAAGTACGGATGCTCGTACTCGCCGCCCGACGGCCGCGACTCCCAAAGCCGCCGCAGCGCAGCGATGAGCGTCTGATTGTCCTGGCACTCGTGCAGCTTGATCTCGCTGCGCCATCCCCGGGTAGGCGCGCCGAAGCGCGAAACCGGCATATTCTGGCCTCGCGGCACCGCGAAACCAATCGCCAATCCAATGTGGCTGGCCCACAATCCACCCGCGCGCAGCCGCATCGCCGCTTTGTGCAGCAGCTTGTGCGCCACGCTCCACGCTCCTTCAGCCGTCCGCATCTCCGGCGCCAGCACGTGCGAGTGGCTGATTGACTTCTGATGCTCCAGCTCGCTCATCTCGAAGTCTTCGCCCTCGAGCCAGTGAAACAGCCGCTCACCCCACACCGATCCCCAAATCTCGCCGGTCTTTTCGCGGTCGAGCGCAAGCAGATCGTCCATCGTCCGAATGCCTTTTTCGTTCAGGCGTTTCTCGGTCTGCGCGCCGATTCCGGGCAGATCGCGTAGCGTAAGCTGGCGCAGCGCTTCAGGCAGAATGTCGAGCGGCAGCGCCACCAGTCCATCGGGCTTCTCCATGTCGCTGGCTACTTTTGCGAGATAGCGGTTGGTCGCGAGCCCCACCGAGCTGCGCAGGCACTCGCCGACTTTCTCGCGGATCGTCCGCTTTACTCGCATGCCAAGATCCAGTGCCGCGCGCAAAGGCCGTTCGCGGCCCATCAGCCTGCACGCCATCTCGTCGATGGAGCAAACCGCCGTCACCGGCACGCAGCTTTCAACGGCTTCAACAACGCGGTGGTGATATTCGGTGTAGATCTCGTGGCGGCCTTCGACCAGAACAATCTCAGGGCACATGCGTTTGGCGTCGGCAACAATCGTTCCCGTGCGTACGCCAAAAGCCTTCGCTTCGTAGCTGGCGGCAATGCAGCATGTAGTGTCGGCCATCATGGGCACAACACCGACCGGGCGTCCGCGCAGCTCGGGCCGCACTTGCTGTTCAACCGACGCAAAGTAGGAGTTCAGATCGACAAAAAGCCAGTTCAGCAGCGCTTCACGCACGGGCGCGCCGGCTGCCGACGACTCCTCTTCCGGCTCCGGCTGTGCTTTCTTAGGCGAGAACCGCAGGCCCGCAAGCTCCTCCGGCCACTCATCGGGAGCGGGCGTAAAAGCCGGATTGGCTTGGGCAGCCATTTTTTTCCCGGCTCCTATTTTCGCCTTTTCTTTGCCATCCTGCAAGCCAAATCTCTAGAACCGCCTGGAAATCTGCATCGAAAGAATTAGGCACTGTCCGAAAAGTGCCAATTTACGTCCAAGATGACAAAAATGTAAGATGATATGGTTCTCCGACTTTAAAACGGGCCCAATCGTCCATCAGGACGGGAGTAGAAGATGCACACCCTGGCACATTGGATCGCGGTGAATGGAAGTATATTTGCCGTGCTCGTCACGTTGGGGGTAGCGGTTTTACTCGTGGCATGTCTCGAGTGCACGCACTGCCCCAAGAGCAAAAAGGACGAGTTATTCAATCGCCACGAAGTCTAGCGGGATTTATTTTCCCGCCTCAGCCGGTGGCACCGGCTTCAAATAGACCTCAAATTGTCCCAAAATCCGGCGATACAGTTGCGTCTGCGCTTCGGGACCCGCGAGTGAATGCGTCTTGCGCGGAAAAATCTGCAAATCGTAGGGAATTCCGCTATCAATGAACCTCTGCACAAGCTGCACGGTGTTTTCAAAATGCACGTTGTCGTCGCCGGTTCCCTGCGCCAAAAGCAGCCGCCCCTTCAAGTCCGCCGCTGCATTCACGATGGAAAAATCGCGATAACCGTCAGGATCGTCGGCAGGCAAGCCCAGATAGCGTTCGGTATAAATCGAATCGTAGTCGCGCCAATCGGTGACGGGAGCAACGGCGACGCCGGCGCGGAAACGCGGCGAATGCGTCATGGCATAGATGGTGAACGTGCCGCCCCAGCTCCAGCCCCACCAGCCCAGGCGCCGCGGATCGAGCTGCGTGTACTTATTCAGCATCGCGTCGATTACGGTCAGCTGATCCTCAAGTTGCACAGGGCCAAAGTTGCGATATGCCGCTTGCGCGAACGCGCGGCCCCGGCTGCCCATGCCGCGATTGTCGGCGTGGAGCACGGCGAATCCATGCTGTGCCAGAAGCTCATCGAACAGTAGACGATTGCTCCATTGATTCATCACCGTCTGGTCGTGCGGCCCTCCATAGGGATTCACAACTAGCGGCGCGCTGGCTGGTTGTATCGCACTCTCGGGAAGCAGCAGAGTGGCATAGAGTGCGGTTCCGTCGTGTGCATTCACTGAAAGAACCGTGGGCGCGCGCAGGTGGTAGGAGTCGAGCGCGTGCGTCTGCCAAAAAACGCGGCACGAGCCGCCCGATTGGGATGAAGCATCGCCGATGTGGCAGACGCGAACTGTCGGCGGAGTCATGCGCGTCGAGTATTCATCAGTAAAAGTGCTGCCGTCTGGCGAGAACGTAGCGACGTGGAAGCCGGCACCCGCGCTCAGTTGCTTCTTCGCGCCCGTGAAGCTCACCTGCCAAATCTGCTGCTCCAGCGGATTGCCTTCGTTCGACGCGTAGTCCACAAATCCGCGATCCACGTCTACCGCGTACACTCCGGCCACTTCGAAATCGCCGCTTGTCAGTTGGCGGTCGAGCCTGGCGTCGGCGGCAAGCGGCCTCGCCTTCTGGTAGCGGTAAAGATAAATATGATTGTGCCCGTCGCTCCAACTGGTGAGCACAATGGCTCCGCCGCTCACAGTCACGTCGTAGTTTTCATCCAGAAAATTGTCGTCGCTAATCTCCAGCATCTGGCGCGTCTCGCCGCTATCGGGATCGGCAAAGATCACCGCAAGGTGTTTGTGATCGCGCGTCAGGGTCTCAGCCCAAATCGTCTTGTTATCGACCCAGCCGAATCGCGGCACGTAGTCGTCGCCGCCTCGGAACGGAAGCCGCACCCACGTCGTCTTGCCGCCATGCACGGGCACCACGCCCAGGTGCACTTCGGGATTGGGATCGCCCGGCTGCGGATAGCGCTGCCACGCCACCGTCGCATGATTGGGAATCCAGTCAGCGAGCGGATAGCGCGGCACGTCGCTGTCGTTCATTTGAAGATAGGCAATCTTCTTTGAGTCGGGCGACCAGAAGTAATTGCTGCGCACATCGAGCTCTTCCTCATACACCCAGTCGACTTCTCCATTCAGGAACTCTTGATCGCCTTCACTCGACGGCTTTGGCGCCGGCGCAAGGGCAAGTGTCGGCGTGCCCAATTCGCGCAGCGGAATCACCGCTAATCCGTGATCTTTGATGAGCGAGACCGACATGCCATCGGGAGAGAATTTCGGATCGTCACCCGAAAGCAGGTCGGAATCGCCAATTTCGACTCCGACGCCGTTGCGCAGGTCGTAAAGCCACAGTCGCCCGTTGGAGTCGAACAGAATGTGCGTGCCGTCCGGTGCCCAGATGTAACTCGCCAGGCCGTAGCGTTGGCGATGATCGCGGTCTCGCTCGGAGCTGTTGCTGCCGTTCAGATTGTCCATTTTGGCCGCGCTTACCAGCACATGCGTTTTGCCGGTTGCGGGATCCACGTCCATCAACTCGCCGCCGTCGAGATAGGTCAGATGCTTTCCGTCAGGCGACCAGGTCAATTGCTCCGGCGGCTCTCCAATGATCGGGCCGTGCGCGAAGATTTCATCCACTGTCAGCGGCTTTTCCTGCGCGCACAGCGGCAGAACGGCCAGCGCGAATGCCGAAAACAGAATGGCGCCTTTTCGCATGGAAGGCCTCTCCTTGAGGAGGAGTCCGGCCCCTGAACGCGGACTTGGAGAGCAATTACGAAGGAGGCGGGCCGGTAAATCCGGAAGACTCAGTGTAAATCACTGCGATTGGCCGCTGCCGCCCCGATTGTCCACGCGGCTTGCTCGGGCGAGGCCAAGAGGCTTGACAAGTGCGGCAGACTCGCATTACAGTCGCTTATCGATATATCGATCATCGAGCATCTATGCCAAAACGAAAACTCGATCCCTTGCCCGCAGCCGCATTTCAGATTCTGCTTGCACTTACCGACGGTGATCGTCACGGTTACAGCATCATGCGCCAGGTTGAAGAGCAGACCAGCGGTAAGATGCGCCTCGGACCTGGAACCTTGTACAGCTCGATTCAGGCCATGCTGGAAGCAGAGCTGATCGAAGAGGCCACGCGGCGGGGCGATGTGGAACCCGGACATGAAAGACGCCGATACTACCGGTTGACGGCCGCTGGACGTAAACGGGCACGATCGGAGGCGGAGAGACTGGCTGACGTTTTACGCGTGGCGCGCGCCAGAAAAATTCTGAGGGGGGACTATGTCTGAAAAGGTATGCGCCCTGCTTCTGCGCCTTTATCCCGCGGAGTTTCGTGAAGCCTATGGGGACGAGGCGATTCAGCTGATTCACGATCGAGCGCGTGACGAACAAGGGATGTGGGCAAAGCTGCGGCTCTGGATAGACCTCGCAGCTGACCTCGCAACAGTCCTGCCGCGCGCACATCGCCGCGCCGCTCCGGTGCGGGCCACAGTTTCGCCGCAGAGCATCGGCGTGGCTCCGCGATTCCACGTTCTCCAGCCGGCAACTCCGCGCCTGAGTGCAGTTGCCTATGGGGGAATCTTGTCTGCCGTTGCATTTGGAGCGCTGTTCCTCTGGTTTGGCTACAGCAGAAACTACCGCGAGCTTCACACGTGGCAAGGTCCCACCAAGCACGACCTCATTGCACTTTCCTTTTCCGGGCGGCATTCGAACGTGCGGAGAGAATCTGAAATGCCCCTCGCCGCGGTTGCGAACCCTGAAAGGAAGATCGAAGTCTCCGGCCGACCAGCGCACACTCTGCTCTCCTCATGGCAAGGCGGGTCAGAGCCAAGCGGATTTCACGCCATGGGACTTTTGCCGGGTGGGCCACAATCATCAGTCGAGCCGCAATCTGCGCAGCCGAATGTGCAAGCCGCAACCGCAGCTATGATCGAGGCGTCCAGCAGCCACGATGTTGTGATGCTCGGTGAAGTCCACGGCGACAAGCAGGAATACCAGTGGCTGAATCAGCTCGTGATGAACCGGGAATTCAGCCGACGAGTGGATGACATCGTTGTGGAATTCGGCAACTCGCTCTATCAGAAGTCAGTCGATCGCTACATTGGGGGCCAGGAGGTTCCGATTGAGCAGGTCGAAAAGGCGTGGCGCAACATGATTGGGGCCGTCGGTCCTCCTTCGCCCCTTTATGGGGAGTTTTACGCGGCTGTTCGCGCCGCGAACATGAAGAACCGCGGAAAACACCAGATGCGCATCGTCCTCGGCGACCCATACGGCGATTGGGAAAAGATAAAGGATGCGGAGGACCTCGGTCCGTACCTTGCTCACCGCGATGAGTGGTATGCGCAGGTGGTGAAGGACGAGGTTCTCGCGAAGAAACACCACGCACTCCTGATCATGGGCTCAGGCCACTTCCTCCGGCGGAATGGCCCTGCTCTCGTAGAAAGTACAATTCGCGCGGCCGGGGCAGATCCTTACCTGATTGTCATGGGGACAAACGCGGTTGGCGGCTACGACAATCTGGATCAACGCTTCGACTCATGGCCGATCCCCGCGATTATAGCGCTGGCCGGCAATTGGGTCGGCGATCTCCCAGCGATGCCGGTTGTCAGCGGTGGCACGGCTCCCGCCACCCCATTGAAGTTGTCTGCGGCGGCGGATGCGCTGCTTTATGTTGGCTCGCGCGACTCACTCGTCGAAGTGCGCATGCCGGGCGCGGAACTGGATGGCACGCCCTACGGAAACGAGATCGCCCGTCGTCTCGCAATCCAAATGGGCCATCCGGCGCATCTCGTTTTCGGTCAAACAGAAGTGCCACAGTTCCCTCGGCCTCAGCCGCCGCCACAGCCAACGAGCGGAGCCCGGCCTCCACTTCTGCCGATGCCGAAGAGCATTCACGATCCGCTGCCTCCCCGCCCGCCGTCGCAATAATCCGTCGTTTCCTGCGGGTTGCGGTGCGACGCGATGTGAGACTGCGCGGTTTGTTGCCCCGAGGGTCGACAGTGTATGTTCCGCTGTATGCAGTGGGCAACTCCTGAAGAACGGCGTGCGATTGGCCAGGCACGGCGCAAGCAAGTGGGCCGCCACCAGCACGAAGCACTGCACCCCAAAGCGCGGCCGGCTTCGGCACTGGAACTAGTAGCGCGATCGATGCGCGGGCGCGTGCCGGCGCTCATCCAACTCAAATACCAACTCATGGCCGAGTCGCCGTTCGGATACTTTCGCGGCGCGGCGCCGGTGATGGCCGCGGACCTTGCGCAACTTCCATCGACTGGAATCGTGAGCCAGCTCTGCGGCGATGCGCATGTCCGCAACCTCGGCGCATTTGCATCGCCCGATGGGCGGCTGGTCTTCGACCTGAATGACTTCGATGAGACTATTCGCGGTCCCTTCGAGTGGGACCTGAAACGCATGGCGGCTTCGCTGATGCTGGGCGGACGCGCGGCAGGGCATAAGGATGGCTCGGCTCGGAAGGCAGCCGAAGCCTGCGTTGCGCGCTACTCCGAGCAGATGCGCACGTTTACCCGCATGACACAGCTTGAAGTAAACCGCTTTCAGGTGCACCGCATCGATTTGGCGAAACCGGTGCACGACGCGCTGAGCAAGGCGGAGCGCGCCACGCCGCAACATACGCTGGAACAGTTGACCATGCCGGTTTCGTCGCGAACGGGTTCGGCGAAGCCAGGTTCGTCGAGATCGGGCTCTTCAGGCCAGGGCGCGCGCCGGCGCTTCAGGGAAATCAAGCCGATGCTCACGCGCGTCACCGGTTCGCGCGCAGCATCGGTGGTGGCATCGTTGGGGCCGTATCGCGAAATGCTCGAGCCGCAGCGCCAGCACCTACTCGACTTTTATCGCCCTGTCGATGTTGCCTTCAAAGTGGTCGGCACCGGTTCGGTAGGCTTGCGCGATTACGTCATTTATATGGAGGGCAACGGTCCCGCCGATCCGCTTTTTTTGCAAATCAAGGAAGAGGTCACGTCGGCCTACGCGCCCTATTTACCCGATGCTCATCCGCCTGCGCACAACGGCCGGCGCACGGCCGAGGGGCAGAAGTACATGCAGATCCAGACCGACCCGTTTCTCGGCTGGACGCACATCGGCAATCGCCAGTATCTGGTTCGTCAGCTCAACGATCACAAAGGATCCATCGCAATCGAAGATCTTGTTGGCGTAAACCTGAAGGCCTATGCGGAAGTTTGCGGCGAGCTGCTGGCACGGGGCCACGCGCGCTCAGGCGACGCGCAGATCATCGCCGGCTACATCGGCACGGGTGAAGCGTTCGCTGAAGCCATCGCCGAGTTTGGGATTGCCTACGCCGATCAGACGGCAAAGGATTGGGAAGAGCTGAAGCGGTCTGGGCGCGCGAAAGGTGCGAAGCGCTGAAGGCGCGCCAGGCGTACAATCGCTCCAAATTAAGAATGCAAATCGTTGTTGGGTCAGTCGAGGGCATTCGTGTGCCCGCCAACGACGTTTTTGCACCAGAGGACGGAATCGCCATGAAAGACCAAGCGAACGACATCCCGCAGCAGCGGACGGCAAGAATGGCCGGAATCTTCTACCTCGCGTACCTCATTTTGTATCCCATTGCCGCAACGATCCAGGGCAAACGAATCAATTGGAACAACGCCACGGCAACGGCCGGCGCCATCGCGACGTCGCAGGAAATGTTCCGCGCCGGAGTCGCGATGGAATTGGTCGCCGCGTTGCTGTTCCTGCTTGCGGCCTGGGCTCTTTACTCGTTGCTCAAGAATGTCGATCGGGATCTTGCGCTGCTTTTTCTTGTGTTGAATGCGACCGGCGTCGCCATCGAGTGTGTCGGCGCAATGATGCACTATGCGGCGCTGACACTTTCCACCGGCGCGAGCTGGATCACCGGGATGAAGCCTGATGAGCTGCAGGCGCTGGCATTGATTTTTCTGAAAGTGAGCGCCAGCAGCAGCCTTGTCGACGTGCTTTTCTATGGGGCGTGGGTGATTCCTCTTGGCTATCTCGTCATCCAATCGCGGTTCCTGCCAAAGGTGCTGGGAATCCTGCTGATTTGCGATGGCGTGGCGCTGATGATCTGTTTCGTTCAACTTTGGCTGCTTCCCGGACATGAGAAGTGGACGTACCCGCTCTACCCCGTGATGTTGGCGGCCGAAGCCGGTCTGGCGTTGTGGCTGTTGATCAAGGGAGTGAAAGTGCGCGAGGCAATGCCGGCAATCGCCGCCTGAGCGGCTGTCGCGGCCTGAGGGGTCGCGATCTGACCGGCTGGCACGGACCGCGGCTCGCCCCAGCGTTCAGCGGTGGTAGACGTCGTACCCACGCAGGTGCGCGGTCACTGTGAATTCGCCCATCAGCGTCTGCATCGTTGCATCGCGGTTCGGCGTCGGGTCCGCCCTGATCTGCAAATCGCGCTTCACAATCAGCCAGCGAATGTTCTGCGTCCGCGCCAGGGCCGCAGTTTCGGCCGGCGAATAGGGATCGGTTGTGGGATCGAATAAGAGCACCGGAAACTTCGGCACTCGTCCAGTGGCGAAGTAAAACGGATCTTCGCCGGGAATCAGGATCAGCCCATCGTTCTGCGGAATGTTTGCCGCGGCATAACGCAGCAGCTCGTCGAATTCATCGAGATACAGACCGGGTGTGCTCATGCCTTCGAGCGCCGGAAACGCCGAGTGCGCGATCGGCGCGGCAGGCAGGTCCACGTAGGAAAGCCGCTCCTCGCTTGCAGTGTAGAAGCCTCCGCAGACCATCAGCGTGACGCAGATAACGGCGGCGAGCGCAGGTACCAGCCATCGCGACTCAGCACGCGCTGCGAGCGGAGCCAGCACTGCGAGCAAGTCCGCGACGAGCAGCGCCGGCAGCGGCCAGATCGCGTAGGTCGAGCCCCATAGCTGCTGCGACATGAATGTGCCCGCAACGGCAGCCAGCACAATCAGCGGAAACATCGCACGCAGCGAGGGCCGTCGCCGCATGCCCACCTGATTCACAATTGCTGCAACGCCCGACACCACGAGCACCAGCGGCCATAACGCCAACAGGCTGTCGCCGCGCGAATCGGCGTCGTCATAGATAACGAGTGACGCGATTGTAGAAACAAACGGCGCGGCCAGCAACACGAACGCCGCAATCTGCGCCCACCGAAATCTTCGAGCCGCAAACAGTAGCCCCAACGCCGCCGCGACGCAAGGCAAAGTCCACATAAGCGCGGGATCGCGAAACACGGCCGTCATCGCATCGAGAGCCGGCAAACGCCGCTCGCCCGCAAAGGTGATCGTCCAGTAAAAATAATTGCGAATGCCCGCCGTCCAGTGCAGCGCCAGCAACGCTGCCACCAAAGTGGCGCAAACGCCGGCAAGAATCGCCGCTAGCGCCCGCAGATCGCCCTGCGCCGCAGAATCCTCGTCGCGCCGCATCGCCGCCGAAATAAGCGCCACCAAAACCGCCACAACACTCGCCGCCAAAAACGGCAATCCCATGTTCTGCTTCGTGAAGAGCGGCAGGTATAGCGCCACTCCGGCGACCAATCCGCGCACCACACTCCGCTTCGCCTCCGCGCGCTGCATCAGCCACAGCGCAACCAGAATACAGAAAGCGCAATCGCCATCGTATTCAGGAATCGGGACGATGCTGTAGATGCCGAGCACGGTAAGCGGCGCTGCCACAAGCAATGCCAACATCGATTCCGCCGTCCACGCGCCTCGCCGAGCCCGCGTATGTGCCGTCGCCGCTCGCCCGCACAACATGCCGAGGGCGATTCGCCACGTCAGCACCGTCGCCAGCCCACCTGCAACGGCGGCATAAACCACGTGATGGAAGAAGACTCGGCCTGTGAGCCGGATGATTGCTGCCTGAACAAGAAATGTCAGCGGAGGATGAACGAAAGGGAAATCCCGATACGGCATCTGGCCATGCGCGAATCGTATGGCGCTGTCGAGCACGTAGCTCGTGTCCCAAAAGACCGCAACATGCGCGTTCTGCCACAGCACCACACATGCCGTCGCAGCGAACAACACAACTCCGGCGATGAACTCGCTGAGGCGCGGCGCCAATCGCGCCGGTTCGCTAGCGGATATTTCGGAGCGCAGCCCTGAGTGCTTGAGCGCCGTAACCTCGGCAGCCGTGTCTACCATCCGCGGCGGTAGTAGTAAGGAGTGCAATAGGGCATCGAGAATATCGCCATCATCAACGCCACTACCCAGCCGATTAGCGTCCAGCCAAGAAAAAGATTCAGAAACAGAATCCCTACGGAATTGTGCGTGTGCCGCACAGCCGCGATGATCGCAGGAAGGAAATAAAGGCCGATGCCGAAAAGGAGGAAGTGCATAGAACCCCCGGTCGTACTCGATGAATTGTTACGGGAATTCTAACGCCGAAGTTCCCGAATTTCGCCGCCCAGAGCCCCTAATCACCTGAAAATGCGGTGCATATTTTCGTTGCGCAGCGAATCGTCGGGTGCGTATACTCCCGTCGTTCTTCAAAATCCCCCAAGGAGCGCACTATGGGAAAGATCAATGTAGGCCGCCTGATCCTGGGCGGAATCGTTGCGGGCATCGCCATCGATCTGATTGATTATTTCGTTGACGGCGTCTGGCTTGCGAAGCCCTGGGCCGATGGAATGGCTCTGCTTGGCCATCCCGGATTCTCACAGGTCCAGATCATCCTGTTCAATGTGATCGGGATTCTGACCGGGATCGCGGCCATCTGGGTTTATGCGGCGATCCGGCCGCGTTTCGGCGCCGGCATGATGACCGCGTTCTGGGCTGGCGTGGCTGTTTGGGTGATCGGCATACTGCTGCCAAACACGGCCATGATGCATGTAACGCACCTGTTCTCGAATCACCTGACGTTGTATACGACTCTAGGTGGATTTGTTGAGGTCGTAGTTGGAACCATCGCCGGCGCGTCAGTCTACCGCGAAGCCTGACAAAGCCTGACTTCGACGCCAGGCCGGCGAAAGCCGACACAGGCAGGGCTCGCCCCGAATCTGTGAGCGGGCCCAAATTGTCATCTCAAGCCCTTCCCCCACTCCGAGCCCAAAACGAGCCCGCCGACGCCGCGGCGTCCCTCTACAATTGATTCCGTATGCCAACCGTCGTTCGCTCCCACGCGAAGATCAACCTGGGACTGTTCCTGGGCCCGCCGCGAGCTGACGGCTTCCACGCGCTGGCGACAGTCTACCAAACGCTGGAAATGCATGATTTGGTGACGGTTACGGCAAAAAAAGCGCCGGAAACCGCGATCCGGATCAGCTCAAACGACCCCCGTGTGCCGACCGACGAACGCAACACGGCGTACAAGATGGTAGCTCGGGCGATGAGCCATTTTGGCAACGCAGCCGACGTTGAAATCCATATTAATAAACGACTTCCGGTTCAGGGCGGCCTGGGCGCTGGTTCGGGAAACGCCGTGGCTGCGTTGGTGGGCCTCGACGCGGAGCTTGGCACTCAATTCCGAGGCCTTTTCACTCAGAAACTCGAGATCCCGGCCTCAGTCGGCTCTGATGTGCCGTTGTTTCTCGTGGGTGGGGCAGTCCTGGGCGTCGATCGCGGGCAGGAGGTCTACCCCTTGCCCGACGTTGAGCCCACCTGGTGCGTCGTGGTCGTGCCCGAGATCGGCATCTCCACTCCGCAGGCGTTTCGCGATTGGGACGCGCTTTGCGCCGCCGAAGGTTTGACCCCGGAAGCAGGTACCGATAGACTAAAGATGTTGAGCCGAAACTACGCCAGCGCCTTTCGGGGAGAGATTCCCGAAGGCGGGTTTGGACGAGGCTCTTCCGGTGTCTTCTCTTTGGGAGAAGACCTGGCCGGACCGCAAGAGACGACACACGGGTCTGGGCTTGTCCGCACCGGGATCATGAGCTGGATCGAGAACGACTTCGAGCGCATTCTGTTTCCCCAGCATCCCTCCCTTCAAGCGATCAAGCGCCTTCTTGCGGCCACGGGCACACCGGAAGCAGCCATTTTTGCGTCCCTGTCGGGTTCCGGTTCGGCGCTCTTCGGGTTGTACCTGACCCGTGGAGATGCGGAAGCGGCGGTGGCTCGGATTGGCGCCAAAGTCGGAGAGCTTGAAGTGCGGAGCACCACGATCACGCGCACTCTGCCGCGACGAGAATATTGGGAACAGATGTTGAAAAGAGTTGATTGACAGTCGAACCTTGGGCAAGCGAGACTCTCCCACGGCTGACCGTCATGCTGGGCGATCGTTCAATGGTAGGACAATGCCCTTTGGAGGCATTTATCCAGGTTCGAATCCTGGTCGCCCAGCCAGGAAGACAGCTTTTAGCTGATAGCTATTAGCTCAAACAGGAACGCAGCCATAGCCAACCAGCATGGAGGTGCTCTCACCATGGAAGCGGCAACGTCGACAGTAGTTCTCGAAAAGCAGCCGGGCGAAACCGGTCCGGAGAAAACAGAAAGCAGCAAGGACTCGCCGAAGAGCGGGTCCGGAACCGGCTCGGGGGGCGACGGCAAGCACAAGGACGCGAAACCGTCTCCGCAGCCCGAGCGCAAGAAGGCCGCGAAGCTCAGTGAAGATAAGCGCTTCAAGCTTTTCAGCGGCACGGCGAATCCCAGGCTCGCTCAACTCATCGCTGAGGATATCGGCGTGAAGGTTGGCGAAGCCAAGATGCAGCGTTTCGCCGACGGCGAAGTTTACTTCCAGCTGCTTGAGAATGTGCGCGGCGTGGATGTTTTTGTGGTGCAGCCCACCTGCTATCCGGTGGATCAGCACCTGGTTGAGTTATTGATCATGATCGATGCACTCAAAAGAGCTTCGGCGGCACGGATCACTGCGGTGGTTCCTTACTACGGCTATGCGCGCCAGGACCGCAAAGATCGCCCGCGCGTTGCCATAAGCGCCAAGCTGATTGCCGATCTGCTGACGACTGCCGGCGCCAATCGCGCGCTTTTCGTCGACCTGCACGCGGCGCAGATTCAGGGCTTCTTCAATATTCCTGTCGACCACATATTCGCCAGTCCCGTGCTCGTGAGTCACTTCAAGGAGCTCAAGCTGCCCAACCTGACGGTGGTTTCGCCGGACGCGGGCGGCGTGGAACGCGCGCGCCATTTTGCGCAGAAGATGGAAGTGCCGCTGGCCATCGTGGACAAACGCCGCACCGACATCAACGTAGCCGAGGTGATGCACGTGGTCGGCGATGTCAACGGCAAAACCTGCCTCATCATCGACGACATTATCGACACGGCAGGAACGCTGGTAAAGACGGTCGACGCGTTGTTCGCTTCCGGCGCAAAGGCCGTGTACGCCTGCGCCAGCCACGCCGTGCTTTCCGGCCCGGCCATCGATCGAATCGCGAACTCGCGGCTGGAGCAGTTGGTCGTCACCGACACCATTCCATTACGAGAGGCGGCGCACAAGCTGCCCAAGATCAAAGTGCTCTCGATTGCCGGATTGCTCGGCACCGCGATCGAGAACATTCATTTGGAGACCAGCGTGAGTACGTTGTTTAGTTAACGGACAAGTTCGTAGTTCGCAGTTCGTAGATTTGGTGACCGGGAACTGTGAACTAAGAACTACGAACTATAAACTGCCGGCCAGATGCCGGCCCAACAAAGGGAGCGGAGCCACTCCGTGCCCGATCTTAAGAAGAAACGAGAAAACGAGAAATGCCAGAAGTTGTCGTAGCGAAGCCCCGCGAGGGCAAATTCAACAAGAACGCCGCGCGCCGCGTGCGCGCCGCAGGCAGGATTCCGGCCGTGCTTTATGGCTCGGGACACGATCCCGTCGCCGTCGAGGTCGATCCCAAGCAAATTTCGCGGATCCTTTATTCGGAAAGCGGCCCCAACACGATTTTGGATGTCGAAGTTTCGGGCCAGCCCGCAACCAAGGCCATGATCGTTGACTTCCAGCGCGAGCCGATCAAGGACAAGCTCATTCACATCGACCTGAAGCGCATTGCGCTCGACAAGGTTCTGCAAGTGCGTGTGCGCGTCAAGCTGCTGGGCGTTCCGATCGGCGTAAAAGCCGAAGGCGGAGTTCTCGACCAGGTGCTGCGCGAAGTCGAAATCGAGTGCTTGCCGGCGGATATTCCCGGGCATATCGATGTGGATGTGAGCGAGCTCGGCATGCACCAGGTGCTGCGCGTCAGCGGCCTGCCGCACTCCGACAAGATCAAGTACCTGACCTCAGAAGATGCCACCGTGGCGCACGTTGTAACCATCCGCGAGGAAGTGGTTGCCACGCCTGAAGCGGTGGAGGGCGCGGTTGCGGTGCCGGGTGCGGCTCCTGCTGCGGGTGAAGCAGGTGCGGCTCCGGGCGAGCCTGAAGTCATCAAGAAGGGCAAGGGCGAGGCTGAGGCGCCAGCGGCCAAGAAGCCCGAGGCGAAGAAGTAAGCCTTGCCTGAAGAAAGCGAGACCGGCGCAACGCGTGGCCCTTTCCTGATTGTGGGCCTCGGCAATCCCGGTCTCGAGTATCTGTGGACCCCGCATAACGCGGGCTTCATGGCCATCGACCGCATCGCTCAACAGGAGGGCGTTGTGGTCCAGAACCGGCGCTGCCGGGCTACCACCGCGACCTGCCGCATAGCGGGGCGCCAAGTGGTTCTGGCCAAGCCGGAGACGTTTATGAACATGAGCGGCATTGCAGTCTCCGCTCTGGTTCGAGAGTTTGAAGTGAACCCAGCGCGGGACCTGCTCGTGATCTATGACGAGCTCGACCTGGTGCTGGGAACCTTCAAGATCAGAGAGCGAGGATCACCGGCGGGGCACAACGGAGCCCGCAGCGTGACCGATGCTCTGGCAACGCAAGAGTGGTTGCGATTGCGTATCGGCGTGGGGCCGAATCTGCCTCCCGAAGCCGTTGCGGCAGCAGGCGGCAAAAGGCCGGGCAGAGATTATCTGCTTTCGCCCATGCGCAAAGCAGATTTGACGGTGCTGGACGAGGTGCTGGACAAGGTGGCGACAGCCACGCGGCGCATTCTCGAAGGTGGTCCGGGTCCGGCGATGAACGAGTTTAACCGCAAGGAAGAGAAAGAAAGGGAACAGGGATCGGGGAACGGGGAACAGGATTAGGGTTTGGAACCGAAGCAAACTGTGAACTGCGAACTAAGAACTGCGAACTGGGAACTGCTTGTTGTGAGCGAAGGCCAGACGCCTTCGCAGAAAAGGAACACTGATGTCGCGTTTGTATGAAGTGATGTTTATCATTCGTCCCGATGTGGACGACGAAGAAGCCGAGAAGCTCATTACAGGCTTCACCTCTACGGTTACAAACGGTGGAGGCGTGGTGAAGTCGGTGGAGAAGCTGGGCCGCCGCAAGCTGGCCTACATGGTGCGCAAGTTTAACGATGGCAACTACGTGCTGCTGACCATTGAGGCTGGCGGTCCCGTGGTTCTTGAGCTTGAGCGCCGCCTGCGCGTCACCGAGCCGGTGATCAAGTTCATCACCGTGCGCGTGGACGAGGAAGAGAAGCGCTTGGCCAAGGTGAAGGCTGCTCGCGGCGTGCGCCGCAAGCCGGCCGAAACGGCGCCCGCTGCCGCACCCGCGGCTGCTGAAGCCGCAGCGTCGGAGCCCGCCGAGCCGGCCCCCGCCAGCGCCTAGAAACAGGGAGCGAGGGAGCAAGGGACCAGGGAATAGAAAAGCACGATCCGCAGGCTCGAAGATTGTCTTTCTGATCCCTGAATCCTGAACCCTGAACCCTTTTGAGAATTCATCCGGCGTGGCCGGAACAGTCAGAGAGAGCAGAGGAAACAAAATGGCAGAAGAGAATCAGGCAAGGGCGTCCTCATCGGACGCAGCTCCGCAACATTCATCCGGACCGGGCGGTCAATCCGGACCAGGTTCAGGCCCCCGCGGCCCGGGCCGTGGACCCGGCGGTCCCGGCGGCCGCGGAAAGTTTTTCCGCCGCAAAAAAGTTTGCAAGTTCTGCACGGAAAAGATCGATGCGATCCCGTATCGCGACGTGCGGCTGTTGCAGGGCTTTGTCGCCGAGCGCGGCAAGATTGTTCCGCGCCGGTTGACCGGCGTTTGCACCACGCACCAGCGCCGCCTCACGCGCGCCATCAAGCAGGCGCGCAACATCGCGCTGTTGCCGTTCGCAACCAGGCACTAGAGCGGTGGATCAATCGCGACTTGAAAGGGCACGGCTTCAGCCGTGTCGCGTACAGGAGCATCAACAGCGGGGCTTTAGCCCCGGTGGACGTTTTTGAACCGGCTTCGACCACGCCACCGTGCGTCCACCAATGATGGGAGAGTTTTTATGGAAGTGATTCTGAAAGAAGATGTAGCCGACCTGGGCTTTCGCGGAGAAGTTGTGAAGGTGGCCGACGGCTACGCGCGCAACTATCTGTTGCCGCGCAAGCTGGCCATGCAGGCCACCGCGGCCAACAAAGCCGTGATCGAACAGATGAAGGCCTCTGCCGCGCAGCGTTCCGCCAGCGAAAAGGCGCAGGCCGAACAGCTTGCTGCCACGCTCGATCCGCTCGTGCTCAGCTTCACGCGCAAATCGGGCGAAGGTGGCCATCTCTTTGGTTCCGTCACCTCGTCCGACATCGCCGCGGAGCTTGCTGCGCAAGGCCACGAGGTCGATCGCCGCAAGATTCAGCTGGGCGATCCGCTCAAGAGCACAGGCGACTTCAAGGTGGCCATCCGGCTGCATCGCGAAGTCACGGCGCGCGTAACGGTGAAGGTGCACGCAGAGGAAACTGAGGAAGACAAGGCCGCAGCCGCCGCTGCAGCCGCACCCTCCGAAGAAGCATCTGAGCCCGCCGCGGAAGAAGCGACAGCCGAGTAACGCACCATAAAAAACTCGCGCCTCCTGCTGGGTCTCCGGCAGGAGGCGTCGTGCGTCAACCGCAAAATCCCTATGACGGAAACAGCGAGCCCGATGCGGCACGAATCGGCGCCAGCCTGCTGCGCCTGCGCGCCGGCTGCTGCACGGCTGAGCCCAGCAAGCCCGCAATCTCGCGCAGCTCGGCGCGAGCGCGGCCAATCGCCGCTGCCACTGCGTCCAGCCGCTTGCCTTCGTCTGCGTTCAGTGGCAACGCCTTCTGCGCATCGTGCTTCTTGCGGTCGCCCTTGCGCTGGTCGTGGCTCGAACCCGGGCGGCCCAGAACCGTGCGCGCTCCTGAAAGCGTGTAGCCCTCGGCGTGGACCAGCCGCTTGATCTCCATCGCCATTTCCACGTCGCGGCGGCGATAGAGCCGCTGCCCGGTTCCGCTCTTATTTGGCTTCAGTTGGGGAAACTGCGACTCCCAGAATCTGAGGACGTAAGTCTCCACGCCGCACAGTTCCGCAACATCTCCGATCTTGAAGTAAAGGCGATCCGGAATCTGCGGCGGCGAGTAAGCGCGCTTGCGGTTCGGTTGTGTAGCCATAAGTATTCGGCGAGGGGAATCGTATAGGGGAGCCCTCACACTAGACGAAGTATAGGCCACAGCATTCTGAATTTGCGAAGCAAAATCGGGCCGGGAACCAATCTTTGCAGAGGAAAACGAGGCGAAATTATGCTGGTTTTTTCGGGTTTTCTATCGGGAGCAGTTTTGAAGGGGCACGGCCGGGGAACCCACGCGTTGCGTGGGTCGCGTGCCAATGAAACCGCCAAAACCATTGCGGCTTTAGCCGCTGAGGGAAGTCTTATCCTGGTTCGCCCCCTCGTTTTTTCAAGTCGCGCTCAACGCGCCACCCGCTGCGGCACGCGCGCTCGTTGTTGCCTCGCGGACAGTTGAGCCCTGCGGAGCCGCGCGCAAATACTGTTTGGGCCAGCTCGTCTGCTCGCCCAGTGCGGCAGCCGCATGCACCGCAAAGTAAGGATCGCGCAGCATCCCTCGCGCCAGCAGCACGATGTCGGCCTCGCCATTGGCGATAATCTTGTTCGCCTGCTCCGGCTCGGTGATCAGCCCAACCGCGGCGGTCGCAATGCCCGCCTCGCGACGAATCCGCGCGGCAAATTCGACCTGGTAGCCCGGCGCCGCGGGAATCTTCGCGTTCGGCACAAGCCCGCCCGAGGACGCATCCACAAGATCCACGCCGTGTTCGCGGAGCTTCTTCGCAAGCTCCACCGACTCGTCGGCATTCCATCCGCCCTCAGCCCAATCCGTCGCAGAGATGCGGATAAACAGCGGCAGCCGCTCTGGCCACTCGCGGCGAACCGCGTCCGCAACCTCAAGAACCAGGCGAATCCGATTCTCAAAGCTGCCGCCGTACTTGTCGGTCCGCTGATTCGCCAGCGGCGACAGAAACTCATGCAGCAGGTAGCCATGCGCAGCATGAATCTCAACGAAATCGAAACCGGCCTCATGCGCCCTGCGCGCCGCCTGGCGAAAGCCTTCGACAATGCGCCGGATGCCCGCTTCGTCGAGCGCCACCGGCATGGGATAATCCGGCGAAAATGCAATCGCGCTCGGAGCGACGGCCTGCCAGCCGCCCTCTGTCGGAGCAACAAGTGCCGGCCCCGCCTCAAATGGAGACCTCGTGCTCGCCTTTCGCCCTGCGTGTGCCAGCTGAATGCCCGCGCGCGCGCCCTGCGTGCGGATAAACTCCGCAATGCGCCGCAGGTTCGCCACGTGCTCGTCTTTGTAAATTCCCAGGTCTGCGGCCGAGATGCGGCCTTCGGGCAGGACAGCCGTGGCCTCGGTCGACACCAGCCCAGCTCCGCCCTGCGCGCGGCTGCCCAGGTGTACAAGGTGCCAGTCGTTGGCAAAACCGTCCACGCTCGAGTACTGGCACATAGGCGAAACGCCAATGCGATTGCGAAACTCAATTGAACGAAGCTTGAAGGGAGAAAAAAGCGGAGTCGTCATGTCGTTCTTAGGATGCGCACAACGCAAAAGCGATTCAAGACAGCCGCCGTTCGCCGTCTGATCGCTGACAGCCGCGGCCTGACGGCTGAAGGCTGAGCGCTGAGCCTGAAGCTGCCGGATTCTACTGCTTCTTCAGCACCGCCGCGCTCTTCTCGTCGAAAAGAATCGCGTTCTCAAGCTTGCGGAAGTCGGCTGCCTTCTCCGGCGGAAGCTCCACCTGCCGCACCACATACTCGCGTTCATAGTGCAGCACGTTGCCCTTGGCCGTAGTCGAAGAGTGGTAGCTGGCAAAATCCATGTCCACATTCACCGGGTCCGGTGTCTCATCCACCACATAGCCGGGCGGCAGGGTGATGTCGAAGCTGTCGCGCCAGTCGCCGGTTGCTGTCAGATCGATTGGCACCTGTCGAGGCTTGTCGTCGAACGGGATCGCCAGGTCATCCACAACACGCGGACGCACCAGCAGCAGCGGGCCAGCCTGGTGCGCGTAGTTGGGTACGCTCACCTTGTAGTGGAACTCAAGAGGTTTGGCCAGCGACGTCGCTTGCACAAATTGGAACGAGGTCAACGTCACATCGGGCAAATCCTGCCCAATGTACTTTTCCCAGAACTTGAGGCGCTCCTTATCGTCGGTGTATTTCAGCATCCACCTGAAATCCGCGCCTTCCGAACCTGTGTGCAGCGTATCGACGCTTCCGGTGAGAGAGCCATCGGCCGAGAGCGCAAACGTGCCCTTTTCATCCGTGCCATTCGAGTCTGGAGCGAGAACCGGAAGTGGGATCAATTGGCTCTCAACGCCCGCGGAAAGAATCCCGTAGCTGCCCTGCAGATAGTAAGGCAAATTTCCCACCGGCGTGTGCTCATTCGTCGGATCGAAGATCAAATACCTCTTGCCGTTCTTCCCCGTCGCAATGGCCATGAGGCGCGGATCGTTCACACCGTCCGGTATCTCGATCGCGGTGATCATGTGGTTGCCATAAAGAGAGGGCGCCTCAGGGTCGACCACGCCGCGACGATCATCTACAAGAACGTAATCAGCCTGGATGCCCACCGCCTGCAGCATGGAAATCAGCAAGGTGGTCTTGTCTTTGCAGTCTCCATAGCGATTGCGAAAGATGTCGCCTGCGAAGTGGGATTGGAAGCCCCCGATTCCGCGTTCCACCACGAAGTAGCGGACATTCTTCTGGATATATTCGGTAATGTCGGTGAGCTTGGTGAAGAAGTCGGTGGCGCCCGCCACCAGCTGCTGCGATTCCGCAGTGATCTCGGGGGAAGGATCGGCGCGGTGCGACTCGATATTCGTATACCAGAGCCCCAGAGCATGCCACTCGCTCTCAACCCCGGCAACCGCGGCATCGCCCCACTCAACGTACATCCGTGCGTCCAGCGCCTCCGGCTCCAGGCTCGCCTTCACGTCGCGAAGATCCAGGGCGGGCATATCTTTAATCTCCCACCGCCAGTGATTCGGCGCCACCTCCACGGGCTTTACGGGCGGGAAGCGATGCCATGATTCGGAGAAATTGAGGCCCGGTGGAAGATCGATCTCGAGCGCCTCAAGCGCGAACGGGACCCTTTCCTGGATCTCCCAATCCATTTCGTGGTCCCAGGGAGCCCGGAGTTCTTCCGATTCGCAGAAGACGGTTGCGCCCACGTCCGTGGCAGGAGGATGGACGACGCGCGCCTTATGGGTGTCGAGCAGAATCGGAGTTACGATACCCTCCTCGCCGGCTCCGTGGTCGAAGAAATCTGTGTCCTTGGCCTGGTATTGCCGGCCATCGGCTCCCAGCGTCCACGCCTTGAAGTAATTGATCTTTTCATCCACGTCGTACCATACGGCGCAAACCTGGTCGCGCGCCTGAGGCTGGAGAATCCTGATCGCCTGCCGTTTGCGCTCTACGGCTCTTCCCTGCGCATCAACTGCTTCAAGGTACTCGCGGAAAAGAATCACGGTGGGCGCATCCTTCACGCCGGCCGGAGTCGGCGTTTTCGCCGCATCCACGGCCCACTCCGGCAGCAAATTGTCCTTGTCTTTGCCCGCGGCAGAATTGGAGCCGAAGAGCATCATTCCACAGCACGCTGCGACAATCAGAAAACGAGAAGTGCCGCTGCTTCTACGCATCAGTTCCCCTTTCCCGTCGCCGTGGTCGCCACCACCGGTGATTTGCTCAACACCAGCTGCTGCTGATCTGCCGCCGCCACTTTTTGGTAGAACCCGCGCAGGTCTTGGTACTCATCAGGCTTCGCAAGGGTGAACCCGACCAGCAACGTTTGCCGAACCGTAATTTGGCCGGGTTGCGACACGCTCTTCACAATCAGCGCCGCGTGGTTGGGCCAGGCAATCGTCCCGTCCTGCAGTCCGCCTTCCATGGTCACGCCGTCGGGCAGGTGGTAGGTGATCTCGTCGGTCACGCGCCTCCCGTAGTGCATATCCACCGGGATCACGCGCTTTTCTTCCTTCACAAACGGAATCGTTTGTCGACTTTCAAAAAAGAAACCCGGAACGATCATGCGCTTCGCCGTGGCTGTTCCCAGTGCACCATTCACACTGACCACGGCCATCAAGTCCGCATAAGGGTCGTTCAAGCCGAGGAAATGGTCCACATGCGCTTCCACACCCTCGGGCGTGCGTCCTGCCAGCTCTTCGCTGTCGAATTCCTTCTTCAACTCACTGTCGTCTTCTTCAAGCGCCCTTTGCCGCCAGTGCAGCGCCGCCTGCCCGTTCATCACGATGTTGATCCGCCCCGTCACTCCCCCTTGTGCGTCGACGAACACGTCGCCCATCCGTTGGGTGACGTTGTCTTTGTATTGCTGTTCCGGGGTCGAGATGAGGGACGGTCCCTGGGCGCTCTGGCCGACTCCGCCCGCGCTTGAATGCTTCCAGCTCACCGTTTGGAACGGGCACATCTTCTCACCGGGATCGAGCAGGATTTCTTTGCCTCCGGTGCTCAATGCGACCAGGGTGGAGTCAAGCTGATAGAGGCTCAGATACGCTACGTCAAAGAGGTTCCGGTCGCGGTCGACAACCTTGACCGCATAGGCCGTCAATCCTGCAGCGCGAAGCATCGCCAGGTAAAGCATCGCGATGTCTTCGCTCGAGCCGCTCTTTTGCTCCCAGGTATCTTTCGCGTTCTTGATCTCCTTGACCTTCAGTTGCTTCATCTCCGACTCGCTCTTCCTGCGAGAGAAGTCCGTGTTGTCGAGAGCCTGCACCGCGATGTACAACTTCTTCGCCTTGTCCAGATCGCTGTCTGTCGGAGCGATTAAACCGGCCACTGCATCTTTGAGAGACTTCGATGGCTCGGCAAACTGATCCACGCCTTTTGACCAGATCTTCACCTCATCCAGCCAAAAGGTGTGGCTGTCAGTCGCCGCGGTGTAGTAAAAGCCCACGCGATAAAGCAGACTATCGATCGGCGGCATCCACTCTTCATCAGGCTGGGGTGGAATGTCCGTCATGTTAAGCGTGAATTTTCCTCCAACGCTATTTACCACCGAGACGCCCGCAGGAAGCTGCGGCCACCACAAAAGACGCCTGATGATCCGGCCATATGAGTCGGCCATTTCAATGACCGTGTTGGCCGTAAACTCGTAGCGTGCTTTGTGAACAAAATACGGTTGCTGGATTCTCCAATCTGGGGACGAATACCAGTTATCGTCATAATGAATCTCGTAGTAGTACTCCAGAACGCTGCCGACTTCGACGCTCGGCAATGTGAAGACTTTCTTGTTGGCCTGCCGATCGCCGCTCTTCGCAATCAACAGGTCTTCCGGCTTCCCGACCAGCGGAATAATCGTGCCATCCGGATGAATCGTGCGGCCCTTGATGTCGGTGACCTTCCAATTACCTTGCAAATAGGGAAGCTCAACCGTGGCCAGCTCCTTGCCCTTTTCGGTCAGCACTTTGATCCTCTGGTAAAAACTCTCGTAGTGCAGAGGATCGTTTTCCATCTCCTTCACTTCGAGATACACCGCGGACGCGCCCGGCGCTGCGGGATCGGCAGTCATCTTCAGCTCGTCTGGATTGGGCGGCTGGAATTGTGCGTGAATGGAAACGGGTGAAACCGCGGCAAGAAGCAGAACTGCGCTGCCAAGAAGAATCGATTTAGTCATCGGGTTTGGCCCTGGATTCTGAAGTGCGACCATTCTACGCCGGAATCTTTCGTCCGCGACAAAAAGTAACCGGCTCGCAGCGTGGCAGCCAAACCGGAGTAACCAACGCGCGGCTCCAAATCCATAACCGCGCAACATCCTGCAATTGCAACCCCGTTCGAGATCGGACTGCGCATCCGCGTCAATGCACCACAGCGACCGGGCCTGTGGGCGCGGAGGGTGTGGGCCCGGCCTGCGCAGACGGATTCAAGCTGACAACCAGCTGTGCCTGGTCTGCCGCGGCAACTTTCTGGTAGAACCCGCGTAAATCCTGGTACTCCTCGGGCTTGGCGAATGTGAACCCGATCGACATTGTTTGCGCGACCGTGATCTGGCCGGGCTGCGACGCGCTTTTCGCAACCAGCAGCGCGTGCCCCTGCCACGCGATGTTTGCATCCTGCGGTGCGCCTTCAACCGTGGCCCCATCAGGCAGGTGATAGGTGATCTCGTCGGTTACGCGGCGGCCGTAGTGCATGTCCACGCCAGTCTCGCGCTTTTCCTCCTTGACAAAGGGAACACGGCTGCGCGTCTCAAGGAAAAACCCGGGAAGTATCAGCCGCTTGGCTGTAACTGCACCCGCCGAGCCTTTCAATGTCACTACGGCCATCAGGTTCGAATAAGGATCGCTCGTGCCAAGGAAGTGGTCGACATGCGCCTCCACGCCTTCCGGCACCACACCCTCCAACTCCTCGCGATCGAACTCCTTCTTCAATTCGCTCTCGTCCTCGCTCAACGACCTTTGCCGCCAGTGGAGCGCCGCCTGGCCAACCATCACAATGTTGATGCGCCCCGTCACTCCACCCTGCGCGTCGATGAAGACATCGCCCATTCGACTCGTCATGTTGTCTTTGTAGAGCTGCTGGGGAGTGATCGAGTACTGGATTCCCTGGTCGCTCTCTGACAGGCCGCCGGCACTCGAATGCCGCCAGCTTACCGTCTGAAACGGGCACATTTTTTCGCCGGGATCGAGAAGAATCTCCTTACCCCCGGTCACCAGGCCCACCAGCGTTGAGTCGAGCTGATCCATGTTAAAGAATGTGGGATCAAAGAGCGCCCGATCGCGATCGACCACCTTCAGCGGATAGGCTGTAAGGCCGGCAGCGCGCAGCATCGCCAGGTAAAGCATGGCGATGTCTTCGCTGGAACCGCTCTTCTGGGTCCACGTGTCGCCGGCATTCTTCGATGCCTTGATCTTTAGCTCTTTCAATTCCGAACTGCTTTTTGTGCGGGAGTAGTCGGTATTATCGAGCGCCTGCACCGCGTCGTAGAGCTTCTTTGCCTTGTCAAGGTCGCTGTCGCCGGCGGCAACGAGCCCGCCTACTGCGCTGCGAATCTCCGCCGAGGGTTCGGCAAATTTGTCAACTTCCTTCGCCCACAGCTTGCCCTCTTCCGCCCAGAATTTGTTCGTGTCATCCGTGAAGCAGTAATAGAACCGCACCTTATAAAGAAAACTCTCGATGGGCGGCATATCGTCTTCTTTCGGGCTGGCAGGCACGTCGGTGATGTCCAAACTGTAGCTGCCATTCACGCTCGTCTTGATGCTGTTGCCCTTCGGCAGCAACGGCCACCACAGCAGCGTTGTCGCGGCGCGTCCACGTTCGTCAATCAGCTCCATGCTGGTGTCGGTGCCGGGCGTGCCGCTCGGCATGAAGGCCTTGAACGGCGTGAACTGAAAATGCTCCTTGTGAACAAAATAATGCTTTTGAACATCCCAGTACGGAGACGAGAACTCGTGGTCGTCGTATTGCAGATCGTAGCTGAATTCAAGAATGCTGCCGACCTCGACGCTCGGCAACGTAAACACCTTCTTGTTGGCTTGCTTGTCGCCTGACTTGGCAATCAAAAGATCTTCGGGCTTCACCTGCAGAGGGACAATCGTGCCATCGGAATGGATCGTGCGGCCCTTGATGGATTCGATCTTGCTGTCCCCTTTCAAGTAAGGAATCTCGACGGTCGCCAGTTCTTTCCCTTTCTCGGTGAGCACCTTGATCCGCTCGTAATAGCTGCGATAGTGGACGGGATCGTTCGAGACTTCACTGATTTCGAGGTAGACGGCGTCTGCGCCCGGCGCTGCGGGATCGGCCGTCATCTTCAGCTCATCGGGATTCGGCGGCTGGAATTGTGCGTGGATCAGGACTGGTGAAACCGCGGCAAGAAGCAGAACTGCGCTGCCAAGCAGAATCGATTTAGTCATCGGGTTTGGCCCTGGATTTTAAAGTGCGACCATTCTACGCCGGAACGATTCGCGCGCAACAAAAAGTAACTGGGTTGGCATTCAGCCGCGGAACGGGAGTAACCACCGGCCAGCAGGTTTCGGCCTTCAGAATGCCCCAATCGACGGCCCGCGACTTTGGGCTCGATGGCTAACAAATCGCTCTCACTCAAGGGCTTACTCAGCTCAAACGGAGCGCGTGGAGCACGAGTCAGACTTCACAATCGGCAGGCCTATCCGCAGGCCTCAAGCATCGAGCTCACCAGTGCCAGCGGCAGTCCCATCACGTTGAAGTAGCAGCCTTCAATGCGCGGAATCCAACGCGCTGCGCGACCTTGAATCGCGTATGCGCCTGCCTTGTCCATGGGCTCGCCACTGGCAACGTAATCAGCGATTTCCGCGTCGGACAGCGTGACGAATCGCACCGCCGTCACCTCTGCGGCCACTTCAGTCCTCGTCGCCGTCGCTACGGCAACGCCGGTAATAACGCGATGCGTTCGCGCCGAGAGCAACCGCAGCATACGCCCGGCGTCGGCCGCATCCGTCGGCTTCGCCAGAATCTCGCCATCGAGAGTCACCGTTGTGTCTGCACCCAGGACTGTCAGGGGCTCGCTCTCCGGATTGTTTCCTTCCGGCGGCTTTCCGGCCAGCGTCAGCTCCCGAAGAACTGCTTCCGCCTTTTCGCGCGCCAGCCGCGTAACGTATGCGATCGGCTCCTCGCCCGCTCGAGGATCCTCATTGATGTGCGCAGGATGCACGCGGAACCGGTACCCCGCTTGCGTCAGCAGTTCACTGCGCCGCGGCGAAGCTGAAGCCAGAATCAGCATGATGGAATTATGTCAGGCCCGCCCGTTTAGACTTGTTGGGGGCGCGCGGCCGAACCATTCCGCGCGATCAAGGTCACGATGCACTTCAACTTCGATTTCTCGACGGCCCAGATTCTTTGGACGCTCACCTTTGCGGCCCTGCTGGTTTTGCTCGTCGTACTGCTGGGGCGCGAACGGGCCCAGCGCTTTCCTTTGTTCACCACCAGCATCGCCATGATGGCCGTGCTGCTGCTCACGACGCAGCTGCTGCTGAGCCGGCTTCCGCGCTTCACCGGCACCGAAATTTTTCTGGTGCTCTCGAACCTCGACACGCTGATTGGCCTGCTCGTCCTGGTGGAATTGGCGCGGCGCTCGTTTCGCGGCTTGGGGAAGATCGGATGGACCGTCGGCACTCTGGTGGTCCTGCTCATCGGTGTGGTGGTTCTTTTGCTTTGGGGCCACTGGCCGGCATGGAAAACGCTCACAGCAAGCTCGGAACTTGCCACCATTCGGCTCATGGACCTGGCCGTCGATAAGGGCATCCTGTTCTCGAGCGTTCTCACCGTCGAGTTAGGCGTTCTGGTCACCTTGCTGGGCCGTCGTTATGGCGCCGGGTGGCGCAGCCATGCGCAGCAAATCATGATCGGCCTCTCCACCGCGTCAATCGCGCAGCTCATCCTGCGCGGCAGCCTGCAGGCCATCGGCACGTACACTCATGTTCACTCGCAGGCAGAGTACGACCATGTGATGGACCTGCGCGAGAAGCTCATCCACGGCAACAACGCGGCTTACCTTTGCGTACTGGTATGGTGGATCGCCTGCATGTGGGTCGACGAACCCGGAGCTTCATCGGCTGCCGCCGCCGCGGGAGCCGAGCCCGCCGACCGCGAAGATGCCACATCGGAAGCCGAGCCAGATGAAGCGGAGTCGCCGGAAGATTCGGCCGCCGGTCTCAGCCCCGACCCGCCAAACGAGAGCAGCAGCACTCATCTAAACGACTGAGAACTGCGAACCACGGTTCACGACCCACGAATCACGACCCACGAACTGCACTCAAATGTGGCAGCTTGCCTGGCCGCGCTTCTCTAAATACTTCTGGTGATATTCCTCGGCGCGCCAGAAGGTTTGCGCCGGTTCTACCTTCGTCACAATGCGCTTCGGTTTGTAGCGGCCATCGGCCGTTAGCTGCTCAATCTTCGCGCGCGCCTGCCGCTCCTGCTCCGGAGAATGGAAGAAAATCGCCGAGCGATATTGCGTGCCCCAATCCGGCCCCTGCCGGTTGAGCGTCGTGGGATCGTGCAGCTCGAAGAACGCGTCCAGCAGCTTTTCGTAGCTCACTTTTTCAGGATCGAAGTCCAGCTCCACCACCTCTGCGTGGCCGGTCTGGTCGGTGCACACGTCTTTGTAAGTCGGCCGCTCCAGCGATCCGCCCTCGTAGCCCACGGCCGTCGCCGTCACTCCAGGGATCGCCGCAAACGCAGCTTCCACGCCCCAAAAACATCCCGCCCCGAATGTCGCTTTTTCTGTGCTCATAGTGGATCAGATGCGCAAGTGCAGCTTCAAGCTTCTAGCCATCAGCCCTCAGCTCGATTGTGCCGGAGCCGGAGGCTTTCTGTCATGCGATAACTTTCAAGTCGTTCACGCCAACCAACGAATCGATGAGCTTAATGAGCGCCCGCCTTTCGTCGCACAAGCCTGGCGGCTGAGGGCTGAGGGCTGACGGCTGCTTCTACGTCAACGGCGCCAGATGCTTCGTGTTCTGGTAGGTGTAAACCACGCGGTGAATCACGGTGATCGTCGACAGCACCGCCAGCAGCCACAGCACCGGAGCCATCACGCCCCAGCGGTTGAACAGCGCACCCAGCAGAATCAGCACGATCCGCTCCGGCCGCTCCATAAAACCCACCTTGCACTGCCCGATCAGCGCTTCCGCCCGCGCACGCGTGTAGCTCACCATCAGCGACGTGCACATCACAAACGCCACCAGCACCACGTAACGAAAGCGATTGATGCGCCCGTAGTAAACCAGCAACCCGATGAACAGCACCACGTCGGAGTAGCGGTCGATGACCGAATCGAAGAACGAGCCGAAGACTGTCACCATGTTGGTGCGTCGCGCCACGCGCCCGTCCACCATGTCGAAGATGCCCGCCCCGAAGATCACCAGCCCCGCATAAAAGAACATGCGCACGGAGTTGTTGGAGTTGGCATGGCCGAACAGAAACGCCGCCGCGATGTTGATCATCAGCCCAATGAAGGTGAGCGCGTTGGGCGAGATGCGTGTGAGCGCCAGCCCATGCACGATGCGGTCTAAAAGCCAGCCGCAGGCACGCCCAAAAGCGCTAGTCCAGGTCATTCTCGGGCTTCCTTGCTTAATTCTTTAGCTACTTCTCTTGGCCGGCTTCTTCTGCGCCTTCGCCGGCTTCGTCGTGAATCGTCGTCAGTTTCAAGATTTCCAGTTCGCGTTTGCCGTTGGGCGTCATAATCGTGGCCACGTCGCCCACCTTTTTGCCCACGATCCCGCGGCCGATCGGCGAGGTCGTCGAAATCAGCCCCTTCGAAACGTCGGCCTCTTCGCTCGTCACCAGGCGGTATTCAATCTCCTCCTCCTTGGTCGAGTCGTAAACCACCACCGTCGATCCGAATCCGGCTTTGTCGTGGGGAATGTTCGCGAGATTCACCAGCGAAAGCTCACCCATGCGCTTCTTCAGCTGGCCCAGCCGCGCGTTCACAAACTCTTGCCGCTGCTTGGCCATGTGGTACTCGGCATTCTCCGACAAATCGCCCAGCGCCCGCGCCTTTTTGATCTCGGCGGGCAGCTCGGAGGTGAGCTCATACTCGAGCTGCTGAATCTCCTCGAGGAGCTTCTTTTTAATGTGTTCGGGCATCGCGTTCCGGTGGCGGGGAGGGGGCTGCTCCAGCCGCGTGAATTCAACGTTCTTAAGCCTTCATTATAAGGCAGTGCCGTGGAAACCTGGCGGCACGTAGTTGTTCAGTTTGAAGGGTTCGGGCTTTAGCCCGTGCCTAAAGTCCAGCGAAATGAACTGGCTCCAGCCACGGAACCAAGGCCCTTTCAAACTCACCCTCTGCTAGGCGACACGGCCTTTCGGCTGGGCCAGGTCAGCCTACCTCTCGGAACGCTTGGCGCCGGGTTTACGTAGCCATTCGAAGGATGGGAATTGCGTTCACCCCGACTCGGCCTAAGGAATTGCTTTGGGCAGCGATCGCTTTGTCGTTTCTATTGATCGGGTGCATTGCGGCCGGCGCAGCGCGCGCCAGCGAAACAGCGAAAATCGACGAGTTGATGACGACACTGTCCCAGCGAGGTCAGTTCAACGGCGCCATCCTGGTCGCAGTGCGGGGAGAAGTGATTTACCGCAAAGGGTTTGGAAAGGCGGACTTCCAGACGGGTGCCAACTTTACCCCAGACACTTCATCGAACATTGGCTCACTCACAAAGCAGTTCACGGCAATGGCGATCATGATCCTGGCCGAACAAGGCAAGCTCAATTATGACGACCCCGTTTCCAGGTTCATTCCAGAGTTCTCTCATTCAGCCCACTTGAGCCAGATCACCTTAAGGCAGTTGTTGAACCACACCTCCGGCATTCCCGATTATGGCGATTTAGGAGTCGACGATTCGGGACTGGACCCGCAAGGCCTGATTGCGGCACTCATCAAGAGGGAGGATCTCTTAGCGAAGCCTGGCTTGGCATACCGATATAGCAATCCCGGATACGCATTGCTCGGGATAGTCGTTGGCAGAGTTTCCGGAATGCGATTTGGCGATTTCCTTGAGCGAGAGATCTTTGCACCTGCGGGCATGATCAACACTTTCGTATATGACCGCCTTGCAAAGAAGAACGCCGGCTCTGCCGTTGGCTACAGCCAATTTGGCCAAGCGGATGATGGCGGTCCAACTGCGATTCCAGGCGACGGCGGCATCTATTCGACTGTCAATGACCTGTCCAAGTGGGACCAGGCGCTCTACACCGACAAGCTGGTGAGTCAATCCACATTGGCCGAAGCATTCACGCCGGGCAAGGTTCAGAACGGCACATTGACCTATGGGTTTGGGTGGAACGTTGCGGAGGATGATGGCGGTAAGTACCTCTGGCACTCAGGGAGCAATGCTGGATTCAGAGCATTTATCAGTCGTCGGCTCGTTGACAAAGTTGCCGTCATCATCCTTACCAACAAAGGAAACAGCAAGCGCCAGGAGATAAACGCCGCGATCCAGAACATCTTGGCGGATAGACCGTATGTACTGCCGAAGCAATCGGGCGCCGAGAAACTATACGAGATCATTCACGAATCGGGGATTCGAGCGGCTCTCGAACAATACCGCACTCTGAAGAGAAGCGGCGATTTCGATCTGGGTGAATCCGAGTTGAATACGCTGGGGTACCAGTTGCTCTATGGAGATAAGCGGGCGGCTGATGCAGTCGCGATCTTTAAGCTCAACGCGATTGAACACCCTGTTTCTTCAAACGCCTTCGATAGTTTGGGTGAGGCTTATCGAGTAAATGGTGAGAACAATCTCGCTGTCATCAGCTACAGATTTGCGATGTTGCTCGATCCTTCAAACGGGCACTCTGCGGCCGAGCTAAAGAAACTGAAGCTCGGAGGTTCATTTTGGCTCGCCTCGCTGACCATCTGCGGAATTGCCGCGCTGATCGTTTTGGCAATTGTGTTCCACCGCAAACGCAACAAATCTGCAAAACTCTCTGATTCTGACCTTTCGATAGAAGAAGAACGCCGTTCGACTTCAGGCCCCTAAGTCCTTGGGTCCCTGTTTTACATTTAGAAACCCCTGCAAAATCAGCACCGCCGCCACCTGGTCAACCACCTTGCCATGCGTCTGCCGCTTCCGGCCCGCCTCATACAAAATCTCGTGCGCTTCGCGCGTCGTCAGCCGCTCGTCCCAAAAGTGAATCGGCAGCCCCGTCAGCTCGCCGAGCTCGGCGGCGAACGCCCGAGTCTTCTCCGACCGCGGGCTCGCTTCGCCCGAAAGGTGCAGCGGATTCCCCACCACGATTCCCGTCACCCCGAACCGCCGGCATAGCCGCGCCAGCGACCGCAGGTCTTCCCGCCGATTGCCGCGCCTTTCCAGCGTCAGCACCGGCTGCGCCGTCAGCCCCAGCTCGTCCGACACAGCCACGCCGATGCGCCGGCTGCCTACGTCGAGTCCAAGATAGCGTGCTGGCTTGTCAGCTTCCACGTTGCTCCGCTCCAAATCCAGCTTACGGCCCCGGTTAGGCTTTTGACTCCCTGAGGTTTTCGCGCATCTGACTCCCGATGCGGGACGGTTTCGATCCCCGGTACAATCGAAGGAGCGGAGGAACGCCCGCAGTGCCTTGCGTTCTAATCCTTTTTCGCAGGAAGGGTCAAAGACGGCAGGATGGCTGGGCGCAGACGGAGCAGCGGCAAAAAGAAAGGCTCGGGCGCGGGGCGCATCTTGCTGGTTTTCTTGTTACTTGCAGCCGTGGTTGCCGGCGCGGGCGCCTGGCTGATCTTCACCCCCTATGGGCCCGAAGCAGAAACATTCGTCACCATCGCGCCCGGCTCTTCCGCCACGCGGATCGGCCAAAAACTTGAATCGGTCGGCATCGTTCGCAGCCGTTACGGATTCGACCTGATGCGCTACTATCGGCACGGAACTCTGCAGGCCGGAACCTACCGTTTCGATCATCCGGTTCCTGTCACCGAGGTTTATGCACGGATCGCGCGGGGCGACGTCTACACCATCGCGCTTACGGTACCTGAAGGGTCTAACATCTTCGATATTGCCGAGCGCGCGCAGCAGGCGGGCCTGGGCACCCGGCACGACTTTTTCTCGGCGGCCACCAGCCGCACAGATCTGATCGCCGATCTGGATCCCGGCGCAAAAAGCCTGGAGGGCTTCCTGTTTCCTGACACCTATCGTTTTTCGCCGACCATCACGGCAGACCAGATGGTCGCCGCCATGGTCAAGCGCTTCCGCACAACGGCCGCGCAATTGGGGTTGAATCAGAACGTGCAGCAGGTTGTCACCATCGCGTCGCTTGTGGAGCGTGAAACGGCTGTGGATGCCGAGCGTCCCCTTGTCGCAAGCGTCTTCGAAAACCGACTGACCAAAAAAATGCCGCTCAACACCGATCCCTCGGTCATTTACGGGCTTGAGCTTGCCGGCCTTTGGCGCGGCACGATCTACGAAAGCGACCTGACGCGCAACACGCCCTACAACACTTACGTGCACGCAGGCCTTCCTCCCGGCCCTGTCTGCAATCCGGGCATTCCGTCGCTGCGCGCGGCCATCGACCCGCCAAAAACCAACTACCTCTACTTTGTCGCCGCCGGATTGGACGCGCAGGGCCATTCTCTTTTCGCAGCAACTCTCGACGAGCACAATCGCAACGTCGCCAACTATCGCAAAGCGCAAAAGAAAGCGGGTGAACGATGAGGTTGCATGCTCGTCTCCCCCGCCTTCCCCGAATTGCCGCGCCGGCCGTTCTGCTCCTGCTCTCAGGGTGCTCTTACTTCATCCCCACCAAACGTAAGTTGCCCGTGCCCATTGCACCCGCAAACGTGCAAACACTCACACCCGATCAGCTTGTTGCGCAGCTTGACCAGCGCTGGGATGCCCTGAACAATCTCACCGCGATCGTGGAGATTTATGCCACTGAAACCAAAACGGGCGAGGGCATCGCCAAGGATTTTCCATCCTGTCGGGGCGTCATTATCATGCGCAAACCCAAAATGCTGCGCGTGCGCGGAACTTATTTCGGCGTGATGATCTTCGACTTGGGAAGCAACGGCAACGAATTCACGCTCGTCGTTCCCTCAAAGAACGCGGCCATCGAAGGCACAGGCAGCGTCACCGAAAAATCCACCAATCCACTTGAAAACCTGCGCCCGGATTTTTTCCTCGATGCGATTGCAGTGCGGGGTCTGGGCCCGGATGACCAATACATGGTTGCCAGCGATACTGAGACGGTTGAAGATGCGGCGAAGAAGCACTTGTACGCGGAGCCGGAATACGTTCTGAGCATCATGCGCCACAAGGAGGGCCGCGAGCTGTTGCCCGCGCGTACCATCACCTTCCATCGCGACGACATGCTGCCCTACGATCAGTATGTCTACGACACCAACGGCGTGCTCGAAACGCAGATCTTCTACAGCAACTACACCACCTTCAGCGCCGGCAAATATCCCGCTAAAGTCACCATCAAGCGCCCGCAAGAGGGGATTCAGATCGTGCTGAGTTTTGAGCAAGTGCACGAAAACGTCAACGTCACCGACAGCCAGTTCGAGGTGAAGGCCCCCGAGGGCTACACGATCACGAAACTGAAGTAGCCACGCGCATCAACCATCGAACCCCTCTTCGCGCGTATCCTTGACCTGGCCTTCAAACCAAATCCCACCTCGGAGAGAAACATGCGCGCCAGTGCCATCGAGTTTCGCCTGCGGATGGTCATTCAAATCGTCATCGTCTTTCTCGGATTTTGGGCGCCGTGGGTTGGGCCATTTGACTGGGCGCGGCGCATCTCGGCGCTGGAATGGCTTCCGCTTGAATTGAGCCGGATCGGGCTGGCCACTTTCACCGTGGCCGCACCCGTCGTCATAATTCTCGGCGCGCTGGCAGCGCTCCTCGGGGCGGTGTTGCGTGTGTGGGGCGCAGCTTATCTCGGCTACAGCACCGTTCACCACGGCGACATGCAGGCCGGCGCCGTCATGGCCGACGGCCCCTATCGCTACTTGCGCAATCCACTTTATCTGGGCGGCTGGTTCATGATGCTGGCGATCTCGCTGATCATGACGCCATCCGGTGCGCTGTTCACCATCGTCCTGATCGCCATCTTTTATGTCCGCCTGGTTCTCGGCGAAGAAGCTTTTCTCGCTGGCAAACTCGGCCAGCCTTACCAGGACTATCTGCGCGCCGTTCCGCGTATCGTTCCCCGCTTCCGCGTCGCGCCGCCGCCAGCTGGCAACCAGCCGCACTGGCTCACCGCGCTCTTCACTGAGGTCATGCCCATCGGCACATTTGTCACCTTCGCCGTTCTCGCATGGTTTTATGACCAGCAACTCATGCTCGAAGGAATTTTCTGGAGCTTTCTCGCTTCGCTCGTGGCGCGCGGCCTGATGAAAGCCTGGATTGCAACGTTGGTGTCGGCCGCCGTATTTGCCGGCGCATATTGGCCGTTCCACCTCAACTGGATGCGCTCAATCCTCATCGCCTTCGGCGCGTTTCTCATCGTGCGCGCGCTCATGCCGGGCAAAAAATCCGACGCGGCCGAACCCAAACCCGATCCCGCCTGATCACGCCTGCCGCTTTCCCATCCGCCCTAAATGTGTAAATCCAAATCCGTCGCCGTATTTCAATCCGTAGCCCAGCAGCCGGTCGACGCCGATGTGGTTCGCCCAGATTAGCGCCACCGCCAGCGCAATATGCGCTTCCGGCAATAGAGAGCAAAGCGCCAGCACACCTGGGCCGATGTAAGTGTGGAATGCGTTATAAACACGCGCGCCTCTGCACGAGCCCGCCAGGTAGCCCAGCATCGACAGATCGGGCGCAAGCCACAGCGCCGCGAACAGCCACCAGCTCACGCCCGTGCGCGCAAAAAGGATGCCCGTGGCTGCAGCCACAACCAGCCCTTCCAAACGCAGCAGAAGAATCACTGACGAATTGCGCGATTGCGAGGTGGGCGGGGCGGCCGGTGTTGCGGTTGCTGATGCCATGCATCATTTGACGCGAGAAGCCCGCGCCGATCTTCAAAATCTCTCTTGCGCGGAAGCGTGAAATCCGCACAAACGAAAAGGGAGAGCCCGAAGGCTCTCCCTTCTTGTGGTCGATCTGGGGAGGGATACTACTTCTTCGGTGGCGCGATAACGTCCTTGGCCGACTTCGCCACGCGGAACTTCACCACGGTCTTGGCCTTGATCTTGATGGCCTCGCCCGTCTGCGGGTTGCGGCCCATGCGGGCCTTGCGCTCGGCCTTCACCAAACGGCCGATTCCGGGGATGACGAATACCCCATTCTTCTTCGTCTCCTTGATGGCGGTCTCCGCCAACAGATCAAGGAACGCTGCGGATTGCTTGTTGGTCAGTTCGAGCTTCTCGGCCAGGTGCCGCGTCAAAGCCGTCTTGGTCATTCCTGCTGCCATTGATTTCTCCTTCTCGGCGAGCCCTCCGGGCCTGCCTGTTTGGTGGGGCTTCCGCCAACTTATTCTCACCGCATGGAGGAAGGGCAAACTGTTCTGCTTGGCGTGAAACCCCTGTATTCATGCGGCTACGAAGAACCCTGCCGATGGTTACCATGCGGCTTGAGTGGGGATAAAGTCAATGGGAAAATACGGTTTTTCCACAGTTTTCTTGGGTTTTTATGCATGAAACGCCGATTTTTGCCCATTTTTGAGGGCCGAGGCCCCTGAAACCCGCATTTATAGCGGGCTTGCCGTTATCAGAGGCGTCGATCGAGGGTCACCTCAGCCCAAAGAGCAACGGCCTTTTCTGCTGTTTAAGCGTCGCCGCAATCGGCGTGTTCAGCGCATCCACCACCGGCGCCGCCACCTTGAAGTAGCGAATCACCACATCGGCCAAATCTTTTTTCAGCGCGGCCTTCGCCGGCAATTCCGCCGCCAATCCCCACTGGCGGCAGCGAATCAGATCCATCCCCGGATGTTCGCACGGAAAACCCTTCGGCGGCCGTGTCAGCGCGTTGCCTTCGAATTCGTCATACAGTTTCTTCACCTCCGGCCGCTTCAGCAGCTTTCTGAACTCCGCGTGATGCTCCAGCAGCCAATACCGAATCGCCGCCAGCTGCTCCTTCTCCGGCATGTAGGAGCCCGCCGCGATGATGACTTCCTTCGCGCTCACGTGAAAGTAATAGCCCGCGCCGGAAGTCTTCTCGAGACCCGTGTGCGTCCACCACGCCGCAACGTGCGTTTTATAGGGCCGCTTGTCGTTCGAGAAGCGCGTGTCGCGATAAATCCTGAACAGCGATTTCTCTGCCGGCCGCACATGATTCGGCGCGAACTCTACCATCGCATCGGTAATCCGGCGCACCACGGCCAGCATCGGTTCTTTCAGCTCCGCCTCAAATTGCGCTTTGCGCGGCTGGAACCACGCGCGGTCATTATGCTTGGCCAGATTGCGCAGAAACGTCAGCGCCTCGGGGCGAAAATATGACAGAGCAGCGGCCGGGGAAGGTTTTACTTTGGATTTCGCAACCATGACTACTGGAGTTTAGCGCGAACTTCGCTTCGAGATTTTCACACTTGATAGTCTGCGCACGGCGACTGATTTCATTCGCGAATCGAGCAGCTTCCCCGCTAAGCTGCCCGCGCGAGCCAGCTCTTCATCGTATTCGCATCCACCAGGCCTGCCTGCTGAAACTTCAGCTCCCCATTCGAGAATACGGCGAAGTTGGGAATGCCCTGCACCTTGAATCGCGCGGCGAGCTCCGGAAACTTCTCGGTATCGACCTTGAGCACAACGGCGCGACCAGCCAGCTCGCGAGCCACTTGAGCAACGTGGGGTGCTGCCATACGGCAAGGGCCGCACCACTCGGCCCAGAAATCCACCAGCACCGGAACCTTGCTCGTGCCGACGATTTCGTCAAACTCAGCCGGACCAGCCGCGAGAGGCTCAGCCATCGGCGGCAGCGATGTTTTGCAAGCTCCGCATCGGCCGGTGTCGGCAAGGTGCTTTGCGGGGATGCGATTCGGCCTTCCGCAGGACGGACAGTTCCTTATGATTGGCATTGCTGACCCCACTCTTACAGATGCGAATCAGGCTGCTTTCGTCGCTACCGGATCACCTTCAGCGCCCCGCGGAACAGCCCATCGAAATCGCCGGCCAGCGCCTGATCTTTGGCGATCGTCTGCTCGATGGCCTTCTCCGCCGCCGGGCGCTGATAGCCCAGGTTCGTCAGCGCCGAAAGCACATCGTCCACCGCCGGCCCCGCAACACTCTGCGCCGCCGGAGCCACCGCAAAATCGTCGAGCTTGTCTTTGAGCTCCACCACCAGCCGCTCGGCCAGCTTCCGGCCCACGCCCGGAATCCGCGTGAGCTGCGCATGATCCTGCCCGCGAATCGCCTGCACCACCCGCTCGGAATTCAGCCCGCTCAGAATCTTGATCGCCAGCTTCGGCCCCACTCCGCTCACCGTGATCAGCCGCTCAAACAGCCGCTTCTCTTCGCGGTCAGCGAATCCGAACAGAGCGATCTGGCTGTCCGAAACCTGCGTGTGAATGTGCAGCGAGGTCTCCGCGCCCACCGCCGGCAGCGCCGTAAACGCAGGCACGGAGATGGCAACGTCGTAGCCAACGCCACCGGCCTCGACAATGGCCTGGCCGGGCTGTTTGTGGATGAGCTTGCCGCGCAGGTGAGCGATCATTGATTTCGATTCTACGGCGACTCTGCCGTCTTTCTATAGAATCCCCATCCCCTTCGCCACTCGCTCTATCGTCTCCAGCGCCCGATCGAGCTGCGCGCGCGTGTGCTCGCTCGTCAAGATCGCGCGTATGCGCGCCTTGCCCTCCGGTACCGTCGGGAACGCGATCCCCGTCGCCATCACGCCCTCGTCGAACAGCGCCTTGCTGAACTCCATCGCCGCCCGCCCCTCGCCTACAATGATCGGCGTAATCGGCGTCTCCGTCGCCGGCGTATTCTGCCCGCCAATGTTGAACCCCGCGCGCTTCAACTCACCCTGAAAATACCGCGTGTTTCCCCACAGCCGCAGAATCCGTTCCGGCTCGCGCTCCAGAATGTCGAACGCTGCAATGCACGTTGCCGCCACACTCGGCGGGTGCGACGTCGAAAACAAGAACGGCCGCGCGCGATGGTAAAGGTAGTCGATCAGGTCCTTCGTTCCGCAAACGTACCCGCCCAGCGCGCCAATCGCCTTCGACAGCGTGCCCACCTGCACATCGACTTTGCCGTGCATCCCAAAATGATCCACCGATCCACGCCCGTTACGCCCCAGCACGCCCGATGCGTGCGCATCGTCCACCATCATGATGGCGCCGTATTTCTCCGCCAGCGCCGCTAGCTTGTCTACCGGACCGATGTCGCCATCCATCGAGAAGACGCCGTCGGTAATCACCAGCTTGTGCCCCGGCTCTTTTTCAAGCTCGCGCAGCCGCTCCTCGCAATGGTCCACATCCTTGTGCCGAAAAACCTTGATCGTCGCCCGCGATAGCCGCGCTCCGTCAATAATGCTGGCGTGGTTCAGCTCGTCCGACAAGATGAAATCGTCCTTGCCCAAAATCGCGCTCACCGTGCCAGCGTTGGCCGCGAATCCGCTCTGGAACACCACGCACGCTTCCACATTCTTGAAGCGCGCAATCTTTTCTTCGAGCTCCATGTGGATGCGCATCGTTCCTGCAATCGTCCGCACCGCGCCCGACCCCACGCCGAACTTCCGCGTCGCCTCAATCGCCGCTTCAATCAGCTTGGGATGATTCGCCAGTCCCAGGTAATTGTTGCTGGCCAGGTTGATCACCTCGCGGCCGTCGTAGTGGCACACCGGCGCCTGCTGGTCGTCGAGCACGCGCAGATTGAAGTGCGTTCCCTTAGCGCGCAGTTCTTCCAGCACCTTAGTCAAGTGAGCGAGTTGAGAACGGGGTTGAGCGTTTGTCATGGCGAAGCACCTACGCACAAAGCATAGCGCGGCGCAGGCGCCCGCGGCATCGCGCCTTCCGCTGGCCCGTCGTCTTTCCAAACGCCGGTTTGCCCGTCCAATCTCTGACCCTTATCTCGTCGGGCTGGTTGGTCCGGGTCCGCCCCGGCCAGATACAATAAGGGTTTGCACAAAGTCATAAGGGATGCGCGGGGAAGAAAGCGCAATTATTCCGGGGAGCTGGATCAGGGTGCAAGTTAGAAGATTACTTTGCCGCGTTTTGCGGCATAACGGGCTGGTGGGTTTGGTTGCAGCTTGTGCATTGTGCGCACTGCCGCGCATCGCCGCAGCGCAACAAATTGTCACCCACACCACGCTGGCCGTCAAAACCACCCAGCAGCAAGGCCTCACGCAGGTTTCTGCTTCTGTTTCCGTCACCGCTGCCGATGGCCTGCCCGCCTCCGGCGTCGTCGCCATTGAAGACGGCAATCGCGAGCTTGCCGAAGCCGTTTTAAACGCGCAGGGAACTGCCGAGCCTGTATTTTCGCTCGCGGGCGGGGACCACAACCTGCGCGCCGTTTATGCCGGCGACACATCGCATCTCGGCTCTTCATCGGTCGTAACCGAAGCCACCGCACAGGCCGCCTCCACCCCCGGCTTCACCCTTGCGCTTACGCCCGTGGCGCCTTCCACGCTGCCGCTCGCGCTTACGGCCGGCAATTCAGGCAACATCGCGGTCACCGTCGTGCCGGTCGATAACGCGGCCCTCACCGCGCCCATGTTCGTCACTCTCTCGTGTTCGGGTCTTCCCGACCTGGCAACCTGCACGTTTACACCAGAGTCGATCGAGATTCTGCCCACCACCCCGACGAGCTGTCCGTCCGGCTCACCGGCATCGGCTTGCCCGCCCGTCAGCTCCATGCTGTTGCAGACCACCGCAAAGAATTCGAGCAAAGTTGTGCGGTCCGCCGCGCCAGGTAGCGCAGGGCACCCCGTTGCGCTTGCCATTCTGCTGCCGGGAGTGTTCGCTCTGGGCGGCCTGGCATGGGGCGCGCGCCGCCGCCGCTGGTTGCAGCGCCTGGCGCTGGTGGCATTGGTCGGCTTGGTCACGTCGCTCGGAACCACCGCCTGCAATCCGCTCTACTACTACAAAAACCACGGCCCGCCGCCGAATCCCGCCACGCCCAACGGGACATACAACGTCACCATCACTGCGCAATCCACAAACGGCGTTGCCGCCATCAACTACAACACCACCATCGTCCTCACCGTTACCGGCGGGTCGTAATTAAACTGCCTGCATGACGCGGCAGCATCCACTTCCCGCGGAGGTCTACGCGCTGGTGGAGCACACGCCGGCCACGGTTCTGCTTGAGGGTGGTCAACAAAACTCCTCCAAAACCAATAGAAAGCCGTGGACGCAATTGTTCACGGCGCCCGTCCGCATCTGCGCCGCGCATTCCCTCGCAGAAATTCCTCCGCTCTTTTCTGAAATCGAGAGCGCGATATCCGCCGGCCACTTGGCAGCAGGGTTCTTCACCTACGAGTGTGGCCCGTGTTTTGAGCCGAAAGCCTCGGTCCCCGGCTACAGTCCGTCATCAATGGAATTGAAAGCAGCGACGAATCTCCCACCCGCGTCCCGCCCGCTCGCTTGGTTCGGCATCTTCGATCGCAGCTACGTCTTCGATCACGCGACTGGCGAGTTTGTTGGCGGCGAACCGCAGGGGCTGGAAAAGATTCGCGCCGATTCTGCCAAGAATTCGCCTCAACCGCCCGAGCCCGATCCCGAAATCCAGGCCGACTTCGCTCTCACCGAATCCGCCTACGCCGAGCGTATCGCCGCCATTCACCAGTGGATCCGCGAGGGCGACGTCTATCAACTCAACTTCACCGCTCCCTTTCGCGTCGAACTCGCGGGCAGCATCGCCGCGCACTACGCGCGGCTGCGCTTGCGCCAGCCCGTCGAATACGGCGCCTTCATTCACGCCCAGCCCGGTCGGCACATTCTCTCGTTTTCACCGGAACTCTTCTTTCGTATCGACGAGCAATCCGGCTCTCGCCGCATCGTTACGCGCCCCATGAAAGGAACAGCGCGTCGCGGCCGCACCACGCGCGAAGACGGCGAAATCGCCCACGCTCTCGCCAATGATCCCAAAAATCGCGCTGAGAATCTGATGATCGTCGACCTCGTCCGCAACGATCTAGGACGCATCGCGCGCTTCGGCACCGTGCACGCCGAAAATCTCTTCGCTGTCGAACGCTATCCCACGCTCTGGCAAATGACCTCCACCGTCAGCGCCGAGCTCCGCCCCGACGCGCGCTTCTATGACATCTTCCGTGCCCTCTTTCCCTGCGGCTCCATCACCGGCGCACCCAAAGTTCGAGCCATGCAGCTCATCGCCGAGCTTGAGCAAGCGCCGCGCGGCGTCTACACCGGCGCTATCGGTTTTTTCTCGCCGCGCCAAACCGTCTTCAACGTGGCCATTCGCACTCTCGATCTTGAAGGCCAGCGCGGCGTCTTTGGCGCGGGCAGCGGCGTGGTCATCGACTCCGACGCTCGCGAGGAGTATCGCGAGTGCCTGCTGAAGGCGAGCTTCCTCATCGGCCCCGCGCATCGATCAACGAGCCCTATCAGCGCGCAGGTCCCCGCCGTCCCTCAGCCCGACAAACTTTTCCTCATTGAGACAATGCTGTGGGATGGCGACAACCCGCTTGGCAGTTTCCCTCTTCTGGAGGTGCATCTTGACCGGCTCGAGGACTCAGCCGACTATTTTGGTTTTTCCTGCGATCGCGATGCGGTCCGCGCAGCGCTGGAAGACCATGTGCGCCCATTCGCCGGCCAACTATCCGCCGGTTCTGCGCCGCGCAAAGTGCGCTTGCTGGTGGACGCCGACGGCCGCGTCGAGATCGCGAGTGAGCAGCTCGCTCCGTCCGATCCCTCATATATCGGCCGCGTGATCCTGAGCAACACGCGCACAGATCCCACCGATGCAATGCTTTACCACAAGACCACCCAGCGCCCGCTCTACGCTTCGGAGTTTGCGCGGGCCCAGCAACAAGGCTACGACGACGTCCTCTTCCTCAACCTCCACGGCGAGGTCACTGAAGGCGCAATCAGTAATTTATTTATCGAGAAAGACGGCCGCTGGTTTACTCCGCCCATCGCATGTGGTTTGCTTCCCGGCGTCTATCGCCGCCATCTTCTCACGACGCGCCCCGACATCGAAGAGCGCATTCTGCATCTCGACGATCTCCGCCACGCCGACGCAATTTACATCACCAACGCCGTCCGCGGCCTTCGCCGCGCGGAAATCGTCTGGCCGGATGAACCCGTCGACTAACCACCGATCACTAAGAACTGCGAACTACGAACTCTGAACTGCCTTCATCCCTCCGGCCTCATCACAACCTTGATCGCCTCGCCCGATTGCAGCAGCTTCATCGCCTTCTCAAACTCGCTCAGCTTCAGCCGATGCGTGATCACCGGTTCCAGGTTCAGCTTGCCCGTCGCCAGCAGCGCCTCCATCTGGAACCACGTCTCGAACATCTTGCGGCCGTTGATGCCCTGCACAGTCGCACCCTTGAAGATGATGTCGCGCGCAAAGTCCAGCTCAAACGGCCGCGACGGAATCCCCAAGAGCGACGCGCGGCCGCCCGTGCGCAGCAGCGCGAATCCCAACCGCATGGCTTCCGGATGCCCCGACATTTCGAGCAAGACATCGACGCCCGTCCCGCCCGTCGCTTCCAGAATTCGCTTCTCCACCTCATCGGTCGTCGGATTGAGCGCCAGGTCCGCGCCCATCTCCAGCGCCACTTTCCTGCGATGCGCATTCACCTCCGTGGCGAACACGCTCGCCGCGCCGCACGCCTTGGCCACTGCAATCGAAAACAGCCCAATCGCCCCGCAGCCCGTCACCGCAACTGTCTTTGCCGCAATCGGCCCCGCCAGCACGGTATGCACCGCGTTTCCCAGCGGATCTAGCAGCGAAGCGTAATCGCGCGGAATCGATGGCGACAACTTCCAGATATTCGATTCGGGAATCACAGCGTAGCTTGCGAAAGCGCCATCGGCATCCACGCCCAGAATGCGCACGTGCTGGCAAACATGGGCCAGCCCCGTGCGGCACTGCAGGCACTTGCCGCAGGCCACGTGCATCTCCGCGCTTACCAGGTCGCCTTCGCGCACGGTCGTCACTCCGCGCCCCAGCCCCGCCACGACGCCCGCAAACTCGTGCCCGGGAATCAGCGGGGGATGAATGCGCCCCTTCGCCCACGGATCCCAGTTGTAAATGTGCAGATCGGTTCCGCAAACGCTCGCGGCCTCCACGCGCACCAGCACCTCGCCGGGACCGGGCGCGGGCACCGGCACTTCGCGCAGCTCAATGCCGGGCGCTGCCTTCGCCTTCACAACAGCCTGCATGCTTGCGGGCATCTTCGTCGAACCCTCCCTGAAACCGCAGAGCTACAAGTCTATAACTACCGTTAGATGGTAGAACTTTCTAGGGAGTTCAAAACGTGGCCAAAACGCGGATCGCAAACAGTCCGATCATTGAATTTCTTGCAGCATTTTTGTTCGTCGGCCTTATCGCCGCAGGATCGCTCGCCCAAGCTCAAACGGAACCGCCCGCATGGCTGCGTTATGCAAGCGCGCATAACGCTGCCGTCCCCGATTCGGTTCGCGCCATCGGCTCCAACGTCTTGGAACAGTCGGCGGCCGAGGAACTCCAGCGCGGCCTCGCGTCAATGATCGGCGCAAAACCGACCAGCACACAACCGGCCGCTGGCCAAACTGTCGTTGGCACGCTCGACGAAGTCCGTGCCGCGTTTCCCGGCCTCGCCGTTCCAGCACACCTCGCGCCCCACGGGTTCTGGCTCAAGCGGACCACCTGGCACGGCCAGCCGCTCGTCATCGTCGCCGGCTCCAACGAACATGGCGCGCTCTTCGGTGCGTTCGCCCTTCTTCGCCGCATTGCCACCGGCGCCGACCTCTCTCATCTCGATGCCGTCGAAGCCCCCGCCATGCCCATCCGCTGGGTCGACGAGTGGGACAATCTCGACGGCAGCATCACTCGCGGCTACGATGGACGATCGATCTTCTTTGAGGGCGGCAAAGTTCGCGAAGACCTCAGCGAAGCCACAGCCTACGCGCGCCTGCTCGCGTCGGTCGGCATCAACGGTTGCGACGTCAACAACGTCAACGACGCGGCGCCGTTCCTCGAGCCTGACATGATCAAAGGCCTCGCGCGCATTGCCGACGCCATGCGCCCTTGGGGCGTGCGCCTCGCCCTCAGCGTCGACATCGCGAGCCCACAAAAAGTCGGCGGCCTCAAAACCTTCGACCCCCTCGACCCCGCGGTCAAAGCCTGGTGGGCCGCGAAGTTCGATGAGATTTATCAGCAGATCCCCGATCTCGCCGGTGTCACCGTCAAGGCCGACTCCGAGGGTCAGCCCGGCCCCGCAAGCTATGGCCGCAGTCCAGCCGATGCCGCCAACGTTCTTGCCAGCGCTCTCGCGCCGCACGGCGGCGTCGTTCTCTATCGCGCCTTCGTCTACAACAATCATCTCGACTACAACGACATAAAGGCCGATCGCGCCCGCGCCGCCTACGATATTTTTCATCCCCTCGACGGCCAGTTCGCGCCCAACGTCATCGTCCAGATCAAATACGGCCCCATCGATTTCCAGGCCGAAGAGCCGGTCTCGCCGCTCTTCGCGGGCCTCAACAAAACCAACGAGGCCATGGAACTGCAAATCACGCAGGAGTATCTCGGCCAGCAGCGCCATCTCGTCTACCTCGCGCCGCTATGGAAAGAGAAACTCGATTTCGATCTGCGCGCTGAAAACCGTTCGACTCCGGTAAAAGACATCATCGAGGGCAAGACCTTCCACCAACCGCTTGGTGGCATGGTTGGCGTCTCCTGCGTGGGCCGCGACAACTGGCTCGGCGCGCCCTTGGGGCTGGCAAATCTCTATGCCTTCGGCCGCCTCGCCTGGGACCCCAATCTCTCCGCCGACGAAATCGCCGCGGAATGGACCAAGCAAACCATAAGCGCCGATCCCTCCGTCGTCGCGACCGTCGACAAGATGCTTATGCAGTCCTGGCCCACTTACATTGACTACACCGGTTTCCTCGGCACGCAAACGCTTACCGACATTACCGGCAGCCACTATGGACCCAACATCGAATCCAGCGAGCGCAACGGCTGGGGCCAGTGGCACCGCGACGACGCCAAAGGCATCGGCATGGACCGCACCGTCGCCACAGGAACCGGATACATCGGCCAATACCCGCCCGCAGTCGCGGAGCTCTACGAGTCGCTCGCCACCACGCCCGACAAATTCCTCCTCTTCTTCCATCACGTTCCTTGGACCTACAAGCTCCACGACGGCAAAACCGTCATTCAATACGTCTACGACAGCCATTACAAAGGCGCCGCCGAAGCTGCCGAGTTGGGCGAGGAATGGCAGACGCTCAAAGGAAAAATCGATCCCTCACTTTACAACGACGAGATCGCGCGCCTCGAGTATCAGGCCGGCCACGCCATCGTCTGGCGCGATGCTATCGTGCAGTACTTCCTCAAGGAGACCGGTATTCCCGATGCTCTCGGACGCGCCGGCCACTATCCCGGCCGCCTTGAAGCGGAAGACGCGCGCCCCACTGGATACAAAGTCATCGACGTCACGCCGTGGGAAGATGCCTCCGGCGGCAAAGCCGTCTCATGCGATCCGGCCGCGCAAAAAACCTGCACCGCAACGTGGACCTATAACGGAAAGCCCGGCCGCTTCGACATTGCCGTCCAGTATTTCGATCTTGCAGGCGGCGTCGCGCACTTCACGCTCGCCGTCAATGGAACGGAGCTCATCTCATGGGCTGCCAATGCAGAATTCCCATCGCGCCGTCCCAACGGCGACAACTCAACGCGCTATACCGCGCGCGGCCCCGACGGCCACGGCATCGAGTTGAAGCCCGGCGACACGTTGACCATCGAAGGCGCGCCCGACCCGGGCGACCCCGCCGATCTCGACTACATTGAGGTCGATTCAGCCACGGTGCCCGCGGCCATCGCGCAGGAACGCTGATCCGCATCCGCGCGGCCCCATCTGAATGCTTCGCCCTCAGGCCGAGTGATCTTCGGCGGCGATGCCTTGCACCGCGCGCATCTCTTCGATTTCGCCAATCAGCTCCAGCACCTGCTCGCGCTTGCGCAGGCTCATATCCAAAAAGCGAATCCCCACCGTATTGCGATCGTGGATCGATTGGATCACTCCGCCGAGCCGGAACGGCAACCCTTCCAGCCGGAACTCCGTCTCCACGCGCGTATAAATGCCCACCGGGAATCGTTCATCGGTGCGGATGCGGCAGCCGTTCAGGCTCAGGTCCAAAATCCGCCCACGCAGATTCGACGCAACATGAACCAGGAAAATCGTCGCGCTGGTGTCGACTTCGAACCGCGCCTGCTGGCGCCGCTCGCGGCCCACGGATTTTCGCGCGGGTTGCGATTCGGCCGGCGGCTCAAGCGGAGCCTGCGTCATCCCTCGTGGCTCGGCCAGCAGCTCCAACCCCGCGGTCGTTTCAGCCGATCCCTCCATCGAGCAAATCACTTTCGCCAGCTCCACCATGCGCTGCGGAACCATATTCACAAAGCGAATCCCCAGCACCTGTTTCCCGTCGGTCCACTGCAGCACGCCGCGAAAACGGAAGCTGGCGCCATTCACTTTGAAGAACACTTCCACGGGAAGTCGCGAGCGCGCATTCACCGGCTCTGCGGTGCGCAGACGGCAACCTTCCTGGCTCAAGTCCACAAGACGAGCCTGGAGCGGCGCACCATACCCAACAAAGAGCACCACGGATTCTTCGTCGACCTGGTAGCGCGGATCGGAACGGCGGTCTGGTGGCGCCGCAAACCCGCCCCTGTCTTTCCAGTCGCCCACGGCACGCTCCGCTCAACCGTTCAGCGGAGGTCGCGGCCCGTCGCGGTCCCCTCGGGCGATGGCCGCCGGTCAGTGCCTGCCATCCGGTGGCCCCGGCTCATGCCCAAGGTCAGTGCCCCTCGGTCAACTCCGGCGCCGGATCCCATGGTTCTTCAGGCGCTCGATCCGCGGGCCCTCGCCCCATCAGCCGGTCGTAACGATATACGTCGCTCGTCGTCCCCAGCGACTCGTTATATAAGCTGACCGCCCCAATCAACTGGGTCAGTTCCTCGCTGAATGAGTGGATTGCCTGCAATTGCTGGGCCGTCGCTGGCAACTCGTATTGGGAAGTCTTAAGAAACTTCTGGTAGCCCCGATCGAGCAATCGAGACACTTCGCCCTTTACCAGCACTCCCGGGCTCACCGCGTACACAGCCGCTCCCGTCTCCGCATCCTCGGCCCGGCGCGCCGCCACCAGAACCGCCCCCACTCCATGCTTGGTCACCATCATCCCTCCGGCCAAGCCCGCGTAGGGCGTCACCTCAAAGGAATGTGTGCGCAACAACTCCAGCGTCTGGTCAAAATTCGGGTGATTTGAATGTTTTTTCATCGCGACTGCCTACATTGCAGAATAGCCGATGCCGACCGCCAATGCCTTTCGTCTGGATTCTCGACAGTGGGCCAACGTGAGTTGGTTGCGCTGCTCGGGAACCGCGAGCCAGGAAACGCGGACCACATAAGAAGAGATCCAATGATTTAAACCGCAGAGTCCACTGGCTTCCGCTGTATAGTTCACTCAGCGCTCGCTGGTTCGGCGGGGACCAGATAGAGCAAGAAGCCTGCCGCCGGCAAGAGATCAGGCCCGCGCGAAGCTGAGGAGGTCAGCCTTGGAGTCTGACGCCTACGAGTCCAAGATCAATTCCCTTAAAGCCCAGCTGACGCGGTGCTGGAATTCGTTCGTCTCTCTCGAAGCTGAACTCAGCAGGCCCGGCATTGCGCCTGATGAACGAGAAACGATCCTTCTTCAACTTGAGCAAATGAAGAAAGAAAGCCATGGTATCCAACTTGCGTTGGATCGGCTGTGGACTGAGAAGTTTTCAAACTGACCCACGACCGGATTCTTCTTCAGCGCGTCACCGCCACTCGTCCCTATCCCATCGGAAAACAAAAACTTCTTTACACTGTCCGGGTCAGGGCTTCATAATCGTCTTCCTTGGAGACGTTGCGCTTCCCGTTCCCCTTCCCCAATCGCACAGAAACTCCGAGCAAATCAAGGAGGATTCCCAAATTATGAAGATCACGCGCCCCGCTCTGTTCTTGCTGTCTCTCGCGGCCGGTGGAAGTCTGTTCGCCGCGGCACAGGAAATGCACCACCCTCCCAAGGTTCTGCTCATCGAGCGCGAATTCCTCAAGCCCGGCAAGGGCGGCTCGCTGCACGACAAATCGGAAAGCAAATTCGTGGCCGATATGGCCGCCGCTAAATGGCCCACTCACTACATCGCCCTCAACTCCATGTCGGGCAAATCGCGCGCCCTCTACCTCATCGGCTATGAGTCTTTTGACGCCATGGACAAAGACAACACCGCGTTCATGAAAAACGCCACACTCGCCGCCGCAGCCGATCGGGACACCATCGCCGACGGCGACCTGCTCAGTTCAACGGACCAGATCATCCTCACACTCGACGACGACCTCAGCTACCGGCCCGATGTTGACATCGCACAGGCACGCGACTTCGAAATCACTTCGTTCCACGTCAAGTCCGGCAAAGGCAAGGAGTGGCACGAGCTCGTGAGCATGGTCATTGAAGCGCACAAGAGGGCGGGCACCAGCGCTCACTGGGCCACTTACGAGCTTGCCTATGGCGGCGAGGACGATTACGTAGCCTTCAGCGCCGACAAGTCGCTCGCTGAAATCGACACCGGCTTTGCCGAAGACAAAAAATTCCACGATGCTCTCGGCGAAGACGGCCTGAAGAGGCTCCGTGAACTTGAAGCCGACTGCGTCGAAAGCGTCGATTCGGAGTTGTTCGCCATCAATCCTGTCCAAAGCTATCCCATGGATGAGTGGGTCAAGGAAGCTCCGGATTTCTGGAAGCCGAAGCATGCCGCGTCCGCCGCAAAGCCCGCGGCCAAGCCCGCAGCAAAACCCGCGCAATAGCTTCCTCTTTCAACCTGATTCACCGCTGGCGGCTCTCGAGGTCAACTTGAGAGCCGCTTGGCGCATGTAGGGCCATTGCGCCAACCAATCCAGCAAACCCGCTACAATAAAGTTCCGGTGGCTCGCTGCGCATGGCTGGCGCTTCGATGCTGCCGCGTGCGGCCATCGGGAAAATGAACCCTAAGGAGCAGAGATTGACCAACGGCATTCCGCAAATGACAGTGCAGGAGCTCAAGCGGCGCCTCGACGCCGGCCAGGACGTCATGATCCTCGACGTCCGCGAGCCCTACGAGTATCAAATCGCCAACATCGGCGGCACGCTCATTCCGCAAAACGAAGTCCCGCGGCGACTCTCTGAAATCGATCGCAACCGCGAGATCGTCGTGCAGTGTCGCTCCGGCGCGCGTTCGCAGCGCATTGCAGAATTCCTCGTGCAGCAGGGTTATAACAAAGTGAATAATCTCGCAGGCGGCATCCTCGCCTGGGCCGACCAGATAGACCCCAAAATCACCAAATATTGAGGCGCGATACGATTGCTCGGCTCGCCGGTTTGAAGGGGCACAGCTTTAGCTGTGCCGTGAATTTGCCATTTAATCCCGGCTTTAGCCGCTGAGGGATTTTTTTCTGCGTTCTGCCGATGCACTCCAAGCTGCCATGACTTTCGATTCTCCAACCCTCACCGGCTCGCACATTCGTCTCGAGCCCTTGTCGCCCGCCCACGCCGACGGCCTCGTCGCCGCATCCTCGGGCGATCCCGCGCTCTACCAGTGGAGCGCCGTCCCCATCGGCCGCGACGCAGTTCTCCGCTATATCGATACAGCAGTTTCCTGGCGAAAAGCTGGCACGGCGGAGCCGTTCGCCACCGTGCGCATCGCCGATGGCGCCATCATCGGCTCCACGCGATTCTTTGATATTGCCCGCTGGGACTGGCCCGCAAATCATCCCCGCCACGGCCGCGAGAATCCCGACGTCTGCGAGATCGGCTACACCTGGCTCACGCACTCCGCCATTCGCACCGCCGCAAACACTGAGGCCAAGCTGCTCATGCTCATGCACGCGTTTGAAGTTTGGCAGATGCTCCGTGTCTGCCTGCACACCGACGCGCGCAACCAGCGATCTCAAAAAGCCATCGAGCGCATCGGCGGAAAACTCGAAGGCGTGCTCCGCGCCCATCGCATGGCTTCGGACTTCACCGCTCGCGATTCCTGGCGCTATTCCATCCTCGCCTCCGAATGGCCGGAAGCCAAGCGGCGACTCATCGCCCGCCTGCAACCGGCGCCCTCAGAGAAATAACTCACCCTCTGCGCACTTTGAACTTCGGCGGCAACACCCACAGCACCGCTACAACCGCAATCAGCGCCATCGATGCCCACGGCCGGTACCACGCCGCAGCCACCGCCGCCGCGTAAAGCACAATCGAGGCCACCTGCTTGCCCCAGCTGATCTCGGACGAAGCCCTCCCCGTCGACCGTATCTGCGTCCACAGCGCCATGTAACCAAGCCCGGGAAAGATGCTGACCACTGCGTACATCGCGGCCGTGAACGACGACAGTCCTCTCAGGCCAATCCACTCCATCGCGAATGGGAAAAGCGAGAGAAAGAAAAGAAAAATCAGGTTCGCCCAGAACATCCCATGTGTCACGGTGTGGGCTTCGTCAACCAGGTAGTGGTGGTTCACCCAGTAAATCCCGATCTGCACAAACGTCAGCAGATAGAGAAGGATCGTCGGCAGCACCGCAACGAGGCCTGCAACACCATCGGTCGCGGGCACCTTCAGCTCAAGCACCAGCACCGTGATGATGACGGCGATCACGCCATCGGAGAATGCCTCCAGCCGCGTCGTCCCCGCTTCTTTTCCGCTCATGCAATCTCAATGTAACAAACAGCAAAGCACGCGGGGCGAAGATAAAAGGACGGACGCGCGCCGACTCATTCCCTCAAAGCAGTCAACCGGCATTGTGGCCCATTTATCCCGCGCTTTTTGCGGGATGAGTGGGAAAGCACTTCTTCAATAGGCAATCTGATCCGGCCTGGACCTGAGAAAGATCTACGGTTGTCCCCTGGGTCACAACGAGAACGCGCCGCCGCTATCGCCCCACCCTTGCCCCAAATACCCGCTTCAACCACCCCGGCTTGCGCTCGCAATAAGGGGACCGCTGCCGCTTCGAAAGCAGATGATAATCTCTGCATCGTTCGCAGTCGCCGTGCCGCGGACAATCCCGCTTGGGGCAGTTGCAAGCTGCAGGCCGCTCGGTGACGAATGTGAAAACTTGCACGTTGCTTTTCATGTCGTCTCCAGAACCGCCGGCTTGCCATTCTCATCCATCTTGCCAAAGATCATTTTGCCGCTCGCGGTCTGCAGCACGCTCGTCACCGATATCCCAACCGAGCGCCCGATCAGCTTGCGCGCGTGATCCACCACCACCATCGTGCCGTCGTCCAGGTAGCCCACGCCCTGGTTGTACTCCTTGCCTTCTTTCAAAATCACCACGCTCATGCGTTCGCCCGGCAGCACGACCGGCTTCACCGCATTCGCCAGGTCGTTAATGTTCAGCACGTCAACGTGGTGCAGGTGCGCAACCTTGTTCAGATTAAAGTCGTTGGTCACCACCTTGGCTTCCCACTTCTTCGCCAGCTCCAGCAGCTTCAGGTCCACTTCGCGGATCGACGGGAAATCGTCGGGCACGATCTGCACCTGGATCTTCGCGTTCGACTGCATGCGCTGCAACATATCCAGCCCGCGCCGCCCGCGCTGTCGCTTCGATCCGTCGGTGGAGTCGGCCACCACCTGCAGCTCGCGCAGCACAAACTCCGGAACCACCAGCGTCCCGTCGATAAACCCCGCTTCCGCGATATCCGCAATGCGCCCGTCGATAATGACGCTCGTGTCCAGCACTTTTGCCGTGCGCCGCGTCGGCTTGTCGCCGGAGAAGACCATGCCGAGCGCCGCGGGATTCAGCAGGTCGCCCTTGCTCGCCCCCACCAGCAGGCCCACATAGGTCATCAGGAAAAGCACGAAGATCTGCAGCACCGCGGAGTTCGAGCTTGAAAGCGGAGCCGACCGCAGCACCAGGCAAAACAGCGCCGCGCCAACAATGCCGAGCACGCTGCCCACGACGGCGCCGATTAGCCGCCGCAGCGTCAGCGCCCTCACGCGTACTTCAAAAACGATGACCGCGCCCGCCGCGGCCGCCCCCACGATCGCGCCTTCCCAGCCGGTGGCCAGTCCAAAGGGCCGAAGGAAGTAACAAACCGCGGCAAGTAACAGTACAAAAAGAAGACGTAAAAGAATCAGGTCCATACGACCCTGCTTTCACCGGAGGCGCACCCAACCGGCAGCCAACCGCCATAGATGGCGAGTATGCTGAAACCCCTGCATCGTCGTCAAGGGGGTAAAAGCAGGGGAGTAGGGACATAGGGGCGCAGGGACATAGAACGGATCGCATCAATCCTGATTTGAAGGCGCATGGCCAGAGAGCCCACTCAGCGCGTGGGCCCGCCGATTTGAAGGGGCACGACTTTAGTCGTGCCGCGCATAAACATGCGGGCCTTACGGGCTACGTAAAAACCACTTTGGCCTGCGGCTTTGAAGGGGCACGACTTCAATCGTGCCGCGAGAGACGCATGAACATTGGGGCTTTGGCCCCTAAAGGAAGCTTTTCCATCGACCCAGGCTATTGATGCAGCGAGCTCTACATCCCTATGTCCCTAGGCCCCGCCTTTCTCACGCCGTCGCAGCCAGCGCCGCCTCCTGCGCAACGCGGTGCGCGCCCTTGCGCGGCCCTCGCTTGCGGGCGCTCATCAGCTTCACGCGCTCCAGCAATTCGAAAGATGTACAGTTCTTTCGCGCCATCACCGCATCGGCCACATGGATTTCGCCGCCCGCGGCCGGCGCGTCGGCAAGCAGAAGCATCGGCACGTGCGATCGCATGCGCTTCAGCCGCTCCGCCAGTTGAAATCCGTTCATTTGCGGCATGTTCGTGTCCGCCAGCACTAGGTCAATTTGCGGCGCGGCAGAAAACGCCGTGATCGCCTCCTGGCCGCTTAGCGCCGGCAGCACACGGTAGCCATTCGTTTCCAGCATGAACTTGAGCACGGAGAGCTCTTGCTCGTTGTCGTCTACACAGAGAATCACTTTCTTCGGACGCATGGTATGGGGTTCACTCCTATTGCAATTTCAGGCACGCACTACAAGGCAACAATTTCCCGCGGGATACGCGGGTGCAAGTTACAGCAGAAAAAATCTGGCCCGGTGGGCGGCAACAAGGCTGGCTGGCGTCGCGAATCGGCATGGCTCCGTAGGCCTGCGACACGCACCTTCGAGTGCACGCGCGCGCAGGTCACCGGCCCGAGATCCTCAACGCCCTGGTCTTGCTTCGCGGTCGAGTGCTCAGCGGTTTAGTGCGTCAGTCAAATTCCACTCTGACGCGCTTGGGAAATGTCTGCTACGAATCGAAACAGTACGGGCATCGGCGAATCGTGAAAAGAGGGAAACTGAAGCGAAGATGCCATTGAAAATCCGATTGAAACAAGTGGAAAACCCGTAGCAGCTACACATCACATCACTTGCGAAGATGAATATCTGTTGAAACCATGTGCATCACGGCAGGAAAAGCCGCCCGTTTGCAACAAGAACTGTGCTGCCCGCAACGCGCACATCGGTGACCCTCGCCGATTCTTTTCGCGCCGACAAAAACAGATCGCTCGGCCGTCCCATCTCGACACCTTGCTGCACATGCACGCGCGTTGCTTCAGGCACGGCGCCGCGCGCAACAAGATACGCGATGGCGCATCCCGCCGCCGAACCCGTCGCCGGATCTTCCGCCCCGTAAAACTGCATCCTCGCCCTCCAGCACTTCGTTTTTTTCTGGCTTTGTTCTGCATCTGTCGCACGCGCAATGTTCTCCTGGTTTTGGTTGAGAGCAGGGGCCAGGAAATAGAACCATCTTGCTCCGCGCTCGCGCAGCCACTCCGTCGCCGCGTCGTGATTCACCTTCAGCCGCCCAAGCGCCTCCACTGACCGCAACACGACAATCGCGAACGGCGTCCCCGTCGACACGACCTGCGGCGTCAGCGCCGCATCCACATCGTCCGCATTCAATCCCGCAAGCCGCGCCACCTCGGCTCGATCGAGCTCCGCGCCAAACTCTGCATCGCGCTGCGTCATCTCCGCGAACAGCGCCGGAGCGAGTCCCGCAGCCGCGCCGCCATCTTCACCATCGCGATCTTCAAAGCGCACCGGGATCGGCCCCACATTCTCGGCCAGCGTCACCGTGTCGCCTCGTAGCGTCTCCGAGGCCAGCATCTTCAGCACGCTCGCCGTTCCCAGCGTGGGATGTCCCGCAAACTGCAGCTCCTCCTGCGTGGTAAAAATCCGCACCCGCACGCCTTCCGCTCGCTCGATCGCCTCCGCTCTGCGCTCAACAAACGTCGTCTCTGAAAGATTGAACTCGCGCGCGATCCTCTGCATCTGCTCCGTCCCCAGGCCGCACGTGTTCATCACCACCGCCAGCGGGTTGCCCTTGAGCGGCTCGCGAGTGAAAACATCCACGATGGAATAGTCGAGCGTCGGCAACTAACGCACTCCTTTGAAGTGCCTAAGTGTACGACGAACTTGGATTGTGCATGCTTGTGGAAACGAGCTCATCTGTGGATTTGCGATGGCCCGTTGATTACGAATTGCTTTGCGCGCGACGCGCGCTCACGATTTCCAGAGAGGAATTTCGATCGCCGCTCAAGCCGGCGCCTGCCGCGACCCGCGACCCACGATCACTGACCCCTGTTTTCAGAACTCAATCATCGGCCGCTGCTGCCTGCTGCTCGCACGATCCAAAAAGATCCGCATGCGCAGCGCTTCCGCCCTCTGTACGCTCACCAGCCGCATCTGCCGCCGAATATGATCGATATCATTCAGTTGGTCCATTTGCGCTTCGTCATGCGTCGCGTCGCGTTCCAGCCTCGCAATGCGCTCCTCCAGGATCTGACGAAACCGCGGACTGATTTCAAAGCCTTCCTGTGCAGCGATCTGTGCAGCCATCGTCATCACCTCGGAGCGAGTTCCCTGCGGCCAAATGATTTCGCCAACCGGCCTCAAGTTTTTTCTAACGCTGCCGATACTAACGAAGCGCCATTAACCGCGCCAGATTACGGGGTCGCGCACCTTCGGTAACCAACTGTACGGAAATCGGACATCGCCCCGCCGTTACGCCAGGGTTGTCCGTTAGACACCCCAACGACCTAAATCCCCTGCGTCCAATCGCGATCCGGATTTCGCCGCCGCTATCCACGACCCGCGACTCACGACCCGCGAACCACGGTCCACGAATCACGACTCACGAGCCGCCTCTCACCGCGCCACACCCACCAAGAACATCGTCCCGCTATCGAAATGGATGTCGGCAACCGGAGCCAGCAGCACCCCGGACGACGTGCTGTTTCCCGCCAGCATCACGCCCGGGTAATTTGTCGGGTGCGGCACGGCCCGCGCCGCTGCCAGCTCATGCGCGCCCATCGTCGCGCCCACGCCGCTGTTCGTTTGCACAACCGGCTCAATCCCTCCCGAACCTGTGTCCGCACGGCTTCTTTCGACGGCGCTATCCTCGCCATTTCGGTCCGCGCGGTTGGCCACGGCGCCGGTTTCGCTCGCCGTGGCAACGGTCCCGTAGTCAGGACTCATCCTTCCGCCATTCACCTGCGCGCCCATCGATACCGGCATTCCAATCACGCTGTTGTCGCTGCCCGGCATCGAGTTCATCGCCCGCGCCGGTCTCAAATTTCGAATCAACGTGTAGATCGCGATGTTCTGCCCCTTCTTCAGTTCCGCCTGGTCGAGCGCGATCGCGATGCGCCCCGGCCCGCGATCCGGATCGTATGGCCCCACTTCCGTCACATGTCCCAAAAACAGCGTTCCCCTTGGGATCTGTGTTCCGTCAGCCGTGATCACTTTATCCGCGGTCTTCATCACAACTCGATCACCGACCTTCGCGGTCCTTGAGTCGAGCTTTCCATCCAGTTCGCACGTCACCACGCTCATCTCGTAGGCGTGCGACGCCGCAAGGTCCCCATAACCGCCCGCCGTTGCGGCGTACGTCACTTTTCCCTGGTCGTTGGCCGGAGCTCCGTCATTGTCCTGTTGCGCAGCCGCTGAAATACCCGCCAGCATCGTCGCCACAACCGCCGTCGTGATCGCAACTCTCATCCGGATCCTCTTTGGCTGTTTCGGAGCCCCGCGCAACCGGCGCCGCGCGATCGTCGATCGGCTCAAAGCGTCACTGGTACTCCGACGACGGCGCGTAATACCCTTTGCGCACTGAAACCTTCAAATTATCCCCGTTGTCGCCCTTGCACTCGAGCGAGATGTGCCGGAACGTCCCGTCGGTTTTTGTATTGGTTGGCGTATAGCTCGCCACATACTGCGTGCGAAGCTCGGCTTCAATTTCCTCGAATGCGGCCTGCAGTTTGGCGCCGTTGTTGCCAACATCGATCACCCGTCCGCCGGTTTCGTCGGAAATCTTTTTCGCCGGCGAATAGCCGTAGTATCCCTCGCCCTGGCTCCAATAAATCTCCCGATCGGCAATCAGAATCACGTAAACAATCACATTGTGTCTTTCTGCCGCGGCAATCGCGTCGCCGATTTTGTGATCGCTGCCCTCGTCTTCGCCGTCGGTCAGAATAATCAGCGCCTTTCGTCCCGTCTCCTGGTCGAGCTTCCGGCTGGCGGACTCCCAGATCGCGTCGTAGAGCAACGTGCCCTTGGGATTCGAGATCGGAACCGGGCCTCCGCCCAGCCCCGGAATGCCTCCGCCGTTGCCGCCGGCATCGTTGATCTGTGCTTTTTCCATAGCCCGCGCCAGCAGGTGCGGGCTGTTCGTAAAGTCCTGCAGCAGGTCAACATTCACATCGAATGTGGCCAAAAACGCTTCATCCTGTTTGCGCAAAACCTGCTGTAAAAACTGGCTGCCGGCCTGCTGCTCCAACGGCAGAAGCCGCTGCTGGCTGCCAGAAGTGTCGAGCAGGATTCCCAATGTGAGCGGCAGGTCGGTCTCGGCCGTAAAGCTCTTGAACGTCTGCGGCGTCTTGTCTTCCGCTACGCTACATTCGTTGCGCGTCAGGTGCGGAACGATGTCTCCATTCTTGTCCCTCACCGTGAAAAACAGATCCACCAGGTTCACCTGCACCTTCAGGTTTTCCATCGGCGTTTCGTCCGGCGGGGGAGCGGGCGCTGTACTCACAGGCGGGGCGTCGGGCGAAGGCGCAAGCTGGGCCCATCCGATTACCGGCGCAACCGCCAACCCAACCAGCAACGCGGCCGTCCCCATCGGTCTCATTCGCAACGCCCTGCAGGCACTCACCATTCGCATGATGCTCCGTTAGACGAAAACTCAACTCCTAAGAGAGCATATCGCGGCCTTGGCACCGTACGGCCGCCCGAAACGCGGAGCCCGCGCGACCAGGTCGCGACCGCCCCCACTGCGACCTGTCCGCCTCTCGCGCGTCTGATACTCTGACAAGTGCAGCCACAGAAGCTTGCGCGCCACCGGCATCGCCCGCGCGCATCCAATGTTTTTGAGGGGGATACGTCTGCGGTGAAGGTTCTACGCGCCATTGCGCCGGTCGGAATTCTGAGTATAGGCCTGGTGCTGGCTTCAGCCGTTCTTGCCCAGCAGCAACCTGCTTCGGTCCCCGACGCGCCCACCCCGCAGGCTCCGCCGCCGCTTCCCGGCGCCGGCGCAATCACTCCCGGCTCCGGTGCCGGCGAAGCTCCCACAACCCCGGATTCAGTTTTCACGCCGGCCACTCCCGATCAGCCGCCTGAGCAGCCACCTCAGCCTGCTCCCACCGAGCCGCCGCAACAGCCGCAGGCGGTTCCACCCGAACAGGGCAGCGGCGCAGTTGCGACGTTCCGTGTCCAGGTCAACTTCGTCCAGGTTCCGGTCACGGTCAAGGACTCCAAAGGCAATCTCGTTTCCGGCCTCACCTGGCGCGACTTCAGCGTCTATGAAAACAACACGCGCGAGCCGTTACGCGTGTTCAGCGTCGATCCGACTCCGCTCTCCATCGCCTTCGTCATCGATCAGACTCTGCCCTCGAACGTCATGGACGAGGTGAACCGTTCCATGGGCTCCATTCAGGGCTCGCTCGCTCCCTATGACGAGGCCGCCGTCTTCACTTACACCAACGGCGCAAAGGAATGGACCGGCTTCACCGGTGCGCAGAGCGCCCGCCTGCCCGCTGTGCTTTCATTAGCGCAGGCCACCGGCAGCGACCCTTCTGTGCCTGTCACCAATGGACCGTTCGCGGCCTGCAACATTTCTATCAATGGCAACTGCCCTGACCCGAACCTGCAGCCCGGCAAGTCGACACAATCCATCGGGCAATTGGACATGCCCAAGGAGATTCACACGCTCAACGACGCGATTCTGGCTGCGGCCAAAGAGCTCTCCACTCGGCCCAAAGAACGCCGCCGCATCATCTTCGTGATTTCCGATGGCAAGGAATATGGCAGCCGCGCCACTGCCAAAGAAGTGGTCCGCTACCTCGAGACCAATCACATAGCCGTTTACGCAACTCTCGTGGGCGACACGGCTCATTGGGGCATCGAGTGGGTCGATCGCATTCATGTCCCCTTCACCGGCGTCTACGACAACATCCTCTACAGGTACACCGTTGCCACTGGCGGCGATTACTACGCCGAAGGTAACATCAACGGCATCGAGCGCAGCTACGCCAAGATCGCCACGCAGGCTCGCGACCAGTACACGCTCGGCTATCTGAGCCACGAATCCATCTACGACGATAAGTATCGCAATGTGGAAGTGCGCGTCGACCGGCCCAACGTCACCGTCATCGCGCCGCGCGGCTACTGGCCTTCCGCGCAGGATTACAAATAACCGCGCCGCATTTCAGAATCAGCGCCGATGGCACGCCTCAAAACAAACGCCGATGGCACCCCTCAATGTGTCATCCTGAGTCGCGTCAGCGACGAAGGATCTGCAGTTGCTCTTTGCAATCTCAACCCGCCTCAATGAATGGGTGCCCCGTCCAAGCTTTGCTTGGGCGGGGTAGCACAGACTCCAGCCTCTCACTGTCATCCTGAGTAAACACCTGCGTCCCGTATGGCCGCCCGAACTCAACGCCGCGCATCACCGCCCCACCTCGGCACGCACAGAAACACAAAAGCCTGTGCCGAGGCACAGGCTTCTTTCTCTTCACGGCCGCGCTTCACGCGCGACCGAGATCATTGAAACTTACTTCGGCTCAACCGGAGCGTTCGACGCCGGTGGCGGAGCCTGCGTATTTTGCTGCTGGGTCGGCGGCGGCGGATCGGGTGTCCCCTTAATCCCCTCGCGGAATCCCTTCAATCCCTCCCCGAGTCCCTTACCCAGCTCCGGCAGCCTCTTGGCCCCGAACAGCACAAACACAAGAATGGCCAGCACGATAATGTGCCAAGGCTGAAGCAGATCGCCCATCGATATTCCTCCGCGCCTGGCCGCCATCGGCCCTGCGCTTATTCACGCATCCATTGTCGCACAAATGCGTTCGCGCCTGCTGCCCTTGCCATTGTTGTGTTTGAGTCGGTTTCGCCCGTGTGTCTCGTCCCGCGCGCCGAGGCCCAGCCCGTGGCCAGCCGCGAGTTTGCCGCGTTCAAGCCGCGCGGTTCAGGCCACTTCTGCTGGACTCGCCGGCCCCAGGAACTCCAGCAGGCTGTCGGGATGAAATGGCTTGGCAAGGAACGGAAGCTCGCGGCCCTGCGATTTTCCCTCGTCGATCAGCGCTTCAGCGTCGTTGTGCCCTGAGATAAGCAACACCCTGCAACTCGGCAGAGAATGGGCCAGATAATTCGACAAAGCCACGCCGTCCATCTTGCCCATCACCACGTCTGTAATCACCGCATCCGGCTTCCACTCAGGCGCCAGCACCGCTGCTTCTTCACCGCTGTACACCGCGCGCGAGTCGAACCCGCGCCCGCGCAGGATCAGCGCCAGCGAATCGGCCGTAACGCGCTCATCGTCGACGACCAGAACCTTCGTATTGTGGTCGGTTGGCATCCTGAATTTTGCCATGGTGGGGAATAAAGTGGCCCGTTACTTTCTATAAACCGCCTAGTTAGATGCGCAAAATCCCTTACGCGAATGCTTTGGCTCGCTTTCTTTGGTCACTTGCTCCCAAAAAGGTAACCACCGCACCCGCTAGGGTCCCGATCCTTGTTTGGCAACACACATTCCCGTCATTCGGGGCCAGACCGACGGCCACCACTCACAAATGCTCTCCGCAAAGTCCCGATCCTCGGTTTGCTCGGCCTCTCGTCGCCATGTCAAGCCCCTCGACCCGCTCCCGCTGACTCCTTAATCACCGTAAAATTCATCTTTTCAAGCACTTAATCGGCGAAAATTTTTCCTTCGAAGTTTGCCGGTTAATAGCCCGATTCCGCGCATAATGGTTTCCAGGTGTTGAGCTCGGCCCTTCACCAAACCCTTTCGGGTGCACTGCGAGGCGAAAAAAATTTTTCGTAAACTGCACTCAAATTGGTGCATTTCCGGCCTCTTTTGGGGCTCAATTCAATGCAATCAGCAACTTATATATGTACTAAACATTAAACACCCTATTGTCTAATCGGTAATAGCTTCGCCCAATGTTCACCTCGCCTGTTAATTCATTGGTAAACACGCGGGGCCTCATCCCTGCTCCCCCCGCCCGATCCCTATGCGCCCTTGGCCCACTCCCCAAACCCAACCGCACACGAACTCGGAACCACTGCCCACTCGCTAACCACTCGCACTCCGCCATTCGCTGTCCTGTGGCAGACTGAATTCAGCCCCTGGAGGGTGTACCCAATGAAGGCTCTCAAGCTCTTTGCTCTTGCCGGCATCATCTCGCTTGCCTGTGGCGCGGCCCGGTCAGCCGACCGCGATATCTATCCCGATCCCTTGCGGGCCAAGGCCGATCTCGCTGCCGCCCTCAAGACCGCTGCTGCCACGCATCGCCGCGTCCTGCTCGACTTCGGCGGCAACTGGTGCGGCGACTGCCAGGTGCTCGACATCTACATGCACGACCAGAACAACCGCCCGCTGATCGATGCGAACTTCGTCGTGGTGCACATCAACGTCGGACACTTCGACGCCAATCTCGACCTCGCCGAGAAATATCAGGTCCCGCTCCACAAGGGTGTGCCCGCTCTTGCAGTGCTCAGTGATCACGGCGCGCTGCTTTACAGCCAGAAGAACGGCGAGTTTGAAGCCATGCGCAGCATGCAATCCTCGTCGCTCACCGATTTTCTGGTCAAGTGGCGTCCCGCGCATCCCGGCTGCTCCGCAGTCGTCGTGAACTGCTAGAACGGATTGCATGAATCCGGTCTAGAAAGGGCACCACTGGCAATTTGCGGATTGATCCACGACTTTCGCACTCGAACGGCTCAGGAGACCTGATGCAATCGGCCGATGAAAGTAGTCACGCAGTCGAAAGCAACAGCCCCGCACCGGGCCGCACCATCACCACGCTCTCCAGCCGCGAGGTCTACCGCAATCGCTGGATGCGCGTGCGCGAGGACGAAATCCTCCGCTCCAACGGCCAAAAAGGTATCTATGGCGTGGTCGAGAAAGAAGACGGCGCCATCATCATCCCTATCGATGGCGATCGCATCTGGCTCGTTGAGCAGTTCCGCTACACAGTGCAGGAGCGCGCTCTCGAGCTTCCCCAGGGCACGTGGGAGCGGCCGATCGAAAACCCTGAAGAGCTGGCGCGCGGGGAACTGAAAGAAGAACTCGGCTTGGAGGCCGCGCAAATGGCGCTCCTCGGCTCAATGTGGATCGCGTACGGCTTCACGCGCCAGCGCGAACACATCTTTCTCGCCAGCGGCCTCACGCCCACGGAAAAGAAGCCCGACCCCGAAGAGCACGATCTCGTGGTCCACTCGGTCCCCATCGCCGATTTCGAGCGCATGATCCTCGATGGAACCATCCGCGACGAGTGCACTCTCGCCGCATGGGGCCTTTATGTCGTTTGGAAGGCGCAGCAACGCCAACGCTGAGGATAGTTCGCGGAATTTCACCGCCGCTCAAGTATTCTTGGATCGTCCTTCTGTGCCTTCCCGAGAATCACTCACGAACCTGAACGCCCGTAGCGTGGCCAAAGCAAACCCACCGCCGCGCTACGTCGAACTGGATTCGCTCCGCGGACTGGCCGCGCTAAGCGTCGTTCTACACCATCTCCGAATCCTATGGGAAACCGAAACCCAGCCCTCGTCCCCGGCTCTTCGCTCCCTCTTGTCGGTCCTCGCGCCCATCGGATCGGAGGCCGTCATTCTGTTTTTCGTGCTCAGCGGATTCGTCCTTTCTCTTCCCGCCATTGCGGGCCGCGCTCAGAGTTATCGCACATTTGTGACGCGCAGGATCTTCCGCATTTACGTGCCTTATTTGGCCGCGCTCGCATTTTCAGTCGCGGGAGCATTCTGGCTTCATGGTCCGGTCACGCGCAGCACATGGTTTCACAATTCCTGGTCGGAGCCGGTTCATCTTCGCCTCGTTCTTCAGCACCTCATGTTTTTGGGAGTCTATGACACCTGGCAATATGACAACCCGATCTGGTCGCTGGTTCAGGAGATGCGCATTTCGCTCCTCTTTCCTTTGCTCTGCGCAAGCGCCCTCCGATCCAGGATGCGGTCGGCATCTGAAAACGCGATTGTATTGACCGTGCTCGCGATCATCACCTACGTTTCGCCTCTGAATCGTACGCCCGCGGTCGCCGACACCTTCCTGTTTGCTGCGTTTTTCGTTCTTGGCATCGCTCTCGCCAGCGAAAGAGAACGCGTGGGCGGCTGGTTCCAAAACCACTCACATTTGGCGAAGGTTTTTCTTGGCCTCGCGTTTGCGCTCTTGTATCTCTTTGCTGGGCCGCCGCTGGCAGGCTTTTCCGCCCCCGCCACTCCGGCGGGCTACCTCTTTCTCCGTGCCATGACCTGCGTCTCTCAGTGGGTCACCGCGTTAGGCGCCGCGGGATTGCTGGTCGTCGCGATGAATTCAATCACCGCCAAGCGGTTCCTTCTTTGGGCGCCGGTTCACTTCCTCGGCAGAATCTCCTATAGCATCTATCTCTGGCACTTCATCGTGCTACTTTATTGCGTCCATCTGCTCTACGGGAAAGTCCCACTCGTCTTGATTTTGTGCCTCACTTTGGTTCTCACCATCCTCGTCTCGTGGGCATCTTATGTTTGGGTCGAGGTACCATCCATGAATTTCGGCCGTAAAGTCAGCAACCGTTTCCAGCGCCGTCCTGCGCCTGTCAACGTTTGAGCGCAGGCAACAATCGACTTGCTCCGCCCCCATCCCGTGATTCTCATCACAAGCGAATTGCCGCAATCCCTGAATAATCAATGCTGAAGACGCAGCGCAAAGCTCAGTCCGCGCAGGCCCCGAAGTGTTTCTAACGCGCGGCGGCGGTGCCGAGAAATTTGTGCCCCTCGAGTTGCGCGCTGGAACTCCGCCGAAGGACGAGCCAAGCCATGTTCAGGATCGTGGAAGCCCGCAACGCCGGCCTCAACATCCGGCAATTCACGATCGAGGCGCCGCGCATCGCGCGCAAGCAGCGCCCCGGGCAATTCGTCATCCTGCGCCTTCACGACCGGGGCGAGCGCATTCCGCTCACCATCAAAAGCGCCGATCCCGCGGCCGGAACCATCACCATTGCCGTGCAGGCCGTCGGCAAAACCACCGCGCTTCTCAACTCGTTCGAATCCGGTGACGCGATTCTCGATCTCGTCGGCCCGCTCGGCCGGCCCTCGGAGATTCGCAACTACGGCACCGCTTTGGTTCTCGCAGGCAGTGTGGGTACGGCCATGGCGCTGCCCACCGCCCATGCGCTTCGTGATGCCGGCAATCACGTCATCTTCATTGAGGGCGCGCGCAGCAAAGACATGGTCGTCTTTGAGGATGAAGTCCGCGGCGCCAGTCACGAAACTTTCATCCTCACCGACGACGGCAGCTACGGCGAGCAAGGCCTGGTAACAAAAAAACTCGATGAGCTCATTGCCGCCGGACGCAGGCTGGACTTTGTGCTCGCCGTCGGTCCCGTGCCCATGATGCGTGCCGTCGCCAAAATCACCTGCCCGCGCGGCATCAAAACCATGGTCAGCCTCAACTCCATCATGGTCGATGGCACAGGCATGTGCGGCGGGTGCCGCGTATTGCTTGGCAACGAAAGCAAGTTTGCCTGCGTCGACGGGCCGGAGTTCGACGCGTCACTGGTCAACTTCGAAGTGCTCATGCAGCGCAACGCCATGTATCGCGATCGGGAGTGCCAGTCGTTAAAAGAATTTGAGCTCCACAGGCAGGAGGAGTTGGCCCGCGCGCGAGCCTCCGTTGCCACCAAAGAGAAGGAAGCGGCTCAACTCCGCGCGCGGCTGGAAGCACAAAAAGGCAACGGCAATGGCTGACGCAAATCTTCCTTCCGCAAATCCGCTGCCGCTCAAGGAGCGCATGACGATTCCGCGCGTGCCCATGCCGGAGCTCGACGCGCAAGTGCGCGCGCACAATTTTCAGGAAGTGAATCTCGGCCTCGCCGCTGCCGGCGCCGTCACTGAAGCCACTCGCTGCATTGAGTGCGCCAGGCCCGGCTGCCAGCTGGAGTGCCCCGTCGGCGTCAAGGTCAAGCAGATCGTTGCGCTCATCTATGCCGGAGACTTTCTGGCTGCGGCCCGAAAAATGCGTGAAGACAACGCACTGCCCGCCATCACCGGCCGCGTGTGCCCGCAGGAAACGCAGTGCGAAGGTGGTTGCCTCATCGGCAAAAAGGGCAAGCCCGTCGCCATCGGCAACCTGGAGCGCTTCATTGCCGACTTCGAGCGTGAGAGCGGCGAGCTCGGCTTGCCGGCCATCGCGCCTTCAACCGGCAAAAGCGTGGCCATCGTCGGCAGCGGCCCGGCCGGGCTTTCGGCCGCAGGCGATCTTATCCAGAAGGGCCATAAGGTCCGAGTTTTTGAGGCGCTGCACGAGCTCGGCGGCGTGCTCGTCTACGGCATTCCCGAATTCCGCCTTCCCAAGTCGATCGTCAAAAATGAAGTCGACAATTTGCGGCGCATGGGCGTTGAGTTCGAGACCAACGTCGTCATCGGCAAAAGCGTCACGCTCGATGAACTGATGCGCGTTGAAGGCTACGACGCAGTCTTTGTCGCCACCGGCGCGGGCCTTCCGGTGTTTCTTGGCATTCCCGGCGAGCACCTCAACGGCGTTTACTCGGCCAATGAGTTTCTTGCCCGCACTAACCTGATGCGCGCGTATCTCCCGGAATCTGACCAGCCGATTTACGACTGCCGCGGGAGAGACGTGATTGTTGTGGGCGGCGGCAACACCGCCATGGACGCGGTGCGCACCGCTCGCCGCCTCGGCGCCAGAACGGCCCGCCTCGTTTACCGCAGGTCTGAAGCGGAGATGCCGGCGCGCGCTGAAGAAGTGAAGCACGCGCGCGAAGAAGGCATCGATTTCAGCATGTTGACCAATCCCGTCGAGTTTCTTGGCGATGGAAAGGGTTGGCTCACGGGCGCCCGGTGCGTGCGCATGGAGTTGGGTGAGCCCGATGCGGATGGCCGGCGCCGTCCTGTAGCGGTTCCCGACTCAGAATTCATTCTGCCGGCCGACGTTGCCATCATCGGCGTGGGCACAACCGCCAATCCGCTCATCCAAAGCACCACGCCCGATCTCGCTACGAATAAGCGCAACTACATCGTCGCCGATCCCGAGACGATGCAGACCTCCAAGCGCGGCGTCTTTGCCGGCGGCGACATCGTCACCGGCGGCGCAACGGTCATCCTCGCCATGGGCGCCGGCCGCAAAGCCGCAAAAGCGATCGACGACTATCTCAGAACTGAGGCACGCACGGACATAGGCACATAGGGACTTAGGCGCGTTGGTCCCTTCGTTCCTCTGTCCCTGCACTCAAAAAGAAAGGGCGGCAAAGCTTTCGCCCTGCCGCCGCCCTGTCCCTGGGTTTTCTTGAAGATGTTGCAGTGTTGCTAAACCCCGTGGCTTTGATGCCCGTGTTCTTCACGATCCTCGAACCTGGAACCACGAATCACGATTCAAGACGCCCTGCCTTACTGCAGCAGCTTCGTCACTTCCTGCTGCACCTGGTTAGCCTGCGCTAATGCCGCAATGCCCGTCTGGCTCAGAATCTCGAACTTCGACATGTTTGAAGTCGCTGACGCATAGTCCGTGGCCTGAATCGCGTTCTGCGCCGACACCACATTTTCCTGTTGCGTACTCATCACCTGGCTGAGCGAATTGAGTGTATTGATCTGGGCGCCAATGTATCCGTCCTGTGCGGCCACCAACGTGATGGCGGCGTTCAGCGCCGATTCGGCATTCTGCGCGCTGCCGGCTGTGGTTAAATCGGTATTCGCCAAATCGGCCGACTGATCGCCTGCTGCTGCGGTCACATACTGGATCGTTTCCGTCGCCTCTAAAGACTTAGTTGTGTAAATCGGAGTCCCTGCACCTTGTCCGGTGTCCTTCAAGGCGGTGTTGCCGGCCGCGATCGTAACGTTGGGATTGGTATCGGTCAACAGAATGCCCGTATCGTCTCCAGCCTCCACCGTGGGCGCGATTCCGGCCGCCCCTGAAGTTGTAAAGCTGGCCGTGACGCCCGGGATACCCAATTCGTTGATCTCAGTGATCAGAGCGCCGACCGTCGCCGCGGGTGTCGTTGCCTTTGAAGTGTCGATCGTGCTTGTGGTGCCGTCGGCGTTCTTGATCGTGAACAGCACGCCGCCGGTGATCGCATCCGACTCCGTAGCCGGGGTCTTCAAAGTAATCGGCGGGCCGGCGTTATCCGAGGATAGATCCAGAAAGAAGCCCGTGTTGCTCTGCTGCACCGTGCCGCCCGCGTCTCCCACGGTCGCCGAACTCAGCTTGGCAAAGAAGAGAGTGTCGATCGACGAACCAGCTGACGAAGAATCACCGGTATAGATAGCAACGCCAGTTGCGGAACCCGTAAAGACCTGATTCTGGTTGTAGGTGGTCGTCGATCCAATGTTGTTGATCTCCGACAAAATCGATTGATATTCCTGGTTGGCCGCGCTGTCCTGCGTTGAGTTCAGCGTGCCGTTCGAAGCTTCGGTCGCCAGCGTGATCGCGCGGTCAAGCAGGCTGGTCACCTGCGACAGCGCGCCGTCAGCCACCTGCAGCAGGCCCACGCCCTCTGTGGCGTTCGTTGTCGACTGCGTCAGGGCGGCCGAATTTGCCTCCAGGCCGTTCACCAGCGACAGCCCGGCCGCATCGTCGGCGCCGGAATTGATGCGCGACCCCGAAGACAACTGCTGCAGCACCGTTTGCAGGCTGGCATTCGTGTTGTTGAGATTGTTCTCAGCGTAGATTGCCGACAGATTGTTCAATACTCCGAGGGCCATGGGATCAACTCCTTCTTGGATGCCCCACTGCCCTCAGATCCGCCGGCACCTCAAATCCTGCCAAGGTGCCGCTCCTTCCGGATGGGCCTGTTCGCATCCACCCCCTTCATCGGAACGGCGGGAAAGAACTTTAGTCATATTCTTAAAATTTTTCGCCTGCCCTTTTGTCGCATCGTCAATCAGGTTGTCGCGCAAGCAGGCAAGCACTGTTCGAACTCGCTCCAGCCGATGTTCTGAAGTCGCGCACAGCCTTGTCCCACTTTGAGTCAGAGTGTTCGCGGCATCCGGCAAAATCGGCGCTCTTCGGCACCCCACTCCGTCGGCCTTCCCCGCCTCGATCCTAAGAAAAAGCCCTCCGGCAATTGTCGGAGGGCGCGTGCAAACAGAGTCGAGATCTTCTTATGCCGTTTCCTTGCGCTCCGGTTTGTACCCCCACATTCCGTAGAACGCCACGTAGAGATACGCAATGATCGGAATGACGAGCGCATATTGGATGCCGACACGGTCAGCCAGCCAGCCGAACAGCGGCGGAATCACCGCCCCGCCCACGTTGCCGATGGTGATGACGCCCGAGCCTTTGCTCGTCAGCGGCCCCAGATCCGCCACGCCCAGGGCAAAGATCGTCGGATACATGATGGAGTTGGTCACGCCACAAAACACGAGCGTCCACACCGCGGCCAGGCCGTGAGAATTCATTGATACCAGCAGCAATACTGTGCCCGCGAGTCCCAGAATGACCAGCAATGTTTGCGCCTTGATCCATTTCATAATGGCGCTGCCTACCAGGCGGCCAGCCATCATGAACACGTAGTAGAGCACCAGCATGTTTCCGGCTGCCTCCACCTGAGTCATGCCTTGCGCCAGGCTGAATTGGATGGTGATGGATGCCAGCGCAATCTCCAGCCCTACGTAAAAAAAGATACCCACCATGCCCAGTACTGTGTGTGTGTGCGCCCAAATGCTCTTCTCCCCTTCCGCGTTCGCGGCGGGATGCGAGTCGCGCGCCATCGTGATCGCCGGCAGGTGCAGCATCATCACGGCTACACCCAGAAGCAGCAACGCGATCGCAATCGCAATGTAAGGCCCCCGCAGCATCTCCGCCGTCGAGGCCGGCGTGGCCATATTGCCGGGATTCGTGAGAATGAAATGCGCCGCCACCCAAGGCGCCGCGAACGACCCGAATGAATTCACCGCCTGCGCCAGGTTCAGGCGCGCTGGGGCGCTCCGCTCCGGCCCCAGGATTGAGACGTATGGATTGGCCGAGGTCTGCAAGCCCGTCACACCGGTTGCCAGCACAAAAATCGCCAACAGTGTCATGTGGAAGCTAACCAGGTTAGCTGCCGGAATAAACAGCAGAGCACCCACCACCATCACAAACAGCGAAAGCACCATTGTGCGTTTGTAGCCCACCTTTTCGATCACCTTGGCTGCAGGCACGCTGAAGACCAGGTAGGCAAAAAACCAGGCCGTCGTAGCCAGTTCCGCCGGCCCGTGCGTCAGTTTGAAGACCGCCTCGAGCTTTGCCACCAGCGTGTTGTTCAGGCTGGTCAAAAAGCCGAAGATTCCAAATAGAATAGCGACGGTGACGAACGGTCCGGTATAGTTCGGTGCGGCAGGCGCAACAGCGGGATTCGAGCGTGTAGTCATCAATGGATTTCCTCCGGCAGACGCAAAGAAAATGGCTGGCTTGGGTTCGCAAACACTCTATTCAGCGTAGCCCCTCGCGTCCAGTAGAAAATGAAAAGGTTTTCACGCATTTTCAGTCCAACCTGAAATCTCCGTCCAAAAGGCTGCTGCGCCCAATACCCATTTACACTGGAATTGCATGATTCCCACCCTCACATGGACTCCTGAGGGCGTCCGCTTTATCGATCAGACCAAGCTCCCACTCGAAGAGAGCTACGTCCTTGCCACAACTTACGAGCAAGTGGCCGAGGTCATCGTCACCATGGTTGTGCGCGGCGCGCCGGCCATCGGCGTCTCGGCAGCATACGGCGTCGCCCTTGGCACATTGCAGACCAAAGCCAAAACTCCGGAGCAGTTCAAGCCAGAGTTTGAGAAGATCTGCGCGCGCCTCGCCGGCACACGTCCTACGGCAGTCAATCTCTTCTGGGCCATCGATCGCATGAAAGCGCTATTTGCGAAGCTATTGGCCTCGGGCACGCCCCTCGACCAAATCAAAGAGAAAATCCTCGCTGAAGCCAATGCGATGTATAACGAAGACATCGCAGCCTGCAAAGCGATGGGCGCATTCGGCGCGGAGTTCCTGCCGAACGAAGGCGGCGTGCTCACGCACTGCAATGCCGGCGCCCTGGCCACATGTGGATACGGCACCGCACTCGGCGTCATTCGCGCGGCGGTCGAACGCGGCAAGCGCATTCATGTGTTTGCCGACGAGACGCGTCCCTTCCTGCAGGGCGCGCGCCTCACGGCGTGGGAACTTATGGCCGACGGCATTCCCACCACCGTCATTTGCGACAACATGGCCGCCAGCCTCATGCGCCAGGGAAAAATTCAGGCCGTCGTCGTGGGCGCTGACCGCATCGCCGCCAACGGCGACACCGCCAACAAAATCGGCACCTACAACGTCGCCATTCTCGCCCGCGAGCACGGCATTCCGTTTTACGTTGCCGCGCCGTGGTCCACCATCGATCTCGCCACCGCGACCGGCGACCAGATTCCGATCGAGGAACGCTCCGCGCGCGAAGTCACTCATCACGCGGGCAAGCAGCTCACGCCCAATGGCGTCGGCATCTGCAATCCAGCGTTCGACGTTACTCCCGCCAAATACATCGCCGCTATCATTACGGAGCGCGGCGCGCTGCGTGCGCCCTACTCCGAATCGCTAAAAGGCGTGGAACTGGTCAGCTAGGTCGCGACTCTCAACTCGTTCCTACGACAACGTCCTTACATCGCTCGATGTTCCACCCGCCGCGGGAATGTAGCAGCCCTGCGTGTAGTCCATCACCATGCGGTCGGCGTTGAAGCGCCAGCCCAGCGTGCGAATCGTGCGCTTCATGCGCTGGATCCAGCCGCGCGGCAAGCCGTCCCGGTCCCGGTCGTAATAGAGCGGAATCACCTCGTCGACGAGCACTCTGTACAGCGCCTCGCCATCGCGGCTGTCGTGCACATCCATATTGGAGTGCGTGCGGCCGCTGCCGATTGCGAATCCATTCAGGCCGTCGTATGCTTCCGCCCACCAACCATCTAAGATCGACAAGTTCAGGCCGCCGTTCAGCACCACCTTCATTCCGCTCGTGCCTGAGGCCTCAAGAGGACGCCGCGGATTGTTCAGCCACACGTCCACGCCCTGCACCAGGTGCCGCCCAACATTGATGTCGTAGTCCTCGATGAAGACAAATTTATCGCCGAAATCCGCATGTCGCATCATCTGCGCAATCTGCTGCAGCACGCGCTTGCCCGGCTCGTCATGGGGATGCGCTTTGCCGGCAAACACAAACTGCACCGGCCGCTTGGCATCGTTCACCATCTTCGCCAGCCGCTCCAGATCTTTCAGCAGCAGGTTGGCCCGCTTGTAAGTCGCGAAGCGCCGAGCAAAACCGATCGTGAGCGCATCGGGCGAGAGCACTTTATCCAGCCGCTTCAAAGCCGCGGCGCTTTCGCCTCGCCGGTCGGCCTGCTCGTGCGCTCGACGCCGCAGGAAGTTGAAGAGCTGCCCCTTCAGGCTCAGGTGCGTCTCCCACAACTCGCCGTCGTCGACAGTTTCAATGGCCGCCCATGTATGCGATGCTCCGCTCTGCCGCTGCCAGCCCACTCCAAGATGACGGTCGTAGAGCCGCCGCATCTGCGGAGCCAGCCACGACGGCACATGCACGCCGTTGGTCACATGGCCAATCGGCACTGCGTCTTCAGGCCCGTCGGGATAGAGCCCGCGCCACATGGCCCGAGAAACTTCTCCATGCAGCGAACTCACCGCGTTCACGCGCCGCGCCAGCTTCAGCCCCAGCACCGTCATGCAGAACGGTTCTCCGAAGTCGGTGGGATGCTCGCGGCCAAATCCCATCAGGTTCTCGTGCGAAATGCCCAATTCGTCGCGCAGCGGCCCCAGGTGCTCCTCAATCAGATCAGGGCTGAAGCGGTCGTGCCCCGCCGGCACCGGCGTGTGCGTGGTGAAGATCACTTCTCGCGGAATCTGCCGCGCCGCAGTATAGAAGTCCAGGCCCTCCTCTTCCATGCGGCTGCGAATCGCTTCGAACACCGCGAATCCGCTGTGGCCTTCGTTCAAATGCAGAACGCCCGGCGAAATGCCCATGGCTTTCAGCGCGCGAAAACCGCCAACGCCCAGCAGCAACTCCTGCCGGATGCGCGTGCGCGAGTCGCCGCCATACAGGCGCGACGTTGTCTCCAGATCCTCAGGCGCATTCCCGGCCACATTGGAATCCAGCAGCAGCAAGTCGCAGCGGCCCACCTTCACGCGCCAAACTTTCGCGCGGATCGTGCTGCCGCGCGTTGCAATCTCCACAACCACGGGCTCGCCGTTCACGCCAATGGCCTGCTGCATTGCCAGTTGATTCACGTCAGTCTCGAGATACTCCTCGCGCTGCCAGCCGTCTTTGTCGAGGCGCTGCAAAAAGTAGCCCTGCCCGTAAAAAAGCCCCACGCCGATCAGCGGAATGTCCAGGTCCGACGCGCTCTTGATGTGGTCGCCCGCCAGCACGCCCAGGCCGCCGGAGTAAATCGGCAGCGACTCATGCAATCCGAACTCCGCCGAAAAATACGCCACTGGCCGCGTCCTCAGCACGCCCGCGTGGCTCGCGCCCCACGTATGGTCGTCGCGCAAATACTCCTGCTGTCGGCGATAGGTGTAATTGATGCGGCTATGCAGCACCAGCTCCGTGGCGCGCCGCTCGATCTCCGCCAGCGGAACCTCGTTCAACAGTGCAATCGGGTTCTGATTCAGCTGTCGCCAGCGCACTGGATTCAGATCGCGAAACAAGCTCACGCACTCGTTATCCCAGCACCACCATACATTGCGCGCCAGCTCCCAAAGCTTTGCCTGTGCCGGCGCAATAAACCGGTCCACCGTCCGTGCTTCGCTCACCACCGGCGCAACCTGCGCAGCGGCTTCCGCCAGCATGCGGATTTCATGATCGCGAAAGACACGCGACTCTTTCGTCTGGACGACGAGCACGCCCTGCAGCACGCCGCGATCGATCAAAGGGACGCCCAAAAACGAGTGATACTCGTCTTCGCCCGATTCCTTAAAGTACTTGTAGCGCGGATGCTCACGCGCGTCAGCCACGGCTATCGGGATCAACTGTTCCGCAACCAGCCCCGTCAGCCCCTCGTTGATCGGCATGCGCAGCGTTCCAATCGATTTCGGATGAAGGCCCAGGCTCGCTGCCAGCACCAGGTTCGTCCGGTCCGGTTCCAGCAAATAGGCCGAGCAAACGTCAGTCCGGAATCGCGTGGCGATCAACGCCACCACGTTCATCAGCGTATCGGCCGGCTTGCCCTCCTGTTCGGCAAGATTGGCGATTTCCTCCAGAGTCAACACCAGATTCGCGACAGTCGGTTCGCTGAGCGGGGTCATCGAGTGGATACACCTTTCTTCCTGAGATAGAGATATCGCGCCGTCGATGCCGAGCGGTGAAAAGAAGAGAAAACCGCACCGGACAAAGTGGCGCGAAGTCAGAACCTTGGCAATATTTTTTCTTGTAAGGACGCTGGAAGAATCCCGCTCACGTCCCATGCGGGATAAATTCGACAATACCACACAGCCGTCGCCCAGACGGCGCAGTCTGTGCGGAACTTCATGCAGCCTTTATGCCTTCGGCAGCCGCGCGGCCATGACAGCGAAGATCGGAAACGTCAGATACACCAGCCCGATCTCCGAGTAGTACGCCGGCGCGGTCATCTTCATAGGCCCGAAGGCGAACATAGGGTAATCGCAAACCAGGTTGATGACAAACCACAACGCGCCCACCTCTACCGCCTCCACAGCGGAAAACGGCCGCTTGCGGAAGTACCAAATCATCAGCAATCCGGCGGTGGCAAGCACCACCAGATACATGATTGAGGTGAACAGCGGCGCATTCGTCTTCTTCAGCGCAACCAGGAAAAACGAAATCACGAACGGAATGAACCAGCTGAGAAGGCCGAGCCCGACGGCGCGCACCACAGCGCGAGTCTGTATTGCCATAACCTACCTCCAACTGCCTGGGAGTCGTTGCCGTCCATGGTAGTCCAGCCCGGGCCAAAGATATAGTCCGCCGTGTTAAATTTGGAATCCACGGGGGTCACGATGGCACTCGAAACTCAGCTTGCCTCGGACGGCGAAACCATCGAATTGCAGCAACAGGTCTTCCGTCTGCAGGCCCTGCTTGAGGCCTCTCGCCAGGTCCACTCCACCATCCGCGAAGAGGAAGTGCTGGAGTCTGTGCTGCGGATTGTTGTGCGCGAGCTTGAGATGGCCGGCGCCGCCTTTCCGACAGCCGGTCTCACCTATGGCAGGCTTCCGGCGGAGGTCGCTGCCAGCGCCGAGAATTCGGACCAACTGCTCGTTTATCCCCTTGCCGACCGCGATGGCCGCAAGATGACCGATCTTGTCGTGGCTCCGCCCGATGGCCGCGGTCTCACGCTCTCTGAAGCCGACTTTCTTGAGGGGCTGGCCCTGCAGGCCGCTGTTGCACTCGAAAACGCTCGGCACCACAAGCGCAACGTCGAGTTTGCGCGGCTGCAGCAGGACCTGGACGCGGCGCGGCAGATTCAACGCTCACTGCTTCCGCAGCAAGTGCCCCAGATTCCCGGCTACTCCATCGCCTTTCGCTCCGACACCTGCTACGAGGTAGGCGGGGATTATCTCGACATCGTCGCGCAGCCCGACGGCAGCCTTCTGATTGCCGTGGCCGACGTCGCCGGCAAGGGACTGGCTTCAGCCATCATGTCCACCAGCTTCCGCGCCGCTTTTCGCGGCATGGCCATCACCGGCCCGCCGCTCGATGAGCTGGCCACTCGTATGAACCAACACCACTGGGCGGAAGGCGAAGAGGCGCGGCGCCGGTACGTGACCGCCATCTTTCTCCGGCTCCATCCCGCGACGGGCGAAATCGAGGTGGTGAATGCCGGCCACAATCCCGGGTTTCTGGTTACCCCCGGTGAATCGCCGATTCAGTTCGACGCCGCCGGGGCGCCCCTCGGACTTCTGCCGGGCATGCGCTACAGCAGCGAGCGGCACAGTTTCCGGTCCGGGGCGCGCCTGCTTTTCTATACGGACGGCCTCACCGAGGTCTTCCGCGGCGATGAGGAATTTGGTCCGGAAAGGCTTTTGAATGAATTTTCTACGTGTTCCACGCCCAAAGCCGATGGTATCCTCGATGCATTATGGGCAGCCATCAAGGCTTTTGCCGAGGGTGGACCGCAGGCTGACGATATGACCGCTCTGGCACTATGCCGCGGAGAAAAGGCGGAATGAGCAAGCCGAAATCCACTTCCGTCGAAGTCCGCCTGCCGACCAAACTAGGCTACGAGAAGGTAGCCATGAGCACGGCCTCGGCGGTGGCCAAGCTGATGGGCTTCCCCGAAGATCGAATCGAAGACCTGAAGACGGCGGTGGCGGAGGCCTGCATCAACGCCATCGAGCACGGCAATCGCCTGAATGAAAAACTGTCGGTGGGCGTCGTACTTCGCGCCGATACTGACGCGCTTGAAGTGAAGGTGATCGACGACGGGAAGGGCATTACGGCCGCTCCCGTCAAACCTGACATTGATCGCAAGATGCACGGCGAAGAAGATGCCCGCGGCATGGGCATGTTCCTCATCCAGGCGCTGGTCGACGAGGCAGAGTGGGTCGCGGGTTCCGATGGCAAGAGCAGCTACGTTCGGCTTGTCATCAAATTGAATAAAGAATCGGAATAGGCTAAAGCAGCACTCAATTGAACGCGGAGGCGATCGACAAGTGGAGAGCGAGACCAAGACGCACATAGACCAGATCAAGTCCCCCACCGGCTATCCGGTAGCCGTCCTTCGGTATGAGGGCGACATCGCCAGCACCTCGAAAGACGCGGTCCTCGGCTCCTACGAATCCCTGCCAAGGGAAACGACCAAGCTCATCCTTCTGGACTTTACGAAAGTTGATTACATTAACTCCAGCGGAATCGCCCTGGTGATCCAGCTGCTGATCCAGGCCGCTCACTCGGGACAAACGGTGTGCATCTACGGTCTCTCCGCACACTTCACCAAAGTCTTCACCATGGTCGGAATCACCAAGTACGCGAGACTGTTCCCCAGCCAGGCTGAAGCACTGGCTGCGCTGTAGGCCGCGCAGAATTCTTCAATCCATTGAATTCCAAAAGCGCCGACTGGGACGCGCCGCTATTGCGGTCCTCTTTCGCCTCTTGAGAATGGGTTAGGCAGGTGGAAAGGCGCTTCCGGCGCGGACTCCTTCTTTTTCGCCGCGTCCTGGCGCAACAGCGTGCGCTGCGAGTTGATGCAGAGCCAACCGCCGCGCGACCGCTCAAAAACCTGCGTGAAGATCCCTTTTTCGTCCACCAGGCTCGAGCCCACCTTGTGACGCAAAGTGTAAGTGCCGTTAGCCACGGCGGTGTCGCCGAGCATACGCACGGTCACCACTTTCTGTGTCAGGTAAAGGGTCTTGTCGTCTCCGCTCAGAACCAGCGCCACTTGCTGGTTGCGCGTGGTCACGTCGCCGCTGGCTGAGACATCGACAAACAGCGGAGATAGCACCAACTCCAGCCCGTACTGGTCGCGCCGGTTCACTGCGTCGGACCACTTGTCGTCAATTTGCTGGAACAGGAGGATCTCCGGGCTGATCGTCTCTGTCACGCCGGGTTTCTCGGCGGCAGAGGAAGCAGTCGTCGTCGGCGCGGCGCCTGATGCCGGCGGACCTCCTGGATCGGGAACTGGAGTTTGAGCGGTCGCGATCGAACCCGAGAAAAGGACAGCAAAACAGGCTACAACAAAGCGATTCATGCGGAATTCGTGCTCCAACTTTTAAAGGCAGGCCTTACCCAAGAATGATATCTCTTTGGACTTGGTGATTGAAACCTGGGATTGGTGTTTTGAAACGCACCGCAGCGAAACCCCGGCTTAGAGCCGGGGCCTATAGAACGGCTTGCAGGCGCGCAGGTTGGTGGATGGTCACGTTCGAATCCTCGATAGAGATCCAGTGATCCTTCCGGAACTGCCCGAGCGTGCGCGTCACAGTCTCGCGTGTGGTGCACGTCATCGAGGCCATCTCCTCGTGCGTCAGCAGGAGAGGAAATCTGTATTCCGCGGCCTCGGTGTGTTCGCCAATCTGATGCGCAAGCTCCAGCAGCAGCCGCGCCAGCCGCGCCGCCACGGTTTCAGCCAGCGCAATGCGGCACGCATCCTGCAGCGCGAAGCGATACTCCTGGCAAATACATTGCACGGCGCGCAGTTGTGCTTCCTTGTGGTTGCGCAGGAAGCTCAGAAACCGCTCCCGCTCCACCGGGCGCAGTTGCGCCGGCGTAAGCGATTCGGCTGAGACCTCGTACACGCCATGAGCCAGCACCGCATAAAGGCCCAGCATCGATCCGGGCCCTGCAACGCGGACAATCATGTGCCGTTCTTCCGGACGTCCCGCGGTCAGTTTCAGATAGCCGCTGCAAATCAAGTACAAGCAGCGCGCTTCCTCACCTTCCTTGAACAGCGCTGCTTGCGACGGCAGCGAAATCGTGCTGGTCGCGAGTTCCAGATCGGCCAGTACTGCGCTTCCCAGCGAACAAAACCAGCCCGGACGCCGATTCGCGCAGGCTGCGCACCCCAATGGCGACGACCGGCCCATGTGCCTCGGTCTCACCTGCTCTTCGATTGAAACCTGCATGTCCGCCATCGTCTTCCTTCTTCCCATTCCGACGCGGCCCCTGATCTCTCGCGTTTTAGCTTGCGGTCGGATCCGCGCAAGCCGCATTGAGACCAAATCGCCCGGTTCTCTTCTTCACCAAGGCGCTTCCTCAAAGTTTCGTTCAGAAATGAGGTCTTTGGATGTGATGAGGCTCACGGATCGAAGCCGGATTTTTCGGTGTGTGACGGAGGTGCCTCGCGCACGAAAACCCCAACGATGCAAGTTCCTGAGAAACAGGCCGTTCGAGGCCGGGTTCGGCCACCGAATCTCCTGTGATAGACGTCACCGCTCCCGACTATGACGAAACCTTAATCTTTCGTGCATATGGTGATGCTCCACACCGGCGAGGGTCCACAAATAGCTCCAGTGGTGCTCGCGCTCACATGGAGAAACCACTACTTTCAGCCCGAAACTCCGGCTGAGTCTTTTTTGGCAGTGCCACGAAGTTTTTTTGAAGGCGGTAACTTTCATGCATATTGATAGGCCGGTAACGCCGATGTTCGATGCGGCTCCCGGGAAACGGCCGGGACTGCGAGTCTTTTTCACGATCCTGCTGGGTATGGGCCTGGTCTTTGCGATGGCCGCTCGGCAAAGCGGAGCTCAGGATAAGAAAGCGCCGGCCGCACACGCCGAATTCGTCGGCGGCGACACCTGCGCCACATGTCACGCGGACGTGGCCAAGAACTTTGCCACCAATCCGCACGCCAAAATGGCGGAAATGCACGGCAACGCGAACGGCGTTACCTGCGAGAACTGTCACGGCGCGGGCAGCGAACACGTAGCCGGCGGCGGCGACGTCACCAAGATCTTCAATCCCGCTAAGGCCTCGGTCAAGGACGTTGACACCAAGTGCCTAAGCTGCCATGCGGGCGCCCACCCCAACTTCGATCGCTCGCCTCACGCCAAGGCCAATGTCGGCTGCACCAGCTGCCACAGCATTCACGGCAGCAAGGAAGAGACCTTGCTCAAGGCTCCGCAGCCCACGCTTTGCTTCCAGTGCCACAGCGACCAGAAGGCTCAATTCAACATGCCCTTCCACCATCCGGTGAATGAAGGCACGGTCAAGTGCAGTGACTGCCACGATGTTCACGGCACCTTCCAGAACAACAATGTAAGGGCCACGGCCGATCAGAGCATGATCTGCACCAAGTGCCACACCGACGTGCGCGGTCCCTTTGTTTACGAACACGCTCCGGTCAAGGCAGAAGGTTGTCTGGCATGCCATTCGCCGCACGGATCGCAAAACGCCCGCATGCTCAACATGCCCAGCATCAACGGTCTGTGCAACCAGTGCCACAACGCTGTCGCTTCCGGTGCCATCCACGGTCAAGGCCAGGGTTCGTCGGATAGTGTGCCTTGCACAAGCTGCCACACGTATATCCACGGTTCGAACTTCAACGTGGCATTTCTCAGGTAGGGAGTGGAGAAGCCTTGCCCCGCTTTTGCTTTCATCCGGGCTCGGCAAGGCTTCCACAGTTTCGCAAAGGTTCAGGTTTGGTTACGAGTTCGATTTAAGTGAGGCTTCATATGAAGAAATCAGGCTGGTTTTCGCGTGTTTTTAATCAACAGCCGTCTTTTGCAATGTTCCTGGGAATGCTAGTGGCCATGTTTCTTGCCGCAGCATGCATCGCCGTCGCACAGAGTCCAGCCGATCCCGCTCCGGCGCCGGGTTCAACAATGTCTGTTCCGACTGGGTTCTCGGTTCATGAGTCCGTCGATCTTGGTGGCCGCGTCGCCGGCATCTCGGGCAGCGGAGCGATGTACGACACAATGGTGAACCTGCAATCCGGCCCGCGCGTTCTGGGCGAAACTTTCACCCTGCGCGCGCTTCCGGGTACAAAGAACGCTCCGCTCGACGAGTTGCAGGTTTTTGCCAGCGGCTTCGGCGGCGAGCCCAACAGCTTCGCCAAGCTCGACTTTTCCAAGGGCAAATACTACGAGTTCTCCGGCTTGTTCCGCCGCGACCGGCAATATTTCGACTACGATCTGCTCGGCAATCCTGGAATCCCGACCGGATATTCGATTCCGATCGGGCCTTCGACTGCGCCGACCGGCGCCTACGCGTGGCCGCAGATCACGCAATCGCCCTTCCTCTATAACACGGTTCGCCGCATGTCCGACGTCGGCCTTACCCTGCTGCCGCTCTCGAAGGTGACGTTCCGCATTGCCTATTCGCAGAACACATTTCAGGGACCAAGCTTCACTCCGAGCGGCAATGCAATCGCGGGCCAGGAACTGCTGCTCCAGGAAATGCAGCGCAACAGCACCGACGACTTTACCGGCACATTCGATTGGAAGCCCGTTCAGGGCACCAAGCTGACCTATGAGCAGCAGATCGATCACTACAAGGGCGACTCCTGGTTTACCGTCGCGCCCAACTACCTCAACGTGCAGGAGCCCGACGGAACCAAGGTCTCTCTGCTCGACAGCTATCAGCAGTTCGTGCCCTATGGCTACAGCACTAGCACCGGCGCCTTCAGTGCGGCGAGCAATTGCAACGCCACCAGCATGATCAGTTCGTCCACCATTCTCTACTCCAATCCGAATGGCGGATTACCGATCGTCGATCCGGCTTGCAACGTAATCAGCAGCTATATTCGCCGCGAGCCTACGCGGGAGATCTTCCCCACAGAGGCGTTTCGTCTGCAAAGCTCGAGCATCAAAAACATCACGATGAACGGCAACATTCGCTACACCAAAGCGAACATGAACCTGCCGAACTACTACGAGATGTTCCAGGGATTGCAGGGAGCGAACCGCTCCATTTCTTACGCGGGCAGCGCAACTGCCGTGCGTGAGGTGGTCGCGGTCGACTACGGCATCGTCTGGCAGCTGTCGGGAAAGATCAGCATCGAGGACCAGTTCAACTACTCCAACGCTCACCAGCCCGGAACTGCCGCCGCCAACACCGGCACCACAGTGACAGTGCCGACCACTGCAGGCCAGGAAACCATCAACAACACGACCCTGACGAGCTGCACCACGATCAACTCCACCACAAACAGTCCCGCCGGCTGCAAGCCAAACACGTCGGTCCCATCAGGCAGCCCAGCGATCGGCACCACGCAGGCGGGCTACTTCGGCCAGCGGTTCACCACCAACGACGCAACCTTGACCTGGGACGCAACGCCGCATAGCACATATTCGCTTACCTGGCGGTACCAGGAGCACCTCATCTCCGAAGGTCAGGGAACCGCGGCGCACAACATCCCAATCCCAGCCAACAACACAACATCAGGCGAGGTTACCATTCACGAAAATGGTGCAATCCTGACCGCCGCTCTGCATCCCGCCAGCAGCCTGGTCCTCAACGGCAGCGTCGAGGCCATGTTCAACGACAACGTATTCACCCCCATGGGATTCCGCCAGTTGTGGCATGTCAGGGTGCACGCCATCTATCGGCCAAACTCCTGGGCCACTATCTCGGGCGCCTTCAACGATCTCGAGCGGCACAACAACACCAACAACAATCAGAGTTTCCCGGGCAACACCACGCCCTACTTCGGCCCGCTCAATCATGTGGATCACTCGCGCATCGTGAGCTTCGGCACCGAGCTCTTCCCAAACGATCGTTATGGGCTCGACCTCAACTACTCCTATAGCGACGTGTACCTGTCATCCAACTCCTGCTTCCAGGGCGCAGCCAACGTGATGCCCGGCGGCACGGTTGAGCCGGCGGCCGCTAACGCAACCGGCACACTTTGCGGCGCGGTTACGGCCGGCCACGGTGCGAATAACGTCCTCTTCCTGGGCAAGGATTTCATGGATGCTCCCACAGAATATATTTCTGCGGCGTTCATGTACTCGCCGGTGAAGAAGTTCCGTTCCAACGTCGGCTACCGTGTCAACTCTGTTAGCGGCAGCCGGTCGTTCACTGACGCCGGCGACGTGAATGGTGCGCTCGTATCCAACTACCAGACCCCATTTGTGAGTGCCGAATGGACAATGCATCGTGGACTGATCTGGAAAGGCGAATACGACTACTTCGATTATGGAGAGGGCAGCAGCAAATCCGGCGCGCAGTATTGCAACGCCAATCCCGCCCTTGCCGTGGGCAGCACCAGCGCGCCCGTTGTGCTGTGCAGCTCCGTTCCGAATACGGCAATGTCGGCTTCCACGCCGCTTTACGGGTTTACATCGCCACGCAACTTCCACGCCAATAACGTGGTCCTGGGACTGCATTACGATTTCTGATCGCCGAGCTTTCGCTCCACGGTCGAAAGGGAACCAAGCAAGAGGAGATTGGCAATGAAAGTCACGAATGCAATGATGATCGCCGCGATGGTCGCTGCCACTCAGGGAACATTGACCTACGCGCAAAACTCTGGGGCCGATACCTACAAGGCGAAGTGCCAGAGCTGCCACGGCGCCGAAGGCACGCCAAATCCCGGCATCGCCAAGATGATGGGCGTCAAGCCCGCTAGCGATCCTTCGGTGAAATCTCTGAGCGAAGCAACCATGATCACCGACACCACCAACGGCAAAGGCAAGATGCCGGCATTCAAAGGCAAACTTACCGACGCTCAAATCAAGGCGTCGGTGGATTACTTCCGTTCCCTGGCCAAGTAAGCGCGGGTGCGGATCGCAAGACGAAGTGTGAGCGCAAGACAAGCTGGCGCGGTCGTCGATTTGACAAACCTCGATCGCGCCGGATTGCGTAAGCTGGTTCCTGCTACGATTTCGATTGCGGAACCAATCAGGAACCGGCCGAGCGCTCGAATCTGCGCGCGGCCACGAAAACAACTAAGGAGATCGCAATGAGAAAGAGCTTTCGTTCCCAAATTGTACTGGCTGCGGCAGTTGTGCTTGCCGGGTCCATGTGCTTCGCCGAGGATGGCGGGGCGATTTACAAATCCAAGTGCGCCATGTGCCACGGGCCAACTGGTACGCCGAGCGCGGGAATGGCCAAGGCCATGGGCATCAAGCCCGTCTCCGATCCTTCCATCCAGGCTCTCACAGTGGCTCAGATTGTCTCCACCGTAAAGAACGGCAAAGGCAAGATGAAGCCCGTCGCCGGCCTGAGCGATGCGCAGGTTAGCGCCGTTGCCGCATACTTCAAGACCCTGAAGTAAGCACTAGAATCAGCACAGTTGTTTTTGAAGGCAGGCCCGTCACCCCCGGCGGGCCGTCGACCAATGGAGGTTGAGGAAACGTGTCGCTGTTTGAAAGATTTCGCGATAGCTGGGTGCGTCCGGCACTGTTCTTCGGCAATAACCCCATCAGCCTGACCGGTGGCGCCATCACCACGGCGTCCGGCGTCACCATGATCAGCTACTGGCTGGCCGAACTCGCCGGCCAGCTCAGCGACAACCCCTATCTCGGCATCATCTTCTTCCTCATCCTGCCGCTGCTTTTCCTGCTTGGCCTCGCGCTCATTCCCATCGGCGTTCTCGTTCGGCGCAGAAAGCTGCAGAAAGCCGGGCAGATTCCTCTCGCGTTTCCCCGCATCGATCTCAACGACCGCAAGTTCCGTCACGGACTCGACATTGTTCTGGTTTTCACCGTCATCAATTTCCTGGTTGTGGCCACGGCAAGCTATCACGGCGCGGAATACATGGATTCGCCGCAGTTCTGCGGCCGCTCCTGCCACGTGATGAAGCCTGAGTTTACGGCCTACCAAATCTCGCCGCACTCCCACGTGGCCTGCGTCGAATGTCACATTGGCTCCGGCGCTCAAGCGTACGTCGATGCCAAGATCAACGGTACCAAGCAGCTGATCGAAGTTACTTTCCATCCGCTTGCGCCGCTGACGCCAAAAGTCATTCCTAACTACCCCACGCCCATCCCTTCGCCGGTCTCGAGCCTGCGCCCCGCACGCTATACCTGCGAAGGCTGCCACACGCCCACGCGCTTCGACGGCGATAAACTGCTCGTCAAATCCAACTTTGCCGACGATGAGCAGAACACCGAGACGCAGACCGTGCTCATTCTTCATCTGGGCGGCGTTGATTCGCTCTCGCGCTACACCGGCATCCACGGCGTCCACCTGGGCCACATTGAATACGTCGCCACCGACTCCTCGCGCACCAATATTCCATGGGTGGAACGGCAGAACGCCGACGGCTCATTTACTGAATACAGCTCATTGCCCGCCGGCAGCGGCGTTCCCAAGGGCGACCGCAGGGTCATGGATTGCATCGACTGCCACAACCGTGCTGCGCACACCTTTGTTACCGCCGGCCAAGCTATCGACCAGGCCATGGCCACCGGCGCCCTCAGTCCGAACCTGCCGTGGATTCACAAAGAGGGTCTCGCGCTGTTGAACGGAACTTATTCGAGCCAGGAAGAGGCCGGCGTCCAGATTCCCGAGCAGCTTCAAGCCTTCTATCGCACGCAGAATCCAACTGTGCTATCGCAGAACGCGGCCCTGGTACAACAAGCGGGCAAAGAACTGGTCACGCTCTATGACCAGAACGTGTTTCCATCCATGAAAGTCACCTGGGGAACGCATCCCAACCACATCGGCCACATGGAATATCCCGGCTGCTTCCGTTGCCACGACGGCAATCACACTGCGAAAAGCGGCGACACCATTCCGCAGGACTGCACCGTTTGCCACAACCTGCTCGCCGTGGAAGAAGCCAAGCCGAAGGTTCTCGGCGACCTCGGCATTCAATAGAAGGCGCTGTCATTCTGAGCGACCGGAGTCCGCGCGCGGATGAACGGAGTGGAAGAATCTGCGGCTGTTTTTCTTCAATCGCATCCGATTCTCTGCGCCCGCAATCGATGCCATCCTTGCGCAGATTCTGTGGCCCTGACCCAAAAGGTGCAACAAGCGCGAGGCTATGCTGGGCGAAGATAAGGTATCGCCTGATCGCGGGATCGCCCATCCGCGTACTCCGCGCGCGACGCAAACGATGATGCACCTTCGCTGTCTCGGTTTGTCGCTTGCCGCTTCTTTACTCGGCGGCCCCCTCGTATCTTCCGCCGCCGTGTTTCCCGTCAAACCCGCTCTGCTTCCGGTCACCGTTACGCTTGCCGCCAACAACGTGTCCGTCGCACAGGGCAGGGTCGTTATTCTCACTGCAACGGTCACACCCATGGCAGCGCCGCCCGCGAGTGGCGAACAAAATCCAACTGGAACGATCACTTTCTACATCGGTACCACAGCGATCGGCCAATCAACGCTCGCCGCGCTCCCCGTCGACAACGCCTCCACGGCCACGCTGACCATCCAGAATCTTCCCGCCGGCCAGGATTCCATCACCGCGTCCTACGCAGGCGACCCCGTTTTTGCTTCAGGCACTTCGGATCCGCTCGCGATCAATGTCGAAGGATTCACTCTCGCGCCCGCCGCTACCAATCCCGCGACCAACCTCAACATCGCGCGCGGCCAGTCTGGTTCGGAATCCTTCGTCGTCACCAGCGCCGGCGGCTACACGGGCCAGGTGCAGGTGGTTTGCGCGGTTCAATTGCAGGACGACATGACCTGCACGCCCACTCCGCAGCAGGTAGTACCCACGGCCACGGTCACTTTCTCCATCCAGACCTTCGCCACCGGAGGCCCGCTCTACGCCACCGCGTCGACAACGCGCCGGCACATTTCATTTTGGCCTCTAGCAACGTTGGGCTCTGCGCTCGCCGCAATCTTCTTCTTCGCCATTCCCTTCAGTCGACGCTGGCGCGCATCTCTCCTTCGCGGCTCCCGCCGCGTTAGCTTTCTTGTCATGTTGCTCGTCCCGCTCCTGACGATGGTCACCAATTGCAACAGCTCAAGAGTCCTCGCCGGCAACGGCACGCCGCTCGGCGTGGCGACACTCAAAGTCACTGCCACTGCATATGTCGACAACGCCGTCACCAGCCAAACCGTCTACTTCACCGTCAACGTGCAGCCGCAATAACCTCAGGCGCGGCGGCGCCGCTTTCCCGCCCTCCGTGTTAGGCTGGCTCTTCGTGTTCAGGAGCGGAAATCTTTCATGCATTCCACGCACTCTTCTAACTTCAATCTTGTAGGGGCGGCCCACGCCTCCATGATCGAGCACGGCTTTCAGCCCGATTTCCCCGCCGGAACTCAAACGGAACTGGCCGCAATCAAAGCGCAGGCCGCAGTGCCAGCGGGCAATGGCTTCACGGATCTCCGCAACCTGTTGTGGTCCTCCATCGACAACGACACCTCAAAAGATCTCGACCAGATCGAATGGGCGGAGCAGTTGCCCGACGGCCGCATCCGCGTGCTTATCGGCGTGGCCGACGTAGACGCGCGCGTGAAAAAGGGCACTGTCATTGACAAGCACGCCGCATTCGAAACCACATCGGTCTACACGGGCGTGACCATTTTCCCTATGCTGCCGACGGAGCTTTCCGAGGGCATAACCTCGTTGAACGAGAACGAAGATCGTATGGCCATCGTCGTGGAGTATTCCGTCGACGCCAATGGAGCCACCTCCGACGAAAAAGCCTACCGCGCTCTGGTGCGCAATCGTGCGCAGTTGGCTTATCCGAGTATCGGCGCCTGGCTCGACGGCAAAGCTGCGCCACCGCCGAAAGTTGGCGCCAGCTCCGATCTCGCCGCGCAGCTCAAGCTGCAAGACACGGCGGCACAACGCATGGCCGGGGGCCGCTATCAGCATGGCGCGCTCCAATTCGAAACCATCGAGACGCAGCCGGTGCTGGTGACCGATGAGATCGTGGGCATCGCGCCCATCGAAAAGAATCGCGCCACCTCGGTGATTGAAGAGTTCATGGTCGCGGCCAATGGCGTGGTCGCGCGCACCTTTGAGTCCGCGGGTCTCGCCTCGATCCGTCGTGTCGTGCAAGTGCCCAAGCGCTGGGACCGCATCGTCGAACTGGCGGCGCAAAAAGGCACCACGCTGCCCGCCGATCCCGATTCAAAAGCGCTCAACGACTTTCTTCTCGCGCAACGCCAGAAGGATCCCGACCACTTTCCCGATCTTTCGCTCGCGGTCATCAAGCTGATGGGTCCTGGCGAATACGTTCTCATCAAGCCCAGCGCGCCATCGCCCGGCCACTTTGGCCTCGCGGTTCGCGACTACACGCATTCCACCGCGCCCAATCGCCGCTTCCCTGACGTGGTTACGCAGCGCATCCTGAAATCCTGGCTTACGAAGTCCGCACAGCCTTACTCTGAAGACGATCTGAACGCCATCGCGCAGCGATGCACTGAGATGGAAGATGCCGCCCGCAAGGTGGAGCGCGAGATGGCGAAACGCATCGCCGCGGTCGTTCTTCATCCTCACATTGGTCAGAGCTATCAGGCCATTGTCACCGGCGCGTCGGATAAGGGCACCTTCGTCCGCACGCTCGATCCGCATGTTGACGGCATGGTGGTGCGCGGCGGCAAGGGCCTCGATGTCGGCGACAGAGTCACCGTCAAGCTCGTCAACACCGACCCCGAACGCGGTTATATCGATTTCGAAGCGTAAGCGCCGAAGCTCTGTCAGGCTCCGCGTGCGGTAAGACGGGAAACTCCAACTGATCGCGCCGGCGCGCTTCTTGGCCTGCTACTAAATCCTTGACTCTTCTCGCTCAGCAAATGCGTCTAACTATAAGAAAATATTCCTGAGGGCTCGATCAGATTCCGGAGATGTAATTCCATCTCCTGACCGGTCTGGCTCCAAGCGGCTATCCCAGGCCGGCCTGCCAACTGCAGATTGAGCCTGCGAACGCCGACTTCCCCGAATCAGGTGAATGAATGCGATTTAGTTCCCGGCTGATCTTTGGAGCCGTCCTCCCCGCAATATCGATCCTCTGTTTACCAGGCGATCTTCGTTCGCAGCAGCCGGATACAAACACTGCAGTAGCCGCAGCCGCGCTGCCGGAAGCGCCCGAGCCGCAGAACACCTCAGTCGCATCGCCATCGTCTGCCCAGTCGCAGCCGGCCTCGCAAACCAACACGCCGCCAACCGATACGAAGAATCCGCCTGCGCACAAACCGCCCCCGCAGCCGAAGCGCATTCTGGGAATCATGCCGAACTACCGCGCCGTCAGCGCCGGAGAGATTCCGCCGCCGCCCACGCCGCGCGAAGCGTTCGTCGTCGCAACCAAAAACAGCTTCGACTATTCCGCTTTCGTTTTTGTCGGGCTCACCTCACTGTTGGCCGAAGGCACTGGCGCACATCCTCAGCTAGGCAAAGGCGTAAGCGGCTACTGGGCATACTATTGGCGCGGCTATCTCGATAAAACCGACGGCAACTACTGGGTCGACTGGGCAATGCCGACGGTATTCCATCAGGACGAGCGCTACTATGCCATGGGCGAAGGGAATGTTTTCAAGCGCAGCATCTACGCAGCCTCGCGCGAACTCATCACGCCTAATTACCACGGCAAAAACAGCTTCAACGCTTCCGAGATTCTTGGCCGCGGCATTTCGCAGGCCATATCGCTCACCTACTATCCCAGCCAGACGCGCACCGTTGGCGGCTTCACTGAAAAGTATGCCTACGCCGTGGGTCGCGACGCCCTCACCAATGTGTTCCGCGAGGTCTGGCCCGACATCAACCAACGTCTGTTTCATCGCCATCATTGAGGCAAAGCATCGCCGGGCCCTTCCCTGCCTTTTAATCCGGCTGTGGTAACATTCCGGCATCGCGCAAACTGACTTGCAAATTCACGCTCAATCTCCCGCTTCTGCGCGGTAGAAAGATCTTCCATGGACAGCTCTCCGGGTTTCGTCGTCATCATCATCGTTCTCGCCATCATCGCCATTTTTGTGCTGATCACGGTTCTCAAGACCATGTACACAGTGCGCACCTACACCGCCGGCGTGGTGGAGCGCTTCGGCAAATTCAATCGCGTTGCCAAGCCGGGCCTGCAATTCCTGCTGCCCTGGTGCGAGACCGTCCGCTACGTCGATCTGCAAGTGCGCCAGGCCGTCGTCAATGTCGAAACCAAGACCAAGGACAACGTCTTCGTCACCATCCCAGTCTCGGTGCAGTACCAGGTGGTAGAGGCAAAGGTCTTTGACGCCTACTACAAACTCTCGAATCCGCAGAGCCAGATCGAAAGCTACGTCTTCAACTCCATCCTCGGCCACGTGCCCACGCTCACGCTCGATGAAGCCTTCGAGCAGATGCAGCAGATCTCCGGCGCGGTCAAGCGCGACTTGGACGAAGTGATGGACAACTTCGGCTACAACATTCTGCGCGCGCTGGTTACCGATATCGTTCCCGACGCCAAGGTGAAAGCTGCGATGAACGACATCAACGCCGCGCAGCGCGAGCAGATCGCGGCGCAGGCTCGCGGCGAAGCCGACAAGATTCTCAAGGTGAAGCAGGCCGAGGCTGAGGCTGAATCGAAGGCCCTGCAGGGCGACGGCGTGGCACGCCAACGCGCTGCCATCATCAAGGGACTGCAATCCTCAGTGGAACAATTTAAATCCGCTGTTGAAGGCTCTACCGCGCGCGACGTGATGGCCATGGTGCTTCTCACGCAGTACTTTGACACCATGCGCGAAGTCGGCGTAATGGGCAAGTCGAGCACGATTTTTCTGCCCAGCTCTCCCGGCACCGTCAATGACTTGATGACGCAAATCATGGCTGGCTTCCAGGGGGCGAAATCATCCTGATTTATGAGGGTCCGCGCTCTCGTTGAGGCTGGGCGGATTCTTCAGCACGAACGATGGGCTGCCCATCCGAATTGCGCTTTTTGCGTTTAGGATGCACTCGCATGATCGCCAGCTCACTTAAGCTTCGCTGACTTGCTGGCCCGCTGACTCGTCCGACGCGACGGACTGCCCTTCTTGTTCTTCTCCACCCGCAGCTTCCACGCCGCCTGCAATGCGCCGCGCAGCGAATCCTCATCGGCTTTCGCCAGCCGGATATGTGTCGCGCCCATCCGTCCCCATCCGCCATGCACCGGTAAAAACAGATCAGGGCGCCCGGCCAGAAAATCCGCCTGCACATCCGGCGTCAGCATTAGGTTTCCGTATCCGTCTTTCACCGATGCCAGCGTCGCAAAAATCCGTCCGCCCACGCGGAAATCGACCGCACCCATGTGCGAGCCTTCTTCCGCGCCATCGAGGCTGAGCGCGATTCGTTTGAAATCTTTTGCCGTCATGGGCTCCAAGTCCGCAAAGTTGGTTGCATCCTTCACCTTAGCGGATGAAGAACATCCCGCAGGGGCTGAAAGCCCCAGTTTTGTGCATCTTTTCCGGCCCGGCTGAAGCCGTGCCCTTGTTACAAAGCCATTGATGCAGCCTATTCCAACGTTTACGTAGCTGCTTCTTCAAACTCCTCATTCAGCCACTTGCTGAACGCCGCATACTCCTCGTCGCGCCCTAGAAAATCTCTCACCAGCTCGCGTCCGGGCTTTGAGCCGCCCTGTTCCAGCACCGTCTTGCGATAGCGCGCACCCGCTTCGCCGCCGAGCAAATCCTTGGGGTCAAACTGCGCAAAGAAGTCCAGCGCAATCACCTTGTCGAACATATAGGTGTAGTAGTTCGACGAGTAGCCGGTCAGGTGCCCGAAGCTCGCATACATCTTGTTGCCATCGAGCCACGTCCACGGCTGGAATTGCTTATAAAGCTCGCGCGTCATCACGTCGGGATCGATCCCCGCCGGATCCTCATCGTGCAAATTGAGCGAAAGCGTAGTGTAGTAAAGCTGCGTCCTGATCCAGTCCGCGCGCCCGAACGCGCCGGCCCTCTTCATCGTGCGAATCAACTCCGCCGGCAAGACTTCATCCGTCTGGTAGTGACGCGCAAACGCTTGCAGCAGCTTCTCGTCGCGGAAGAATTCCTCCAGCATCTGCGAAGGCACTTCGATAAAGTCGCCCTCCGTCGCGAACCCCGAAAGTCCTGCCCACTCCGTATGCCCACCCAGAATGGCGTGCATCAAGTGGCCGAATTCGTGGAAGAACGTGACCACATCGGAATACTGCAACAGCCCGGGATCGTTAGCGTCCCCGGCAGGGAAGTTGCAGATCAACGCTGCCTCGGGAATCTGGCGTCCGCGCACGCCCGTCACCACCGGCGCTGCACTGAACCACTTGTCTTTGCCTTCGCGCGGATGCATGTCCAGATAAAACCGCCCCACCATTCGGCCGCCCTCGAACACCTCATACACGCGCACCGCGGCATCCCACGCCTGCGCCGTCGACGGCCGAAATTCCACTTTGAATAAAGTTGCCGCAGTCTTCAGCACTCCCGCCTCAACGCGCTTGTACGGAAAATACGGCCGTACCGACTGCGAATCGAAATCGAACTTCGCGCGCCGGAATTGCTCATACCAGTACCCGCGGCTCACAATGTCGATCTCGCCAAGCTGCGCCTCGCGCCCGCGCGCAAATTCAAGCACCACAGCATGCTCGTGCTTCGCGCCATCGCGGCTCGCCTCGTCCAGCTTCGCCAAAAATTTGCGAACGTTCGCCGCCGACTTCATCATCTGGTCAGCAGTCGCGAGATCGGCCCAGCTGCGAAAACCGAGAATCGTCGCGATCTCCTGCCGCGTCGCCAGGAGGTCCAGGAGGATTTGCCGATTCGCCGGGTACGCGCGCGTGTTGTATGCCAGAAACATCCGCTCGCGCAGCGCCGTGCTCGCGGCAAACGTCATCACCGGCAGCATGTCCGGCGGATCGGTCGTCAGCGTCACGCGCTCTTTTCCGTCTTCGCTTTTCGCAGCCGGGTGCCGCGCGACGTAGTCGGCGGGCAGTCCTTCAAGCTCTTCGGGCTTCGCCTCAATCGTCTTGCCGCCCTCCTGAATATTGCGGCCAAACTCGAGCGATAGTCCGGTCGCCTTGTCGTGGAGCGCATGCAGGCGGTCGCGGGTCTCCTTGTCCTTGTCTACGCCGCTCAAGCGATAACCGAGCAGCGTTCGCTCGACATAATGCTTCGTCGCCGGGCTTGCGCCATCCAGCTTCATCGCCACCAGCGCGTCATACACTTCGCGATTCAGGCTCAGCGCACTGCCTGCCATCGCCACGCGCTGCGCCTCCATCTGCGCCTGGTCGCGCACCGCCTTGTCGGCGGCCACGGAGTTCAATATTCCCGCCTGCGCGCCGGCCAAATTCAAATGCTCAATCGCCTTGTCATATGGCAGCAGCGAGTTTTCGGGTGTGCGCTCGCCCTTCACGGCGATAAGCTCTGCCAGTGCGCTTTCATGAGCAGCCAGCCGCGCGCTCACCCATGTCGTAAGCGCGGAAGCCGACGTCGCGCCGCCCGCCTCCCACACGTGAATTGCTTCCGATGTCGCCGCGTCGACAGGGGTTTCCATTGCCATGTTCAGGATTCCTCCAGGGTTTTAGGGTACCAAGATTGAATCGGCCGAGCGCCACATCACCGGGGCTTCAGTGTGTTTCCGCTCAGTTGCTATTTTGATGCGCGAGCGTAACCATCCATCCGCTTTTTAAACAGGAGCAGCACGCTGGGGCCAAACGACAGCAGCATCACCGCGATTCCGGTCACGATGCCAAAGCTCGTTGCAATCGGCGCCGAGCAGTCATCGCGTCGCCGCACGATGACGTGGCAGGGCACCGCGATCAGCAGCTCCAGCACGCTGCCTTTCAGAAGCCAAGACACCATGCGCGTCGTCGCAACAGAGGAATTCCTGAAATACAAATAAAAAACAACTCCCCACACGAGCCAAATCGCCGCCCAAGCCAGAACGATTTCCGCCTCGTTGTCCCAAAATCTGTCGAAGAATTTGTCGTTCATCGCGACGACTCCGGCGGCAGAAAACGCTGCATAGGCCAGCAGCGCAAACAGCATCGATCCGACCACTACCGACACGGCAAGATGTGTTCGCGGTTTCAAACGCTTTTGCGAAGTGTCAACGGAGAGAAATAGCAGCAGGGCCTGGCCGGCGATGACGGCCACGATAGGAATCCAGACGAGCCACTCGTTGTAGGCACCCACCAGGGTTGCCATGAATGGAGCGCTCGATCCGTCAGTGCCAAGACGAACTGCAGCCGGCAAAAGAAACACCAGCACAATCGCCGCGTAAAAGATGCTGATGACGATGCCCCACTTGCGCATGGCGCCATCCTTTCCTTGATTCGCATCCCATCATACGCCGGCGCAAACTGTCGTCAGCCTCGCAACCCTATTGTCCCACGATCCCGAGGCGCTCTGTCCTAATGTCGCTAGTCGCTGTGTCCCTGCGGTTCCGGCATCTTCAAAAATTCATCCGGTGTCAGCGCGCGCGGCGTGAACCGAGCCTCGAACACCGCACCCTTGAAGAAGTCGCGGCGGTTGATGCGCGTTCCGATCGACGCATGACCCGGCCCCTGTGGCGCGATATGCAGTTCGCCTTCACCCTGCAGCTCATTGCCCACGTAGTTGCGCAGCGTCTTGCCGTCGTAGACAGCAGTTACGCGGTACCAGTGCCTCAGCGGATGCAGATGGTCGCAATTCAGCAGCGTTCGCTGCTGGCCGTTCGTTTCAGCAAAGCTGTCCAGGCACCACTGGCCCTTCACAATGCGAATCTCAAACAGCATTCGATTGTCGGTGTCCTTGCCGGTCTTGGTATCAATCTCCGACAAATGAAAGAATCTCTGCGCTTCCGCGCCACCCGCGTCCGGCCTGAAAATCACTTCCCATGTGTAGGCCGTCGCCCCGGCCAGCGGATGCTGATCGACAAACAATGCATCATCGTTGCCATTGAACTCGACGGCCTTCCCATACGGCGAATCAATTAAGTAGGGATGCCCGGCCACGTGCGTCGTCTGTCCACCAATTGACTCGATGTTGTCGAACCGCCAGGTCGTCGAAGCCGCATTGCCGTCTGGCGCCTGCGCGACCAGCGAAAGTGGACTCAGCGCGATTCCTGCCGCCACCGCGGCCAACCTGCCGCAAATCGCTCTCACGAAAGCTCCATCGCTATTGGGTTCTCCGGCATCGTCCAAGCGGCCGCATGCGCCGGCGAGATTAGGATTTGACCCTCAGGCCTCCGACTGCGCGCCGCCGGCTGCGCTTTCACGCGTGCTCCGGATACAAGCGATTGAACTCTGGGTCGTCGTGCAGCATCAGGAGATCCGGATCGCGACGCGCCCACACGGCATCGCGGAATCCCGCTTCCCAGGCCTTGCGCAGCGAGTCCAATGCTTCCGTTTTTCTATGCAATTCGCAGTAAAGGCACGCCGCGTTGTACAGAATCGAAGCCTCATTGGCACGCAGAGTGACGGCCAGGTTCAACTCGCGCAGCGCATCGTCCGTTCGCGACAGGCGGGCGTAATCACCGCCCAGCAAAATCCGGGCCCGCGCGTCTTCCGGTACTTGCTTTAGGTGGTTCTCCAGAGCTCCGATTCTGCGCTGGAGCAGGTTGCGCATTTCTTCTGACTTGCCCAGAGCGCCCATCGAGTTTGCGATTGGCACGTAGACGTTGTAATCTTCGCCGCTGGCTTCGATGGCCGTCTCCGCCACATCCAGCACTTCCTGGTAGCGTCCCGCCGCAAAAAGCGCGCGGCACAAAAGGTAGTACGCTCCCTCGCAGTCGCGCTTCCGCTCGATCGCCTTTTTCACCATGCGCACGGCTTCGTCGTGCAGTTCAGCCGCGTAAAGCACCCACGCCTGGCTCACCTGAACCTCGGGTAGGTCCCAGCGCAGTGCTACTGCCTTGCCTGAGGCTTCGCGCGCGCGTTCCACCCACACTTGGTCGCGGCTGTAGTTGCAATAGAACATGGCACACGCGTTGGCGCAGGCGGCATAGGCAAGCGCAAAGTTCGGATCGATGGCCACCCCGTTCTCGAACATCTGCAGTGCAAATTCAAGGTCCTGCCGCGTTTGCCGCCGCGCATAACGCTTACCGCGAAGGTAGAGGTCGTAGGCCTGCAGATTTTCCGTCGGCTTCACCGCCAGCGCTTCCAGTTCCTCCGCCGAAAGCGTGACGCGCAGCGCCTCGGCAATCTTACGCGCCATTTCGTCCTGCACTTCAAAAACGTCTTTCATCTCGCGGTCGAACCGTTCCGACCACATCGGAAAGTCGGTGTGCGTATCCACCAGCTGCGCGTTGATGCGCAGCCGCGCGCCCGATCGTCGCAGCGTGCCCGTTAGCACATAGGCAGCGCCCAGCTTCTGCCCCACTTGCTGTGGAGTCACGGATTGATCGCGGAAGGCCAGCACCGTGGGCCGCGAAAAGATATTCAGCCCGCGAATCTTCGAGAGCTCTGTAATCACGTCTTCCGTGATGCCGTCGCGCAGATATTCATCTTCTTTTGCGCCGCTCAGATTCTCGAAATAGAGCACTGCCACCGATTTTCCCTGCTTATGTGTGCCCGAATCGGAATCCGTCTTCGCTTTCGCCCGGCTTTTGTTCGTTTCCAGGTTGCGCTTCAGCCGGTTCAGATCGGTTTTCAACTCTGTGGCCGTCTGGCAGCGCAACGTGCGGTCTTTCTCAATGCACTTCTCCAGAATGCGGACAAAGTCCGCCGGCAACGATAGGTTGATCTCTGCCGCGGGCTTGGGTTCGCGATTCAGAATCGCGTCAAAAATCACCGCCGATGTGTCGCCCGGAAACGGCAGCATGCCCGTTGCCATCTGATAGAGCACCGTGCCGGCTGAAAATAGATCCGTGCGGGCATCCACAAGTTGTCCGCGCGCTTGCTCCGGCGACATATAGCTGATGGTGCCTACAGCTGCCCCGGGCGAAGTCAACTCTTCTCCCGCTGCCAGCGTCCGATCACCGTCTGCAGCCTGCGGCGTCTGGCCCTGCGTGATCTTTGCCAGCCCGAAATCCAGAATCTTCAGCTGCCCGCGATCCGTCACAAACAAATTCGCCGGCTTGATGTCGCGATGCACGATTCCCTTGGCGTGCGCCGATTCCATTGCGTCCGCCATCTGGATCGCCAACGGCAGTATCGTGTCCATCTCCATCGGCTGGCCGGTCATCCGTGCGGCGAGTGTCTGCCCCACCAGCAGCTCCATCACGATAAAGTGCTGCAGCTCGCGCCGTTCAATGGCGTGAATGGTGCAGATATTCGGGTGATTCAACGACGAAGCCGCCCTTGCCTCACGCTGAAAGCGCTCCAGCAGCTGGCTGTCTCTAGCCAGGTCCGCGGGAAGAAACTTGAGGGCTACGCGGCGATCGAGCTGCGCATCCTGCGCTTCATACACCACACCCATGCCGCCCGAGCCGATCTGCCGAAGAATTGTGTAGTGCAGGATGGACTGGCCAATAAAAGGATCTTCGCTCATTCTGTGCCGGATACTAGCAGATCGCATCAGAGGACGCCCATTTCCCCCCGGGGCGGTACTGAAATAACCCTCGAAAGTTGCACATTCCCGGTTGCATTAGCATCAAAACCCCTTTAATATGCGTCAATTGAAGAGAATGCCTCTCGCCGTCTCCAGCACGACTGACCCTGTGGCGATTCCGACCGCCGTGCAGCCGCGCCTGCGCGTCGGCAAGCTCTGTATTGCGGTTCAGGCGGGCAACCCCGGCGAGCTTATTTCCCGGGCGGACGCCGCCATTAAAGACTCTCCTTTCATCGAGTTCCGCCTCGATGCGCTCGCCAAGCCGTCTGCCGTTCTGCCCGACCTGAAGACCTTTCTCGCCCGGCGTCGCGACGTTACAGCCATCGCCACCTGCCGCCGCAAGGCCTGCGGTGGAAAATTCACCGGCTCGCTCAATGCCGAGATTGAAATCCTGCAAAAGGCTGCCGAATCCGGCTGCCAGATTGTCGACCTCGAGGTGGAATCGGCCGACCAGTGTACCCGGCCCCAGTTGGCCAAGTTCCGTGCCGCCCTCCGTGCCGCCGGCTCTTCGCTTCTCATCAGTTCACACGACTTCACACGCACGCGCCGCTCCGACGGCCTCAATCAAGTGGCTCAGAAGATTGCTGCATTCGAGCCGGACTTCGTCAAGGTCGTCACCACCGCGCGCGCGCTTCAAGACAATCTTTCCGTGCTGCAGATGATCGAGGACCAGTCGCTCAATCAGCACATTATCGGCATCGCCATGGGCGAAGAAGGGCTCATCAGCCGCATCCTCAGCCCGCGTGCCGGCGCAGCGTTCACCTTCGCATCATCCAACGAAGGTGCCGAAACTGCCGCAGGCCAGATTCCTGCGCGTACACTTCTCGATCTTTATCGCCTCGAACAGCTCGACCAGGCCACGCGCATCTTTGCCGTCGCCGGCAATCCCATTGCGCATTCGCTTTCGCCGCTGATGCATGCCACGGCCTTCCGCCGCGAAAACGTCAACGCCGTCATGCTGCCCCTCAAGGTCAAGTCGCTCGACGATCTGCTCACCGTGGTCCGCGATTTGCCGCTCGACGGCGTCGCCGTAACCATGCCGCTCAAGCAGGAAGTGCTGCCGCACCTTGCCAACATGGATCCACTCACCGGCCGCATCGGCGCCTGCAACACGCTGCGCACCGGCGCTGACGGCAAGCTCTACGGCTTCAACACCGACGTAGCCGGCGTGGTGCGCCCGCTCGAGCGCCGCATGCGCCTCAACAATTCGCGCATCCTCGTGCTCGGCGCAGGCGGAGCGGCGCGCGCAGCGGTCTTCGGCTTGGTAGAGCAGGGCGTCGAGGTTTACATCGTCAACCGCACGCACGAGAAAGCCGTGGCCCTGGCACGCAAGGCCAAAGCGCACGTGCTGCGTCAGGCGCTGCTCGGCAAAGAGAAGTTCGACGCCATCATCAACACCACGCCCTGCGGCATGACCGGCATCAAGCAGCAACTGCCGCTGAAGGAAAGCGAGCTGAACGCGTCGCTGGTCTTCGATATGGTTTACACGCCAATCGAAACGCCGCTGCTGAAGCTCGCCAAATCGCGCGGCTTAGCCGTCATCTCCGGCCTTGAAATGTTCGTGCAGCAGGGTGCGCGCCAGTTCGAGATCTGGACCGGCAAGCCCGCCCCCGAATCCGAGATGCTGCACGCCGTCGAGCTCGAACTGCGCCGCCATCCGCAGTGAGCGGTCGAGCCGCCCATTCGCTCAGGACAGTTCCGAGGAAGACCAATAGCGGTTAGCGAGCGGAGTTCAGCGCATTCTCCGCACGGTCCAGAGCCTGTGCGAGGAGGGCGAGCTGCTGTGCGGCCAAGTTGGGGTCGTGGGCGTCCAGCGCCTCATTGACGCCCGGAATGACCACGGCGGCGTAGCCGGTGAGCACACCGGGAGCATAGATCGTGTGGCGATACCAGGGACGCCCGGGAAGTCCCGAGTCGGAGAGAAATGCGGTCTCTGCCTGGCGAAGCGCGCGATTGAGTTCGGCCAGATCGCCGGACGGGGCCAATTGAAGGGCGTGGACACGCTCGGCCGCAGCGGTGAATCGAGAGGCCGCGGCCTGTGCGGGCGCGAAGTCAAGCGACGTAAATCCATCGTCGGCAGCTTTGCGTTTTGCTGCCTCGACGTAAGCGGAAACGGCGTGCGCATAGGCGACGTAGTCGAATGGCAATACGTCGGCATCGGCCATGCGCATCGCTTCAAGCCCGAGGACGCGGGCCATCTGCCGCAAATAGAGGAAATTGGGGTCGGCGTTTTTGGTGTACCAGGCAAAGTCATCGAACGCGGAGTGGTACACGCCATAGGGGCCGGATGACGTGATTTCCGTTGAGGGTACGCCGGCGTGTTGCAGGAACGGCGTGAAGTCCGAGCCGGACCCGAGATCACCGAGTCCGACTTCATCTGCACCGTTGGGCGACGTGCTCGCGTCAGTCTGGTTGTCGCCGCTGCTGCGGGATTTGAGACGCCATTGATCGTATACGGAGCCCTCGATGGGACTGGGAACCGAGCGTGCGACGTCGCGAACAAACTCCTTGAGCGAGGGCACCGCCGAGGCGGAGAAATTAGGTCCCGAGACGCCAACGTCGACGTTGAAGTAGGCCACGGCGGAATCGAGCGCGGAACCCTGCTGCTCAACCCATTCGGTGGAACCCACGAGGCCTTCCTCTTCGGCGTCCCAACTGCAGAAGACGATCGTGCGGCGTGGCCGCCAGCCCTCGTGAAGCAGCGCGCCAATTCCGCGAGCGGCTTCAAGCATGGCAGCGGTGCCGCTGGAGGGGTCGACAGTTCCGAAGACCCACGCATCGCGATGATTGCCTACAATAACGCTCGCGCCGGGATCCTGAGCGCCCGTGATCTTGCCGATGACATCCCAAATGATGCGCCGCTGGTAATCCTGATCGGAGACCAGATGCACTTTCACACCGGCGGGGCCGAGATGATAGCGAAATGGCAACGCGCCTTGCCAGCCTTGAGGCACACCGGGGCCGCTGAGCGCGTGCAGAATGGGCGCGGCATCGTGCGAGCTTAACGGGATGGAAATGATGCCGGGTTCGTCGCCATTTGGCCCTGCAATGTCCTTGGCGCGCGCGGAGTCTGGCAGGTCGGGCGTGGAAGCGACGCCGGGAGTTTCGGGGTCGCCGGGATACTTGGAGAGATTGCTCACTGAGCCGCGCTGCACGCCCGTGTCGGGCCGCCATGGACCGACGGGCCAGGGGTCCCCCTTGTAATAGCCGTCATCCTGCGGATCGGAATAAATGAGAACGCCGACTGCTCCATGCTGCTCGGCGAGAAAGACTTTGACACCGCGAAAGTTCGAGCCGTAGCGGCAGACAACGATTTTGCCGTGCAGGTCGATTCTTTGGGAGTCGAGCTCGGCGAAGTCCTCGGGCCGGCAGTAGTTGCCGTAGACGGCCTGCCCGGTGACGTCGCCGGAGCTTGAGGAACTGTTATACGGCATGACGACGCGGGGATTATCCTGAAACGGGTCTCCATCGACGTGCTCGCGATTGGGGCCGGTCATCAGCAAATGGCCGGCTTCATCCCACGCTTCCACGCGGACGGTTTTGGGATAGTCGAGCAGAACGCGAAAGGGGACGATTTCCGTTTCGAGACCGGCGGCGCGGAATTTGCGCGCCACGAACTCGGCGGTTTTGTAATCCTCTGGCGTGGCCGCGAGATGCGGTTCGGCGGTGAGCGTTTTTAGGTCCTCGCCGGCCTGGTTGGCGTCGGGCACGGCGAGGAATCTTTGTTCCTGTTTGGCTTCGGCGTCGAAGTTGGTGAAGCCGAATTTTCCTTGCGGAGCCACCTGCGAAGCAGATTGCGTCGAAAACTCGACAGACAGAAACCCGGCAACTCCAGCCACCAAAATCGAAGTGCGAAACCTCATTGGAAGGCCCTCGGAGCGAAATAAGCTCGCGGGTTAACTGACGGGCTGAGCGCAGTGCGCGCAGCGGCGCGCGGCCAACGGAATCTCGCTCAGACATTCCGGGCAATTCTTGGTGGTGGCGGCGACCGGCTTCTTCATGCGTGCCTGCACCATGTTCATGGGCAGAACGATGAAGAGATACACGACCAGGGCCACGATAAGAAATGAGATGGCCGCGTTGAAGAAGTCGCCTACCTTGATTTGACCGTTGCCCACGTACAGAATCACTTTGCCGAAATCGGGTTTGCCGACGGTCGCGGCGATCAGTGGGTTCAGGACGTCGGCAACCAGTGAGCTGACGATGGCGTTGAATGCCGCGCCAATGATTACGGCGACGGCAAGGTCGACGACATTTCCGCGGAAGATGAAATCTCGAAATCCTTTGAGCATGGATTCCTCCCTTTTCGATCGGCCCTATTCGGCACGCGCTGGCAAAAAAAACGCCCGCGACAACGCGGCCTCATGAGCACTCTGCCATGCTACACGCCCGGGGCTGCGATGCGGCAAGAGACCGGCGTGCATTCACGAAATGGCGAGCATCACCACGATGGTGACCAGAATCATCAGGTCTGTGTAGAGCAGTATCATCACGCCGGCGTGATAAAGGCTCCATTTGCGCTGCAAACAGCGTGCGGTCTCGGCCATTCCCCAGCCAGCCACGAGCAAAGCAACAATTTGCCAATACGATCCATGCAGATTCTGGATGCTCGGAAATCCGGCCAGGCGCAGGCTGGCGATGAACGCCCCGACGGACAGGAGAATCGCGCGCACCAGCGATTTTTGGCGCAAATGGAAAATCGATAGGAGGTATTGCACAACCCTTCAATGTACTCCGCCTGCCGGAGGGCGGCGCTTAAGCCAGGAAAAGCTGGTGATAGACTTGGTGAGCCTAGTTCCGGGTTCCCCAAAATCCATATTTCCCGCACGCGAAACAAGGAGGTCGATCTATGTCAGTTGGTTCCCAGGCAGCGCAGTTGAATCCGCGCATTGTTTTCGAAATGATGCAGGCTCACCAACGCACCGCAGCTCTGAAGGCAGCGATTGAGCTGGATATTTTCAGAGCTGTCGGCCAGGGGCCCGGCGATGTGGCGTCCATTGCCAAGCATGCAAAAGCGTCGGAGCGGGGCACGCGCATTCTGTGCGATTTCCTTGTGATCAATGGCGTGCTCGAAAAACAGAACGGGCACTACAAGCACACGCCGTCGAGTGCGGCGTTTCTCGATCCGGCATCGCCCGCGTGCATGGCATCGATGGCCGACTTCATCAGCTCTGCGGAGTTTGTGGAATCGATGAATCACCTGGCCGACATTGTGCGCACGGGACGGACCCATTTGCCGGGACAGGGAACGGTGGAACCGGAGAACCCGATCTGGGTTGAGTTCGCCGAGAAGATGGCGCCGATGATGGCGCCCATGGCGGCGCCGCTGGGCAAGATTGTGCTGAACGGCAGCGAGGGTCCGGTTCACGTTCTTGATATTGCGGCGGGCCACGGCCTATTCGGGATCGAGGTCGCAAAGCAGAATCCAAACGCCAGGGTAACCGGCCTGGATTGGGCGCCGGTGCTGCGCGTGGCACTGAAAAACGCTGAGAAAGCCGGCGTGAAGGATCGCTACGACATGCTGCCGGGAAGCGCGTTCGAAGTGGATTTCAAAGGCCCGTACGATGCGGTGCTGCTGACGAATTTCCTGCACCACTTTGACAAGGCTACAAACGTTGGCCTGCTCAAGAAAGTGCGCGCGGCATTGAAGCCGGGCGGGAAAGCAGCGACGCTCGAGTTCGTGCCCAATCCGGATCGCGTTTCACCGCCCATGGCGGCGGCGTTTGCTTTAACGATGCTGGCTTCGACCGAGTCCGGTGACGCGTACACGTTTGCGGAGCTGAAGGCAATGTACGACGAGGCTGGATTCAAGAATGTCACGGAACATCCGATTCCCGAAAGCCCGCACACTGTGGTGCTGGGCACGGCGTGAAAGAACAGTGAAAGAGTGAAAAAGTGTGTTGAGTGAAAAGGCCGGTGCGGAGTGTGCGCCGGCCATTTTGCGTGCGGCTATTTCGCGCTACGCCGCGCCCGCACTGCATTTGCCAGCTCGGCCAGTAGCCCGCGGGTCTCGCTCCAGTCGATGCAGGCGTCGGTGATGCTCTGGCCGTAGACAAGCGGCTGGCCGGCAACGAGCTTCTGCGCGCCGGCAACAAGGTTGCTTTCGATCATGACGCCGATGATGTTGCGATTGCCGCCGCCGACTTGTCCGGCCACATCGTGGCATACGGCGGACTGGCGCTTATAGTCCTTCTGGCTGTTGGCGTGGCTGAAGTCGATCATGATGCGGGGCGCAACGCCGGCGCGTTCCATCAGCGCTGTGGCCTCGGCTACGGCATCGGCCGTGTAGTTCACGGTCTTGCGTCCGCCGCGCAGGATGATGTGGCAATCCGGATTTCCTTTCGTCACAAAAATGGCCGACTGGCCGTGATGCGTATGGCCGAGAAACGTGTGCGAACACGCGGCCGACAACACTGCGTCAACCGCCACTTGGACGTCGCCGGATGTGGCGTTCTTAAATCCCACGGGACAAGACACGCCGGAAACGAGCTGGCGATGCACCTGGCTCTCAGTGGTGCGCGCGCCGATGGCGCCCCAGCAAACGAGGCCGGCAATGTATTGCGGCGAGATCATGTCGAGAAACTCAGTGCCGGTGGGTACGCCCATCTCTGCGAGGTCGAGCAGCAGATGGCGCGCGAGACGCAAGCCGTCGTTGATCTTGTAGCTGCCATCGAGGTGCGGATCGTTAATCAGGCCCTTCCATCCAACCGTGGTGCGAGGCTTCTCGAAGTAGACACGCATCACGATGCGCACGTCCGCGGCGAACTCCTGCGCGGCGGATTTCAGCAGGCCCGCATACTCGCGCGCCGCCTTGGGGTCGTGAATGGAGCAGGGACCGGCAAGAACCAGCAGGCGATCGTCTTCCTTCTTGAGAATAGAAATGATTTCGTTGCGGGCATCGTAGATGGTGGACGACGCCGCTTCGGTGACAGGAAGCTCCTCCTCGAGAAAAACCGGAGGCAGTACGACCTTAGTCCATTGGATTCGAAGATCTTCAGTGGGATGGAACATGGGCTCTTTCGGGGCATGACAATGCCGCTTGCGTAACCCCCTTAAAGAATTTATCAGGCGGATCGGAAAGAAGCTGGACAATCGCAGCCCTGGAGCCAACAGCTCATATTGGCAGAAACAGAATCGTCCAGCGTCGGGGAACTGCGGCTCGAACTGCCGCGTACAAGCGAGAGGAGGTCGTCAATGCGTCATTTGCGCAGTGTGTTGTACTGCGTGCTGGTTCTGGCTCTTGGCAAACTCAGCGCGCAAGCTGTTTCATCCGTTCCCTCAGATCCTTTTCAGGGAACGTGGTTCGGATCGTTCACCGTTACCAATCCCAACGGAACAATCAGCCACGATACAGCCGTGGTTGTGGTTGAGCGGCAGGGCGGCCAGATTACCGGCACCGCCGGACCGACGATCGACCACCAGATGCCGTTCAAAGACGCGAAGGTGAGCGGGAGTTCGCTGCAATTCTCAATTGACGTGCAGGGTGGGGTTGCATTCGAGTTGCATGGCACAGCGGATCATCTGGAAGGAACCGCGGCCGGCAATTCAATGAAGGCGGCGCTCGACCTGAAGCCCGCTCCCGGACTGGTTCCGCACGATGAATTGACCAAAGAGATCACTGATGCGGACCAGCAGATGTTCGCAGCATTCAGCGCGTGCGATTTCGACAGATATAGTACATTCCTTGCGAGCGACCTCGAGTTCTATCACGATCATGTGGGCAAACAGGATTACGCGAGCCATCTTCTGGCCATGCATCAGCGCTGCACGGAAGGCATCACGCTGCGCCGTGAGCTCGTCCCGGGCACTTTGCTGGTGAACGCGGCGCCGGGATTTGGTGCGATTGAAGCGGGAACGCACAAGTTCTATTCGAAACAGCCCGATGGCTCGGAGCACCTCGATGCAACCGCAGAGTTTACGAATGTGTGGAGCAAAGCGTCAGGAAGTTGGAAGCTTGCGCGCGCGGTCAGCTTCGATCATCACTAGGCGCCCGCATTGCGCTTAGGGTCTCGGGGACTGCCGAATTCTCAGCGCAGCACTTCGTACGCCGCAATGCCTCCGGCTGCAACACCCGCGCCGACGATCACCGGCACCAGAAGGTGTATATGGTGATGAACTGAGCCATCACCGATGTACTCCTTCGCTCTCTTCACGTCGACGAGATCGTCGTAGCTGTGCGTCTGCATCTTGTTGCTGTCGGAATCGGTGAACTCGAACGAAGTAGCCGACAGAGGACCCAGAGATCCGAAGGTCTGAGAGCTATCGCGGAATTCAAAGTCGAGAACCGTGCCTTGGCGGAATTTCTCCAGTCGCCTCTCGATGTGTCGTGCGTGTTTACTGAGCGGCGCAGAGGATTGCAGTGCTCCAGGCTCGGCCGAGGCGGCAAGGCTGACGGCTATCAGCGCGATGGCGGTAAGGAAGTGAACCGCGACTTTTCGGTAAACAAGCGAGAGATTGCATGGCAGAGTTTGGTTCATCGGCGCCCCCTCCATCCAGATGACAAAATGCCAAAAGAAAACATAATCAAAGCCCAGTGTTTTGCTGCACGGCGTCTCCAGCATGCGCCGGTGCGTAACAACTTACCACTAATTTGGCTGGTTGAGTTACCGGCGGCCGTGCCTTTGGTAATGGGCAATGGCACGAAGCCGTAGATAATCATAGGGTTGGGGAAAGCACCAAGAGTGATTCTTCCGACGCGATGAGTGTCATCTTTTGAGGGTTCGATGGGGCAGACCGTCGCAAGGGTCGATCCCGCCAGCACTCACGGGTAACCTTTCGGCTTCTTGACAGTGGCTGCGCATGGTCCGTAAGATCAAGGTGGGAAAGTGTGGAAAACTATGTTCGTAAGTGCTGGAAATAAAGGCACTTAATTGGCGGTCCAAGGATGGCCGAGGGTCAGGTTTTGTAGAAGTGGACGGAGAACAGCCAAGATGCCCGAAACGCGTTTGAGCCCGCGTGAGCGGCTCGTGTTGACGGCCATTATCGAGCTTTATATCGCGACTGGCGAGCCGGTAGCATCGCAGGCGCTTGCCCGGTTCTTCGCGGACCGCGACGGGCTGAGCTCGGCGACATTGCGCAACGTAATGGCGGCCCTTGGCGAGGCAGGACTCCTGGAGCAGCCGCATACCTCTGCAGGTCGCGTCCCCACGGCACTTGCATTCCGCCATTATGTTGAACAAATTACGCAGGCGGGGCGGTCGACGGTTGGCTTGGCCGGAACAAGCATCAGCGGGCAGAATCGGCCGGATTCTCCATTGAGCGCTGCGCGACGAGGCCAAATTGAAGAGAGCTACAGCGGCGTGGCCAGCGGCCACGACTTCCTTGAGCGCACATCCCACGTGCTGGCGCTGATTTCGAGCGGCCTGGGCGTGGCGCTGGCAAGTTCGACCGCGGGGCAGGTGCTTGAGCACATTCATTTTTCACGGCTGTCGAACGGGAGAGTGCTGGCGGTGCTGGTCACGCAAACGGGCGCGGTGCAGGATCGCGTGCTCGCAGTGGATCACCAGATGACAACAGTCGAGCTTGAAACAGCGGGCACGTATTTGAACGAGAATTTCCGCGGCTGGCCGATCGAGCGGATTCGGGCGGAGGTGGCTCGGCGCATCGAGATGGAGCGCGAGGCATATCGAGAACTGTTGACATCGGTGGAAGAGCTTTGTCGCAAGGGTGCGCTTGCTGGGGACGAAGCAAACGCGACGATTTTTGTGGATGGGATTGCCAACCTGATCAGCGCAGAGCAGGACCGCGAGCGCCTGCGGCAGATGCTGCTGGCTGTGGAAGCCAAGCAGCGGCTCGTGGAGCTGCTGAATGCCTACGTTGATGGGCGCGAACAGGAAGTGCGCGTGGTCGTCGGTCTCGATGAGGCGTCTCCGGCCTTGCAGGACCTGGTGCTGATCGGCGCACCGGCGCGGTTGGGCGGGGGTAACCTGGGAACCGTCGCAGTGATCGCGCCCACCCGCATTCAATATCAGGAGATGATCCAGGCGGTGAGCTATATCGCGCGGCTTTCCGAGCGGATTTTGGACGTTCCGACGGCATAGACATCGGGTTTGTCGCGAGCAAGGCACAAGGTCAAATCTTCGACAATGGCTTGCAGCCGGTCGCGAGGTCAATCATCCAATCAGAAGACGTTCTGGGAAGGTTTTGGAATATGGGCAGAGTTATGTGGAAGCAGAAGACGGAATTATCTGAGGTCGATTCGCCTGAGTTTGACGGCGGCAACACCACCAACCTCGATCCGGCAACTGAGCTGCCGGCCCCGACAGCCGAAGAGGAGCTAGAGGCGGAGCCGACGAAAGCAGCAAGTTCAGAAGTCGCGCCAGAGCAGTCGGAACTGGAACAGCTGAAAGCGGAGCGCGACCGGCTACTGGACCGGCTGGCTCGCCTGCAGGCTGAGTTTGAGAACGCGCGCAAGCGGGCGGAACGCGAGCGGAGTGAATATCGCGAGTTTGCCGCCGGCGCCGCAGCGGAGCAGTTTCTGCCGGTGCTGGACAATCTGGAGCTGGCACTGAAAGCGCAGGGATCGGCGGAACAGCTTCGATCGGGCGTTAGCCTCATCGTGAAGCAGATGGAAGAGATCCTGGAAAAGATGCAGGTCAAGGTGGTGCCCACCGTCGGCGAAGCCTTCGATCCGCGCTTTCACGAGGCGCTGGGAACAGTTGAACGGGATGACGTTCCCGACCAACATGTGGTTGAGGAAGTTCGCCGCGGATATAAGATTCGCGAACGGCTGCTGCGGCCGGCGCTGGTGCGCGTGGCGCACAACGTGAAGCAAGTGAATGAATAGAGCAGCTTCTGGCTGCTGGCTTCATCGCGGCACTGCGGCGGCGCTTAACCAACGAAGATGCGAAAACCAAACCTTTGCGATTGGCCGATTCACTGGATGGGCTAGGAGCTAGAGGCTAGGAGCTAAGGGCTGGATCATGGGGTCTAATACAAGAGTGAGCAAAGCAGATTACTACGAGGTCCTGGGAGTTTCGCGCGACTGTTCGGATCAGGAGCTCAAAAGCGCGTACCGGAAGCAGGCGCTGAAGTATCATCCTGACCGGAATCCCGGGGACCGTGCAGCGGAGGAAAAATTCAAAGAGGCCAGCGAGGCCTACCAGGTGCTTTGCGATCCTGACAAGCGCGCAGCCTACGACCGTTTTGGACACGCCGGCCTGGGCGCGCAGGGATTCAGCGGTAGTCCGTTTTCGGGCGGCGTGGACCTGGGCGATATTTTTGGCGATCTGTTCGGCGAAATGTTCTCGATGGGCGGCTCGCAGGGTGGAGCGCAGCGCGGCTCGCGCACGCAGCGCGGCGACGATTTGCGCTTTGATCTCACGATCGATTTTGAGAATGCATTCTTTGGCACCGAGAAGGAAGTGAAGATCAGGCGGCTGGAGACGTGCACGGCGTGCAATGGTCGCGGCAGCGCATCGGGCCGCGGACCGACGGTTTGCAGCCATTGCCAGGGGCGCGGGCAGCTGCGCTATCAGCAGGGGTTTTTCTCTGTCGCGCGGACCTGCGTGGCGTGCGGCGGAACGGGCACGGTGATCAGCGATCCTTGCCAGGCGTGCCGCGGCGAAGGCCGCAAATCGGCGGAGGTCAAGCTGCACGTCAAGGTGCCGGCCGGCGTGGAAGAAGGCACGCGCATCCGTTACGGCGGCGAGGGCGACGTAGGACGCGTGGGCGGGCCCAAGGGCGATCTGTACGTAATCCTCTCCATTCGCCCGCACGACTTCTTTGAGCGCCACGGCGCGGATTTGCATTGCGTGCTGCCCATCAGCTTCCCGCAGGCAGCCATGGGCGCGGAGTTCGAAATTCCCGGCATCGACGGGCCGGTGAGCATCAAGATTCCCGAAGGAACGCAAAGCGGCAAAGAACTGCGCGTGCGCGGCCGCGGCTTCCCTCATCTGAACGAACGCGGAACGGGCGATTTAATCGCGAAGGTCGTGGTGCAGATTCCGCGCAAGCTGAACCGCGCGCAGCGAGAGCTCGTGGCCAAGCTGGCCGAGACCATGGACGTCGATAACAAGCCGACGTCCCCGGGATTGATCGAGAAGATGAAGGACCTGTTCAGCTGAAAACAGGCATCAGCTTTCAAGGACTAGTGCAATCGGGAATAGGTCGAGCTCGGTACGAATTGCAGGCGGAGCCGGTTGAGCAACGCCGCTCGGTGCGGCAAGACGTGGAAGCGCCAGATGCCTACTAAGGTCCCGGAGTTGGATCCCAGGCACGGTTCGTTGCGTTGCAAGGTGCGCGGAAGATCTCGGAGACTGTCGAAGAGTTCACCGAGCTCTGGCGATTCTGCGGCACTAAAGCCATAACGCTGTCCTGATCAATGCTCACCTCGCAGAGGACACGGTAGCGGCTCCGCACCTCGTGGAGCGTTTGATTTCCCCACCAGGAAGCCGCGTCGAACATTGGTGCTGCTGAAGTCGCATCGGCGGCTGCGTTGGAGCCCTGGATCAATACAAGATCGAATGCGTCGCGTGCGATGTCCTCATCGAAAGCGGCGCTACTGAAGTTTCTGTTCATGAACAAGAGCCGATAGTATAGCGGGTCCAAGAATTGCGGATCGCGGCTCTGCGCTTCAAGGAACGGCATGTCAGAGAGCAAGTCGAGATTCCGCACCGGGCCGGCTTCGAGCTCGAGAGGCGAGGTGGGAATCTCAGTCCTGGCGTGGCGAATGAGGACAGCAATTCCCATCACTCCCAGCAGCATTGGTGCTCCTTGAAGAAGCCTGGAGCGGTGGCTGAGCCACATAAAGGCCGGCGGCACGAACACAAGGCTCAGTAGGTAAGCCGGCACTAGATAATTAAAACTTGATCCGGCATTGGCCAGACTTACAAGCGTGAAAACCCATGCTGCCAGTGTGATTCGAGCCAGAGAGGCATAACCCGGCCCGGACCTTGAGACCGCCATTCCCAGAATCGCCAGTGCCAAAAGCATGGCAGCAATCTCGTCATGGCGGAGCGCATCTGCGAAAATCGACCCGATCCTCATCAAAACGACGCGCGAATGGGAGATGGCGAAGAAGTTGGCGGCAATGGGCTCATGGCGGAGCCAGAGGGCAAGAAAGAAGATCATTGGAACGGGCAGGGCTCCCGCCAGCATTGCGAAGGCCTGAGTAGGCTTCCGGCGAATCAGAGGATCGAGCAACAGCATGAGAAGAAAAGGTGCCGTGTTCTGTTTGAAGAGGGCGGAGATGGAACAGAGAGCCCCGCACACGCACGCAGTCCCGAGCCGGTCATCGGCTGCGAGGTAGACCGCGAGTCCCGCAAGAAAGAAGAAGATCGCCAATGTATCGGGTCTTGCGCTGACGGAAGCAAGCGCTGCCCAGCTGCATCCAAGGCCCATCAAGAACACCAGCGTGGACCAGCGTCTGGAGTGCTCGAGCTTCCATGTCATTAGCGCCAGGAGCGTCGCTGAGCCGATCAGCGCGGCGAAGGCCAGCAAACGAACGACGACGGTGGTGGCGAAAGGATCGCCGTGGACGAGCCAAGCAATGCAAGTACCGGTCAGATAGAACAATGGCCCATAGAGCTGCACGTTCCACGGGTATTGGAAGGGCGATGCGTAAAGGTGACCTGTACGAATCGCGTAGAGGAAGGCGTAGACGGAAGCTCCCTCGGGATACGTCGTGTCGTTGTGAACCACTGCGAAACGACAGGCCTGAACGACGGCAAAGACGGCCAGAACGAAGAAGGGGGTAAAGAGGAGGAGATTCGCCAGCAAACTGGACCCAACCTGAAGGCACAGTCGCGTGCGCTGGCAGGTGGGATTTGCGGTTGAGCGGTTCACATTCGTAAGATTGTCTGTGACTGAGGGAGGTCTGGTGGAGCTGAGCGGGATCGAACCGCTGGCCTCCTCGTTGCGAACGAGGCGCTCTCCCAGCTGAGCTACAGCCCCACGGTGGCTACCATCATCTTAGCAGCGGGCTGCTGATTGCGAAAGAGCGGAGGCAGTAGCCCGATGCCGCTTCCGTGGTAGCCGGGTCGAGCCGGGCGGCAGCCGACCCTTCCCACATCCATCGTGCATTTTGTGGTGTACATTCAAGGCACGTTGAGGAGGTTGTATGCCGCAGTCCGCCGTGACGGATAAGCCGGAGTGCTGGCCGGCGCTGCCGCTCGAATCCTGGGAAGAAACGCGGGCCACGCTGCACATGTGGACGCAGATCGTCGGCAAGGTCAGGATGCGGCTCACTCCGCTGGTGAATCACTGGTGGAACGTTCCTCTCTACGTGACGTCCCGCGGGCTGACGACTTCGCGAATACCTTATCGGGATCGTGCTTTCGAATTGCTTTTCGACTTTCGTGCGCACGAGTTAGTGCTGGAAACAAGCGACGGCGCGACCTTGAGCATGTACCTCCAACCCATCTCAGTTGCCGACTTCTATCGCGAGTTCATGGAGATGATGCATTCGGCGGGTATCGAGGTCAGCATCTGGCGCATGCCAGTGGAGATTCCCAATCCCATCCCCTTCGACGAGGATCGCAAGCACGCGGCGTACGATGCCGAGCGGGTGGAAACTTTCTGGCGGATTTTGCTTTCTGTGGATGAGGTGCTGCATGTGTTTCGCTCGCGATTTATCGGAAAGGTGAGCCCGGTACATTTCTTCTGGGGTAGCTTCGATCTCGCGGTGACACGATTCTCAGGCCGTCGCGCCCCGGAGCGGCCGGGCGCCGACAGCATCACGCGCGAAGCCTATTCCCATGAGGTCAGCAGCGTGGGATTTTGGCCGGGCGGCGGAGGCGTGAACGGACCGGCATTTTATTCCTATGCCGCTCCTGAGCCGCAGGGATTCAGAGAAGCGCGCGTCAGCCCGGCCGCAGCTCGCTACGACACAGGGCTTGGTGAGTTTCTGCTTATGTATGACGATGTGCGCGGCGCAGCCTCGCCCAGCGCGGATCTTCTTGCATTTTGCGAAAGCACATACGACGCCGCGGCAGACCTCGGCCAGTGGGACCGCAAGGCGCTGGAACGCTAACTCCCTGGCGCAGAAAAATCAAAGGCCGGGGACTGTGCCCCGGCCTTTTTGCTCCGGAAAATCCAGACCACCCAGACCCGGAGCTGAAACCAGTACCGCAACAGAGGGCGTAATGGCGCGAAGCGCGTCTGCCCCACCGCAGGTGCTTACAGCTGATTCATGTTGGCCAGGAACTCGGCGTTGTTGCGCACCTTCTCCAAGCGGCTGATCAAAAGCTCCATCGCCTCGACCGGCGACAGCGGATTCAACACGCGGCGTAGAATGAAGACGCGCTGCAAATCCTCCTTCGGAATAAGCAGCTCTTCCTTTCGCGTGCCGCTGCGCTGAATGTCGATGGCCGGAAATACTCTCTTATCCACCAGCTTACGGTCAAGAATGATTTCCATGTTGCCCGTGCCCTTGAACTCTTCAAAGATGACTTCGTCCATGCGCGAGCCGGTATCTACTAGGGCCGTTGCGATGATGGTCAGCGATCCGCCTTCTTCAATGTTGCGGGCCGCGCCGAAGAAACGCTTCGGCCTTTGCAGCGCATTGGAATCGACGCCGCCCGAGAGGACCTTTCCCGACGGCGGAACGATGGTGTTGTAGGCGCGCGCCAGTCGCGTGATGGAGTCGAGAAGAATAACCACGTCGCGCTTGTGCTCCACGAGGCGCTTGGCTTTCTCAATCACCATTTCGGCCACTTGCACGTGCCGTGCCGCGGGCTCGTCGAAGGTGGAGCTGATGACCTCACCCTTCACGGAGCGCTGCATGTCGGTCACTTCTTCGGGCCGCTCATCGATCAGCAAAACGATCAGCACCACTTCGGGGTGGTTCGTCGTGATCGAGTTCGCGATCGACTGCAGAAGCATGGTTTTGCCGGTGCGCGGCGGAGCGACGATCAAGCCGCGCTGGCCTTTGCCCACAGGCGTCAGGAGATCCATGACGCGGCCGCTGATGCCCTCGCGCGTCGTCTCCATCTTGATGCGCTCCTGCGGATAGAGCGGCGTCAGATTGTCAAACAGAATCTTGTTGCGTGTCTCTTCGGGCGACTCGAAGTTGATGGCCTCAATCTTGACGAGCGCGAAATACTTCTCGCCTTCGTGGGGCGGGCGCACGTTGCCGCTGATGGAGTCGCCGGTCTTGAGATCGAATTTCCGAATCTGCGAGGGCGACACGTAGATGTCGTCAGGGCCGGGCAAATAGTTGTAGTCGGGCGAGCGGAGAAAACCATAGCCGTCAGGGAGAATCTCAAGCACTCCTTCGGCAAAAATGTGGCCTTCTTTTTCGCTCTGCGCCTGGAGGATCTTGAAAATCAGATCCTGCTTGCGAAGACCGCTGGTGCCTTGGATTTCAAGCGAGCGCGCGATGCGGCTCAGTTCGGTGATGTTCTTTTCTTTCAGTTCTGCGATAGTCATGTTTACCTGCGAATGGGCGGGATGTGTGGGAAGGGGGTGCGGAGCGGGGAGAGCTCCCGAGGAAACAGCCGTGCGGTCACAACAGATTCAGCCGGTGGAATCCAGCGCTGATTCGTCCTCCAAATTGATTTGGAGCTGCTGACTGCCGGGTAACGGAAGGCCGGAAACTGGCTTGAAAGCTTTGAGACAATACTATCTGAAGCGGGGGAGCGACGCCGTTAGGCCGCACGGCGCCTTTCTACGGGGTGAACCGCAGGCGCCTCTTCGGGCGTTCCTGCTTCAGGATTCGACTCTTCAAAACGGCTCAGCACATCGTTGGTGGTATCTTGCAGCCGTGTATTCGGCTTGTGGAGTTTGCGGGTAGCTTTGCTTGCCAGCGTGCAAAGCTGGTAGCGATTGGACACATGAGAAAGTGCCTTAAAAACGAGATCGGAACGCATTGTCTATCTCCTTCTTCTTCAAATAGCTGCACCGGAAAGAATTCCTGACCCGCCAGCACAGCACAGGGAAGCCAATACAAGCAGAAAACTGGATTGCGGGCTGCCCCAAATTGCAACTTCCACATCTTAGACGCGCTTCGCCTGCCCGCAGTTCAAAAACTTTTGGGGCCGGTGCACGCTATGAGATGGATGCCATACCGTATTGGATCTGCAGTTTGCGCGCCAGAACTCGAGGCGCCTATCTGGCCGTTTTCCGGCGCTGCTAAAAAGAACGCAGCAGAGGCATCAAGTGAGCCTTCTCTCAAAGGTTTGATGCTGGAAATGGCTGATGGGCACATCCGGCCGCAATGCGCAACCTGCCCTCTATGGATGGCTAGGTTGAGAGTAAACGGAAGAACGACCAGGGTCAATAGTTATTTCGGGTCAATTCGGCTTATTTTGCGAACGTTTACAGCGGCGGTCCGAGACAACACGGGCTTCAGGGAGATGCGAATTAACCCATTTGCTATCAACCGTATATGTGTGATTTCAAGCGCGGCCCGCGCACCAAGGGCCAAGGGATGATTTTCACAGGGCTCAGCGCCGGAGGGCGCGGGGAACCCGACCAGTTAATTTGCGCTGGGCGTTGCGTCGCCAGAGTCGGTCCAGGTGCGGCCGTCCGGGTCGGTCAGAAGCGGATGGCCGTTTTCGTCATTGCCGGGAGCTCTTGGGTATGTGCGGGAAGCATTCGCGGCAATCACGTCCAGGCGGAAGACGGCAACCAGAATCATGCCCACAACCGGGGCAGCCAGGAGAAATGTTTCCCAACCGGATTGAAGGGCCATTCCCTGCAAATGCGCCTCCCTGCGTTCCATCTGCGAACGTGAAATGTATGTTAGCCGTGATATCGGCGTGGGAAACCGCGAGCCCAGCGGATTTTGAAACAAAGGTAATGGCCAGGATGGGTCAGGGAACGGCGCGTTTGCTGGTCCTTCTCCGAAACCAAACTCTGCAGGTTCTGGCGATTGCAATCAGGACTCCGCGCCATCACGCCCAGTAGCTCCGATCAAGTGTCCTATATTGGATTGCTTCCGCAAGATGGGCAACGGATAGATCCGCGGCGCCTTCGAGATCGGCAATCGTGCGGGCGACTTTCAGGATGCGATCGTGTGCGCGGGCAGTAAGGCCCTGCTGCTGCATGGCGCGCTCAAGCAGGCGCTCGGCTTCGGCGCTCAGCTCGCAATAAGTGCGAATCTGGCGCGTGGTCATCTGCGCGTTGGCGTAGATTTTTTCCTTTGCCTTGTGGAATCGCTCGCGCTGCCGCGTCCTGGCGGCCATCACACGCCCGCGAATGTGCTCCGAACCTTCGGCAGCCGCGCCGCCGCGCAACTCTTTGTATTGCACCGCCGGAACTTCGATGTGGATGTCGATGCGATCGAGGAGCGGGCCTGAGATCTTGGCCACGTAGCGCTGAATCATCGGCGGAGTGCAGGTGCATTCGCGTGATTTGTCGTTGAAGTAGCCGCAGGGGCACGGGTTCATTGCCGCAGCCAGCATAAAGCGGGCCGGAAAACTCAAAGTCATCGATGCGCGCGCGATAGTGACCGTGTGATCCTCGAGCGGCTGGCGCATCACTTCAAGAACATTGCGCGGGAACTCCGGGAGCTCGTCCAGGAAAAGCAGGCCATTGTGCGCAAGTGAGACCTCGCCGGGACGAGGAACCATGCCTCCGCCGATGAGGCCCGCGTCGGAGATGGTGTGATGTGGCGAACGAAACGGCCGCTGCGTCACAAGTCCCGCGCCCGGCTCGAGCACGCCGGCAACGGAGTGGATCTTGGTCGTCTCGAGCGCTTCTTCAAAGGTGAGCGGTGCCAGGATCGACGGCAGGCGCTTGGCCAGCATCGTCTTGCCTGAGCCTGGCGGGCCGATCATGAGAATGTTGTGGCTGCCGGCCGCGGCCACTTCAAGGGCTCGCTTGGCGGTTTGCTGCCCGCGAACGTCGCAGAAATCGATGTTGAATTGTTCGAGTTTTCCCAGCAGATCCTGGGCGACAATGCGGTAAGGCTCGCGCTGAATCACGCCGACGACCGATGTGTTGAGCAAATCAAGTACGTCGAGCAGCGACGAGACGGGATAGACGTTGACGCCCTCGACGACTGCAGCTTCGGCAGCGTTGGCAGCGGGCAGAATCAGGTTGGCGATGCCCTTGTCGCGTGCCTTGATGGCGACGGGCAACATGCCGGGGACGCCTCGAACGCCGCCGTCAAGGCCAAGCTCGCCGACCATCAGAAAGCGGCTGAGATCGTTCGAGTGCAACGCGCCGTAGGCGCCGAGGATTCCAACAGCGATGGGTAGATCGAAGCCCGAGCCTTCCTTCTTAATGTCGGCCGGCGCCAGATTGATCGTCATGAAAGTAGGCGGAATGGTGTAGCCGGAGTTCTTGATGGCGGCACGGACGCGGTCGCGACTCTCCCTAACGGCAGCGTCGGGCAGGCCAACAGTGTGAAAGTGGTCCTCGTTGGCCACCACGCCGCTATAGTCAACCTCAACCTCGATGAGGTTGGCGTCGATTCCGTAGACTGCCGCACTAAGAGCCTTGAAGAGCATGGAGGAGGGCTGCGGAGGGAATGCTACAGAAGGCAATGAACATTGGTCTGTGATGGATGAACACGGTTCTGGAGCGAAGGGAGCACGAAGGAGGCAACTCGTCTGAGCATTTGGTCCTATCCGAATGATTTAACTTCAGTCAATGCACGTGGTTACTCTGATTCACTGAATGAGTGAACGATGAGACTGAATTTGCGAGTGCTACACGGGTCCTCTTCCGGGCGGGCGATCGTCGTTTTGGCGATGGCCGGCGCGCTCGTGTGGCCGATGAGAGGAATTTCCCAGGCGGAAAGCAACACCAACATACCGCCAGGGCAGGCGACGGGGGCACAGAACGGGGCGAAGGGGGCCGAAATTGCGGCCGCGGGAGACGGGCCCGTCGCGAATCCCGGCAGACCGACGGTTTCGACGCCCGCGACGCTCACCCCGCCGGGCTACCTGCAATTTGAGAGCGGAATTCTCGCCGCATGGCATTCTCCAGAGTTTGCCTCGCAGGCCAGCTTGAACGAGGTGATCAAGTTCGCGATTTCGCGCCGCATAGAGTTGCTGGCGGCGAGCAATCCATTTGTGCATTCGAATACCCAACCGGCAAATGGCGACGGTGGAGTGTCGCTGGGAGTTCAGGCGGTGTTATGGCCGGGGGAAGGCGCGCGGCCAACAATTTCGACGAGTTATTTTCACGAGGTTCAGAACGGAGGCACTCCAGACTTGGATATGGGCAGCGCTACGAATTCGACGATTCTGCTGTTTAGCGCCGATGTGAAAGGCTTTCACTATGACACAAACTATCTCTTCAATGAAGTCGACAGCGACGATGGTGTGCGACGCTCTCAATTTGCACAGACACTTTCTATTTCGCACGGGGTTGGGAAACGATTCGGCGTATCGGGAGAGTTGTGGGATTTTACGCAGCCGTTCCTGCGGAGCCACGCGTTCGGCAATCTGTGGGCCGCAGATTTCAACGCAAAGAAGAACCTGGTGTTCGATGTCGCCTTCGATCGCGGGTTAACCAGCACCTCGACGAAGTGGGAGATTCTGGCGGGGTTTACTTATCTGCTGCCGCGAAGGATTCACCTGCGTTAAAGGCGGCTGGAAGGCCAGCTCTTTCGGATCCGCCCTCAGGTCGTCACTATCTCTTATCGATCCGCACAAAGTCGGCTGCCGGACGCTTAAGCCACTGCGGAATCGACATGGCCCGCGGAAAACCGATCAGGGGTCCATGCTCAAGATTTCTCAGCATGCTGGCGGTAAAACCCGGCAATTCGGCGGCTACGTCCTTCCATTGCATCCCGCGTCGAACGCGCTCGGCATCAAGGGCCGCATGCATGGCGCGCGTATCGAACCGGAGAATACGGCCGGGTCCGGGCTCTGGCAGCCGGGCTTCTGCGATCGGAGCCGCGGTCGTTCCAGATAGAAAGCTCTCGGGCGAGCGGCCGAGCCAGCGGAGAACCTGAAGCACGACCCCGCTGGTGACCGAACTCTTTTTGTCCATGTCGCGGAGCGTTCCCACGCTGATGGGAATGGAAGGAGTGCCTGCGAATGGCTTATTAATCTCGGCAGCCAATGCAGGCCAGTTCAGCCCGCGATCCCGGCGAGTTTCATCCAGCACGCGATGCAGTTCATCCATCTGGAAACGGCGCATCTGGCTCATGCCGGGTCTGCAGGGAAAGAGCCGACGGCCGCCCCCGGCGCTACATTCTGGCCGGCAAGCACGATGGCGTGGCTCGCGATATGTGCCCCATCGCCGATGACGGTTGGCTGCAGGCGGATTTTTTCGTAGTCCGCGGCATCGTGCCAGAACGAAAAAACGCGCGAATAGGAGCCGATGATGGCGTTCTTGCCGATTTTGATTCCGCCGCGATCGTTGAGCAGTGCGCGCTGTCGGATCACGGCTCCGTCGCCGATGGAGAGGTTATAGCCGTAGGTCAGATCGACGCCGTGATAAATCTTCACGCCGGCGCCGAGATGCTCAAAGATGTGGCGGCCAAGCATGCAGCGAAAGCGCAGTCCCAGCCAGTGATTCAGGCCGAGCGGCGAGCGGTCGAACATCTGCCAAAACCAGAGCAGCGGCTTGCGTCGCGAAAAACGATCGCGATCGACTTCGGGAAAGTGCTCCGCCTCGAGCGTCACGTTCATCGGGTCGAGCGAGAGAGTGACAACATTGCCGGGCAGCTCAGATGTGAGAGTGAGATTAAGTTTTCCGCCGTGGGGCCGTCCAAGATAAATCTGCGTCAATTGGTCGCGCACAATCTCGCTGCGCCGCTCCATGGAGCTGTGACGCAGAAACTCCTCGTCGAGAAAGCGAATCCAGCGTCGATAGATTTCTTCGGCTTCTGCGGCGGGATGCGGAACCTGAATCTCGGAGGTGGCCATACGCTATTGAAGATAGAACAGAGAGTAGCCGGTAGGGAATAGGGAGTCGAAGGTCGTGCGTCGTGGCGCGTGAGTCGTTGGTACAGGGGCAATGAGTGAACGAGTGGAGAAGTGAACCAGTGAATTAGTGAATAGGGAGCAAACATCGGAGATCGCCAGAGTCGGTGCCGATCGCTACGAACTACGAACTGCCGTCACCGCTTGCCCTGGATCGTCTTGGGGTTCGCGCCGGCCTTTTTGGCTGCACGGCGACTCGCGATTTCGTGCATCTCCTTCCCCCAGTGCGAGCGGTTGATCCCGATCTGCATGGCCATCATCATCAGGTTGCCCGTGCCCCAGTAAAGCGCGAGGCCTGAAGCATAGTGCCAGAGCATGAAGCCGAAGAGAACCGGCATCATGAAGGCCATCATGCGCCGCTGGCTGGGGTCCATGCCCGGCGAGGGCGTCATGTACTGCGTCAGAAACATGCTGATGATGATGAAGATGGGCAGAATGTGAGTGGGATCGGGCTGTGAAAGGTCGGGCAGCCAGAGCCAGTGCGCCTGGCGCAATTCGACCGTGTACTCCAAAACACGGAAGTAAGGCCACAACAGCAGCATCGGCACCAGCATGGGCAGGCAGTTGCCATACATGTTGATGTTTTCGGCTTTATACAGCGCCATCATCTCCGCGTTCATGTCGCCGCGCTTGGGGTCGCTCATCTTCAAGTTGGCGTAGCGCTTCTTGATGGCGTCCACCTTAGGCTGGATGCGCATCATCTTCAGCGACGACTTGGTCATCATCAGGCGCGTGGGCAACAGCGTCAAGTTAAAGATGACCGTGGAGAGAATAATCGCCCAGCCCCAGTTTCCAATGCCGTGCTCGACCATGAAGCGAAGCAGCAGGTAGAGCGGCTTTGCCACCACCGTCATCCAGCCGTACTGGATGAGTGGCTCGAGATTCGGGCCATCGGGTTTGCCGTCGGCGCCCGTGGCGTGGATCGACTTCAGCACGTCCGTAGCTTTGGGTCCCGCGAACAGGCGCAAACGCGTATCGCCGCTTGTGTCGCCCATGGCGAGGCCGAGCACGTCGATTTGAATCTTCTTGCTGTTAGGATCGGTCGCATCGCTGGGAATTTCAATGGCATTGTGCAGCGTCACCACCGTCGTGCGATCGGGCACATCGGGCAAAAAGGCCGAGGCAAAATACAGATCCATCACGGCAGCGTATTGGTACGGCGCGGAGACGGTGTTATCTCCGCTGACCTTGGCCGCGGCTTCTGAGTCCTGCTTTCCATCGATTGACCAGGCAAAGAAGGAGGGCGTCCGGGTCTGCGAGGGCAACATGCCGGTCTGCTGCAGCTCCTGCATGTCGCCCAGGCCGGCCGGCCACGAAACAAGAGCGCGGACGGGTGTGCCATTCTGCTTCACCTGGACGTCAACGGAAATGACGTAGGTGGAGTTAAAGCTGAAGGTCTTTACTGCATCCAGGCCATCGGCTGCGTAGTGAAACGTGATCGTTGCCGGCGCCACCAGAGATCCAGTCGCGGTTGGCTGCGCACCCGAGACGGTCACCTGATAGAGAGCCTGATTCAGCTGCGATGTCAGCGCCGAATCGTATGTGAACAGCGAGAGCGGTTGCCCGAAACGCGCTGCAGCTTGAGGCTGCACCAGATCGAGCGGCTTGCCCTTCGAGTCGAGATACTTTTTCAGGATCCAATGCTGAACCTGCGCGCCCTGGTTCGTGAACTGAATCTTGTAGAGCTCGTTCTCCACGGTCGTGGTGGTGATGGCGGAAGCGGAGATCTGCGCCCCCGCGGTCTTAGCGGGTGCGGCCTTTGTGGCAGCCTTCGGCGCGGGAGCAGACACGGATTGAGGAGAAGCCGGCGCGGTGGGCTGTGTCTGCGTCACGGCAGGCGACGGCTCCTGCGGCTTGGGCTTCTGAAAGAAATACTGATAGCCGAGAAAGGCGGCGAGCACAATGAGCATGAAGGCCATGGTCGAGCGCATGTCGCCACCACCGCCGCCGGAACCCTGCGATTGCAGGTTGGGATTGTGAACTTCGGGCAAAGGAAACTTCCTATCTGTTAGAAAAAGGGTTGATTCAAAAAAGGTAGCCGCTTTCCTTATGGTAACGGTTCGTGGGGGAATATAGCTCCTGGGCCAGGCGTCGAGGCGCTGCCATGAGCAGTAGAGCCGCGATCGTGAGAGGGCGAGGCCGGCCGAGGCTTGGCCGAGGGTACGGGGTCGAATCCTCCGCGCGTGAAAGGATGGCAGCGCAGCAGCCGCCAGGCGGCGAGGGCCGAGCCCCGCAGCGGGCCGTGCGTGGCAATGGCAACTGCCGCATATTCTGAGCATGTGGGCAGAAATTTGCAGCCCCCGCCCGGATGGATCGCATGCAGCGCCGGCGAGAGCCAGCGTTTGTAAAAGGCGAGAAGTGCAAGCAGAATGCGCGTCATCGTTTTGGCGTTAACGGCTTTTTGGCGCAGCCGCGGGATTCGTCGTAATTCGCGCCGCCTCGGAGCGAGCTAATTCCTGTGACTGTTCAAGGATACGCACTACTTCGCGTTCCAGTTGCACGAAATCCATAGTGAGCACGGTGCGGCGCGGGTGCACGATGAGGTCGAATCCCTCGGGCAAAAGTTCGACGTGGCGGCGCAGAGCCTCCCTCATGCGGCGCTTGATGCGATTGCGCTCGTGCGCTATGCCAATCACCTTGCCCACCGTGAGGCCGACCCGCGGCCGAGCCACGCCCTCAGCAGTCTGCGGCGCCAAGAACCAGCTCATTGAAGCCGACTGCCGCTTGCGGCCTGCGGCGTAGGCGCGCTGGTAGTCGGCATGCTTGCGCAGGCGCGAGTTCGCCAGCGTTTGGCGCTGGGCAGGCTTTGAAGCTGCATTCATCGGGAGGCTCGAAGGCCGAAGCTGCGCGGCGAATGGGACTTCTGGCGGCGCAGGCGTCGAAATCGGGAAATCAGTCGCGGTGCGCGGGGCTGACGGAAACACGTTTACGGCCCGCTGAGCGGCGGCGGCTGAGCACGGCGGCGCCGGACTTGGTCTTCATGCGCGACCTGAATCCGTGCGTCTTGGCGCGATGGCGGCGGTTGGGTTGAAAAGTTCGCTTGGGCATAGTCACCCGCTCCTGTTTTCGAAAGAGAATCTGCTATTTAGCAACTCTTCAAGTATATCGTATGGAATTTTTTTTGTATCTACCCCAGCGCTTTCACGATGTGGCAAGGCTTTCGAAGAACTCGCGTATCCTCAGAAGAGGGCCGTGCCAACGAAGTGAAGGGCACAACCGAGTGCGTCACTTCAGTAACGCGGGTAACAATTGCGATCTTTCACCAACCTTGGTGCAACCAGAAAAGATCGAAGAAAAGTTATGTGAATAGGCCATTGCAACGGCCTCCGATTGTGCTACTATCGGGACCGTTCCAGAAATATCGTGTGAAATTTCGTTAGAAATTTCATCCGTCCTGCGTTTCCGTTTTGAGTCGACTGCCTCCGCGTTGAATCCTTCGAGGCGGACCAGAAGTAAACAGGTAACCGGCCAGTAGAGAGCGCGCGCGGAGCATATTGCTTTGCGCCTTGAAGAAGCCGTTGCCTGAAAGTTCACAGATGAACCGCTCGGCGCAACGCCGGCGGAATCAGCAAGGATTGTACGATGGCATTTGCGACTACGCCGACTTCGGCACTCAATCCCTGGCTCCAGATTCTCGCAGCACTCGAGAAGAAGGTTATCCGGCAATCGTTCGAGACCTGGCTCAAGCCCACTCGATTCAGCCATGCTTCGGGGCGCAAGATGTATGTGCGTGTTCCCTCGCCCGAGTTCCAGCACATTGGCGACAAATATGGCGACCTGATTCAGGAAGCGATCGAATCGCAATCGCTCGAGTTCGACGACGTTTGTTTCGTGACAGCGGAAGAGGACCCATCCATTCCGCCGCAGCGCAAAGACGGCGGATTCGGCCCTGTACCCTCGCATGCGCCAACGGCTCCGCCCGCCAGCGCGGCACGCACGCCCGAGCAGGGGCGCTTTGACTGGTCGACCGCGGCGCAGCTCAACTCCCGCTACACCTTCGACGCATTCGTCATCGGCAATGGCAATCAATTTGCACGTGCTGCGGCTCTTGCCGTGGCTGAGCGCCCTTCCCGCGCCTACAATCCGCTGTTCTTATATGGCGGCGTGGGTATGGGCAAAACGCACCTGATGCACGCCATCGGCCACGAGGTAAAGCGCCGCCAACCGGCCGCAAGCATCTGCTACGTTTCGGCAGAAAAATTCACCAACGAGATGATCAACTCCATCCGCAACGATCGCATGACCAGCTTCCGCGACCGTTTCCGCACGGTGGACGTCCTCCTGATCGACGACATTCAGTTCATCTCGCAGAAAGAGCGCACACAAGAGGAGTTCTTCCACACCTTCAATGCGCTTCACGAGAGCATGAAGCAGGTGGTCATTGCCTCTGACCGCCCGCCCAAGGAACTGACAGAAATCGAAGAGCGGCTCCGCTCTCGCTTCGAGTGGGGACTGATCGCCGACATTCAGCCGCCCGATCTTGAAACCAAGGTGGCCATCCTTCTGAAGAAGGCTGAGAGCGAACAGGCGCAATTGCCTACGGATGTCGCCCTTTTTGTGGCATCCAACGTTCGCACCAACGTGCGCGAGCTTGAAGGTGCGCTCGTCCGTCTCATCGCATGGTGCCAGCTCAACCGCATGGACATTTCACTGGCTGCCGCGCAGCAGTGCCTCAAGCAGTTCATCGATATGCAGGTGCGCAAAATCACCATCGAGGCGATTCAGCGGGCGGTTGCGGAGCAGTTTGGCATGCGCGTCGCGGACCTGAAGCAGAAAAACAATTCGCGTAACGTCGTAGTGCCGCGCCAGATTGCTATGTACCTGGCCAAGCAGATGACGGAGGCGAGCCTGCCGGAGATTGGACGCCAGTTCGGCAACAAGCACCACACCACGGTGATGCATTCCATTGGCAAAATCGATGAGCAGCGCCGGACAGACAAGGATCTGCACCGCACCCTGACCAAGCTGCAGGATGTGCTGAGCTGCTGAGCGCAGGGGCTAGGGAAATAGGGACTAAGAAATAGTTGGGCCGCCCGAAGGTTGGGCGGCTCTTCTATTCTGGGATTCACTTCTCCTCACCAACATCGCGCATCGTTGCGCAAAGGGAGGCATCCAAAAGCCCATGGAATATCGATTGCTCGGAGGCTCGGGCCTCAAAGTCTCCGCATTGAGTTTTGGCACCGCAACGTTCGGCGGGTCCAACGAATTCTTCAAAGGCTTCGGGTCGACAGAAGTCGATGAAGCGCGGCGGATGATCGACATCTGCTTCGACGCCGGCGTAAATCTGTTCGACACCGCTGACGGCTACTCGGAAGGCCGGTCAGAAGAGATTCTCGGCAAGGCGCTCGCCGGCAAGCGCGACAAGGCGCTGATTTCGACTAAGGTCGGATTCGGAACCGGGCCAGGACCGAACGACGAAGGCTCCTCCCGCTACCATTTGCGAAACGCGCTCGAAGCAAGCCTGCGCCGATTGGGTACCGACTACATCGACATCTATCACCTCCATTGTTTCGACGCGCTCACTCCGTTTGAAGAAACCCAGGAAGCACTAAACAAGTTTGTGCGCGAAGGCAAGGTGCGCTACATCGCCTGCTCCAACTTCTCAGGCTGGCACCTGATGAAGTCGCTGGCTGTTGCAGACAAATATGGATGGACTCGCTTCGTCGCGCACCAGGTCTACTACTCGCTCGTCGGCCGCGAGTACGAGTGGGAGCTGATGCCGCTCGCGCTCGCCGAAAAAGTGGGAGCGTTGGTGTGGAGTCCGTTGGGCTGGGGGCGCCTGACGGGCAAGATCCGGCGCGGAAAGCCGCTGCCTAAAGTGAGCCGCTTGCGCACCATCGCCGCCGAGGGACCACAGATTCCCGACGAGTATGTTTATGGCGTCGTCGATGCGTTGGACAAGGTCGCCGCCGAAACCGGCAAAACCGTTCCGCAGATCGCGCTGAACTGGCTGCTGCAACGGCCCACTATTTCTTCCGTCATCGTCGGCGCGCGCAACGAAGAACAACTGCAGCAGAACCTCGGTGCCGTGGGATGGAATCTGAGCGCCGGCCAGATTGCCGCGCTCGACAAGGCCAGCGATCGCGAGCCGGTTTACCCCTACTGGCACCAGAGAAAGTTCTACGCAGGCCGCAATCCGCTGCCGGTATGAGAACAGCCGCCCGCAGCGGTCTTCAGCCTTCCACTCGTCCCTTAGCCCTTCTCAGTGGTCATTGTGCCCTGTGATTTCCGCTTTTAGGTCGCGGTGGTGGCGATGCTTCACCACGCTGTGGCCGATGAGCCAGCCGAGCGCGCCCCCCACCAGCACGTCTGCAGGAAAGTGGTCCCGGCCCAGAACCCGAGTCAGCCCCACGCCCGTTGCACCGGTGTAGACCAGCCATTGAACGGGTCGCGATGGGTACTCCGTGGCGATGGCCGACGCGGCTGCGAAGGCTATCAGCGTGTGCGATGAAGGAAACGACGAGTCAATGCCCGCAATCGACTGAAAGAATCGCCCGCGCGCGGTGTCCTGGTAGGGACGCTCCTGCCAGAGTGCGAGCTTTAGGACCTGTTCCACCACGACGCCGTCGGCCATGGATTCGGCCGTCAGAATTCCGGTTTCGCGCGCGTGATCGTCCTGCTCGATCCGGCCGTACCCATACAGCACAACCGGAGTCGCAACAAGGCTGTAAATCATCGCGTTCGATGCGTTCAAATTGGCCTGGTTGAAGCTGGGATTGGTCGAAACCACATTCGTCATCACATAGTGATCGGTTGCGAGAGACACGCCCGTGGCAACACCGAGCGGAATGAGCCATTTCAGATCGTGCGGGCGCACGCGCACTGGACTCGTCCAGATGATCGCTTGATCTGCCAGGAAATTTCGCGGCACCCTGCGGACCGTCACGTCATCCTGCGAAGCAGTTTGAGGAGTTGGCGAATTGGGAAGCGGGGCCTGGTCTTGAACGGTTGCCTGGGGAGGGGTCTGCTCGGACTTGGATTGAGCGCGAACGCCAGACCCGAGACCGAGAGCAAGGGCGGCGAGGATTGGCGCGAAAGAAATGAGCCGGTAGGGGCGCTTTGGGCTGGGAACGATTGGGTTATCTTGCATGAGTTCAGAGATGGCAACCGGCAGCGCCGGGCTGCTTACTATCCGACTATTTCAACCACGTAAATGTCAACGGATTTGGGCATATTACGCAGAGGATTCGCTTCAACATGAACGCGTGTTCATGTTCGCCGCGCTCATTTGCGGTTCAAGTCATGCACTCCGTGCCGCAACGAATCCTCAAAGCGTCTGCGGCGGATCATTGAGATAGATGTCGACGTAGTCAAGGTAGTTTTGCGCGTACTCGCGAATAAGCTCGCGGTCCTTGTCGGTGATTTCGCGGCGCAGCTTGGCGGGAACGCCGGCCCAGAGAGTGCGGGGCGGAACGATGGTGTGCTCTGCCACGATGGAGCCGGCGGCAATAATGCACCCTTCGCCAATGCGGCTGTTGTTCAAGACACGGGCGCCCATGCCGATGACACACATATCCCCAACCACGCAGCCGTGGACGGTGGCGTTGTGGCCGATGGTGACCCAATCGCCCACGATGACGGGGTAAAGGTTGCGCTGGCCATGGAGCACGGAGCAGTCCTGCACGTTGGAACAGGAGCCGACGCGAATGAAGTTGACATCGCCGCGAAGAACGGCGTTCATCCAGACGGAAGATCGTTCGCCCAGCACAACGTCGCCCAGGATCTGGGCAGAGGGATCGATGTAGCAGCTTGAGGGAATCCTCGGCGCGTGGCCCTGGTAGCTTCGCAACATGGAGACCTCTTCAAACATAGAGTTTAACGGTCAACGGCCACGCTCAGGAGAAGATGATTATGGGCAAGTCGACATTCAAGAAGATTTCGGGAGCGGTGAACGGCCGGGGAAAGGCATGAAGGGCGGCGTTGGCTCCGGGCTCAGAACTCGAGTATCATCATAAAAGCCTTACAGGCAGGTTTGGAGGTGTTGATCTTTGGCGGAGGTTCGCGTTCAGGAAGGCGAACCGCTGGAAAATGCTTTGCGCCGATTCAAGCGGAAGGTGCAGCAGGAGGACATCATCAAGGAAGTGAAACGTCACTCCTACTACCTGAAGCCCGGCGAAAAGAAACGCGTCAAAGCAGCTTTGGCGCGCAAGCGGAACCGCAAAAAGGCTCGTAAAGAGCAGGATTAGTTCTTAGCCGCCGCGGGAAGCACAGTTCCGACAGCCTCAATGGACGCAAATGAAGGCTGCCAGCAAGCTCAGAGTGGATCGGGACGGCGACCGCGGCGTAGTAATTGGCTGGAACGATTCTCCAGTTTCTGTCGACTGATTTTTTATTGCGCGCTCTTTGATTTTCCTGCCTGGCGAACTGGCTGGGATGGGTTGCCGCAATCCTTTCAGAAACTGAGAATCGCGAAAGATCACTGACCACGCGTCTTGCGTGCGAAGTGTCAGGTTGCCCGCGCACGCGGGCAAAAGTTCGAATACCGCTCTGTTTTTAGTGCGGTCCGGGCCCTTGTAGTGCACGACGAACGATATCAGGGAACCGGGACCGGCAAGATCCTGAAGAGCCGTGGCCGATTTCGGTGTAAGTCCCTGTGAGGGAAGCCGGCCATGGAATTCACCGATCGAGTGCTGAAATGCGTCGACTGCGGCGCCGAGTTTGTTTTCACCGCAGGCGAGCAATTGTTCTTCCACGACAAGCAATTCAAGAACGACCCCAAGCACTGCAAGCAGTGCAAGGCGAAGCGTGCGCGGGGCAGCCAGCGCGTGCGGCCTGAGACGCGTACCACGTGTTCGGAGTGCGGCTCTGAGACCACCGTTCCGTTCAAGCCGACGCAGGGCAGGCCGGTGCTGTGCCGGTCGTGCTTCCAGAAACAGCAATTGAAGCCGCCGCCACCGCCAATACCGCCGCAAGCTACCCCAGCGCAGGACTGAAGAGCAGGTCGCCGCGGAAGTTTGACGGAAAGCCTGCGTTTCGGACCAGTGTGGCTAGCTGCGCCCAATGGCGCTGGCCGTGAAACAGCGCGTGCCCCGCAATCTTTCTGCGCGTGACCCTCCGCTGATCCGGAGGGACCCAGTCAAAAGTGAGGATGTAGGGCTCGCTCCAGGCTTGCTCCGGCTCCGTGAGAAGTCTACGATAGACTACCATCGCCTGCGTGTGCAAATCGAACAGCGCGTCCAGCGGGCCGGCGGGGATTTTCTCGCGCGGGGTTTCCGGCATTTTAGCCAGGCGTCCGGCCCAGCGTAGTTCCGCTCCCCAAATGTGGCGGACGAACTCCTGAACCGTGGCTGCACCACCAATGCCGCAAGGAAGCTCAAGAAGATTCGGGTTGGCGTCCAGGTGAGTTTTCCACCATTGCGACGCCTCGTCGTTCCAAGCCAGCATTTCGTCAAAGCTGATTCCAGCACTCATACTGCTCCCTTCAGTGCTTGATATTCGTCTGAGCGCGATGCCCGATGTCGCGGCGGTAATACATTCCTTCGAAGGAGATCTCGGCCATTGCCTGATACACGCGGGAGAGAGCCTGATCGAGTGAGTCAGCGGCGGCGGTGACGCCCAGAACGCGGCCGCCTGCGGTGACCATTTGCCCGCCAAACTGCGCGGTACCAGCGTGAAAAACCTGTACGCCCGGCACCTGCGAGGCTGCCGCCAGGCCCGCGATCGGAAAGCCGTTTTTGTAGCTGCCGGGGTACCCGCCGGAACTCGCGACCACGCACGCAGAAGCGCCCGCGATCCAGCGCAGCGGCGTGTTGGCAAGGTTGCCCTCGACGCAGGCTTCGAGAGCGTCAACAAGATCGCTTTCGAGCCGCACAAGGATGGCCTGCGTCTCCGGATCGCCAAAACGGGCGTTATATTCGAGCACTTGCGGGCCCCGAGCGGTCATCATTAGCCCGCAATAGAGCACGCCGGCAAAGGGTGTTTCTTCTGCGGCCATCCCTTCCACGGTGGGGATTGCGATGTGGTTCAGAATCCAGTCGGACATGGCGGCATCGAGCAACGAGTCGGTGGAGTAGACGCCCATGCCGCCGGTATTGGGCCCAGTGTCGCCTTCGCCAATGCGCTTATGATCCTGCGCCGGAACCAGCGGCGCAACATGCTTGCCGTCAGTGAGGCAGAGAAAGCTGATTTCGTCGCCGGTGATGAATTCCTCAATCACGAGTTGCAGTTCCGATGAACCGAGCAGCGCTCCGGTGAAGAGGCCCTGCGCCGCTTCGGCTGCTGTGGCGCGCGACTCGCAGATGATGACGCCTTTGCCCGCCGCAAGCCCGTCGGCCTTGACCACAATGGGCGGGTGAAAGATTTCGATCGCCTTCTCGACTTCAGCCGGTGACGAGCAGACTGCGTAATTGGGCGTGGGAATGTTGTGGCGCTGCATGAAACGCTTTGCGAAGCCCTTGCTGGTTTCGAGCATTGCCGCGGCGCGCGTTGGCCCAAAAACCCGCAGGCCTCGCTGCTGCAATTCGTCCACGATGCCAAGCGAAAGCGGCAGCTCCGGGCCAATAATCGTCAGCTCGGGCTTCTCCGCCTCGGCCAGCCGGACCATCGCGGCAACGTCTTTCACATCGACCGATACGCACCGCGCGATTTGCACCATTCCGCCGTTCCCAGGCGCGCAGACGACTCCAGTCACGCGCGGGCTGCGCTTCACGGCCCAGGCGAGGGCGTGCTCGCGACCGCCAGAACCAAGGATCAGGACCTTCATTGTTGCCTTTCGAAGAGACTCAACCAAGACCAGAAAAAATCATCGGCAACCAGGGCTTGCGAAGTCAAACGCGAATTCGGAACCGCGGCGCGTTTCGGTTCGGTCGGGTCGAGCAATTTGATGCAAGTTCGTGCGAGGCCCGCCGTTCTTTGAAGTAGATAATGGGAGGGCATGAGCTCCATGGGGAATTCTCTGGACCGGATTGCGGATTTGGTTTGGCCGGCGTTAGCGCTTGTCCAGCGCATGCTGAGCGTCGTGCCGATTGTTGCCGGGCTGATTGTGGAGTGGCTGGCGCTTTGGTTAGGCGGCTTTGGGCTCAAATGGAAGAAAGCGATCGTGGTCGACGTGGTCATGAATGCCGCGTCGGCGTTGATTGGACTCTTCCTGATCCCGGCCCTCGGCATGGGATGGCATTATGGGCCGGGGCAACTTATTGACCGGCTGATACCGATTGGGATGACTTTCCACATCGACTCGCTGGCTGCGTATGTAATTGCGGTCGCGGTTACAACGGCGATTGAAGCGGCGGTGGTGCGATGGGGATTTAAGATTCGACTGGGAGCGCGACGATTTGCGATTCTGCTCGGCGCCAACGCAATCAGCGTTGGATTTGCGTTTGTAAGCGTGATAATGCATCCGGCGCCGCTGCCGGGATTGCGGCATTGAAGCCGAGTTTCTGACTCATGGGGAACTGACATAGACAGGATGGTCGACACGCGCATCAAGCCGTTCAAACAGCAGCAGGCCGAGAAAGCCGCTCGCGAGGAGCAGACGCGCGTCTTCCGGCGCAACCAGGTCTTCGGGCTGTTGATTGTGGCCGCGGCGATTCTGGCGTGGTGGCTCTGGCATACCAATCCCAAGTGGATTTTTCCCGCGGAGTGGTGGCGGTGGTGAGTCCTGCGCGGACCGGGAACGCTTCTGAGGAGAGCCCTTTTCCGCTGACCGTTATCCTGCTCGGCCCCACGGGAAGCGGCAAGACGGCGCTGTCGCTCGAGCTGGCGGAGCGGTTCGACGGCGAGATCGTGAGCTGCGACTCTGTGGCTGTCTATCGCGGCATGGAACTGGGCACGGCGAAGCCGACGCGCGAAGAACGGGCGCGCGTGCCGCATCATCTCATCGATGTGGCGGAGCCCGATGAGGCATTTACAGCCGGCGAGTACAGCAGACTGGCCCGGAAAGCCCTCCAGGAGATCAAGGCGCGTGAGCGCCTGCCGATTGTGACCGGCGGAACTGGACTGTATCTGCGTGCACTGACCGAGGGATTGTTTGCCGGGCCGGCACGGCAGGAAGAATTGCGGGCGCGGCTTCAATCCAAAACCCAGAAGCGCGGAGCGCCTTGGCTGCACCGAATGCTCATGCGCATCGACCCGGCAACAGCCGGTCGCATTCATCCCAACGACACGGCAAAGCTGATCCGCGCCATCGAGGTCTGCGTGGCGGCGCGGAAGCCAATGTCAGAGGTCCTGGGCCGAGACCCATTGCGCGGGTTTCGGCTGCTGCGCATCGGGCTGAACCCACCGCGAACGGAGCTGTACGCGCGATTGAATGAGCGCTGCGCGGAGATGTTCGCCGCCGGCGTGGTTGAAGAAACGCGCGGGCTGCTCGCGAGATACGGCCCGGTGAAGGCGCTGGATTCTCTCGGTTACAAACAAGCGCGCGCTCTCCTGGACGGAACACTGAGCGAACAAGCGGCCATTCAAGCGGCACAACAGGGCCACCGAAATTACGCCAAGCGGCAGATGACGTGGTTCCGGCGCGAGCCCGACGTGCGCTGGATCGAAGAGTTCGGCGACGAGGCAAATACGGTGCGTGCGGCCGGAGACCTGGTGGGCAAGGCGTTGACATCAGCCGATTGAACCGAGGCATCGCGGAGTGTCATCCAATTTAGACTAGGCATACCCCCACCTGAAGCTCTCCGCTGCGCGCCGAGCTTTGGAATGGGTACCCATGACAGCGCAGGAACGGAGTCAACGGTGGCAGACACGACTGGAGAGACAGTTTACGACGTGGCAGTGATTGGCGGCGGGCCGGCTGGATATACAGCGGCGATCCGCGGCGCTGAGTATGGGCTGAAAGTTGCGCTCATCGACGCGAGCCCCAAACTCGGCGGCACCTGCCTGCACGTGGGCTGCATTCCGACCAAGGCGCTGCTCTTCAACGCCGAGCTTTGGGACTACCTGAAGGACGCCGACGAGTTCGGCATCAAGGGCGTCGACAACAGGGCACTCGACTGGGCCAAGGTGCTTGAGCGCAAGAACGCGATCATCGGAAAGCACGTCAAGGGCCTGGAATTCCTGATGCGCAAACACAAAATCCAGGTGATTCCCGGTTTTGGGCGGGTGATCGGGCCGGCGCAAAATGGTGTCCACACGGTGGAAGTCGATTCAAACGGGGCGAAGAGCGCGGTGAAGGCAAGGAACGTGATGCTGGCGATGGGGTCGGAAGCTAAATTGCTGCCGGGCCTGAAAGCCGACGACACGATCCTGACTAACATCGAGATTCTCAGTCTCGGCGCGCCGCCAAAGTCGCTGGTTGTGATTGGAGCGGGCGCGGTGGGCGTGGAGTTCGCATCGATTTTCAGGAGCTTCGGAACCGAGGCGACGATCCTAGAGTTTTTGCCGCGCATGGTTCCGGTGGAGGACGAAGAAGTCTCCAAGGAACTTGCACGCGTCTTCCGCAAACGCGGCATCGAGACCAGCGTGGGCGCAAAGGTTGAAAAAGTGGAGAGAACCGCGAACGGCGTCCGCGTCAGTTACACCGATGCGAACGGTGCCGCGCAGGTGAAGGAGGCGGAAAAGGTCCTTGTGGCTGTCGGCCGCGGCCCGCGGACGAATGGAGTCGGCCTCGAAAGAACAAAGGTCGAGCTGGATCGCGGCTTCGTGAAGGTGAATGAAACGCAGGAAACCGCCGAGCCGGGCATCTATGCCATCGGAGACATTGTTGCCGGCCTGCCTCAACTCGCGCATGTGGGCGCCATGAGCGGCATGGTGGCGATGGCGAAGATCGCCGGCAAGTATTACAAGCCTGTCCGTCGCGATCGCATTCCGAGCTGCACCTATACCGATCCGCAGATTGGCAGTGCTGGGCTGACCGAGGCGCAGGCCAAGGAAAAAGGACTCGAAATCAGAGTCGGCAAGTTTCCCTTCGCCGGCAACTCCAAGGCAACCATCGTCGGCAGCCACGACGGCTTCGTAAAGGTCGTCGCCGACGCGAAGCACGGCGAAATTCTCGGCGTGCACATCATCGGCCCGCAGGCCACGGAACTGATCGCCGAAGCAGTTGCGGTGATGGAGCTTGAAGGAACGGTGGAGCATTTGATGTTCACCATCCACGCGCACCCCACGCTGAGCGAAGCCATGCTGGATGGTTACGCTGCTGTAGAGGGGATGGCGATCAACGCTTGAGGCAGTGGCGTTGGCGGAGTTAGCTGCGTTTTATTCGCGAGAGCAAGCTTGTGAGTTGGCATCGATTCGCGTGTGCTCGCGAGGTGGCAAGCTTGCCAGGACCTGCTCGTCACAACATCAGCTGCCAGTAGCCCACGTCGATCCAGCGGTCGAACTTGTAGCCGACTTCCTTGAAGTGCGCCACGGGACGGAATCCGAACTTCTCAAGTAGCGCCACGCTCGCCTCGTTGGGGAGCGAGACGCCGCCCATCACGCAATGAAGCCCGCGGTTGCGCAGCTCGCAAAGGAGCGCGCCCAGCAACACGGAGCCAATGCCCTTCCCCAACGCGGCGGGATCGAGATAAATAGAAGCTTCAACGGCGTAGCGATAGGCGGCGCGCTCGCGCCAGCGGCGCCCATAGGCGTAGCCCAGCAATTTGTCCTCTTCCTCGCACACCAGCCAAGGATAGGTCTTGGTCGTCTCCGCGATCCGGTACCGCATGTCGTCAGGCGCGAGCAGTTCTTCTTCGAACGTCGCGAGGCTCGAGCGGATGTAGTGGTTGTAGATGTCCGCAATTGCGGGTGCATCGTCGGGCGTAACGGTGCGAAGCATGGCGGCCTCCGGCGATCGCAATTCTATTCCAGCGAAGTGTGATGCCGCGGATCCTTAACTGCGTTGCGGCGGTTGCATCATCCCAGCATGGTCCCGTGCGGCGATGGGCGGCCCCATAATCCTGATGCCGTAAGGAAGGCCGATAGCTTGCAGCGCGGCGACGTTCTTTGGATCTTGGACAGACTGGGCCGCAACTTCTGCAAAGTACTTTTCGACGCCTCCCGGGCGCGCGATAAGCAAGACCTTGCCTTCACGATCGGATGTGTTCTGGAAGACGTGCGGGACGTTGCCGGGGACATGCAGGAAGTCGCCGGGCGCAGCCTGCACGGCAGAACCGCCGATCTCGAAGAGAAAAGTTTCATCAAGGATGTAAAAGAACTCCTCGAAGGGATGTGCGTGGAGCGGAGGGCCGTTTTTTGCCGAGATGGTATTTTGCAGGACGGATATAGGTGTTTCGCCATCGCCGGCGGCGAGCTTTGGAAAGAGAATATTGCCGATCATGCGGATAGGGACGCCGACCACGCACTCTTCGGCGTGAAGAATAGTTGGCTGATGGGCAGATGGGGAGGGGAGCCTCTCCGGTCCAGTGCTGGCTGGATTCATAAGGAAACCTCCGCCGCCAGCGTATCGGCTTGCGGCATTGGAGTCCAGCAGAATTTAGAGTTGCGTTGATTGACCGGCTATCAAGTCTTTGGCTTTGGCGACGAAGTCGGCGAGGGGCATGGAGGCTTGCTCCTGTTTGCCGCGCGTGCGGATGTTCACAGCGCCGGCCGCTTCTTCCCTGTCGCCGAACACCAGAATGTACGGCGTCTTCTGCAGCGCGAAGTCGCGGATCTTCGAGTTCATCTTCTCGTTGCGCGCATCCACTTCGACGCGCAGACCCGCAGCTTTGAGCTCCGCCTCGAGTTTTTGCGCGTAAGCTGTGTGCTTCTCGCTGATCGGAACCAGTCCCACTTGCACCGGCGCGAGCCACAGCGGAAACGCTCCGGCGTAGTGCTCGATTAGCACGCCGAAAAATCTCTCCACTGAGCCGAAAAGCGCGCGATGCACCATCACCGGTTGATGCCGCTCGCCGTCTTCGCCCACGTATTCGAGCTCGAAGCGCGCGGGAAGGTTAAAGTCAAACTGCACCGTAGAAAGCTGCCACAGGCGGCCCAGCACGTCCACCAGCTTCACGTCGATTTTCGGTCCGTAAAACGCCGCTTCGCCGGGAATCGTCTTATACGGAATGCCTTTCGCCTTCAGCACGTTGTCGAGCGAACGGATCGCCAGGTCCCAGTTTTCATTCGAACCGGCGTAGTGTGCGCGATCGTTCGGATCCCACGTCGACAGCTCCACCTTGAACTCCGAAAATCCGAACGTTTTCAGCACCGCCTCGGCGAAATCGATGCACGCGGCCACCTCGCTCTCGATCTGCGACGGCATGCAGAAGATGTGCGCGTCATCCTGTGTAAAGCCGCGCACGCGCAGCAGGCCGTGCATGGTTCCCGAGCGCTCGTAGCGATAAACGTTGCCGAGCTCGGCGTAGCGCGCCGGCAAATCGCGATAGCTCTTGGGCGAGTTTTTGTAGATGAGAATATGGAACGGACAATTCATTGGCTTCATGCGGTACATGGCATCGTCCAGTTCCATGGGCGTAAACATGTTGGCCGCGTAGAAGCCTTCGTGGCCCGAAGTCTGCCAGAGATTGATGCGCGCGACGTGGGGCGTGTAAACGAGCTGGTAGCCTCTGCGCAGGCACTCGTCGCGCATCCAGTCTTCCATCACTTTGCGGATGATGGCGCCCTTCGGGTGCCAGAAGATGAGGCCCGCTCCGGCCAGCTCCTGCACGCTGAACAGGTCGAGTTGTCTGCCCAGCACGCGATGGTCGCGCCGCGCCGCCTCTTCAAGCCGCGCAAAGTGCTCTTCCATTTCTTTCTTGCTGAAAAATGCCGTGCCATACACGCGCTGCAGTTGCGGATTCTTCTCGTCGCCCAGCCAGTAAGCGCCCGCAAGGCTGGTAACCTTAAACGCCTTCACCCGGCCGGTCGAGGGCACGTGCGGTCCGCGACAGAAGTCGACGAACTTGCCATTGCGGTAAAAACTGACCTGGTCACCCGGCGCCGTGAACTTCGTCACGAAGTGCGTCTTCATGAAATCGCCGTCATGCTCGAATTCGGCGAGGGCCTGTTCGCGGGGCTCATATTCGCGCACGAATTTCTCGTCGCGGGCCACCACTTCCGCCATCTTCTTTTCGATCGCGGTCAGATCCTCGGGCGTGAAGGGCTTCTCGCGGTAGAAGTCGTAAAAGAAGCCCGCGTCGGTTGCCGGGCCGTGGCCGAGCTTGGTCTCAGGAAAGAGCTCAAGAACAGCCGTCGCCAAAACGTGCGCTGAGGAATGGCGCAGGACCTTCAGTGCATCAGGATCTTTCTCAGTGACTAGCTCGAGATGCGCGTCGGTCTTGAGCGGCGTTGTCAGATCGACAAGACGCGGCGCTGCGGCGTCTTCGGCCGCGTACATCGAGGCCTCCGAAGGCTCTTCGCTTTGCGGCGAGTCTGCCGCAGACGTTTCGCCGGCGCCCGCAACGCCGCCCGCGACCGGCGTAATGCGCGCGACAATGCTCGCCGCAGCCAGGCGCGGCGAAATGGAGTTCGCGATATCGAGTGGCGTCGTGCCGGAAGGAACTTCGCGGACGGAACCGTCGGGTAGATGAATGGCGATCGAGTTCGAGCTCATGATGAAGGTTGAAGTTGCCGAGCCGAAGAATCGTGGGCCAACTGCGGCAACCCTTCAGAATATACCGGCGGATCGCGGATTCTTTGCGACCAGCCCGGGCTTTGGGGAATCTTCAGCAGGAAGCAATCTGTGGAGAGCTCGTAGATGCGCTGGATCAGTTTAATTGTGTGGATTTTGATTTGCTTTTCAGTTGCTGGGATTGGCGGACGCTGGTCTGCGACTGAGGTAAAGGGGTGGTATAGCACCTTGAGACGACCGGCGATCGCGCCTCCAAACTGGGTCTTCGGGCCAGTCTGGACATTGCTCTATCTGCTCATGGCTATCGCCGCGTGGAAGGTCTGGCTCGCCGCTCCGTCGGCAGATCGCACTGTTGCCATCGCCTTATTTGCGGTGCAGCTCGCCTTGAACCTTGGATGGTCGTGGATTTTCTTTCACAGGCATTTGATCGGTGCGGCGCTCGCGGAGGTTTTGATTTTGTGGGCCGCGATTGCTGCTACCATGGCAGCTTTCAGCGTGGTTTCGCCCGCGGCGGCGTGGCTCATGGCCCCTTATCTTGCATGGGTCACGTTTGCGTCGGCGCTCAACGCCGAGTTTTGGCGGCTAAACTCTTCCGAAAGATAGTGCTGCAGGCCAGATGGCATCGACCTGATGAGCGTATCGGCCGATATCAACCCTGGCGCCGTCTGTCCCAAAAAACGCAAAAGGACCAGCTCACTCCAGATTGTTGGTCAGGAGCGTTCCGGCCCTAATGCTGTTCGAGCTAGATTCTGCCGGAATCCGGCCAATCCGGCTTAGAGAGGCTGAACGTCAGCAGCCTGCCAACCCTTGGGGCCCTTCACGACGTTGAACTGCACGGCTTGACCTTCCTGCAAGCTCTTGAAACCGCTTGAGTTAATTGCAGAGTAGTGCACAAAAACGTCTTCGCCGTTCTGGCGCGAAATGAAGCCAAAGCCTTTCGCGTCATTGAACCACTTCACAGTACCTTGTTCCATTGTGTTCGTATTTCCTGTTTTTGAATTGCGCTGGATGAATCGGAGCGACCACTGGCAGAATCTTGCTTTGGGCGAGTTACTGCACACGCCCGGTTCGGTTCTAACGCTGACAGTATTCTATCATCTCCGTCAAAAGATGCAGCAGGAAATGTGTGTCCTATATCACCAATTCGTGTTAGTCCTCGGAAGCCGTTGAATCGCCTAAAGTTAGCACCCAGATTGTCACCTATGATAAGGTAGGGACCTGACTCCGGCCGCTGCCACCACCAACGTGAGCAGGCCCAAAGATCGCCATGGCCAAGGATCCTGTACCCGAATTGCTGGCTCGCGCCACCGAGGCGCTTGAGGCAGTTTTTCTCGATTTAGATGACGCGCCAGACCTGGAGACGAACGGCCTCGCCGACGTTCTGAATGAAACAGCCCGCCGCCTCGGCGACAATTACCCTTACTTCCATCCCCTCTACGCCGGGCAGATGCTGAAGCCGCCGCATCCGGTAGCGCGCGCAGCGTATGCGTTGGCGATGAAGCTCAATCCCAATAACCATGCTCTCGACGGCGGCCGTGCAAGCTCCGCGATGGAAGTGGAAGCGGTGAAGCAGATCGCCGCGATGTTTGGTTGGAGCGAATTCCTTGGCCACCTGACATCGAGCGGCACCTTTGCCAATCTTGAGGCGCTGTGGATGGCCTGCCAAGTTGCGCCAGGAAAGCGAATTGTCGGCTCGGAACAGGCGCATTACACGCACGCGCGGATCAGTGGTGTGTTGAAGCTCGATTTCACAAGCGTCTCCTCCAATGAGCGCGGACAAATGGACTTGAATGCGCTGGAGGACGAGCTGCGCAAGGGCGTTGTCGGCGCCGTAGTTGCCACGCTGGGCACCACCGCCATCGGAGCCGTCGATCCGCTCGACGAGATTCTCAAGCTCAGAGAGCGCTACCCGTTCAGAGTCCACGTGGATGCAGCCTACGGCGGTTACTTCAATCTGATTGCCGATGAACTCGACGCGCCGGCGCAAAAGGCATTCGAAGCGATCGGCCGCGCCGATTCAATCGTCATCGATCCGCACAAGCATGGGCTGCAGCCGTATGGATGCGGATGCGTGCTCTTCAAAAATCCAGCGGAAGGCCGGTTCTACAAGCACGATTCGCCTTATACCTATTTCACCTCCCATGAACTGCATCTGGGCGAAATTAGCCTTGAGTGTTCGCGCGCTGGCGCGGCGGCTGTTGCGCTGTGGGCAACGCAGAGGTTATTGCCGCTTGCGCCGGGGGGTGAATTTGCGCGCGGACTGGCCAGTGGGCGGCGGGCGGCGCTGGAACTGGACCGGAGGCTGCGCGCCGATGCGCGATTTGTGCCGCTGGCCGCGGGCAAGCCTGAACTCGACATCGTCGTTTGGGCGCTACCGCGTGAGGCAGACCTTGGAACCAGATCTGCCTTGGCGCAGAGAGTCTTCGACGCATGCGCCGTGCGCGGAGTGCACTTGGCGCTCGTACAACTGCCGGCGAGATGGTTTGGGCCAGCCGTGGATGCAGAGGGCAACGCGGGCACGATTACCTGCTTGCGTTCAGTCCTCATGAAGCCGGAACACGAAGCGTGGATCGACGAGATTTGGAAACGCCTGGATGCCGCCTCCAGCGAAATCCTTTCAGGATAAAACGGCAGTTTTCAAAGCCCGAAGCCCACCCGGCAAGAAAACGTTATCATTGCTTGCGAGCCGGGGACCGGCGAGATTCGTCTTCGAAGGCTCGATCGTTAAAGAAGCAACATCTGGAAGGGGTTCAGAACCATGCACGATCCAGCAGCATTTCGCACCATGCACCGGGCGCGCTTTGGCGCGGAGCCGGCAGTTTTTGTTGCGCCCGGACGCGTTAACCTCATCGGCGAGCACACCGATTACGCCGAAGGCTTCGTCATGCCCGCAGCCATTAACTTTGCAACGCTGGCGGGAATTTCGCGACGCAAGGACAGCAAGATTGCGATCTACTCCGAAAACCAGGGGGAGCAACGGATCTTTGACGGAGTCCAGCCGAGCCGCGGCAATCATTGGACCGACTATCCGATGGGAGTGGTGTCGATCCTCGCTGGCGAAGACCACAAGATTCCCGGTTTCAGCCTCAGCATCTGGAGCGATGTACCACTGGCTTCGGGCCTGTCGAGTTCGGCGGCGTTGGAGGTGGCAACTGCGCTCGCGGTTCTCTCACTGGTTGGCGCGAGTTATCTGGGGCCGGTGCTGGCGCGGCTTTGCCAAAGAGCCGAGAACGAGTTCGTGGGCGCCAACTGCGGCATCATGGACCAGTTCATAAGCGTGAATGGAAAGGAAAATCACGCGCTGCTGCTCGATTGCCGCGACCTCAGCTACAAGCTCGCTCCCATTCCCGACCATGTGGCACTTGTCATCGCCAACACGATGGTCAAACACTCTGTGGCGGGAGGCGATTACCCCACGCGCCGGCGCGAATCGGAGGCGGCCTGCGCAGTGATTGCGAGTCACCGGCCGGGCGTGCCATTTTTGCGCGATGCAACGCTTGAAGATTTAGAGAAATGGGGCCACGAGATGGAACCGAAGAGCCTGATGCGGGCGCGGCACGTCATCGGCGAAAACTTGCGCACCGTAGCGGCCTGCGACGCGTTACTAAAAGGTGATCTGAAGGAACTGGGACGGTTGATGGCCGAAGCGCATCAAAGCTATAGCCGGGACTTTGAAGGCAGTTGTGTTGAAGCCGACGCGATGGTGGCGCTGGCGCAGGATCTGCCGGGACTGATTGGAGCACGGCTCACTGGCGGAGGATTCGGCGGCTGCACCATCAATTTGGTTGAACAGGGCGAGGCCCTGAGGTTTGCCGAGTCGCTGGGCCGGCGTTATGCGGCGAAAACAGGCATTGAACCGCAGATTCACGTGTGTCACGCATCAGGAGGCGCGCACGGGCTGGGGTGAGGCAGTGGTGTCAGCAAAGCTAAAGCGCGAAGACGAAAACGTTCAAGCAAATTTGAAAAGTTTTATATTGCCGTGAGAGAAGCCTGCAAGTAACTGACACGAAAGAGCCATGTTCGTAACTGGGCCCGGATACTTCCTGGCGAAGAATCCTTGCTAAACTTGTTTGGTATTTACCCCGATGAACTAGGCAACCGTTCCTCTCTTGATGGGTTCGATTTGATATGAGGCGGACGCGAAAGCCCACCGGTTCACCGGACACGAAATGACTATGGAACCCACTCCCTCGAAGTCATCCCTGCACGAGACCATTCCTCAAACGGGCCAGGTGGCCTACTTCAGCATGGAAATTGCGATTCGTCCGGAGATGCCGACCTACTCCGGCGGCCTTGGCGTTCTCGCGGGCGACACCTTGCGATCCGCATCGGACCTGGGAATTCCGCTTGCGGCTTTCAGCTTGCTTCATCGCAAAGGATATTTCCAGCAGCATCTTGACGCGAACGGAGCGCAGAGTGAAGAGGTGCAGCCGTGGAATCCGGCGGATTATTGCACGGAGGAAGCCCCGCGCGTAACGGTCGCCATTGAAGGCCGCACGGTGGCGCTGCGCGCATGGCGTTACGATCTGACGGGGCAGTTTGGGCACATCGTTCCCATCTACCTGCTGGATACCGACCTCGAAGAGAACTCCGGATGGGATCGCGGGCTCACCGATCACCTTTATGGCGGGGACACGAATTATCGCCTGCAGCAGGAGATCGTGCTCGGCATGGGCGGCGTGCGCATGGCGCATGCGCTGGGCTTGCGCATCAACGTGTACCACATGAATGAGGGCCACGCGGCGCTGCTGACTCTGGCGCTGCTGGAGAGACAGTTGGGCGGCGGTCCCGCGGGTGAAGCCCGCGAAGCTGACATCGAGTTGGTGCGCCGCAAGTGCGTATTCACAACCCACACGCCTGTTCCGGCCGGGCACGACCGGTTCTCCACCGAGCAGGCCATTCGCATTTTGGGCGGCGAGAGAACGGCGCGCCTCGAAAAGCTGGGGTGCTTTCACGAAGGTTTGTTGAACATGACGCTGCTCGCGCTGCGCTTCTCGCGTTACGCCAACGGCGTGGCATTAAAGCACGGCCGTGTTTCGCAGGCAATGTTTCCTGAGTTTCAAATCGGCTCCATCACCAACGGCGTACATGCGCCCACGTGGATCAGCGAGCCGGTCGAACGTTTGCTCGACGAGCACGTTCCAGCGTGGCGCCGCGACAATCTTTACTTGCGCAATATGATCGACGTGCCGGAAGCGAAGATGCTGGAGGCCCATGCGCGCGCCAAAGAGAATTTGTTGGCTGAAGTCGGTTCGCGGACGGGGCTGGTGCTAAATCCGAAGGTGTTGACGCTCGGATTTGCGCGGCGCGCGGCAACCTACAAACGCGCCACGCTTCTGTTCACCGATCCGGAACGCTTGAAGGAGATTGCCGCCAAGGCCGGCGGGCTGCAGATTCTCTATGCGGGCAAGGCGCATCCGCAGGACGAGCCGGGCAAGGCATTGATCCAGCAGGTTGTAAAAGAAGCGGCGCAGCTCTCCGATAAAGATTTGCGCATCGTCTATCTCGAGAATTACGCGTGGGACTTGGGCGCCCAGCTCACTGCGGGCGTCGACGTGTGGGTGAATACGCCCCGCCGGCCTTATGAGGCCTCCGGAACGAGCGGAATGAAAGCGGCAATGAACGGCGTGCCCAGCCTGTCGATCCTGGATGGATGGTGGATCGAGGGATGCATTGAGGGTGTAACCGGATGGGCGATCGAAGATGGTGCGAACGACGCCGAAGAAGCGCTATCGCTTTACGCCAAGCTGGAAAACGTCGTGGTTCCGCTCTACCGCGACGCGCCGGAAAAGTGGGCGCGCCTGATGCGAACCACGCTCGCCTTCAACGGGTCCTACTTCAATACAAATCGAATGGTGAAGCAGTACGCGCGCAATGCGTACTACCCTGAGCTGCCGCCTGCAAAAGCAAGAATGGAAGAACCTGCGTTCGCAGACTGAAAAATACAGCTAATAGCCCGTAGCTTCTCGCCGGGATAGCCGGCGCCTAGGCGCGCAAAACCACTAAACAACTGAGCGATTGGTAAGTCCTCGCCTGCCTTAGAGTTTCTTGCGCAGGAACTCGAAGACCCCGTAGCCAATGAAAGCGCTCACGATCGCGATCAGGAAGTTTGCCGGCGTAATAATGTCGCGAATTGCGAAGGCAAACGTTTTGCCTCGGCCGTTGACGCTGGTGAATTCCCCCATGAGCAGGTTCGAATAGAAAAGGAAGACGATGAACGCAACCTCCACCAGCGCTCGCCAAAGCGGCTTCACTCGAGGTGGTGGAGTCAACGGCGTCATGAACCGATCATAGTGGCGGCGTTTCGTGCGGCCAAGCGAAATCGGTCAGAACGCATTGATCCACGCGCGTGACCGGCATCTCAGCCGCAGCGCCTATAATCTCCCTGACGTGGTACGACGTGAATCAAAGCGGAGCCGGTGGGCACGGCACGTTTGTGCCGGTACGGCGACAATCTTGTTTTGCTCGTTTTCCGTCATGAATTACGCGCGGGGGCAGGCGAGCAATGAAGCAGCGGGAAGAGACGGAATTGCTTCGGACGCCGGCGGCTCGCGGGTGCTGCTGGTGCTTCCCTTCGACAATCGCACAGGGCAACCGAGTTTGGAATGGATCCGTGAAGCCGCGGCGGACGTCCTCAGTGCGCGCTTTGCTTCAGCAGGTTTCCAGCCGACCAGCCGCGCTGACAGAGTGTATGCGCTGGACCATTTGGGATTGCCGCAGGGCTTTCAGCCTTCGCGGGCAAGCGCGCTCAAGCTGGCGCAGACCCTGGACGCCGATTCGATTGTCGTAGGCAGCTACACGACGGATGGTGGCGGCATTGTGGCCGAGGCCACTCTGGTGGATGTGCCCAACCTTCGCATGCTGCCGGAAGTCACGGCGCGCGGCGAGATGAAAGACATGATCGCGGTGTTCGGTGATCTGGCATGGAAGCTGACCAAACAGCTCGATCCCCAGTTCAGCGTGGCCGAGGGGACGTTTGCTGCAGCCGGGAAAGACATTCGCCTCGATGCATTTGAGCAATACATTCGCGGTATCACCGAACCCGATCAGGCGGAACGGGTGAAGCACTTGCAGAATGCTGTGAAAGAAAGCCCTGAGTTTGGCGCCGCCTGGATGGCGCTTGGCCGCGAAGACTACAACGGACAGCAGTATCAGGACGCGGCCGATGCGTTCGCGAAGGTGGATCCTAACGGAACCGACGGTTTGGAGGCAAATTTTTATCGCGGATTGTCGCTGATGTTTCTGGGCGACTATGCCCACGCGGAACAGGCGTTTTCTGAGGTTGCGCGAGTGCTGCCACTGGCCGAGGTGCTTAATAACGAAGGCGTGGCCGTGAGCCGTCAGAGGAAGGACGCCACTCAGCTGTTTATGCAGGCGGCAGCCACCGACCCTAATGCGGCGGACTATCACTTCAACCTCGCAGTGAGCCTCAAGCGCGCCGGGAATGTTGCAGGTGCATTGAACGAGCTGGCGCAATGCTTGAGACTTCATCCCAGCGACGGTGAAGCGCAGGCGCTGAACAATGCCTGGAGAGGAAAGCCGGACGCCACGGCAACTGACGGAACCGCAGGCGCGGATGCAAATTCCGATCCGCTTGAGCGAATTGTTCGCAGATTCGACGCGACAGCTTTCCGCCAGGCGGCGGCGATGCTGGACGAGGTAAACGCCGGGCGGCTGGCGGCATTATCGCCGCACGACCGCGCGCAAAGGCTGTGTGCGCAGGCGAAGAGTTTTCTCGATCGCGGGCTGCTTCTCGAAGCCGAGCGGCTCTATCAGGATGCAGTCGCCGCCGACGACAGGAATGCGCTGGCGCGCGGCGGCCTGGCAGAGGTGCGCATGCGCAGCGGCGATCACGATGGAGCGCGCAAAGAGGCTCATGAAGCACTGGAACTTGGGCCTTCGGCCGATGCGTACCTTGTGCTTGCGCAGTTGGACTTTGAGGCGGGAGCGCTCGAACAGGCCAATGTAGAAGCGGGCGACGCGCTGAAGCTTGAGCCAGGGAACCGCACAGCCAAGGATCTGGCGCAGCAGATTCAAGGGAAGATGGGTAGGTAGAAGACGCTGCGCGTAGAAGATGAGGAAAATAGGTACCAGGGAACAGTCTTTTCGTGCGTGATTCGAGATTCGAGTGTTCAAGCCCTCGGGAGCGTTACGTCACGCAAGCGAGTGGCTTACCGCGCTGGAAAGAGGCGAGCCATGAAACACGTTGTTGCGAGGAGCCGCATGGGCGGGCTGGCGTTGGCGGCGGCATTTTCTCTTGCTGTGGGACTTTGTTCGGGCCTGGCAGGAACCGCGCAACAGCCACTCGTCGACAAGTTAGTTCTGGACGACACCATTCAGCCGGTCAGCGCAGACGAGGTGACGCGAGCCCTCGATCAGGCGAACAGAGACGGAGCCAGTGCTCTGCTGATCGACCTTAATACTCCGGGTGGGCTGCTTGACTCCATGCGTGACATGGTTGGCGCAATTCTGCGCTCTCGCGTGCCGGTAATCGTTTATGTTGCTCCCTCGGGGGCGCGCGCAGGCTCTGCCGGCTTCTTCATTCTGGAGTCGGCCGACGTAGCAGCGATGGCTCCGGGTACTGAGGCTGGCGCCGCTCATCCGGTGTTTGAATTCGGCGGACCGCCTGATAACACGGAGATGCAGAAGGTGGAGAATGATGCCGAGGCATTTCTGCGCTCTTACGTCACCAAGCGGAATCGAAATTCCGATGCGGCAATCGCCGCCGTGCAGTTGTCGCATTCCTATACCGCGGAGGAATCGCTGAATCAGCACCTGATTGACGTGATCGCCAACAGCGACGCGGATCTGCTGAACCAGCTGAACGGGCGCGAGATCACGCGCATGGACGGCTCGAAGATAACGCTGCATTTAGGCGGCACGCGGATCGTCCTCATTCGCTCGACAATGCGCGACCGGCTGCTGGGCTGGCTGGTTGATCCGAACATCGCGTTGTTGTTCCTTGTGGGCGGGGCGCTGCTGATCTATCTCGAATTCAACGCTCCCGGCACCATCGTCCCCGGCGCGCTGGGAACTCTGATGGTGCTGCTCGGCGTCTTCGGATTGAATCTGCTGCCCATCCGCTACACCGCCGTTCTGCTGCTCGTTGCTGCCATGGTTCTGCTGCTGCTCGAGGCGAAGTTCGGCGGCCACGGTGCGCTCGCCGTCGCGGGAATTGTTTGCCTCACGTTCGGCATGTTGACGCTCGTCGCGGCGCCCGTTCCGGAGTTGGGCATCAGCCCGATTGTGGCCATTAGTGTCAGCGCGGCGTTTGGCGCCATCACCGTGTTTCTGGTGCGCCTGGCAGTGCGCGCGCGCAAAAGAAAAGCCCGCATCGGCGCCGATGCCATGGTGGGTTCCGCAGCCACCGCAATGGAGCCGCTCGACCCACAGGGCCACGTCCTGGTCGAAGGTGAAATCTGGCAGGCAGTGGCCAGCGTCCGCGTCGCCAAGGGAGCCAAACTGCGCGTCACAGGGCACGATCATCTCGTGTTGCAGGTGGAACCGGTGGCGCCCGCAAACCAACATTCGCAAATTGAGCAGAGGAGTACAATCTCCGCTGAGTAAGGAAAGGATATCTCCATGTCTTTTGGTGATCTGTCGATTCCGACCTTGGTAATTATTGCGATCGTGGTTCTTTATTTGCTGAACTCCATCAAGATTTTGCGCGAATATGAGCGCGGCGTTATCTTCCGCCTGGGCCGCCTTCTGGGAACGCCCAAAGGGCCGGGCATCATTCTCGTTTTCCGGCCCATCGACCAGATGGTGCGCATCAGCCTGCGCCAGGAGGTGCTGGAGGTTCCGCCGCAGGACGTGATCACGCGCGACAATGTCACCATCAAAGTGAATGCGGTGGTCACTCTCTACGTGGTCGATCCCAATGCCGCTGCCATCAAAGTGGTGAATTACATTTACCAGACCTCACAGTTCGCGCAGACCACGCTGCGCTCAGTTTTGGGTGAAGTGGAGCTGGACGAAGTGCTGAGCCATCGCGACAAGCTCAACCTGAAAATTCAAACCATCATCGACCAGCGGACCGAGCCGTTCGGCGTCAAAGTCATTAGCGTCGAAGTCAAGCAGGTGGATCTGTCGGAGCAACTGCTGCGCGCCATGGCTCGGCAGGCGGAGGCGGAACGCGAAAAGCGCTCCAAGATCATTCATGCCGAGGGCGAGTTCAATGCCGCGCAAAAGCTGGTGGACGCGGCCGCGCTGATGGCCACGCAGCCCATGACGCTGCAGTTGCGCTATCTGCAGACTCTGTCGGACATCGGCGTGGAAAAGAATACGACCATCGTGTTTCCGCTGCCGATCGAATTCATGACGCTATTGAACAAGATGAGCGCCACGGTGAAGGCAGCGGAATAGCGGTGAGATCGGTCCGAGCATTTATCTGGCAGGGATCATGGGGGACGCGAGGACAAAGGCAGCGGAATAGCCTTAAATATGAATCCAAGTAAACGGGCCTTCAGGCCCTGCTGCCGCCAGCTTGCGGGCCGAACCGGCAGCCCGGGGATTGGATTGAATAGGGAACGGGTGGGCGATGCGCGGAATCTTTGACAATGACGAGGTGGACGACGAACCGCAGCCGAAGTTGGAGGAGCGCGGGCGCGACCGAGAGGTAACGCTCAGCACCGCCGCGCAGCTGGGGATCGTTTTTTGCCTTTTGCTTTTATGCGGCGCTTGTTTCGGACTTGGCTATTGGGTCGGCCATCGCGGCTCCCCTGCAACGGCAGCGAACCAGCCTGCCACGCCTGCCCCGGATCAGGAGCCTTTGCAGGGAAGTGATACGGCTCCGAAACCTTCCGCCGACGCTCAGGTGCCGCCTTCGCAACCGTCGCCCCAAAGCTCCGCCACAACACCGGAGCCCAATAACAGCACCAGCCCCGCACCTGCGCCTGAACGGTCGCCGGAGGCGAGCCACCCGAATCCGGCTCCGCCTGCGGAAAAACCCGCAACACCGCATCCTTCTCAACCGTCAGCGGCGGTCCAAAGGGCGCCGCGGAGCCATACCACCGAACCCGCACGTCCTGAACCACGCACTCGCGAGAGCGAGCCAGAGTATCGTTCATCGATACGGCCTGCGCCACCGGCGATTCGGCCTGCGCCGGCATATGCGCCCGCCGGCCAGTACGTAGTGCAGATTGCCGCGGTTTCGCACTTTGAAGATGCTAATGTGCTGGTTGAAGCGCTGCGCAGGCGCGGCTACGCGGCCACCGAGCAGCACATGTCCGACGGACTCATCCATGTGCGCATCGGACCGTTTGCCACTCACGATGAAGCCAATCGCATGTGCATGAGACTGCTCGAAAGCGGCTACAACGCGATGGTGCAACCGTAGAACACGTGGAGAGGTTTACGGGTCAGTTCCGCATCCACTCCGGCAATCCCGATGCAATCGCCGCACGCACCGCCTCAGCTAGGTCCTCGCGCGTCGCGTAATCCGCCGGATCGATCGGCGAATGGAAGACGACGTGCGCCACTCCGGGATGAATCCGCTTGCTGCCGACCGGAAGTGCCCTCTCAGTTCCATAGATAGAAATGGGAACGCACGGCGCGCCCGAATCCTTCGCCAGATAAAACGGCCCCTTCTTGAAGGGCAGCATGCGGCCATCGAGCGAGCGCATGCCTTCAACAAATGTAGTGATGTGCAGACCGCCCGCTAGCACGCGTTGCGCCTCTCCTACGGCGAGTTGAGCTTCTTCCGCATCGCCGGTGCGCTCGACGGCAATGAAATGCGCGAGCTTGAACGCGTAACCAAGAATGGGAACTTTCATCAGCGAACTCTTGATGAAGACGACCGTACGGCCCGGAAGATTCGTCATTAGCGCCGGCGCATCGAGATAGGAGACGTGGTTGGCCATGAAGATGCAAGCGCGTCCCGCAGGAATATTTTCCCGGCTGTGGACCTCAATGCGGATGCCCGCGACGCGGATGGCGACCCGCGAGATCCAGGCGCCTGTTGTATAGAGGGGATCGACGTTGCCGGTGAGCAGTGTAAATGGAAAGAGGATTGCCGCGGACGGGACGGCGAGAACCGCAATGGTGACGAAGACCAGTAGCGACAAGATCATGTCCGCATCCACTCCGGAAGGCCCGACGCAATCGCGGCGCGCACCGCGCGCATCAGCTCGTCGCGCGAGCCAAATGCCTTCGGGTCAATCGGCGAGTGGAAAACGACATTCGCCACGCCGGGGCGAATGCGATTGCTGCCTTTGGGCAACAGCGATTCCGTTCCGTAAATAGAGACGGGGATGCACGGCGCGCCTGATGACCTTGCCAGAAAGAATGGGCCCTTCTTGAAGGGCAGCATGCGGCCATCGGGCGACCGCGTGCCCTCAACAAACGTGGTGATGTGGACACCCTTCGCGAGGACGCGTTGAGCCTCGGCCACGCTGTGCTGCGCATCCGCCGCGTTGCCGGTGCGATCGACGGCAATGAATTCTCCCTGGCGAAAACCAGTGCCGAGAATGGGGAGGTTCATGAGCGAGCGCTTCATGAACGCCGATGTGCGGCCGGGAATGAGCGAAATCAGCGCCGGCGGGTCCAGGTTTGAAACATGGTTCGACATGAAGATGCAAGCGCTATTTCGAGGAATGCCGTCGCGGCCCGCCACCTTGAAGCGCACGCCTGCGAAACGGCAGCTTGAATACAACATGAGACGCGTCGCTCTGTAGAGCGGCCCGACGTTGCCGGTCAACCAGCACCACGGAATAAAAAGAATGGCCGACGGAATTCCCAGCACAACCATGTTGGTGATGAAGATGAGCGACCAGATCATGCGTTGCCCCTAGCTTGCTGTGGCGAAGCGCTCGCGAAGCCGCGCGGGAAGTTTCTCATAAATGCCGTCGAAGCCGCCATTGGAGAGGATAGCGACCACGTCGCCGTCAACAAGCTCGGGCGTGAGCTCTGCGACGATGGCATCGGCGTTCGCCAGCAGCTCCGCGGGTGTGCCCGCTTCATTGAGCGCGCGAACAACTTCTTCCGGGTGCAGGCGTTCGACCTCCGGAATCCGCTCCTGCTGATATACGGCGGCAAGAACGGCGCGATCGGCGAGGGCTAGGCTTGCAATCAGATCGGCGGCCAGCACCTTGCGGCGCAGCGTGTTGGAACGCGGCTCTAGCACCGCCCAAAGTCGCCGCGACGGATAAAGCTCGCGTAGCGCGCGGAGGGTTTCGCGAATCGCCGTGGGATGGTGAGCGAAGTCTTCAATGAGCGTGATGCCGCTGATCTCGGCGCGAAGTTCCAGGCGCCGCTTGACGCTCTTGAAGGTGGCCAGCGCTTCGGCAATCGCGCCGGCCGGAATGCCGGCAGTAGCAGCGAGCGCCGCGGCGGCCGTTGCATTCAGCGCATTGTGCTCGCCTACGAGATGCATTTCAAATTCAGCCCACGCGGCGCCGCCACGAAGAACCTCCCAGCGCATCCGGCCGGATTCGTAGCGCAAGTTGCGAATGCGCCAATGGGCCGCTTCGCTAAATCCATATTGCTCAATGGGGCAAAAGGCGTGGCTCACGCACTCGGTCACGTTGTCGCTGCCATCGTAGGCGACGATTAGGCCGCGGCGCGGAACCAGATTTACGAGACGCTTGAACGCGGTTTTCACCGCTTCGAGGTCCGCGTAGATGTCCGCGTGATCGAACTCCACATGCGTCAGGATGAGCGATGCGGGAAAGTAATGCAGGAACTTGGGCCCCTTGTCGAAGAACGCTGTGTCGTACTCATCGCCTTCAAGGATGAAGTTGCGCGTGGGCCTTAGCTGAAAGCTGGTGCCAAAGTTTTCCGCTACGCCGCCGATCAAAAAGGACGGTTCAAGCATCGGATTACTGCGCGCGGCGACCTGGTAGATCCAGGCCAGCATGCTGGTGGTAGTAGTTTTGCCGTGGGTTCCTGCTACCACGAGAGATTCACGCGTTTTGAGGAACTCTTCGCGCAGCAGCGCAGCCATCGAAGTGAACGGAATGCGCTCGTCGAGCACGCGTTCGATCTCCGGATTGCCGCGGGAGAGCGCATTGCCGACGACAACGAGTTCGGGTACCGGATCGAGATTCGATTCCGCGTACGGCTCAAGAATGGGAATGCCGAGCGAGCGCAGCAAATCGCTCATGGGCGGATAAGCCGCTTTATCGGAACCTGTGATTTTGTGGCCTTCGAGCTGCAGCAAACCCGCGAGAGAAGCCATCGCTGTGCCGCAGATTCCGATCAAATGGATGTGCTGCGGCTTAGCGCTCACCGGGTCACCGCCGGTTTCAGAATACTGAGGCGCGGCGAGTCCCCGAGGGTTAGCTCCGCTTCCACGCCGAACGTAAGCGTGACATTGTCGTGCGAGACGTGGCCGCTGCGCAGGCCGATGGCGATGGGAATATCAAAGAATCGGAGTGCACTGAGAATGGCGTCGTCGAGAAGAGAAGCTGGCGCGCCCTCCGAAACGCAGTCGATCATTTCGCCGAACACAATGCCGCGAGTGCCGTCGAACTTGCCTGCATGGCGCAGTTGCCAAAGCATGCGATCGATCTGATACGGTTTCACGCCCGTGTCCTCAAGAAACAGCAACTTGCCTTCGGTGTCTGGCTCCCACGGCGTACCTATCAACGAAGCGATGATGCTTAGGCAGCCGCCATAGAGCGTGCCACGCGCCACGTTTGAAGGTCCTGCGAGCTTCAAAGTTCGCAGGCCCTCCGATGGGCCCAGGCTGTAAAGCTCGCCGGCAAGCGCGGCGCGAAAACTCTCCAGGTGAACGCCGTTTTCGAGATAAAAATCTGCTGCGAGCATGGGACCGTGAAAGGCCGGAATGCCAATTTCATCGAGCAGGTGAAGCTGAATGCCGGTGAGGTCGCTATAGGCAAAAAATGGCTTGGGATGCGCGCCAAGCGCTTTCAGGTCGAGCCGTTCCAGGGGATAATTCGACCCGTAGCCGCCGCGAATGCACATCGCCGCCGCGGTTTCTTGATCGGCGAAGGCGCCATAGAGATCGGCAAGTCGCTCGTCGGCGGTTCCGGCAAAGTAGAGCGGCTCGCGCAGTAGAGCGTTGGGAGCGAGTTTGGGTAGGTAGCCCAGCGAACTCAGTGCCGCCAGGCCACGTTCAACTCGCTCAGGCTTCGCTGCGGAAGCTGGAGCGACAATGCTGATGGACGAGCCCGGCGCAACGGAACGCGGCTTGCAAAGCGCCCTCATTTTACCGGGCCTCCTGACCATGCTTCCCCCCGGGCGATGAGCGCGGCCGGCCCTGTGAGATGCAGTTCCGTTCCAGGCCCATCCCATACCACAGTCTGTGCGCCGCCGGGAGCGACCACTTTCAGCGGCGACAAACAACGATGCAACGCCAGCGCCGCAGTTGCCGCGGCCGAGCTGCCGGTGCCGGAAGAATGCGTGGGACCAACACCGCGTTCGAAGATGCGAATCTCAATTTCATGTTCGCTCACCACGCGCACAAATTCCACATTCGTATGGTCGGGGAAATCGCGATGCGTGCAAATCTCCGCGGCGATTCCCATCCAGGCGCGGCGCCCGATGGCGAAGTCCGACTTCTCCGGCAGGACGACGAAATGTGGATTGCCGGTTGACACTTCAACACCGATCAGATCGATACCATCCATCAGCTTAAGCGTATGGGGTACAAAGTGCGGCACGCCCATCGCAGTGGTCACTTCGATGGTAAAGTCACCCTCATTGTGCACACTCACAATCTTGCAGACGCGAGGGCCGGCATCGGTCGTGATTTCCAGCGTATCGCCGGGCTCGGAACCCAGTCTCTCGGCCATCCATGCTGCCACGCAGCGCGTGCCATTGCCGCTGATCTCGGCCACAGAACCGTCGGCATTGTGAAGGCGAATGCGGGCGACCTTGGGCCCGGGCCCGGTCTGGTTCGTCCACGCGAAAAACTCAATGCCGTCCGCGCCCACGCCGGTGTTGCGATCGCAAAGGCGGCGCGTGAGTGCGGCCAGGTCGTGGCCTGCAGCAGCATCTTCCATAACGATGAGAAAATCGTTGCCGCACGCATGGGCTTTAGTAAATGGAATCAAAACTCCTCCGGATCACTGATATTGGGCGGTGCGACGAGCCTTTGCGCGAGCTGGGCGGCGGCCGAAATCACGGTCGTTCTCTGCCCGATGCTAACACTGATGCCAACAGGCGGTTGCGGTTGGATGAGGAGGCGTGCCGACTGATGCACGAGCGCACGCTCAAAAGAAATCGGGAGCGCGATGGAGCCAGTTGTTTGAGGCGTAGATCGCGGCCGAAGGCTGATTTTTGGCGCTGTAGTCGCCGATCAGCGTGAAGTCGGCGCGGTGCGCCTTGACGGCAGCGTCGATCTGGTCGCCCTCAAAGGTGACCACGATGGCCGCATGAGCAGCGGGCTCGACGAGCGCGGCGTCGTAAATGCCCAGGTCGCCCTCATTGATGGTCTGGCGTAGCGGAATTCCGGTGAAGGAAACGATCTCAGGATAGATGGATGTGTTCATAAGAATGGTTGCGTGCGGATCGAGAGTGAGCAACGAACGGAGGGCCGTCGGAATGGAATTGTCGTAGGGCCGGCGTGCATCGGCGTTTTTGGTGCTTTCAACGTAGACGATGGGGCGCGATTGCAAAAGTGCGACCACGTTGACGGCGCCAAGAGCGAAGAGAATTGCAAAGGCAAGCTTTTGGACGGGTGCGCGGCTCGGAAGCTTGAGCCTGCCGATCGCGTCAGTGATCAGTTCAGCCGCAAAAGCCAACCCGAGGGCGAGAGCAGGCAACAGCTCCAGGCCGTAGCGCGTGTTGTACCAGGTGTAGGGCCACCACGCCGGGAAAAAAATGGGCACTGATCCGTATGCAACGGACCATGCATAAAACGGAACCGGCAGCCAGAGCAAAAAGATCCATGCAATCGCGCGGCGGCGGCTGCGGGATCTTTCGGAGAGCGAGGCGGCCATAGTGCCGGCCGCGGCGAGCGCAAGAACAATGTTGCCCCACAGACTGCCCCATCCGGGCGCGACGGCCGAATCAAGCTCTGAAACCTTAAGATAGAAGAGAAGCGCGACCCATGGATTGTGCCAGCCGGGATGCGGCGGCCAGCCGGGCGCGTTGGCCGCAGTTCGCAATTCAATGGCATGCGGGGAGTAAGGGCCGCGCGCAAAAAACAGCCAGTCGCCGAAACAGACCCGGTTATACAGAAACCATAGAAGCGGCGCGGCGACGATGGCAATTGTTGCGAGCCAGAAAGCCGGCGCAGTGATGCGTGCTCGCTCGCCCTCGGCCGCATGACGAAAAATCGTCAACGCAATGCCCGACCAGGCGATGAGCGCGATGACCCAGCCGTCATAGCGCGAAAAGATGGCGGCAATCAGTGCGAGGGCGATGTAGATCTGGAGGCGCGTGGTCTTTGCGATCGCATTCTTCGCGGGCCGCGCAAGCGGCGCCATCGAGTGCTCCGTCCCGGCGACTGTTTCAGCGTCAAGCGCAGCCCGCCACTCAACCAGCCAAACCACGATCCAGACAAACACGCAAAGAAACAGCGGCTCGGTCATGGCAGTAGTCTGCAGGTAGAGCAGATTGGGATTCAGGGCAAAGAAAACAAGCGCAAGCGCGGCGGGCGCGGGCGCGAGCCACTTCCGCGCCAGGCGATAGATGCCCACGCACGAGGCCAGATAAGCGAGCGCCGAAGGAATCACTCCAGCGAGCCCCGTTGCCCACCACGAATAATTCTGCACAAAAGGTAGAAGAAGAATGTGCGGGAGCGGAAGCCACACTGAGCCTAGCTCGGAGAATCGCGGCAGCCGTGAATCAAAGATGCGGCGCGCGATGTGCAGGTGTGCGATCGCGTCGCCGTAGTTGGTCATCGCACCGTGACGCCAGCTCCAGAAGATAGCGGCCGTGGAGGCGGCTGCGCAGAACGCCAGAACAGCCCAGCCTTCTGCACGCGACATGCTGTTCTCAGTCAAGATGCGTGAGCTCGCGGAAAAGGTTGAAGCGCGCATCGATCTCAGGACGCGAAAGCTGCTGCAGGCGCTCGGTGCCGAAGCGCTCGCAGGCAAACGAGCCCATTACGCCGCCATAGAACATGGCGCGGCGGAAGGCGCCCGGCGTCAGCTCCGGCTGCGAGGCGAGATAACCGAAAAATCCGCCGGCAAAACTGTCGCCCGCGCCGGTGGGATCGATGACCTCCTCTAGGGGCAATGCGGGGGCGCGGAACCGCTGCGCGGTTTTACCTTTTGGCGAAGATCCGTGGAATAACGTCGCGCCATATTCGCCGTGCTTCACCACCAAAAACCGCGGACCAAGATCCATGACCGCGCGTGCGGCCTGGACCAGATTGTTGTTGCCTGCGATCATACGCACTTCAGTGTCGTTGATAAGCAGAATATCCAGGCCATTGAGAACCTCGAGCAGTGCGGGCCGATGATCCTTGATCCAATAATTCATGGTGTCGCCGGCCACCAGCTTCACGCCAGGCATGGCCTCGCGCACACGCCGCTGCAGAACCGGATCGATGTTGGCGAGAAAGAGGAATTCCGAATCGGCGTAGGCTGCGGGAATCTTGGGCTCGAAGCCGGCAAAGACGTTCAGATCGGTCTGAAGCGTCTTGGCCTCGTTAATGTTGTCGAGATACGAGCCTTGCCAGAAAAAGCTCTTGCCGGGTGCGCGTTCGATTCCGCGGGTGTCGACCTTGCGTGCGTCGAAGACGGCTTGTTCGCTGGCGCCAAAGTCTTCGCCAACAACGGCGATGACGCGAACATCGGTGAAGAAGCTGGCGGCGAGCGAAAAGTACGTGGCGGCCCCGGCAAGGCAGCGTTCGCTGCGCCCTGCGGGAGTTTCAACGGTATCGAACGCAACGCTGCCGACTACGGTAATTGACATTTTTCTCCTGGTCTTGAATGAAAGTTGTGGAAACAGCAACTGAGCGAGTCAGCTACCAACCATGATATTTGCCGAACAGCAGTTTAAGGCGCTCTTTTGCCGCGGCCGGAATCGCATCCGGCTGCGTAAGCACCGCATACTTTGCGGCCGAGGCGCAGGCGCAGTTTCGTTCGCGCGGCAGTGCGGCCACGGCGGCCTTCACCACCTTGCAGGCGTTATCGGCGTTCTTGTGCAGCACTGCGACAATTTCTTCAATGGTCACGGCGTCGTGCCCCTCGCGCCAGCAATCGTAATCCGTCACCATCGCGATGGTGGCGTAGCAAATTTCGGCCTCGCGCGCCAGTTTGGCCTCCTGCAGGTTGGTCATGCCGATCACGTCCGCGTCCCAGCTGCGATAGAGATTCGACTCGGCGCGAGTCGAAAACTGCGGGCCCTCCATGCAAACATAGGTGCCGCCGAGCTTGCCGATCACGCCGGCTTTAGCGCAGGCATCGGCTGCGGCTTTCGCTACCGTCGCACAAACGGGATCGCCGAACGCGACATGGCCCACGATGCCATCGCCGAAAAAAGTGGCCACGCGATTGAACGTGCGGTCGATGAACTGATCGGGAATCACGAAGTCTGTCGGCTTGTGCTCCTCTTTGAGCGATCCGACCGCCGAAACAGAGAGAATGCGCTCCACTCCCAGCTTTTTAAAGGCGTAAATGTTGGCTCGGAAGTTCAGCTCGGAAGGCAGAATGCGATGGCCGCGGCCGTGGCGCGCGAGAAATGCAACCTTGCGCCCCTCCAGTTCGCCCAGAACGAAAGCTTCAGACGGCGAGCCGAACGGCGTGTCAATGCGCTCCTCGTGAAGGTTGGTGAAGCCGGGCATCGAATAAAGCCCGCTCCCGCCGATAATGCCGATTTCTGCTTGAGACATTCCACTCACTCCGTTCGCGTTAACTTCTGGCCTCTAGCTCTTTGGTGCTGACAACGACCCCGGCTGAAAACTCCAACGGCGCTCGAAGCATAAACAGCTGGTAGCTAGTAGCTAGAAGCTAGAGGCCAGCAGCTAGTTCCTCTGATCGATCAGCCGAATCGTTTCCAGAAACACGTCGCCGTCGATCATCAAACTGTGCGCGCTGATCTTGTCCATCGTGTCCTGCGCCGTATGGTGATAGCTATTGTTCGGCCCGTAGTCCAGGTCGATGATGTCGATCGACGGCACGCCGCGCTGGACGAATGGTAGATGGTCGTCCTCTACCTCCATCTGCTGCTGAAAGAAATAGCGCTGGTATCCAAACTTCTTCGCGGCTTCGGCCACGTCCGCCACCAGCCACGGAGCAGAGCGCGTCTCCTGCTGGATGTCGAGATCCTTATCGCCGATCATGTCCGCCAGGATGAATGCCTTGATCTGGTTGAGCGTGCCGTCGCGGCCCCATTTCGCGGCAAGATGACGGCTACCATAGGTGGAGTCGGAGGCCGACCATTGCTGAATGGCCTCTTCGCCATCGAAGAAAACCAGCCAGACCGAGTAGCCATCGAGCTTTTTCGCGGGCGAGTGCGCTGCCTGCTCACGCAACCGGTCGCCGATTGCCATCAGCAGGCCGGTAGTCGAAGCGCCGTCGTTCGCGCCGACGTAATTAATGTTGCGCAGCGGGTAGTTGGTTTCATAGTGCGAGCCGAGCACGATCACTCCGGGCTTGTTTCCGGCGAACCGCACGATGAAGTTGCACAACGGCACGGGACCGATCGGCGTGTCGGCTGTAAACGTGTCCTGTTCGAGCTGATCGTGATCACGCACGAAGTGACTGCGAATGAAGTCCTCGGCCTTCACGTGTCCGGGGCCTGTGGGCCAGCGCGGGCCGATGGATGCGAACTCACGCGCGTACTCGTAGGCGGCGTTGCCGTCGAAGTGCGATTGGGCCGAAATGGCGAGTGGCGCGATAAGGAAAGGCACAAGGAAGACGGGGATCCGTACTTTTCCACCCTTGCTGCAAAGCCGACAGCAAGCCAAGGCTGACGCAACCACTAATCCGCCCGCAGTCATCCTCCAAAACCAGGAAAACATCATCCCGCAGCCTCGTTTTTCTTTCTGCGCGATGGGTGAACCCACCAGGCTACGCCGATGCCGAGGAGATACAGCGCCAGCATGGGAATAGCGTAGATGCACATCGTGCCGGGATCCGGGCTTGGGCAGATGATGGCAGCCACAACAAATACCGCCAAAATCGCGTAGCGAATGTTCTTCCAGAGGAATTTGGGGCTCACAATGCCGAAGAGTGCGAGGAAGAAAATCAGAATCGGCAATTCAAAGCTGATGCCCAGACCGAGAATGATGGAAAGAAAGAAGCCGGTATATTCCTCGATGGTCACGATGGGATTGAATTTGCTGCCGAAGCCGATAATGAGAATCTTGAGCGCGCCGGGAAGAACGAAAAAGTATCCAAAACTGGCGCCCGCAAGAAACAATCCCACGGTGGCGGCCATGAACGGGATCACAAACCGCTTTTCTTTTTGGTAGAGACCCGGCGCGATAAACAACCACACTTGGTACAGGATGAAGGGCGACGCGAGAATCGCCCCGCCGATGAGGGAGACCTGCAGGTAAAGGTTCAGCGGGTCCATGGGATGCGTGTAATTGAGCTTGATGCCCAGCTTGTCGAGCGGTGCCTGCACAAACCCGTACAGGCGCTCATGGAATGCGTAGGCAAGGACAAACCCCAGCCCGAGATAGATGGCGGAATGGACGAGGCGTTTGCGCAACTCGTCCAGGTGTTCCATCAGGCTCATGCCGGGAAGCTCTGCCCGTTCGGTGACGGTCTTACGTGCCTTTTCGATCGGGTCCTGCAGGTCAACCATGGTTAGAAGTCGTCTCCGATTGTTGTGCTTCAGGAAACAGGTTCCCCTGCGCTTTGGCGGGCGATTCAGCGGAGACAATTTCTCCGGTAGAAGACGGCTGAATCGTGGGAGTAGCCGGAACTGGCGCAGACTCGGACCGCGAGGCGCTGGGCTCCGCGGAGGGTTCAGGTTGCGATAAATCGGGCTTGAGGTTAGGGTCGGTGCCTTCTGAATAAGGGCTTTCAGCTTGTGCGGTCGCGCCCGAATCCGGTGAGACGGCGGGTATCTGCGGCGCGTTGGACGCTGCGGCCTCAAGTTGCGCCGGCGCGGGATTAGCAGCCAAGGCGCGTTGGCGCTCTTCCTCCGCCTTCTTCCGGCGATCCGCCTCCTCCGATAACCGGAACTCCTCTTCCATCTGGAATTTGAAGTCGTTTGAGGCCTTGCGGAACTCGTACATCAGCTTGCCAAGTTGGCGGCCGATTTTAGGCAATCGCCGCGGGCCAAAAACCACGAGGGCCAGCGCCATCAGCAGCAGCGTGTCCCACATGCTCAGCGTCGCAAGCTGGATTGGAGGCGGCGATCCCATGAAGGATCATGATACCTGTCGCGATTGTGGTTCCACAATTTACGTGCCCAAATTCGCCCCCGTTGCATGGCGGCTTTCTTTGGCAAAAAATCTCTTGCCATCGTGCGAATCCTAGTATCGCAATTGAGGAACGGCGGACGCGACCAACATGCTGTGATTTGCATCACCCTTCGGGCGGCTAGTCGCCTGATAAGCTACCGAGGTGTTCCAGACTTATTGAGATCTACATTATGAATTGAACCTGCGCCAGCCTTATCCCGTTTCGGTCTTGATTTCCCATCACGGTCTGCCGTTGTGCGTGACCCTCTTCAAACGCGCCGAAAAGAGTTGATCCGAGTGAAAGGATTGACTTTTGAGAGATGGGAGATCAAGTGGAGAACCCTTCCAGCATACTTTTTGTCGGCGGCTGTCATGTGAACGGCTATCCAGTTGGGGAAGAGAATGCCTTTACTCATATGGCTTTGACATACCTGGCGAATTCTGGGGAGAGTCGTCTCCATGTGTTGCCATATTCCAATCTCCACTCGGGTCCGAAGATTCTGGCTGCGTGCCGGGAACTGAAGCCCGATGCCGTGGTCCTGCAGCTTGGCCACTATGAGTCGCCGTCGCCGCTGCGGAAGAGCCTTGGATGGAAAGCAAAAAAGAGGGCGCTTGCCGGGGGCCTGCCGATGCGAGTTCAATCGCGGCCTGGGTCCCGATATCGGCCCACGCTGACGATGATGTTTGCGGAGTTTCAGAGGATTCTGGCGGCGGTCTGCATCATTTTGTCGGGAAAAAGAAAGAAGATGTTCGACGCGAGGTTGATCGGCGCGTCGCTTGATTCGATCCTTGCCGAATTGAAGAGAATTCCGCTGCGCGCAATTGTGGTACTTGGGCCATTTTCGACGCCCGACCCTCTCACTCGGTTCTGCCGGCGACAGATTGTACCGATCTTCGAAGAAGTGTCGAACAAATACGGCTGTACTTTCGTCGATGTCTTTTCGTTCTTGGAGTCCTATCCGAAAGGCGGTGATTTCAGGGAGAACTTTGCCGACCACGAGCATTTAAGCGTGCTGGGACATCATCGGGTGGGCGCAGTGGTTGGGGCGGCGCTCAGCAAGGCGATGGGAAACGCGCCGGTCGCTGAGAACGTTCCTGTGCCGCGCACGAAGCAAGATCTCCGGACGCCAAAACCTGGGTGGGTCGAGCAGCCGTTCGTTACGCCGCGTTCTTCTTCGGTCGGCACAGCCTGACGTTTTCGAGTGCCGCAGGAAAAGAGGGATTAGAGAGTCGGATTAGGTTCGGAAGCTTTTTTCGGCGCAATCTTCGCCTGCCCAGGCTGCTTTTTTCCGGCCGCGAGGTTCCCATACAATATGGGCGTGATCAAGGCTCGATTCCCCTCCTTGCAGCCGCAACGCCCGCTCGAATGTATGAAGACTCCTTGCTACCGATTGCCAATTGCCGCGCTGACGCTGATTCTGTTCCTGCTGTTGATTTGTGCCCCAAAGCGAGCAGCCGCCTACTCTCTGCTCTCCCACGAGCAGCTCGTTGACTTGACGTGGGACGACGCGATCGTCCCTCTATTAAAGAGCAAGTACCCGAATCTCACGCCTGCCGAACTGGATCGGGCGCGCTCGTTCGCCTACGGCGGATGCGTCATCCAGGACATGGGGTATTACCCGTTTGGCGACTCGTTTTTCTCCGACCTCACACACTATGTGCGCACCGGAGACTTTGTTATGGCGCTCTTTCGCAATGCGCATAACGCCAATGAGCTGGCCTTTGCGGCGGGGGCACTCTCGCACTACATAGGCGATTCCATTGGGCATTCCGAAGCCACGAATCGTGCCGTTGCGCTTCAGTTTCCTAAGCTGGCAGCGCGCTATGGGCCGAGCGTGAACTATGCTGAGGGCAAACATCAGCATGTGCAGGTGGAGTTTGCCTTCGACGTCGATCAGATTGCCCAGCATCACCTGGCGCCGCTCGAGTATTTGCGGCATATCGGGCTCAGGGTGCCGATCCATCAGCTGGCGCTGGCTTTTTATCAGACCTACGGGATAACCGACGACTTCAGCGCTGGCACGCGGCGCAAGTTCAACGCGGGCGAGTACCAGTTTGCAACAAGGAAGTTTATTCCCCGGTTGGCATACGCGCTGGCACTGATGAAGCGCAACCATGAGGTGGCGGAGCCGGATACGCCCGACGCCAAACAGATTGAGGCCGAGGTGGCCAAAGCGGCGACGCTTTACGATTGGGCTGCTTATCGCAGAAAAGCCGGGTTCGAGACGCGCCTCATTGCGGGCGTTCTCACCGTGCTGCCGAAGGTCGGCCCACTGGCGATGGTCGCGATCAAAGGTCCCACCCCGCAAGCCGAAACGGATTACATGCACAGCATGGTCGCTTCAACCACCGCGCTCCGTCATCGCGTAGTTCTGTTTACACCCGTCGATAAGCGTGACCTGCGCTCTGCCAGCGCAGCATCGAAAACCGATGCGCTGGGTCCGCCCGATCCTCAGCACATATTACCCAATCGCGACCTCGACACAGGAAAAGTGGTCAAGCCCGGAGGCTACCGGCTCACCGACGAAACGTACGCAAAGCTTTTGCATCGGCTCACGCGCAATCCCACTCAGCCGATTCCTCCCGGTATCAAGAGCGATATTCAGGCGTATTACGCAAACCCCGATGCCCCGATCGTGACCAAGCGCAAGGCGCTTGCCTGGAAGCGCGTACAAGCGGACCTGCAAACGCTGGCCACGATGCCCACGAGCGCTGCTCCTACTCCGTATCCGATCTACGGAGAAACGAATCCGTCAGCGACCAACAGTTCTTCCGCTGAACCGCAGCCGCCATCGGCAAAGAATCCGCCTGAGAAGGCGAATCCGCCACCAGAGAAGAAGAATTAGGTGGGCACTTACTTGCCGTTTGTTGTGGTCTTGGCCGGCCCAGCAGGCGGCGCAGGACGCACCGGAGGCGCCATAGCGGGCGACCGCAGCGCTTGAGGATGTTCGTTCGCCGTTTGATGTATCGTGACGATCACAGCTTCAGCTGACCTGGTGCCGACGCACCGGTAAGAGTGTGGCGTCCCAGCATCGAAATAAACCGCGTCGCCGGGGCCGAGCTTCGCTTCCTGCTCCCCATGCCGCAGCGCCAGCTCTCCTGCAAGAATATAGAGAAATTCGAATCCCGCATGCATGTGCGATTTCGGCTCGACATTCTCGCCCAAGGGAATGAACTCCGCATAGTAGGGGTCCATGTGCCTGTCGGCCACCATGTAGCCCAGACTTTCAAAAGTGTAAGTCGGCGATTCGACTCCGGTTTGCGGAATTCGCACCCGGTCTTTCTTGCGGTGCACGCGAAAAACCGGCGACGGTTCTGTTTCAAAAAAATAAGAAAGATCCTTGGAAAAGACCATCGCAATACGCGCCAGGTTCCTCAACGTCGGCACCACACGCCCAGTCTCGAGTTGTGAAAGGAAGCTGGCGGAAAGCCCCGTGTGACGCCCAAGCTCAACAAGTCCCATGGACTTCTTCAGACGCAAACGCCGAATTCGGTCGCCAAGGTGCTTCTCGGTAATGAAGCGCTCGGCGGTGTCCGCATCCGCAAGCGTCTCATGCATTTCTTCGCCAATGGTCTCTACCCGCTCGGTCATTACCGCCTCCTCTCACACATAGGATGCAAGTTTGCGGCACTTGTTGTCCAATCAAAATCTCTTCTAGTAACACGAAAATATCGATTGGGAGACTGCAAAGGTCCGAGGCTGCCATCGACGTTGCTTTCGGAACAGCGACTGAGGCAATTCCTGCCTGCACCGGATCACGACAAGGCGTCGCCTGGTTGCATGCTATGGCGCGGTCCACTATAAGTAACAGCGAGCGAGCAGCGACGGCTAAAGTATGGCCTGGGTCTGCAGCACAGATCTTGAAAAAAGGAAAACACGATGAATCGCAGAGAGCTCTTTGCGGCACTGGCCGCGACGGTCGTTGCCGGCGAAATGCCGGTGCTTGCCCAAACCAATTCCGGCGCAGAAGCGGCCCCGCAGTCTCCAACTGGCCCCGTGATGGGATCAACGGTCTGGGCCTGGAACGCAATGGTCGCGAAACCCACGCCGACCGGATCGGTGCGCTCGGTCTGCTCGGCGCCGACAGCGACGCTTGAGAACCTTGAGATTCACATCTCGACGCTGAATCCTGGCCTCGAATCACATAAGCCGCACAAGCACCCCAACGAGGAGCTGATCATCGTGCGCCAGGGCACGGTAGAGACGCTCTCGAACGGCCAGTGGATCCGTGTGGGACCGGGCAGCGTGATCTTCAATGGGTCGAACCAAGTGCATTGTTTCAGGAATGTCGGCGCCGATCAGGCGATCTATCACGTAGTCAACTTCAAGACGGCAGCCACGCCGCCCGGAAAGACGGAATTCGTTGACGTCAAGTAACGCCGCCAGCGACCGAGCCACTGGTAGGGAGCCAGCGCTTATAGCCCGTGGCCGTGGCTCGCGGAAAGGCAACTGCGGATCTCTCGACGCCATCCCGCCGTGTGGCCCCTTGTTCCGGTTAACAGATCGTTTTCCAGTGAGGTGACGAGGCCGTTAATTCCCGCGAAAGCGCGCGGCGAGACCATCGGCCACGCTCGTCAACAGACCCACATCGTTGCCGACAGCGGTGAAGTTGAAGCCGAGTTCGAACATTGCTTCCGCCTCGTCGGCGTTGCCGGTCAAAAAACCGGCAGACTTTCCCGCAGCGCGAATGCGGTGGGCTGCGTCCTTAATGACCGCCTGCACTTCTGGATGTTTTGTGTCGCCGAGATGCCCGAGAGATGCAGATACGTCGCTGGGGCCGACGAAGATTCCGTCGATACCTTCGATGGCCGCGACCTCCTCAATCTGCTCGAGCGCGGTTTTGGTTTCAAGCTGCACCAGTACGCAAATGTCGAGATGCGCGTTCCGATGATAGTCCTGATTGCGCGTGTAGTTGTTGGCGCGGATGACGCGGGCAACGCCGCGAATTCCTTCGGGCGGGTAACGGGTTGACGCCACGGCGCGGCGAGCTTCTTCGGCGTTCTGTACATAGGGAATAAGCAGCGAGCGCGCGCCCACGTCGAGCGCGCGCTTAATGATGACCGGCTCATTCCACGGAACGCGGAAGACCGGCTCAGCAGTGCCGCCGCGCATGGCTTGCAATTGCGGCAGCAGCGTGGTGATGTCGTTGGGCCCATGCTCGCCGTCGATCACAATCCAGTCGAATCCCGCGCCCGCCAGAATCTCAGCCGCGACGGGGCTTGCGAGCGAGCACCACAGTCCCACCTGCCGCTCGCCGCGGGCGAGAGCTTGCTTGAATGCGTTGCGAGGAAAATTGCCGGGGCGGTCGGGCATGGGTCGGACTCCTTTGGAAATTGTAAGGGGGTGCCGGGATTGGCGCTGTTGGCGGTGTCAGCAATCCCCGCGATTTCTATTTCGGCGGTAGGTGGAAGTCGAGGCGCTTGATTTCGCCGACGATGGGGCCATAGCTGAGGATAGCGCTGAAGGCGACGAGCCCCACATAGACGAGGGCGCCGTCAAACGAGTGGGTTTTGGCCACGATGGCGCCGATGATGAGCGGCGTGGTGATTCCAGCAAGGTTGCCGCAGAGATTAAAGAGGGCGCCGTTGATGCCCACCATCCCCCGCGGTGAAGTGTCGGAGATGACGGTCCAGCCGAGCGCGCCCACGCCTTTGCCGAAAAATGACATCGACATGAACAGAATCATCAGGCTCTGGGACGAGGTGTAGTTGCAGGCAATAATGAGGATGGAAAGCACCATGCCGGTGATGATGGGAGCTTTGCGGGAAAAAGTGAGCGAGTGGCCGCCGTGAAGAAGGCGATCGGAGATGACGCCGCCCAGGATGCCGCCGAAGCCTCCCCAGAGACCGGGTATGGCGGCAGCGAGGCCAACCTTGACGACGGACATGTGGCGGGCCTGGGCAAGATATACCGGAAACCACGTGACGAAGAACCAGGTGAGCGTCGCGATGCAGAACTGTCCGACGTAGACGCCAACCAGCATGCGCGAGCCTAGGAGCATTTTGACGACGGGCCAGGTGAGGGTATTTTTGCGAATGCCGGGCGCGGAATCGACGAGTCCGCCGCCGGATTTGATGAATTCGATTTCGGCCGCGGAGATGCGGGGATGTTCGCTGACTCCAAAGATCTGCGTAAACCAGACAACGGTGAGAATGCAGCCGAGTGCGGCCATGAACCAGAAGCAACTGCGCCACCCGGCGGCGCGGATGAGGAAGCCGAAGATGGGCGCGAAGATGGGCAGGGCAAAGTATTGTGACGAGTTGAAAAGCGCCGAGGCGCGTCCGCGCTCGGAGGTGGGGAACCAGGCGGCGACGATGCGTCCGTTGCCGGGAAAGACGGGCGACTGGAAGAGGCCGGAGAGGATGCGAAGAATGAAGATGGCGGTGAAGGCGAAGCTGGCGGAGAGATAGCCCGCGAAAGCGGTGAGGAATGCGCAGACGGACCAGCCGACGATAGCGATTCCGTAGACGCGCTTTGAACCGAAGCGATCGAGGAGGCCGCCGGAGGGCAGCTGGCCGAGAGCATAGGCCCAACCGAAGGCGAAGAGGAGCCAGCTCAAGCGCGCGGCATTGAGGTGGATGGCGGCGGGCATGGCCCCGGCCGCCTGAGGGAGCAGCGAGCGGTCGGCAAAGCTAAAGCAGCTGACCACGAACAGGATCGCGATGATGAGATAGCGGACGTGAGTCGTGCGGGGCTGATTCAAAGCGATGGTCTCGGTGCGGCGGGATGCCATTTCACGTTAGCATTTGCAACAAACTTCGGAAGCACAGCAGATGCTGCGGCTTCGGCTCAGGATCGCGCTGGCGAAGACGGGAAGGTTCATGCGCCATTTCACACTTCTTCGCTCACCGCCTGAATTAGCGCACGAATGTAGCCGTAGCAAAACGCGAAAGACTGCAGGGAGTCGGGATCGGCCTTGGCCGTCGGCACGTGATCGGGCATCAGCATGTAAGGATAGCCAAGTTCCTTGTAGAGCCGGATCTCCTTGACGAAATCAATGTCGCCCTCGTCGGGATAGACCTCAGTGAAATTGTTACGGTGGCCGCGGATATTACGGAAGTGGACGTTGAAGATCTTTTTGCGCGTTCCAAAGTAGCGGATGACATCGAAGATTTCAACCGACGGATTCTCTAAGTCCTCAGAGACTGTGCCCTGGCAGAAATTCAGGCCGTGATACGGGCTCTCTTGAATAGTAATAAAGTGCTTGAGACCATCCACAGTTCCGAGCACGCGGTTGATTCCCTGGTAGCCTTCGGGCGGAACGCCAGGATCCTGCGGATGACAGGCCATGCGGATCTTGTATTCATTGGCAACCGGAATCACGCGATCGAGAAAATACGTGATCCGCTCCCAGAATGCGTCGGCGTCTACATGGCCGGCGCGCGTGAGCGGGGGATTGGGATGTGCATCGGCGAGTTTCCACTGGTGGTATAGGGCATCGCCGCGTCCGGGAACCCAGCCGGTGCGTAGCACGCCGAGAAGGCTCATGTTGTATTTCAGGCAGGGAATGCCGGCCTGCGCGCAGTTGCGGATGAAGGTCTGCAGCTGCTCGATGTCGCGGTCGCGCTCGGGGCTTTGGGCGAGCATGATGGCGGGATGCTTCTCGCTGTCGATGTGGCTGGATTCGAGGAACGGCGGCGCGGCGCAGTCGACCGAGATGCCGTATTTGGCGGCCTTATCCATCATGCTCTTGAGCTCGTCGACGGTGGCGTAGAGGCGGTCGCCCTCGATCATCGGATAGCCGCAGATGTTGCGCACGCCGTAGCGGGCCAGGTACGCGAGGTGCACGTCGTTCGTTGGGGCGCTTTGATCGCCGAGCTTCATCTGAACGGGTTTCGATGCAGAAGATGGAGCGGCACTGGGTTGCGTGGCCGAGAGAGGCGCAGATGCTACGGATTTTGCGGCCACCACCGAGGCCGCGCCGGTTGATGCGAGAAACTGCCTGCGATTCACTGTCGCTCCTCCTATCCGGCAAAAGGCGCCCCGGCGTGGGTCCGCAATCGCACCTCTCACGCTATGAAAACGGGAACAACATTTTCAGCATGTATCCAGAGTCGAGTCAATGCGGTTCAGCGCCAGTCATCGAAACTGGCGATCGCGGCTGCGTGATCGGCTCACCCGCAATGTTCAGTTTGACTCGATAGACGCTGCTCGACGCCGTAATGTAGAGCGTTTTGCGATCGGCGCCGCCCCACGCGACGTTCGAAACGCGCTCGGGAATGAGAAGCGTGGCCAGCCGCTTGCCCTCCGGCGAGAGAATGATCACGCCGCCGGGACCGGCGCTGTAAATGTTGCCTTCGATATCCACCTTCATGCCGTCAGGGCCCCCGGGACGTGGGTCGCTGGTGGCGTCATAAAACAGCTTGGCATCGGTGAGCGTGCCATCTGGCAACACGCGATAGCGCATCCAGATCTTCTTCGGCTCCGTGGAGTCGACGTAGAGATATCTCTCGCCCGGTGAAAAAGCAATCCCGTTCGGCCGCGCCAGATCAGTGATCATCTGCTGCAGCGCATCTCGATCGGGCGGTGCGCCGGGCCTTTGCTGCAGCGCGTGCGGAATGCGATAAACGCCGTTGACCTGCAGCTCCTTCTCCGGGTCGGAATCGTTCTGTTTGCGCAGCCCGTAGGGCGGATCGGTGAAGTAGAGCGAGCCGTCACTGCGGTAAACAAGGTCGTTGGGGCTGTTTAGCCGTTTGCCCTGGTAGCGATCGGCGAGAATGGTCTGCTTGGCTTCAGGGTTGAGCGACTCAAAACGGAAGACGTCGCGCTGCGCGTGGCCGGCCACGGTGAGGCGGCCTTCGCTATCGAGCGTCATTCCGTTGGATCCGGGCTCGCGCCCGCCATACGGAGCGGAGCCCTGGTAGCCGCTTGGCTGTAGGAAGATGCTCACGCCTTTGCCCGGCGTCCAGCGGCGGATCGAGTTCGAGGGAATCTCGGCGAAGAAGAGGCTGTCGTTCACCCAGACCGGACCTTCGACCCATGTGAAGCCGGTCGCAATGCGTTCAAGCTTGGCGTCGGCAGGAACAAGGTGGGCCGAGGCGGGATCGCCGCGGTCGACGTTGAGGGCCGTCACAACCGGCGCATCGGACCCAGACTGAGCCCAAGCGACGCGAACTTCCCACGCGGTTAACGCAACGAGAAACGCAAAGATCTTGAGGCCCAACAAATTGGTGCGAATCGTTTTCATAGGATCATTCCTGAATTTTGGCGTGAACAAACGAAAATCTGCGCGGCCCGCTTCGATTTGGCCCGCGCAAAGAGCCAAAGACCGTCCAGCCCATTCATCTTTCGCTGGCGGGCGCATCACAGTCAAGTAGGCATTTCCGAGGCCATTGCGCGCCGGAAAGAGCAGTGGCTCGAAAAAGCCGGGCGTGAACGCTTAGAATACGAGGGATGAGCAAGAAGGAGCACAAATCGTTCGAGGTGGCGTGCCCGGATTGCGGGGCGATGCTGAAGATCGATGCGGAGACCGGAGTGCTGGTAAGCCACACTTCGGCGCCGCGCAAGAGGATGTTCGAGGATCTGGAGACTGCTGCCAAGGCAATGCGCGAGCACGGGGAGCGGACGGAATCGATCTTCCGGCAAAGCGTCGATGCGGAAAAGAACAAGGCCGATTTGCTTGAGAAGAAGTTTGCTGAGGCCATGCGCAAAGCGAAGGACGCACCGGAGGGCAAGCCGCTGCGCGAGATCGATTTGGATTGACGGCACGCGTCTGAAGCTGCGAAGTTAAAGGTCTCGGTAATGTGATCGGTTAAGGGAAATCCTAAGCAGAATTTTTTTGAGAACATCGTTTTGTTTGAAGTTTTCGGGCGATACTCCAAGAGAAGGCTTGAGCCAGAATCGGGTCGCGAGGGAGGAATCAAATGGTGGTTGTGCCACTGACACAAGGAACGAGAGAGCAGGTTGCAGTGCGCGACGATGAGACGAGCTCGACGAGTTGGATTCGCTATGTTGCGGCGGGCACGCTGGCCGCAAGCGGCGTATTGCTGGTGACAGGACAGCGGCGTCTTGGTTTGGTCACCGCTTTGTCGGGTGCGGCCCTGACGCTGATCGATCAGCAGGAAGCGGTGCGCAAGTGCTGGGACGCGCTGCCTGAATTTCTTGAAGAGCTGCAGGGTCTGCTGGGCAGGACGCAAACGGCCGTCGAAGATCTCTCCAACCAGAGTCAGAAACTGCGCAAGGTGCTAAGCCAGTAAGTCCGTGTGGTCAGGGCTCTTTTCGCTCAGGTAGCCGTGCGCACGGAACCACGCGACCTCGTCGCTTAGAGTTGACTCGATAGGCCGGAATTCCAGGCCCAATTCATTCTTCGATTTTGTGTGATCAAACTGCAGCCGGTCCAGGCGTTGATCGAGAAGGCGCATGGCGGCAAGACTCAGAGCGGCGGGCCGGTGCGTCAGCCGCGCCCAGCATTCGCAGGCGCTGGCAAAGGCGTAAAGTGCAGTCCGCGGGATTCTTCGCGTCGGGCACTTCCGCCCGGCGATCGCCGCCAGCAGCGCCAGATACTCAGTGGAGCTGACGGCTCGTCCCGCCGCCAGGTATCGTTCGCCATTCCGGCCTTGGCACGCCGCCATAAGCATGGCATGCGCCACGTCGCGCACATCGACGATGGAGAAAGCGCCGGGCAAAATTCCGGGAATCTTTCCGCTAAGAAAATCCAACACCGATTGGCCCGCGGGTGTGGGCGCGGCATCTCCGGGACCGTGCATCCAGCCGGGCAAGACCATGGCCGCCCACATGTCGGCGTGACGATCAAGAAGACTAAAGATTTCTCGGTCGGCGAGAATCTTGCTGCGGTAGTAAGGCTCGGCGCGGCGCTCGTCGCGAAGCATGGTTTCGTCGATCGGCTCTGAGCGTTTGCCCTCGAGAACCGCAATAGAACTGGCATGGACGAAGCGGCGAACACCGGCATGATAAGCAGCCTCGAGAAGATTGCGCGTGCCGGCCACGTTGACGGCGTAGAGCGCGTCCCAATGACGGCCGCCTTGCAGGTAATCGCGAAAGTACGCGGCGGTGTGAAAGACGACGTCAACCCTGGAGAGTGCGTGCGCAAAGTCAGACACTTCGCGCATGTCACCATAGATCACGTCTAAACGGATTCCCGAAAACTGAATCGGAACCTTGTCCATTTCCGAAGGGAGCACAAGCGCGCGGACATTGTAGCCGCGACCGGCAAGGAGTCGCACAAGATTGCTCCCCAGAAGGCCGACGCCACCGGTAACAAAGACGGTTTGAGTCATCGTGCACTTTCCCCCGATTCGCGAAGCCGCGGCGCTCAACGTGATTCCGCCGCGCGGCGAGTTCGTTAGCCCGCTTGGTGCGGTGTTTTTTGAGGGGGGGGACGACTCGAAAAAATCAGCTCACTACAAATGCGCGAATCAGTTCTTGCGATCGATCAAATATCGGGCCACCGCTTTCAGCCCGTCGGCGCGGCTGCCGTACGGCTCAAGCGCTGCAAAGGCTTCATCGATCAGCTGAGTAGCGTCGCGAAGGCTTTGCTCCACTCCATAGACAGCGGGCCACGTCGCCTTCTCCGTGGCTTCATCCTTTCCGGCGGTTTTGCCCAGCTGTGCGGAGTCGACCGTCATGTCGAGCACGTCGTCAACGATCTGGAAGGCAAGTCCTGCTTTGCGGCCGAAGCGGTCGAGGCGTGCAGCGTCGTCGGGCGTGGCTCCGGCATACACGCCGCCGGCCACCACACTTACGCGGATGAGAGCGCCGGTCTTGGCGCGATGAATGGCTTCAACCAGCTCAGGCGTGGGCTTCAGGTGCTCGCTTTCCAGATCGAGAATCTGGCCGCCAATCATGCCTTCAACGGTGCCAATGGCGTTTGCGACCAGGCTGATAATCTGTACCGTCGCGGCGGGCGGGCAATCGAGGCCGGAGAGCACTTCAAAGGCACGCGTCTGCAACGCGTCGCCCGCGAGGATCGCTGTGGCTTCTCCAAATGCGACGTGGCAGGTCGGCTTTCCCCGGCGTAGGTCGTCGTTGTCGAGCGCGGGCAGGTCGTCATGAATCAGCGAGTAAGTATGGATCATCTCGATGGCCGCGCCCAGACGCTCGATGCCTTTGGGCAGATGGCCTGCGATCGTGACGCCGGCCTGCATGGCCAGCACGGGGCGCAGGCGTTTGCCACCCGCAAAAACCGAATGCCGCATCGCGCCATGAATGGAAACGGGAACGGCATCTGCAGACGGAATGAGCGTCTCGAGCGCCTGATCTGTAAGATCGGCGCCCTCCTGGATCAGGGATTTGACGTCTGCCTGCACTGCAATCATGTTAGACGAGAATGGCGCCGCCGGATGCCGGCAATTGATAAGCCGATGAGCAAAAGTGCGCTCAAAATGCTCATCCAGCGGCCGGCAATATCGCCGGGAGCGACGGACCAGTCGACCGTGAGGTTGATGGGGCCGGCATGAACTGGAACCACGATCAGGCCATCCATGCGTAGCGGCAAGATCGGCAGGGGCCGATTGTTGAGGCGAAGCACCCACGCCGGATAGCGCAGAAGATGGAGCACTAGGTAACCCTCATGGGGAACGCCGCCGACGATTCTGCGGTGTTCGGGATTTGTTCGGCTGCCGCCGGCCCATGTTAATGACGCTTGGCAGGTTCCTTGATCGGAAGTCCACGCAGGATTAACGTCGGGGTCGTCCGGATCGGGTTTGCCAAGAACGATCTCTGGGTTCGTCACCAGGCACGCACCGGGAATCCCGGTCGGAGTGTTGCTGATGTCGCTGTTCGCAGGCGCGTATTCGTACATGCCTTCAAAGCCGGCGCCGGACCGGTAGTCTTGGAGCGAAGATGCAACCGTGTCCTCGGGATAGCAGACCTGGAAGAAGGCTTTTGAGGCGTACATCGTTGCGCCGATGAAGCCCATTGCGCAAACAGCGGCAACGGCGGTGCGCCGGCGGCGGGCGATGCGCGGATCATGGGCCGGCTCCGGATTCGCCGGCCAGACTGCGGCAACAAAAAAGATAGCCATGGGCGCTTCGACTGCTTCAAGCCAGCGCCACGGGTATTGCAGGAAAGGAAACTCCGGCAGCGTGTGCCATACGAAACGCGAAATGGGAAAAAGCAAAGACAGAACGATCAGGGGAATCGCGGCCAGCGGAATCCACTTTTTTCCCGGCTTTGGAAGCGATTCGCGAAGAAAACATATGCCCGCGCACGCGAGCGTGGCCGCGATCATCGAGACGGCAATCCACGAAACTTGGTTCAGGACTACGTCGTGCATCGCCAGCACCGGGTTGGCGTGATGAGAGAAGAGCCAGTTGTTTTCAAAGTTGTAGCCCGGATCGTCGGTAGCCTGGCTGATGTTGACCCAATGCCGCTCGAGCGTTGCCGGAACCCAGTAGAGAGCCGCGAGACCCAGCCCAAGAATTGTTGCAACGCCAGCGCGGAGCAATGGCGCCCAAGATTTGTTCACCACAGCCCACAGCAACGCGACGCCGACCAGCAAATAGCCAGCAATAATTCCAAGCGGAAGGTTTGAAAGCCACGCGCCCGCGAGAGCAACGGCAAGCGGCGCGGTTGAACCCGAAAAAGCGCGGCGCGTCAGTGACGCCGCCGGGTCGCGATCGCGCAGGACGTAAAGAAGAATCAGCGGCAGCCAAAATCCTCCGGCGAATTCAGGAAATGCGCAGCGCTCGTAGCCTGTGAAGAGGGTGAAGCCGGAGAAGATCGCGACGGATCCGGCAAGCGTGGCCGGCACGTTATCGAGGAATTCGAGAGCGAGGGCGCGCGTGGCCACGCCCGTCGCCGCAAAAATGATGAACGTCAGCGCGATGGGCACGATGGGCCACGGCAGCATTGCCCCAAGCGCCGCTCCCAGCATCCATGTCAGCGGCGGATAAAAAACGAAGCGCGGCTCGCCTGCTCCATAGTTCGCGCTGGGCGTCCAGTGAGGATAGGGAATGCCGTGCCGCCATGCGTTCAGGCAATCGAACCAGGAAACGAGATGAACATTAAAATCGTGGCCGCACGAGGCGCCGCGAATCAGCTCCGGCACGATGGCGACGAATGCAGCGAGGAGTATTACGGTGGCGCCGGCGAAGTTCCCCTGTCTCCAAAAGCGAGATGCCAGCGACACGCGCAAACCTGCCTCAGCCGCTCCCTTGCTCCATTGTTCCCTTGTTCCCTGTCTTTTCATGGCAGCAGGCGCAGCGTGTGCGCAGTTTGCGCGGCCACCGCTGTGGGGGTGAACGGAAGCGCAAAGGTGGTTCCGTTATACCAAGCATTCCACTCATTGCGGAAGTAAGGACTGAACGGATTGCTGCTTTCGCCCAGGACGATGTTCTCCGTCGAGCTGTCGATGTTGCTCCAGTCCATGGTGAAGCGCTGCGAGGGTCCAAAGTCGCGCCCCACCTGCTTCACAGTTGTGCCGTCCCCGCTTTGCGGCTGCGGCCCAGTTCCTGCCACGCGCGCCACCACCGGAAGAAACGCGGCGAACGGATGCTCGATGTCGACCACATGCCAGCGGCCGTAAGCCCAATGCGAAATATCAAGCGGCGCGCGTCCGTCGTGCATGGCATTGTGCACCGCGGCGGTCAGCAGCGCGTTCCAGTCTTTGTAAGTCGGCGGCAGCCACTCGGGTTTCGCGTGCATCACGATCTCTTCTTCGGCAAATGCAGCCTCGCCCCAGTGGTAGTCTCCGGCCAGCTTGCCCAGCTTTGGCTCAAGGATCATCGGCCAGAGCGCGGCGCGAGTCTTGGTCACGAGCGATGCTGCGGCGGAGTCCGTCGTCAATCGGCCATCCCAGCTGCGCATCAGGTCCGCGGCCTGCCTCATGCGCGCGTCGCCGTTGCCTTCCGCGCCCGGCGTGTGGTCGATTGCGTAGGCGAAGCGATGGCCGAGCTCCCAATTACCCAGTTGTTTGAGCCGGAGATGCAGTCGGAGCAATCGGGCCGGCCTCGCAGGCCCACCAGAGCGAGCGTCTCGGCTGGTGCGGCGATCACGTCATCCGGAATCGTGCGGCTCTCGGTGTTTTCGTCGCCATCGTCATCGCCGTTTTTCGTCGGCGGCATGGGTTCGGGCGCCGTCAGATCAACGCGCAACCCGGCGGGCGGGCGATCGCGCCATGAGCCGACAGGGTAGAGATCCGCCTCGAGCGTAGGGTTGTTGAGCTTGGCATCGACGCGCGCGCGCGATAGCTTCGTCGTGATGTGAGTATCGAGCGTCTGCATCATCGAAAGTCCCACGCTGATCGAATCCGCCCCCGTCCACGGTTCCGGCCTGTAGTGGAGGATCTTGAATTCAACCGGCAGCGTATTCGATCGCTCCGCCTGGGCAATGAACAGATTCACTCCGCGGGCATAATCGTCCAGGCGGCGCCGATCTTCGACAGATAAGCCTTCATAGAAGCGCTTTGCGGTGACCCGAATCTGCAGAATGCGCTGCGCCTCGTCATGTTGCAACAGCGACCGGCCCAAGATCTCGGCAAGGTCGCCGTTCGAGCTGCGGCGCGAGGCATCCATTTGCCAAAGCCGGTCCTGCGCCGTTACGTAGCCCTGCGCGACGAACAGATCGTCCTGTGTGGCCGCTTCAATGTGCGGAACGCCGTGCTGATCGCGACGGACGATCACCGGCGCCGAGAGGACGGGCGCGGATTGGTCAGACGCCGAAAGGCCGGCCAGATGCACGTCTCCATCGAGTTGCGGCAGCGAGGCTTTCGTTGCGGCGCGAAGCCACAGCACCGCAGCGATGGGAGAAAGCGCCAGCAGCAACAGAAATGCGGCCGAGCACCACAAAAGAACCCACGGCCAGCGGCGCTTGCGCCGCGGCACATGCGGCGCAAACGGGAGTGAACTGACTGGGAGCGCGTCGGACATCGGCAGCATCAGGATACGACGAGGCAGAAAACTCGGACGAAGAATCGTTTTGCAGACGGAGCTTGGCGCGCCAATCAGTCGGCCGGATGGTAGATAGGGAACGACTTCAAATTGGTGCGTCCGTACACAACAAGCAGCAAGACAAGCAGCAAAACGATAACTCCCACCATAAACACGCTGCCTTCCGGTCCGTCGGCGCCGCCGCTTAATAAAGGATTGCCGGCTGGACCCGCGGTGAACAAATGACCTTGTGCGGCGAGGCCGCTATCGGCCACGCCGTAGAAGTAAGTCTCAGCCCAGTCCCATGCTGCGTGGCAGCCGATCGCCCAACATGCCGAGCCGGTGACGAAAACGCTCACGCAGCAGACAAAGCCGATTCCGGCGGCGGCAAAGATGCCGATCCAATTCTCGCCGCCGTTCAGCGTGTGATAGAAGCCGAAGAACGTCGAAGTGACCCACGCCGCCTGCCAGAACGCAGCGTTTTGCCTCGCGCCCTTTCGTTCGACCACCAGGCAGGGAACGAATCCGATCGCAGCGGCCAGATAAACGCCCATTGCGCCGTGGCGCGTGGGGTCGAGCGCAACGTAAGCGCATATCGCAGCCTGCGCGGCCAGCGCCCACCAGAAGTTCATCCCGCGCGATAGCGTCGAGAGTGCGTAGCAGCGAAATAGTCCTTCTTCAACCATGGCGACGATGACGAATGCAGCCGCCCAGACGGCGCCGATACGCAAGGCTGGCGCTGCGGGCATCATTGAAGGCGCAATGCGCAGCCAACCGCCCCAGGCCAGCCCTGCGATAAGCACCGACAGAGCAACGAATCCGGCAGCGAGCCCGGCAAGGGTGTGGCGCACACCGCGCGCGTCAGCCAGGTTGTAGCTCGAGATGCGGCGATCCTCGATCAAAACCATCACCAGGCCGGCTGCGATCAGCGAGATGAATGACACGAGTTCCCCGACCAGAACGGCGGGCGCGGAATCTGCGGGCGCATCGTGTATCAGCCCTGCGGCATAGAAAAGCGTTCCCACGACTTCGCGGAAAAGAAAATAGAGTCCGGCGAACAGAAGCACAGCCCATCCGGCGCGCAGGCCGTGCGGCCCGATAAAGATCGAGCTGAAGTCGCGGTCGGAGTGCTGCGCAGGCACGGCTTCAACTGCGGGCTCTGGTTCCCTCGGCATCTTTCGTCCTTGGCGCGAACATCCTACGTTTCCGCAGCGGCGCGAAGTAAGCGCCACACGGTCGCAGAAAGGCAACAACCAGCATAACGAGTTTTGCTGAAGACGGGCGGCGCTCTGAATCTGGCTTGCGCTTGAAGCCGGATTCGGCGGCCAATTACCTGTACCGGCGCGTAGCTTTCACGATCATCGAAAAGACGCCGGATTCGTCGCGGGCAACCACCAGTGACACATGCCGGTTGATGGCGACCTCGGCCTGCAACAACTGCTGGCTGGTCGTGTTTACGTCGGTAGCGTATGTGAGCGTTACGTTGCGGCCCAGTTGCTCCTCTACCGTGATGCGCGACGTTGAGTTGCCGAATGCGCCCAGGTAATTCGGATCGATTTTTACCGAGCCAGCGCCAAAAAGCTTTTGGATGCGACTCGAAACCGTAGCGTTCAGTGCGCCTCCGAGAAGCGCGTCAGTCGTGGGATTGCTGATGGCCTGCTCCTGCTGCTGCGTGTAGAGGCGCTGCTGGTTCGCTGTGTGGCCCAGCGCGAGCAGCGCCACCACGTCGGCCTCCGGCAGGGGCGGATCGCTGCGATAGGTGACGTTGAGTTTTTGCGGCGATCCATGCAGCCCAAGCGAAATGTCGTAATCCTCCACGTGCGCTGTGGCGCTTAGGTCGATGACCGGCTCAATACGCACCGGATTGGTAAACGTGATGTCGCCGCGCTCCAGATCGTAGCGGGTTCCCGCAATCAGAGCGCTGCCTTCTGTGATTGATACCGCGCCGAGCAGAGACGGCGACGCCATGGTTCCGCGCAAGCGCAGGTTCACGTCGCCTGCCAGCTTGGCGAAGGCGTTCTGAAAATTCAACTGCGGCGAAGAGGCAACGTGCACATCCAGGCGCACGTGATTTGAAGGCGCATTTGGCGGTGCCACCGATTGAACCGATGAACTGGCCTGCAGGGCGAGCGCTGCCAGGTCCAGGTCCGGGCTGACGGCAAATCGCGTGATCAGCACGTCCCCACTCAGAAGCAGATTCGATTGCGGTCCCTGAAGCTGCAGGCGCAGGTCGGCCAGCGAACTCACGCCCGAGGGATAGCGGATGTGAACGCTCTTTCCGGTCACTGAGAGGTCGGCGAAAATTCCGTGCTCATACGCTAGGTAGCCGGCCACGGTTAGCTGGCCGCCGCCGGTCATCGCGGTCAGCGACTTCACTTCAAGCCGATTCTGGTTGAACTCCAGCGTGCCGCGCAGCTGGCTCAGGCCGTTGGGCAGATCTTCCAGCGAAAGTGACCCGTTTTGGAAATCGACCGAGCCCTGAAGCCCGGGATTCTCAAGCGGCCCATGAGCCTCAAGCTGAAATGTCGTCACACCGCTCGCGGTCAGATCGGGATCGAGCGTTTCTGCAAGTTTCAGATTGATCGAGCCGCTGGCGCCGAGATCGAGCTGTTTCGATCCGAGCAGCGAAACCGTTCCTTGGGCATGCAGGTCTGTGTTGTCGCCTGTAACGTGCAGGGGATCGAGGCGAACCAGACCGCTGGCGAGCGAAGCGTGCAGGCCACCATCGCTTTGCAGATGCACGCCGGCCACATTCACGGCAAGTTGGCGAATCTGCGCGTCGCCGCGGAGCTCTTTCAGGTTGGCGAGCGGTCCGTCCAGCGAGATGGTTCCGGCCAGCGCGGAGTCGGCTGTGAAGGCCTCAACGTGCGCCATGCGCAGCAGCGCCCCCACGTTGAACTGCGAAAAGTCCACCCGCGCCTGCGTCGCGTAGCCCGTTTGCAAAGCCGTCTGGCCGCTCAGGTGCACATCGGCTCCCTGCAACTTGGTCGTGGCATCGTATGCGAGAATGTGCCCGGTGGTGTGCGCGAACGCCTCGAACACACCGAAGCGCTGGCCGCCCAGCGAGAGCGAGTTGACCGTAAGGCGTGAGTTCAGGCGGGGATCGTCGATGGAGCCTGAGCCCGTCAGATCGAGAGAAATTCTGCCCGCGGCCTCGTAATGATGCTGCTCAATCCATGCGATGCGTGCGATATCGATATCGGAGCTGTGCGCGTCAATGTTGAAAGTCCGAGAGTCGAAGTCGTAGTCGCCGGAGGCCGTCAGGATGCCGCCGGCTTCGATTGCGCGCGCCGACGCAACTTTCAAGCGATGGCCTCCGATTCCGCCCTGCACACGAATTTGCGTGAGCGGTTCGCCGTAAACAACCGCCCGATCCATTTGCAAAGCACCTGAGGCATCGGGCGAGCGAAGCGGACCGTTGGCTGTGAATTGCGCGTTCAGGCTACCCGTCACAGGAAGGGCCGCAGCGATGAACGGCTGCAAATCCGCCACGTCGATGTTGGCAGCGTCGACGCGAGCATGAATGACCGAGCCGCCGTCATAGGTGAGCGAGAAGCCTGGGCGGGAGCGAGATTGCCCCATCTCTGCTGGTCCAGCTTCGCGTGCGGAACGATGAACCGCGATCACCGGGCCGGATGTGGCGTCAAGCGTTCCGCTCACTTCAAGTTTGGAATTGCCGCGAACAAGCTCTGCACGTTGAATCGAGATTTGATTCGGAGAATAGCTGCCATCCACCTGGACTGAATCGAGGTGCAGCATTCGTGGCTGTGTTGACGCGCCGTTGGCCGGCATTTCAATGGCGAGCTGCGCGGCCGTGAGCACGCCTGCCAGGTGCGGCCTGATCAATGACCCGGTCCACGGACCGTGGAAGCCGGCTTGGCCTGTCAGCGCCACAGGCAGCGCTGCGCTTCCGCTTCTACCATTGCGGCTCAGGCCCAGCGAACGCAACACCGAGTCGAATTCCGACAAGTCGTGGGAGTGAAAGTCCACCGCAATCGACGACGCGCTCGTCACCGGATAAGCGCCAATCGAGCCGTGCGCCTTAAGTTCGCTCGCGGGCAGGCGCAGGTCAAGGTTGCGCAAGTCCACTCCGCCATTGCGCTGCGTGTAGGTTGCGTCCAGCGCGCCGCTCGCTGGCACTTCGCCGGTGGCCGGCTGCTGCGCAGGGCTGAGTGCCAGGTTCGTTGAAACAGCCAGCGTACGCACATCGCCGTTCGACCAGGTTGCACTGGCGGTTCCATTTGCACGGCCGTCGAAACCGAGTCGGCGGAACGGCGGCGGACAAACGAACTGAAGGATCGTGTCGAGAGAAACGCCTTTTAAGACGGCTGTGACATTGCCGTTCATCGGGACGGAAATGTGGGCAGGACGAACCAGCACATCGCGGGCCCGGCGCGCTTCTTCCGAACCGGCAGAGCCGAGGGGCACCGTCACGCGCGCACGATTGATCGCCGCGCCGGGCAGCCATGGCGACAACAGAACGGAGCCTTCAATTTGTCCGCCGCGTCGAACGGTCACCGCGATCTGTGTGATCGAGAGCTTATTCTGGTCGGCGTCGATGCGAACATCGCCGGTCACGCCCGTTGCGTTGATGCCGGTGCCGATGTACGCGCCGTTGTCCATGTGAATCGCGCCGGAGATCTGGAATGCGGGCGCGACGCCGTTTGCCGCCAGATGCAGATGCGCGATGCCTTCGGGCGAGTCCGCATATCCGGTGACGGGATCGAGGAGCCGCATATCGAACTCGCCGTTAATGTCGGCGTGCCAGCGAGGATGCGTGAAATCGTCCATCGTTCCCGAGACGTGCAGCATGTGATCCTGGTCGCCATCCCGATGAGCCGTGATGTCAAGATTGTGCAGAATGACGCGATTGCGCTGAAGATCGAACATCAGCCCGAACTTCCCGTGTACAGGCGCGAATGGTTTCCGCGGCAGCTGGCGCGACAGAATCAGATCTTCTGCGGCCGCATTCACGCGGTAGTCTTCCGGCGCGCGAAACGAGCCCGGCGTGTAGATCATTTGCAGCGACAAATTGGTGGCGCTGAAGTCGAGAGGCAGATAGCGGTTCTGCGCGTCGAAGGAGGATGCGCGATCGTCGTAGTCGAGCATTCCCCGTTCCACGAGGATCTGGTGAGCGCGAAGGTCGAAAAGGGATTGCACGGCGGATTTGCTCTGCCGCCGCGCCTCCAGCGGGCGAGGCTGATTTGTCGAGCCATCGCGGTAAACAATGAGATGCACGCGTGGCCCATCGACTTCCAGACTGCGCAGCGAGAGATGCGGACTAAAGAAGCCGAAGATGCTCATCTGCACGCGCAGACGGTCGATTTGTGCGTAAGGCTTCTCGCCGGAATCTTCGGTTCCGTGAATGACGATGCCATCGGCCTCTGCCTCGAGAGCGAGGATCCGCCAATGGAAAGATGAAATCTCAGCCTGGCCGCCAGTGACTGCGTCGATCTCCGCGATGAGGTGCTTGCGAACGAGATTCTCAAAGGCTGCGGAACTGGCGATCAAGTAAGCTGCCACTGCCGCCAGGGAAACTAAAACCGCAAGCGACGCGAGCGAAAGCGGTAGATGACGGAAAAAGAATCGGCGCAGACGGGAGCGCCTGCCCGGAGCCGGTGGCTCTGGCGCAGTCGGCTGTTCGGAAAAGATCGAAGTGGATGGCTTATCTTTCATCGCGCAGCACCCGCGCCGGAAGAAGCCGAATTCGTCGGCAGGTTCGCCCCAGCGGCCGGATTCGCATCTGCCCCTGGGTTGCCATTCGCCGGCGGCTCGAGCGATGGATCGAGAACTTCGACGTCGCCCTGCTGGCGCAGATTGGTGAGCCATGCGTCGAACAGCACGTTCACCTGTTTTTCCAGCAGGATTTCCTGGATACGCGAGGAGACCTGATTGAGGGGCGGAATGGATTCGCCTGGAGCGTACTGCGGGAGCAGAATGTCGTGGTAATAGCTTTCGATCTGCTGCGGCGAGATCTGAATGCCCTGGCGGAAACGCTCTTCGATGAAGCTCAGAATCTCAAGCCGGTACCGCAGATAAGATTCGACGCGCTCCGGCGTAAGTTCGTGCGCGGCAAGAAATGCTTTCCAACCCGGATCCGTGGCGCAGTTCTGGCGCTGGCAAAATGGAAGTTCTTTGCGAATTTCGTCCAGGCGCGCGTCTACCTCGCCCTGCGTCGGTTCAATAGACTGCATGTCCTCGTCGCGAATCTGCTGCTCGATAAGAGCGCGGCTGATGAGCTGTTCGAGCGCGCGCTGGCGAGTTAGAGCCTCCTGGCCAACGAGATTGGGATCGAGTACAGACAGCCGGATTTCGTCGTCAACATCGCTCGCCAGGATGGCGTGTTTGTTAACCACAGCTACCACGCGATCGAGCACCACGGAGGAGCCAGGGCTTGGCTCTTGAGCGTGAACCGTCGCAACGCCGAGGAGGAACGATGCGAAGGCAACCGCCTCGACTGTTTCGGCGATTCGCCGGGCCATCTCCATTCGGATTGAATTGCGCAATCGCATCAGAATGCCTGACCCAGCGAGAAGAAGAAATTGATGTGCGGTGCCTGGCCCACGTACGGGTCCGATTCGTAGCCCGGCGGGCCTCCCGGCGCAGTTGGAATCGAGTAATTGATATTCACCGGGTAGATGGGCGGATTCAAGTTATAGCTTACGTCGAAGCGAATGGGGCCGACCGGCGTGTGGTAGCGCATGCCGAGGCCCAGGGAGTGCGAAAAATCGTTAAAGCTGCACAGGCCCTGCTGACCGGTGGAAGTATATGGACCGTTGGGTTGATAGGTGGACTGTTGACCCGGTGTAGCCAGTTGGCGGCACGCACCGCTGTCTGGCTGCCTTACCCGCAAAAAGCTCGCCCACGCATCGCCCGCATTGGTGAACACATTGCCCATGTCGTGAAACACAACAAAACTCACGGTATTCCCCAGCCAGGGAAGCGTAGGCGGAGGCAGCCGCAACTCGGTGCTGTTCGTGAGTTCGCCCGCGCCGCCAATCTGGAAACCGGTTTCAGGATCGCGCGGGCCCGCTGCGTTCTGCGAGAATCCGCGCAATGAAGCCGCGCCGCCGGCATAAAGCCGCTCAGGGAGCGGAATGATCCCGTTCGTGCCGCTGCCGAAGGTGCGAATCTGGCCGTAGCGCGTGTTACGGGCCAAAACAAACCGGCCCTTGTCAAAGCTGTAATAGCTTGAATTCGACGTGTCGATGCGATTGAACTCAGCCTCGGCGCCAAAGAATCGGTCCGAGAAAAACTCCTGAAAACTCAAATAAGTGCCGCGCCGCGCGTCCATCGCCACATCGCGCGTGTCTCTGATCCAGGTGAATGCGGGGCCGCCCACACGTGTTGCCGTCGACAGAAGCGAGATCTCCCCGGGATAAACCTGCAGGCTGCTCGCCGACACTTTCACGCGGCGGAAGTCAATCTCATAAATGAAGGTGTTGGCGCGGGACAACCACGCTCCGGGACGATTGAAGTTTTGCGTAAATCGGAATGCGCCTTCCAGGCGCGAGGCTACGTAGGTTGAGACGTCCTCGCTATTTGCGTAGCCGCCGGAGAACGTGAAAGCGAAGTTGGGATTGCCCTCAAGGTGTGGCACCTGGTATTGGACACCGATACTTTGCTCAAGCAAGCCATAGGTGCCTGTGAGCGAGGCCGATTGCTCGCGCCCAAACAGATCGTTGCGGGTCACTGCGATCAGCACGCGTGGGCTTACTCCCGTTTTGCCGTTGGGGCTGCATTTCACGCCTCCCGCCACGGCCCCGGCGCAGTTGTTTTGCGGCTGGCCCGTCTGCGCTTCGAATCCCGCGCCACCAGTAAGCGTCCACCGCCGGGCTTCAATGGCTTGAAGCAAAACAGTTTTGCGTGTTGCGCCCCCATCGGGATTTTCAATGGCGGCATTCACCTCATTGAATAGAGCGAAGTCATAAAGGTTTCTCTGGGTGTCGGCGAGCGCCGTCTGATTCAGCGGATCGCCGGCGTGAATCGTGATGGCGCGCGCCACGGTCTGCGGACGAGTAAATTCGAGGCCAGTCAACAGAACTTCTTTCACAAAGATCTGTTCGCCCTCATCGACATGGAAGATCACGTCGACCTTGGTGGCGTCGGAGGATTCCGGCCGCTGCGTAATGGTCACGCTGGCTTGATCGAATCCGCGCGCGTAGTAGGAGGTGACGATAGCATCGTGATCGCCTGCAAGGTTGCGCGGCGAGAGCATCTGTCCCGGTGTCGTGTTCATCGACCCGGTCAGCGCGGATGTCGGGACGTGGACGTTCCCGTCGATGGTCAATGTGCCCACCCGCAACTGTAGACCTTCAACGATGTGGTATGTGACCGCAAGTGGCGCCGTGGCCGCCATCGTGGCTTGCGGAGTCGCGGGTGGGTTCTCGGCCGCAACCGTTTCGGGCGTGCTGGTTTCAGGAGTGATCTTCACGTCTGAGAATCCGTTGCTCTGATAGACCCCCTCGATCGCGTTGACGTCAGCCAGCACGAGCGCCTGGCTGTAGACTCCGTGGTTGTCGAGAACGCCAGCAGCTCGCACACTGAGCAGCGCCATCAGAGTGCCGGTCGAGAAGAAATGATTCCCGTCAATCGATACCTTCTCCACGCGGCGTCGCGGGCCGAGCTGGACGAAAAAACGGATGTCCACTCGATCGGGCGAAGGCGACTGGATCTGATGATCGACCTTGCAATCGAAGTAGCCCAGGCGTTGAAAGTTGTCGCGAAGGCGGCGATTGCCTTCGTTCAGCAAGTCCTCGTCTACGCTGCCTTCTTCAAAGATCGGGACCAGGTGCTTCAGGCGTTCATCGTCGATCGATGCGCCTTGGACCTCGACGTGGACGATAGGCCCGCGATTCGCGGTGAAATGATAGTCAACAGATTTCGTGGCGTGGTCGTATTGCGCTGACTCGAGTTTCACTTCGGCTTCCAGGCGGCCCTGCCGCTGATACTCGCGCAGCACGCCGTCCAGCGCATGATTTACCGTGTCGTGATCGACATGAGCGCCCAGGCGCAACCCTGCGTGGCGTCGGAACGCCTCAAGGCTCAGACCTGAATCGCCGGTCACATTCACGTTGCCCACCCGAGCTCTCACTCCCGACACCACGCGAAAAAAGACATCGGCGAGTTGCTGATTCGGGTGCGGTGTAATTGTTTGCTTGATTGAAGCTTCGAAGTAGCCATTCTCATTGAGCGAAGTGCGCATCTGATCCAAGGCCCGCACCATCTTCGCCTGGGTCAGTCGGGTCCCTGCTTCAAGCTGTGAGGCGCGTTGAAGCTGGGTGTTCATGGTGGCGCCCTCCGCCCCGTCAACGCCGACAGTGCCGATGAACGTGCGTGGAGTACCGGTGAACAAAAGGGCAACGCCGGCGCCCTGACGCGTGGCTTCAACCTCGAGCGTGTCGTAAAGACCGCTTGCATAGATCTCGCGCAGGCTCTTTTTCTCATTTTCGGCCGTGAGTGTCGATCCCACCTCGAGAGGTAGGTGGCCTGGAATCGGGGCTAACCTGTCGGCCGAGACACCTTCGAACGTGATGCTCACAATGGGCAGTCCTTCGAAAGCGAGAGTGGGATCGGCGTCGGATGGATTCGGCAGAACGGCCGTAGTGAAATGGGCCTGGCCGGATTCGGTGTTTGGCGTTTGCCCGCGGGCACAAATTGTCGAAATGCAGCCGGCCAACAGAACTGAAACGAGCAGTGCGCGAAGGAGTGCTTGCTGTGCCATGCCGGGGACGCGGATGCCTTGCGCTATCTGCCGCCGGGGGCCAGTCGGAGCGCCGCAACGTTCAGCCGGCTTTAGTTCCAGGACCATATCTTAAGTGCGCCTTGGGACCCAACTTCCCAGCGCAAAGCAGGAGCGGCACGCCGCACCCTCCTGTTGGTGTGTTTTTATGCGATTCCAGCCAACCTTAGCTGCCTAACTTTATACTAACGAGTTAGGAAGCTGCGGCAAAACCAGAGAATCTCTGCTCCTTGTGTCCCCTGAAGGTCAAGAGCAGCCGTGACGCCGAAGCGCCAAGCGGTACAGACCCATGTTTTGCGATGCAGGTTGCGGTCTCGAGACCGGGCAACCGCGAGGGATTCCCAATACCAATGGGGACTCGGGATCAGAATCTCAATATTTCGGGACTGCCAATGCGAGCATTTGCCGTTGCGCACATGGATCCGATTCAAGGACGTTCGTTAAGGAAGCGCATGCCCAATTCATCTTCCCCCACGCAAGCCCACGGCCCTAGCCGCGCGAATGGAGCTTCGGATCAGCCGCGGACCCTCGCAAGACCTGCGAATCCGGCCGAAGCTGAAGTGCTATCGCGCGCACAGGCCGGCGATCACGAGGCCTTTGCGCAGATCTATTCCCTGCACAAACGCCGCATCTATTCGCTTTGCCTGCGCATGGTGGGCAACGTAGCCGAGGCAGAGGATCTCACGCAGGAAGCATTCCTGCAGCTGCATCGCAAAATCGCCACGTTCCGGGGTGATTCGGCCTTTTCAACGTGGCTGCATCGTTTGGCCATCAACGTGGTCTTGATGCAACTGCGCAAGAAAGGACTGGCGCTCATCTCGCTCGATGAAGCCATGGAGCCGGCTCCCGAAGAGGGTCCCAGCCGAAGTTTCGGCGCGCCCGACCTCAGGCTAAGCGGAGCCATCGATCGGCTTGCGCTCGAGCGTGCCGTCGCCGATCTTCCCACAGGCTATCGGCTGATCTTTATCCTTCACGATGTTGAAGGATTTGAGCATAATGAGATTGCATCCATGCTCGACTGCTCAATCGGCAACAGCAAGTCGCAGTTGCACAAAGCGCGTCTAAAGCTACGCGATGCCCTGCGCAGCCAGAAGCGTTCGGAGGAGCAGCGATGACGGGCAGTTTCGACAAGATGAGCTGCGCCGATTTCCAGGCCCAGCTTCCCGAGCTGATCGCCAGCGGAGAAGATCTGTCTGCCCATCCGCACCTCAAAGACTGCGACCTGTGCCGCGCCTTGCTGGCCGAACTGGAAACCATCGCCGATGCCGCCCGTCAGCTCTTTCCCAGCGTGGAACCGCCCGACGAGGTATGGCAGCACATAGAGTCTGAGATCAAGCGGGCAAACAAGTAGACCGAGCTTCGAATCTGGCATCCAATCTGGCATCGGCGGGCAATCGCTCGATGGAGTACGGCTAGGCCGGCACCTCGGTTGTTGCTTCCCAGCTCTGAGCTGCTCACCTTCCGGCGTCTTCAGCCGATAGACCCACGGGGAGGGCCCCGCTCAGCCTGCTCGGGAAGCGGCTAACCTATAGCAAATGAATGGTAAAGTCGTTGGGCTACGTCATCGCTTGCCAGTTTCCCCGGGTGTCGAGCATTCGAGTCCTGGCCACGCGGCCAATTTTCGGGGGAACCTGCCTGCCGTCAGGCACGTAAGAACAGGCACCGGACAGCGAGATTGGCAAGCACCCGTTAGAAGGCTGGATTTGCAACTTTTACTTGTTTGAACTATCTAATTGTAGAAAAGTTGATACGAGGACACTCAATGCCAAATCAGCCAGCCGTACCCCAAACCGAACCTTCGACACCTGACGAGCGGGGTATCCGCAGAATTCCGGTCTTGCCGGTGCGCGACACCGTCCTGTTTCCCCACGCCGTCCTGCCGCTTACCGTCGGCCGCGAAAGCTCGATCCAGCTGATCGAGTCGCTCGGCGAAGAGCGCGCCATCGTTGTGACGGCTCAGCTCGATCCTCGCCTCGACGCGCCCAAGCCAACCGACCTCCACGTAGTTGGAACGCTTGCGACGGTCCACAAGATCGTGCGCATGCCCAACCAAAGCCGTTTTGTCTTTACCGAGGGCGTCAGTCGCGTACGGTTGGTCAAGTTCGTCCAGTCTGAGCCTTACATGATTGCGGAGGTCGAGACGCTTCCGGAGGTTGAGCCCGCCAATTCGCCCGAGTTTGAAGCGCTGGTCCGCAACGTTGTGGGCCAGTTCCAGCAGATCGTCACCGAGTCGCCCACCCTGTCAGACGAGCTGAGGACGATCGCCGCAAACATTGAGGAGCCGGCGAAGCTGGTCGATTTTGTGGCCTCCTCGCTGCCTTTCCTCACCACTGACGACAAGCAGCAGCTGCTTGAGACGCCCGGCATCGCCGACAGGCTTGAGCAGTTGAACAAGCTGCTCGCCAAGGAGATTGAAGTCCAGCAGTTGCGTACCAAGATCCAGACCGAAGTGCAGGATCAGGTCCAGCAATCGCAACGCGACTACTACCTGCGCGAACAGCTCAAGGCCATCCAGAAAGAGCTGGGCGAGCAGGATGAAGGCCAGCGCGACATCGACGAGCTGAAACAGAAGATTGAAGCCGCGGGAATGCCCGACGACGTCAAGAAGGAAGCTCTCAAGGAGCTCGGCCGCCTGCAACGGATGTCCCCCATGGCCGCCGACTACGGTCTGACGCGGAACTACATCGAGTGGCTGGCGGTGCTGCCCTGGGCCAAGAGCTCCGGATCGAAGATCGATATCAACAAGGCCCGTGAGATTCTCGACGAGGACCACTACGAACTGCGCAAGGTCAAGGACAGGATTCTCGATTACCTCAGCGTGCTCGAGCTCAAGCCCGACATGAAAGGCCCGATCCTCTGCTTCGTCGGGCCGCCGGGAGTTGGAAAAACCAGCCTCGGCCGTTCCATTGCTCGTGCACTCGGCCGCAAATTCCAGCGCATCTCGCTGGGCGGCATGCACGATGAGGCAGAGTTGCGCGGTCACCGCAGGACCTATATCGGTGCGCTGCCGGGGCAGATCATCCAGAGCATTCGCCGCGCTGAAACCAACGACCCCGTGATCATGCTGGATGAGGTCGACAAGCTTGGTCGCGACTTCCGTGGCGATCCGGCATCGGCCCTGCTCGAGGTGTTGGACCCGGCGCAGAACAACACGTTCCGCGATAACTATCTCGACGTGCCCTTCGACCTATCGAAAGTGCTGTTCATTTGCACGGCGAACATGCTCGATACGGTTCCGCCGCCGCTGCAGGACCGCATGGAAATCATTCCCTTGCAGGGCTACAGCGAGGAGGAGAAGGTTCACATCGCAAGCCGCTATCTGATTCCGCGCCAGATTAAGGAAAACGGAATCACGCCCGAGCAGATTGAATTCCCCGAGGAAGCGGTGCGCTACATCATCCGCCACTATACGCGCGAGGCCGGCGTCCGCAAGCTCGAGCAGACCATTGGCACCGTGTGCCGCAAAGAAGCTCGCCGCGTGGTGGAAGGCCACGCCGAAAAGCTCGTCGTCACGCGGGACACCCTGAAGGAGTTCCTTGGCGGCATCCAGGTGCGTGTCGAAACCGAAGTCGCCGAGCGCGTAAAGCGGCCGGGCGTCGCAGTTGGCCTGGCCTGGACTCCCGCCGGCGGCGACATCCTCTTCATCGAAGCCAACAAGATGAAGGGCAAAGGTGGCTTTACGATGACCGGCCAAATCGGCGAGGTGATGCAGGAGTCCATGCAGGCCGCGCTCACGTGGGTGCGCTCGAACGCCGCGCGCCTGGGGCTCGCCGAGGACTTCACCAAGGAAATGGACCTGCACATTCACGTGCCCGCAGGCGCCATTCCCAAGGACGGCCCTTCGGCCGGCGTGACCATGGCGACGGTTCTCGCATCGCTGCTAACCGACACACCGGTGCGACCGCTCACGGCAATGACTGGCGAAATCACGCTCAGCGGCAACGTGCTGCCCGTGGGCGGCATCAAGGAGAAGTTCCTGGCGGCGCGCCGGGCCGGAGTGCAAAACATCATTCTGCCCGCGGAAAACCGCCAGAACGTCGAAGAGGACCTCACGCCGGAAATGATGGAAGGCGTCAAGGTCCACTACGCCAGCGAGATTGAAGACGTGCTGAAGGTGGCCTTGCCGCTGCTTTCGGCACGGCCCCAGTTGCAGCCCGCGCCGGCCGTAGTGGCCACAACCGCGGCTGCATAACATCGCCCACCTTTGCACGATTTGGGCCGGCGCTTTTCGCCGGCCCTTCTTTTTTCGGACTGCTATTGCAAGTGCAGACAACCAATCCGCCCTGCAACAGCTTCGGCTGGCCTTAAGCCCCTGATTACATGCCGGTGCGTCTAACGTGCAGAGCGTTATGCTTTCCATATCCATGCGTGTGCACGTGATTGCCTTTGGGATTTTGAAGCAGTGGCTTGGCCCCGAACCGGTCGAGATAGAGTTGCCAGACGGCGCAACCGTCGGCGTTTTGCTTGAGCGCCTTCACGCGCGTTTGCCTCAGGATGCGCCTGAAGATGTGTTTCGTGCCATCGCGATCGGAGTCAATGCTGAATTCGCCCGCGCTGCGCAGATTCTTCATGACGGCGACGAAGTGGGGCTGCTCCCGCCTGTCTCCGGTGGCTCTCAGCGTCCAGCCGGTGCTGCGCCCGCGGCGAGTTCCGCGCCCACTACGAACGCCTTGGAAGAGAGCCGCGCCGCTGACAGCATTTCTGTCGCTCTGACGCGCGAAGCTATCGACGCCGACAAGATCGTCGCGGCAGCCAAAAGCGGAGAAGACGGCGCCGTGGTCGTTTTCGACGGCATCGTCCGCAACCATTCGCGCGGACGCCGCACGCTGCATCTCGACTATGAGGCTTACGAAGAGATGGCCGCCAGGCAAATGCGCGAACTGGCAGCAAAAGCCCGCGAGCGATTCGGCGTACGCGCCGTAACCATGATTCACCGGCTCGGCCGCCTCGAAATCGGCGAAACCAGCGTGCTCATCGTCGTGGCTTCCGCACACCGATCAGCGGCGTTCGAAGCGTGCCGCTGGCTCATCGACACGCTCAAGCAGACGGTGCCCATCTGGAAGCGAGAGACGTTCGTCGATGGCGCGGTTTGGGCGCCCGGCGAGCCGTTTCCCGACGCACTGGTGGCCAAGCCTGCGGAGGCTCCGCATGAGGCTTAGGCCCAGCACAGTTTGCCGCGTCGCTGTGGCCGGCCTGTGCGCGCTGTCGGCGCTGGCTCCATCGGCTGTGGCGCAGGACGCCACATTCCATGTGGACGTGAAGCTCGTGAATATCTTTGTCAACGTAACCGACAAGAACGGCGCGATCGTAGGCGAGCTCACAAAAGATGATTTTGCGGTCTTCGAAGATAATCGGCCGCAGCAGATTGCAGTCTTCGAGCGCAAAACCGACGTGCCGCTTAGCCTCACGCTGGCTATCGATACGTCGGGCAGCGTCCGTAAGGATCTCGACGAAGAAGCCACCGCGGCGCGTCACTTTGCCCGCGACATTTTGCAGCCGAAAGATCAAATGAGCGTGCTCCAGTTCGCGACCGAAGTGAGCGAGCTGACTCCTTTTACGAGCAAACCGTCGCAGATCGACCGTGCGCTCGGCGGCCTTCGGCCTGATTATGCGACTGCCCTCTATGACGCAATCTGCCTGGGGTCGCAGGAGCTCGGCAAACGCGAAGGTCGCAAGGTGCTGGTGCTGGTTTCAGATGGGGATGACACGGTCGAAAGGTCAACCTATCAGCAAGCATTGGAAGCGGCCCTCCGCAACGAAGTCATGATCTATTCGCTCATCGATGTGCCTATCGTGGCCAGCGCTGGCCGCGACACGGGCGGCGAACACGCGCTGATCGCATTGTCTGAAGAGACCGGCGGTAAATATTTTTATGTGGATGAGGGCGGCCTCGACAAGGCATTCGCCAAGGTCAGCGAAGACCTCCGCACGCAATACTTGCTCGGCTACTATCCCAAAAATCAGGAGCCGGGAAAAACCTTTCATCGAGTGGTGGTCACAATTCCTCGCGCCGCCGAGGATCAGTTCAACGTGCGAAACAAGGCCGGCTACTACGCAGATTCGCCCGCGAAATCCAACTAGAATTCCGTAGTCGAACCCCTATCAAAAACCTCTCCTTCCAAAGGTTTGAAGCGGTGTGAACGCGCGCGAACGCATTTGCATCTAAAATGGCAATATGACTTCTCCATTGTCGTCGCGCCGTCGCTCCAAGACGCCTCCGCCTGGCGAAACCGGCCAGGAAGGGCTCTACCTGCGCTCGTTGAGCGAACGCCAGGTGATCGTGACCATAAAGCTGAGAGACGGCGAAACAGTGCGCGGCTGGATCGAGTATTTCGATGACTCCATGCTGCGGCTCACGCGCGAAGGTCAGCCCAATTTGTTTATTTATAAGAACCAGATCCGGACGATCAGTGAAGCAGGCCGGCGCCGGACGCCCCGCTATGAAACCGCCGATGCCCACGGAGTCGACGGCCACGGAGCGCGCGAGGCGCAGCCGTGAGCGGCGCGGCCGAATTGCAGCCTGCGCAAAACCTCAACTTCATCCCCAAAACCGCCCCGATTGTCCGCGAGGCGGGAGCGCTCCTGCGCGACTTCTACGCGCAGGGCGTTGAAACCGAATACAAGGGCGACGTTGACATTGTCACCGTAGCCGACCGCGCATCGGAGAAGCTGATCCGCGCCCGCCTGGCAGAAACGTTTCCTGACCACGGCGTCTACGGCGAAGAGGGCACGCGCGAGCGTATGGAAGGCGAGTTCCGCTGGTACGTCGATCCGCTCGACGGCACCACGAACTTCGCCCACGGATTCCCGCAGTTCTGCGTTTCAATGGGGCTGGAACATCGGCGTGCGGGTCTGGCGCCCAGTGAAGACGGCGTGCTCGTCGCCGGTCTCATCTACGATCCGCTGCGCGATGAGCTTTTCACGGCGGAACGCGGCCAGGGATCGCGGTTGAATGGGAAGGCCATGCGGGTCTCGCGCACGTTCAGCTTGGCCGAGGCGCTACTGGGTACGGGTTTTCCCAGCCGCAAGCGTCACTCCAGCCCGAACATCCACTTCTATCAGGAGTTCACACTGCGCTCTCATGGGGTGCGGCGAGCGGGCTCAGCCGCACTCGATCTCGCGTACGTGGCCTGCGGGCGCATGGACGCCTTCTGGGAGTTCAATCTCAATCCTTGGGACACGGCCGCCGGAATCCTCCTGGTCGAAGAAGCAGGCGGGCGCGTGACGGACTTCGCGGGCGGGCCGTTCCGGCTGCGGAGCGAGCAAATCCTGGCCACAAACGGATTGATCCACGGCGAACTGATCGCGCTGTTTACCGATATGTTTGCCGGTCGCGATCTCGCGCCGATTCCCACCCCGGAAGAGTTTGCGCGAAACCGGGAACAAACCAGGAAGTGAGCTAGGGTGAACCGCCCTGCCCCAAAATATCGAAGCCGCCCCTCGCAGCGATCGACAATTTGCATTTCCGTTTCCCTTGTTGCTGTTTCTTCATTCAGGGTTTTCCACTCCCTGTTCCCTCTCCCCTGCTCCCAGCCTTTTAGCCCTTCCCGCATGGCAAAACTCTGACATTTCGGTGGAAGTCAGCCCGCGGGGCCATATGCTACTATCAGCGTCGTAAACACTAGAGCGGATCGCGTGCGCGTGACCGCGGAGATCCCCGGAGAGAGCAAAGATGGCATACGTCATTGCAGAACCCTGTATCGGCACCAAGGACACCGCCTGTGTGGACGCCTGTCCCGTCGATTGCATCCACCCCAAAAAGGATGAGGCCGGTCATGCCGAGGCCGATCAGTTATTCATCGATCCGGTTGAATGCATTGACTGCGGCGCGTGCGTGCCGGTGTGCCCGGTGTCGGCCATCTTCGCGCAGGACGACCTGCCCGAGAAGTGGGCGCACTTTGCCGAGAAGAACGCCTCGCATTTCGGCCGTTAGCCGCGTACCCCAGCACAACCACACTCTTCGAATGACGCGCCTCCAGCTTCGGCCGGATGCGCGTTTGTGTTTTTGAGCCAGCGATCCACAGGCGATGCGATGATGGTGAGCATGAGCGTGCTCACCTCAGACGTCGTGGTCCTGCGCACGTGGCCAGTGCATGAGTCCGACCTGCTGGTGAGTTTTTTCTCGCGCGATTACGGCCGGCTAAAAGGCATGGCTAAGGCCGCGCTCAAAAGCCGCAAGCGGTTCGGTGGCGCGCTGGAGCCGATGACACTGGCGCGCGCGTGGTTTGCCGAGAAGCCGCGGCAGGAGCTGGTCCGGCTCGATCAGCTTGAGATCCTCCGGTCACCTCTGTCAGCACATGTCGATCAGACGCGCATGGCAGTCCTCAGCTTTTTTGCCGAAGTAATCGACGAAGCGCTGCCCGAGCGTGACCCCCAGGACGCTGTCTTTCGCCTCTTGGTGAGCGTCCTGGAACAGACCGAGGCGGCGAAATCTGAAACTAAACAACCTTGGATGGCCATGACGTATTTCTCGCTCTGGATGACGCGCCTGATGGGCCTCCTGCCCGACATCGGTCACTGCATCGTCTGCGGCGACGCGCTTACTGCAGGTGAAGCGCGCTTCAACGCATTCGCAGACGGGCTGTTTTGCGGTGTCCACGCCGCAGGCTCAAGCAGTGCTCTCTCAGCCGATTCATGGCAACTGGCGCAGCGCATGCTCCGGGCGCCCGTGTCGAGCTTTGCCGGAGAACCGTGGCCCCGCAAGCGCGGGCACGATCTACGACGCTTTACATTGCAAACGCTCGAGCGGCATCTGGAGCGAAAACTGAAGACCGCGGAGGCTATCGGGAGGCTCGGCGGGTGAAGAGATCGAAGAAGTCGGCACGAGGGGCTGCCTCGGGACCGATCTGGGTACAAAAGGCATGTGCCGCCACCACCGCACAACCCTCTGATTCTTAAGGACGGCTGCTAAAATCATCCCTTAGTCCCGATTCAAGAGAGTTGCCTGTGTCCCTTGCCCAGCCCGAAGCGCGCTTAAAAACAACCTCCCTGACCTTTCAGGAGTTGCTCTTTCGCCTGCAGGCATTCTGGGCGGAGCGCGGATGCGTGATCCAGCAGCCCTACGACGTTGAAGTCGGCGCCGGCACCATGTGTCCCGAGACTTTTCTCCGCGTGCTCGGCCCCAAGCCCTACAAAGTTGGCTACGCACAGCCTTCTCGGCGCCCGGCCGACGGCCGCTACGGCGAGAATCCCAACCGGCTCTACAAGCACACGCAGTTTCAGCTCATCCTTAAGCCCCCACCGGTAAATGTTCAAGAACTCTATCTCGAATCGCTCGAAGCGATGGGCATCGACCTCAAGCACCACGACCTCAAGTTTGAGGAGGACAACTGGGAGTGGCCCGCCGGAGGCGCGTGGGGCGTGGGCTGGCAGGTCATGCTCGATGGACTCGAGATCACGCAGTTCACTTACTTCCAGCAATGCGGTGGCCTCGACCTCGATCCCATTTGCGCCGAGCTGACTTACGGCATGGAGCGCATTGCCGCGTTCTTGCAGGACGTCGACTCCATTTACGACATCGTCTGGGCGCGCGATCCAGCAACGGGCACTGAAGTGACCTACGGCGACGTGCGCCTCGCCGAGGAGCTGCAGTTCTCCGTGTACAACTTCGAAATGGCTGACGTGGCGCGCCTCTGGGAGCACTTCAATAGCTACGAAGCGGAAGCCCAGGCGCTGCTTCAGAAGGCGGGCGGCCTCTTGAACGACAAGGATGCCAGCCCCAAGGAGAGAAAAAGATTCCCGCTGCTGGCGACCTACGAGCTCGCGCTGAAATGCTCGAACCTGTTCAACCTCCTCGACGCGCGCGGCGCGATCAGCGTCACGGAGCGCGTCGGCGTCATCGGAAGAATTCGCAACCTGGCAGTCGGCGTGGCCAAGGCCTGGGCGGAACAGCAAGCCGCCGATGGAACACCGAATGGATTGTCGTCCTGAGCAAACGAGCTCTTCACCGCGCGAAAAGCAACGCAGCCGAAGGATCTGGGTTTGCTATTTTCGCTTCACGCGCAGCGCTGAGCATGAACTACGAACTCTGAACTACGAACTGCGAACTACGAACTAAAAAATGGCTGACTTTTTACTAGAAATCGGGCTTGAAGAGGTTCCGGCACGGATGATTGCCGCGGCCGAAGCCGAGCTGGGCAAGCGCGTGTGGGACTTGTTGAAGCGCGCGCAACTGGCGAATGGCGACAGCAAGGTTGCGACATTCTCCACGCCGCGGCGCCTGGCCGTGCTCGTTAACGGTGTGCGCGCCAAGCAGGCCGACACCGAAAAAGTGGTCATGGGCCCTTCCTGGAAGATTGCATTCAAAGACGGTGAGCCGATGCCCGCCGGTGAGGCCTTTGCGAAAAAGGCGGGAGTGCCAGTTGAAGAGCTGAAGAAGATCGAGACGCCCAAGGGCGAGTATGTGGGCGCGTCGGTCAAGCTCATTGGGTCCACGGCGAGCGAAATTCTGATTGCCGACCTGCCCAAAGAAGTCCTGGGGCTTTACTGGGCCAAGAACATGTACTGGCGCGCAGGTAAGCCGGAGCGGTTTGTGCGGCCCGTACGCTGGGTCGTCGCCATGCTCGATGCGGAAGTGGTTCCGGTTGAGATCGCGGGAATCGCGGCCGGCAACGCGAGCCGTGGTCATCGCGTGCTTGCAGGTGCTAAGCCTGTCGTTATCGAAACGGCCAACGCCTACAAAGAAACGCTGCGCGCGGCGTCCGTAATTGTCGACGTGGCTGAGCGCAGGCAGATCATTCGCAAGGCGCTTGACGCGGCTACGCGCAAGGTCGATGGCGCGCGCTGGCGCGAAGATGAGGCCCTGATCGAGACCGTTACGCACCTTACCGAATGGCCCACGGTGATCCTCGGCGATTTTGAGCGCGAATACCTTGACCTGCCTGAGGAGGTGCTCGTAACCGTGATGCGCGATCACCAGAAATACTTCGCAGTCGAGGATGCATTCGCCAAATTGGCGCCGCACTTTCTTGCGGTCTTGAATACGCAGGCCGACGAAGAGGGCGCCGCAATCATCCGCCACGGCAATGCGCGCGTGCTCCGTGCACGCTTCAAGGACGCGCGATTCTTCTGGGACGTGGACCGGAAGACCCCTCTCATGGCGCGCGCCGAAAGCCTGAAACAGGTCACCTTTCAAAAGGAACTGGGCAGCTACTACTGGAAGACAGAAAAGAATCTCGCAGTGGCCAACGCTTTGGCCACGATGATGAAGACCGCCGGCTCGCCGTTCGACGAATCAGCGCTGTTCAAGGCGGTCGAGCTCGCCAAAACCGATCTGACCACCGAGCTGGTGAAGGAATTCACTGAGCTTCAGGGAAAGATTGGCGGATTGTATGCCCGAGCGGAGGGTCTTGGCGAACCGATCGCCCGCGCCATTTACGACCAGTACACGCCTGCCTCGATCGAGGATCCGATTCCCGCCACCGCCGAAGGGCAGTTGCTCGGTATCACCGATCGCATTCAAACCATCGTGGCGATGTTCGGGATTGGCAACGCACCAACCGGTTCAAAAGATCCCTTCGGGCTGCGCCGCGCGGCCAACGCCATCGTCAAAATCCTCGCCGAATCGAGCCTGCCGCTAACGCTCTCCGAAGTGGTGAATTCGAGTGGCGCGGACGACGCCGGCAAAACTCAGGTGACTGAGTTCTTCCGCGAGCGGGTGCAGTTTTATTTGAAAGACGTGCGCGGATTCGCCTATGACGTGGTGAATGCGGCTCTTGCCGTCGGCGGCGACGATGTGCGCGACACTGTTGCGCGCGCCGATGCGCTCAGCTCAATTCGAGGCTCGGACGATTTCGCTGCCGTGTCCGCTGCTTTTAAGCGCATAAAGAACATCCTCAAGCAAGCCGAGGAAAAAGGCTTTAGTCCCGACGAGCAGAAAATCGGCAAGCTCGCCGGCAAACTTCCGCTCGAAGGCATTGACCTGTGGGACCGCTCGAAAGAGCTGGCGCCGCAAGTTGCAAACCTTCGCGAGCAGAAGAATTACAAGGAGGCGCTGACATTGATTGCCACCCTCAGGCCCACTATCGATCAGTTCTTCGACAAGGTGATGGTGCTCGATGCCGACGAGTCGGTTCGCAGCGCGAACCTTAGCCTCATCGCCGAAGTGCTGCGCAACTTCTCCACTATTGCCGACTTCAGCGAGATCGTAACCGGATAAAAGCAGCTCAGCTTTTACGGCTTCGGCAATCCGCCGAAAGACCTACTTCCCATCCAGAAAGCCGCGCACCACCGGCTCCAGCGTCGTCGCCTGGCAGCCGTTGGAGATATGCCCGCAATCGCTCTCGAGCACAAAGACCTGCGCGCCAATCGCCTTGGCAAAATCTTCCGCAGGCTTGGGATTCACCATGTGATCCTGCGTAGCGACAACCGCTAGAACGCGGGCCTTCACGCCATTCTCCGTGTCTGCCATTGAGCCTCCATGCGAGACGTCGTGGTGAATCATCGCCTCAAGCTGATAGAGCCAGTCATTCGCGTCGAAGGGCAGAATGCCTTTGGCCTGGTAGCCTGCATAATCGGCACCGAATTTTTCCGGCGGATGCATATGAGCGTAGTATGCCGGCGTCGTCAGGTTCATCTGGTGCAGCGCCTCCACCCCACCCAGCGGCGGTCGCTGCGTGTAATAGCCGTTGTGCCACGCGGGATCGGAGCGTAGCGCATCCACTTCCTGCTGCCACAGCAACAAATCGTAACCCGTCAGCTTGGGCGACCCGACGATGGGAATCGCTTCGTCCATGAACGCCGGATAATCGACCATCCACTCGAATGTCTGCATCCCCCCCATGGAGATACCCATCACCGCGTGCAGATGGTTGAGGCCGAGCGTCTCGGTGGCCAGCCGGTATTCCGCCGTCACCATGTCATGAATGGTGAACGCGGGAAACAGCGGCCCCGGTTGCGCGGTGGAGTTCGAAGGCGAAGAGGAAACCCCGTCGCCGAATGCGTCCACCAGGATTACAAAGTACTTCGATGGATCCACCATGCTCGCCGCCCCAACCACCCCCGTCAGGTCTGCCGTAGTGCCAGAAAAATAAGTCGGAAAAAGCACGGCATTTGAGCGGCCGACATTGAGCGTGCCCCACGTGCGATAGCCGAGCCGGCAGCTGGCAATCTGGTCACCGCTCACGAGCTTGCACACTCCCAGATCGGCAAACTGCTGCTGGCCGTCGGTGGCGGAAGGTTGCGCACAGCACGCCGTCATTGCCCCGAAAGCGATCAGGACCATAAGCATGGGCCGAAACACTTGTTTTCGCATGATAGAAAGTCTACATCGCATCCGCCGCTGCGCTTCCAGCGTCTCTCCAACCACTCCCAGCACGTCTAAAATCAGTACTGATGGCAGACACGCTGTATCTGAGCCTGTGGTACCCGAACCTGCGCCTCGAGGCGTTGCCTGACAAGCTGATCGCGGTGTTGAGCGCCTTTGCCGCGCACGGCGGTGAGGCGAAGGTTTATTCAGCCACGGTGTGGCCAGTCACCTGGAACGAAGCGCCGACTTTCGAACGCCTCTACGGGCGGATGGCCCCGGGGCTGCAGCCCGCGCAAACTCCTGGTGCAGATCCACGAGTCGCCGTTGAAGAAGCGCTTGAGCTGCTGCACGAGGATTACGCATACGAGTTCCAGATTGGATGGAGCCTGTGGGAGCTCGAGATGCAGCCGGCGGGAAACTCCGGGGCGCAAGGCGAAAGCGCAGGCTCTTCAGCTCCGGCCGCTCCTGCGCACACCGTTCACCATGACGGTTCAAACCCAAGAGTCGAAGATCCAAATCCGCAAGGCGGCGACGCTGTTGCACGTGTCAATGCGCTTCCCCATGCGCTTCTCGATGCACGTTGGGCTCGGGTTCCACGTCTGGTGCGCGTCACAGGATACGGTCCGCTTTTCGATGAAGCTGCTTACGAGCAGGATGGGCATATCCGCATTGACTTCGGAAGCGACGCGCCATTTCTCGAAGAGGATGCGGACCTGGATCTTGTGGGCGCGCGCCATGTTGAAGAGAATGTGCGCCAACTAGTGGCGCTGACAGCAGCGGTGGAGAAGGCGTCTGGCGCAACGGCGCGCCTCATGTGGAGCGAACTGGGCGAGAGCCTGGCAAAAAGGCTCGCGGCGCGGCTCGGAATGGAAAACTAAGCGTGCGGTTTACGATCGAGCGAATCCGGACGCTGGTGCTCGTGGCAGCAGCGCTGCTGCTGATCGCGCTGGGTGTGTTTCTGGTGCGCGCAAAATTGAAGAACGTGCTGAACCGGCACGACCTGCCGCAGAAGCTCGCCAAGGGCATCGTGCAGGAGGCCAATGGATACACCATCGTTCACGCCTTCGGTGCGCACTCACAATACCGAATTCACGCCTCGCGCGAGGTGGAGCTGAAGAACGACTTTGTTGAACTGCACGACGTCGAAATCGATTTGTATGGAGCCGATGGAAGCGAGATCGATAAGATTTCCGGGGACACTTTTGAATACAACCAGACCTCGGGACAAGCCACCGCCCAAGGGCCGGTGGAAATGCTGTTGACGAGGCCCTCGCCGAGTACTGCGGCCGCGATGGAGACGGCAGGCAAGACCAAAGGGCGCGTGATTGCGGAGGTGGGAGCGGCGCCTGGTCCGGCCGGCCAGATCGATGTGAAAACCAGCGGAGTGACGTTCGATCGGAAGTCGGGGCTAGTGACGACGTCCGAGCGAGTCGATTTTTCAACCGCGCAGGGCAGCGGCAGCGCCATCGGCGCGAGCTATGACTCGCAGAACGGCTACCTGACTCTCGAACAGCAGGTCGAGATGACGACGCACCGCGGGGCCGACGAGCTCCAAGTTCATGCGCAGCGCGGGGAACTCGATCGCGGCGCACAGTCGTGCATGCTGATGAACGCAAATGCGGAATTCCACGGCGGCAAAGCAACAGCGGCTGAAGCGCGAATCCTGTTTCGCCAGGATGGATCGGCGCAAAGGCTCGATGCGAAGGGCGGATTCGCGGTCACAGCTGCGAACGGCGGTCATCTGGCGTCGCCTGTGGCCTGGATGGATTTCGACCAGCACAGCGAGCCGCTCCATGGGCACATGGAGGGCGGCGTGACAATGGATTCGTCCACTGCGGAGCGCACGCTTCACGCAACATCGCCGGCGGCGGAATTGGACTTCGGCGCCAAAGGCGAGCTGAAGACCGCTCACCTCCAGCGTGGAGTTGAGATGAAGAGCCAGGAAGCGAGGCCTGAAAGCGCAGGCCAGGATGCCGGAAGCGGCCAGCTGCAGGTAACGCGCACCTGGCGCTCGCCTGTCGTAGATATCGGATTCCGTGCCGGACGAGGCACTGGCCGCGAGCACTCGGCATCTGCGTCTTCGGCTCAAGGCCAGCTTGAAGTTGCAACCATGCGCGGCTCGGGCGGCGTGACCATTACGAGCGAAAGCCAGCGCGGAAATCAGCCTGTCGCGCCCTCTACATTGTCAGCCGACGAAGTCACCGGTATCTTCGGCGCCGGTTCCGTACTGCGCGCTGTCACCGGCATCGGCCACGCCAAGATCGACGAAACGACCGCGACGGGCGCGCTTGAATCCGCCACCGGCGATCGGTTACAAGCGGACTTTGATGAAGGCAGTGAACATGGTACCGAAAGACCGCGCAGCCGGGAAAGCCGCGAACAAGGGAGCAAGGCAGCCAGAACACGAGGCAGCACTACTGAGACCAGCGTTCAATCGGCGGAGCTGGATGGAAATGTGGTTCTGTTTGAGCAGCCGGCACAAAGGCCCGGATCGCAATCGCAGCCGGCGCTGCGCGCGACGGCCGGCAAAGCGGTCTACGAGGGCGCAGGCGAATGGCTGCATCTCACTGTGAACCCGCGTGTAACCAACGGCAACCTCGACATGACCGCCGATCGCGTGGATGTTTCACGGCAGTCGGGAGAAGCTTGGGCGCGTGGCGATGTGAAGGCGACGTGGTCCAATGTCGGCTCCGACGAGCGCAGTGATACGTCCATCGCCAGCTCGGGCAGCGGCGCAGTAACTCTCGGGGGCAAGGGTCCCGCGCATGTGGTTGCCGAGGAGGCGCGGTTGAATCAGTCCACCGGCGAAGCCACATTTCGCGGTCATGCGCGTTTGTGGCAAGAAACAAATTTCGTGAGCGGACCGCTGATTGTTCTCAATCAGCACTTGCAAACACTGGCGGCGAGAAGCAGCGATCCTGCTGAGCCGGTGCGCGTAGTAATGCTGAGCGCGGAGAACGGCCTCGCGAAGACCGGCAATCATGAATCAGGCGCAAATTCCGGCAACTCGCCGGGTTCCGGCTCCGCATCCAGCGCCGCTTCTGTCATTCGCGTGAGCGGCGGCGACCTCAGGTATTCCGATGTGGAGCGCAGGGCGGTCATGCGCGGCGGAGCGCTGGGCGCTGTCGTTGCTGAAACCGGTACCGCGACATCATCGTCTGACGTCGTGGAGCTTTTGTTGGTACCCGCGGGCAGCCGCGACGCAAACCGCGGCGCGCAGCCGCGAACCGGTGGAATGCAAGCCCAGGTCGACCGGATGAAGGCCGTGGGCCATGTGGCTCTGACCATGCAGGGCCGCCGCGGAACCGGCGAGCAACTCGTGTACACCGGCGCCACGGGGGAATATGTTCTTACCGGCACTGCCGCCGCGCCGCCGAAGCTGACCGATCCTGGGCGCGGAACCGTCACCGGCGAGGCTTTGATTTTCGATAGCCGCGATGATAGGGTCAGTATCGAAGGCGGCGGCCGCGAGACCGAAACCGACACAACCGCGCCGGAACCGCGCCAAAAGTAAACGCAATAAACGCTAGCGAGACGCATGCAAACACTCATTGCCGAGGGGATCGGGAAAAGTTACAAGCGGAGGCAGGTTGTACGGGACGTAAACCTGAGAATCTCCCGCGGCGAAGTGGTGGGTTTGCTTGGTCCGAATGGCGCCGGAAAAACCACAAGCTTTTACATGATCGTCGGGCTCGTCCAGCCTGAAAGCGGCCGCGTGCTGGTTGACGAGACCGACATCACGCGAGTGCCGATGTATTTGCGCGCGCGCAACTTCGGCATCAGCTATCTGCCCCAAGAGCCTTCCGTATTCCGCAAGCTCACCGCGGAAGAAAACATTCTCGCGGTGCTTGAAGCCCAGCCGCTTGGCAATCGCGAGCGGCGTACGCGCGCGGAAAAGCTGATTCACCAGTTGAATCTGGGCCACATTCGCAGCACGCGCGGTTATGCGCTTTCAGGCGGCGAGCGGCGGCGCGTTGAGATTGCCCGCGCCCTCTGCATCCAGCCGAGCTTTATTCTGCTCGACGAGCCGTTCAGCGGCATCGATCCCATTGCGGTGCTGGAGCTGCAAAAGATCATCTTCGATCTCAAGGCGAGCGGCATCGGCGTTCTCGTAACCGACCATAACGTGCGCGAAACGCTGAGCGTTACTGATCGGGCCTACATTATTGCCGAAGGGCGAATCTTCCGCACTGGCACGCCGCACGAGCTAGGCAACGACCTTGAAGTGCGCCGGATCTACCTGGGCGAGGGCTTCTCGCTGAACTAAAGTTTTTTCCAAACTGGAGAGCGCTGGACGCTCAGCCCGAATCAGGCATATCCTGATGCTTTCCGGGGCGTGGGGAGAGGGCTCGGAGAGGTTTTTCCTTTGGGGATTCCGAAATGGACCAAACTCCAATTTAGAACCATGACGCAAATTGGTGATTCGATCCAGAATCGTTTCTGGATTAGCCTTTATCACGCACGATTACACTCGCATTGAGCCAAAACGGGAAGAGACGCATCGATGGCACTGCTGCAACCGAGATTGAACTTGAAAGTCGCCCAACGTCAGGTCCTGACGCCGGGCCTCATGCAGATGGTCAGCGTCCTTGCGTTGAACAAGCTCGAGCTCAAGGAGATGATCGATGCGGAAATGGTTGAGAATCCCGTCCTGGAAGAAATTGACGAAACCGTTCCGATGCTGGATGAGGTCGCTGGCCGCGAGGAGCGGCTGGAACGCCCCGCAGAGGAGGCAGCGACGCCAGCCAAGAAAGACGTCTTCGACGAGATCGATTTCGGCAGCTACTTCCAGGAATACCTCGATCCCGGCTATCGCACGCAGCCGGAGTACGAAGACAGCGAGAAGCCCTCGTTTGAAAACTTTCTCTCACAGCCTACGACTTTGTCCGATCACCTGGCGTGGCAGCTGGGATCTCTGAGCCTCGAGCCAAATCTGCTTGAGGCAGCGCAATTCGTCATCGGCAATCTCGATGAAGATGGATATCTGGCGGCGAGCGAAGAGGAGTTGGCCTCCGCCTTTTCGGGCATCGCGGCGGACGTTGCGGCAACCAACGGACATGCGGCAGAGCTCACTGCGGCGCTCGACCTGATTCGCCGCGCGCTCGATCTTGTGCAGCACCTTGATCCGGCCGGCGTCGGCGCCCGCGACCTGCGGCAGTGCCTCGCGCTCCAGATCGCGGCGCAACAGCAAGAGTTTGATCATTTGTATGGCAGCGGCGACGGTGAAATGGACGGGGAGGCGTCAGCAGACCCTCATGGCAGCTTCCGCGCCGAAGCCGAGGCTAAAATCGACGAGCGTCGCCGCGCCATGATGGTTGCCGAGCTGATTGTGGAACGCTACTTGCCTCTCTTGCAGAAGCGCGACGTCAAGGACCTGGCGCGGGCAGCGCAAGTCACGGTGGAAGAGGCGCACGCCGCAGTCGAGTTCATCCGCACCCTCGATCCGCGACCGGGCCGCATGTATAACCGCGATCAGCCGCGCCTCATCGAGCCCGATGTTTATTTTGTGAAGCGCGGAGGCGAGTGGGTCGTCAGCATGAACGAAGAAGACCTGCCCAGCCTGCGTTTGAGCCAGCGCTATCGCCGCATGCTCGTCTCAGCCGACACCGACAAGGAAGTGAAGGAGTATGTGAAGGAACGCTTCCGGTCGGCGCTGCAACTCATGCGCAACATTGCGCAGCGCAAGAGCACAATTCTGCGAACCTGCGAAGTCATCGTGCGGCGCCAGCAGGAGTTTTTCGACAAGGGCGTAGAAGGCCTTCGCCCCATGATGATCAAGGAAGTCGCCGAGGAAATCGGGGTTCACCCTTCAACGGTGAGCCGCGCCGTAGCCAACAAATATGCGCACACGCCGCAGGGCGTGCTTGAGTTGCGATTTTTCTTCTCTGAAGGCGCGAACGGGCCGGAAGGCGCGGACACCCCGCTGCTGGTCTTGAAGCGCAAGGTGCGCAAATTCATTGAGGATGAAGATCCACGCCATCCGCTTACCGACGATCAGCTCGCTGCCATGTTGCAATCACAGGGAATTCAACTCACGCGACGCACCGTCGCCAAATATCGCGAGGACATGAACATCCCCTCGACGCACCAACGACGGAAACGGGAATAAGCCAGCTTCTTCCTCTCAGCTTTGCAATCACCTAACAGCTGCAGCCGCTCCTCACATCGTGACGCTGTTGTTCATCAGCGTGATCTCCGGAATATCGCCGCCGCATTCCACGGTCACCGTGTCGCCCTTCAGCGTCGGGCCTGATGGCACTGCAAGCGTCACTTCCGCCGTCTTCGGCGTCAGGTCCAGCGGCGCCTTCATCGCGGGCACATCGGCTGTCGCAATTGTTTTGCCGTCCTTGTCGCGCACCACCACCTTCGACGCCGGCGAGTCCACAGCGCCCACGCTGTGCACCGTCACCGTCATTCGGCCGCCTTCCACCTTCACATCCTCACGATCGATGCCGAGATCCGGCCGCGACCAGTACGGCACGCCTTTGCTCTTCAGCGTCAGCTCGATCACCGTCGTCGTCCGCGGCGCGAATGTGATCGCGACAGACTTGCTGCGCTCGAAAGCCACACTCCGCGTCTCCGCATTCTCAATCGATGCATCTGCCGCCGGCGGCTGATTTCCGATACCCTGTTGCGTCCCTTGGGTTATCGTCCATTCGCCGGGATCGACCTCCCATCCCGTCATCTGCGCGGTCACAGACACGCGCTCCAGATTGTAGGCGATGATCCGGACGTGATCGGGCGTAGCTTCAGGAACCAGAATCGCCACGCTCTGGTCGCCGGCCGGCGCATCGAATCGCCAACTCACGGCATTCCCCGGGTAGCAGTAGTTGCGCATCAGCGCCACCCCGCCCAGCCGCGAGCGCTGCAGCTCGCCGTTGTTAAAGTAAATGCGATCGATCCACAAGCTGCCTTCGCGATTGATGAACTCGCGCTCGTGCGCCGTCTCGATTTGCGATGCGTAGACCTTCTCGAGCCATGACGTGTCGCCGCTCGCCTGCCACGCCAGCTGCCACAACGTTTCGCTCGGCTGCGAAATCCCCGTAGGTCTGGTGGCTTTACTTGCGGCCGCAATCAGCGCGTTGCTCTCGCTCTTGCGCAGATCAAGCATGTCCAGCATGTCGGCGTTCACGCTCTGCAGCGATTGAATCGGCGCATCAATGAATGGCTGCACATATTTCGCGTCGCCGGTCCAGCGATACGCCGCCCACAGAATGAACCACGCGCGCATTCCCGTCGGCTTGTCCTCGTCGGTTTTGAAATTCACTTCAAGATGCAGCTTGGGCTTCCCGTCTGCGCCCGGTTTGTAGTGCGCCAGGATTCCGTCGGCCAGCTCCAACATCATCTTGCGCGTCTCCGGCATGCCGTTAAAGAGCACCAGCGAAAGCGCCGGCTGAAAGTCCATGTACGACGCTTCCTTTGACCAGCCCCACACCCCGCCCGTGGCCATCTTCGCGCCGTTGAAATAGTTTGAGCGGATGTGGCGATGCCCGGCTTCGTTGATGCCCGTCAGCCACTCCAGCCGCTTCGCCGTCACCATCGCGCGCTCAATCTGCGTCGGACTGCCAAAATCCACCAGCATGTTTTCACCAAGCACGTTGATGCCGTCTTCGTAGCTGTGCAACTCGTCGGTTTGGATCGTAGCCAGTCCATTCGTGAACATGTGCTGGTCATACATGGCATCCAGCTCGCGGCCAAGCGAAGCTTTGATCTTGTCCGGTGTCGATCCCATCAGCGCGAGCCCCGGGAACCACTCGCTGAAGTCGCTGTCGTCGCTGAGGCCGCCGCCGAACTCGCCATTCGATATCTGGCGATTGTCGATGTACCAGTTGATCAGCCGCTTCAGATCGCCAAGGTCTTCGCTCTGCAAAAACGCCCATTGCGGAACGCCCGGCGGCGCCTGCGGCACCGTGAAGGGCGGATGCGGCTGCTCGTGTTCCATCTCGTGCCAATAATCGCGAGCCAGCTCGTTTTGCGGGTCAACCCGCAGCAGATCGGTAATATCGGCGTCGAAGCGGTTGAAGAGGTTCAGCCGTCGTGAGCTCACGGATTCCTCAACGAGATTCGAAAACTCGTCGCGCACCTGCGTCAGCCGGTCGGTGATGTGCTCGCGAAGCGCGTCTTTGTACGGCTTGAAGATGAGTCGAATTTCCGCGCCCTCGAGCGCAGACGTGTCGAAGTCAGCGCTCTGTGCAACGATCGTTAAATATAGACTTCGCCCGTTGGGCAAAATGCGGTCGCGCGTGTCGAGCCACAGCGTGTGTGGTGTACCGGGTTTCACAGCGAATGTGAAATAAAGCATGTTGCGCATGGGCCACAGCGGATCTTTCACCTGGATGTTCAGCGGAATCACGCCGTCGGCGTTCGGCTTCAGGTTTAGCGGAGGCAGATCGATCACGATGCCGTCGAGCCCCGCATCGATGTTCTCCCAGCCGTAGGAGTAGCCATGGCTGTCGGCGACAAACTGCGAGCGGAAATCGGCAGGAATAAGAATGTGAACAATCGGCAGCCCGCCCTGCACATCGGTGCGACGCGTGCTCGGCGCGCCCGCCGGCATCGCCATCATCGTCATGCGTTCGTCAGGCGCGAACCGTCCGGCGATGAAGTCGACCAGCGGCTTGGTCGAAGGATTGTCGTCGGCTCGGATCGCGCTTGTGAGGTAATAGCGAAGCGTTGCCACGCCCGCCGGCTCCATTCCGGGGTGCACGTAGTAGGCCGACACTTCGCCGAGCGGCTGCTCCTGCTCAACATTCACAAATCGAATTTTCTGCCCGGTGATCGGCGAGGCGAACTGGTTGTAGGTTGCCTCCTGTCCTTTCGGACGAACGAAAAGCGTCGATTCCAAGTCCGTTGCTTTTTCCTTGTCGTGTGCGAGCAGTGTCCACGTTCCCCACGCGCCGCCTTCGATCTCAAGATGGTTCCATGGCTCGTCCGGCATGTTAAAGGTGACGGTCTTTCCTGAAAGAGAGTAGCAATCCCAATCGGGCAGCTCGAAATAGTCGTCGCGCCCGATCAGGCGCGAGCGGTTGTAGACACCGGGCCACGTAGTTTCGCGAATGCCATCCGTGGCGCGCCACCACCAGCGATCGAGATCGTACACGTCGTGAATCTCCACCTTGCGCACAGTGGTGTACTCCTCGTTGAGCAGCACCGGGTCGTCGCCGTGCCGGTTCCATCCGTATTTAAGATCCCATTCCTGCTGCCAGTCGGTCGCGTGGCCCGAGCCCGAATCGAACCGTCCTTCGCTCGGCACAATGGGCGCGGCCTCTTCAGCGGGAGCAATTCCGGTGGCCACAGTGCGAACCAGCGGCGGAATGTTTTGCGGAATCTGATTCTTCGCGAGTCCGGCAATGTTGTCGTCCGAAAGCATCCGGTCGTAAATCCGCAGCTCGTCAATGTCACCGCCGCGATCGTAGCTGTAAGAACTTTCAACACCTGTCGGCCCGATCACGCGCGAATGCGGACCGAACTGATCAAGGCCCGTGTCGAACAGGCCCGTTGCCTCCTTCGTCGCCATTAACTTGCCGTCGATATAAAAACGAATGCCGCTGGTTTGGTCCCATCCGAGCGCGAGATGCAGCCACTGGTCTGGCTTGGGCAAGTTTGGCAATTGCACCGACACTCGCGTGCGGCCTAGGTTCACGTCCGTCACAAACGCATCAAAGCCGTGGCCGTTCCAGTCGATGCGGAGCCACACCATATCCCAACTGGAGTGGTCCGCAAATCCCACGCGGAAAACCGGAAACTCGGTTTCGTCGAGCGGATCGCGCGCGCGCCAGAAGAACGAAAGCGTGCCGCGCTGCGAGTAAATGTTGCCCGGCGCCCAGTAAGAGAGCAGTTGATTGTTGCCGCACTGAATGTAAGAACCGTTCACGCCGTTGGGCACAATCTTTACGTCGTGCATGTAGTTAGGCACTGGATTGCCGCCAGCCGCATAATCGGCGTTTAAATCGTGATCGCCGGAAAGATAAAACAGCAGGCCGGGCTCTTCAGAGTGCGCATTCGGCGGAAGAATCGATGTCGTCGCGGGCGGCGCGTACTCAGTCGGTACCTGGGAACAGGCCGCACAAGCCGCGGCTACTCCAGCGACGAGGCAAAAGAAAATGACGAGGCGAGATCGGCGCATGGCGAGCCCTCGATACATCTGTTTGAGGTCGGGCGCGGCGCGCTCGTGAATGCGCCAACTGGTCAGACCACTCTCGGGAATTGTCGAGTCTCAGAGGCAGACTTGGCAATAGGCCCCGGAATGTCTGGAGACTGCTTCCATGAACCAGGTCTTGATCGGGCGCGGCTGATAGCTGAAAGCTGCCCCTTACATTGCTTCCGGGCTTTCAATTCCCAGCAGCGCCAGCGAGCGTACCAGCTCGCGCAGCGTGACCGCCGCAGTGGCAAGTAGAAACGTTTTGCGCGCCGGGTCTTCCTCCGTCAGAATGTGATGGCGATGGTAGAAATTCGCAAACTCCTGCGCCAGCTGGAACGCATGCCGTGCCAGATGCGCGGGTTCCGACGTCGCAATGCATTGCTCCAAAACCATTGAAAACCGCCCCGCTCGCAGCCACAGCGCCCAAATGTCCTCGTTGTCCTCTCCACGGAGAAAATCCGAAAGGCTGCCGCCTGCAAGGCCCGCAAACTCCGCTAGCACCGCTTCCGCCGTCGTTCCGCCCTTGCGAAAAATATTGCGAATGCGCACCACCGCGTACTGGATGTAAGGCCCAGTCTCACCTTCGAAGCTCAACGCATCCTTGAAATCGAAAGCAATCACCGAATTGCGCGTGTATTTCAGCATGAAATAACGCAGCGCGCCAATCGCAGTTTGCTCGGCAATCTTCTGGCGCATCGCCTCATCGCTCGAAGTCTGGCGCGCATCCACTTCGGCGCGAGTGGCTGCGATCAGCTTGTCGATCAAATCGTCGGCCTTCACGCCGAAGCCCTTGCGCCCACTCACTTCGATATATGATTTTTTCTGGTCTTCCTCAGAAACGTTGTAGCCGAGCTCGACCGCGCACCGTGGCGTGAGCGCGACCATTTCGTAGCTGAAGTGCGTGTAGTGGTCAGCCTGTCCTGTGTATCCCATGCCGCGCAGCGCTTGGATCACATTGGCCTGCGGATCTGCCTGCCGCGCATCGATCACGTTGTAAATCGCCGTTGCGCCGCCAAAATGCGCATGGTCCCGCTCGCCGGTCTCCGCCGAAATCCAGCACTCATGATCTGGATACATAAAGAATCTCTTGTAGCCGAAGTCGCGCCCCAGCAACCCGAACTTCCACAAGTGATATGCGATGTCCTTGCCGACATAAGTCACGGTGCCGTTCGACCGCACAATCACTTTCGCGTCTTCGTCCGTTCGCTGAGCGTCTTTGGTTGCGGCGTTCTCGCGCTCCGGAGATTCCGTTGCCGCGCCGGGCCGCGCCATCACCCAGCAGCCCTTGTTCTTGCCTTCGTTCTCGAAATAGAGCACGCCCGACTGCTTCAGCTTTTCAAAAGCCGCTTCCCAGAATTTCAGGTGAAGAATCTCGCTCTCCCGCGGCAGAAAGTCATATTCGATGCCAAGCCTCAGCATCGTCTCAAGATGCCGCCGCAAGACTGCCGTCGAAATCAGGTCGGCGATTTCAGCGGTTTCGTTGCCGCCATGCTCAATCGCATGCAGAGTGTCGAGTCTCAATTGCTTGCGCGCCGCCTGCTCTCCCGCCGATCCCTCCGAGTACCACTGCGATGTGCGCGCGTAAAGATCCCAGCAGTAGTAATCGATGCGCTCTCCGGAGCGCGCAAGCTCCGCGAGCACCGAGCGGACCTGCTCCGCAGTCTTCTTTTCGAGATGCAGAAACCCGACCACAACATCCGCAACCTGCACGCCGGTGTTGTCGATGTAGTTCTGCACGTCAACCTTGTACCCTGCGCCCCGCAGCAACCGCACAAACGTGTCGCCCAGAATCGCATTCCGCAAATGCCCGATGTGCGCAGCCTTGTTTGGATTGATGCTGGTGTGCTCCACGAGCGCATGACCACGCGCGTGTCCCACCGTCCCGCCGCTCGCGCCTTTGTCGCTAGGGTGGGTTTCCACAATCAATCTGACCGCAGCTCCCCGATCCAGAAATGCGTTGATGTATCCCGCGCCCGCGACCTCAAACCGATCGAAGCCCGCGACCGCACCAAGCGCAGCAACAATCTCCTGCGCAATAATCTTCGGCGCCTTCCGCAGCTTTCGCGCCAGCTCGAACGCAATCGGCGTCGCAATCTCGCCGAGCCGCAGATCGGGCGGTGTCTCCAACGGGATGTTCCCGATTTCAAGCTCGTATTTTTCTTTCAGAACGGCGCGAAGACGTTCGCCGAGCCGCCCTTCCAGTTCAAGAACCACGCAAGCCTCAATAAATCCTTGATTTTCCTAGTCATTCTAGCAAAGCGCGCTTCAGCGCCTTGCGCAGCGTTCCGCGTTACCAAAGGGAGATTTGTCGGTGAAAGCCTCTGGCGAAAGCCTGCGCGCGGTCGATGAGAGATCTTTGATCACTCAGGTAACACTGGCTGCGGCTGCCGTTTGACCGCCGCTGCATTTTCGACGGAAGCATCTTTCGCAAGGAGGAACCAATGCGACAGTTGATTTGTTGGATGGCGCTCGCTTTCATGCTATGCACATTGAACGGATGTAGTGCGGGAATCGCGAATGGCTCAGGAATGACGAACCCCGGCACTCCACCGCCAACCAACACTGCGTCAGGCACGGTGACGTTCAACGGCGCGCCGCTTGCCGGCGTCACGGTTACACTTTGGCTTACAAACAGCAACATCGTCGTTGCAACCGCGAGTACTGACGCCAACGGCAACTACAGCTTTTCTGGATTGAGCGCCTCGGGCGATGTCCCCGCCGACTATCAGATCTACGTAAATAAGAAAGGCTACGGCTTCTACCCGGTACTCGCTTCCGGAAATGCGAATGCGAAGGTCGAGCGCTTCGATCACACCGGCCAGTTCATCGAGCCGTCGCCCTTCGGCGTAGCCATGTACTTCGCCGTCATCGATTTCATCTCGTTGCCGAATGCCTCCCTCACCGGCGCCAACTTCGCAGCCTACGATGGCACCAATGCTCCGGTAAGCCTTGCGGCGACGGGCCAAACCGCGAGCTACGCACCGGGAGACGACGGCGCACTTGCGAAAGGAATTGCATGGCCGGGCGACCGGTTTACGGACAATGGCGATGGAACCATCACTGACAGCCTAACCGGCCTCATCTGGCTCAAAAACGCCGGCTGCTTCGCTCCCGATGTTTGGGCGACCGCACTCAATGACGCGAATCAATTGGCAAGCGGCGCATGCGGCCTGAGCGACGGGTCCACTGCCGGCAAATGGCGCCTGCCGAACCTCGCGGAACTCGAGAGCATCATCGATGTTTCGGCCAGCAATCCGGCCCTCGCCCCGAATATCCAATTCACTAACGTTCAGCCAATCGTGTACTGGACCTCGAGTGGCTACTTTGGCGGTGACCAAGGCTCGCCCCAAGCATGGGCTATTCGCATCACCGATGGACGGTACGTCAACGATGGCGTGCAAAATCTAAAGTTGCTTTCGAAAAATGGCGTGTGGGCGGTCCGCGGCCAGGGCAACGGCACCACCAGGTTGCAGGCCACCGGAATCTTTCAGCCTCCGCTGACGGCAGGCGACGATGCAACGTTGCAGATCGGCGTGCCGTTGGTTTCACCTCGCTTCCTCGATAACGGCAATGGCACGGTCACTGATGCCATGACCGGTCTCGTGTGGCTCAAGGCAGCCAATTGCATCCAAGCCGACTGGGCCACAGCGGTCGCAGCTGTGAACAACCTGGCCAGCGGCAAATGCAACTTGACTGACGGCTCTGTCGAGGGTGACTGGCGCAT